>NZ_JBVKBZ010000002.1:0-1620160 GCF_055635195.1 Streptomyces sp. NPDC111628 | reverse complement strand
AAGCCTCACCGACTGACCAGAACTACCACCCAGAACAACTGAACAACAGCAGGCCACAATCAAGATCAATAAGCACACCATCAGCAACGCCATAGGCGGTGTTCCTCGACCCGGTGGGGCAGGCGGTGCAGCAGCGGTGGACGGATGCCGCCATGACCATGGCGTTCGAGGACCTGGCGCGCCGGTGCCGGCGTTCCCGGTGGTCCCGGGGCGGCGCTGGGAGCCGGGCCTGTGGTGGTCGGCGACCACCGGGCGGCACGTGGCTGCGGGGTCGAACGCGATGCGTGTCCAGTTGATGGTCCTGGACCGCGACCCGGACGTGACGGGGCTGGCGGGGCGGCCAGTGCGGCTGCTGTGGCGTGATGCCCGCGGGCAGGTGCGTTCCTGGGTGCCGCAGCTCTTCGCCCGCCGTGCCGACGGCACCGCGCTGCCCGCCGACTGCTCCGGCCACCCTGGCGCGGGCGGCGAACGCACGGTGAAGGCCGCCGAGGCGGTGGCGCAGACATGTGCGGACGTCGGCTGGGCCTACCGACGCATCCCACCGCTCGAGGACGTCCTGGCCGCCAACCTCAAATGACTGGCCGGATACCGCCATCCTCGCAACACCGGCCGCCCCGGTCTGGCGGCGGCGGTTGCGGAGGCGTTCAGGCGGCCGCGGCCGTTGATCGAGGGCACCGAAGCGGTCGGCGGCCCGATCGAAGTCCTTCCCTACGTCTTCCACGCTCTGTGGCACGGCCGGTTGACGGCTGGTCTGAACACGCCGCTGCACGAACGCATCCTCGTCGGCCCGCCGGGCTGGAGCGACCCGAGCAAGAAGAGAGGTGCCGGGTGAGCGCACGGCGCAATGTCCGGCCGGCCGTGAAGGTCGGTGCACGCACGCGGTTCCGTGGCGTGACGTGGCAGGTGGTCGCTCTTTCGGGGCAGGACATCCACCTCCTCGGCCCGGACGAGAAAGACGCCTGCTACAGCGTCCCCCAGCGACAGGACCTCCTCGATGAGTGGCTGGTGCACTATCACCACCGCCCTCACGAAGGCCTGCGCCACCCGCTGATGCCCCGCAAAGCGCTCACCCCGAACCAGATGTGGGCCGCGCTCGTGGCCGTCGCCGGGACGTGCCCGTCCCGCTGACCGGCAGCGACTACCTCGAGCTGCTGCCCGTGCGCTGGCAGGCCATCACTCCCGCCAGCATCACCATCCACCACCACACCTACGACGCAGATCTCCTCGCCCCCCTACCGCGGCCAGGCCTCCCCCGTCGCCGCCCGCGGCGGGACATGGGAAATCCACTACAACCCCCACGACGTCCGCCAAATCTGGGTACGGCTGCCCGACGGCGACCTCACCGAAAACTCGTGGATCCACCGCGATCACGTCCATCAGCCGTTCAACGACCACACCTGGCAGCACATCCGCACCCACACCCACACCCACCACAACAACCACGACGACAGCCAGCAGCACGAGGCCGGCCTGGCCGACGCCCTCGACCAGCTCATGCGCCGCGTCCACAGCAGCCACGCCACCACCACCGAACAAGCCCTCCCCGCCCGCGCCGCCCGGCACCCGCAATACGGCACCGGCCCCACCACCGGCGAGTCAGTGCAGCACGACAGCATCGACAACCTCCCCGACGACAACACCTATCCCGCCGCGGCCGCCGGATTCGGGCTCTACGACGCACA
Organism: Streptomyces sp. NPDC111628; assembly: GCF_055635195.1. Classification (NCBI taxonomy): domain Bacteria; kingdom Bacillati; phylum Actinomycetota; class Actinomycetes; order Kitasatosporales; family Streptomycetaceae; genus Streptomyces; species Streptomyces sp. NPDC111628. The sequence continues at coordinate 1,618,478 of NZ_JBVKBZ010000002.1, read as the reverse complement.
CGAGGAAGCCGACAAGTGGTGAACACCCACCCCCGCCCAGCAGCGCAGAGCCCGAGCAGTGCACCCGCCGACGCAGACAGCGACGGTACGGTCGAGCCGTCCTGGCCCCTGACCACCTGGTAAGGCTGGCAGCGCTTCGCGACCACCAACCCGCCCGCCCCGCCCCAGCCCGGCGACCCACCCCGCAGCACCGACGAACGTCTCGCCTACCACTCCGCGTTCGTCACCATCCGTACCCCCGCCCTCAGCCAGCTCACCACCCACGTCCGCACCCTGATGATCCTCGGCCGCCACCAGCAGACCACCGCACAACCCTCCCTGATCGTCACCGGACCCGCCACAGCCGGCAAAACCACCACCCTCCTCAACGTCGGCCGCACCTGCCACCTCGCCCACACCCGCAAAAACCCCACACCGCCCTCCGGATCAGCCCACGCCGCAGCCCCCATGGCGTACGTCCTCGTCCCGCCCGGCCCCACCGCGAAAACCCTCATCACCGAATTCGCCCGCCACCTCGGCATCCCCGGTCACCACCCGCATGACCCAAACCCAGATCACCGACGCCGTCTGCCACACCTACACCCAAGCCGGCGTCCAACTCGTCCTCATCGACGAAATCCACCGCCTCAACCCCCCGCACCACCACCAGCACCCAAACCGCCGACCTGATCAAAGACCTCACCGAACGCCTCCCCACCACGTTCGTCTACGCCGGCATCAACGTCACCGACACACCCCTGTTCAGCGGCACCCGCGGCGCCCAGCTCGCCGGACGGGCCACCCTCATCACCTGCGGCCCCCTCCCCGCCCGCCACGGCACCCGCCACCCTCCCCCGGCACGCCCCCTACCTCCACCAGCGCACCGCCAGCCGCATCGGATCCCTCACCCAACTCATCCGCCAAGCCGCCATCACCGCCATCCACGACGGCACCGAACGCATCACCAAAACAACCCTCGACGCGGTACAACCCGACCACCTCGCCGAACAACACAACCGCCCCCCACCCGCAACCGCTAACCCCACCCCCACCGACCAGACAAAACAGCCCTGAGCAGCACAAACACCAACCGAGCCATCACACACCAGAACTACCTACAACCCACCCCGCCACACACCACACATAACCCCAGCTCAAACACCCGCCAACCCCCACCCCACCGCCCGCCCAGCCTCTCAGCGAACCCACAACACCCCAAGCCAGCAGACAGTCCGTACACCAACACCCCCCTCCGAGCATTAGGCATGCAGCTTGTTGAGAGCCGAGTTGTCGACGTCGCCCCGCCGTTCATACGTGATTGTCGTGATCCAAACCCAGCTAGGAGCTGTCCGGGCGATCACCTCTGGCCGTTATGTTCGGGCTCCTGTCGCAGGTCCTCGGTATGTTCGCCTGCATGGGAGCGAGTAGATGGTTGTACTTCACGCCTTTCCGGCAGAGCGAGCAGGCCGCGCTGGACTGTCTCCGTGAAGTGGTCTTCGCGCGCGATGCCGAGTACTACGGGGAAGAAGGTGTCGATTCGCTGGCTGCTCTGATGGAGAGCGGCTGGCTGGACGAAGACCCGGCGCATTCGGTACTCGACGTGGAACGCGTGGTCCGTTGCGAGCCCGACATGGAAGAGCCCGGTGATGTCAGGGTGGTCGAAGGCCCGGAAGTCGTCGAACTGTTCGGGACAGCGAAGCCGTCGCGGGAGACCGCTCAGCGGGCCGTCAAACGCGCTGGTGACGGATGGTTCCCTCCGTTTGGCCGCGGCTCCGGCTGCTGCACCGTCGTCTATGGCGAAGACGGCCGTCCAGAGGAACTTTGCTTCTGGGGCACCACCGGCTATTGATCCCGCAAGTGAGGCCTTGACGGCGTGGACCAGTCGCTCATGAGCGGAGCCAGATGACCACGGCCGCCGCGGTGACGGTGCCGAGGAAGACGTACCCGCGCTTGTCATAGCGGGTCGCCATGGCCCGGGAGTTCTTCAGCCTGTTGATGGCCCGTTCGACAGTGTTGCGCTTCTTGTACCGGTCCTCGTCGAAGGCCGGCGGCCGGCCGCCTCGTGACCCTTTGCGCAGGCGGACGGCCTGGCTGTCGGCCTTCTCCGGGATGCTGTGCCGAATGCCCCGCCGCCGCAGGTACTGCCGACAGGGACCATTGCTGTAGGCCTTGTCGGCTGCCACACTGTCGGGCTTCTTGCGGGGCCTGCCCAGTCCGCGCCGAGGAACCCGAATCTTCTCCAGCACCGCCACGAACTGGGTGCAGTCCGCCTGCTGCCCCGGCGTGAGGACCAGGGACAGCGGGCGGCAGCAGGCATCCGCGCTCAGATGAATCTTGCTGGTGAAGCCACCGCGCGAGCGGCCCAGGCCCTCACCTCCCGCACCACCTCCACCAGCAGGCCGACGAGGCTCCGCCACGGCATTTCGTCCTGGAGTTCCAGTGCTTCGGCCCCCTTTGATGCGGCCAGGGCCGGCGCTGGTTCGGTACGGGCGCCAGCCGCGTGCTGGTGTGCGCGCACGGTAGTGGAGTCCACCGAGACGTCCCAGTCGATCTCGCCCGCTGCATCGGCCGCCGCCTGAGCCTGTTGCAGCAGGCGTTCCCAAGTGCCGTCCGCCGACCAGAGCCGGCGACGTTCGTAGACCGTCTTCCACGGCCCGAATCGTTCCGGCAGATCGCGCCACTGCACCCCTGTCCGCACCCGATGCAGGATCCCGTCGATCACCTGTCGATGATCACGCCACCGCCCGCATTGACCGTTACTCACCGGAAGCAACGGCCGCAATCGCTCCCACTCGGCATCCGACAGATCACCGCGTCCATCCCGCCCCATAGCCAGACCAACGACCCGAGCACGGGGCAGTCACATGATCGGCCGGACAGCTCCTAGCGGGTCAGCGTCTCGAAGCCGACATCGTCGCAGTACTGCACAACGCGCCCCTCTGCCTCGGAGTCACTGTTGTTCATTGCTGCCACCGTCGCCTCCGCCAAGGTGCGGCCTCCGCCAACGGTCTCATCCCGGAGCGGTCGCATCGCGAGGAAGGCGTTCTGCGCGACGGCCCCGACCTCGTCGTACCCTGACGACTCCGGCGTGCCCGTGCCCGCCGCGTTCCGCGCCTTCTGCCACGCCCCCAGCTGCGTGCAGTAGTTCTCCCGCTGCGCGGTCAGCCGCTGCTCGTCCCCGCCCTCGGACGAGGAACACCCGGCCGTCACCGCCACCAGGGCGAGGACCGGGACTACCGCCTTAAGCACGCGCACCACGTTGCCCCCGACTGAAACTGCGTCCGCTCGTACCTGTCACCTGCAACTCCCGCAGCAGGATACCCGCGTGGGGCCCCTTGGCCGCCGCAGCGGTCGCTGACTCAACGGCGCAGCGCCCGGCCGTCACCGTCACCCGCCTCTGTGGGAAGGCCACCGCGCAGGTGTGGGACCGGCTGCATCCCCGGCTGACCACCACCCGGAGTCGGACTACAGGGCGGGCCGACTCACTCACTCTCGGCCGCCGTCAAGTCTGCTGAACAACGAACGCGCCGAAGATCGGCAAGTACTGCCCAAACTCTTCGACAACTGCTGTTGCAACAAAGGTTCTGGTCCAACTTCTGTGGAGCAGTCACGCTCTGTTACGCCTCGGGACTGATGCCCTTCGTGACTCGTTGACGGACCTGTTGGATCATGCCCGCATGGACTTCGACCTCGCCCCACCGAACGGCGTTGGCCCGTTGCAGATCGGTATGGATCGGCAATCGGCCAACGCGGCGCTGGACTCGCTCCGCGATCTCTCCGCCGTCTCGGAATCCGACCGGCCGGGTCAGCACGTCTTCCGTCCCAGTGGACTGATGATCAGCATCCACTGCACGCGAGACCGGCTCGAAGCCATTGAGCTCGGGAGGCCGTCGGCTCCGACAGACCGAGTCATCTTCCGGGGCCTGGATGTATTCGCGATCCCGGCTCGCGAGCTGGTGCAACGCATGAGCGAGTACACCTCGATCGAGGCAGACCCAGACGACCCGGCGTCCTTCGTCGCCTCCGACCTGCTCCTGAGCTTCTGGCGCCCGTTCGCAGCCGACGACGAGCGAGAGGAAGAGCAGGGCTACTACTTCAGCTCGGTCCTGCTGGCACGGCCTGGCTACTACGACACACCTGCTGAGGCTGCAGAGCGACTCCAACAGAGTTCGTAACTGCCCCGTCAGGCTGCCAGCAGGACTCGTTTCCGCAGCAGTGCGAAGCCGGCTCGGCCGTACATCTGTCGCTTCAGCATCTTGATCCGGTTGACGTGGCCCTCGACGACGCCCGAGCTCCAGGGCAGGGTCAGGCCGGCGGTGACGGCGGCAAGGTCTCGTTCCAGGCCGTTGACGAAGGTGTGGAGACTCGGCAGGTCGTCGGCGCGGACCGCTTCGATCCACTGCGGGAGCCGGTCGCCTTGGAGTTCGGTGATCATCCTTCCGAACGCGCGGACATGATCGGTGAGCGCGTCCAGTTCAGGGCAATGCGTAAGCACTGACTTCAGCCTGAGTCGATCGTTCTCCGGCAGGGCGTCGGGGTGGGTCAGGATCCACCCGGCCACGGTCCGCGGCGATGGTGGTCGGGCTGCCGGTGCGGTCGGGGTGGTACGAAGCGGGCGGAGGTAGGCACGGACGGCTCGGTAGCCGCCGTGGTAGCCGTGCGTCTTGATCTCTTCCCAGAGGGTCCAGGCGTTCGTGCAGCCATCGGCCCACCGTTCGTTCAGGTACGGCTTGAAGTCGTCGAGTATGGTCCTGCGGTTCTGCCACTGCCCCTGAAACAGGTCTTCCGGCCGCGCGGCGTCGGCCAGCCGTTGGACGGTGTGGTAGGTCATGCCGAGCTGGCGCTGGATCGAGCGTCGGCTGTGGCCGGCGGCCAACATCGCGTGGACGGTGGCGTGCTTGGCGCGGGTGCGGTCGGCAAACCGGTGCCCGGTGGGCCATGGCGACCCGCCGTCTGCCGGGGCCTGAACTTCTGCCTTCTCCGGGGCCGCCTCGGTGGTGGTCGCACGCAGGCAAGAGCGGTGGCGGGAGATGCACCGCTCCGCGGCTTCGCCGAGGTTGCGCCAGAGGTGGAAACGGTCGGCGACCTGGACGGCGGTGGGTGCCCCGATACTGGCGCCCTCTGCGAAGAACGGAGCACGGTCACGGCAGACGACCTCGATCCCCGGGCGTTCGGCCAGCCAGGCCGCGACGGTGGCCGCCTCGCGATTCGGCAGCAGGTCAACTGGTCGGCGGGTCTCGACGTCGACCAGGACGGTCCCATAGACACGTCCCTTGCGCATCGCGTACTCGTCGACGCCGACCACCCGCGGGGTCCGCGGCTGAGGCTCCGGGAGCGCGTCGACCAGTCGCAGGACCGTGTTCCGGCTGGCTTTCGCCCCGAAGACGTCGGCCAGCCGGGCGCCGGCACGGCCGGCCACCGCGAGGCCGACCTCGGCCAGCGCCGACCGCATTCGTTCGGTCCGCTGGCTGTGTCGGCGGGTCAGGCCCGTGACCTGCTCGACGAACGTACGCCGCTCGCATGAGGCGTCCTCGCATGTGACCGCCGGACCCGCAGCCGCAGCACCACCCGCCGCCCTGCCACGGGAAGATCGGCGGGAAACCGCAGGTAGGAGCCGTGCACCCGCCCCGACCAACTTCCGCAGCCCGGGCAGCGGGCCTTGGCCGTCCGGGATCTGACACCGATCCGGATCACGACACCGACGTCCTGCACCGACACCACCCTGATCTCCGAATCCGACAGGAAGATCAGCTCTTCCAGCTGGAGCAGTACCTCGCGCACAGCCCAGAACCATCGCCCCGAGCGTCGCCGTCGCCAGCCATTTCCGGACGATCTCGGAAGACGCTCCGGAGAGATCAACCGTTACAGGGAGTAGGCACACCACGGAAGTTGGACCAGAACCGCAACAAACGAACGAAGCCAGCCTGCCCGACGGACACCTGCACGAGATCCCGTGGATCCACCGCGACCACGTCCACACCCCGATCAGCGAGACCAACTGGCGAAGTCGGCGAGCGTGTGGAAATCGTTCTCCCGTAGGCCGATCCGTGGGTTGACGTGGTGCAGGAGTCCGGGCCCCTGATGGTGGGCGGTCACGTAGGTCTGATCCAGCTCACTCTGCTCGTCGTCCACCCAGGCGAAAGGACGGCCGCCTGCGTAGTCCACCAGCGGCCCGGTCTTCCAGTGGACTCCATCAGGACGTTCTCGGAGTAGGACTTCGCCGAAGTCGACGAAGGGAAGTTCCGGAAGGCCCAGGGCCGGTGCGATCCACCGGTTGGCGTCGTCCATCCATGTGGTGGCCCAACACAGCTCGAAGCCGAGCTGGAGCAGGATCCGTCCGTGCTCCGGGTTGAGCCAGACCCGTAGAGGTCGTCGAGACGAGAGGCCTCTGTCGTCCTGATGGACGTCGTTCCGGGGGACTCTGAGCGTGATGTAGCCGTCGGGACGCCTCTCCGGCTTGGCTGCATAGGGGTTGAGCGGCCCGTCGATGTCGAGGAACAGTAGCGGTCGGTTCACGGCTTTTTCCCCCCCGGTCTTGCGCCCTGTGGACTGCCCCGATCAGCGTAGCTGTGCGATTGTTTCGGCATTAGGCTGCCTTGAGTAATGATCAGGACGTGGCGAGCGTGATCACGGCGTCGGAGCCGTCTTGGATAACCCCGTTCGCGGGGCTGAGCCCGCGCTGCTTCGGCAAACTGCTGACCTCGCTGCGGCGCGATGGAGTAGATGTGGTCCACCGGGGGCGGCCGTGGAGCCTGCCGCTCGAGGACCGGGTGTTGCTGGTCACGACCTACTGGCGCACCAATCTGACGTTGCGGCAGCTCGCTCCGCTGTTCGGCGTCTCGAAGTCCACGGCCGGTCGGGTCATCAATCGCCCGGAAGGCCTCGGCAGTCTCCCGGGAGGCGTGCACGGCCTCTTCGCGTGCCCGGTACGGGAGTGGAGCGCCGGCCCGCAGGGTGTCGCGCAGCCGGCGTACCTCGTCGGCGGTGTCGTTCGCGGCCGCGTCCGAGGTCGGGACAGGGTGGTCGGGGCGAGGGATGCCGGGGTGCTGTAGGCGAGGGCCGCGTCGCTGAGTTTGAGCGGGGCCTCGGCTGTGGGCAGGTCGCCGTGGAGGCTGCTGCGCAGCCGGTCGGCGAGAGCCTGTGCGCACTGGCCGATCACCATGGCTGAGCGGAGGGAGACCGTGCGCCACGCCACAAGCCCTGGACGCGGAGGTCGGTCTGCAGTCGACCGAGGTATTCGCCCGCCTGTTCGCGAAGCACGTTCCACAGGTGGGGGCGGTTGCGCCCCGGCTAGTCTGCAGTCGCCGCCATTCCGGGATGTCCTGGAGACCGGCGGCGTGAGAGTCGGTCTCTCGCAGGGCCGCTTCGACCGGTCCTGGATCGCGCGGTGAAGGTACGGGACCGGTGCGGGCGGGCTTCGTGTGCCGTTCGCCGTCCGCCCAGGGAGCGGGGACGGCCTGCCGCCACTGTTCCTCCAGTTCGCGCAGCGGCACGTCGACGGCCTCGAGGAGATCCTCGACGGTGCCGTGTTCGGGCGGGACGATGTCGGCCCATGCCTGTGCGACGGTGGAGGTGAAGGCCTGCCGGAGACCGACGGGTTCGTACGCGGCGGTCCCAGTGGGCGTTTCCGTGAAAGGCCGAGCCCCGGGGGGGTCCGTAGCCGCCACTGCGGGACGTCGTAGGCGTCGTGGAGGACTCCGTCCTTCTGGTGCCAGGAGCCGGACGGCAGGTCACTGCCCGTCACAGGGGTAGGTCCCGTTGCTCCGGCGAGGGCACAGCAGCGGCGCTCGCCGGCGCGCGGGCACGCAGGGTGTCACCCCGTTCCGCTCCAGACTGCGGTTCTGGCCGGGCGTCAGGAGCGCTCGGGCTGCCGTTCTTCGAGCGTGCTCTGAGCACCGCGGCTTCGGCGAAGGCCTACAGACGTGCGCCGTCGGCGGCAACACGTTCGGCAGTCGCCTCTTCGCGTGACGGCTCCGATGCCACCGTGCCGGCGGGCGCGGCCGGTTGCCGGGCTCGCTCATCGGTTTCCGTGGCCACCACGGCCCGCCCGGCGCCGTCCTCCATGCCCACTCCTTCCATGTCTGGCTCCTCGTCCGCCGCCGTGGTCTGCTGCCGCACGTGCGCCGCCTCTCGCCGGCCCTCGTGCGGTCGCACCCGGCCGCGATGGCGACTTCCGCGGCGACAGGAGCCCAGGTCCGGGCGGTGATGTGCCGGTGGGCCGCCGCGTCGAGGACGGCGCGGCTGGTGCGCATGCCGATGGCGGGAGCGGCGGCCAGCAGGCTCTGCGCTGTCGCCTGTTGCGCGGCGCAGACCTGTTGGAAGGAGTTGCGGAGGCGCTCCAGCTGGTGGCCGTGGAGTTGGTAGAAGCGGTACGGGTGGTCTGCCGGGCAGTGTTCCGGAACGTCGGTGAGCAGGCCGTGGTCGTGAGGACCGTGATCACCGCACCGGCCTGGATCACCCGCCGGTTCGCCGCCGAAGCGCCGCGCAGGACGAGGGAGACACCGGTGTTTCCCGGCAGGAGTTCGTGAAGCCACGGGACGGCGGCGGTGCCGACGGCGAACGGCGAGGGTGCCCAACCGATCGACGGTTGATGGGCCGGGACCGGGCGAGTACCCAGTGCTGGGACTGCCCGAAGGGCGGGATCGAGACAAAGGATCGCCCCTTTGTCATGTCCCTGGACGGCTGAGTTCGGGCGTGCTGTCATGCCAGGGGCTCCTTTCCAACGTTGTAGGCGCACACCCGTCCCGCCTGCGCGTCCGAACCGTGACCCCTGTCGCTCACGCCCGCCCACCGACGAGGGCCCCGCCACCGACCGGAGGATCCGCATGTCCTTGCCCAGACGACGCCTCCTGCGCGACACCGCCCTGATCGTGACCGCGGCATCGGCCGTTCCCCCGTACGTCGCCGCGGCCGCGTCGGCGGCACCCGCGCCGCGGTCCGCCGCGGACCGGGCCCTGGCGCCGGACGCGCTGCTCAGGCTGCCGCCGGGCAGCATCGCCGCACACGGCTGGCTCGCCGGTCAACTGAGGCTCCAGCTGACGGGACTGTGCGGCCGCTACGAGGAAGTTTCCCACTTCCTCGACTTCGCCACGTCCGGCTGGGTCGACCCGGAGAACGGCGGCTGGGAGGAACTGCCCTACTGGCTGCGCGGATACGTACCGCTCGCCGTCGCCACCCAGGACCAGGACGCGCTCGCCAACGCCCGCAGATGGATCGACGCCGTCCTCGCGACCCAGCAGCCGGACGGATTCTTCGGCCCTCGGGCCCTGCGCACGGCACTCAATAGAGGGCCGGACTTCTGGCCCTTCCTCCCCTTGCTCATGGCTCTGCGCACCTGGGAGGAGTACTCGGGTGACCGCCGGATCGTGCCCTTCATGACCCACTTCCTGCTCTACATGAACGGCCAGGGCCAAGGTGCTTTCGACTCCAGCTGGGTGTCGTTGCGGTGGGGCGACGGACTGGACATCGCCACGTGGTTGCACCGCCGCACCGGCGACACCTTCCTGCTCGACCTCGCCGGGAAGATGCACACCTACGGCGCCGACTGGACGGGCGACCTGCCCAACCAGCACAACGTCAACATCGCGCAGGGATTCCGGGAACCGGCCCAGTACGCGCAGCTGACGGGCGACCCGGAACTGATCCGGGCCACCTACCGCACGTACGAACAGGTACTGAAGCGATACGGCCAGTTCCCCGGTGGCGGCTTCGCGGGGGACGAGAACATCCGCCCCGGCTTCAGCGACCCGCGGCAGGGCTTCGAGACCTGCGGCATCGTCGAGTTCATGGCCAGTCACCAACTGCTCACCCGTACCACCGGCGATCCGGTCTGGGCCGACCGGTGCGAGGACCTGGCCTTCAACCTCCTTCCCGCCTCCCTCGATCCCGACGGAAAGGGCGTGCACTACATCACGAGCGCCAACTGCGTCGACCTCGGCAAGGACCGCAAGACCCAGGGGCAGTTCCAGAACGGTTTCGCCATGCAGTCCTACCAGCCCGGCGTCGATCAATACCGCTGTTGCCCGCACAACTACGGAATGGGCTGGCCGTACTTCAGCGAGGAGCTGTGGCTCGGCACGCCGGACGGCGGGCTCGCCGCGGCCCTGTACGCCCCCTGCGAGGTGAACGCCGAGGTCGGAAAGGGGGTACGGGTCGGGGTGCGGGAAGAAACCGACTACCCCTTCTCCGAGACCGTCCGGCTGACGGTCTCCACCGAACAGCGCGTTTCCTTCCCGCTGCTCCTGCGCATACCGGGCTGGTGTCCCGATCCGGAGCTCAAGGTCAACGGCAGGGCGGTCGCGGCACCGCGGGGCCCGGCCTTCGCACGCGTCGAGCGCGCCTGGCGCGACGGGGACACGGTGACCCTGCGGCTTCCGCAGCGCACCGTACTGCGCACCTGGTCCGCCCAGCACGGTGCGGTCGGCGTCGATCGCGGGCCGCTCAGCTACGCGCTGCGGATCGGCGAGCGCTACGAGCGCTACGCGGGCGGTGACACCTTCCCGGAGTACGAGGTGCACGCCACCACCCCCTGGAACTACGGGCTGGTACCCGACACCCCTCTCTCGTTCCAGCCGCTGGACGGCCCGGTCGCCGACAATCCCTTCACCCACGGCACCGTCCCCGTACGGATCACGGCGCAGGCCCGGCCGATCGACGGCTGGATCGCGGACACCGAGCGGGTCGTCGCACCCCTGCAGCAGAGTCCGGCCCGCAGCGACGCGCCCGTGGAGACGGTCACCCTCATTCCCATGGGGGCCGCGCGCCTGCGCGTCTGCGCCTTCCCCACCGCCACCGAGGACGGGCACGCCTGGACTCCCGAACCCCCGTTCCGGCGAATTCTGAACAAGCACAGCAACAAGGTCCTCGCCGTGGACGGCATGTCGACCGCCAACAGCGCCCACGTCGTCCAGTTCGACAACTCCGGTACCGGCGACCACGCCTGGCAGCTGATCGACAAGGGCGAGGATTGGTTCCTGGTACGCAACGGGCACAGTGGAAAGGTCCTCGGCGTCGACAACATGTCCACCGCCAACAGCGCCCACGTCGTCCAGTACGAGGACAACGGCACCGCCGACCACCTGTGGACCTTGGAAGACCGCGGCGAGGGCTGGTTCCTCGTACGCAACCGGCACAGTGGAAAGGTCCTCGGCGTCGACAACATGTCCACCGCCAACAGCGCCCACGTCGTCCAGTACGAGGACAACGGCACCGCCGACCACCTGTGGCGGTTCGTCTGACGCTGCCGGTCACTTTCCGTGCTCCGTGGGCGCCGCACAATCTCCTTGTCAGCGGGGAGGCTCGCGACGTATAACGATGCGAGCCTGGTGCGAGCCTTCCCCCTGGGCGCCAGGAGCCGGCCCGCGGCCCCGGGCAGACGGTCGGGCGGCGGAGGGAACATCGATGCGGGTCAGCCTCAAGGACGTCGCCCTGCACGCGGGCGTGTCCATCAAGACCGTCTCGAACGTCGTCAACGACTACCAGCACGTCACACCCGCGATGCGCGCCCGGGTCCAGGCATCCATCGACGAGCTGGGCTACCAGCCGAACCTCACGGCACGTCACCTGCGCAAGGGGCGCACCGGAATCATCGCTCTCGCCCTGCCCGAACTCGGCAATCCCTACTTCGCCGAGCTCGCCACCGAGATCATCAACGCGGCGGCCGAACACGACTACACCGTGCTGCTGGACCACACCCGCGGCAGACGGGACCAGGAGATCCTCGTCAGTCAGGGGTTCCGGACACGCGTGATCGACGGCCTCGTGCTCAGCCCCATCGAACTGGAGGCGGAGGACCTGCGGTCGCGGACCGAGCAGGTGCCGCTGGTGCTGCTCGGCGAACGGGAGTACGACCTGCCCTACGACCACATCGCCATCGACAACGTGGCCGCGGCCCGTGCCGCCGTACGGCACCTCATCGGGCTGGGGCGCAGGAACGTGGCGTTCATCGGCGCCCGCCGAGGACACAGCCAGCCCGCGCATCTGCGCCTGCGCGGGTGGCGTGACGAACTCGACGCAGCCGGTCTCGTCGCGGACTCCCGGCTGGTGGCCGCGACCGACGGGTGGGAGCACGCCGACGGCGCGCGGGCCATGGCCGGGATGCTGGACTCCGGCCGTCGCCCGGACGCCGTGTTCGCCTACAACGACCTCATCGCGATCGGGGCACTGCGCGCCCTGTCCGAACGCGGACTGCGGGTGCCGGAGGACGTCGCGGTGGTGGGCTTCGACAACGTGGCCGAGGGACGGTTCGGGGCGGTGACCTTGACGTCCGTCTCACCCGACAAGGCGGCGATCGCCCGTATGGCGGTGGAGTCGGTCCTCGCCCAGCTGAACGGCGGGAAGCACCGAGGCCGGCGCATCCGGCCGGGGTACCGGCTGGAGAAGCGGGAGAGCACACTGGGAACGTCGGGCGCCCTTCCTCACTCACGCGATCCCACGTCTCCTGCCGGGAGACCACCGGCGCCGGCGTAGCTCGTCTCGGTCCGGGGGTCCGACTCGATCTCCAACAGGCGGCTCCATTTCGCGGTGCGTTCCGATCGCATGGTCGAGCCGACCTTGATCTGGACCCCGCCCCAGCCGACGGCCAGGTCGGCGATCCAGCGGTCCTCGCTCTCGCCGCTGCGCGCCGACACCACCGTGGCGGGGCCGGGCTTGACGAGGACTGCGTTGGCGCACTGCTCGTCGATCCCGCGGGCCACCCGGGCCGGATCGGTGACGAACGTCCTCCAGGGAGACAAACGGGTAGCGGGCGCACCACCGCGCCAGTTGGTCGAGCCAGGCGTCCGGTGTGAAGCGGCCTGCTTTGCGCGGGAACGCGCATCCGCCGTCCCGTGCCAGCCCGTTGGCCGCCGTGTCCACGGCGAGGCCCACCTGCTCCCCCGGCGCCAGCCCGGCGTCCTCGTTGCCGGACAGGGGGCGCGGCCAGACCTCCTTCGTCGGCCACCAGCGCGGTGCCGTGGCCCTGCTCCGCGAGCCACTCGGCCGCCTCGCGGCGGATGTCCGACGACCACCGCACGGCCTCGGAGAACGACTCCGCGGCCAGGGGAACGACCAGGATGTCCCGTACGTCGATCAGTCCCGCCGCGTGGGCACCGCCGGAGACGATGTTGACCAACGGGAGCGGAACCTGGGCCCGTTCCTCGCGGGCCAGCGCGGCGGCGACGGACACCGGGAGCACGGCGTTGCCCCCTAGCCACCCGAGGTCCGGGGTGCCGTCGGCCTCCTCCAGCGCGGCGTCGACGGTGCGGATGCCGGTGGCGTCCAGTCCGCGTGCCGCGTTGAACAGCTCGGTGCGGACATGCTCCACGGCGCGGCGCACCCCGCGGCCTGCGTAGCGCCGCGGGCGAGGACCTGTCCGTCATCACCTATGACGAGCTACCCGCCCCTTACAACCGTCGCCATGCCCCGGCAGGAACTCGGCGCCGGCGCCGTCGACGCCCTGTGGGAGCAGTTGAACGGCAACCCTCCACGCAACGTCAGGGTTCCCGCCCAGCCGACTGTCGTGCCCCGCCTGTCTGTGCGGCCGGCACGGCCCGGGCGCGCTGACTCACCTCATCGAAGCACTTGCTTGCACCCTGGCCGCGATGCGCGGTGCGGGCGGTCGCACCCAAGGTGCCCGCGCCGTACTGGAGCAAGTACGCGTGCGCCCTCACCAAGATCCACCTCGCGGCCGACGGCCCGCGGCGGCTCGGCGGAGGGGAACGCGCAATCGGGCCATCACAGCACTGAAGACGGGTGCCTCGCCAGCCTGTCCGGCAGTAGGACCAGGTGGGAGGCGTTGACGGCGCGTCAGCAGGTATGTGCGGAGACGATGAGCTTGTATGGCAGCCCACGCAAGGGTTCGTTGGCCCCTACGGTGAGAAACACGCCGCAGGTGGTGTGTTCGGAGACGGCAGAGCCGGGTCGGATGCGCGGGACGGCGATCCCGACCGGGAACTATGCGAATGATCCCAGGAGCCGCTGATGTCTGAGAACCCGAGCACGGCGCAACCGTCCGTCGTCGACCGCGCGGCCTTCGAACGGCAGTTGGAGGGGCTGCGGGCAAGGGAGAAGGCCCACACCCGCGAAGCCGACGCAATCGCCGCCGCGCGCCGCAGGCTTCCGATGGTCGAGGTGGCCGCCGACAGCACGCTACTGGGGCCGGACGGTCCCACGACGCTCCTGGACGCGTTCGAAGGGCGGCGCCAGCTGATCGCCTACTACTTCATGTGGTGGCCGGGCCGGCCGGCCGCCGAGCAGTGCGAAGGCTGTACCTGGGTGATGAGCCACGTGGGCGAGCTGGCCTATCTGCACTCCCGTGACATCACCTTCGCCGTGTTCTGTCAGGGACGGAACACCGCCTACGGCTTCGCGGACGCGCAGACGTCGTACGAGGAGAGCCTGCGCTACCGCGCCTTCATGGGCTGGACCATGCCGTGGTACTCCGCCCAGCCCTCGCTCGAGTCGCTTCTCGTCGGCCGGGAACTCGGCCTGTTCCACCTGGTGTGCTACCTGCGCGACCGCGACCGCGTCTTCGAGACGTACTGGACCAAACGGCGCGGGGCCGAGGCGGTCGACTACAGCTACGCGCTCATGGACCTCACGGCGTTCGGGCGCCAGGAGGACTGGGAGGACTCACCGGCAGGCCGGCCGCGGCTCGGGCACGCCACACGGACCCTGGGCGGGGCTCCCGACTGGCCGCCCCTGCGGGAAGAGCGGGCGATTGGACGTCCCACAGCACAGTGGCCACGCCTCGACGCCGGTCGCTCCGACGACCTGGGCGCGAGCGGCACCCGCCCAGCGACCGCGTCCGATCACTGCCACTGACGACGGACGGGCGAGCCCGGTTGCGCCGGGGCGCCTTCGCCGCGCCGGCGGAGGGGTGAGTCGAGGGGTCCGTCCTGACGACGGCGCACCCTGTCTTGAGCTCGGCCGGTTTCCCCGTCGCGTCTCACCCGCCGAGCAACGCGGTGCGCACGATGCGTTGAGCGGCCATCGCGTCGTGGCGTTCCTGGGCCGCCCGCAGCTCGTCGAGGGGCAGGAGCGCCGCCCGCTCGTCCAGGGCGCGCAGCGCGGCGACGGACTCGCGGACGGCGTCGCGCGGGTCCTCCCGGTACGGGAAAAGGTCGAGCTTGAGCGGCTCTTGCCAGTCCAGGGTTCGCACGACGTGCAGGAACTCCAGTGTTTCGACGAGGTGGAGTGAACCCGCGGTGAGGTCGTCGTCCCACTCGCGGTAGTTGTCGTCGAGTTCGATGTCCACGAGCCGCCCCATGGCGTGGGCGAGGCTCAGGGCCTGGGCGGGGTTCTCCTTGGCGAGCAAGGAGTGGCCGAAGTCGACGACGAGTCCGACGTTGTCCACGCCCATCTGCTCCACGGCGAGGAGGCTGGCCGCCGCCGTGGACCAGAACAGGCGGTTGCGGGGCTCCTTGAGCTTGTACTCGATGGCGAAGGTGACCTGGGGGTGGCTGCGGGCGATGTCCCCGATGCCCTCGACGGCGTGCCGGTACAGGGTGGGGTAGTCGACCTGGAACGGGTAGTCGTAGCCGTCCTGTCCGGGCCAGAACTTGACGTACCGTGCGCCCAGGGCACGCGCGACCTCGACCGCTTCGTGGCCGAGGTCGATGGCCCGGTGCCTGGTCGCCGCGTCGGGGCCGGTGAACGCGCCGTTGCGAAAGCCCCGGTCGTAGATGACCGGGGTGATGTTCACGGCCTTGAGGCCGTGCGTGTCGAGCGCCTTGCGCACGTCGTCGACCGACACGTCCGGGTCGAAGGGGTAGTTCAGGTCGAGTCCGGTCAGTTCACCCGTCTCCGCCGCGATCTCGATCGTGCGGAGGGTGGAGATCTCGGGTCCGTAGCCGTCGGTCGCGTACCGGTCGATGATCCGGCCGAAGCTCCACATGCCGCCGGCGAAGGAGAGGCCGGAGCGGTCGGTGCCGTTCTGCGTACGCGTCATGACAACCTCCTGAATATTCATTCATGCTGTGTTGCCCATTCGAGTCATGGACCGTACGACCGGGCGACGGCAGCGTCAAGGTCACCAACAGCCTCGGTTTTTCGGGTTGGTTGGAGGTTGACCGGTTGGCGTCGCGTGACACATCATCACCTCACATGGGCATCAGTACCTGAATGGATATTCACATGCTGAGCTTTGATCCCGAGAACTCGGCGCGGTTCCACGCGCTGCGAGGCCTCCTGCGCGACGCGGGTCCCGACCGGGCGCGCGACCTGCTGCGTCCCCTGTCCACCGAGGTGCGTCTCAAGGTGCTGGACATGATCGAGCGCGCCGGGCTCGGGCACGTCGGGGGCGACTTGTCCGTCACCGACATCCTGGTCACGCTGTACGGCGCCGTGCTCGACGTCGACCCGCGCCGTCCGCTCGCCCGCGACCGGGACCGTTTCGTCCTGAGCAAGGGGCACTGCGCCGCCTCGCTGTACGCCACCCTGGCCCGCTGCGGCTTCTTCCCGCCCGCCGAGACGGGCACGTTCGCCGGTGCGGACTCGGCGCTCGGCGGGCACCCCGACCGGCGCAAGGTGCCCGGTGTGGAGGCGAACACGGGACCGCTCGGGCACGGACTGCCGATCGGCGTCGGTTGCGCCCTCGCCGCGCGGCTCAGTGGCCGGCACTGGCGTACGTTCGTGGTGCTCGGCGACGGGGAGTTGCAGGAGGGCAGCAACTGGGAGGCCGCGATGGCCGCTTCGCACCACCGGCTGGGCAGCCTTTACGCGGTCGTCGACCGCAACGGCCTCCAGCAGGGCGACCGCACCGAGGAGACCGTCGGCCTCGAACCGCTGTCGGCGCGGTGGACGGCGTTCGGCTGGGAGGTCCGCGAAGTGGACGGCCACGACCATGCCGCGCTGCTCGGCGCGTTCGCGCCCGCCCGCGAGGACCGACCCGTGGCCGTCGTCGCGCACACCCGCAAGGGCCATGGGGTGTCCTTCATGGAGGACCGGGCCGAGTGGCATCACAAGGTGCCCGATCGCGACCAGGTCCGGGCCGCGGTGGCGGAGTTGACGCGATGACCCACACCGCGTCCGTGCCGGGGAGTGCCGCGGACGCGCTCTTCGACTGCCGGGACACGTTCGCCGCCGAGCTGGCGGCACTCGCCCGCGAGGACCCGCGCGTGGTGGCCGTCTGCAACGACTCGGTGGGCTCCAGCAAACTCGCCGGTTTCGCCGCCGAGTTCCCCGGACGGCTCGTGAACGTCGGGATCGCGGAACAGAACATGGTCGGGGTGGGGGCGGGCCTCGCGGCCGGCGGCATGGTGCCGTTCGTGTCGGCCGCGGCCCCGTTCCTCACCGGCCGCGCCCTGGAGCAGATCAAGGCCGACTGCGCCTACAGCGACCGGCAGGTCGTCCTGTGCGGGCAGAGCCCGGGTCTCGCCTACGGGGAACTGGGTCCGACCCACCACGGCGTCGAGGACCTCTCGTGGCTGCGGGCCGTCGCCGGTCTGCCGGTCCTGGTGCCCTGCGACCGCGCCCAGACTCGGGCCGCGCTGCGCTGGGCCCACGCCCATACCGGCCCCAGTTACATACGGGTGCCGCGGTTCAAGGTGCCGGATGTGGTCGGCGCCGACGCGCCGTTCGCTCCGGGGCGGGCGGTGACCCTGCGGGAGGGCGGCGACGTCACCCTCCTCGCGGTGGGCACCCTGGTCTCCCGGGCGCTGGCGGCGGCCGGGACCCTCGCGACCGCGGGTGTCGAGGCGCGCGTGATCACGACGCCGTTCGTGGCACCGCTGGACGAGGCCGTGGTACTGCGGGCGGCCGACGAGACCCGGGGGCTGGTCACCGCGGAGGAGGGCACGCTCAGCGGCGGGCTCGGTGCGGCCGTCGCCGCGCTCACCGCCCGGCACCGGCCGGTCCCGATGCGCATGCTCGGCGTGGACGGATTCGCGCCGACCGGCGACGCGGAGTTCCTGCTCGGCCATTTCGGCCTGACCGCCACCGGACTGCACGACGCCGCGCTCGACGTACTCGGACACGCTCCGCACAAGGCCCGGCGGTGAACGCCGGACAGGGCGGCGGCCCGCTGCTGCTCGCCGTCGACCAGGGGACCTCCGCCACCAAGGCGCTCCTCGTCGACGCCCGGGCCGGGATCGACGCACGAACCGAGGTGGTCGCCCGTGCCTCGGTCCCGCTCGGCTGCGACCACCCGCACCCGGGCTGGGTCGAGCAGAGCGCCGACGCGATCTGGGACAGCGTGCGCGAGGCCGTGCGCCGGGTGCTCGACGGACACGATCCCGCCCGTGTCGCGGGCCTGGCCCTGTCCACGCAGCGCGAGTCGTGCCTGCTGTGGGAACGCTCCTCCGGCCGTCCGCTCGGTCCGGTGATCGGCTGGCAGGACCGGCGTACCGCTCCCCTCCCCGACCGTGTCGCCGCCGAGCCCGGCGCGGGGCGCGTCCGCGAGGTGACGGGACTGCCGCTGGACCCGATGTTCAGCGCGCTCAAGGCACGCTGGCTGCTCGACACGCACGACCCGGACCGGGTGCGGGCACGGCGCGGGGAGCTGTGCCTGGGCACGGTCGACTCCTGGCTGCTGTGGTGTCTGGGCGGCGTCCACGTGACGGAGACCGGCAACGCCGCACGGACACAGCTCTGCAACATCCGCACCCGGCAGTGGGACCCAGAGCTCCTCGCTCTCTTCGGCGTGCCTCGTGAGGCGTTGCCGCGCGTTCTCTCGTCCGTCGGTCCGTTCCCCTCGGTGCGCGGTCTGCCGCCGCTGCGTGCGGGTACGCCGGTGGCCGCCGTCCTCGGCGACTCGCACGCGGCGCTGCTGGGCCACGGCGTGTGCGCTCCGGGCAGCGTCAAGGTGACGTACGGGACCGGTTCCTCCGTCATGGGTCTGGTGCCCGGTCCCGTCCCGCTCGGTGACTCGCCGCTGTGCCTGACGCCGGCCTGGGACGACGGGTCGGAGGTGGCATACGCGCTCGAGGGCAACATCCTTTCCAGCGGCGCCACGGTGCGCTGGCTCGCCGGGCTGCTGGGCACCGGCGAGCGGGAACTGTCCTCGCTGGCGGCCTCCGACAGCGCCGGCGTCCACATCGTCCCGGCCTTCGGCGGGCTCGCGGCACCCTGGTGGGACCCGGGCGCCACCGGAGTGGTCAGCGGCCTGACCCTCGGCTCGGGTGGACCCCAACTGGCTCGCGCCGCACTGGAGTCGGTGGCCTTCCAGGTGGAGGATGTCGTCGCCGCCATCGACCGCGCGGCCGGGACGGTCACCACCCTGCTCGCGGACGGCGGCCCCAGCGGCGACGACCTTCTGATGCGGATCCAGGCCGACGTCTCCGGCCGCGTGGTACGCCGCCCGCAGGTGCGTGACGCGTCCGCCCTCGGTGCCGCCCGCCTCGCGGGCCGGGCTCTGGGCCTGTTCACCGCGGCGTCACCGCCGCGGCCGCCGGCGTACGACGACTTCCGGCCGGATGCGGCATACGCCGACGCCGTGCGGGCACGGCGGCTGGACGGCTGGCATGCCGCGGTGGCGCGGGCGTTGAGCGGGGGGAACCCCGGCGCCCGTCCCGTCCCCGGCACGCGCCCGGGTCAGTAGGGTGCGGAGCGTGGCCAATGGAACCGACCTCACCGCGACCGTGTCCGTGGACCGGCTGCGTCTGCTCGTGCGGGTGGCGCGCATGTACCACGAGCGCGGCATGCGCCAGAGCGAGATAGCCGACCAGCTCGGGCTCTCCCAGGCGGGCGTCTCGCGTCTGCTGCGCACGGCCGCGCAGCACGGTGTGGTGCGCACCGTGGTGGTGGCGCCGCCCGGCATCCACAGCGACACCGAGGACGCGCTGGCCGAGCGGTACGGGCTCACGGACGCCGTGGTCGTGGAGGCTGCCGACGTTCCCGAACGGCCGGCTCTGCTGCCGCGGGCCCTGGGCGCCGCCGCGGCCGGGTATCTGGAGACGGCGTTCCGGCCCGGTGACGTGATCGGTGTCTCCACCTGGAGCGAGACGCTGCTCGCCGCGGTCGACGCGATGGAGGGGCGTTCGCGGGCGGGCGCGGCGACGACGGTCGTACAGCTGATGGGCGGGATGGGCGATGCGCAGGGGCAGGTGCGGGCCACGCGACTGACCGCGCGGCTGGCCGAACTGACCGGCGCCGCCCCGCTGTTCGTGCGCGCGCCCGGCCTCGTGGGTTCCGCTCAGGCCCGGCTCTCGCTGGTGCGCGACCCGGCCGTCGCGGAGGTCGACCGCGCGTGGCAGCAGGTGAGCGTCGTCCTGGTGGGCGTCGGCAGTGTCGAGCCTTCGCCGCTGCTGCGGCTGAGCGGCAACGCGGTGGCGGACGAGGAGCTGCGGCGGCTGCGCGAGACGGGTGCCGTCGGCGACATCTGCCAGCGCTTCTTCGACGCGGACGGCGTGCACGTCGACGCCGGACTCGGGGAGCGCACCATCGGCATCTCGGTGGACCAGCTGCGGGGGGCGCCGCGGCGCATCGCCGTCGCCGGGGGTGCGCGCAAGTACGCGGCAATCCGGGCGGCGCTGCGGGGGCGGTGGCTGACGGCGCTGGTCACCGACCTGGGAACGGCCGAGCGGCTGCTCGCGGAGGAGTGACCCGAGGGGCCGGTGCCTTCGCCCGTGGTGTGCGGCGGGCGCCGGGTGCGTCATCGGTCGGCCGGGTCGGCGAGGAGGACCTCGACTCCGCGGGCGCGCAGGGCGCGGACGTGGGCCGGCTCCGCCGCCGCGTCGGTCACCAGGGTCCACCCGGGCTGCCAGGGGGCCCAGGCGTGGAACGGGGCCGCTCCGAGTTTCGCCGCGTGGGCGAGAACGTACACCCGGTGCGCTCGTCGGGCCATGAGCTCCTTGAGCCTGATCTGTTCCGTGCCCGCCTCGCAGATGCCGAGTTCGGGTGAGACGCCGTCGGTGCCGAGGAAGGCCGCGTCGAACGTCATGCGTTCCAGGGCGGCCTCGGTGAGCGGGCCGACGAACGCGTGGCTGACCGGCCGGTAGGTGCCTCCCAGGCAGGTGACGTGCACACCCTCGGCGTGGCCGAGTGCGACGACCGCCGTCAGGCTCGGTGTCACAACGGTGAGGTCGCCCCGGGTGCCACGCAGTCCGCGGGCGAGTGCCGCGACGGTGGAACCCGCGTCGAGGAGGATGGTCTGCCCCGGTCCGACGTGCGTGGCGGCGAGGGCCGCGATGGCCTGCTTGGCCTCCCCGGCCTCGGCGGTGCGTCGGTGGAGCGAAGTCTCGGCGGGTGCGGTGGTGAGCGCCATGGCGCCGCCGTAGGTGCGGGCGAGGCGTCCGTCGGCGGTGAGCCTGGCGAGGTCCCGGCGGATCGTGGAGGGGCTCACGGCCAGCCGCGCGCTGAGCTCGTCGACCCCGGTGAGGCCGGTGTCCTCGGCCAGGGTGACGATGCGCTCTCGGCGGGCGCGGGCGGCGGCGCCGCTCATCGGTGCCTCTCGGTGGCCAGGGCGACCGCCTGCCGGAGCGCCTCGACCATGCTGTCGGCACGGGCGGTTCCGGTGCCCGCGATGTCGAAGGCGGTGCCGTGGTCGACGGAGGTGCGGATGACGGGGAGCCCCACGGTCACGTTGACGCCGTTCTCGATGCCGAGGACCTTGACGGGGGCGTGGCCCTGGTCGTGGTACATCGCCACGATCAGGTCGTAGTCCCCGCGTGCCGCGAGGAAGAAGGCCGTGTCGGCGGGCAGCGGGCCGTGTACGTCGATGCCGTCGGCGCGCAGCGCGGTGAGGGCGGGGACGATCTTCGACTCCTCCTCGCCGTGGCCGAAGAGGCCGTTCTCGCCCGCGTGCGGGTTGATGCCGCACACGCCGATGACAGGGGCGGCGGTGCCGGCCCGGACCAGGGCCTCGTGTCCGCGGCGCACGGTGCGTTCGACGAGCGGCGGGTCGATCCGGCGCACGGCCTCGAGCAGGCCGAGGTGGGTGGTGACGTGGATGACCTTCAGGCCTGGTGTCGTCAGCATCATCGACACCTCGTCCACGCCGGTCAGCCGTGCGAGGAGCTCGGTGTGTCCGGCGTAGGGGTGGCCCGCCAGGCGCAGTGCCTCCTTGTTGAGGGGGGCCGTGCAGATGGCGTCGACGGCCCCGTCCACGGCGAGTCGTGCCGCCTCCTGGACGTACCGGTGGGCGGCCTCTCCCGCGGCGGCCGACAGGCGTCCCCAGGGCAGGTCGTCGGGGAGCAGGTCCAGGTCGACGACGTTGACGTGGCCGGGTGTCCATACGGCGTGTCCGGGACCCGTCACGGACACGACGGCGTCGTCGCTGCCGACGAGCCCGGCGGCCTGCCGCAGTCTGCGGGCGTCGCCGATGACGAGGGGCCGGCAGCGTCGGGCGGTGTCCTGGTGCGCGAGCGCGGCCATGACGACCTCGGGGCCCACGCCCGCGCCGTCGCCCATGGTGACCGCGACGACGGGGCGGCGGTCGACGGGCGGCGCGGTCGTGCGGGGACGGGCGGGGGTGTGGTCTGCGGGGTTCATCGCGGTCCTCCGTCGGATGCGTACGGTTCCTGAGGTGCCCGGCCCTGGTCCGTGCGCAGTGCGCCCACCATGCGCAGCAGCGAGTCCGGGCCGCCGAAGCCGCCGGGACGGGTGACGACCCCGCGGCCGTCGACGGTGCGGCAGTGCACGGCGCCGTGGTGCACCTGTGCCACCGGCAGCAGGGTCGTGACCGCCAGCTCGTCCAGGACGCGGCGGGCCGTCTCTCCGCCGGTGAGCACGAGATCCGCGTCCTCGGGCAGCACGGCGCCGACGCTGCGGGCGAGGGCATGCGCCAGGCGGGGCGCGGCGGACGGGTCCAGGGCCCGGGCCCCGGCGATGCTGAGAACCGAGACCGTGGCGCCTTCCAGGGCGGCCCGCGTGCGGGCGGTCGGGAATGTGCCGTCGCCGGGAACGAGCAGCGACTCGGCGGACAGCGCGGAGTGCCGGGCGCCGTGCCGGGTCAGTTGCGCGATCTGCGCAACGGCGCCCGGGTGCGCCGTGCCGACGACGACCACGACCGGGCGCGGCCCGACGGGCACCGGGCCCGGGTCCGTGCGGGGCGCCACCGGTCCGCACAGCCGTCCCAGCGCGGCCGAGAGGCCACCCGATCCCGCCAGCCGTACGGTGTGCGGCAGCCGCAGTACGGCCTTGGCGACGGCGTCCAGGTCCGCGTCCGTCTCGGCGTCGCACACCACGGGTGCTCCGCGGGCGAGGGCCGAACGCAGGCTCCCGTCGAGGTGCGTTGGTCCCGCGCGCACCCGGTCCAGGGTCAGGACGGTCGTGTCGGCGCGGCCCAGTGCCTCGGCCACCGAACGCGGCACCGGCCCCGGCTCCGCACGCCAGACGTCCGTGTGGTGCAGGGGTACGCCGTGCAGCCGTACGACGCCGTCGCGTACCGTCCGTCCGGCGGCGGGTACCGCGGGCGCCACCACGAGGCCACTCGCGCCGGCCGCGAACTCCGCCGTCTCGGCGGCGAGATGGCCCCGGAGCAGAGAGTCGGCCTTCTTCAGCAGACGGGCACCGGTCACCGCGTGCCGCCGTACCGCGTGTGCGACGAGCCGGGCCGCGCCGGCCGGGGTGCGGCGGCGCGAGTCGAGGTCGATCACCGGGTGCTCCCACGGACGTACCTGTGCGGCCGGGTCGAGCAGGATCCTTCGGCAGCCGGGGAGCACGGCCGCGCACTCGGCGGCGCCGGACAGGTCGTCCGCGAGTACCACGAGAGGAGAACCGGCGGGCCGGTCGGGCGGGTTGAGCGACATGCGCAGCAGTCCCCTTCCCTCTGCGGACGTGTCCTTCGGCGATCCAGCATGACAGTGCTGCGCAGTCCACGCGAGAGGCTTGCGCGAATCGCGCAGGACTGCGACCGTCGTGCGGGCGGCCACGGCCGGCGCCCGAGGTCCGAAGAGCCCGGCGAAACCGACGCACTCCCGCGTCCGTGGAAGGGAATCACCCATGGCCACCGCACCCGCCGCCGTCGACCTACCGAACGTTCCCGTCCCGCTGTCCCCGCTCGTGCTCGGCACCATGACCTTCGGCGACACCGTCGACCGCGCCCGGGCCGCCAGGCTCCTGGACATGGCCCTCGACGCCGGTGTCACAGGCGTGGACACGGCCAATGTGTACGCGGGCGGCGAGACGGAACGCATCCTCGCGGAACTGCTCCCGGGCCGGCGCGATCGCGTCGTCCTGGCCACCAAGGCCGGTATCCCGCATCCCGACCAGGGCGAGCACGCGCCGCTTTCGCGGGCCGGGCTGCGCGCCGCCCTCGAGGGGAGCCTGAAGCGGCTCCGCACCGACCACGTCGATCTCTTCTATCTGCACCAGCCCGACCACGTCACCCCGCCCGCCGAAACCGTGGCGGCCGTGGCGGAGTTCGCCGCCGAAGGGCGGATCCTGGCCCTGGGGGTGTCCAATCACTCCGCCTGGCGCATCGCCGAGCTCATGCGTCTCGCCGACGAGTTGGGCGCCCCGCGACCCGTGATCGCCCAGCAACTGCACAATCTGCTGGCCCGGCGCATCGAAGAGGAGTACACCGGATACGCCGCGCATCCCGCCTCCCACGGGCTGCGCACCATGGCCTACAACGCGCTGGCCGGAGGCCTGCTCACCGGGCGCTACCGCGAGGGACAGGCGCCCGGCGCCGGGCGGTTCGGGACCTCTCGGCTCGCGGCCGCCTACCAGGACCGGTACTGGCACGACGGACTGTTCGCCGCCGTGGACCGGCTGCGGGCTGTCGCCGACGGCGCCGGGACAGCGCTCCCCGCGCTCGCGCTGCGCTGGCTGCTGCACCGCGAGTCGACCGACGCGGTGCTGATCGGCTGTTCCGGCGAGGCCCAGTTGCGCGCCAACCTGGAGGCGGCCGCCGCGGGCCCGCTGCCGGGGGACGTACTGGCGGCGTGCGACGAGGTGGGGGCACACCTGCGCGGGCCCATGCCCGCCTACCACCGCTGATCCAGTCACCGGCGACCCCGCGGCGCGTCGCAGCCGCAGTCGTCCTTCGCGACGAAGGGATGGCCCAGCGCGGTGACCGGCGCGTCCTGCGCGGCGTACGGCACCTCGAGGACGTGCCGTCCCGCGCCTCTCGTCAACGGGCCGTCACGGTCCGGGAGATGAATGTCGGCCACCGCGCCGGGCGGCACCAGGAGCTCCACCACGAGCCGCGTGCCCTCGATGCGCCAGCCCGCCTCCGCCCGCCCGTAGGGGGTGTGATGGGCGGCCCACGCCCGGGTGAGCGTGCCGCCGGGGCACGGTGCCACCCGGATGCGCCGCCACCCCGGTTCGGCCGCGGCGAGGCCGGCGACCCTGCGGTGCAGCCAGTCGGCGACCGAACCCAGGGCGTAGTGGTTGAAGGACGTCATCTGTCCCGGGTTGACGCTGCCGTCGGGCAGCATCGAGTCCCAGCGCTCCCACACGGTGGTCGCGCCCATCGTCACGGGGTACAGCCACGACGGACAGTGCCGCTCGGCGAGCATGCGGTGGGCGAGCCGGACGTGTCCGGCCTCGTCAAGGGCGTCACAGATCAGCGGGGTCCCGGCGAAGCCGGTGGCGATCCGGAAGCCCGCTCGGCGCACCAGCTCCGCCAGACGTTCCCCCGCCCGCCGGCGTTGCCGCTCCCCAGGCAGCAGGCCGAAGCACAGGGCCAGGGCGTAGGCGGTCTGCGAGTCGGAGGCCAGCCTGCCCGCCGGGGTGACGAACTCGCGGGCGAAGGCGGCGCGCAGCCGGGTGGCCAGGGCACGGTGCCCGTCGGCGTCGTCCTTCTCGTCGAGGAGGTCCGCGATCCGGGCCAGCAGGTCCGCCGAGTGGATGAGGTGGGCGGCGGCCACGAGTTCGGCGTCGGTGCGGGCGGCCGCGGGGTCGTCGGGCGGGGCGGCGGGATCGAGCCAGTCCCCCAGCTGGCCCGGGTCCCGCCAGAGCCCGCCGCCCTCCTCGGCCAGTCCGGCGGCGAGCCCTACCCAGGCCGTCATGGACGGGTACTGGGTGCGCAGCAGGCCGAGGTCGCCGCTGTCGCGGTAGAGGGCCCACGGCACCAGGACGGCGGCGTCGCCCCACAGGGCGTGCGGCTGGTCGCCCGCGGGCGGGTCGAGGATGTCGGGGACGACGAGGGGTACGGAGCGGTCGGGGCGGGCCAGTTGCTCGGCGGCGAGGTCGCGGAGCCAGCCGCCCAGCATGCCGGAGCAGTCGTGGAGGAAGGACGCGGTGGGGGCGAAGACGGCGATGTCGCCGGTCCAGCCGAGGCGTTCGTCGCGCTGCGGGCAGTCCGTGGGGATGTCGACGAAGTTGCCGCACAGGGACTGCACGACGTTCTCGTGCAGCCGGTTCAGCAGGGGTTCTGAGCTGTCGAACCAGCCCGTGCGCTCCAGGTCGGTGTGGAGCACGACCGCCTCGACGGCGGCGGGGTCGAAGGTTCCGGGCCAGCCTTCGATCTCGGCGTAGCGGAAGCCGTGGAAGGTGAAGCGGGGTTCGTACGTCTCGGGTGCGCCGGTGCCGCGCAGGACGTAGGTGTCGGTGGCGGCGGCCAGGCGCAGGGGACGCAGGGCGAGTTCACCGTTCTCCAGGGCCTCGGCGTGGCGCAGCGTGAGGGTGTGTCCGGCCGGTCCGGTCACACGCAGGCGCAGGCGGCCCACCAGGTTCTGCCCGAAGTCGACGACGGTGCGTCCGCCGGGCGTGGTGAGCACCTCCTGGACCGGGACGGTACGGGTGCGGCGCACCGGCGGGCCGGTGGGTGCGGTCAGTTCGGCGGTGGGCGCGGGCAGTTCGCGCGCCCGTGCCCAGTCGTGGGTGTCGTGCCCCGGGCGGGACCATCCGTCCCGCTCCAGGCGGGCGTCGTACATCTCGCCGTCGTAGAGCTCGGAGCGCAGCAGCGGTCCGGTGCTCCAGCGCCAGTGGCCGTCGCTGGTGACGGTCCGGGTGCGGCCGTCGGCGTGATGGATCTCCAGCTGCGCCAGCAGGGCCCGTCGGCGGCCGTAGTGATGACGCCGGCCGCCGTCCCAGCCGAGGCGGCCGGTGTACCAGCCCTCGCCGAGCAGGGCGCCGATCGTGTTGACTCCGGGCCGCAGCAGGGCGGTGACGTCGTGCGTGCGGTAGCGCAGCCGGTACCGGTAGGAGGTCCAGCCGGGTTCCAGGACCTCGTCTCCGACGCGGACGCCGTTGATCTCCGTCTCGTACATGCCGTAGGCGGTGGTGTACAGGCGCGCCGACACGACGTCGCCGTCGACGCGGAAGTCACGGCGCAGCAGGGCCACCGGCAGGGCGTCCTCGGGGCCGTCGCCGCTGTCCGGCGTGACGGGGCGGGCCGTCCAATCGGCGGCGTGCAGCAGGCCCGCCTCGACGTCGGCGGGTTCGGACCAGGGGCTGGGGGTGTCGTCCGCGCCGCCCCACACGCGCACCTGGACGGTGACGCGTTGGCGGGAGGCGAGCGGCGGGCCCGGCCAGGGCACCAGCACGCTGTCGGCGCCAGGGGTGCGGCCGGTCTCGGTGATCGTTTCGCCGTCGGCGGCCGTGATTCTCACCTGGTGGGCTCGCTGGCTCCAGCCGGGCTCGTCGGTCTCGGTGCGCCAGCTCAGTCGCGGTGCGGGCTCGCCGATGCCGAGCGCCTCGCGGTGGTGCTCGAAGACGGGGGTGGTCACCGTCATGGGGTACGGCACAGGGGTCACGGTGGGGCCTCCTCAGTCCAGTTCGATCCGCAGTACCTGCGCGTACGGGGTGGGCGGCCGGTCGGGCAACTGCACGTCCAGGGAGTCGCGGCCGGCGGTCCACCGGACGGGGGCGTCGGTGCCGAGCAGGGTGACCCGGCGGGGTGCTCCCGTGACCAGGCCCCGTGCGGTGCCCAGGCTGCGGATGCGGGCGGTGCGGTCGTCCGGCCAGGCCATGAGGAAGGCGTAGAGCGTGCCGCCGTCCCCAGGTTGTCGGGTGAAGCGGATGTCCCGGGGTGTGTAGGTGAGCGCCTTCTCCCGTGCGCGGTCGCCGGTGACGTTGGTCGGGCCCTCCCCGTGCACCGTCCAGGGCCGGCTGCCGAAGACGGCCTCGCCGCAGCGTTCTGTCCAGGCGCCCAGGGAGTCGAGGACGGTGCCCGTCTCCTCGTCGATGGTGCCGTCGGGAAGCTGGGGGACGTTGAGCAGCAGGCAGCCGTTCTTGCTGACGGTGTCGATCAGGAGGTGCACGATCTCGGCGGCCGTCTTGTAGCGTTCGCCGTCCCGGTAGAACCAGTCGCCGATGCTGGTGTCGTACTGCCACGGGTGCGAATCGAGCCCGCCGAGCTGGCCGCGTTCGACGTCCAGCAGCACGGCGCCGCGGTCCTCGTCGGGGATGGTCTTGATGCTGACGGTGCCCTGGGGCCGACGGAAGTAGTAGTCGGCGAGGAACTCCAGGCCCCGGCGGCTGGGCGGCGCGGCCGGGCACACACTGCCCTCGTCGAAGGGCATCCGGGAGTCGTCGAGGTAGACGAGGTCCGCGTCGTGGCGGAAGGTGACGTCCCGCAGCCGGGCGTAGAAGTCGTCGACGAACGCGGCGTCCGGCCTCTCGCCGGGCCGGCGCGGGCGGCCGTAGAAGGCGCGCGGGTCGAGCCCCTCCCACCAGGTCCCGCGCCCGTCGGCCGCCGTGAGGTGTCCGTCGTACGGGACGCCCGCGTACGGGCCGTCCGTGTCCTGCGCGAAGGCTGCGTCGAGCCAGCGCCAGGTCCAGGACCCGGCGTGCATGCTCACGCCGAAGCGCAGCCCGGCCGCGCGGGCGGCGGCGGCCCAGCGGGCGACGATGTCGGTGCGCGGACCGACGTTGACGGAGTTCCACGGCTGGTGGGCGGAGTCCCACAGGTCGAAGTTGTCGCAGTGGGCGGCGAGGGACACGAAGTAGCGGGCGCCGGTGCGGCGGAAGCGGTCCATGAGTGCCTCCGGGTCGAACCGCTCGGCCCGCCAGGCGTGGCACAGGTCCTTGTGGCCGAAGCGGGAGGGGTGCCCGAAGTGCCGGCGGTGGTGCTCCGTCTGCCGGGCGGTCCGCTCGCGTTCGAAGCCCTCGGTGCCCTCGTAGGGGCCGTAGAGATGGCGGGCGTACCAGTCGCCCCTGCGGGCGGCGGACTGCGGGCCCCAGTGCGCCCAGATGCCGAGCTTGGCGTCACGGAACCAGTCCGGAACGCGGTGCTCACGCAGGGAGGCCCAGTCGGGCTCGTACGGGGTTGCCATCCGGTCGTGGTCAGAGTTCACGCAACTCCCCTTCCATTGACGGCATTCAGCTGGCATGCCACCTTCTGGGCATGTCGGATCACCTGAGGCGAACATCTGCGGGCACGAACGACCGGGTCCGGGTGGGAACCGCGTACTACCACGAGTACCAGCCCACGGACCGGCTGGAGTCGGACCTCGATCTCATGGCCGAGACGGGAATCTCCCTGATCAGGATCGGTGAATCGGTGTGGTCCACCTGGGAGCCGCGCGACGGTGTCTTCGACCTGGACTGGCCGGTCCCCGTCCTGGACGGGGCGCACGAGCGCGGCATCGGTGTGCTGCTCGGGACGCCCACCTACGCGGTTCCGCCCTGGCTGCAGCGGGCCCACCCGGAGATCGCCGCGGTGCGCGCGGACGGCCGCCGGGTGCCGTGGGGTGCCCGGCAGGAGGTGGACTACACGCACCCGGTGTTCCTGCGGTACGCGGAGCGGGTGGTGCGCCGCATCGTCTCCGCGCACGCCGGCCACCCCGCCGTGGTGGGATTCCAGGTCGACAACGAGCCGGGGCTGCTGCTGCACAACCGCAGGGTGTTCGAGGGGTTCGTGGCGCGGCTGCGGGAGCGCTACGGGGACGTGGACGCGCTCAACGAGGCGTGGGGACTGACCTACTGGTCGCACCGGCTGTCGTCGTGGGACGAGCTGTGGACCCCGCGGGGCAACACCACCCCCTCGTACGACCTGGCCTGGCGCCGCCACCAGGCCGCTCTGACGGCCGAGTTCATCGCCCGGCAGGCGGCGATCGTCCGCGAGTCGGCCCGTGCCGACCAGTACGTGACCACCTGCCTGGCGGTCACCAGGCCCGCGGTCGACGAGGAGGCGGTGACCCGCGCGCTGGACGTGGCGGCCGGAAACGTCTACTACGCGGCACAGGACGAGCTCGCCCTGCCCGACACGGGCCGGCGGCACGAGGGCGGCTGGTTCGGCCAGGGGGTGTGGCAGCTGTACCAGTCGGCGGACCGGCTGTGGGGCGCGCGTCAGGAGCCGTTCCTGGTCACGGAGACGAACGCCACCTCGATCGGCGGGTCGCACACCAACAGGCCCGGGTACGACGGTCAACTGCGGCAGGCCGCCTGGGCGCTGGCCGCGCGTGGGGCGCGGCTGGTGCAGTACTGGCACTGGCACACGCTGCCGTACGGGGCGGAGACCTACTGGGGCGGCATCCTCGGGCACGCCCTCGAACCGGGCCGGACACAGCGCGAGGTGCGGCGGGTGGCCGAGGAGTTCGAGGCGGCCGGGGATGCGCTGACGGGCCTGGTCCCGGACGCGGACGCCGTGCTCGTCCGGTCGGTGGAGAGCGACTGGGCGATGCAGTTCCAGCCGCCGCTGTCCCGCCCGGGCACGTTCGATCCCGACCCGAGTGCGTACGCGCGCGTTTTCGGGGCGTTCTACAAGGGGTTCTTCGATGCGGGGGCACAGGCCCGGATCATGTCCCCGGGGCAGCTGACGACGGCGCTGCGCCGCGGGAGCGCGACCGGCTCCGGCTCGCTCACCGGCACCCTGGTCGTGCCCGCGCTCCACGTCTGCGACGACGAGACGCTCGCTCTCCTCGACGCATACGCGCGGGGCGGCGGACATCTGATGGTGACGTTCAGGACGGGATACGCCGACGTCGAGGCGCGGGCCCG
Organism: Streptomyces sp. NPDC111628; assembly: GCF_055635195.1. Classification (NCBI taxonomy): domain Bacteria; kingdom Bacillati; phylum Actinomycetota; class Actinomycetes; order Kitasatosporales; family Streptomycetaceae; genus Streptomyces; species Streptomyces sp. NPDC111628. Next base: position 1,587,752 of record NZ_JBVKBZ010000002.1, on the reverse strand, counting down.
GGCCGAGGTCGCGCCAGGAGCCGCTCTGCGTGCGGCCACCGGCATCCACTACCTGGAGTACGCGAACCTGCCCGGCCCTGTGGAGGTCACGGCGACCGCGGGGTCGTCGTTGCGGCTGGCCTCCGGGACGCGGGCTCTGGAGTGGGCGGACGGCGTCGAGGTGGACGATGCCCGGGTCCTCGCCCACTACCGGCACCCGCACTTCGGACGGTGGCCGGCCGCGACCGTCCGGGACCACGGCCCGGGCCGGGTCACGTACGTCGGGACACTTCCCGACTCCGCGTTCGCCGAGGCATTGGCCCGGCACGCCACCGACGGGGCCACGGCGGCGGCCCGTTGGGAACCCCTGCCCGCGACGGTGACCGTGACGTCGGCGCGCAACGCGCACGGACAGCGGCTCCGGTTCGTGCACAACTGGGCGTGGGACCCGGTACGGGTCGCCGTGCCCGAAGCGGTCCGCGACGTCCTCGGCGAGGAGCGGCTCGCCGCCGGCGACGGGCTGGAACTGGGGGCGTGGGACGTACGGGTGCTCCTCGCCGAGGGCGACCGCACCGGCCCCTGACGGGCGTTCGTCGGCTGCCCGCACGGCAGCCGGGCGGGCGACGCCCACACGGACGGCGCTCACCCGGCCTCGCCGGGCCCGAGCGGTCGCAGCAGCAGCGCGAGCCGCCAGGTCCGAGGGCGCAGCCGGTGCTGCTCCAGGGGGCCGGGGCCGCAGGAAGCGCTGCCGAGACCGTGCTGCGCGGCGTCCACGTGCAGGTGGAGGCGGTCACCTGGCGTCAGGTCGTGCGGGTGGGCGGCCGCTTCGAGTTCCTCGGTGCTCCACGCCCGGACCGTCAGGCCGAAGGGCCGACCGTGGTCGGCGGCCTCGACGCGCAGCCCCGTCCCGGTCCCGGGGTCGACGAGCTCGGCCCAGCGCACCGCCGCGCGCCGCCCGTTCTCCTGCGGGACCACGTAGGGGGTCTGCAGCGCCGCCACGTCGGTGGTGAACAGGCCGACGCGGGCGGCCTGTTCGCTGTCCGGGTACGCCTCCCCCGGGCCCTTTCCGTACCAGCGGACCCGGTCGTGGCGGGCGGGCAGCGTGAAACGTACGCCGGCCCGCGGCAGGGTCGGGCCGTGCCACGGGCCGTCCGGGACGATGTCGACGGTCAGCCGCAGCGCGTCGCCGTGGGGTGTCCAGGTCTGCCGTACGCGCAGGCCGTGCGGCAGGCCGTCCGGTGCCATGCGGACCTGTACGACCAGCCGTTCGGGCCGACGCTCGACGGTCTCTGTGCGGGCGACCAGCCGGTCCAGCCCTGCGGCACGCCACTCCCGCAGTACCGAGTTGTCGCCCATCCCGCGGTCGTTCTCGGTGGGAGCGCGCCACATGTCGAGGTGGGGGCCGTCCAGGTCGAGGCGGCCCAGGGCGCGCAGCAGTCCGGTGTGCGCGTCGAACCGGGCGTCGGCCAGGGTCAGCCGGCGCCCACGGGCACCCGCTCGCGCCCGGTGCGCCGGGACACGGGCCTGCGCCCACGCCACCTCGTGCCCGGCCGGGGCCCACGGCTCGTCGGCGGCCAGGACCGCGCGGACCGTCAGCCACGTCTCTCCGGCCGGCCCGGTCGGGAGGGCGGGCAGCGTCGCCTCCGCCTCCTGGCGTGGGCCCACGGGGGGCACCTTCACCTCGCCCTGTGCCACCGGGACCCCGTCCGTCTCGAGGGTCCACGCGAACCGCAGGTGCGCCAGGCCCCGCACGTCGTACCTGTTGTACACCCGTATCCGCCCCGCGCCGGCGTCGATGCCGATGCCGACCGGCTCGACGGCCTTCTTGTACGCCGCGAGGCCGGGTGAGGGTGTGCGGTCGGGGAACAGCAGTCCGTCGATGCAGAAGGTGCCGCCGTGCGGGCTGTCCCCGAAGTCGCCGCCGTACGCGAAGTACGCGCGGCCCGCGTCGTCGGTGCGGCGCAGGCCGTGGTCGATCCACTCCCACACGAAGGCCCCGGCGCAGCGCGGGTGCCGTTCCAGGGTGCGCTGGTACTCGGTGAGGGAGCCGGGGCCGTTGCCCATGGCGTGGGCGTACTCGCACAGCAGGAAGGGCAGGCCGCGCCGGCGTCGCTCCAGGCCGGGCTCCGCGGCGGTCTCGTCGGGGGCCGGTTCCTCGTGGCGGCCGACGCGGTCGACCTCGGCCACGGAGGCGTACATGAGGCTGTAGAAGTCGGAGTGGCGGTAGGTGCGGTCCCGCTCGTAGTGCAGCGGCCGGGACGGGTCGCGCCCGCGGGTCCAGTCGGCGAGGGCGGCGAGGTTCGAACCGTGATGGCTCTCGTTGCCCAGGGACCAGATGACGACGCTGGGGTGGTTCTTGTCCCGTTCGACCATGCGGCGCATCCGGTCCAGGAGCATCGGCCGCCAGCGGGGGTCGTCGGCGGGGTTGCCCGCCCAGTCGGCGTGGATGAACCCGTGGGTCTCGATGTCGCACTCGTCGACCACCCACAGGCCCAGCTCGTCGCACAGGTCGAGGAAGGCGGGGTGCGGGGGGTAGTGGGCGGTGCGCACGGCGTTGATGTTGTTCTGTTTCATCAGGAGCAGGTCCTGGCGCATCGTGTCGACGCTGAGGGCACGCCCGTACTCGGGGTCGTGTTCGTGGCGGTTGACGCCGCGCAGCAGTACGGGGGCGCCGTTGACGGTGAAGACACCGCCTCGGATCGCCACGCTGCGGAAGCCGATGCGCAGGCCGACCGGCTCGGCGCCGGTGAGGGGGACGAGTTCGCCGGCGTAGAGGCGGGGGTGCTCGGCGCTCCACGGTTCGACACCGGGGAGGGTGAGGGGGCGGTCGGCGGGGTGGCGGTGGACGCCGAGTTCCGGCAGGGACAGGTGTGCGGGCACGTCGGTGTCGACGCGGAGGGTCCCGCTCCCCCGTTCGTGGTCGTAGGAGGCGTGCACGAAGTAGTCGCCCAGGGATCCGTCCGGGACTTCGAGGAGCGTCACGTCGCGGAAGATGCCCGGCAGCCACCACATGTCCTGGTCCTCCAGGTAGCTGCCGGAGGACCAGCGGTGGACCCGGACGGCGAGGTCGTTGCGGCCGGGGCGCAGCGCCCGACCGGCGTCGAATTCGGCGGGCAGCCGGCTGCCCTTGGAGGTGCCCAGTTCGCGGCCGTTGAGCCACACCTTGAAGCAGGAGTCGACGCCGTCGAAGCGCAGCACGCTGCCGGCCGTCCGCCAGCCGTCGGGCAGGTGGAAGGTGCGGTGGTGGTCGCCGGTCGGGTTGGCGTCGGGGACGTGCGGCGGGTCGATGGGGAACGGGTAGGCGGTGTTGGTGTAGCGCGGGATGCCGTGGCCGTGCAGGACCCAGTGCGAGGGGACGGGCAGCGGCGACCAGGTGCCGTCGGCGGCGGCGGAGCCGCGGGGGCCGTCGGGGCCGTCGGGGCCGCCCGGGCCGAGGAAGTCCAGGGGCGCGTCGGCGGTCGGCGACAGGCGGAAGGACCAGGTGCCGTTCAGGTCGAGCCGGGCCGCGCCGGAGGTGAAGCGGGCGCGGGGCGGGCGGCGCCCGGTGCCGGGGGTGAGGTCGGTCCAGTACGGCGCCGTTCCCGTGCCGCCGGGCTCCGGCGGCTCGCCCTGCGCGGACTCCTGCGCTGTATCGTCCGGTTTCGTCAACTGCCCCTCGTCTCTTGACAGATCGGTCCGGACCTTGCTGGAGCGGCTTCACGCGACCACCCGCCCGGCACCGTGAACTCCCAGGTGCCGGGCGGCACCTCGTGTATGTCGCGTCCGCCGTCCGGCAGGGGCAGTTCCACCCGCGAGGGCGCCCCCGGCGGCAGTGCGACGGTCAGCCGGAACTCGTCCGGACCCCGGTGCCAGGTCACGTCGGCCCGGCCGCGGGGCGTCTCGTACCAGGCGCTCGCCCAGGTGAGGCCGCCCACCGGGGCGGGCCGGACGACGATGTGGTCGTACGCGACCGAGTCCGCGGCCTGTCGCAGGCCCACCAGGGACGCGGTGAGCCACTCGGCGGCGGCGCCGAGCATGAAGTGGTTCTGCGAGGAGCCGCGGGTGGGCCCGTCCCAGCGTTCCGTCAGGGCCGTCGCCCCGTGGGCGAGTTGGTATCCGTAGCTCGGGCTGTCCGTGCGGCTGAGCAGGTCCCACACGACGTCGTCGCGGTCGTGCGCGGACAGGACGCGCAGCAGCGCGGGGAGGGCGATCTCGCCGACGGTGACGTGGTCGTCGGCGGCGCGGATCGCGGCGACGAGATGGTGCAGCACGGCCGGCCGTTCGCCGGGCGGCACCGCGCCGGTCTCCAGGGCGAGCGCGGCGCAGGCCTGGCTGCCGCTGCCGTACGTGTGACGGTCCGGGTCGAAGAACTCCGCGTGGAAGGCCCCGGCGATCCGGCACGCGAGCCGCCGGTGGGCGGCGGCGTCGGCCGTGCGCCCGATCGCCTCGGCGATGTCGCCCAGCGCGGTGGCGATGCGGTGGTGGGCGTAGGTCGCGGTGACGGCTTTGGGGGTGGAGTCGTCGAAGGTGATCCAGTCGCCGAGGCCGTGGCGCAGCAGCAGCCCGTCCTCGGAACGGGAGTGCAGGTGCTCGAGGTAGCGCAGCATGTCGGGGTAGTGGTTGCGCAGGATCGTCGTGTCGCCGTACGTCCGGTACAGGTGCCAGGGGGCGAGGACCAGGGCGCCGCCCCAGTTGGGGTCGTCGCGGAACTTGTCCTCGAACACCTTGTATTCGGGGGCGATCCCCGGAACGAGTCCCGACTCGGTCTGCGCGTCGGCCATGTCGCGCACGAGTTTGCGGTAGTGGGCGGCGACGTCGTAGCCGCCCGACACGGCGGGGAAGACGAGGTGGGTCTGCTCCAGCCAGCCGAGTTTCTCGCGGTGCGGGCAGTCGGTGAGGACGCTGTACATGTTGCCCTGCACGGCACGGTCGATGAGCCGGTGGATGCCGTTCAGCAGGTCGGAGGAGCAGCTGAAGCCGCCGGCGCGGGGATTGGCGGCGCGCATCACCTCGCCGCGCACGGTGTCCGGGGCGGGCGGGCCGGGCAGCTGCTCGACCTGGAGGTAGCGGAAGCCGTGGTAGACGGTCGACGGGGCCCATTCCTCGCCTCCCGGATCCCCGCGCAGGGTGTATTGGTCGTAGCAGGGGCTGCCGGTGAAGCGCTGGTTCACCGTGCCGTCGGCGGTGAGGAGTTCGCCGGGCCGGATCACGACGGCGGTTCCCGCGGGCCCGGTGACCTTCAGGCGCGGCCGGCCGGCGATGTTCACGCCGAGGTCGAAGACGTGGATGCCGGGCCGCGGTTGGCTCGTCGAGACCGGGGTGATGCTGTCGACGACCTCGACGGGCGGATGGGTGCGGGCGGTCAGCCGCACGCCGTCGAGCGGTGCGGGCACGGCGGGGCTCCAGGTCCGGCGGTCGTGGCCGGGGCTGTCCCAGCCGTGCGGTGCGAGGCGGGCGTCGTGTTCCTCGCCGCCGAACCAGGCGGACAGGGTGATCGGACCCTCGGCGGTGCGCCAGGTCGGGTCGGTGACGAGCGTGGTGGAGGTGCCGTCCTCGTGGACGACGTACAGCAGCGCGCGGGCCCGGGGTCGGCCGTGGTCGAGGTGCAGTTTGGCGTACCGTCCCGGCACCCGGGGGGCGTGGGCGATGCCGTTGCCCAGGCTCAGCCCCACGGTGTTGTCGCCCGCGCGCAGTGCCTCGGTGATGTCGTACGTGGCGTACAACAGGCGCTTGTCGTAGGCGGTGCAGCCGGGTTCGAGGAGGGCGGGGCCGGCGGCGACGCCGTTGACGGTCGCCTCGTAGGTGCCGAGGGCCGTCGCGTACAGGCGGGCCGTGACCGGGGCGTGCGGCAGGTGGAAGTCCTTGGCCAGCAGGGGCAGTCGGGAGGACGCGTCGGTCTGCTGTGCCGTGATCCACTGGGCTCCGGCCCAGTCGGACTCCGTGGGCAGGCCGGTCTCCCAGGTGGCGGCGGCGCTCCAGGGTGAGGGCCGGTCGTCGCACCAGGTACGCACCCGCCACCAGACGCGTCGCCGGGCGCCGGGCGGCTTGCCGTCGAAGCGGATGCCGGTGCTGCGGGGTCCGGCCACGCGTCCGCTGTCCCACAGGTCGCACGCGTCGGATTCGAGCAGGTCGGGGCCGGTGGCCGCGTGGACCTGGTAGGCCTGCTGCCTCCCGCTGCCGAGCCGCCAGGAGAGGTCGGGGTGCTGGTCGTCGATGCCGAGCGGTTCGCCGAGGTGGGCGGTGCGCAGGGTGTGCGGTGCGGTGGTCACGTCCCGGGCTCCCTGGGTGGGTCGGTGATGCGGGCGGTGGCGCCGGTCCGTCCGGTGACTCGGCAGAAGAGGTCGACCGGGCCTGCCTGTCCGCCCTTGAGGACGAGCGACACGCCGTCGATGAGTGGGTCGTCGCAGCTCAGGAGGCACAGGGCGGCGTCGGGGGCGAGCAGGATGCCGATCTCGGCGCTGCGGGCGCCCAGCCGGTGCACCACCCGGCCCGCCCCTTCGTGACCGAGGACCACGGGGGCGCGCGGAAGGGGTGACGGCCGCGGAACGGCGCACTTCTCGATCTCGATCCTGGCGACCTGTCTTCGTACGGCCGTGCGCATCAGCCCTCCGATCGCCTCCCCCACCCTCTCTCGCTCATGGTGGCATGCCACTTGGGAGAGGCAGATGACGGGAACCGTAAAACTCCCCGACAGGCGCGTCAACACCCGAACTGATGCGATCACACGGCCATTTCCTGCGATTTCACTCCCTCTTGACGCCCCTCACCACCGCGCTTAGCGTTCTCGTCGTTCCACCGCATCACTGCCCCTCCGGATTCCGAGACGGCGTGACCAAGATGACTGGCATACCAGCAACCCTCCTCCTGGAAGAACGGGCCGAGCTGGCGATGAACGCGGTCGCGGGCCTGGCCGACGACGACCTCGACGGCATCCCCTTCTTCGGCGCCGACCTCCTGGCCGACCCCGCCGAACTGCGCCACGGCGACTGGGACTACGGATCGAGTCACGGCCGGCTCACCGACGCCTGCGTCCTGGCCCGCCACATGACCGGCGCCTCGACGTGGACCGACGTCGAGGCGAGGTACAAGAAGACGCTGCTCGCCCTCGTCGGCGAGGACGGGCTCACCAGGCGGCGCCGCCATCCGCGCGGGCACTGGGAGCCCCACGCCAACCTCATCGACCAGCGCGCCACCCTGCTCGCCCTGACCAGCTGGTACCAGGACAGCGGCGACGAGGAGGCGGGTGCGGCGGCCGACCGGCTCGTGGCCGCTCTGCACCGGATCGCGGTCAAGGAACGCGACGTCTGGTACTTCCCCGCGTCGGAGTACACGGACCGGGGCTGGCCGTCGGCGAACGCGGTGCAGTTGCACCTGGCGCCCGACCCGGCGTCGTTCTGCGGGCGGCTCATCATGCCGCTGCTGCGCTGGCACCGGCTGACCGGGAACGAACAGGCGTGGGAGCTGTGCGGCTGGTTCACGCGGCTGATCACCGAGTACAGCGGAGTGTTCCTGCCGGACGGATCGTTCAACCCGGCGCTCGCCTACCGCAGCGGACACTTCCACACCCGCCTCGGCACGCTGGACGGGCTCGCCAAGTACGCGGTGGCCTCGGTCGACCACGCGCTGACCGAGTTCGTGCGCCGCGGGTTCGACTGGGCGCTCGGCCAGTGCACGGGCTTCGGCTGGACCCCGGGAGACCTGGCCGGTCAGCGTTTCGAGCACGAGACCTGCTCCCTCGTCGACCTGATCGCCATCGCCGGCACCCTCGCCGGGGCGGGCCACGGCGCCTACTGGACGGTCCTGGAACGGTTCCTGCGGGGCCACCTCACCTCCGCGCAGCTCCAGGACGTCTCCTGGGTCCGCTCGGCACCCGACCGCGGCACCGACGAACCGGGGTGGATCACCCGCCACCGGGTCGGCGAGCGGGTGCGCGGCGCCTTCGCCGGATACGGCGCCCCCAACGACTACGTGTCGGACTCCGTGCTGGGCCGGGGCCACACCGCCGACGTGCAGGCCTGCTGCGTGGGCTCGGGCGTGCGCGGCCTGTTCACCGGCTGGACCCTCGCGGTCACCGGCGACGAGCGGCTCGTCCGGGTCGACCTGCTGCTCAACCGCGGCAGCAGGTTCGTGAACGTCCTCAGCCACCTCCCCCACACCGGACGCGTCGACCTCGACATCCGTCAGGACTGCCGCGAGCTGCGCCTGCGCGTACCGGAGTGGGCGGGATACACCCACCTGCGCGTCACCCGCACCGCCCCCGGGCACCCCGAGCGCACCCACCACGGGAGCGAGGTGGGCCTGTGGGCGCCGGACGGCACGCTGAGCGTCGCCGCACCACGCGCCGGGGAGCGCGTCACCGTCACGTTCCCCCTCCCCGAAACCGTCACGGACGAGAGCGCCGCCGGCCGCGACTACCGCGTGCACTGGCGGGGCGACGACGTCATCGGCATCGAACCGGAAGGCAGGATCCGTCCCATGTACCCGACCCGCACTCCCGCTCCGCAGGCCCCTCTGCGCGAGCACACCCTTCAGGTGCCCGCCGAGGAGTGGTCCTGGTGAGCGCGCCGGGCCGCCGGGCCTTCCTCGCCGCGGCGGGCGTCGCCGCGGCCGGTGTCGCGGGCAGCTCGGCCGCGCACGCGGCGGAGCCCGCCGTGCCCGGTGCCGAGCGCCGGGCCGCCCGTATCCTCGCCGGGGTGCACGCCCCGCGCTTTCCGCGTCGGCGGGTGCTGATCACCGACCACGGCGCCGTCGGCGACGGCGAGCACGACTGCACGCAGGCCATCCGCTCGGCCGTGGCGGCGTGTGCGCGGGCGGGCGGCGGCCACGTGGTCGTACCGCCCGGCGAGTGGCTGACCGGCGCCATCCACCTGCGCGACCGGATCGACCTCCACCTGGAAGCGGGTGCCACCCTGCGCTTCAGCCAGGATCCGGCCGCCTATCTGCCGGCCGTGTACAGCCGCTACGAGGGCATCGAGTGCTACAACTACTCGCCCTTCGTGTACGCGTACGACTGCCACACCGTCGCGCTCACCGGACGCGGCACCCTGGACGGACAGGCCGACGCGACCCACTGGTGGCACTGGACGAAGGGGGTCGACGACGAACCGGCCCCGCAGACGCCCGACATCCAGCAGCTGATCGCCTGGGGGGAGGCGGGCGTGCCGGTGGCCGAGCGGACGTTCGGTGCCGGACATCATCTGCGACCGAACATGATCCAGTTCTACCGCTGCCGAGACGTGCTCGTCGAAGGCGTCACCGTGCGCAACTCCCCCATGTGGAACATCCATCCGGTGCTGTGCCGCAACGTCACCGTCCGCGGAGTCACCGTGGACAGCCCGGTCGGCCCCAACAACGACGGCTGCAACCCCGAGTCCTGCTCCTACGTCCTCATCCAGGACTGCGTGTTCGACACCGGCGACGACTGCATCGCGTTCAAGGCGGGAAAGAACACCGACGGACGGCGCGTCGGGGTGCCCATGGAGCATGCCCTGGTCGAGCGGTGCGAGATGGCGGACGGACACGGCGGGGTCACCATCGGCAGCGAGACCTCCGGCGGGGTCCGCGACATCGTCGCCCGGCACTGCCGCATGGACAGCCCGAACCTGGACCGGGCCATCCGCATCAAGTCCAACCCGATGCGCGGCGGTTACGTGCGCGACATCCTCTGCCACGACATCACGGTCGGCGAGGTCGGGGACGCGGTCGTGGAGATCGCGCTCAACTACGAACGGCTGGAGAGCGGCGACTTCTACCCCGACGTGCGCGACATCGCGGTGCACCGGCTCACCACCCGTTCGGGGCCGCGCGCCTGGACGTTCATCGGCAACGACGCCAACCCGATTCGCGGCGTGCTGCTGAGCGACTGCGCCTTCGACGGCATGACGGGCCCGAACGAGCAGCGCAACATCGAGGGTCTGGTCCTGCGCCGCGTCACCGTCAACGGCGAGGAGGCCACGACCTGATGGCAGCACCGGACGGACCGGGCCCGGAGCCGGCTGCCGATCCCTGGAGCGAGGCCGACGCCGTCCTCGCCCGTGTCGTGCCGCCCCGCTTTCCCGACCGCATCTTCCCCGTGACCCGGTTCGGGGCGCGCGGCGACGCCCGGACCGACTGCACCCTCGCCCTGCGCCGCGCCGTCGTCGCCTGCCACACCGCGGGCGGCGGGCGGGTCACCGTGCCGCCGGGCGTCTTCCTCACCGGTCCGGTCCGACTGCTCAGCCACGTCGAACTGCACCTCGAAGAGGGAGCCACCCTGCGCTTCAGCCAGGACCCGGCCCGGTACCTGCCGCCCGTGCTCACCCGCTTCCAGGGCGTCGAGTGCTACGGCTACTCGCCGCTCGTCTACGCCCTCGACGAGCGCGACATCGCGGTCACCGGCCGCGGAGTGCTGGACGGCCAGGCCGACGAGGAACACTGGTGGCCGTGGTCCGGGCAGGCGGAGTTCGGCTGGCGCCCGGGGATCCGGCATCAGGAGGAGGACTGGCCGCAGCTGTGGCGGCAGGCCGAGGACGGTGACCCGGTCGAGCAGCGGGTGTACGCCGACGGCCGGCGCTTCCGCCCCAACTTCATCGAGTTCCAGCGGTGCCGCGGCGTCCTCGTCGAGGGCGTCACGATCGTCCGCTCCCCAATGTGGGAGATCCACCCGGTGCTGTGCAGCAACGTCCTCGTCCAGGACGTCACCATCGACAGCATCGGGCCCAACAACGACGGGATCGACCCCGAGTCCTGTCGCGACGTGGTGATCCGGCGCTGCGACATCACCGCCGGGGACGACTGCATCGCCATCAAGTCGGGGCGGGAGGCCGACGGTCGCCGGGTCGCGACGCCCAGCGAGAACATCGTCATCGAGGACTGCGCGCTGCGCCACCGCTACGGGGCCGTCACCCTGGGCAGCGACATGACCGGGGGCATCCGGAACGTGTACGTGCGCCGCTGCCGCATCGGCGGCCCCGGGCTCTACTTCGGCCTCTACATCAAGACGAACTCGGTACGCGGCGGCTTCGCCGAGAACATCCACCTCGCGGACCTGACGGTCACCAACCTGACCAAGGAGTTCCTCACCTGCGACTTCCACCGCGGCGAGGGCGACACCGGCGCGTTCCCGCCACGGGTGGGCGGCATCAGCGTCATCCGTGCCACCGTGGACCGGGCCCGCCGGGCCGTCCTGGCACGCGGCTACGAGCACGCGCCGATCCGGGAACTGCGCCTCGAGGACTGCCACTTCGGAAGGCTGACGGACGCGGACGTCGTCGAGTGCGTGGACGGATTCGTACGGGAGAAGGTGACCGGTGGGTTCGGCGGACGGTGAGACGAGGCCCGGGCGGTTCGACTACTGCCCGTGGGAGTTCTGGAGCAGGAGCGACGACGAGCAGCGCGCGGCCCAACTGGCCCATCAGACGGTGCTGGCCGAGGAGATACGGGCGGGCGGGGGCACGGCGGAGTTCGGGGAGCGGGTGTTCGTGTCGCCGTGGGCGGGCGTGCAGGCCGAGACCCTCCTCCTGGGCGACCGTTCGTACATCGGCGCCCACGCCGTGGTCACCGACGAGGTGCGCATGGGCCGCAACTGCACCCTCAACCCCTTCTCCACGGCCCGCGGCCGGGTGAGGACCGGTGACGGCGTGCGGGTGGGCGCCCACACCTCGCTGCTCGGCTTCAACCACGGCTTCGCCCCAGGGGAGCCGGTCCACCGCCAGCCCCTCACCTCGAAGGGCATCGTCATCGGCGACGACGTGTGGATCGGCTCCCACGTCGTCGTGGTGGACGGAGTGACCATCGGCGACCACTGCGTCGTCGGGGCGGGCGCGGTCGTCACCAGGGACCTCCCCGCCTGGTCGGTGGCGGCGGGCAACCCGGCCCGTCGCCTCAAGGACAGGCGGGGCACGTCGCCGGAGAGCCCGCCGAGCGCCGGTACCCGGCCGGGGGGCAGTCTCGACGCCCGGCTCGAACGGTTCGCGCGGCGCGCCCGCGAGCAGGCGGCCGAGGTGCTCGAACGCTGCCGCACGGACGAGGCGTGGACCGACCGGCCCGGTGTCCCGCCCACCGTGCGCGCGACGTGCGACGCCGTGGAGATCGCGGCGCTGCTGCTGGGCGGACCGCCACCCGGTGCCGACGGTGCCGAGCTCGTCGAACGCCTGCGCGCATGGCAGGACCCCGCGACGGGTCTGGTGCCCGAGTTCGGACGCGAGGCGCCCGGCCTCGACGACGACACCGCGCTGTACCACATCCTCAGCGTCGGTTACGCGCTCGATCTGCTCGGCTCGCGCTTCGCGCACCCGGTGCGGGCGGTCACCGAGATGCCGCCCGCACAGGTGGTGGAGCGTCTGGACGGCTTGCCGTGGTCCACCCGGGCGTGGCGCAGCGGGCACTGGGTGGACGGGGTCGCGACCGCGCTCCACTTCGCCTCCGCCGGCGCGCCGGACTCCCCCGCCACCGCCAGTTCCTCGCCCCAGGTGGAGGCGTTGTTCGGATGGCTGCTGACGCGGGCCGATCCGGGGCACGGCCTGTGGGGCGACCCGGATGCGAAGGAGGGCTGGCGGCAGCCCGTGAACGGCTTCTACCGGACGGTGCGCGGCACCTTCGCGCAGTTCGGGCTTCCCGTGCCGTATCCGGAGCGGACCGTGGACACGGTGCTCACGCACAGCCGGAACCCGGCGTGGTTCGGTCCCGACCGGGGCACGGCCTGTGACGTCCTCGACGTCATCCAGCCGCTGTGGTTGTGTGCCCGGCGCACGGAGCACCGCCTCGCCGAGGGCCGGGACTGGGCCCGGGGACAGCTCGAGCGGGTTCTCAGCCGGTGGCAGGACGGGGCGGGGTTCTCCTTCGCGCTGGAGCCGGGTGACCGCCCGGACCGCGTCGCGGGGCTCCAGGGCACGGAGATGTGGCTGGCCGTCACCTGGCTCCTCGCCGACCACCTCGGGGTCGGCGAGGCACTCGGTTACCGTCCCCGGGGCGTGCACCGGCCCGAGCCGGCCCGCACGGGCGCAGCCTGACCGGCCCGGTCGGCCCGGTCGACCCGCATGCGCAGGGCCTGGGACAGCACCTGGGCCGTCACCCAGGACGGGTTCCAGGTGTTGCTGGTCCCCCGCTCCTGCCAGTTGGTGGGGAAGAACCCCTCCGCCTGCTCACCGGTCTCGGCGAAGCCCCACTCCCCCGGTCGGGTGCAGATGCCCTGTCCGAAGGCGTTCAGGACCAGCTCGCCCAGCTCGCGGTAGACGGGCCGGCCCACGAGGTCCCCGAGGCGGGCGAGCTCGTACGCCGGGAAGAACACGTCGACGTGGTGGTTCTGGACGCTGACGCCGGGCCAGCCGGTGGTGGCGAACGCGCCGTCCCGGAAGGGCGGGTCCCACTGGTAGACCCAGGTGAGCAGCCAGTCGGCCGCTTCCTGGGCCCGCGAGGCCCAGCGCTTCTTGCCGGTGAGCAGCAGTAGCTCGTACGCGCACAGGAAGTACGCGATGCCGCCCTCCTTGTCCTCGCAGGCCGCGTCGAGGGTGGCGCGCGCGAAGGGCGTCGCGTAGTCGTGGGCGTACCGCTGGTGGTAGTGCTCCACGAGGGCCTCGGCGGTGCGCAGCAGGTCCCGCTCCCCGGTGACACGGGAGGCCTTCAGCATGGCCAGCACGCAGGGCAGTCCGGCCGTCCCCGGCTCGCTGGGCAGGCGTGAGCCGTCCAGGCGCCAGCCGAAGGGCGGCGGGCCGTCGTCGCAGGCCGCGCGCACGCCTTCGACAAGCGCCCGCACCCACCCGTACGGGACGGCGTGTCCGTGTCCGCGGAACAGTTCGACGACGTCGGCGAGGTCGCACAGGGTGTCGCCGAGGGCGCGGGCCGAGACGAACGGTCCGTCCTCCCCGGTGAAGCCCGACCAGGTCCGGTCCTCGGTGGCGTAGAAGCTCAGCCGGAGGCCGGGGGCCGCGGTGACGGTGCTGCCGTCGAGGTAGAAGTTGACCGCCCGGCGGCAGCGTTCGACGCGCCAGGTCTCGCCGTGCTCGAGGCCGATGCGCGCGTCGCACCACGCGAGTTTGAGGCACTGTCCGGTCCATCCGTACATGAATCCGGCGGTGTGACCGGGGCCGGTGAACTTCAGGTAGCCGGCGACGTCCTCGCGGTCGTGCCGGCGCCGGTCGAGCGCGGCCGTCTTGAGCCGTACGATCCGGTCCAGTGACAGGGGGCTCGCGCCGCGCGGCCGGTACAGGCCGAGGCCCCGGTGCACGAGCGCCCGGAAGCCGTGTCCGGGGCGTGCGGGGCGCCCCCAGTCCAGGACGTGGTGACCGCGGAACTCACCGCCGGGCCGGAGGTCGAGGTATCCCCCGTCGTGGGGCGCGGTGCGTCCCTTGTGGACATAGACCGTGTCGGGTCGCCCGTTGAACAGCAGCGCGCCGCTGAGGGCCAGCAGGGTGACGCCGGTGGTGTCGTGTGTCGCACCGAGGGAGCCCTGGCCCGGGCGGGCCGCGTAGAGGGTGGCGTACCGGGGCTCCTTGTCGGTGCTCCACTCGGCGTGGACGCAGGGGACGGGCAGCCGGTGCTCCTCGACGACGAGGCCGCCGCCCGGGCCCGCGGCGAGGCGCGGCACGGTGCGGGCCGGGTCGGCCGACGGGTTGCCGCGGTACAGGACCTGGGGAAGGGTGACCGCTTCGGGTGTACGGGCGGGCAGCGGCAGTGCGATCCCCAGCACGGCGTCCGTGCGGGCGGTGTCCCCGGTGTTGTGCCAGGTGGTCCGCAGGTGCAGCAGGTCCCCGGCGAAGGCCAGGTCCAGGAGCACTTCCAGTCCGGGCGGGCCGGCGAGGGTGCAGTGCGCCCGGAGGCCGTTCCCGGTGTGCGCGACCGCGCAGGTGCGCACGCCGGGACGGGCCGGAGTCCAGGGCCGCCCGGTGGAGACGACGAACAGGTCGTCCAGTGCGACGCGCAGGCGGGTGACGCTGTCGGGCGAGGTGTGTCCGAGAACCAGGCGGGGCGTGCCGCGGCTCTCCCGGGTGATCTCCACGAACCTGTCTCCGCCACCGATGCGGAACATTTACAACTCCCAACTCTGTAGCGAGTGTTGACCGCCGGAGATGTCAGCGGAACCATTGTGGCATTCGGCTGGCATACCAGTGGCGTTCCGTCATGGATTTCCTGCCCGCTCCAGCCGGCGATCCCCCTCCGGAAGAGAGGCACATCCCAATGACCGCACTCCCGAAGGACAGCGAACAGCAACCGTCGTCCACCACGAGCCGCCGGAAGTTCGTCGCCGCGTCGGCAGCGGTGGGCGCGGCGGCGCTGACCGGTGCGTCACTCGCCGCGTCCGCCCCCGCTCAGGCACGTACCGCGTCCGGGCGGGCGACGGCCGCCCGGACGGCGGGGGCCGTGTGCACCACCGTCCCCAACCGGTACGACGAGCCGTTCGAGGTCTGCGACGACGAACTGTTCGTCTTCATGGCCAACTACAAGCCCTTCGAGAACCCCGGCTTCTTCGACACGGTCGCCGGAGACGCCCTGCGCGCCGCCTTCCCCGGTCTCAAGATCAAGGCCGCGGCCTGGGACATGCCGATCCGCTACGAGGATCTCGACAAGGCCGGCGTCGTGCCCGACCTCATCATCGAGGACCCCCGCCGGCGCATCGACCGGGACCTGGAGCCGCGCGGCTGGCTGCGCGACCTCACCGACGAGATCCGCACCGCCGGCATCGACATCGGCTCGCTCAACCCGGCCGCCGTCGAGCAGATCAGAGCCCGCTCGGACGGCGGACTGTACGGAGTGCCGCTGTTCGTCGACGAGTTCGTGCTGCTCCACAACAAGAAGATCTTCGACATGAAGGGGCTGAGGCCGCCGACCAACGGTGTCACCTACGACGAGGCGTTCCGCCTCGCCAAGAAGCTGACCTTCGAACGGGACCTGGTCGCCTACAAGGGCTACCTGCAACACCCCGACCTCTACCTGGAGTTCAACCAGCTCGGGCTGTACCCGTTCGTCCCGGGCACGAGCGAGACCCCGGCGCCCGAGGACGTCAGGGTGAACATCACCTCGGCGGGCTGGCAGCGTCTCGGCAGCAACCTGGAACGCTTCCTGCTCCACCCGCACAACATCTTCACCAGCGTCGACGAGTACCTCACGGCCGGATCCGTGGCGATGGCCGTGGACAGCCTCTGGAAGCTCAACGCCTACGCCCTCAGTCCCCTGTACCTCCAGGAGGACGACGCCGCCGAGTGGACCGAGCTGGCCAAGAAGGTCGAGCTGGGCGTCACCTCGGTGCCGGTGCTGGGCAGGGGCGACAACGCCGTGTACCAGCCCAACACCATGGCGGCGTTCCTGCCCCCGCAGTCGAAGAAGAAGGCACAGGCCCTCCAGGTCCTCAAGTGGCTGGTGTCGCAGGAGGCCCAGGTCGAGCTCTCCCGGCACGGCATGAAGCCCGCGCTGCGTTCGCGGGCCGTCGAGGCGGCCTTCGGTGCCGCGATCCCGGAGCTGAAGGGGATCGACACCTCGGGCGTCTTCTGGGGGGACAACGCCGTCGTCACGGACTACCGGAACACCGAGTACTGGGACATCCCCATGTACATGGTGTTCCGGCAGCACGTGCTGAAGGACGGGCTGCGGGTGTCGTCCGCGCTGGAGGTCACCGAGAAGGTCGACATCCCGGCGTACATCAAGTCCCAGGTCGAGCTGGGCTTCGACTGGTGACTCAGCGCCTGCGGAGCCGTATCGCGAGGTACGGCTCCGCGGGCAGTTCGACGATGCGTGCGACACCGGCGCCGGTGTCGCACGCGTCGTCGAGCGCACGGACCGTCATGTTCCAGGTGTCGAGGACCTCCACCCGCCAGGCTCCGCCGGGCAGGTCGAAGGGACGCCGGGGGTAGCGGTGCGGGCCCAGGTACTGCAGGACGTAGCCCGGCGCCTCCAGTGTCGAGGCGTCGTACGTCTGCGGGGTGTGCGCCAGGCCGGACGGGGCCGCGTCCAGCACGGCGCGCAGGAAGGCGACCCGCTCGACCGCGGTGCCCTCCAGGCGCCCGCCCCCCGAGCTCCAAGGCCGCGGGCCCCACGACTCGGCGTGCGCGGCGTAGCCGCCGCGGCACACCGCCTCCCAGATCCGGGAGACCAGTTCGGGTCCGGGCAGCGCCTGCCCGGGGTCGGCGGGGTCGTCGCCCTCGGCGCCGCAGTCGTCGACGAGGACCGGCTTGCCCAGGTCCTGGACGAGGCCGGACACGGCCCGGGTCTGCGGGTGGCGCACCGAGGCATGGGTGATCCAGGGCGCGCCGAAGTCGGTGTCCGGCGGCCCGTGCACGGTGAGCGGGTGGTGGCCGTGGTCGTGTTCCTGGATGTCGGTCTGTGCCTCCGGGTCGGGCGGGGCGCACCACCAGACGTTGGGGTGGCCGGCCAGGCGGGTGACTGTCTCGGGGACGTCGCGTCCGTGGAGCATGACCTCCGCCTGCACGCCGATGGCCCCCAGCGCCCGGACCTGGTGGTCGAGCCGGTCCAGCGGGAGGGTGGCGCCGACCAGGCGCACCTTGGTGAAGGGCGAGCCCGCCAGTGCGCGCAGCGTGTAGTCGTCGGTCTGCGGGACGCTGGTGGTCCAGGGGTGGAACGTGGTGCCGTCCGCGTGCCGGAACCGGGTGCCGTGGACCCGGACGGGCCCGTGGTCGAGGGGCTGGGGTCGGTGTGTCATGTCGCCTTCCGGATGCGCAACGCCAGGTCCGGACGGTGGTCGAGCGGCACACGGGCCGTGTCGCCGTGCCACGGACCGGGCAGCGGCGTCACCGTCATGTTCCAGGTGTCGATCAGGTCGAGGGCCCAGGGGCCGCCTTCCTTCGGCAACGGCACCTCCCGGTGCCGGTGGCACCGGTCGCCGAAGTAGACGAACACGTCGTCGTGGGGCTCTTCCCACAGGCGGCGCAGGAACGCGATGCGGGAGGTGCTCTCGCCGTGCAGCCGGCCGCCCCGGGAGATCCAGGCCGAGTCGTCCTCGTCCTGTTCCGGATAGCACTCGCCGTGGCCGACGTAGACGCCCGCGGTCATGCCGTGCCAGAACTGCCGCAGCAGCGCGCGGCCCGTCAGGTTGCCCCAGCGGCGGCCGAGGATCCCCTCGTAGCCGATCTCGTCTAGCACCACCGGCTTGGCGACGCGCTCCAGCCACGTCGGGGCGAGTTCCGCGTCCCAGTGCTGGATGGACTGGTGCGTCGTCCAGGGCGTGCGGAAGTCGTAGATCCGTTCGTACTCGTACATGCGGGTGCCGTTGTGGATGGACCTCAGGTGCTGGTAGGGGTCCGAGCGCTGGACGTACTGGCCGACGCGGTTCCAGTCCTCGACCGTCTTGGCGGTGTTGAAGTCGTACTCGTTGGCAATCGACCACCACACGTTGCGGTAGGCGGCGAGGCGCGCGACGACGTGGCGGACGAGGAACCGGTCCTCGTCCCGGCTCATGTCGTCGACGCCCCAGTGCCCCCGGTCGTAGGGGTGGAAGAGGATGACGTCCGCCTCGACGCCCAGGTCCCGCAGATCGCGCACCCGCCGTTCGAAGTGGCTGAAGAAGGCCGGGTCGAAGCGGTTGGTGTCGAGGCCGCGCGGCCGGGGCGGGCCCGGGGCGGCGCCCGGGAACGGGAGCCGGGGCGGGTTCATCGCGCGGGTCGGCAGCAGGCACATGCGGACCTTGTTGAAGGGGGACGCGGCGAGCGTGCGCAGCGTGTCCTCCTCCAGCTTCTCGTCCTCGTAGTGGGTCCAGTGGTAGCAGGTGGTGCCGAAGGGCAGGTACGGGGTGCCGTCCGCGTACCGGAAGGTGCGGGGCCCGGCGACCCGGACCGGGCCGTGGTTGCCGGGACCCGGCGGCGTGCAGTGGAACCCGCCCTCCACCGCGTCCAGTTCGGGGGCGGTGGAGCGCGTGGTGTACGTCCACGCGCCCTCCCGGTCCGGCATGAACCGCACCCGGTACACGCCGTCGCCGTCGTGGAAGCCGTCGGCGGGCACCACACGGTGGCCGTGGCGGAAGTCGGCGCCGAACTCCACGTCCCGGTAGGGGTTGCCGGTGTCCGGGCCGCGCAGCGTCAGTTCGAAGGTGCCCCATCGCTCCACGGGGGCGGTGCGCTTCACGAGCGGCCCTGCCTGACCCATTCCTCGGTCACGGTCACATGCTTGATCGTCTTGCGGAGGTAGGAGTACGCGACGTGCAGCAGGCCGTCGCGCCGTCCCTGCGTGATGCAGGGGTACGAGTACCCGAGCTCGGTGTCCCGGTACTCCTCGTCGGCGATCTGCAGGTCGCGGCGCCAGGGCCAGGTGCGTCCGTCGTCGTCGGACAGCGCCAGCGTCAGCGGCGTGCGGAGCGCCTTCTTTCGGCGTCCGGCGCCCTGTCCCACCCAGCGGAACTCGCCGCGCTCCAGGCTCGCGTGGTTGTAGATCAGCGCCAGGGCGCCGCTGCGCAGGCGGGTGAGCTGGACCGCCGAGTTGTTGTTGGGCAGTTCGGTGGGGACCGCCCGGCTCCAGGTGCGGCCCGCGTCGGTGGACACGACGGAGTGGACGCGGTCGGCCGCGCGGCTGCGCAGCAGCCCGAGCAGCGATCCGTCCACGCGGGGCACGGCGGTGAGCTGGACCAGGTGATCGGTGCCGGCGACGTCGTACTCCTTCCAGCCGGCGCCCTCGTCCTCGCTGATCAGGACGGTGCTGTGCTCGGCGCCGGGGCGGCAGCGGTAGGCGGGCAGCAGCAAGGAGCCGTCGCCGGGGTCGAAGGGCGGGTTGCGGACGAAGACGCCCGGCCCGTCGTGGGCGACGCGTGGGGGGCTCCAGGTCCGGCCGCCGTCCTGCGAGGTGCGGGTGACCAAATGGGCGGTCGTCTGGTCGTGCGGCTCGTTCGAGGGGTGGAAGAGCCACACGGTCCCGTCGGGCCGCTGCGCGAGGACCGGGTTCTGCTCGGATCGGTCGGGGTCGGCGGACAGCGCCACGGGAACCGTCCAGCGGTCCGTGCCCAGCGGCAGCCGGGACAGGACGACGTTGGTGTCGCGGTCGCCCTCGTCGGGCCCGTTGAACCAGGCGCACAGCAGGTCGCCGTCGTCGAGTTCGAGCAGGCTCGCGGCGTGGCTGTCGCCCGGGTGCCGGACGGGGAGCAGCGCCTCGTGGACGGCGGGGTCGTCGGCGCGGGGGCGCAGGACACCGTCGAACCGCGGGTCGTGTGCCGCCGGGCCGCCCTCCGTCCGACCGCTGCCGGGTTCTTGTCCGGTCATGTTCCGTCGACTCCCTTCAGGTCCAGTTCTCCGGCGAAGTGGCAGGCCGCGGTCCGGCCCGGGGCGAGCGGGCGCAGGGCCGGCACCTCGGTGCGGCAGCGGTCGCGGGCGTAGGCGCAGCGCGGGTGGAACGGGCAGCCCGGGGGCACGTTGGAGGCGTCGGCGACCTCGCCGCGCAGCACCACGCGTTCCCGCCGCCGGGCCCGCGGGTCGGGGTCGGGCACGGCGGACAGCAGCGCCTCGGTGTACGGGTGCAGCGGCTGCCCGTACAGGTCGGCGGTCGACCCCGTCTCCACGACCCGGCCCACGTACATGACCGCGATCTCGTCGGCCATGTACTCCACTACGCCCAGGTCGTGCGAGATGAACAGGTACGTCAGGTCGGACTCGTCCTGCAGGTCCTTGAGCAGGTTGAGGATCTGGGCACGCACCGAGACGTCGAGGGCGCTGACGGCCTCGTCGGCGACGACGAGGCGCGGCTCGAGCGCCAGCGCGCGTGCGATGCCGACGCGCTGGCGCTGCCCGCCGCTGAACGCGTTCGGGTAGCGCCGCAGGTATTCCGGGCGCAGGCCGACGCGGCGCAGCAGTTCCGCGACGCGTTCCTCGGTCTCGGCGGCGCCGAGCCCCAGGTTGACGCGGAGCGGTTCGCCGACGATCTGCAGCAGCGTCATGCGCGGGTTGAGCGAGGCGAACGGGTCCTGGAAGACGAGGCGGATCTCGCTGCGGTACGGCTTGAGGGCCCGCTCGCCGAGCGTGGCGAGGTCGACCACGGTGCCGTCGGTGCGGAGGTAGGAGATCTCGCCGGAGGTCGGTGGGAAGACCCGCATCAGGCAGCGGCCCAGGGTGCTCTTGCCGCAGCCCGACTCGCCGACCAGGGCCACGGTGCGGCCGGCCGGGACGGTCAGGTCCACGCCGTCGACGGCGCGCACGTGTCCGACGGTGCGACCCAGCAGGCCGCGGCGGATCGGGAAGTGTTTGGTCAGGGCGTGCGTGCGCAGCAACGGGTGCCCGATGGGGGCCGCCTCCGTTGCCGGGGCGGCCGAGGGCGGTGCGGTCATGCGGAGTCCTCCTCGTACAGCAGGCAGCTCACCGCGCCGGGACGGTCGGGTTCCCGCACCGGTGTCGGGACCGTCACGTCGCAGCGGCCGGCCATGAACGCGTCGCAGCGCGGGTGGAAGGGGCAGCCGGACGGTCGCCGGTAGGCGCTCGGCACCATGCCCCGCACGGGCGTGAGCCGCGCACGCGATCCGGAGCCCAGTTTGGGCACGGAACCCAGCAGCGCCTTGGTGTACGGGTGGCGCGGCGCGCGGAACACGTCGTCGAGCGGGCCGTCCTCGACCACCCTGCCCAGATACATCACGGCGACCCGGTCGGCCATCTGGGCGGCGACGCCGAGGTCGTGGGTGATGAGCATGACCGCCATGCCGGTGTCCTGCTGGAGGGAGCGGAGCAGGTCGAGGATCTGGGCCTGGGTGGTGACATCGAGGGCCGTCGTCGGCTCGTCGGCGATGAGCAGCTCCGGGCCGCAGGAGAGCGCCATCGCGATCATGACGCGCTGCAGCATGCCTCCACTCATCTGGAACGGGTACTCGTCGATGCGCCGCTCGGGGGCGGGGATGCCGACGCGGCGCAGCAGCTCGACGGAACGCTTCCGGGCCTCCTTCTTGTCGACGCCCTCGTGCAGTCGGACGGCTTCGCCGAGCTGGTTGCCGAGGGTGTGCATGGGGCTCATCGCGGCGATGGGCTCCTGGAAGACCATGGCGATCTTCCTGCCGCGCACGGTGCGTACGGCCGGCCCCTCGGCGGTGGCCATGTCGACGACCGCGTCGTCGGTGTGCACGCGGATGTGGCCGCCGGTGATCCGCCCCGGCTTGTCGATCAGGCGCAGGATCGAGCGGGCCATGATGCTCTTGCCGCAGCCCGACTCGCCCACCACGGCGAGGACCTCGCCGCGCCCGATGGTCAGGTCGACGCCGTCCACGGCCCGGACCAGGCCGTCGTCCGTCCGGAACTGCGTGTGCAGCCCCTCCACTTCGAGGAGCGGGCGGTCGGCGACAAAGGTGCCGCCACCCTTGGTGAGGCCAGGCTTCCGCCCGCCGCCCGCGCTGTCCACTGGGTCCACGCGAAGCCCCCTACTTGTACGGGTCTGCGGAGTCCCGCAGCCCGTCTCCGACGAAGTTCATGGCCAGCACGGTGACGAACACCGCGAGGCCCGGGATCAGCAGCCAGGGCGCGGTCTCCACCGTGCGGACGTTCTGCGCCTCCTGCAGCAGCACGCCCCAACTGACGGCCGGTGACTGCAGACCGAGGCCCAGGAAGCTCATCGCGGTCTCTCCGAGGATCATGCCGGGGACGGCCATGCTGAGCGAGGCGATCACATGGCTGGACATGGACGGCACCATGTGCCCGAAGATGATCCGCCCGCGCCCGCAGCCGTCGAGGCGGGCGGCGGTGACGAAGTCCTCCTCGCGCAGTGAGAAGAAGCGTCCGCGCACCACCCGTGCCAGCCCGGTCCAGCCGATCACCGACAGGATGGTGGTGATGGCGAGGTACCGCGACAGCGGCCCCCACTGGTCGGGGACGGCCGCGGAGAGCGACAGCCACAGCGGCAGCGTCGGGATCGACATCAGGAACTCGATGACGCGTTGGATCAGCAGGTCGGGTGTGCCGCCGAAGTACCCGGAGATGCCGCCGAAGAGCAGTCCGAGGAAGAAGCTGAGGGCGACGCCGATGAGACCGATCGACAGCGAGACCCGCGCCCCGTGGATGATCCGGGAGAGCATGTCGCGGCCGGAGCGGTCGGCGCCCAGGAAGTAGACCTCGGTGTCGGGATCGGTGGCCCCGAACAGGTGCCGGTCCCAGGGGATGAGGCCCCACATCTCGTAGGAGTCGCCCTTGGCGAAGAACTTCAGCGGGATCCGCCGGTCGGGGTCGACGGTGTGGATCTGCTCGAAGGTCTCCGGGTCGCGCCGGGTGGTGAAGCCGTTGGTGTAGAACCGCAGGCCGTCGTCCCAGCTGAGGTCCATCTTGACCGTCTGCGGCGGCGCATAGGTGTGCTTCGCGTCGGTGGCGCTGGGCGAGCCGGGGGCGAGGATCTCGGCGAAGACCACCACGAAGTAGGCGATCACCACGATCACCGCGCCGGCCATGGCGAGCCTGTGCTTGCGGAACCTGCGCCACACCAGCCTCCAGGGGCTGGCCTGCCCGCCGGCGACGGGTGCGTCGTCGGCGAGCGCCGCCTCCTCCTCGGACTGCGGTGTCTTGGTCAGCATGGGCCGCTCACCCTCCCTCGTAGCTGTGTCTGATCCTGGGGTCCCACCAGGCGAGGGCCAGGTCGCTGATCAGGGTGCCGATGACGGTGAGGGTGGACAGGATCAGGATGAAGCTGCCCACCAGGTACATGTCCTGGCTGGTGACGCCGCCCAGCAGCAACGGTCCGGTCGTCGGCAGGTTCATCACGATCGAGATGATCGTCTCGCCGCTGATCAGGCCGGGCAGCAGCCAGCCGACGGTGGAGAAGAACGGGCTCATGGACATCCGGAACGGGTACTTCAGCAGCAGCTTCCACTCGGGCAGGCCCTTGGCGCGGGCCGCCATGACGTAGGGCTTGTACAACTCGTCCAGGAGGTTCGCGCGCGCGATGCGGATGGCCCCGGCGGTGCCCGACACCGCGATGATCACGATGGGCAGCCAGATGTGCGAGGCGAGGTCCAGTACCTTGCCCAGGTTCCAGGCGGCGTCCTGGTACTCGGGCGAGAACAGCCCGCCGGGGCTCAACCCGAAGTAGCGCATGCCGACCCACATCAGCACCAGCGCCAGCATGAACTCCGGTACCGCCATGCCGACGAAGCCGAAGAACGTGGCGATGTAGTCGCCGGTGGAGTACTGCCTGACGGCCGAGTAGATACCGATCGGGTAGGCGATCGCCCAGATCAGCAGCATGGTGGCGACGGAGAGGGTGAAGGAGAGCGCGACCCGGTCCCAGATCAGGTCCGAGACCGGCTGGCTGTTGTACGCGAAGGCCTGCCCGAAGTCGCCGTGGAGGACGATGTTGCTGATCCATTTCCAGTACTGGGTCAGGAACGGCTGGTCCAGCCCGTAGCGGTCGCGCAGTGCCGCCGCCTCGGCCGGGCCCATCACCTCGCCTCGCTCCTCGGCGTTGGCCTGGAGCGTGGAGACGTAGTCGCCCGGCGGCAGTTGGATGATGAAGAACGTCGCCAGCGAGATGGCCCCCAGGGTGACGACCATCCAGCCGAGGCGGCGGGTGACGAACGAGAGCATGCGGCGTCACTCCCGTCCGGCCGTCAGGCCTTGCCCTTGAAGAAGTAGGTGCTGGGGTTGCTGGGGCCCGGCGCCTGGTGGAAGCCGGTGGCGTTGAACGAGGTGGGGACGTTGAGCATGTTCGTCCGGACGATCCCGTAGTCCTTCGGCGGTGTGGAGATGCCGATGTAGTAGAGCTCCTCCTTGGTGATCTCCAGGACCTGCCGGGCGAGCTCGAGGGCCTTGTCGGGGTCGAAGGTGGCGCGCATCTTGTCGAAGAGCTCCAGCTGCTCCTTGATGCGGGCCGGCGGCTCCTCGCCGTCCTCGCCCTCCCTCATGTACCACTTGGCCCATTCGCCGCCGAAACGGGAGGAGCCGCGCGGGTTGGTGGGCAGGTAGTAGTGGTTGCCGCCGGTGCCGGTGCGGATGTCGAAGTTGTTGCAGTCCCAGACGGCAGCCTCGGACTCGCCGGCCTCGACGCGTTCCCAGTAGAGCGTCTCGGCCATGCGCGAGATGGTGGCGTCCACGCCGACCTCGCGCCAGTCGGTGCGCACCATGTCCAGGGCGTCGACCAGGTCGGCCGCCTCGGAGGCGACGAAGACCCGGAAGGCGACGGGGGCGCCGTCCTCGGTGAGGCGGATGCCGTCGCCGTTGCGCCTGGTCAGGCCGGCCCGGTCCAGGTACTCGTCGGCCTTGGCCACGGAGTACTCGGTGTACTGGGTGCCGAGTTCCTCGTTGTAGAGCTCGTTGCCCTCGTTGGGGCCCGCCTGCCAGGGCTTGCCCTGTCCGGCGAAGACGGTGTCGATGATCTTCTGCCGGTCGATGGCGTGGGAGAGCCCGATACGGAAGTCCTTGTTGCCGTAGAGGGCGCGCTTCTTCTTGTCCTTGTGGGTCCGGTTGAACCCGATGATCATCGTGTTGGCGCTGTCGGGCTCGACGTCGACGAGGCGGTAGCCGCCCTTGGTGCGGTTGCGGGAGACGACCGGCTTGTTGCGCACCGTGCCGAACTGGTAGAGCTGCATGTCCAGGTCGCCGTTGGAGATCTTGAGGACCTCGACCTCCACCTCCTCCAGGATCTGCACGATGACCTTGTCGATGTATGGCAGTTGGCGGCCGTCCGGGTCGGTCTTCCAGTAGTAGGGGTTGCGCTCGCAGACGACCTGGCTGCCCTTGATGGCCGCGTTCCTGGGGACCCACGCGTTGAGGGTCGGCATGGCCGGGTTGTTCCACGGCTCGGCGATGATCTCCATGTGGTTGATCCAGTCGGCGGAGCCGGCCTTCTTCGCCACCGCGTTCGCGTCCTTGTTGTACTTGATGTGGAACTTCTCGAAGTAGTGCTTGGGCAGCACCATCTGGACACCCGTGGTGCCCGCGATCTCCTCCAGAAAGCCCGGCTTGGGCTCCTCGAAGACGTACTTCACGGTGAGGTCGTCCACGGCCTCGAAGCGCGCGGGCTTTCCGGACGCGGACAGCCACAGCTCGTACAGGCCGTACTGGTGGAGCTGCTTGTCGGTGTTGTAGTCGGTGAAGGCGAAGGCGAAGTCCGCCACGGTGACCGGCTTGCCGTCGGACCACTTCAGGCCCTTGCGCAGATGGAAGACGAACTCCTTGCCGTCGCCGACGACCTCGTACTTCTCGCAGATGCCCGGCAGGAGTTCCGTCTTGGTGACGCCCTCCCACTCGGGCGCCCAGCGCACCAGCGGCTCGTAACCCATGCTGAATCGCAGCCAGCCGAGGTCCTCCTGCGTGATCATCGCGGAGTGCCAGGTGCCGCCGTAGACGCCGGTCTCCTTGAGGGGCTCGACCACCAGGGGGGTGGCGGGGAGACGGTCCGCGAGCTTGGGCAGCTTGCCGGCGTCCGCCTGCTCCTTCAGGGAGGGTGCTTCCTTGCCCTTCGCTCCCCCGCCTCCGCTGCTGCCGTCGTCGGGGTCGGTGTCGAAGAACCCGCAGCCGGCCAGCGACGTGGCCACCAGGAGGCCGCCGCCCGCGCGCAGCAGCGTGCGCCGGTCGAGCACGCCGCGGTGCGACGGGGATGGCGTGCGGTCAGGAGTCATGTCCACGCTCCTTTGCGTGAGCTGCCGCCTCCAGCTCGCGGACCCGGGGAACCACGGTCGCGGTCAGGTTGCGCCGCTCCTCGGTGTCGAGGCGGGCCAGTGGTGCGGCGGCATGGGCGTCATCGATGCGGCCCAGGGCCGCCAGGACGAATTTGAAGGTGCTGACGATCGCGGAGAGGGTGGGCTCGCGGCGGGCCGCGCGCATCATGTCGAGCAGATCCTCCAGTTGTTCCTGGAGCATCCGGGCCCGCCGCCAGTCCCCCGCGCGGGCCGCCTCGTACAGCGCGACGAGGTGACGGGGGGTCACGTTGGCGAGCGAGGAGGTGGCACCGGCGGCGCCCGCGTACAGGGACAGGTCGGTGAGGCTGCTGCCGCCGGTGAAGCAGCGCACCGGGACTCCCAGCCGGTCGGCCCGGCGCAGCAACTGCCGCTGCCAGGTCATGTCGCCCGCACTGTCCTTGATCCCGCAGAGCACTCCCTCACGGGTGAGTTCGAGGACGCAGTCGATGGTCAGGGCGGACCGGGTGAGCTGGGGCATGTGGTAGGCGAGGACCGGGAAGCCCACGGCCCGGGCCACGGCCCGGTAGTGGTCGCGGAGCTCCTCGCGGCCGTATCCGGCGAAGTAGGGGGCGATGACGGCGATCTCGTCGGCGCCCGCGTCCGCCGCGGCCAGGGCGTGGCGCACGGTGGACGCGGTGGCCGCGTCGCCGACATGCGCGATCACGGGCAGCCGCCCGTCGGCGGTCTTGGCGGCGACGGTCACGGCGAGTGCGCGCTCGTCGTCGTCCAGGGCGTGGAACTCCCCGGTCGTCCCGTTGATCCAGAGCCCGTGGACGCCTGCGTCGATCAGTGCGGTCAGGTGGCGTTCGAGCGAGGAGCGGTCCAGGGAGCCCTCGGCGTTCATGGGTAACACGGTCGGTGCGACGATCCCGTGCAGCGCGTGACTCGGCATGAATACCTCGCGGCATGTCGGTGGTATGCCATGAGTCTGTTGAGTGCCCGGGTGGCCGTCAACCCCTGCGACACGGGCAATGCCCGGCGTACGTGAACGGCCGTCAGGTCCGGTTCACCTGCGGCATACCAGGAGCAGGCGACCGGGACCGACGGAGCGCCGGTGGTGTGTCTAGTGGTTGATCTTCACCAGGCTGAACTGGGCGGTCGTGTAGTGGTGGACGGAGTTGGCCTGCTGGTTGCCGTCCACGAAGAGACCGGCGTGGAGCCTGTCAGCCATGGGGATGCGTTCGTAGCCGATGCGCGTCCACTGCAGGGAGTCCGGCGAGATCTCCGAGGTGAACTCGTCGCCGCGCACGGTGATGCGGAGCCAGTACGGCCCGTCGTCGAGCTTCTCGTCCTCCTCGTACGGGTAGGCGCCGATGCTCGGCTCGGTGCCGTGGGTGTGGATGCGTTTGACGACGCCCTTGATGCCGCCCTTGGAGACGTAGACGCCCAGGAAGTTGAAGGGCGAGTCAGCGGTGAGGTTCTCGCGGATCATGATCCCGGCGACGACGTCCTCGTAGACGGGGCTGAGCGAGTCGACGCGGGCGACCAGTTCGACCACTTCGTCGCCGGGGGCGTCGACGCTCTGGTGGACGAACAGGCCCGAGTCCTTGCGCCCTTTGAGCTTGCCGGAGCCGCGCAGGGTGAACACGCCCCGCTCCAGCGCGGCGGCCCCCTCGATGGGCACCTTGCCGAGGTCCTGGGCGGTCCAGGCGCCCAGCGACGTCACGCGGTTGACGTGGACGGGCACCACGGCGGACGTGGTGGAGGTGCCCGTGCCGTCGGTGGCGCGTGCGGTGAGGTGGTGGGTGCCTTCGGGGGCGTTCCTCCACACGGTCTCGTACGGGGCCGAGGCGGCCTCCCCGACCTTCTTGTCGTCGGCGTAGAAGGCCACCGAGGCGATGTCGGCGCCGTCCTTGGCCGTGGCGTCGGCGCGGAGGGTGACGTCGTGGGTGCCCGTCGCGGAGGCGAGTACGGTGTCGACGGCCGGCGCGGTGAGCGTGACGTCGGGGTTGTCGGCGCCGGTGGGGCGCAGGGAGTCGAGGTAGAGCTCCAGGTTGCTCCAGCCGGTGGCGGGGTCGATGGTGGCGCCGTCCCCGGCACCGTTCTTGTCGAGCCCGTGCTCCTTCTCCCAGGCGTCGGGGATGCCGTCGTGGTCGCTGTCCTTCGGCGCCTCGGCCGAGGCGAGCGGGACGATTCCGCCCACCTCCTTCTGCGAGTTGATCATGCGTCCGGTCCCCCGGCGGGCGTCCGCCAGGACCCTGGCGTCGGTCGCGTCCCGGCGCGGCAGGGTGGCTCCGGCCCCGGCGAGGACCGCCTGGTAGGCGTCCTTGGCCGCCTGGGTCCGGACGGGGTCGGGCGTCTCGAACGGCTCGTCGCTCAGGGTGGCCCCGCCGAGCGGGAAGACGACGCCGCGGGTGTTGTCGGCGGTGACGTCCGAGTGCCCCTCGACGACGTTGCCGCCGACGTGCCAGCTTCCGCCGCGGTCCGGGGAGACGATGACCGGGGCGATCGCGGCGAGGGTGTTCGGGCCCGGCCGGTAGTAGCTGCCGACGATGTTGACGCCGTCGGCCCACTCGCCGCCGTAGCAGGAGGTGTAGCCGTAGTTGTAGATGACGTTGTTGCGCAGGTCGGCCCGCTGGGGCACGTCCTCGACGAAGCTGAAGCGCGGGTTGCGGCCGCCCTGGTGGACCAGCAGGTTGTGGTGGTAGGTCGCGTTGTCTCCGCCCCACAGCCCGCCGTAGCCGTGCAGTCCCTTCTCGTGGACGGACAGGGCCAGGCCCTCGGCGATGATGCACCACTGGAGGGTGAAGTTCTCGTTGCCGTAGCAGGAGCAGCACTCGTCGACCGCCCAGCTGAACGAGCAGTGGTCGACGATGACGTTGCGGCAGCGTTCCATGCCGAAGGTGTCGATGGGGGTGCCGAGGGTGTCCGTGCCACGGAACCGCAGATGCCGCAGGATGATGTTCTCGACGTTCTCGGCCTTGGTCTCGTTGCCGACGACGCAGATGCCGTCGCCGGGCGCGGTCTGTCCGGCGATCGTGAGGTTGGACCCGGTGATGTCCAGGCCGCCCTTGAGCTCGATGTTCCCCGAGACCCTGAAGACGATGGTGCGGTCGCTGCCGGAGACGGCGTCGCGCAGGGACCCGGGTCCGGAGTCGGCGAGGGTGGTGACCTCGTAGACCGAGCCGCCGCGGCCTCCCGTGGCGTAGCGGCCGCCGCCCTCGGCGCCGGGGAAGGCGAGGACACCGTCGGCGGCCTCGGCGGCCGCGGCGAGCTTGTCGGCGGCCCGTGCGGACGGCATCCGCAGGGCCGCGGTACCGACCAGCGCTCCGGCGCCGACGACGAAGGCCCGGCGCCCCAGGCGTCTGTCCGTGTCGCCGCCCGTCGCGGCGCCCGTCGCGGCGCGCGTTGCGGTGCCGACGCCGTGGTCGTGGCCGTTCAATGGGTTCATGACGTGGTTCTCCTCCGAGGGGATCAGGGGTGGTCGTGCGGGTTGCTCACGGCTCGTCGACGCAGTTCGCATCGAGGTCCCACAGGATCACGTCGAGGGCGTACGGGCTGATGGTGTGGTCGCCGTGGGTGGCGTCCTCCAGGAGCTCCCAGTGGCCCTTGCCGATGACCTGGATGCGGTGGCTCACCACCGGTGCGTAGCTGCGGTGCCCCACGCCGTTGAAACAGCACTCGTCGAAGCGGTTGAGGATCTGCATCTGGCGTCGATGGGGCCCCACCGAAGCGAGCGCGTACAGGTCCGGGAAGTCGCAGATGCCGTAGAAGACCGGGTGCTTGTCCAGGCGTTGTTCCCAGTCACCCGTGGTCGGCCGGGGCTTGGGCGGCGCCGCGCGCAGGAAGAACGGCAGGGAGCCGGCCGTCGGGTAGCTGCGGGTGATGCGGGGGTCGAGCGCCGGGTACACGGTGGCGGTCCAGCCGCCGCCGGAGAGGCCGATCATCTGCAGGGACGAGGGGCGGTAGGTGCGGCTCACGTGGTTGACGGCCACCGCGAGCGGCTCCAGGAAGAACCGGAGGGTGGAGAACGTCTCGGTCTCCCAGGGCCCCAGGTCGTTGTGGGACTCGGGGGTCACGAGCGTGTCGGGGTCGGTGGGGCTCTGCAGCTGCTTGGGGTTCCAGTGGTACAGCGGCATCGCGCACAGCAGCACGCCGTACCCGGCGTCGACGAGCGCCTGGGCGGTGCGCTGCATGGTCTCCGGCGTCTCGCCGTGGCCGTTGTGGTACAGGGCGAAGCGTCCGTGGGCGCCGGCTCGGCGCGGCAGCAGCAGGTAGACGACGGAGCGCAGGCCGTAGGGCAGGCTCACGGTGAGCCGGTCGATGCGCCGTACGCCGGTGAAGGCCGGCAGTTCGGGTGCGGTGACGCCGTGCTCGACCTCGGGAAGGGCATCGGGCAGCCGCCCGTCGGCGGACTTCCAGACCTCGGCGACGAGCAGCTGACGCAGCCGTTCGGTGTCCGCCTCGGTGTGCACGGTCATCAGTTGCTCGGCGTCGACACCGACGACGTCCTGGGGCAGCGCCCGGTAGTCGATGCTGTGGGCCGCGGCCACCTCCTGGTTGACGGGTGCGACCGGGCGCGGCCGCAGGGTCGGGCGTCCGCTCGTGGGCGTTCCCTGTGCCGACGCGGGGCTGTTGAGGCCGGGAACTCCGAGCGTCGCGGCGGTCGCGGCGACCGCTCCCGCGGTTCCCAGGAGGCCTCTGCGGCTGACGATGGACATGGCGGCCCTCTCAGTTGTGGTGGCTGTGGCCGGACTCGGCGGACGGGTCCCAGCCGTTCAGCAGCCGGGCCGGGTCCCGCCACGTGCGCGCTTCGGCGGCGGACAGCTGCCGCGAGCAGGACAGCCGCTCGCCGGTGTCCACCGGTGCCCCGGACAGATCCTTGCTGCCGTACTCCCAAAAGCGCAGGTCCTGCCCGCTCGTGCAGTCGAAGCCGGTCAGGCCCCAGCCCTCGGGCGCCACGTGGGAGTCCATGGCGGTGTCGATGAAGACGGCCTGACTGGCGGGGAAGCGGCTGTCGATCCGGCTGAGCAGCACGCTGCCGTCGGCCACCGAGTCGGCGCGGGTGAGGCGGGTGTCGACGAACACGGCGCCGGGCGCGTCCGGCTGGTTGCGGATCTGGCTGATGTAGCCGATGTCGAGGGACTTGAGTTCGGAGTCCCGGACGTAGACGCCTCCGGTCCCCCAGAAGAAGTCGACGTTGCCCTCGACGTAGGAGTCGGTGACGAAGGCGCGGCCCTGGATGCGGAGGCTGTCCTGGAAGCTGACCACGCGGACCCGGTCGAGCACGATGCGGTCGCCGTTGCCCCGGAAGGCCTCGGCCTGGGAGCCGCCCTTGGGCGTGAGGTTGTGGACGGTGAGGTCGCTCAGGCGGAAGTCGTCCGCGTCGACTCCGAAGGCGGCGCGCCAGCAGTTGAACCTGTCGGGCTGCGGCAGCACCCGGCGCGGGCAGTAGCTCTGCTCGGGCGGCACGTCGGCCATGGCGGAGTCGCCGTTGAGCAGGTTGTTGTTCGGGTAGCCGATCACGGTACGGCCGGCTCCCGCGCCGCGCACCCGCAGGTGGGGCCGCGACGGGCCGACGTAGACGATCTCCCGGTACGTGCCGGGCGCCACGTCGATGCGGACCTCGCCGCGGTTTCCCTCCGGCACGGAGTCGACGGCGCCCTGGACGGTGCAGAAGTCACCGCCGCCCCGCGCGTCGACGCGCAGGTTCCGGGTGCCGGGGCGTGGGGCGTCCGCGGTCCGGAAGCGCCACTCGCGCGGCGAGGTGATGCCCCGGTGGCCGAGGAAGAAGCCCGGGTCCACGGTGACGTGGTAGCGCTGTCCGGGCTCGAGGGTGCGGTGCAGCAGGACGGTGGCGGTACGGCCGGTGACGACGACCGGCTCGTAGGTCCAGCGGTGCGGTTCGCCGAAGTCGGAGCGTGCGTCGCCGATGAGGCGCTGGTACGTCGCGGGGTCGGCGAGGTCGACGGTGTCCACGACGCCGCCGTCGGCGCGGTGCACGGTCAGGCGCCCTTCGGTGCCGAGCCGGACGGCCGAGTCGAAGGTGAGGCGCAGTGGTGTGTCGGCGCAGACGGCTTCTGCCGTGCCGTTCGGCGCGAGTGCGACCGGCCGGCCGCCCGCGGTACCGGCCCCGTCCGCCGTGGCGGAGGGCGCGACGGCCACCGGAGCGAGCAGGACGGCGAGGACGGGACCGGCGCGCAGGATCGGGCGCACACGGGAAACGAGCTGACGGAACATCGATCGCATGGGAACGACTCCTCATCCCGGCATACCTATGGCATGCCAGCGATGGAAGCACAGGAGTCACTCACTGAACACCCCTTTGTCGCTGTGAACCCTCGGGGCTTGTGGCCAGTTCACCGCACCGGCCGCGCCCTCCCGGGTCGCCCGAACCGCAGACACTCCGCCTACCAGTGGCATACCATGTCCTCGGGCGCGCTGGCCGGACGATACGGTGGCCCGGACAAGCAGTCGCTCAGTGCCAGGAGGACGGCATGACCCCACCGAAAGCGGCATCGGCCCGGCAGGACCCGGCCTCGTCGTCGGCATCGCCGACGTCCGAGGAGAGCCTGGAGAGCCGGGCGCGTCAGGCGCTTGTGGACTGGTTGACGAAGGAGCACCCCGCTCCCGGCCAGCCCGTACCCGTGCGGGAGTTCGCCAGGCGGCTGGGCATGAGCCGTACCCCGGTGCGCAGCGCCGTCGGCCGCCTGTACGAGCGCGGGCTGCTGGCCTACGATCCGGTTGCCGGATTCACCGTCGCCATCCCGTCGCTCTCCAGCATCTACGAGCTGTTCGAGCTGCGGCTGATGCTGGAGTCGCACGCCCTGCGCCTGTTCGCCGAGCGTACCGACCGGGAGCCGCCGGTCCGGCTGCGCGAGCTGGTGGACGAGGCCGACGAGCTGGCCCGGGAGTCGGTCGAGGACCACACCCGGTACATCGACTTCCGGGAGAACGACAGCCGCTTCCACCGCGCCATGGTGGAGCTGGGCGGCCTGCCGCGCCTGCTGGAGCTCCACGACGACCTGCACCTGAGCATCCATGTGACCCGTACCGGAATGGAAGCGCCGATCACCGCGTCGAGGCTGAACACCGCCGTCGCGGAACACCGCGCCGTGGTCGACGCGCTGGAGCGCGGCGACCGCCAGGCGGCCCGGGACCTGCTGGAGGCCCACATCCTGCGGGTCCGCGACCAGACCATCGCCTTTCTGGCCCGGCCCAGAATCTAGGGCCCGGCCCCGAATCCAGGGGAGACCATGTCGGGACCCGCGGTACCCACCCGCACCGCACACACCGAGCACCGTCCGCTGCACCTGGAACACACCGAGCTGACCGGCGGTCTGTGGCGCCGATGGCGGGACGTCAACCGCACGGTCAGCCTGCCACTCGCCCAGCGGTGGCTGGAGCAGGCCGGCAACCTGGCCAACCTCCGCATCGCCGCGGGCGAGGCCGACGGCCGGTACCGGGGTCCGGTCTACATGGACTCGGACGTGTACAAGGTGCTGGAGTCCGCAGCCTGGGAGTTGCAGTACGACAGCGACGCCGGTCTGACGGACTTCGTCGACCGGACCACCGGCCTGCTGGAGCGCGCCCAGCAGAAGGACGGTTACCTGAACTCCCACTACCAGGTGGCGAGTCCGGGCGGACGCTACACCAAGCTGGTCGACAGCCACGAGCTGTACTGCGCCGGCCACCTGTTCCAGGCGGCGGTGGCCGCTCAGCGCAGTGCCTCGGACACCCGGCTGCTCACGGTGGCGCGCCGTCTCGCCGACCATCTCGCCGAAGTGTTCCTGGACGGTGCCGGCCCCGGGCTGGACGGTCATCCCGAGGTGGAAACCGCCCTGGTCGAGCTCTACCGGGCGACGGGCGAGGAGCGCCACCTCGCACTGGCCTCCGCCTTCGTCGAGCGCCGCGGCCGCGGACTGGTCGGCCCGCACAAGCACGGTGCCCGGCACCGCCAGGACCACCTGCCGGTACGCGAGGCGCCCGCGCTCACCGGCCACGCCGTACGCGCGCTCTACCTCGAGGCGGGGATCGTCGACGTCGCCGTGGAGACGGGCGACGCCTCCCTCCTCGCGGCGTCCGCGCACCGCTGGCAGGACATGGTGGCCTCCAGGACCTCGCTGACCGGCGGGCTCGGCTCGCGCCAGGTGGGCGAGGTGTTCGGCGAGCGGTACGAGCTGCCGCCGGACCTGTCGTACAACGAGACGTGCGCGTCGGCGGCGAGCATCCAGTGGAGCTGGCGGCTGCTGCTCGCCACCGGGCAGGCCCGCTACGCCGACCTCGTCGAGCGCACGCTGTACAACGCGTTCGCCGCGGCGCGCTCCGCCGACGGCAGGGCGTACTACAAGGGCAACCCGCTGCAACGGCGCCCCGACCACGCCGAGGCGGTGGGTGATCCGCGCTGCCGCGACGAGTGGTTCTTCTCGGCCTGCTGTCCCCCGGCCGTCACCCGCCTGGTCGGCTCGCTGGAGCACTACGCCGCGACCACGTCCGAGCACGCCGGTGTGCCCACCCTCCATCTGCATCAGTACACCTCGATCACGCTGGCCTGCCCCTTCGCCGACGGCCGGCTGGGGCTGCGGGTGGAGACGGACTATCCCTGGCAGGGGCGCGTGGAGATCACCGTCACCGAGGCCCCCGCCGGGCCGTGGGCGCTCGCGCTGCGCATCCCGCCGTGGAGCACGCGGACCCGGATGGACACGCCGGACGAGAAGGGCATGGCGGTCACCGCCGACGAGCAGGGGTACGCCGTGCTGCGCCGGTCGTGGCGGCCCGGGGACACCGTCGTAGTGCACCTGGACCTGACGCCCCGGCTGACCCTGCCGCACCCGCGGATCGACGCCGTGCGCGGCTGCGCGGCGGTCGAACGCGGCCCGCTGGTCTACTGCTTCGAGCAGACCGACCAGCAGGACGGCGTCCCGGTCGACGAGGTGGCGCTCTTCCGGGACGCCGTGTTCGAGGAGGTCACGCACACCGATCTGGACGGCGTCGGGCCGACCGTGGCGCTGCGCACCCGGGCGGCGGCCGTCACGGGCGGGCACGAGGCGGGGCTCCCCTACCGCACCGCCGGCGGCCCGCACGCCGCGGACACCGACCGCCCCGTCACCGCCACCGCGGTGCCCTACTTCCAGTGGGACAACCGCGGCGACGGCGCGATGCGGGTGTGGATGCCGCTACTGGACGGCTGAACGCAGCCGGTACCGGCCGTTCCGGCGCGTGCCGAACGACACGACGCACTCCTCGGGACGGTCGGCCCCGGCACCCTCGACGTCCACCGGGTGCGGGGTACGGATCCGCAGCGGATTGCCGAGCAGGGAACGCACCTCGGCGTGCGCGACCCCGCCCGCCGTCCACTCCAGGTCGACCTCGAAGCCGCCGCGGGCCCGCAGTCCCCGGAAGGAGCCGGCGGGCCACGCGTCGGGCAGGGCGGGCAGCAGGGCGACCTCCCCGGCGTGGCTCTGCAGCAGCATCTCGGTGATCCCGGAGGTGCCGCCGAAGTTGCCGTCGATCTGGAAGGGCGGGTGCAGGTCGAACATGTTGGGCGCGGTGCGGGCGGGGACCAGCAGGTTGGTCAGCCGCTTGTACGCCTCGGCGCCGTCGAGCAGTCGCGCCCAGAAGTTGATCTTCCAGGCGAGTGACCATCCCGCGCCCGCCTCACCGCGCAGCTCGAGCGTACGCCGTGCCGCCGCGGCCAGTTCGGGACGGGTACGCGGGTTGATCTCCTCGCCGGGGAACAGGCCCCACAGGTGCGAGATGTGCCGGCTGCGCGAGAGGGCGGCGTCCCCTTCGTAGTCCTCCAGCCACTCCTGGATCTGGCCGAGGTGACCGACCTGTGTGGGGGCGAGCCGCTTGCGGGTGGCGGAGACGGCACGCCGCATGTCCGGGTCCTCTCCCAGGGCCTCGGACGCGCCCTCGAACGCGGTGAAGAGCTGCCGCAGGATCTGCATGTCCATCGTCGGGCCCGCGCACATGCTGACGTTCTCGCCGTCGACCTCGTGGTGGCCCACCTCGGGCGAGTGCGAGGGGTTGGTCACCAGGTGGCCGGACTTGGGGTCCTCCTGCAGCGTGTCGAGGAAGAACTCGACGGCCCCCTTCAGCATCGGGTAGTGCTGCCGCAGTGTGCGCTTGTCGCCGGTGTAGAGGTAGCGCTCCCAGATGATGCCCGCCAGCCAGGCGCCACCGGTGGGCCACACCCCGTAGAAGGCGAAGTCGACCGGCGCGGTGCCGCGCCAGCCGTCGGTGTTGTGGTGCACCATCCAGCCCTTGGCGCCGTACATCTTCCGCGCGGTCTCGGCACCGGTCTCGGACAGGTCGGACACGAGGTCGAACAGCGGGTCCCAGCACTCCGCGAGGTTGGCCGGCCCGGCGGGCCAGTAGTTCATCTCGAGATTGATGTTGAGCGTGTACTTCGACTCCCAGGCGGGATTCAGGCCGTCGTTCCAGATGCCCTGCAGATTCGCCGCGTACCCCGGGCTGCGCGAGCTGGAGATCAGCAGGTAGCGGCCGTACTGGAAGTACAGGGCGGCCAGCGACGGATCGGTGTCCGGCTGCTTGCGCGCGATGCGCTCGTCGGTGGGCAGCAGGGCGGCCTCGGAGGTGCCGAGGTCGATGTCGACCCGGCCGAAGAGCGCCGTGTAGTTGCTGATGTGCGCCTCGCGCAGCACCCGGTACGGTTTGGCCGAGGCGCGCTGGAGATGGCGTCCCGCGGGCGTCTCCTGGTCTCCGTCCGCGTCACGGTAGCTGCGGTAGCTCGTACCCATGGAGATCAGCAGGGTCACCGCGTCGGCGCCGTCGACGATCAGCCGGCCTCCCTCGGTGCGCACCGTTCCGCCGTCGGCCTCCGCCCGGGCACGGGCCTGGAAACGCACCGCACCCGGACGCCCCTCCCAAGCCGTGCTGATGCCGTCGAGCCGGATGGTGGCGGCGCCCGCGGATCCCGTCGTGCTGTCCTGCGGGCTGGAGAACTCCGCCTCGAACGAGACCGAGGCACGCCGGTCGGCACTCAGCCGCATGACGACGACCTGGTCGGGCAGGCCGGCGAACACCTCACGGGTGTGACGCACCCCGTCCCTGACATGGGTCACCTTCGTGATCGCCGTGGTCAGGTCCAGCTCACGGTGATAGTCCGTGTACTCCTCCGTGCCCGGGAACACCAGCCGCAGGTCGCCCACCGGCTGATAGGGCGCCTGTTCGCTCGGGGTGCCCATGAAAGCCTCGTCGGCCAGCCTCTGCGCCGCACCCCACTGGTCGTCGAAGACCAGCCGTCTGATCTCCGGCAGCGCCTCCAGCGCACCGGGCGGGTTGTATTCGTGCGGGCCGCCGGCCCACACACTGTCCTCGTTCAACTGCAGGCGCTCGGTGGCCACTCCGCCGAAGACCATGGCGCCGAGCCGGCCGCAGCCGACCGGCAGTGCCTCCAGCCACTCCTCGGCCGGGGCCCGGTACCACAGCCGCAGCGGGTTGGAGCCGTGACCGGTTCCCGGCGCGACCGGTGCGGGGTCCACCGCGTCCGGTGCGGCGTGCGCGGTACCGGCGTCCAGTGCGACCGCCGCCGCGGATGCTCCGGCCGCTGCCAGGACGTGCCGTCGGGACATCTCGGACATGGGAGTGCCTCCAAGTGCGTCGTGAGAGCTGCAGTACTCGTGCTGTCGGCGCCATCGGCCCGAGTGCGACGGTGCCGGTCTCGCTCGGGGGCCCGCGCGGGACGCGGACGTGTCATGGATCCGACGTGTCATCGATTTGGGGCGCACACCATCTAGTGGGTCACTGATCGAGCAACGATAGTTAATATGTTCGTGCCAATACGCCGTCAATACGTGAGACCGAACCTGAAGTTGATGACGCCGACGACACCTTCACCCCGGCGTCCGAGTCACAAGTTCGCGCATCCCAGGAGGTGCGGCACATGACCGTTCCTGATCCCCCGGCGTTCGTCCAGCTCAGTGCGGAGGACCGGGCTGCTCTGGCCGGCTTCTCGCAGCAGCCGCCCGGCGCGGTCCGGCTGCGCAGCCGCATCGTCCTGGCGTGTGCCGAGGGGCTGACCAATGGCGAGATCGCCCAGCGACTCGGGGTCAGTCCCGCCACGGTGGCCAAGTGGCGGGACCGCTATCTGAGCCGGGGCATCGCCGGCCTGCGCGACGCCCCTCGCGCGGGGCGCCCGCGCAGCGACACCCGGCAGGAGGCGGAGGCCCAGGTGGCGGCCGTACTCGAACAGGCCCGGGACGGCTCGCCCGTGCCCTCCACTCGCGCCCTGTCGGACACCCTGGGCCTGTCCCAGTCCACCGTCGCCCGGATCTGGCGGGAGCAGCAGGACAAGCTGCCCGAGCCGGCCAGACCACGCAACCGCCGGCCCCGTCAGGAAGCCGGCCGGACAGGCGACGGCCCCGTGCCGGGCGCGCCCCGCGTGCCCCGCCAGTTGCTGTCCGACCACGTGTACACCCAACTGCGCGACTGGATCGTCGGTGGGCAACTCGCCCCAGGCCAGCGCCTGGTGGAAGCGGAGATCGCACGCGGCTTCGGCACCAGTCAGGCCCCTTGCCGCGAGGCGATCAAGCGGCTGGCGTACGAGGGCCTCGTCATCTCCCAGCCGCATCGCGGCACTTACGTCGCGCGGGTCTCCGAACGTCAGGCGCAGGACATCCGGGACATCCGGGTGATGTTCGAGGAGTACGCGGCCCGCCGGGTGGCGGGCCGCCTGGACGCCGAGCACACCCGGCTGCTCAGCGACGACGTGACGCGACTGCGCCGGGCGGCGGCCAAGGACGACATCGGCGCCTTCCGCGACGCCGACATGTCATTCCACCGCCATGTGTGCGAAGCTGCCCGCAACGCGGCGCTGATCCGCCTGTGGCGCATGATCGAGTCCAGCCTGTGGGACCTGCACGTCCTGGGCGACCCGCGCTACGCCGGCGGCTGGGGCGCGATGGCCGAGCACCACGCCGAACTCCTGGACGTGCTGCGCTCCGGCGACCCCGACGTCGCCGGACCGATGTTCGCCGACCACGCCGCGGGCGAGGCAGCACGCTACCTGCCCGACCAGCCCGGGACCGGCACTCCCCCCGGGCCCTGAAGCGACCGCCCACCACCTGCGCACCACCTCACCGAGGGGTAACAGCATGAGTGATCCGGCACGCAGACAGCTTCTCCGCCTCGGCGCCCTCGCGGCCGCCGCCGTTCCCCTGGCCCACGCCACCGGCGCGGCCGCCGCCGCCCCAGGGCGCCCGCACTTCCCCGACGCCTGGTTCCCCGTCACCGACCACGGGGCCGTCGGCGACGGCGCAACCGACTGCACGGCCGCGATCCGTGCGGCGGTCCGGGCCTGCCACGCCGCCGGCGGCGGGCATGTGCTGATCCCCGCCGGCCGCTGGGCCAGCGGTCCGATTCACCTGCTCAGCGGTG
Source organism: Streptomyces sp. NPDC111628 (assembly GCF_055635195.1). Lineage (NCBI taxonomy): Bacteria > Bacillati > Actinomycetota > Actinomycetes > Kitasatosporales > Streptomycetaceae > Streptomyces > Streptomyces sp. NPDC111628. The sequence goes on along the minus strand of NZ_JBVKBZ010000002.1, from coordinate 1,547,908 downwards.
TGGACCTGCACGTCGCCGAGGGCGCGACCGTGCTGTTCAGCACCGACCCGGCCGCCTACCTGCCGATCGTACGGACCCGGTGGCAGGGCATCGAGGTCCTCAACTACTCCCCCTTGATCTACGCCTACGGCCGCCACGACATCGCGGTCACCGGCCGCGGGGTGCTCGACGGGCGCGGCGACAACACGCACTGGTGGCCGTGGAAGGGTTCCGGACAGTACGGCTGGAAGCCCGGTATGCCCCACGAGCGTCCGGACTGGGCGACCCTGGAGGAGTGGGGCGCGCGAGGCATCCCGGTGACCGAGCGCGTCCTGGGCGGCGGGCACTACCTGCGTCCCAGCTTCATCCAGCCCTACGCCTGCCGGAACGTCCTGATCGAGGGCGTCACGCTGCGCAACTCCCCGTTCTGGAACATCCATCCGGTACTGAGCCGGAACATCACCGTGCGCGACGTGCGGATCGAGTGCGAGGGCCCCAACAGCGACGGCTGCGACCCCGACTCGTGCGAGAACGTCACCGTCGAGCGCGTCACCTTCGCCACCCACGACGACTGCATCGCCATCAAGTCCGGCCGCGACCAGGACGGCCGACGGGTCGGCGTGCCCTCCCGGCACATCCGCATCCAGGACTGCGTGTACCTCAGCGGCGGAGCCGCGGTGGCCATCGGCAGCGAGATGAGCGGCGGTGTCTCGGACGTGGTCGCCCGGCGCCTGTACCTGCCGGCCGACCCGGACCGGGACGAGGCCTCCGTGGCCTCGGTCCTCAACGTCAAGTCCACTCCCACGCGCGGCGGTTACGTGCGGGATGTCCGCGTCACGGACGTCGACGCGCCGGCCTGGACGTACGTGCCGTTCGAGGTGACCTTCCAGTACGCCGGCGGGGCGGGCGGGAGTCAACTGGCCGAGGTGTCCCGCCTCTCGGCGGAGCGCTGGTCGGTGGGCGGCCGATGCGAGTATCCGGTGCGCATCCGTGCGCTGCCCGACGCACCGGTCAGCGGTGTCCGCCTCGACCGGCTCACCTTCCGGGACGCCGCGCAGGACATGCTGCTCCAGTCCGTCGGGGACCTGTCGGTGCACCGCGTGACGGTCAACGGCCGATCCGTGGGAGGTGCCGCATGACGAAGGCCCGTCCAGCCCGTGCCGTCGTGGTGGGCACCGGGTCCCGCGCCCAGCTGTTCACCACCGCCCTGGCCGGGCGCCGGCGCTTTCGGGTGGTGGCCCTGTGCGACCCGAACCCGGCGCGGATCGCCCATCACCAGCGGCTGCTCGGTCGGGCGGGAGAACCGCAGGCCGCGGCCTGGCGTCCCGGTGACTTCGAGCGGCGGCTGCGCACCGAAGGCATCGACGAGGTCGTGGTCACCACGGTGGACGCACTGCACGACGCGTACATCGTGCCGGCGCTTCAGGCCGGATGCCGGGTGGTCACGGAGAAGCCCATGACGACCGACGCGGCCCGCTGCCGCACCATCCTGCGCACGGTCGAGGCCACCGGCGGCGACCTCGCCGTCGCCTTCAACTACCGCTACAACCCGGTGCACGCGCGCGTGCGCGAACTGCTGGCCGAGGGTGCGGTCGGCGAGATCCTCTCGGTGCACTTCGAGTGGCTCCTCGACGTGCGGCACGGTGCGGACTACTTCCGGCGCTGGCACCGCGAGAAGCGGTCCAGCGGCGGGCTGATGGTGCACAAGTCGAGTCACCACTTCGACCTGGTCAACTGGTGGCTGCACGCCCGGCCGCGGGAGGTCTTCGGGTACGGACGGCTGGGCTTCTACGGCCGCGAGGCGGGCGAACGCCACGGCAATCGCCGCGACTACGAGCGCGCGCACGGTGCCACCGAGGCCGCCGGCGACCCGTTCGCGCTGCGGCTCGCCGAGAACGAGGCCCTGCGCTCCCTCTACCTGGAGGCCGAGCAGCACGACGGCTACGTGCGTGACCGCAACGTCTTCGGTGACGGCATCACCATCGAGGACGACATGGCCGTGCTGGTCCGCTACGACACCGGCGCCACCATGACGTACCACCTGAGCGCCTACTCCCCGTGGGAGGGATACCGGGTGATGTTCAACGGGACCCGCGGACGCCTGGAGTTGGAGGTCGAGGAGAGCCGCTGGCAGCCGGCGCGCCTGCGTTCCGTCTCCGGCAAGGGGGCCATCCACGGCGACAAGGCGATGGCGAACGCCGGCGGCCCGCGGACCCTGGTACGCCCGCTGTGGCAGGAGCCGTACGACGTCCCGCTGCCCGGCTACGACCACGCGGGCCACGGCGGGGGCGACGAGCGCATGCTGCGGGCGCTCTACGGTCCCGCCCACTTCGAGCCCCGGGAGAGCCCGGAAGCCACAACCGCCCCGGCCACCGCGCGTGACGGTGCGTTGGCTCTGGTCACGGGCCTCGCCGCCAACGAGTCGTTCGCCACCGGTGCCCCCGTGGCCACGGACTCCCTGGTGCCGCTCGGGCCCTGACCGACCGCGACCGGTGAACGCACCGACGAGGCGCTCCCGACCGGTGCCCCACGCGCAGGGACGCTGCTAGCCTGCTCGTGGCATCCCCCTGGTATGCCATGCATGCCGCACGACACAGACGGACACGGCCGATCAGCCCCGGGCGGGAGCGAACATGCACACTGCGCAGGTGGACCACAGGCAAGCATTGTCGGGAGTCGTCGCGATCCCGGTGACCCCCTTCGACGCCCAGGACCGGGTCGACGAGGCGGCATACCAGGGGGTGGTGCGCCGTATGCTGGACGAGGGGGTGCGGACCGTGACGCCGGGCGGGAACACCGGTGAGTTCTACAGCCTGGACGAGTCCGAGCGCCGACTCGTCGTGGAACTGACCGTCGCGGAAACCGTCGCGTCCGGCGTGTCGGCGCACGTCGTGGCGGGGGTCGGCCACGACGCCGCGACCGCCGTACGCCAGGCCCGCCACGCCCGCGCGGCGGGCGCCCAACTGGTCATGGTGCATCAGCCGGTTCACCCCTACGTGTCCGACGACGGCTGGGTGGCCTACCACCGCTCGGTCGCCGAGGCCGTGCCGGAGTTGGGTGTGGTGCCCTATGTCCGCGATCCGTTGCTCGACGCCCGGTCGATCGGGCGCCTCGGCAAGCTGTGCCCCAATGTGGTCGGGGTGAAGTACGCGGTGCCCGATGCCGCGCGCTTCGCCGCCGTGGCGCGCGACGCCGGACTCGAGCGGTTCGTGTGGGTCGCGGGCCTGGCCGAGCTGTACGCGCCCGCCTACTGGGCGATGGGCGCGACCGGTTTCACCTCAGGCCTGGTGAACGTCGCGCCGCGCCTGTCCCTGGAGTTGCTCACGGCCCTGCGGGACGGGAACACCGGCGCGGCCATGACGCTGTGGGAGCGGATCCGCCCCTTCGAGGAGCTGCGTGCGCACCGCAGGTCCGCGGACAACGTCGCCGTCGTGAAGGAGGCGCTGGCCCAGCTCGGTCACTGCCGCAGCGATGTGCGTCCCCCGTCCCACCCGCTCGACGAGGCGCGCCGCCGGCAGGTGCGGGACGCCGTCGCCGACTGGAAGGTGTCGTGACGGTGCCGAAGATCAGTGGCATCACCGCGTACAGCGTGCCGCCCCGTTGGGTCGTGGTCCGGGTCACCACCGACACGGGGGTCACCGGCTGGGGCGAGGCACTCCTGTCCAAGCGGCGGCGGGCCGTCCTCGGCGCCGTCGCGGACCTCGCCGACACCGTCGTCGGGGCGCCGGCCGGCCGGATCGAGGAGACGTGGCACCGGATGCGGCGGGGAGCCTTCTTCCGCGGCGGACCAGTGCTGGCCACCGCCGCCGCGGCGATCGAGCAGGCACTGTGGGACATCAAGGGGCGCGCGCTCGGCGTACCCGTGCACGAACTGCTCGGCGGTCCGGTGCGCGACCACACCCGGGTGTACGCCTGGATCGGCGGCGACCGGCCCGGTGACGTGGTCGCCGGGGCCCGCGCCCGGGTCGCTCAGGGATTCACCGCGGTGAAGATGAACGCCACCGCCGAACTGGACCACATCGCGGGCGCGGCGGAGGTGGACGCGGTCGTCGCCCGGGTAGCGGCACTGCGCGACGAGTTCGGCACCGGACTGGACATCGCGTTGGACTTCCACGGCCGGGTGCACCGGTCGATGGTGCGTCCGCTGCTGCGGGAGCTGGAGCAGTTCCGGCTGCTGTGGGTCGAGGAACCACTGTCGCCGGGCCACGAGGACCTGTTGCCCGAGGTGGCCCGCGCGGCCGGCGCGACCCGGATCGCCACGGGCGAACGTCTCACCTCGCGCTGGGACTTCCGTACCCTGCTGCAGCGCGGCGGGGTCGACATCATCCAGCCCGACGTGTCGGTCACCGGCCTCGGCGAACTGGCGAAGATCTGCCACCTGGCCGAGACCTACGACGTCGCCGTCGTCCCGCACTGCCCCAACGGGCCCGTCTCACTGGCCGCCTCGCTGCAGGTGGCCGCCGCCTGTCTCAACGTGCCGCTGCACGAGCAGAGCCTCGGCCTGCACTACAACACCGGCTACGCGGGGCTGCCCCGGGGCGAGATGGCCGATTACCTGCTGGATCCCGCCCCGCTCGTTCCCGTGGACGGGGCCCTCGCGGTGCCGGCCGGGCAGGGCATCGGCATCGAGGTCGACGAGGCGGTCGTGCGCGCCAGGAACACCGAGTGGCGGCACCCCGATGCGCAGTGGCGCCACCCAGACGGGCGGATCGCGGAGTGGTGACGACGCCTTGTGCGGACGGTGCACCACCGGGGCCGTCGCGTCGGCTACGCGAACGGCTTCGTCGTCGTCGCGGAAAGCGTCACGAAAGGTCCCGGTGTTGCTGGTCGAGACACCCACGCCGTGGCGGACCGGCCACGGAGATCCACTTCGCCTGCGAGGGTCAGGGACGCCAACCGAGAACGGGCGAGGGGCCTGCCGGCGCGTCGTCAGTCCAGGACTTCCCGCAGCCAGGAACGCTCCGCGCGGCTGGTGGCTCGGGCGATGGTGAGCATGCCGCGGCGATAGGGGTCATCGGTGTCCTCGACGCCCAACAGGAGGTCGCCGTCGTGGAAGAAGCTCGCCGGTTGTTCCAGGAATTGCAGTCGGCGGCGCAGTACCGCGTGCTGGTCCGCGACAGTCGGAAGCTGAGAGAGAAAGGCCAGGACCGTGAAATACCGGGTGCTGTCGCTGATATCCAGGCCGTCGGCATCCCGCAGCCGTCGCAGTAGGTCGCGGCGACCGGTGTCGGTCAGGCTCAGCGTGTGCCGCTGGGCGGCCGAGGCGCCCGGTTCGGCACGTCGCTCCAGCAGCCCGGCGTTGACCAGCCGGTTGATCGCCGGGTAGAGGCTGCCGTCACTGACGGGCCGTGCATGGCCCGACAACTGCGCTATGCGGTGGCGCAGTTGATAGCCGTGCAGCGGGCCCTCGGCCAGGAATCCCAGGATCGCGAGTTCGAGCATGCTGCTACTCTCGCACATCGAAGCGAGGTACCTCGAATCGATATAGGAGGTAGGAATGACGTATACCGAGGAATGGGTGACTGCGCGGGCGCGGGCTGCCTACGAGCACGGCCGGGCATCGTTCGATGTGCCACCCGAGCGGACGGCACTGCTGGTCATCGACATGCAGGACGAATTCGTCCGGCCCGGCTGGAGCCCCTACTGGGTGCCCGCGGCGACCCGGATGGCGCCCCGGCTGCGGCAGTTGGTCGAGGCATGCCGGGACGCCTCCGTCCCGGTGATCTGGACCATCTTCGACGACACGCATCTCGGCCTGGACCGGCCGCACGCCCTGCGCCACCTCCCGCACGCGGACACCGACTGGCGTCGCCCCGGCCCCGCCGAGGTCTGGGCCCCGATGGGCCACCGCCCGGACGAGGCCCTGATCCGCAAGCCCTCCTACGGCGCGTTCTACGACACTCCGCTCGACACGATGCTGCGTAACCTCGGCCGCGACACGGTCGTCGTCACGGGAACGCTCACCAACTACTGCTGCGGCACCACCGCTCGCCAGGCATATGAACGCGGCTACAAGGTCGTCGTCGGATCCGACGTCACGGCCACCGACGACGAGTCGCGGCAGCAACCAGAACTCGCCGTCCTGCGCAAGGGATTCGCCCTCGTGCTGACCGCCGAGGAAATCACGGACCGCCTGACCACAGGCACAGACGTGCCAGATGGTGGAGACCGGGCGAACGTTGCCTGATGCGGCACTGGAGGAGTTGAACTGAGGCGCCGGGGGTTCATCCGGCGCCGCTGCCGCATCGGCGACATCGGGGCGCTCTCCACCGCACTGCGCGCCCCCATTCACCTCCGGCTCGGCCATAGGATCGTCGAGGCAGCCGTCACGGCGAAGGGCCACCGGGAAAGGTCGTGGCCGCTTCGCCGCCGATGTCGGGGAGGGGACAGTGCGGGGAACACGGATCGATGGCCGCTATCGGCTGATCGACCTCGTTGGCACCGGGGGCATGGGCCAGGTCTGGCGTGCACACGATGAACGCTTGGGTCGGGAAGTCGCGGTCAAGACGCTGACACTTGGCGGAAGCGAATCAGACCCCCGCGCCATCGCTCGCTTCGATCGTGAGGCCCGAGTGGCCGCGCGCCTCGACAGCCAGCACGTCGTGACGCTGCACGACATCGGCTCAACCGAAGCAGAAGGGCGTTCACTGCTCTTCATCGTGATGGAGCTGGTGGGCGGGCAGGCACTCGACCGCATCATCCAGCAGGGGCTGCCGCCCCTTGACGCTGTGGCCGACTGGGGCGTCCAGATCTGCGACGGACTGGCGACGGCACACTCCGCAGGAGTTCTGCACCGCGACATCAAGCCCGCCAACATCATGATCACCACGCGCGGCGTCGCCAAGATCCTGGACTTCGGTATCGCCGCATTCTTGGACAATGCGTCGCCCCACACCACGCTGACTGCAGCCGGGACGGTCCTGGGAACGCCGGCCTACATGTCACCGGAACAGGCCCAAGCGGTACCCATCGACCACCGAAGTGACCTCTACTCCCTGGGTTGCGTGCTCTACGCCCTGGTCACCGGCCGGCCCCCGTTCTCAGCAGCCAGCGGGGTCGCGTTGCTCGTCAAGCACGTCACCGAGACCCCCGTGCCCGCCGGACACCGCCGGCCGGCCCTTCCAAGCGGGTGGGACGAGCTGATTCTCGCGCTTCTGGAGAAGCATCCCGCGCACCGGCCACAGAGCGCAGCAGAAGTTGCCGATCACCTGCGCGGAATGGCCTGGGGGTCGTCTTCGCCGACGCGGCTCCCGCCGTATCCTGCGTCGACTCCACCTGCCGCACAACAACAGTCGTTCAGCCAGCCGACAGATCCCGTGGACGTCGCCGCAGCGGCTGCTGATCTCAACTCCCGATCGACCACTGCCCCTGTGCCGCTCCTCCCTCCCACTCGGCTTCTTCCTGCAGCGGAACTGACCACGCCAACCGGCGCGGAGCCCCTGTCGGCGGCAGAACAGATGACCTACGTCATGCCCTCGATGGACCTGCTGGAGCGCGGCGGGCCGGGCAAGACCCGCAGCGCGGCCAACGACGCCGTCGTCGACGCGCTCTCCAACGTCTTCGCCGAGTTCAAGGTCGACGCGGCCGTCGCCGGTTTCACACGCGGTCCGACGGTCACGCGGTACGAGGTCGAGCTGGGCCCGGCCGTGAAGGTCGAGAAGGTCACGGCTCTGACCAGGAACATCGCCTACGCCGTGGCCTCGCCCGACTTACGGATCATCTCGCCGATCCCCGGCAAGTCGACGGTCGGCATCGAGATCCCGAACACCGACCGCGAGATGGTCAACCTCGGCGACGTGCTGCGCTCCGCGGACGCGGCAGCCGACGACCATCCGATGCTGGTCGCGCTCGGCAAGGACGCCGAGGGCGCCCATGTGACCGCCAACCTGGCGAAGATGCCGCACATCCTGGTCGCCGGTGCCACCGGCTCCGGCAAGTCCTCCTGCATCAACTGCCTCATCACCTCGATCCTGATGCGGGCGACCCCCGAGGACGTCCGGATGGTCCTCGTCTCCTCCAAGCGCGTCGAGCTCACCGCCTACCAGGGCATCCCGCACCTGATCACCCCGATCATCACCGACCCCGGGAAGGCCGCCGAGGCGCTCCAGTGGGTCGTACGCGAGATGGACGTGCGCTACGACGACCTGGCCGCGTTCGGCTACCGGCACATCGACGACTTCAACCAGGCCATCCGGGACGGCAGGATCAAGCTGCCCGAGGGCAGCGGGCGGGAGCTCCTGCCGTATCCGTACCTTCTGGTGATCGTCGACGAGCTGGCCGATCTCATGATGGTCGCACCGCACGACGTCGAGGACGCGATCGTCCGGATCACCCGGCTGGCGCGCGCCGTCGGCATCCACCTCGTGCTCGCCACCCAGCGGCCGTCCGTGGACGTCGTCACCGGCCACATCATGGCGAACATGCCCTCACGGCTCGCCTTCGCCACCTCCTCGCTCGCCGACAGCCGGGCCATCCTCGACCGGCCCGGCGCCGAGAAGCTGATCGGCAAGGGCGACGGCCTCCTCCTGCCGATGGGCGCCAACAAGCCCGTCCGCATTCAGGGCGCGTTCGTCACCGAGGCCGAGGTCGCGGTCGTCGTCCAGCACTGCAGGGACCAGATGACGCGGCCGAGCTGGTCGTCGCCACCCGGTTCACGCCCACCTCGATAGTCCAGCGCAAGCGGCACATCGGCTCCGCGAAGGCCGAGCGGCTGACGGATCTGACGGATCTGACGGAGCCGCGGAACATCGTCGGCCCGAGCGAGGGTTCCAGCGCCCGGAAAGTGCTGGTCAGACGCGACGCATACCGTCAGGTCTTCCACGGCCTTCCGCACCCCGGCGCGGACCCTGCGTGAACGGGTCGGCAGTCCCGATGCCGTGGCCGGGCTTCCTCGCCCCGCGGCCATCCTCAGGTAGGAGAACGGCGTCCTCGTCTCGCACGAGGACGGCCCCCTGCCTGCTGCAGGGGCACGAGGTCCAGGTCACGGCACCGGCACGATGCTCCGGCAGCACCTGGAAGCACAGTCTTGGTTCCTACCTTGAGAACCCACTTTGGAGAGACCTTTCTCGTGGCTACCTTCCTGTACCGACTGGGCCTGACCGCCTTCCGGCGACGCTGGCTCGTGACCTTGTTGTGGGCGGTGGTCCTCGGCGGAGTCGGTCTCGGCGCCGCCAAGGCCCCGGCCGCGAGCGACGACGGCACGTCGTTCATGCCCGGCATCGAGGCTCAGAAGGCGTTCGACCTCATCGGTGAGCGATTCCACGGCTCGGACGCCAACGGCGCCAACGCCCGCATCGTCTTCATCGCCCCGGGTGGGGAGAAGGTGACGGCCAAGGAGAACCAGGCCGCCATCGACGAGCTGGTGTCCACGGTCGCCGAAGGGGCGCAGGTGGACAGTGCCGTCGACCCCTTCAAGGCCCATGCGGTCAGCAAGGACGCCTCGACCGCGTACGCCACGGTCAACTACAAGGTCAAGGCCGACGACCTGACCGACGCCAGCAAGGACGGCCTCGAAAGGGCCATCGGCCAGGCCCGTGACGCGGGGCTCACGGTGGAGGTGGGTGGCACCGCACTCGCCTCGCAGCCGGCCGCAGGCGGGTCGGCCGAGGCGATCGGCATCGCCCTGGCCGCGGTCGTCCTGCTGATCACCTTCGGCTCCCTGGCGGCGGCCGGGCTGCCGCTGCTCACAGCCGTCGTCGGCGTCGGCGTCAGCATGTGCGCGATCCTCACTCTCGGCGGCGCCCTGGGGCTGTCCATGACCACGGGCACGCTGGCGTCGATGCTCGGGCTCGCGGTCGGTATCGACTACGCCCTCTTCGTCGTCTCCCGCTACCGCGAGGAGCGCGCGAAGGGACACGACCCGCGGGAAGCGGCGGGACTCGCGGCCGGCACGGCCGGTTCCGCCGTGGTCTTCGCCGGCCTGACCGTGATCATCGCGCTCGCCGGGCTGTCCGTGGTCGGCGTGCCGATGCTGACGAAGATGGGTCTGTGCGCCGCCGGAGCGGTCGCCGTCGGCGTCCTGGTCGCCCTGACGCTGGTGCCCGCGCTGCTGGGCATGTGGCCGAACGCCGTCCTGTCGCGCAAGGTCCGCAAGCCCGGCAAGGTCCGCAAGCCCGGCAAGCGGAACGGCAGCGCCGGGCGCCGCTCCGGGACCGCCGCCAGTGGCGGGTCCCGTTGGGCGCGCTTCGTGATGAGGCGACCCGTGACGGTCCTTGTGCTGGGTGTGGCCGCTCTGGGAGCCCTGGCGCTGCCCGCCGCTCAGCTGGAGATGGGCATGCCCGGCGATGAGGCGAAGCCCACGTCGACGACGGAGCGACGTGCCTACGACGCGTTGGCCGACGGCTTCGGTGCGGGCTTCAACGGCCCGCTGACCATCATCGCCGACGTCAAGGGATCCGCGGACCCGCAGGCGGCCGCAGCAAGGATGGCCGAGCAGATCAAGGACACCGAGGGCGTCGTGTCCGTGACGCCCCCGCAGTTCAACGGGGCCGGGGACGCCGCGTTGTTCTCCGCCGTACCGGCCACCGGCCCCAGCGAGGAAGCCACGAAGGGCATCGTTCAGACCATCCGCGCGGAGCGTCCCGATCTGGAGGCGGAGACCGGCGCGACGTTCGAGGTGACCGGCAGCACCGCGATGAACATCGACGTCGCGCAGGCCCTGAAGGACGCCCTGGTGCCCTACCTGGCCGTCATCGTGCTGCTGTCCCTGCTGCTGCTCCTGATCGTCTTCCGCTCGATTCTCGTGCCCGTCAAGGCAGCTGTCGGCTTCCTGCTGTCGGTACTCGCCTCGCTCGGTACGGTCGTTGCAGTCTTCCAGTGGGGCTGGGGTTCCGGACTGCTGGGCGTGGAGCAGACCGGCCCGATCATGAGCCTCATGCCGATCTTCCTGGTGGGCATCGTGTTCGGCCTGGCCATGGACTACGAGGTCTTCCTCGTCGCCCGCATGCGGGAGGCATACGTCCACGGTGAGCGCCCCGGACAAGCCGTGGTGAGCGGCTTCCGGCACAGCGCCCGCGTGGTCGTCGCCGCGGCCGTGATCATGATGGCGGTCTTCTCCGGCTTCATCGGCTCCGGGGAGTCCATGATCAAGACGATCGGGTTCGGCCTCGCCGTCGCAGTCCTCTTCGACGCCTTCGTCGTCCGCCTGGCCCTGGTGCCCGCCGTCCTCGCCCTGCTGGGGGACAAGGCATGGTGGCTGCCCCGGTGGCTCGACAGGGCACTGCCCCGAGTCGACGTCGAAGGCGCCGCACTCACCTCCCGGACGCAGGCATCCGCTGTGACGGGCGCTGAAGCTCACCCCCGGGAGCCGGTCCGCACCGCCTGAACGAAGCCGACCTCAAGGCGTGCCGACCTGAAGGCGCGCCGCGGCGCCGTGCCACGGAGCCGCGGCACGTCTGTCACCCTGAACCGGCCGGTCCCACCTCGGAGTACGACGATGACTGAACGATGGAAGCACCGCGCGGACGACCGCACCCGCCTCGTCCAAGTGGGGACTACGAGCCTGCTGCTCGCCTTCACCGTGGGCGGTGTCTTCCTCACCCGGGCGGTCTCGGCCAGGGAGCCGCTCGTCCTGTGGCCCGGCCTCGTGCTGTCCGCCGTGGCCTGCGCCGTGCTGCTGCGCCGCCGCAGCTACCCACTTGTGGTGCTGCTGGTGACCACGGCATGCATCATGACCGAGGGGTTCCTGGGATACCTCCTGACGCCGCTGCTCATGGGCCCGATGCTGGTCGCGCAGTACACCGTGAGCCTGCGTCCCGACCGCAAGGCCACCTGGTACAGCGCCGTCGCGGCCGCAGCCGGGATCGCGGTCACCGGCTTCATCACCACCGATTCGTCGCACGACTGGATCATCGGCCTGGTCAATCCGGCCGCCTGGATCCTGATGGTCGCCTCCTTCGGCAGCTACGTGCGCGTGCGCCGCGAGTACGCTGTTGCCCGCGCCGAGCACGCCGCCCAGGAGCGGGAAGAGGAGACACGCCGACGGGTAGTCCAGGAACGCATGCGTATCGCCCGCGAACTGCACGACGTGGTCGCCCACCATCTCGCGCTCGCCAACGCCCAGGCCGGCACCGCCGCCCATCTGGCCCGGACCCACCCCGACCAGGCCATCGCCATAGTCGAGAAACTGCCGGAAGTGACCGCCTCGGCCCTCCGTGAGCTCAAGGCCACCGTCGGCCTGCTCCGTCAGGACACCGACTCCCAGGAGACGGCTCCCGCGCCGGGCCTGGAACAGCTGCCACAGCTCGTCGACACCTGCTCGTCAGCGGGCCTGGACGTCGCCGTCGCCATTGCGGGGCGGCCACGACCGCTCCCGCCCGGCCTGGACCTCACGGCCTACCGGATCGTCCAGGAGGCACTCACCAACATCACCAAGCACGCCGCCACACCCTCCGCACGGGTCCGGCTGTCCTACACCCCGCACGACCTGACACTGACCATCACCAACGAAGCCGGCACACGCTTTGCGGCCGCTGCCGGCTTCCCCGGCGCCAGCCGTGGGTACGGACTGCTCGGCATGCGCGAACGTGCCTTGTCGGTGGGCGGTACGTTTCATGCCGGCCTGAGGCCCGAAGGCGGCTTCGAAGTCGCCTGCACGCTCCCCCTTCCCAGCTCCGAGGAAAGCACCTCATGACCATCCGCGTTCTGCTCGCCGACGACCAAGCGCTGCTCCGGGCCACCTTCCGCATTCTCATCGACTCCAACCCGGACATGACCGTCGTGGCGGAGGCGGCCGACGGTCAGCAGGCCCTGGAACTCACGCTCGAGCACCGTCCCGACGTCGTCCTCATGGACATTCGCATGCCCGGCACCGACGGGCTGGCCGCCACATCCGGCATCTGCGCCCGGACCGAACTGTCGGGTACCCGCGTCCTGATCCTCACCACGTTCGAGGACGACGAGAACGTCGCCATGGCCCTGCGGTCCGGGGCGAGCGGATTCCTCGGCAAGGACGTCGGCCCCGACATCCTCCTGGCAGGCATCCGCACCGTGGCCGCAGGCGACTCCCTGCTTTCACCCACGGCCACCCGCGCCCTGATCACCCGCTTCCTGGCCTCCCCGGCCGACCACGTGCCCCTCGCGGCGCCGGAACGCCTCGCCCTGCTCACCGAACGCGAACGCGAGGTCATGGCGCTGGCCGCGCTGGGCAGGTCGAACCACCAGATCGCCGAGCAGCTGGTCCTCAGCCCTCTGACCGTGCGCAGCCACGTCTCCCGCGCGATGACCAAACTCCACGCACGCGACCGCGCGCAACTGGTCGTGATCGCCTACCAGAGCGGCCTCGTCCGACCGACCCCCGACAGCTGACTCACAGGATGCGCTGGACGTCATCGCCCTCGCGCGCCACTGCTTTCTCGACGAACGGGCCAAGGTGTTCTACCCGCGCTGGGAGGCGGCCGCGGACGTCAACGTGTCGATCCTGCGCACCGAAGCCGGCCGGGACCCCCGGGACAAGCACACGCATGACCATCCACCGGGCGGCCGACGCGATCGACGGGTCACTGGACAAGCTCGGGATCGAGTACATCGACCTGATGCTGGGCCGTTAATCCGCGGATGTCCTTGAAGGAGGACAGCCGTGCAGTGGCCGTCAGGGCACATCACCCTCGACCAGCGGCCTCAGCCGGCGTTCGACCTCGGTCATGTCAGGAGCAGCCAGGTTCCTCGTGGCCTCCGCAGGGTGCACCCACACGCTGTCCGCGCAGTCGCCGGTCCCCTCCTTGCCCTTCACCTCGAACGACTTGACCAGCTCTCCTGTCGTTGCCTCGTACACCCGGTACTCATATCTCGAGGGCAAGGTCTCGAAGTCGTACCTCTGGCCTGTCTCAGGGACTACGTAGGAACATGGTGTCCCGGTCTTGCCGGCCACCTCGTGCTCGTACTCGCAGACGACCAGTTGCACCGACCTGAACACGTACTGCCCGCCGTCCAGTGGAAACGTCCACTTCTCGGGCAGAGCTTGACGCGTGCTGTCGCCTCCCTGAGGGCCAGCGACGTGAACGTGGTGCGGCCCCGGCCCACGGTATTCGTCCCCTTCTTCGCTCAACTGCGACGGGACGATCGCCTTGGTGTCAGAACTGCGGGACGGACAGAACTGATAACTCAGCTCCTTGCTGAAGATCACATCAAAGTAGCTGAGTGCCCCGACCAGGCCCGCCGCGGCACCCAGGACAAGGCCGACCGACAGAAGCACCCATCTTCTGTGCCTCCTCCGGCTCAATCGGTCCCTCACCGAATCCGCTCCCCTCAAAGCCCTCGCCGGTCGCAGCCGCCCCTCAAACAGTCGGACGCAGGCGGACCGATTACAAGAGTCCAGGAGGTCAAGATGCCGGAACCCGGCAGCGACCAGAACCGTCCGGAGACGCCCTCAGGTGAGCAGCGCGCCATGCTTGGCCATCGCCGGAACTTCGTGGGTCGCCAGGTGTCGTACGGCACGGTCGCCGGGGCTACAACGGCCCTATCTGGGTGGTCGATCGGCCCGAGGACGGCGAGCCGGCCCGTCACTGCTCCGTCGAGTGTCTGGTGTGTGGGAAAACCCTGGCCTACGCCGTGCACAGCCTCACGGCGACACGGAGGAGACGTACCCGCCGCTGGATCGCGGCCCCCGGCCCTTGCCTGCCCGGCGGCGAAACCGGCCTCGTTGGCCACGGGTCCGCCTGCGCGGCTTTACAAAGCACAAGCTGTTCGTCCCCAACACCGAGAACGGCCGCTGGATGTAGCGCTCCTGGGCGATTTGGGCCAGGCAGCTTCCATTGGATCAGTCGGTTGCTGGTCCGGGTGTGCCGCAGGGTGCTGAACGGTGGCCCTTGGCGATCACGCGCCATATTTCGCGCGCCCTACGCGAACCTCACCCCTACGATCACCTGGTATGACTGCTGGAGGGACGGGAATGCTTGAGGACATCGAGGACGGGGCAGCGGCAGCGACACGACTCGCGGGAGGCGCGCCGCTTCAGAGCACGCTTGATGTCGCCGAGCCCGGTGACTGGCTCGCGCTGGACGCAGGAGTGCGTGAGGTGGCCTGGTACCGCCCGCAGTTCCTGCCGGAATGGGAGCACTCCGCCCCGCTGCCTGCCGAACTGACCCGGCTCGGTGAGTCTCGGCTCGCACTCGCCCTCTGCCACCGCGATGGGCGGATTCGTCAGGAGGCGGTGCGTGAGTCGGTCCGATACCCCGGTCTGCTGCCGTTGGTCGTGATCCGCTGCGCCGATTGGGTCGGCCCAGTGCGCGAGCCCGCCCGGAAGTTGCTGCGCGAGGCCCTCAACGTGGACTCTGCCGTCGACCTCGCGCCGCTCATCCTCCGTGTCGGCCGCCGCGACAGAGGTGCCTTCGGCGTCGATGTGCTCGGCCAGATCCTGGGTCAAACATCCCACGGGCAGCTCGCCGTTCTCTTCGCTCACCCCGACCGCATCGTCCGACGGTTCGCGTACCGGCTGGCCATCGAGGGCCAACTGCTCCGTCCAGCTGAGCTGGCCCGCGCGGCCGCCGGGGACCAGGACACCGTGGTCCAGGACCTGTGTGCCACAGCGGCGCTCACGGCTCTGGGAGATGAGGAGGCCTACGAGGGTGTGGTGCCTCCACTGCTGTCCGCGCGCAACCCGCGCACCCGTTCAGCAGGCGTCACCGCGCTGAGACGGGCGGGGCGGCCAGAGCAGGCGGAGCCGTTCCTGAGCGACCGTTCGGCGCTCGTGCGCGCTTGCGCCCGGTATGTCGTACGACAGCAGGGTGCTGACCCGGCGGTCTGGTACCGAGAGCGGTGCACGGCATCGGACGACCCCGAGTTGCCGCCGGGTGCGGTCATCGGCCTGGCGGAGTGCGGAAACCGCGCGGACGCCGGACTGCTGCGGCTGCTGCTCGTGCACCCGTCGGCCGGGGTACGGGCGCGAGCGGTGGCAGGACTGCGGGCACTGGACTGCGCGGATGCGGAGCAGTTGCGGCCACTTCTCGACGACCCTGCCGCCGGGGTCGTCCGCGAGACCGCCGTCGCCCTGCTGCCCTCGGCCAGGGAACTGCCCGCCGACTGGCTGTTGGAGCGCACTGGCACCGATCGGCCGCGGCACGTCCGCGTCGGCGCATTCCGGCTGCTCGACGCGCGCGGCGGCACCGTGGCGCTACGGGCGGCGGTCGGTCTGTTCCAGGACCCGGACATGAAGCTGCGCACCTGGGCCGCGCAATCAGTGCAGCGCTGGCACCCGTCGCCGGACGGGCGGCGCGGCGACGCAGAGGTGGGTGAACTGCTCGACCAGAGCCGACACCTCCTCAGCGACTACGTGCTGCGCCGGCGCAAGTGGGAAGCCGGGTTGGACAACGGGACTGACCAGGTCATTCGTGCATTCCGCGCTGCCACGTCCGCGAGTGGGCCCGCCGATTAGAGGACGGGACGCTGCCCTCGCCGCGAACAAGGTCGTCGCACACGGCACCGGGCCGAGACTTCACGAGCCAGTCCTAGTCATCGCCGGACGCCTAAGGCCAGCAATCTCTGGCCACAATCTGGTGTGCGTACTGGTCGTCGGGGCCGATGTCTTGGACTACCTGCGGTCACGCAGCGCCGCCTCCATACCCCGCTCCCGAAGCGATCTGTTAAGTCTTCGACGGGCGTGGCTATCCGTGAGGGCGCGCTCCGTAAGTTCTGGAATCCGATCCGCTCGGGCCAGCAGATCCATGTGCCACAGATGGTTGTCGTGCATGTCCGGAGCGTCGGAGAAGCACTCGGCGTGGGCGCTTACCAGCGCGATCGCCACATCCCATTCTTGAAACTGTTCCGCCGCCCGAGCCCGCTCCAACCACTCCACAGGACGAGTATCGCCTGTCGCCCCAGCCGGAGCGGAGGCACAGGTCGACGCCTGAGCAGGCGATTGCACGTTTCGGTTGACTGGCCCCCATCCCCATGTCAACCAGGGTTGACACGCCCGTCCTGTCAACATAAGTTGACGAGATGGGTGGTCAAACGCTACTTGCCTGCGGGATGGCCGCAGGTCCTCTCTTCACCGTCGCCTACCTACTGGGAGGCGCCAGCCGTGGGGACTACAAGCCGCTCCGTCATCCCGTCAGTTCGCTCGCCCTCGGCCGGTCCGGGTGGACGCAGGCTGTCAACTTCCTCGTCACGGGCTGGCTGTCGCTGATCTTCGCCGTGGGCCTGTGGCGTGCTGGGCCTTCCCGCTGCGGCGCACTGCTGATCGGCGTGTGGGCCGTCGGCCTGCTGGGCGCCGGTGCCTTCCGCACGGATCCGGTGAGCGGTTACCCAGTCGGCACTCCCGATCAGCTACAGCGCCCCACCCGCGCAGGGGCTCTGCATGACCTGTTCTCCCTCATCGGATTCCTCGCCCTTGCTGCGGCCTGCTTCGTCTTTGCCCTCTCCAACTCACCGGGCTGGGCCCTCTACTCGATCGCCAGTGGCGTGCTCTTCGCGGCCACGATGGCGCTGGCCAGTGCCGCGTTCAGCCAGCATCAACGCTGGGTGGATCTGGGCGGTCTGATCCAGCGCGTCTCGCTCACGATCGGCTGGACCTGGCAGACGCTGCTCGCCGTGCGCATTCTGCGCAGCTGACAATTCTCCCATACCCGCTGGTCACGACAGGGATGGGCCCGTCGCCGTAGGCCCGCCAAGCTCCATGCCGACAAGCGGTAGGACTACGACCAGTCGAGTCCTCGCATCGGCTGGCCCGTCACCGTTGGACGTGGAGCAGACGGTGGCGTGACTGGCCGGCCCGGACCTCGTCTCGCCAGCCGGGCCAGTGCAGAGCCGCATAGAACTCACCCACGCCGAATGCCCGGCTCCCAGAGCCTCCCAGCGAAGCGTATCCGGGGCGAAATACACGATCTCACCGGGTACCCCGGGGCGGCCGGCGCCGGCGGGAGCTCCGCCGTTGAGAGCGAAGACGCCACCCAGCACGTCATGCGCAACCACCAGACCGGCATCGGGTCGCCACGCACAATCGAACGCTCCTGGGAACTGATTGACCCGGGCCAGACCCGGCATCACCCCGTCCACGGGGCTGCCAAAGACCCTCACCTAGAACGGCTAGCACAATGACGTACGGCTCCACTCCCGGTAGTCCGCCGGGAGTTCCAGAGGAGGGTCTCATGGATGCGGGCGGCCCGAGGTTCCCAGCAGATCCGCCGGCGTCGATCGTCTGGACGAGATCGGCCACGCCATCGGGGGCGTCCGCTCCCTCTCGGCCTACGCGAGCCCGCCGAGACGGAGAGCATCGTCGATCTCGCTGAGCTTCGTCGAGGACAGGGCGCCCGCCCGCTCGATCAGGTCGTCTCGGGACACGGTGGTCAGCCACGTGCAAGGGGTAAACCCTGGACGCGGCAACGCGATCCGCAGCACGCCTTCAAAGGGCAGCCCTTCCATGGCGCCGACTACCACTTCGACGCCCAGACCGCTGATGTCGACGCCCGCCGGAGCGACGACCTGCATCACCCGGATCCCGGACGGGCCCTCTCCCGACAGCAGTACGACCAGCCGCCGCTCGTCGAACTCGACCCACCAGACTTCGCCACGTTGCACATGTCCTCCTGATACAGGACGGCAGGCGGACGCTGCGCGGCCCTGAGGCGCTGTGGAGACGGTGCGGCCATCGATGATCAGCAGTGAGTGAAGGCTGAAGAACATCGCGGTGGCCGCAGGTCACAGCGTAGTCCCTGCCCTCCGGCAGAAGGCGTCCCGATCCCAAAACCGGCAGGCAGTTGAGCATGGGTGTGGCCCCGGCGCAGGTGGGCGAGCGCGAGCAGGACCTGGCGACCCACGCTCGGGCGTCGCCAACGGGTGCCGCGCTCTCATGGCTGTGACCAGTACCTTCGCGACCGGCTCTAGATGTGGAATGTGGTGGTTGCCTCCAGTGCCGCCCGGCCGGTCGTGACCCGGTTCACCGGCGCGTTCTCATCGGCGTAACCGAAGGAGATCCCCACGAGCAGCTTCCCCTCGTCCACTTCAAGTTGGTCGCGGACGGTGTCGGCGTAGAAGCTGAGCAGACCCTGCGGGCAACTGGCCACGCCATGGGCGGTCATGGCCAGCAGCAGCGTCTGCAGGTAGGCGCCGGCGTCGGCGGCCAGTCGCGGCCCGCCGTCGCCGGTGACGAACAGGAAAGCGGCATGGGGCGCCCCGTAGAAGCCCAGGCTCTCCGCGTCGTAGGCCGCGCGGGCCGTGTGGTCCTCGGGGCCGATGCCCAGCGCTCCGTACAGATCGGCGCCGAAGACGGCCCGCCGCTCCTGGTGAACCGGTGCGTACATGTCCTCGGAGTACGGGTAGTCGGCCGTGAGACGTCGCTCGGTATGAGCCGTTCGCAGGGCGTCGGCCAGACGGTCTCGCCGCGCGCCGCCGACCACCTCCACCCGCCACGGCTGCGCGTTGGAGTTGGACGGCGCGGCGCCGGCCAGGGAGAAGATCCGGCGCAGAGTGTCCTCGGGCACCGGGTCGGGACGGAAGGCGCGAGTCGCGTGGCGCCCGCGGATCAACTGCTCGGCGTACTCCCACGCTCGTGTCCCGCCCATCCGTGTTCCGCCGGTGGGCGCCTCGCTCGTGCGCGTCCGGGTGGAGACCGGTCCGCTCATGGAACTCTCCTTCGATCCATCGAAGTAAACGGGATCGTTTACATGGAACGCCACTATAGCCAGCCACCCCTCCGAAGTAAACGAGAACGTATACTTACGTCATGACCACGGTGACGACGGCGTCTCGACGGCAGGGACGCGGAGGACGGGAGCGCATCCTGGCCGCCGCAGCCGGGCTGTTCGCAGCCCAGGGGATCAACGCGACCGGCATGGAACAGATCGCGGAGCGGGCCCCGGTGTCCAAGCGCACCCTCTACGCGCACTTCAGGACCAAGGACGAGCTGGTCCTCGCGCACCTCGAGGACCTCGCCTCGACGGGGCGCACGCTGGAGGGCGCGCTGGCGCGGAAGGACATCCCTCCCAGGGAGCGCATCCTCGCACTGTTCGATCCGCCCCCGGCCGGCACGGATCCGGTTCGCGGATGCCCGTTCATCGATGCCGCCGTGGAGTTTCCCGACCCGCAGAACGCGGTCCACTCCTATGCCCGCGAACGGAAACTGCTGATGGTGCGCCTGGTCGCCGACCTGGTGACGGAACTGGGCTGCCGCGAGCCCTCCATCCTCGCCGAGCAACTCGTGACCCTCGCGGACGGCGCCGCGAGCCGCGCCATGGTGCTGGGCGATCCGGACTACGGTCGGCACGCGCGGACAGCGGCGGAGATCCTCCTGGACAACGCGCTGCCGACCGCGACCTGACCGGCCCCGCCGGGTTGCCCGGTATGCCCAGCACCTGATGCCAAGATCCGCCGGGCAGTACCTTCTACGCGCCCGCGCCCAGCACGGTCGTGTGCACCCTCCCGGACGGCAGCCCAGTGACCGCCGCAGACCTTCACACTGGGCTCCTGCCCGCGCCGCCGGGCTGGGACAAGGAGACCGTCCTGGCGTTCGGGAAGACGAGGGGGCGGGTGGTGGCTGGTGTTTCTGTCATGCATACGGTGCCGTCGGCGGGGTGGGTGCCGTGGATGAGGGCGGCGTCAACTGCGCTGTTGATGCACGAGTTGGTGCCGTAGGAGCCGTGTCCGACTCCTTCACGCGTGAGCAGGACCGCAGAGTCCAGGGTTCGGGTCATGTTCTCGGCCCAGTGGTGGGGGGTGACGGGGTCCAGTCGGCCTGCGACCACCAGTGTCGGCGGCGTTCCGGCGCCGGTGAGCGGCTTGGTGACGCGGTCCTTGTTCGGCGCGGGCCACCGAGCGCAGTTGAGGGCGGAGTAGGCGGCCCGGGTCCCGATCCGCTTGGCCTCGGTGACGGCCTTGGTGGCTGCGGCCTTGTGCGCGGCGATGTCGACCGGGGTCTGCCAGTCGACGCAGCGTACCGCAGTGTGGGCTTCGAACATCGCGGTGGGGACAGGGAAGGGGGATACCGTGACGCTGCTCCACAGGGTGTGCAGGGGTGCACCGTTGCCGTCCTGTGCGGCCAGCAGCGCCGAGGTCAGCAACGGCCAGGTGTTCTGGTCGCCGGCCAGGGCCCGGGTGGCCTCCAGGGCCATGGCTCCGTCGAGTTCACCGCCCGGGGTGACGCCCTTGGCGGGTGCGATCTTCAGCGGCTTCGCTTCCAGTGTGCCGATCAGTGTGTCGAACGCCGCCTGCGGGTCTCCCGCTCCGAATGGGCACACTGCGGTCCCCTTCGTGCGGCAGGTCTTGAACCAGGCGTTGAGCGTCCGTTCGCTCGCCACGGCGACGTCGTTGAGGAAGGTGAGGGAGTTGCCGAACCACAGGTTGGTGTCGACGGGCGCGTCGAGCACCATCTGGCGGACGCGGTGAGGGAACAGGGTGGCGTACATCGGGCCGACCACGGTGCCGTAGGACAGGCCGTAGTACGTGATCTTCTCCTCGCCGAGCGCGGAGCGGACCTGGTCGATGTCGCGGGCCACGTTGTCGGTGGACAGGCTGGCCAGAAACTCCTTGCTCTGGTGATCGACGCAGCCTTCGGTGAACGCGGCGGCATCGGTCAGCAGCCGCGGCAGGGGTTTGCCCCCGGGGACGGCCGGGTCGAAGGCGGTACCGGCGGCGTCGGCTCGCTGCTTGTCGGTCAGGCAGCGAACGGCCCGCGATCCGCCGACGCCGCGCGGGTCCATCGCGATGATGTCGAATCTGGCGAGCACCGTAGGCGAGAAGGCGCCCGGAGTGCCTGCTGTCTTGGGCAGATTACGCAGTGTCTCCGTGGCGGAAACCCCGGGTCCGCCGGGGTTGAAGACCAGGCTGCCGATGCGCTGGTCGGGATCGGTGGCCCGGTGCCGCATGACCGCGAGCGGGATCTGCGCGCCGTCGGGCTCGGTGTACTCCTGCGGCACCTTGATCGTGGCGCATTCGAGGTTCTTCCCGCACGTGCTCCAGGAGGGCGGGTCCGGGGACGGGACGGACGCCGACGCGTCCACTGCGGACGTGCCGCGCACGCCCGACGCTCCGGACGAACACCCGGTCAGGACGATGAGGGCTGCGGCGAACGCCACCCCGTACCGGGCGGCGGGCCTTGACCTCGACTGAATCATGTTGATGTTCCCTTCTCCGTACTCGTGTCGTTCCATGCGACCGGGCCGTGCCGGTCGCCCAAGAAGCCAGCCGGCGAGGGCTGACGTGGTCG
This sequence comes from Streptomyces sp. NPDC111628, assembly GCF_055635195.1. Lineage (NCBI taxonomy): Bacteria > Bacillati > Actinomycetota > Actinomycetes > Kitasatosporales > Streptomycetaceae > Streptomyces > Streptomyces sp. NPDC111628. The sequence goes on along the minus strand of NZ_JBVKBZ010000002.1, from coordinate 1,525,797 downwards.
TGCCTTCCTCACTTCGAGGAGTCAGTGACCGGCCGCGTCGAGCAGAGAGGAGTACCGCAGGCGGAGGGCACGCTCCATGCTCGCCAGAACGGCCCCGCACCCCAGTGCGAGGTTCAGCCAGATCGGCAGGTGTATCGGCGACTCGAACGTGCCGACCCGCTGCGCGACGGGAGGGATGCGAAAGACCGGTTCAGCGAGCTGCAACAGGTTCAGGCCCACACCGATGACAAGCAGCAGCACCGATCCGATGCCGATCGCCCGGCTCAGTCCCGGATGGCGCGCGCCGAAACGCGCCCGCCGTCCCTCCGCCGAGGCATGGTCGGGCGTGAGCTGACGCGGCTGTCCGCCCAAGGGGCGGTAGTGGCACCGTTTGATGCCGTAATTGCTCATCGCCACCTCGATGACACCGCCGTCGACGGGGAAGACCGCGGGCAATTTCGACTCGGCCACGTGTCTGCCGTCCAGGAACAGATGCGCCCGGATCTTGCTGTTGTCCAACCGCGCCCAGTGCCGCACGTCGATGGCGTGCACGCCGGCGTGTCCGTCGGCACCGGGAAGCCGTAGCCAGAACAGGGAGCGCAGGGGGAGCTGCCACCAGCCGGAACCGCTGCAACTCCCTGCCGTCTCCCGGCTTGAGGCGCTTCGATGCCGCCCATTGTTTCCACGCCATGCTCCGCACGCCCCTTTGCACATCAGCCGCGAACATCACTAGTACAGTGTGTTAGCGAGAACGCTAGCACACTGTGCTAGTACGGCGTGCTAGTACACTTAAGGAAGCTGGGAGAAGTGAGGGAGAGTGCTGCATGGAAACACGCGAGAAGATCCTCCAGGCCGCTGCGGAAATGATCGCCGAGGACATCGCGGCGAAGCTGAGCGTGCGCGCGGTCGCCGCGCGCGCGGGAGTGAGCACCGGCTCACTGAGGTTCCACTTCCCCACCCAGCGCGCCCTGCAGGACAGCCTGCTCGCGAGGATCTACGAACACCTCCTGCCCGGCGACCCGATCCGGGACCGGACACTGCCGCCCCGGGAGCGGCTGCTGAACTGCCTGCGTCAGGTCCTCGCACCGCTCGGCACCCACGAGGACGCCCGAACCGCATGGAGCACGATCTATCGGAGCTTCATCGAACCCGAGCCGACCGAACCGGTACGCGCCGCATACCTCGCCCATGAGCGGGAGGCGGAGCGCCGCGTCGAACACTGGCTGACCGTGCTCGCCGAGGAAGGCGCACTGCCCCCGGGAGACCACACCCGCAACGTCAGGTTCCTTCTCACCGTCCTCAACGGGCTCTCGGTCGAACGCGCCCTGCCCACCCGCGAATCCGTCCTCATCGCCGAGATCGAGACCCTCAACGCCGCCGTCGACCACGTCCTCTCCCCCGGTCCCGCACCATCCGCCGGGCCGACTGGGCCGACTGGGCCGTGAACCGAACCACCCGCCCCTCTCCACCTGTTACACCCGACGGCAGATGATCTACTCCTCAGACAGCCGTCGCAGCGCCTGCGCTTGCCGGGAGGACGCCCTGGCCGCGGTCGAGCGGCTGGCAGCGGGTGTCGAAGTTCCAGCTTCGGGTCAGGCCGGCGGGTCGGGGCTGTATCTGGCGAGCATCGTCTGGACGGCCTCTTCGACGACCTTGTGGATGTCGGAGGTTGCGGGGTTCCAGCCGGTCAGCAGCATGCGGGGCCACAGGACGTAGTTCGCGATCATGCCGAGGAACTGGTTCGCGGCGCTCTCGGCGTCGGGCACATCAGCGTTGCCCGCTTCACGCTCGGCCTCCAGGTAGCGCTGGACGGAGACGAAGTAGGGCAGTTTGCCGAGCTGGAACTGCAGCCGTCCCAGCTCGGGGAAACGCGGCAGTTCGGCGATGACGATCCGGAACAGGCCTGTCATGCGGGGCTGGCCGATCAGGTCGGCATAGCGGTGACCGATGGCCGTCAGCCCGGAGCGCAGATCTCCCGCCTGTGGCCCCGCGGCGGTATCCCCGGCGTCGCGCTGCCACGACTCGGTGACGATGGCCTCGAAGAGGGCCGCCTTGGTGGGGAACTGCTTGAACAGGGTGGACTTCGAGACCCCGGCCGCTTCGGCGATCCGTGCGAGGGAGGTGCCGTCGTAGCCACGGCCCAAGAACAGTTCTGTGGCCGCGGAGGTGATGGCCTCACGCTTCTGCTGGGCGAGACGCCGGTGATGCGCGGTGAGTTCTGATGCCATACGAAAAGTATGCCGTAGCCCCGAGGCGAGTCACTTGACTCGCCTCGGAGGTCCGCTTACGGTGCACCAACAAGGCGAGTCGAGTGACTCGCAACTGTTCGGTGGCACCTGGGCGCATCCTGGTGGTCGCACGGTGGAGGAAGTTCATGACAATCGACAAGATCGCATTGGTGACCGGTGCGAATCGCGGACTCGGGCGCAGCGCGGCCGTCGCCCTGGCCACACGCGGGGCGCGGGTCGTGATCACCCACCGCGGCGATGCGGCCGGGGCTGAGAAGACGGCGGAACAGGTGCAGGCCGTGGGTGGGACCGCCGCTGTTCTCCGGCTCGACATCAGCGACGTCTCCTCCTTCGCGTCCTTCACCTTGGAACTGGGCGCGCAGCTGGAGCACTGGGGTACGTCGCGGCTCGACATCCTGGTCAACAACGCGGGAGTGGGAGTGTTCGGGCCGCTGGAAACTGTCACGATCAACGACTTCGACACGGTGATGGGAACCAACGTCCGGGGCACGTTCTTCCTCATCCAGTCGCTCGTGCCGCTGCTGGCCCAGGGCGGCCAGGTCATCAACGTCTCGACGTCATTGACCCGCCACACCAGCCCCGCCACCTCGGCCTACTCTGCCTCGAAGGCCGCCGTCGAAGCACTGAGCCGCACCCTCGCCGCAGAACTCGGACCTCGCGGCATCCGGGTCAACTCCATCGCACCTGGGCCGACCGCCACCGACTTCAACGGCGGAGCGATGCGGGACGACGCCGGAATGCGCCAGGTTCTGGCCGGACAGACCGCGCTCGGCCGCGTCGGCGAACCTGAGGAGATCGGCGACGCCATCGCCACGCTGGCCTCCGAGGGACTGCGCTGGGTCACCGCACAGCGCATCGAGGTCTCCGGCGGCGCCCTCCTGTGACGCCGGGCGGTGGCCGGTAAGGAAGCAGGCGCGGGGAGAGCCGGCCCTCGCGGCACCTGGTGGATGGTGTGCCGCCAACAACTCCCGTTGCGCCGGGTCGAGTTCTGCGCCGGGCACGCCCGCCATGATCGCCAAACTGAGGTATCAGAAGCGATCGAACAGGGCGACTACGCTCTGCGGCGCCTCCTGGCCGAAGAACACTTTCAGGTTCTGTGCCGAGCGGCCGGCGGAGTCGCTGCTGCGCGGGAACAACCGCTCTTCGTAGGCAGCGAGCGCAACCTCGATGTCGGGTTGCTCCACCAGCCCGTTCGCCAGGTCAGCTCCGTCGAACATGGCGAGGTTCGCGCCCTCGCCGGCGAAGGGGGACATCAGATGCGCGGCGTCGCCCACGAGCGTCACGCCGGGTGACCGGTCCCATGTGAGTCCGACAGGAAGCGCGTAGATGGGCCGGAGCCACGGTTCTGCCTCGCTTTCAGTCACGAAGGCGGTGAGCAGGGGCGACCAGCCGTCGAATTCGTCGGCGAGCCGACGGAGGCCCGTGGACGGGTCGCCGAAGTCGATCGACCTCATCCACTCCTCGGGCTTGTTCAGCGCTGCGTACCCGCGTACGCGCCCGTCGGCGTAGCGGTGGGCGATGATGCCTTTGCCCGGCGCGACCGCCATCAGCGTGCCGCTGCCGATCGCAGCCACGCTCGCCCGACAGCCCTGGGCACCTGCGCCGAGAGCGATCTCGATGAAGCAGGTGCCGCTGTAGAGCGGCTTGGCGGGCGTGAGCAGTGAACGCACCTTCGACCAGGCGCCGTCCGCGCCGATGACGATGTCGGCGCGCGCGGTGGAACCGTGCACGAAGGTGAGGTCGTGGCCGCCTTCCGGACGGTGCCGGATCGAAGCGAGCTTGTGCCCCCACCTGATCGTCCCGGGCGCCAGCGAGTCGATGAGCAGGCGCCGCAGCTCGCCGCGATCCACCTCTGGGCGGGCCGAACCGGGGTCCGCAGGCTGGTCGAACAGGATCGTGCCGCGGCGGTCGACCACCCGCTTGGCGTCTTCGCCCGGGCGGACGAGCTTGAGGAACTCGTCGTAGAGACCGGCGGCGCGAACCGCGGCCTGTCCGGTCTGTTCGTGGATGTCGAGCAGGCCGCCCTGCGTACGGGTCGTCGCCGAAGCCTCAGCCTCGTAGATCGTCGCGGCGACGCCGTGAGCTTGCAGTACTCGGGCAGCCGTCAGCCCGCCCAGTCCCGCTCCGACGATGACGATGGTCTTCTGCATGCAGCGCTCCTCGGTTGCGTCGGCAGGGGCCGACGATGGTCTTCGCCGGGAAGCGGACGAGATGTCCAGTCCCGGTAAGGAGACGCTCAACGATCAGAACGATCTGCATCGATGTACGGGCGATGTCCCGCGGCGAACCCACGGAACTTCGCTTTTCGCGACACGGTGACTATAACTCGGGATCCCCCTATCTCGGGACCCCCTTCGCAGCAGCCGGGCCGTTCACCTGCGGCGCTCGCGGGCAAGATCACGGGAACAGACTGGGGTATCAGGCGTCAGCCCTGGTGTCGTATGCCCGCTGGCAGTTCTGGATCTCTCCGCTGTGCTCGACGGTCCAGTCGTAGAGCAGGCCGAACGGCTCGCGCAGGGACTCGCCCAGAGGTGTGAGCGAGTACTCGACGCCGACCGGCGAGGTCGGCAGCACCGTGCGCCGAATCATGCCGTTGCGCTCAAGACGGCGCAGTGTCTGGGTCAGGACACGTTGCGTGATGCCCTCCAGTCCCCGCTTCAGTTCGTTGAACCGCGTGGGCCGCTCCAACAGCGCCATCACCATCATCGACCACTTGTCCGCTATCTGGTCGAGGATCGGTCGGCTGGGGCAGTCCGCCCGGAAAACCGTCCGTGTTTCGACGTCAACGCCGGGCAGATCGGTGTCCTTCATGATCCTAGGTACTCCCAAAGTGCGTTCTTGACCATCTGGGCGCCGCCACCGACGGTAGGTATGCATCGCAAACCTACATGCCCATCGGTAACCGACGGAGAACCTCATGACGAACGATGCCGAATCGACCCTGCACGTGAGCAGCGAACACGGCGTCGCCCGGATCGTCCTCGACAATCCCCCGGTGAACGCGCTCGGAACGACGACGATGCGTGAGCTGCGGACCGTGCTGACGGACCTCAAGGACGATCCTTCGGTCCGCGTGATCGTCTTCTCGAGCGCCGACCCTGAATTCTTCATCGCTCACGTGGACATGCACGTCGGCGAGGAGATGGACGTCCTCCAGGAACTCGCCGCATCCGCTCCGGCAGACGTCAACGTGTTCCAGGCGATCGGTGAGCTGATCCGCCACCAGCCCCAGGTGACCATCGTGAAGCTCGCGGGGAAGGCCCGCGGAGGCGGCGCGGAATTCGTGGCCGCAGCGGACATGACGTTCGCCGCCGTCGAGACCGCTGGACTCGGTCAGATCGAAGCGCTGATGGGCATCATCCCCGGCGGAGGCGGAACGCAGTACCTCCGCAACCGCGTGGGTCGCAACCGCGCACTGGAGGTGATCCTCACCGCCGACTTGTTCGACGCCGAGACCGCGGCGTCCTACGGCTGGATCAACCGGGCCCTGCCGGCCGACGAGCTCGACGAGTACGTCGACCGTGTCGCCCGCAACATCGCCGCACTGCCCGACGGTGTCATCGAAGCAGCCAAGCACTCGCTGCCCGCCGATGACTTCAAGGAAGGGCTCCTGCGTGAGAACCATGCCTGGGCTTCTACGTTCAGTCTGCCGACCGCTCAGCATCTGATCAGCAAGGGCCTGCAGGCGGGGGCACAGACGCCGGCTGGTGAACGCGATCTTGAGGGACTGATGCGCAGCGTTGCGCGCTGATTGCCGGACGGGCACATGGCACATCGTTGACGCTGCGCCATCTTGAAGTGGCTGGTCGGTCGGTGTGGTGTGACCCCGTTTCGGGCTGCGTGCACCGGTCGTGGGCGGCAGTCTGGGGTACAGATCGTCTGGCAGGGCGGTTTTGCCGATGAGTTCACCGTCCTCAAACGGTCTACCCAGCGACACGACCGTTCTCGACAGGAGTGCCATGTCCACCATCCAGCCAGTGATCATCACTGCCGACCAGGACGTCCTGCTCGGCTTCTATACGAAATTGTTCGGCGCCGAGGAGATCTTCCGGGTACCGGCGAAAGGCCCGGCCTTCTACCTCGGCTTGCGCATCGGCGACACCGACCTCGGGCTGGTGGCCAAGAAGAACCCGGGGACCGGAACGGCACCGCGAATCCTGCTCAGCATCGCTGTCGACGACGTCGACGAGATGCTCGGCCGGGTGACGGCGCTGGGCGGCTCGGTCCGCAGCGGCCCCAACGACATGCCGTGGGGACAGCGCGTCGCCCACATCCAGGACCCCGACGGCAACCCGGTGAACCTCACCCAGCCGATCCCGGCCCAGTGACGCTTTTCCGGGTGCTCGTGCTGGTCGTGGGCTGCCTGCGGTAGACATCATTTCCCTGTAGTGGCCTCTCTTGCGCGGCAGATTCAACAATCTGTCGCTAGGGCTCGGCCGCCATTCCGCTTCGAGGATGCTGAACAGCTCGGAGTCCCGCCAGCCGTCCCGGATCAACGCGGTGTGCCGGTGCCGCCCCTCGTACGTCATGCCGAGCTTGCCCAGCAACCGAGACGACGCGAGATTGCGGGGGTCACAGGTCGCGTAGTTTGGGCGTGCGACCAGGCCTCGACGGCGGTTTGCACGAACGCGCGCGTCTGATCCTCGGTGTTCGGCCCCCAAGGCTGGTAGCGACAAGCCTCCTCGAGGCTGGCCCAGGAGTGCACTGTTTGCCAGTCGTTGAGCGCGAGCTTGCGCCAAGCCACGATCTACGGCTGGAGTACTAGGCCGAAGGTCGGGGTATTCGCCGGTGTTTGGAAGGACGAGCATGGTGGCGTGGCACCTCCCGCCTTTGACATTGACGCCTTCCTCAGTCAGCCGCTCACCGCGCGCATCGCTACCGATGGACCTAGCGTGCGGCCTGTGTGGTTTTTGTGGGAGGAGAACGCCTTCTGGGTTCTGACCGGACCGTGGACCCGGCTGTTTCACCGAGTGAGCGCGGATCCGCGGATCGCTCTTGTGGTGGACGTATGTGACATCGCTACGGGGCTGGTCCGCCAGGTCGTCGCCCGGGGCCGTGCCGAACTTGTTCCTTTCGATGTCCCGCGTGGGCGCCGCAAGTTGGTCCGGTATCTGGGAACGGATGAGTCCCGTTGGGATGCACGCTTCGTCCACTACCTGCATGATGATCCTGACCAGCGCGGCACCATGTGGCTACGGCTGACACCCTCCTCCCTGACAGCCCATGATCTGAGCTATACGGCCACTCGCTGAGCTTGCTCTGTCTACCAGGATCTGCCAGGTCTACCGACGGCCTTGCTCGGCAAGGAACCACCGTCGAGCCCTCGATCAACAAGATCAAGCAGTTCCGAACAAGTGCCGGACCAGGCAGAACGGGTGCCCTGCAGGGTGGGCGTAGTCCGCTGCCCGTTGGAAGGCAAGGACGAGGCCGGACGGCGTGTGCGACGTCGTCCAGCTTTCGTCGAGTGACCATCGCCAATCTCGCCGATTCAAGGCCCCACCGAGCAGCGACTGGTAGATTCGGGCACGTCTCACTCCGGAGGGCCATTCATGGGCTACCAGGAACGTCGAGTCGAATTGATCGCTAAGCGGGCCGCACCACACCTGGAGCCCGGCGAGCAGATCCAGACGGGATTCATCACGCTGACGGGTTGGTGGATCTTCACCGTGCCGGCGGAGACGTTCGTCGTCACCGACCGCGCGATCCTGGTCGTGGGTCGCGGCGAGGCGCACCGCCTTCCGCGCGACTTCTGGTTCGGCCAACCGACCGGGCTGTACCACCTGATCGAGCTCGACCGTACGTACAAGGTGCATCGGCAGTGGTACCCGGAGCTGAACGCAGCCGACGAGGCCCTGCGTGAAATGCAGAGCCGCGGGACGCACGAGGGCTGACCGAGTGCTGCTCCTCATGGTCGTGTGCGTGAACTGCTGACTCCTGTCGCCGTGTTCGGAGCACTCGGCCCTGGAGGCTGGCCGGAACGTCGCGCCTCAGTCGGTGGTGAAGGCGGCCACCACCAGGTCGGTCAGGAGGACGCCCGCGCTGCCGTCGGGGTCCAGGTCGGGGTCGTAGATGGTGACGTTGAGCCCCACACAGCGCGGGGACCGGACGAGCGGGCGCAGCAGGGCTGTGAGTTCGCCGGGAAGCAGGCCGTCGGGGTCCGGGCTGTCGACCGCGGGCATCAGCGAGGGGTCGAGGACGTCGGCGTCAAGGTGGACCCAGAAGCCGTCGAGGGCCGTGGCCTCGAGATCGGCGGTGGCCGCGGCGCCCAGGCCGGCGGGGTCGGTACGGCGCAGGTCGGAGACGGTGGTGACGGGCACCTTCAGCCCGCGCAGTTCGGCGACGTCCTCGTCGTCCACGAACGCGTCCCGGGTGCCGAAGAGCCGGACGTCCTCGTCCCGGAGGTAGGGCCGCAGTCCTTCGAGGTCGGTCAGGTCCTCCTGCCCGCGCCCGGTCGCGAGGGCGAGTTCCTCGCCACCGGCGGCGCCGATCCGGTCGGACGTGCCCGGATGACGGAAGTCGGGAGAGGCGTCGATCGACACCAGGCCGTACCGGCCGAGGCGGCGCAGGGCCAGCGCGGCGCCGAGCTGGATGGAGCAGTCCCCGCCGAGGACCAGGGCGAAGTGACCGTCGGACACGTGCGCCTCGATGCGGTCGGCGAGGGTGCGCGTATAGGCGGCGATGGCCCGTGCGTTGAAGACGCCGTCGCCCTCCTGCCAGTCGCCCCGGTCGTAGCGGGGCGGCACGACGACGCCTCCTTCGAGGGCGGCGAGCCTGCGTACGATCCCGTTGTCCCGCAGCGTCCCGGCCAGCTTGTAGCAGCCGGGGACGGTGCCGGGGGCGGGCGGGCGCAGGCCCAGGTTGGAGGGGGCGTCCATGACCATGATGCTTCGCATGGCGTCATCCTTGCCGCCGGGCGGATGGTGTTCAACCGGTCTTTCGCGGGGCGACGGTTGTTCTTCGGCCGAGGGGGGGGCTCAATCGGACGGAGTGGCGCCGGTTTCCGGGCCGGTGACCGCCTCGACCAGCTGGGGGCCGTTGTTGCGGACGTTGTTGACCGCCGCGGAGACGGGGCGGGCATCGAGCCGGCCGCGGGCGGGTTGCTCGAGGAGGTCGCGCAGCGCGCCGGTGTCCTGGCGGGAGGGATCGAGCCAGACGTCGTAGTGCTCCTCGGCTACGGTCAGCGGCATGCGGGGATGGACGCGTCCGGCGGCGTCGGTGGCGTCGGTGGTGATGATGGTGCAGGTCGTCAGCCAGGCCGACGGGTCGTCGTCGTGCCCGGCGTCCGGGTCGCGCCAGTACTCGTACAGCCCCGCCAGGGCCATCACCTGGTCGTCCGCGGCGTGGATGAAGTAGGGCTGCTTCCGGTTCCTTCCCGTCTCCGGGTCCTCGATGCGCTGCCACTCGTAGAAGCCGTCGGCAGGCAGGAGGCATCGGCGCCGGGCGAACGCTGTGCGGAAGGCCGGCTTCTCGTGCACCGTCTCCACCCGGGCGTTGATCAGCCGGGCGCCGATCTTCGTGTCGCCGGCCCAGGACGGCACCAGGCCCCAGCGCAGCCTACGCAGGTGCCGTACCGCCGGAGCGCCGGCGGAGGTGTCGCGCGAGGTGCGCTCGAGCACGGCCCACACCTCGTCGGTCGGCGCGACGTTCCAGCTCGGCGCCAGGGGATCGCCGAGGTCCTGGTCGGCGATCTGGAACCGCCTGGCGAGGTCCTCGGGGCTGCGGGTGGAAACGTACCGGCCGCACATGGAACAACTGTCGCTCACTCTCGGCGCCTGCCGCGACCGCACCGACCACCGTGTCGCACGCCGGGGGCGCCTCCGACCCTTCGTGCACACGGCTTCCGGGTGCGGCACAGCCGATTCGGCGAGGCGCGCCGCCACTGCGCCGGTCGGGCGAGGCCGACCAGGGTGCTGGTGCGGCCGCCGAGGAGGGACGCCCATGGGAGACTGCCGTCACTGGCCGCATCGTCCGGGACGGGCCGGTGTGCGTCATCGTCGCGGCGGCCTTCGCGTTGTCGTCCCGGCGCATCCGCCGGGTCAGCCTGTCGTCGCGCTCCATGCCCTGTCCACCTTCGGCCTCCATGTGCGACCGTACGCGGCTCTCCGACCGGGCGACGAGTCGCCGACGCCGCCCGCCGGGCATGGCGGTCCGACGGTCCCTGGGAGTGGAGCGCCTTCGACGGAGGCCCCGCTGGTCCGGCCCCGTGTGGCCTCGGCGGAAGGTGCGTTTCCGTCCGGGACCGCATAACCTCTGCTGGTCCGCCCGCCCGGGGCGGTTCCGGGGAGGGGCGTTCATGCGGCAGCGGGGAGCGGGCGGGCGGCTGAGAGTCGCGGGCTGGGTGTTGGTTCCGCTCGGGTTGGTTCTGGTGCTGGGAAGCACCGGCTACTTCTTCGCGCGTCACCAAGGGGTCACCGTTCGAGGCGAGTCGATGGAGCCCACGTACCGCCAGGGCGAGCACCTGGTCGTCGAGCGCATCGGCGCGGACGAGATACGCCGAGGCGATGTCGTACTCGTCCGCGTGCCCGGCCGATACGAGGGCGCCCCTGTCCTGCGGCGGGTCATCGGGACGGGCGGTGATCACGTGGAGAGCGACGGGGACCAGGTAACGGTGAACGGGAAGCCGGTCGACGAACCCTACGTGCGGCGAGACGAGTTCACCCCCGCAGCCGCACCGTACGATGTGGCGGTGCCGAACGGGCGGCTGTTCCTGCTGGGTGACAACCGGGGGAACTCGAACGACTCACGCTTCTCCCTCGACGAGCAGTCGGGCAGCGTCGCGGCCTCCGGAGTGCTCGGGCGGGTGCGGGACGGGTTCGTCGTACCGCCGGTGTTGCTGACCGTCGGCGGGCTCGGGATCGTGCTGGCCGTGGTCGGGGCCGGCCTGGGGATCAGCGGGTACACGGCCCGGCGGGCGGCCCGGCGACCGCTCGCGGCTGCGCCGCCATGGGCCGCGGTGTGAGGGTCCGCACCGCAAGGACACGGCCCTGCCTCGGCGGGCGGCTCAATAGCCACCGGGCGCTGCCCTCACGTGCACGCCTCAGGCCGCCCAGTTGGCTTTGACCGTGAAGGCTGGCTCTGGTCCACTTGCTGTGGCGCGAGCAACGACTTCCTCCTCGGCCGCGCCGTCCGGCTGGTCCCGCTGTCCGTCGACCATGCCGAAGCGCTTTTCCCCTCTGCCTCGGATCCCGAGGTGTGGCCCCTATAACGCTGAGTCGAAACTGCTGCTTCTCGGGTATGCCTTCGATGATCTGGGCTTCGCCTCGATCGACTCCACCAACACGTTCTCCAGCGAGGAGAACAGCAACTCTTCGGGTGGCAGCTGCACTTCGTTCACGGCGCAGCACTGTCGACCAGTTCGCCCACCGGGCGGGCGATTTTCGGGCTGTCTCAGAGACCCTCACGAGACGATCGACAGCCACGCTGCGTACGGGACCGCACTAAGCGGACCAGAGCCCACTCAGACGGACAACTGACAACCCACAAAAGCCGTCAGAGCCATCCTTGCGAAAACCGTTGGTGCCCGGCTTGCTCCGCTGATGGACTGACGTCCTACCGTGAGTCTGCCGCGTGACGGGGGTAGTGGTTGTGACAGGTTATGACGTGCTTGCCGAGGTGTACGAATGGCTCATCTCGGATGCAAAGTTGCCTCCGGCCGAGTTCGCTGCCTCGTTCGACGACGTCCTCAATCACCTGCCGTCGAACGCTCACGTCCTCGACTGTTCGTGCGGAACCGGACAGTTGGCGGTTGGCCTCGCCGGTCGTGGCATGCAGGTGGTCGCGACTGACGCCAGCGAGGCGATGGTTCGTCGGACTACAGAGTTGTCTGAGGAGTTCGGGGCATCCGTCCGGGCCGTACGGGCGGACTGGGAAGAGTTGCCCGAGCATTTCCAGGACAACTCGTTCGACATGGTGTTCTGCGTTGGCAACTCGCTTCACCATGCCACGGGCGCGACAGGCAGGGGTGCTGCTCTGGAGTCGATGTCACGGCTTCTGCGCCCCGGCGGGCGCTTGGTACTCACATCCCGCACTTGGGAACTCGTGAGGGCCAGAGGTTCCCGGCTGGAGATCAGCGACCGACTCGTCCGCCGGAACGGTCGCGATGCCGTCGTGGTCTACCGCTGGGAGATTGCGCCGCATTGGGAGGCGGAGCACCACATCGAGATCGCGATCGCGCAAGTTGATGCGACCGGGTTGGTTCTTGTCCGCTCGGAACTGCTGTCCTGCTGGCCGTACCGGTACGAGGAACTCGAAATCGAGCTGCACCGGGTCGGACTCCAGACGGAACTGAGCACGTTCGATCTTGAGGCCGAGAACTACATGGTGGTCGCGAGCAAGGTATGAGCTCGGCCATCTCGACTTCCGGCAGGCCCTCTGCCAGGACGAGATCAGCCGCATCCTCGACGACTTCGCGATGCGACAGCTGTCCGCGGCCCCGGCCGACGACCTCTACGAACTCGTCTCCGAGCGACAGGGACGGTCCCTGATCATCACCAGCCGCCAGGCGATCACGAACGGGCCCAGCTAACGCCCGAACAAGCGCCCCAGGAACGCGACCGACAAGGCGCACCGGAGACACCACTGTCCCAGCGGCACGAGTTGGCTTGTCAGAGGCATCCGCTACTTTGCGGCCCATGGGAAATGCGGGCGGATCATTGACGACACGGAGGCGTTGGCGGAGGGCTGGCAGGTCACGGACTTCGCCGACGCCGGACGGCAACAGCTGGGATGGTCTGCTCAACCGGGAGATGGCGAGGAGCTACGAGATACCTCTGGAGCACTTCCCTGTCGATCAGGCCGTGTCCGGCGCTCTTGCCTGGTCGGCCGCTGCTGGACTGACGCCCGACAACGAAGCCACCCGGCAGACGCTGCTCCTCCCGAACCCGCCGACGGCCGACCCCTGCCGGCCGCGCCTGCCCACGGTGTTCCAGCAGTACCTCGGCTGCGCCTGTCGATTATTTACATAACCTATGAATATAAAAATGCTATGCTTCGAATATGAGTCGTCAAGACACCGCTCCTGGCGCGTCCGCCGCCATCGGGGCAGCCCTCTACAGCCTGGCCACCAGGGCCGCGCGACGTCTGCCCCGGGACATGAGCCTGACGTCCGCCGCCACCCTGGCCACCCTGGACCGGACCGGCCCGCGGCGCATCACCGATCTGGCCGCGGTCGAGGGCGTCACCCAGCCCGCGATGACCGCGCTGGTCCGGGTGATGGAGGAGTCCGGCCTGGTTGAGCGGCGGGGTGACGCGTCCGACAGGCGGGTCACGCTGGTGTGCCTGACCGAGGCCGGCGCCTCCTATGTCCGGACGCGGCACCAGGCGGGCGTCCACGCGTTCGAGCGGTTGATCGGTGAGCTCACCGGCGACGAGGTCGAGGCGCTGGTCGCGGCCCTTCCGGCGCTGAAGCATCTGGCAGAGCTCGAAAGCCAGGACCGCGAAGCGCCGAAGCGATGACCGGGCAGCCGTTCGACGGGGGCGCGGTGCAGGGGCTCCCGGTGGCGCCTTCCGAGGCGCGGTGGCTGGTCCCCGCCCTCATGTTCATCGCTCTGGTCGTGGCGGCGGTCGCCAGCCTCGGGACGCCGCTCATCACCAGCGTGGCGACCTCGTTCCACGTCTCGCTCGGCAGCGCGCAGTGGACGCTGACCGCCGCGCTGCTCAGCGGCGCCGTCGCCACGCCGGTCCTGGGCCGGCTCGGCGCCGGCGCGCACCGGCGGGCCACGATCCTCGTCACGCTGGCGGTCGTCGTCGCCGGCAGCGCGCTCACCGTGCTGCCGCTGCCGTTCGCGTGGCTGCTGGCCGGCAGGGTCGCCCAGGGCGTCGGGCTCGGGCTGACGGCGCTGATGATGGGCGTGGCCCGGGACCACCTCCCCGAGGAACGCAGCGCCGCCGTGATCGCCCTGATCTCGGTGGTCTCGATCATCGGAGCCGGTGTCGGCTACCCGCTGGCCGCACTGCTCGCCGAGTTCGGCGGGGTACGAGCCGCCTACGGCCTCGGCCTGGCCGTCACTGCCGCCGCCCTCCTGACCGCGTGGCGCTCCATACCCGGAGCTCCCGAAGGCCGCTCCGCCCATGTGGACGTGGCAGGCGCGGTCGTCCTGGCCGCTGCGCTGATCCTGGTGCTCTTCCTCGCCGGCGAACGGAGTCTGTGGAGCCGACACCTCACCGTGGCGGCGGGCCTCGCCGTCGTCGCGGTGGTGCTGCTCTGCGTCTGGGCGGTCGTCGAGCTGCGCAGCACAACGCCCCTGGTCAATGTGCGGGCGGTGCGGCACCCGGCGGTCGCCGGGGCGAACCTCGCCATGTTCGTCGGCGGGATCGGCATGTACCTCCTCCTCACGCTCATCACCCGGTACGCGCAGACGCCGCATGGGGCCGGTTACGGATTCGGGCTGACGACCTTCGTCGCCGGGCTGGTCCTCATTCCGTTCTCGGTGCTGGGGTTCGTCGCCGGCAAGCTCACGCCGCGGGTCCGGACGCGGATCACCGACCCCCTGCTCCTGGCCGGCAGCGCCGTCGTGGTCGGCGGCGGGTTCGCGCTGTTCGCGGCGGCCCGGTCGGACCTCGTCGAACTGTTCGCGGCGATGGGTGTACTCGGCTTCGGCGTCGGCGGCTTCTCTGCCGCGATGCCCGGCGTCATCCTGGCGGTCACCTCCAAGAGCGAGACGTCGAGCGCCATGAGCTTCAACTACGTCGTCCGCAGCGTCGGGTACTCCCTGGGCAGCGCCATCGGCGGCCTGATCCTCGCCGCGGGCACCGGCCCCGGCCACGTCTTCCCCGACGACAGCGCCTACACCACCGCGGCGCTGGTCGGCATCGGCGCCATGGCGCTCACGACGCTGGCAAGCCTCGCTCTCGCCCGCCGACGTTCGTCCGAGACCAACCCGTGAGTTCAGATGCACTCATCCCCACACTGGAGGTTCCATGCCCAAGGGCTACTGGGTCAGCTCCTACCGCACCATTTCAGACCCTGAGAAGCTGGCTGCTTACAACAAGCTGGCCGGTCCGGCCGTCAAGGCCGGGGGCGGTCGGACCCTCGTCCGTGGCAGTCGGGTCGTGGCGCATGATGCCGGAATCGCCGAGCGCACCGTCCTGGTCGAGTTCGACAGCTTCGAGCAGGCCGTCGCGGCGTACGAGAGCGCGGGTTACCAGGAGGCGCTGGTCGCCCTCTCCGACGGCGTCGAGCGTGACTTCCGCATCGTCGAAGGCATCGACTGACCGAGGTCTGGTCGGGACCTTCGCTGAAGGCTCAGGGGGTGAATCGCGTTGACCACGCCAGCCAAGGAATGCTCTCATCCTGTCCGGTCGCCGCTGCCTGCACGGCCCTGGAGCAGCGCCGGGGATTCCGCAGGAGCGGGGCGCGGAAGAACTACGCACCGCCGTACGCCGAGCTGGGGCCTGCCGAGGTCATGATCCGTTCAAAGGGCATTTTACCCAGTGGCGCCGGGAACCAGTGCTGTTGCGGTCGTCGAGCATCGGGTAGCTCAGCGCCGAGGAGGGTGGGACCGTCCTGGGCCGCCTACCCGAGGACCTGTCCCCCGCCGTGGAACCAGAGCAGCGCCGGAAGGGGTTCCGGCTGCCTCCACGGGCCGAAGAAGTCGGATGAGGAGCGTGGAGGTCGAACCCCCCCCCGCCTCCGTCCGCCGGGCCGTCGATGCACGAGGGCCCGGCGGACGGGGAAAGGGGGAGGGCGTTTCCTCGCTTCCCGGCGCCGAGCGTCAGAGCTGGGAGCCGCCGCCATCCACGGCGAGTTCGGCGCCCGTGCTGTAGGTGGCGTCGAATGCGAGGAACACCACTGCCCTGGCGACTTCGACGGGGGTGCCCATGCGCAGCATGGGGTTCTCGGCCGCCATCTGGGTCTTGGTCTGTTCGGCCGCCTCCTGAGGCATCGACTTCTCCAGGATTCCGGAGTCGATCGGGCCGGGGCTGACCGCGTTGACGCGGATCCTGCGCGGGAGCAGCTCCCGGGCCAGGCTTCGGGTCATCGAGCGCACCGCCGCCTTGCCGGCCGCATAGGCGCTGAGCATCGGAAGTCCCAGCACGTTCGCCACGGATGTGGTGAGCACCACGCCGCTGCCTTCCGCCAGTAGCGGAGCGAGCTTCTGCACCGTGAAGTAGGGGCCCTTCGCGTTGATGGCCAGCAGTTGATCGTAGAGCGCTTCGCTGGTCGCCTCGAACGGCGCGAAGCCGTTGATGCCGGCGTTGGCGAACAAGGCGTCGACCGTGCCGAACTCGGCCTTCACCCGGTCGGCCAGCATCTCGATCTCGGCCAGCGAGGCGGCATCGCTGCGGACCGCGATCCCCCTCTCGCCGAGCCGGTCGCGGGCGGCATCCAGAGTGGTCTGGTTCCGCCCGGTGATCAGCACGTGTGCTCCTTCGTCCACGAGCAGCTGCGCGGTGGCCAGTCCAAAACCGCTGCTGCCACCGGTAATCACCACACGCTTGCCTGCGTACCTGCCCATTTCGGACACACTCCATCTGTTGCAAGGTTTATTGGCTGTCATCCGCGCGGTTGGACCTCGCTGGACAACTTCGAGTCAACAACCGCCCGAATCAGGTGTCCAAGACCCGTTCTGCACCCCGTCATGCAGAATCTGCATAACGGGTAGGCTGCCGGTATGTCCGCCGAAGACCCGCCCTCCACCGCGTGCAAGCCTGGCCCTGACCTGGATCTGAGACTGGTGCGGTACTTCGCGGTCGTCGCCGAGCATCTGAATTTTGCGCGGGCGGCCGCCGCGCTCCGCGTTGCCCAGCCCTCCCTGAGCCGCCAGATCCAGCGGCTGGAGGACGCTCTCGGTGTGCGCCTGCTGGAGCGCACTACTCAGGGCAGTCGCCTCACCGCTGCGGGCGCGGCCTTCCTCCCGCAGGCGCAGACCCTCCTGCACACGGCTCACCAGGCGGTGCTCAGCGCACGCTCCGCCGCGCCGCCGCGTACGGTCACCATCGGGTACGTCGAGGACCTCGTCGTCACCCCCGCCGTGCGGGACCTGCGCCGCCGGCACCCCGACGCCCACGTCCGCACCCTCCACCTGGACTGGGACGAGGCCCGCGCCCTGTCCGAGGGGCGAGTCGACGCGCTCGTCCTGCGCACTCCGCTGCCGATCCCGAGCGACGGTCTGGACGTGACCGTCCTCTACGACGAACCCCGGGCACTCCTCGTGCCCGCCTTTCACCGCCTCGCCCGCAAGAAGTCGGTCACCCCGGACGACTTCACGGACGAGCCCCTCGTGGCCTGCGCCGGTATGGCGGCGCTGTGGACCGGGTTCTGGCGGCTCGACCCGCGTCCGGACGGCAGCCCGGCCCCACTCGGCCCCATGCTCGTCGACACCTTCGAGGACAAGCTCGAAGCCGTCGCCGACGGCCGGGCCATCGCCCTCGTGCCGGCCGACGACCGGCGCTGCACACTCCGCAACGACCTCGCCACCATCCCCGTCGAGGGAGTAGAACCCTGCCAGGTGGTGGTCGCCACTCGGCTCGCGGACGCCAACCCGCTCGTCGCCCACTTCCGTGAATCCGCGCAGAACCTTCTCGTACGCGAAGCCTGACGTTGCCTGGTCCGGCAGGCGAAGGTGGGGAGCGGCTGGAAGGCCGATGCCGATGCCGCTCAGGAGCTGGGGTTCTCCACTCGGGTGGAACACGAGGGTGGTGAGCGGAACCCCGGCTAGGACGGGCGTCCGCCGAACTGCCAGTTGTGCACCTCGATGTCGGCGTACCGGTCCGGGGTCAGGATGGCGCGTGCCGTGTCCCGGTCAGGCGCTCGGAGCAGCGCCGCGGTGCCCAGCCAGGTGACGCCGTTGTCGGACAGCAGGGGTCCGTAGGCGATCAGCTCGTTCCGGTCCGGCGGCACTTCGAGGTCGGCGGCCTGTCCCGTGCCGAGGCCGATCACCAGGTACCGGTTGCCGCCGGTCCGGCCGCCGGGGAACTCCCACATGGTGCGCCCCAACGTGTTGCGCCACCGTCGTAGCAGCACGTCCCGGTAGGCGCCGGCCTGGTAGTTCGGTTCGTCGAAGGCGAATGTGCGGGCAGCGGCGGGATCAGGCAGGTCGAGGATGTGCACGCTTCCGGTGAGTGTCTCGCCGTCGTCGGCGAGAGTCGGCCCCCGGGCGATCATCTCCTTCGCGTACTGGTCCATGTAGGACCAATGCGCTTCCCCCAGCTCGTAGCGCAGTGACAGGGAGGCGGGCCGGTCGCGGTGGTAGCAGAGGAACTCCATGCCTCAAGATCTCTTCCAGGCGGTGTCCAAGTCGAGCGGATTTCGCGGTGATTGCTGCTCGGCGGCCTTTCCGTCGGAATCCCAGGCGGCAACGTCCCGTAGAAGAACCTGCCCGGACCGGCTGAAGGACCGGGAAGCAGACCCAGGTCAACGCATTGGGCCGGGGACAGGGTCGGCGGATGCGCCCGTTCGCCGAGAGTGAAGCCTTGTCAGGGATCGTCCAGGAGGCACTGGGGGCGGACGCCCACGTCGCCAAGGTGGACCGGTTGCGCGGCGGGAGCAAGAAGGGTGTCTACCGGGTTCACACGGGCGGGACACGTGCCGCGCGTGTCATCGTCTACAGCTGGGCCGAGGCCGAGAACTTCTGGCCCGCCTCGAGACCCGTCGACACAGCCCACCCATTCGCTCCCGCCTCCGGGCTGATCCCCTTCCTGGCCGCCCAGCGGAGACTGGACGGCCTCGGAGTCCGGGTTCCAGGGGTACTTCTCGCTGACGACAGCCGGCGCCGCTGCCCGGCGGATGTGGCAGTCGTCGAGGACATTGCCGGCGGCACTCTGGAAGCGCTCCTGGAGACCGAACCCGCACACGCCTCACATGCTCTGAGCGAGCTCGCCGCAATGCTCGACGTGATGCACCAGCAGCGCAGTCAGCACTACGGCAGGGTGGACGTCCTCGAACGCGGCGACCGAGCGAGCGGTGACTCCTGCGAACAACTCGTCCTCGAACGTGCCGTCGAGGACCTCGCCGAGGCCGCCGAACGTGACCTCAGGATCGGGTCGGCCGCAGCCTCCCTGCACGATCGCTTGCAGGAGCTGGCCGCACGAGTGGCTCCGCGTACACAGCACGGACTGATCCACGGCGAACTCGGCCCCGACCACGTCCTGGTCGATGCCACCGGGCACCCCGCCCTCATCGACATCGAGGGCCTGATGTACTTCGACGTCGAGTGGGAGCACGTGTTCCTGCGACTGCGTTTCGGCGACCGGTACCGAGCCCTGTCCCGCCCCGGACTCGACCCCGCACGACTCGCCCTCTACATGCTCGCGATACGCCTCTCACTGGTGGCCGGCCCCCTCCGCCTGCTCGACGGCGACTTCCCGCACCGCACGGCCATGCACGAAATCGCCGAGCACAACGCCAGGGAAGCACTGGCTCTGCTGAATCGGTAGAACTGCCGCGGAGTCCGAGCAGCGCACGCCCCGGCAGGCGACCGATTCGGGGCCGTCCTCCCGACCCCCGTGGCGGGAGGACGGCCCCGGCTCTTTCGGGTGGCCGCCCGGTCAGTACAGCTTGTCGACGGCCGTACGGGTGGTCTTCTTGAAGGCGGCCACAGGCGCGTCCTGGAAGTCGCCCATCTGTCCCCACTTCACGACGGTGACGGTCCTGCCGTCCCGCCCGACCGACAGCAGAGCGATGTCGGTGGCGCCCCAGGACGTCTCGGTGTGCAGGCCCCGGACGCGGGCCCCCTCCTCGACCGGCAGTGTGCCGTAGTTGCGGCCCTCGGCCTCGACGTCGGGCGAGGCCTCCTCCATGCGGTCGGCGCAGGTGCGGATCAGATCGTCGTAGTGCCGCGCCAGCGCCCTGGCCTGGGCGGATGTGCCCGCGACGACGGTCAACTGCACGGCGCCGGCGTCCAGGTCGGTCCAGAACCGGCGGTGCCGGTAGTCGTAGCCGGGCACGCCCTCCGTGCTCACGCACATGCCGAGTTCGTCCGGGAAACCGTCGGTGACCGGACCGGCGGTCCAGGACGACGTCGGGTGCGGCGGCAGCTGCGACGCCGACAGGAACGCGGGCGCGGCTTCCTTCGGAGTGGCACCGGCGGCCGGTGCCGTCAGGACCGCGCCCGCCGCGAGGGCGGCGACGGTGAGTGCGCGGAGCGCGCTCACCGGGAGGTGCAGGGACATGGGTGTTCCCCCGTGGGTGGAAGCGTGGACGTGGGTGCCGCGGGGAGGCCTGCTGGTCGGACCCGGGCCTGGTCGGTGCGGCAACAAGAGCATCGGCGGACGCGGGGGGCCGGCGCAACAGCCGACGGCCCGTTACACACGGTGGAACCATCCCAGCCCGTCTGACGTGCAGGTACATGGGATGCCTGGGATGCCGTCCCGGGCTGGACAGGGGTCGTACGAGGACGGGGAGACCTGTGCCGACACAGCACGACAGCGACAGCACCGACGGGGTCGCCGATTTCGCGGCGCTGCTGAGGGAGCTCAAAGAGCACACGGACCGCAGCTACGGCTCGCTGGCCCGGCGCCTGGGCATGAACACCTCAACGCTGCACCGCTACTGCGCCGGTGACACGGTGCCGCTCGACTTCGCCCCCGTGGAGCGTTTCGCCGCCCTGTGCGGGGCGACCCCTGGCCAACGCCTCGAACTCCACCGCCGCTGGCTCCTGGCAGTCGCAGCCCGCCACCGGCCCCGTACTGCGGGAGCGGGGCCGGACGCGCCCGACGCCACCGAGTCGGAAGCCGTGGACGACACGGCCCACGGGCCGGACACGTCGGTACACACCGCCACCGAATCGATCACCGAATCGGACACGGAGCCGGAGGGCGCCGGCGGCCCGGCCGCGCCGCCGGAAGCCACCGGCGGCCCGCGCGCCGAAACGGACCCCTCGCCCCCGCTCCCGCGCCGCACCTGGTACCGCCGTAGACCGCTCGTGGCGGGGACGGCCTGCGTGTGTGCCGTACTCGCCACGCTCGGAGCCCTGTCCGCGCTACCGGACAGGCAACGGGCGTCCGCCGACGGTCCCGCGCACCTCTCCGACCCGACGGCGTCCGGCACGGCCAGGGCCAGGGCGTCCGAGCGTCCGGACGCCTCACCCAGCCCGAGCGGCGGCACCACTACGTCGGGCGCCTCCGAGCAGTCGCCGGGTCCCGCTGCCCCGAAGCAGCAGCGGCCAGGCACCTCCCGCCCGCACGGAGCGACGACCGCCCCGTCCCACAGCGAACAGCCCGCCGGGCTGCCGCTCACCTGGTCCGTCAACTCCCAGGCCTGGAAACTCGGCTGCGGCCACGACTACGTCATCGCCAAACCACCGAGCCAGGTCCCCCCTCCCCCTGCCCCGCAGGACGCGGCGCCCTGGGCGGCGACGCAGAACGCGGTGCACGGCAAAGAGACGCTCGTGCAGCTGTCGGTGCAGGGGCGCAGCGACACCGCCGTCGTGCTGGAGGCTCTGCGCGTGCGTGTGACCGGCCGTGCGGCTCCGGTCGAGGGCAACGCCTACGCCATGGACCAGGGCTGCGGCGGCTCGATCACTCCCCGGTCCTTCGCCGTGGACCTGGACAAGGACCGCCCCATCGCCCGCGCGGTGGCCGGGAACGACGCGGGCACGCCGATCCCTGCCGTGCGCATGCCCTATCGCGTCTCGGCGAAGGACCCCGAGGTCCTGCTGGTCACGGCCTCGGCCGGCTCGTGCGACTGCCGCTGGTACCTGGAACTGGACTGGTCCTCCCAGGGCCGCACCGGCACCGTGCGCATCGACGACGACCGCCCGTTCCGCACCACCGCCATCGAGGGCCTGCCGCGGTACATGTACGACACCCTGGGCCGCCAGTGGGGGCCTTACAGCTAGAGGACACGGCAATTCGAAGGAGGCGGGACGAAGTCTGGATGACCGGCATTCGGAGCGGCGTAGCGCTGGGGCCCGGGATCCCGGTACGGCAGCGTCGCGCGGCGGTTGTTGTGGCTCGGTGACTCCCGCGCCCGTGGTGAGTGATCGGGGGTCGCCGGCACCGTGGGTGCGGCGCCGCTGTCGTCACTCGGTGACCTGTCTGCCGCCGTCCGCTTCCTCCCGCCAGCGGACGGCGGCGCGCCGGGACTGGACGGTGTAGACGAAGTCGGCTCCGTGCACCCGCTCCATGTCGAGCGCCAGCCGTTCGAACGCCTCGGCGGCACCGGCCGCGTCCCCGGCCCTGCCGCGCAGGTTGGCCAGGTTGTGCCGGGTGGTGAGGACCTGAGGGTGGTCCGGGCCCAGTGCCCGCACCCGCTCGGCGAGCAGCTGCTCGGAGATTTCCAGGGCGCCGGTCAGGTCCCCGGTCTCGCTCAGGTAGTGGGCCTGGTGCCGGAGCGCCACCGTATCGGGGTGCTCCTCGCGCAGCGTCCGGTCCCGCTTGTCCAGTTCCCTCTCCGCCCGCGCGAAAGGGTCGCTCAGCGCTCTCCTCACCCGTACCGCACCAAGCGCGGCCCCCACCGCCGCGACCGCACCCGTGATCACCCATCCCCACGACACGTCAGGCACGCCTCCTTCGCTCCAAGTTGTCCGGCCGGCGCTCCTCACACGGTCTCGGCCGTGGTGGACCCGCCACCTCCATGGACGCCCCGACGGCCCGCCTCAGTTGCGTCGGTGGGTCATGGCAGGGTGCCTGCATGACGAACAGCGAGAGTGCCCGTATGACGCGGATCCTCAGCGGGTTGCCAGCAGTGGCTCAAGAAGTGCTGTGGGAGACGGACTGGGCTTCTCACCGGCATGCCTACGGCTCCGGCGAGGACATACCGGTCTCCCTGTGCTCTCTCGTGGACGAGGATGCCGAGGTGCGGTCCGAGGCGTTGGCCGCGTTGGACATGGGCGTACTTCATCAGGGCTCTCTGTACACGGTCACCGCGCCCGCGGCGCTGTTCGTCGCCGCGATCCTCGACCATCCGCTGTGTCGCGCCGAGCACGAGGGACACTTCCCGTGGGACGACGGGCCGCCGCGCAGCTTGCGGGCCGCCCTGCTCGACTGGCTGGGCCGGGTGGCCGAGTCGGCTGCCTACGGGGAGGATCCGGCGCGGGACCGAACCAACTGGGAGTGGCAGCCCTGGCACGAGGGCAGGCGAGGCGAGCGCGGCCCCGACGAGCTCGCCGCACTGCAAGCGTGCCGGGACATCCGTCCCGCCCTGTACGACGCCGTCGAGCCGTTCCTCTCCTCCTCCGACCCTCGCATCTGCGAGTCCGCGCTCGGCGTCGCTGTGCCGCTCCTTTCAGCCTCGGCCCTCGCCGACCGGGTACCGCGCGCCGCCGCGCTGCTGCGGGCCCGGCTGGGCACCATGACGGGCCGGCGGGAACGAGCCGCCGTGGCGCGGGCGCTGAGTCTTTGGGGGACGGACACCTCCGACCTGCTCGCCGACTCCGACCCGGCCGTACAGGTCTGTGCCGCGCTCGGTCCCGTCCGGGTCGACCGGCCCCGCGCTCTCGCCATGCTCCTCGACGCGCTACGGGACCCCCGCACGACAGACGGATGGTTCCCCCAGCCGCTGCGTGGGGTCGACGGGTGGTTCCGGTTCACCGTGCTGCGTGCCGCGCTCGACCTGGCCGCATCGTTCGAGGAGGTGGCACCGGTGACCATCGCCATGGTGGCCGCCGACCACAGGTCCATCGTCGACAACGAACGCGGACCGATCCTGTTCAGGGCCTTCCCCGGTGGCTACGACCCGACCCAATCGCTCACCTCCGCCCAACGGGCCCTGCTGCGGGCGTTCGTGGACACCGACGAGGCGACGGGCAGCATCGGCGGCAATTGGTTGTGGTTCCGCGCGGCCGGGCTGCCGGAGAACCGGGAGGGGATCGCTGCGTTGCTGTGACGCGGCCCGCCGCCGTCCCCGTGCCGCACGAACATCAAGTCGCGTGAGACGGCCTCCGTGCCTTGAGCCCGGCGGCCGACCTGGCGGCCTGCTCGATCCTCGCGCGGTAGGCGGCACGGGCTTCCTCGTCGATCTGCTTCTCGTGTTCGGCGCGCAGCCCGGTCCGGCCGTCGAGGCCCTCGCGCAGGATGTCGGCGTGCCCGGCGTGCCGGACGGACTCGCCGAGGACGTGGACCATGACGGCGAACAGGTTCGTGCGGGAATGAGGCTCCGGCCACCACGGCACGTGGCCGGGGGCGTCGAGGGGAAGCGCGTCGACCGTCGCGTCCGAGTGTTCCCACGTGCGCCGGTAGAACCCGATGATCTGTTCGCGGGTCTCGTCCGCGGTCGCCCACTGATCGCTGCCGTCGGAGTCCTGCCACCGGCACAGCGCTTCCGGGGACGGGCGGTCGAAGACCTCGCCGAAGTACCTGGCCTCGACGGTCGCGACGTGTTTGACCAGGCCGAGGAGGTTGGTCCCGGTCGCCGTCAAGGGTCTGCGGACGTCGTACTCGGACAAGCCGTCGAGTTTCCACAGCAGTGCCTCGCGGTCCCGCCGCAGTCTCCCGTGCAGGTTGCTCTTCGCGAATTCATCGATCATGCGGCACGAACCTTCCATGGGCTGTTCGTATTCTCAAGATCCCGTACGTGGTCCACCGACCCGGACCGTGGCAGTTGCTGCGCAGGAGTGCCAGGTGCGCATCCAGCCTGCGGTAAGCACCGCCGCACCGCCCGCCAGGGCCATGGCGCCGCCGGTTCCGATGCCTGCGGCCACCGAGCCGAAGCAGACCGGCCCGACGCCCTGGAGCGTCATGCTGCCGGAGCCGAGCAGACCGAAGGCCTGGCCCTGACCGTCCTGCGGCAGGGCGTCCAGGAACGGCCGTTGCAGGCCGAGCCCGTAGGCGAATCCGAAGCCGCAGAGCAGCAACAGACAGGACGAGAGTCCCACTCCGGGCTCGGTGGCGAAGCCGATCAGCGGCAGTCCCGTCAGCGCGGTCAACGGGACTACCAGCCGCTCCCGGGCGGGTGGCCGTAGCAGCCGGCCCACCAGCAGGTCACCGACCAGCATGCCGACCGGCAGACAGCCCATCAGCACCGCGTACCAGCCGGGCGCGAAGTGGCGTCCTCCCGCATAGGCGACGATCAGACCTTCCGCGCCCGCCACGAACGCGGGCGGCAGCCACTGGGCGAGCATCAGCCGTCGCACCGCGCGTCCGCGCAGCAGCAGCCCGGCGCCGTGCACACTTGCCCGGACGGCCCCGCCGTCGCCCCGAGCCCTGCCCGCTGGGCCGCCGGACTCTCCCGGCTCCAGCCGGGGCAGCCGGATCCGGACAGCGAGCGCGCAGCCGAGGTAGAGGGCGGCGCTCAGCACGAGCGCCCGGTGCGCGCCGAGTACCGCGACGACCGCGCCTCCCAGCGCCAGACCGAACAACTGCGCGCCGGAGGCGGCGATGTTGTTCAGTGAACGGCCGAGCACGTAGGCGTCGCCCTCCAGCCACTGCGCGACCAGCCGACTCGACGCGCCGCCGGACACCGGCGCGGCGAGGGCGACCAGCGCCATGACACCGAGGCTTGCCGCGATCGGCATCCGCACCAGGGCGAGCAGCAGGGCGGCGGCGCACTCCAAGGCGTAGCCGCCCGCGATGAGCGCGCGGGGCGGCAGTCGGTCGGCCAGTGAGCCCAGCAGCAGCGAGCCGAACAACTGCGGGAGAAATCCGATACCGAAGGCCACTGCGCTCCACAGCGCGGAGCCCGTGGCCGCGAAGACCAGCACCGAGAACGTGGTGATCCGCAGTGCGCCCGCAGTGATCGCGACGGTGCGGGTCGAGAAGAGCAGCCGGAATCGCGGCTCGGCCAGCACCTCCCGGTAGGTGGCACGGTGGTTGCCCTGCGCGGGCTCGGCGGTCGGGGTCATGGCGCCCAGCCTCGCCAGGCGCCCACGCCCCTCACCAATGATTCGTCGCTGGACGAATCGGAGCGACGTCCCGCGATAGCATGACCGAGTGCTGCGCTTCGAAGTCTCCGTGGAGGACCTGCTGCGCAGCCGCTTCGCACTGTCGCCCGCGCTGGACCTCTGCCTACTGCTGCGCTCGCTCGCCGGCCAAGACCGGCCGCTGCCGCGAGCCTGGTCCACCCGGCTCAGGCCGGCCTTCGAACGCCTTCGCCGCGAGACCGAACTGAACGCTGCCCTCGCCCTGCAGACCCCGCTGTCCGGACCGAACTTCGTCGCCCCGCCGCCACGCGGCCTGAACCAGACCTGGGCAGACGACCTGGCCATGATCCGGGCCACACCGCTGGACGCGGCCCGGCGCGAAATCGCCACCAGTGCGACCGGCCCGTTCGCCCGCGATCCCCGCGTACGCGCGGTGCTGGACTCGACGGACGCCGTCTCCAGGATCGCCGGGGCGATGGATCAGGCGTGGCACGAGCTGCTCGCCACGGACTGGCCGCAACTGCGCGCGGTCTGTGAGCGCGATGTCGTGCACCGGGTGGGTGTGATCGGCGAACACGGCTGGGCCACGACCATCGAGAGCCTGCACCCGGGCATCGTCTGGCAATCCGGCGGCATCGAGATCGGTTTCTTCCGAGGCGGAACGGTCCGCCTCGCCGGCGACGGGCTACTGCTGATCCCTTCGGCCGTCGTCGGGCATGTCGCCGCCCACACGGAAGACCCCTGGCCCAGGACCTTGGTCTACCCCGCACGCGGCACCGCCGCCCTGTGGGGCGAACAGGAGACGGTTCCCTCACCGGACGCGCTGACCGCTCTGGTCGGCCGGGCCCGAGCCCGGCTGCTGCTGGCGCTGGACGCCCCGGCCAGTACCAGTCACCTCGCCCGAAGCCTCGCCATGGCACCCGGCGCGGTAGGAGACCACCTCGCCATCCTGCGAGGAGCGGGCCTGCTCGTCCGCGCCCGGTCCGGACGGTCGGTGCTCTACCGGCGCACCCCGCTCGGCGAGGCACTGGTCGCCGGCTCGGGCTGACGGCTCGGAGCAGCACGGCTCGAGGCCGTACTGGCCGTCCGCCGGCGGCATCGACCGGCTACTCCTCGGGCTCCCAGGCGACCAGCCGCTCGAACACCTGCTGGTCGCCCTCGGTCTTCAGGTCGCTCAGCGTGAGGCGGCCCCAGGCGAGGAGGAGCAGTTGCTCGGCCGTGCCCGTGGCCGAGGCGGAGGGGGCGCGGCGTTGTCCGTGAGGGGTGCGGGCCGGGCGCCGGTGCCGTCCAGCTCGAGGAGCCAGGAGCGGCCGGCGGAGCATCGGCCGGGCCCGCGGTGACGATCGCGGCCCACCAGCGCCGGCCGGTGCCCAGGTACTGCACCAGATCGAACAACGTCCTCCCGGGGCGGGACGGCACCGGCCTGTCAAGGCTCGCCCGGCGGCAACCGCCCTCCGGAACCGAGAACGGTCCTCCGTGGAGGACGGCGGTCAGAGGCTCTTTCGCATGAGGATGCACATCGTCTCGTGGCGACGGATCGATCCGTCGGGTCCTTCCTCGTCCCAAGCGTCCGGTTCGCGGCCGTACGCGACGTAGCCCAGGCGCTCGTACAGGGCGCGGGCCCGGGGGTTGTCCTCCTCCACAGCGAGTTCGGCCCTACGGAGCCCGCGGGAGCGGATTCGTTTCTCGGCAGCGCGGACGAGCAACGTTCCCAAGCCGCAGGACTGCAGTGCCGGCAGCACGGCGAGCTGCCACAAGGTTCCGGCTTCTTCGGAGACCTGATAGTCGATGCCGCCGATCGCCACCGGCAGGTCCACAGGGGTGCAGACAGCCAGGTAGTCCACCTCGCCCGCCGCAGCGCGCGTCAGCTCTCGCTCTACGTGGCGCAGGTGGGTGGCCGAGCCGGACCACGTGCACGCCGGCACATCCTGAGGCAGCAAGTCGCGCACGGTGACACACGTGGTCACGGTGGCGTAGGGAGAGTCGTCCGCAGTGGTCACACCCGAAGCATGCGACTTCGGAGGTGGTGCGACAACGGATTTCTTGCGGCTGGTGCCGTGCGCTGTCGCTTCTCCTGAACACCGTTCGCGGAGCCTGTCACCGCCGATACCGCTGCGCGACGGCCGTGAAGGCGGCCTTGGGTTCCCATTCCATGTCGGGGTAGGTCTGTCCCCGGCGTCCTTCGAGGAGTTTGACGATGCCCAGCCCGGCCCGGTCCAAGTCGTCCCTGGGGTCGCCGTCCGGGCGGTGCGGGTAGCCGGGCAAGGAGAACAGGAACACGAACGCGCTGTCCACGCCCTCGGTTTCGAAGATCTCCAGCAGTTCGCTCAGATATGCGGCCTGGCCGGCCTCGTCACGCTCGTACACGCCGGTCAGCCGTACCGGGGCCCTGGTCGCCGGGTCGTGCTCGACCACTTCCAGCACCCGTCCGCCACGGTCCCCCGCGCCGCGGTAGGCCGCGGTGCCGAACCCGGTGATGGCGAGCGGCTTCGGACCCTGGGCCAGTGTGCGCACCGCGTCCCGGAACCGGTCGGCGACCTCCGCGGAGCGGATCAGTTCGTACGTCACCAGGTCGAAGGGGGTCCAGTCGATCTGCTCGAACTGGATGGATGCGTAGGTGAGCCGGCCCTGGAAGCGCTCGCGGACCGTGGCCGCGGCCTCGCGGAGGAACGCGTTGATGCGCACGCCGAGCTCGCGCATCGCCTCGGCTCGCCGCTCGGGTTGGCGCATCAGCTGCCCGACCCGCTCCTCGGGGCTGTCCCCCGGCAGGAACCCGCGGTTCATCACGCTCAGCTCGACCCCCGCGACGAACACGACGGTGGCCCCCTGCTGCCGGAGTCGTTCCGCTCGCTCGGCGCAGTCGCGGAAGAGCGTGAGGATCGGCTCGGGATGCAGTTCCAGCGGGTAGGGCGAGAACCAGACCTCCAGGCCGAGTTCGGCGGCGGCGCCGGCGGCCAGCTCCAGGCGGTCCGGGTCGCCGCCGATGATCTGGACGGCGTTGCAGTGCAGGTCGTCGCGGATGATGGCGAGCTCGCGCCGGACCACCGCGGGGTCGAAGTGCTCGCGGGACGTCTGGCCGTGCACGACGAATCCGGTGTCGTAGGTCATTCCTCTTGCTCGCATGGTGCCGCTGTCCTCCCTGGCTCTGTCCGTCTCTGCCGGTCGAGACTGACAGGGAAAGTGCGCGCACGCAAGTTTACGTTCGGGCAACTTTACGCACACGCAAGTTTGCGGGCGCGCAGTCACGCGTGGAAAGCTGACCCCGTGACGACACCACCGCCCGGGCTGCGGGAGCGGAAGAAGCAGGCCACGCGCGAGGCGCTGCGCGAAGCGGCTCTGCGCCTGGCCATGGAGCGCGGACCGGACCAGGTACGGGTCGAGGACATCGCCGAGGCGGCCGGGGTCTCACCGCGCACCTACAACAACTACTTCGCCAGCCGCGAGCAGGCCATCGTCTCCGCCGTGACCGCGGACCGGGAGGCACGCATCGCCGCGGCGGTCGCGGCCCGGCCCGAAGGAGTACGCCTGGCTGACGCCGTCACCGAAGCAGTGGTCGAGCAGTACACGAACACCGGCGAGCGTGAGCACCAGGCGCTGCTGCTGATCACCACCCAGACCGCGCTGCGCGACGCGTTCCTCGACACCACGGCCGGCATCGAACTCCCGCTCACAGCGGAGATCGCCGAACGCCTGGGAAACGCCGAAGCCCACACAGCCCGCGTCCTCGCGGCGAGCGTGACCGCGGCGGTGCGCATCGCACTGGAAGGCTGGCTGCGGCCTGCCGGGACCGCGGAGACGGCCGGGAGTTTCGCCGCCGGAGGACTGGTCGTGCCGGCGGGTTCACTGCCCGACCGGCTCCGCGCGGCGCTGGCCCCGCTCGCGCCCGCGTTCGACGCCGCAGAGCAACGCACGCAGCCGTGACACCGACCCAGCCGGGAGCGCTTCTACCGATGATCACACAGCCCGCAGGCCCTGAACGCAGCGGTCCCGAGACCACCTCGGTCATGGGTGACTTGCCGTTCAAGTCTTCCCTCGTCAAAGCGGTGGTCAGGGACGTGACCCCGATGCACGTCTCTCGCTCGGCCGCGTGGGCCGCCGCGTCGGTGACACGGACGGTGCTGACAGCGATCATCGAGGGTGCGCGGGTGGCCGCGGCAGCGGAGGCCCGGAAGAAGCTGGTTCCCGGGGACCTTCTCTCGGCGATCGACCGCAACGTCGAGCTGGAGGTGGGGAGCAAGTGGTACGACCACAGCCCGACGTTTCGAGGCCTGACCGGTGTCGTGTACGACGCCGAGGGCGTCATCGTGTCTTCTCGTGGGCGCAGCGGGTCGCGCAAGCCGAGTGCTGTGGTCGGCGCCCACAGGTTCGA
Source organism: Streptomyces sp. NPDC111628 (assembly GCF_055635195.1). Classification (NCBI taxonomy): domain Bacteria; kingdom Bacillati; phylum Actinomycetota; class Actinomycetes; order Kitasatosporales; family Streptomycetaceae; genus Streptomyces; species Streptomyces sp. NPDC111628. The sequence continues at coordinate 1,495,462 of NZ_JBVKBZ010000002.1, read as the reverse complement.
GGCGGGGGTCAGGAGGCTGCTGCGGAGTCAGGGGGCGACGGCCGTCCCGGCGATGGTCCGCGACCTGGACGGAATCGCGAGCGTGTTCCTGACGGACCTCGCCCGGGACGCCGCCATGGTCGTCCGCGAGGGCGGGGTCAAACGTTTCGGTTCGGTCACCCTGGTGATGTCGGACGAACCGGCCCCGACCCCGTTTCCCAAGGATGTGCTTGGGGCCCTGTCCACCCGCAGCGGGGACGGACGGACCATCGGCGAGGAGGACTTCCGGGCCGCCACCACGATGCAGTTGTTCGGCGACCTCAGGCAGCGAGCCCTCACCGAAGCCCGCTGGGCGACGGAGAACCCTTCGGTTTCCTCAGCCAGTGCGAGGGACAACGCGTGCGGCTCCGGATATTCCGACGATAACGCCCGCGGCTAGCTTCACGGTGACCTGTCCTGTCCGGTGAAAGGGATCCCGTGAAGAAGCTCGCCTCTGCCCTGCTTTCCGCAGTTCTCCTCGGCAGCGTGTCCCTCGCCGCCGCACCCGCCGCCACAGCGGCCACCGCGCCGGGCGCCACCGCGTCGGCGGCGCCGGGCTGCGTCACCGAGACCAAGGAGGTGAGCAAGGGCTACGGAACGATCACCGTGTGCGTCAACGAGGACGGCTCCGCCCGGGCCTACGGCGATCTCCACTGCACCGCGTTCGGCGCCGTCCTCGTGATGTGGGACATCGGCTGGAAGACGGCCTCCGGTGTCAAGATCTCGACCGTCGCGACGGCCGGCTGGGGCGACAACGACGTCGAGTTCGACGTCGACCCCTCGGCCGGTACGGACGGGATCAAGGGGATCACCGGGGTGGACGAGATCTACCTGTCCACGATCTACATGTGACCCCGGCCCGCACGACACCGCAAACCTCTGCCGGGCCACGGGCCCTCGTAGGCCCGATTGTCCTGGCCTGTGTCCTATTGTCGCGGCCCGGGGACGAGTGACGCCGTCGCGATGTCGAGATCGTGCCGTCGGCTCCGTCCCAGGGACATCGGTGGCCGTCACCGACCGCTTGAGGCAGAAGGAGACCACCATGGGGATTCAGCGGATGGACAACGTCGGCATCGTCGTCGAGGACATGGATGCCGCCGTCGCGTTCTTCGTGGAACTCGGTATGGAGCTGGAGGGCCGGGCGGAGATCGAGGGCCCGTTCGCCGACCAGTGCACCGGACTCGATGGGGTCCGGTGCGACATCGCGATGGTCCGGACACCGGACGGTCACAGCCGGCTCGAGCTGGCGAAGTACCACAGCCCTGCGGTGATCAGCACCGGGCCGCGCAACCGGCCGCACAACATCCTCGGCACTCACCGTGTCATGTTCGCGGTCGACGACATCAAGGACACCATCGCACGCCTGCGCCCGCACGGCGCCGAACTCGTCGGCGAGCTCGCCCGGTTCGGCGACAGCTGTCTGCTGTGCTACCTCCGCGGCCCGGACGGCATCATCGTCGGGCTGGCCGAACAACTGGACTGAAGGAGGGACCGGAGCGTTCTCGCTCTACCGCGCCGGAACGGACGGCGCCGCGTGATGTGGACCAGCTGACCGGGTTCCTCACCGCTACGCCGTCCGGACCGGTCAGCCCCGCTGAAGCGTGCGGTCGTGCTCCCGGACCGCGATCCGGGCCAGCTTGGTCAGCATCATGCCGTTGCGGACCTCGACCAGGTAGTCCACGGGCAGTCCGTGCATCCGGATGCCTGGGCCCCTCAAGGCGTGCCAGTCGAGCACGAAGAGCGTGGCGTCGCCCCAGGGCACCAGCTTCATGGCGATGCGGGCCGCGCCGAACGGTTCGGCCTTCGCCTCCAGTTCCAGGCGGCGCTCGGGTTCGCAGATGCGGACGACGCAGGTGTCGTCGAGGACCAGCGGGCCGGCACCGACCCGGACACGCAACCGGGCGCCCACCTGGGGCCAGTGCGGGTCCGCGGCGAGGACCTGCTGGGTTCCGGTCACCCATTCCCCGTAGCGGTGTCCGTCGGACAGCAGGCTCCAGACCTCGGACGGGGTACTCAGGATCAGACGACGGTTCCGGGCCAAGCGGAACACGCTCCCTCGGGACGACGGCGACGACGGGGCGGGGGCACAGGATGATCCGCAGTCTGCGGCGTGCCCGTCGACACTAGCCCGGTGCTACGGAGGGGCAGGGGAACGCGCCGACGCCTGAGGCCGTCCGAGTGAGGCACCCCGCGGGCGGCGGCCTCGTACGGGGCTGCCGACATGGTCCCTGCCCCGGACCGAGGCGCGTCCCGGGACCACGCCCCGGGCTCAGTCCTCCGCGTCGGAGAACCGCTGGGCGAGGTCGCGCTGTCCGTCCGCGGCGAGCTTCCCCCGGTCGGCGCCGATGGCCGATCCCGGCATGCGGCTGAGGCGTTCGACCTCGTCGGCGAAGCGCAGGTGCTCGCGCCGCGCGTGCTCACGGCACGCCAGGCAGGTGACGCGGTCCGGGCGCGCGGAGGTCATCGCGTACGGCACGCGCAGCCCGCATCCGGTCGTGACGGCGCCGGGCAGGTCCGCGGCCAGACCGAACGCCGATGCCAGTACGTTGCGGACCGCGGCGTCGCCTGCCGGTACCTTCGACTCCACGTGGATGTGCGGGTCGTTCCCGCTCATGTGCCCTCCCGGGCTCCGTGCCGGGGGTGTGTACCGGCCGGTGGCAAGTTTGGTGCGTCGGCGTCAGTTCTTGACCGCGACCCCGCAGACGGACACGTCGGCCGTGGGCTCTTCGGGCCGGCCTGTGTCCGGGCGCCAGGAAGCCGTGGGGACGACTCCGGGGTCCACCAGGTCCAGTCCGGTGAAGAAGGCGGCGATCTCCTGCGGGGAGCGCAGGTGGTAGGTGTTGGCCGACTGCCCGTTGTAGACCTCGACCGCCCTGTTCAGCGCCTCGTTGTTGTCGGTGCCGTCGCTCAGGGCAAGATAGCTGCCCCGGGGCAGCGCCGCCATGAGCGTGTCCAGCAGCTCTGCGGGACGCTCGGCGTCGGAGATCTGCCCCATGATCCCGAGGGTGGTCAGCGCGACGGGGCGGCTGAGGTCCAGGGTTCTGGCGGCTTCGGCCAGGATCCGTTCCGGGTCCCTGACATCGGCGTCGACGTAGGCGCAGGCGCCCTCCGGCGTGCTGGTGAGCAGCGCCTGGGCATGCGTGAGGACGAGGGGGTCGTTGTCCACGTACACGATGCGGCTCTCGGGCGCGATGCGCTGGGCCAGTTCGTGCGTGTTGTCCGCGGTGGGCAGTCCGGTGCCGATGTCGAGGAACTGGCGGACACCGGCCTCGCCGGCCAGGAAGCGTACGGCGCGTGCCAGGAACCGCCGTTGCAGGCGGGCGACGGCGGCGAACTCCGGAAACGTCGTCAGGATGACGTCGCCGGCCTCGCTGTCGACGGGGTAGTTGTCCTTGCCTCCCAGCAGGTAGTTCCAGACCCGGGCGGAGTGCGGCCGATCGGTCTGCAGTCGCGCCCTGACTTCTTCACGCGGATCAGTCATGGGCACAGCTTCACACAAGGCTGTACGGCCGGGAGTGAAGTACGGAACTTCCCCGGCGGCCCCGGCTCAGACGGACGGCGTGAGCGGGGGCCGCAGGCCCAGCCACTGCTCGGCGTCCCAGGCCCGGAACCGCTCCACCTCGGTGAAACCCAGCTTCGCCGCCAGGCGCATCGAGCCGGTGTTGGCGGTCTGCGTGGTGAGCACCACCGGCTCGCCCGGAAGGACGCCGTCGAGCCAGTCGAGTGCCGCGGTGCACGCCTCGGCGGCGTACCCGAATCCCCACACCCGCGGCAGGAACAGGTAACCGAGGTCGACCTTCCCCACCGCAACGGGGCAGCGGTGCTCCCGTGTTCGCCTGAGCAGGATCTGGCCGATCATCTCCCCGTCGAGGTCGACGACGAGGCTCCCGGGCCACCGCTCGGGTGACCCGGGCAGCTCGCGCTCCAGTTCCGCACGGGGGCGGGGACCGCCGAGGTAGGTGTGCACCTCGGGTGACGCCAGCAGCTCGACGAACGCCGCACGGTCCCCGGCCCCGGGCTCCCGGAGCACGAGTCTGGCGGTTCTGATCGGTACGGGCGGCCACGCGACGGGTCCCAGGTCTGCCATGCGCGCAGGCTAACAAGCCGGGCGGACACCGGACATCGCTCACGGGCGATGACTTTGCTCCGGAGCGGGAGTCTCCTTCGGGAACGCCCCTGCCGGGCGCCCGCTGGTCACCCACTGGTCGTCCCGAGCACGACCAAAGCCTCCCCTGCCCACCGTCGCCGGCGTGGAACTCCTCCCGAGCCGTATAAGTCTCTGACCTCGACGAGTTGTCCACCCGACGATACGAGTTGTCAACCCCGACGATCGTCAGGGTCCGGGGTTGTCGTTCGGCCCGGGCGTCCGGATGTGCGCGCTTCTACGTTTCCGCTCATGAGACGAGAACCGCGAAAGAAGGTCGCGGCCGGCCGGTTGCTCGGCGTGCCGGCCGTCCTGGGTACGGGAGCGGGAGTGATCGCGTGGCTGTCCCCCGGCGGGCTGGGCCGGGCCGGCCCCGTCGAGGTCACCGGCGGGGCTTCGGCGTCCGCGTACCGGTCGGTCGCGGGGGCGTTGGCGGACGCGCCGTCGTGGGCGGGGGCCGCTCTGGAGGTCGCCACCGAGGGCACACTCGTGGTTCTCGGAGCGCTGCTGCTGTGGGCTGCCTGGACGGCGGTGCGCCGCGAGGACGCCCGAGGGGTCGCCGGGGCCGTGCTGATCGGCCTCGGTACGGTCGTCGCCTACGCGGTGAGTGAAGCGCTGAAACTCGTGGTGGACGAGGAGCGTCCGTGCCGTGCGCTCGGTGCGGGGGCGGAGGCGGTCGCCGAGTGCCCGGACGTCGGGGACTGGTCGTTCCCGAGCAACCACGCCACCCTGGCCGCCGCGCTGGCCGTCGGTCTCGCCGTTCTGCGGCCCCGGCTCACCGTGGTCACACTGCCGTTGGCCGGAGCTGCCGCGCTGCTGCGCGTGCTGGTCGGGGTGCACTACCCGCACGACGTGCTCGCCGGTGCGACGCTCGGCGGCGCCGTCGTGGCGGCGGTGCTCCTCGCGCTCTGGCCCGCGGCCCAGGGTGCGGCCTCACGACTGGGGAGGCTGCGGCGCGATGATCCCGGCCTCGTGGGCCACGACGGCGGCGGCGGCCCGGTTGTCGACGCCCAGCCTCGCCAGGAGGGAACTCACGTGGGCTTTGACCGTTCCCTCCACCACGTGCAGTCGCCGGGCGATCTGACCGTTGGACAGACCGCTGCCGAGAAGGGCCAGTACGTCCCGTTCCCGGGGGGTGAGGGCGGCGACCCGGTCACGGGCAGCGGAACGCCGACCGGCCAGGGTGCCGGCGCCCGTGGCGGCGAGGTGCGCGACGACCCGGGCCGCGATTTGCGGTGACAGGTAGGCGGCGCCCCCGGCCACCGCACGGACTCCGGCGAGCAGTTCCTCGGGCTCACCCGACTTGATCAGGAAACCGGCCACGCCGCCGCCCAGGGCCTTCAGGATGTAGTCGTCCTCGCCGAAGGTCGTGAGCATGATGACGCCCGTGCCCGGCACGGCGGTGCGGATCTCGGCGGCGGCGTCGATGCCGTTGAGGCCCGGCATGCGGATGTCGAGTACGGCCACCGCGGGACGATGGCGTCGCACCAGTTCCACGGCGTCGTGCCCGTCGGCGGCCTCGGCGACCACGTCGATGTCCGCGGCGGTGGCGAGGACGGCGCGTACCCCGGCGCGGATCATCGGCTCGTCGTCGGCGATCAGCACCCGGATCATCGCGCGCTCACGGAGCGACCGTACCCAGGGACACCAGCGTGTCCTTCCGGAAGCAGAGCCGGTAGGCGTCGCCGGACCGGTCGTCGAACCGGTCGGCCGTCATCGCGTAGTACTCGCACGTCGTGCCCTCTCCCGTCGGCTCGTCGGTCGGCGGCCGGTAGTCGGTCTGCCGTTCCGGCAGGAGGCGCCGCACCTCGGAACGATCTTGCCCCACGTGCAGGCGGGCGTAGTCACGCGGGTCCAGCACCGACTGTGCCGCAGACCGGGTCTCCCAGACCATGAGCACCGCACTCAGCAGCGCTGCCGTCACCAGGGGCACCATGGCCGCGGCGACCAGGGTCCGGCCGACCCTGCGCCGGGCGCGGCGGTGTTCCTGCGGCAGCGTGTCGTCGCGAGAGGCCGGGAGCACGAGCGGCGGGGGCGTGAGCGTGGGTGGCACGGGGTGGTGCGGGGGTGGCACGGGGTGGTGCGGGCGTGGCGAGGGGTGGTGCGGGATGCGGGCGACGACCGCGTAGCCTCCGTCGCGCGGCCCGTGCTGGAACGAGCCGCCGGTCAGCCGCACACGTTCCTCGAGGCCGATCAGGCCACGCCCTCCGATGCCGGGCCGGGTCCGTACGCGGTCGGCGGACGGCGGTGGGCCGTTCTCCACGACGACGTCCGTCCGGGTCGCCGTGTGCGTCACCTGAACGGTGGTCCCCGCGCCCGGCGCGTGTTTGGCCACGTTGGTCAGGGCCTCCTGCACCACCCGGTGCGCCGCCCGCGCGACCACGGGCGGCAGGTCGTCCGCCTCGCCGTCGACGCGAAGTTCCACGGGGAGGCCCGCCTCGGACGCCTCGGAGGTCAGGCGGGCGAGGCCGGGGACGTCGGGCTCGACCGCGGCCGCGGCCCGGGCGCGGATGTCGGCCGCCGCCCTCTGGTGGTGTTCCGCGAGGTCCGGCGCGAGCTTGAGCGCGCCGGCCGACAGGGCGATCAGACTGAGGTCGTGGCCCATCACGTCGTGCATGTCCTGCGCGATGCGCGTCCGCTCCCGCAACCTCGCCTGATCGGCGATCAGTTGCTGCTCGCGTTGCAGTTGACCGGCGCGCTCCCACCCGGCCCGGACGAGTTGGCGGTACTGGCACCAGAACCGCCCCGCGAACCAGGGCACCATCATGGCGGCGACCACCACGGCCACGAACCGTCCGGCCAGCGGGAGCCAGGCGGGGACGACGGACAGGGCCGTCACACCGGCCGCGAGGACCGCGACCAGGGCGAGCGCCGTCGGAGCCGTCCGCCCGGGCCGGAGTCCCGCGAGGAACGCGGTGACGGCGGTCGGTACCGCCCACCACGGGTTCGTCACGCTCAGACCGGCGGCCACCGCGGTGGCGGCGTTGAGAAGGGTCCGGCGATCACGTACCCGCCGCAGGAGTCGGTTCTGGGGCGTTGTCGCCGTCCCGTTGTCGGTCAGTGTGCTGTCCACGGAGGCGACGGTACGGACCTCGGACGGCGGCCGCCCACTGCCGAAAGTCTCATACCGTGCCCGTCGTTTGCGCCGCAGCCTCACATCCGGGATCTCAGCACGTCGACCTCACAGCCCGGCGCGAAGGGGTCGAAGCCGTGCTCGATCAGCCAGCGAACCGCCAGCAGGCTTCGCAACGACCACCATGCGTGGATCACGTCGATGTCGATGTCGGTGCCATAGCCGGCGATGACGTCGCCGAGGTGCTCCTCGTGTCCGAGGGTGAACGTGGCGAGGTCGTACAGGGCATCGCCCTGGCCCGCCTCGGACCAGTCGATGATGCCCGTGACCTCGTCGCCGTCGGCGAAGACGTGCGCGATCTGCAGGTCGCCGTGCGTGAACGCCGGAGCCCACGGCCGGAGCGCGGCCTCGGCGACTCGACGGTTGCGGGTGACCAGGCCGGCGGGCAGCACGCCGTTCGTCACGAGTGACTCGCACTCGTCGTCGAGTTCCGCCGCCAGCGCGACGATGCTCCGGCCGGCCCGGCCCGGCCAGGGCGGCAACGGCGCGTCGTGCAGCTCCCGGATGACCGCGCCCGCCGCGGCCCACCCCGCCGGCGACCCGGTCGACGGCCCGCCGAGGCGTCCGAGCGTCGTCCCACGCAGTGCGGCGATCGCGAGCACGGGCGGCTTGTGCCACAGGACCTGCGGGGTCGGGACCGGCACGCGGGACATCGCCTCGACCTCGACGTCGATACGCGCCTGATCCGTGTCCACCTTCAGGAACACGTCGCCGACGCGCAGAGTCGCACGCTCGGAATGGGCGACGACGACTTCGACCTCATCCATGGGCGACCAGTATCCCGGGAGTGACCGTCGATGTCCCCTCCCGGACACAGCGTCAGATGACCGGCGGGCGACCAAGGCGCGTCATCCGTGCCACGGTCGCCCACCGCATCGGTCGCCGCGCACCGCCCGATGCGCGCACTCCTTCGGCGAAACCGCCCGCCCAGGCCCGCAGTCCGCCCCAGGAGCGGGTCCGCACCACCGTCAGCCCGGTCCATACCCCGAGGTAGACGGGGACCAGGGGTGCGGGCAGGTGCCGTTTGGCCAGCCACACCCGGTTGCGGGCCGTCATCCGGTAGTAGACGGCGTGCCGGGCGGGTGACGTCCAGGGGTGCTGGAGCAGCAGCGACGGCTCGTACACCACCCGCCACCCGTCGTCCAGGGCCCGCCACGCCAGGTCGGTCTCCTCGTGCGTGAAGAAGAACGCGTCCGGCCAGCCGCCGATCCGGTCCAGCATCCGCATCGACAGCGCGTGACCGCCGCCCAGGAACGTCGTGACCTCACCACCGCGCATCGGGTTCCTCGACCGCAGCCGCGGTACGTGCCGACGCTGTGTGCGACCGTGCTCGTCGGCGATCCGGAACGACACGATCCCCTGCCGTTCATCGGCCTCGTACATCGAGGCGAGCCTGGCGAAGACGCCGCTGTCCACGAGCAGCCCGTCGTCGTCCAGATCGACCACGACATCCACGTCTCCGCACGCCCGCAGGTGCTCGATGGCCACGTTGCGGCCGCCGGACACTCCCAGGTTCTCGTCCGACTCCACTCCGTCCACGCCCGCGGGCAGCCGCGGCAGCGCACAGCCGTTGCCCACCACCACGATGCGGGTGGCCGGCCGTGTCTGACCGGCCACCGAGGCCAACAACGCCTGCAATTCGGCGGGGCGACTGCCCATGGTCAGGATCGCGATCCCCAGACGAGTGCGGCTCACAGGTGAACTCCGATCGACTTCTCGAAGGCCGCAGCCTATCGGCTCGCCCCTGCGCTCCGCGCGATACGGGCGTCGCTTCCGAGTCCGGTGAGGCGGGCCGTCAGGCGGGACAGCAGGGCGACCGACTCGCTCAGCCGCCGTCGCTCGTCGGGGTCGAAGGTCTCGCGGATGGCGGCGCCGAGGGCGCCCGCGCGGAGGGTGCGCTCTTGCCGGAGGCGGGAGCGGCCGGCGTCGGTGAGGTGCAGCAGGAGCTTGCGGCCGTCGTCGGGGTGTGGCTCGCCGCGGAGCAGGCCGGCGACGGAGAGGTCCTTGACCGACTTGGCGGCGGACTGGTGTGTGACGCCGCGCAGTCGGGCGAGGTCGGCCGTGGTCAGAGGGCCGTCGCGGTCGAGGAATCCGAGGATGGCGGCCTCGCCGGGGGGCATGGTGTCCACGGCTCTTACCGCCCGGACCAGCTCGCCGATCGACCGCCGCAGCTCCTCGGCCAGCGCGTCTTCGTCCATGGAGCCATCCTAGCCGGAGATCTTCCAGCTAGTTGTACAGTTAGGTTGTACAAATAATCTGCAGGTAATGTTCGATGGAGGCGGCAGGACATGGCGGTCGTGGAACTCACCAAGTTCGGTCATGCGTGTGTGCGGCTGGAGAAGGACGGGCGGCGCCTGGTCATCGACCCGGGCGGTCTGACCGACCCCCAGGCGTTGGACGGCGCTGACGCGGTGCTCGTGACGCACGAGCACTTCGACCACTTTTCGGAGGAGGTGCTGCGCCGGGCGGCCGCCGCGCGTCCGGGTCTGCGCATCTGGACCAACTCCTCCGTCGCGCAACGGCTGGACGGTCTCGGCGCGCAGGTCGCCACCACCGGGGACGGGGACGCCTTCAGCGTCGCGGGCTTCGACCTCACGGTGCACGGAACCTGGCACGCGGTCATCCACCCGGATGTCCCGCGCATGGCCAACATCGGGTTCCTGGTGGACGAGTCCCTGTTCCACCCCGGCGACGCCCTGACCGTCCCCGGCACTCCGGTCGGCACGCTGCTGCTACCCGTGCACGCTCCCTGGTCGACGGTCGGCGATCTGATCGACTACGTGCGCGAGGTCGCTCCCCACGATGCCTACGCCGTCCATGACGGCGCCCTCAACGACGTCGGCACCGCGATGGTCGAGGGCTTCCTCGGCGAGCGGGGGCCCGGGGTCCCGGCCCGCTACCGTCGGCTGCTCCCGGGCGCGAGTGTCCGGATCGGCTGAGGCCCGGTGGCGCACCGTTCACGGCATGCCGACGCCTACGACGCCGAGGACTTCTCCTCGCGGTACAGCACGAGGTGCTCGTGGTGGAGCACGCCGTCCCGCAGGTCTCCGGTGGCGGTGAAGCCGGTGTCGTCGACGTAGTCGAGGTGGTCGCCGGTCACCGTGTAGCGGCCGGTGTACGCGCTGCGCCGATCCCCCCGGGCCTCGTCGTAGCGCCCGTCCGGCAGCAGCTCCTGACGGATGTGGCCGTCCGCGGTCACCCACATGCCGACCACATCGGCGTTCTCACGGTTGCGCCGATCCCGCGCGTTCGCTGTCATCGCACTTCCCTTCCACGGTGGGCGGTGGCATCTGCCCGGCCGAGTCTGCGCAGGTCGGCCGGGACGCACCAGGGCGTTCGCTGCCTGGGTGCGGCGCACCCGGGCAGCACACCGGAGCACCGCCTAGCCTTGGCGGCATGGTCGACAACCGTCTCGGGGAGTTCCTGCGCGCGCGCCGTGCCGGTCTGCGGCCGCAGGACGTCAACATGGCGAGCCACGGCCTGCGCAGGGTCCCCGGACTGCGCCGCGAGGAGGTCGCCGTCCTGGCCGGGGTCAACGCCGACTACTACACCCGGCTGGAACAGGGCCGCGAGCGTCATCCCTCTCCGCAGGTACTCGACGCTCTCGGCCGCGCGCTTCACCTGGACCCGGAGGCCCGCGCCCACCTGCACCGCCTGGCCGGGGTGTCACCGGCCGGCCGGGACTCTGTGCACGCGACCGAACGGGTCGGTCCCGCACTGCGTCAGCTGATGGACGGCTACGCCCACACCCCCGCCTTCGTCATGAGCCGCGCCCTCGACGTCCTGGCCGCCAACGCCCTGGCCGACGCGCTCTACGCCCCCTTCACCCCTGCGGACAACCTGGCCCGCATGACCTTCCTCGACCCGGCGGGCAGGGAGTTCTACCAGGACTGGGACCGGGCCGCCCAGGCCGTCGTCGCCAACCTGCGCCAGGCACATGGCTTTGATCCCGAGCACCCGCGCCTGAGGAGCCTGGTGGACGCGCTCGCCGAGCACAGCGCGGCATTCCGGCGCCTGTGGGCGGAGCACTCCGTGCGCGGCAAGACCCAGGACGCCAAGCGGCTCCTCCACCCGGACGTCGGCGCTCTCTCGCTGACGTACCAGTCCTTCGACGTCCGTGACGCTCCCGGGCAGCAACTCGTCATCTACCACGCCGAGCCGGGCAGCCCGTCGGCCCGCGCCCTGGGCCTTCTCGGCTCGCTGCACGCCGGGGAGCGGCAGCACGTCGGCATGCACGGCGAGCGGAATCCGTGAATGCCGGGTCACGCCCCTGTGCGGCCGGAGTCGAAGAACCCGATCATCTGCTCCAGGCCGTCCGTGCCGAACATGGTGTCCAGGCTGCCGGCGGACTCGATGGCGGACGCTTCACTGCGGGGAAAGAGGCCTTCCTCGTACTGGGTGAGCGCGGCCTCGGTGTCGCCCGGGTGCGCGGCGAGGGCGAGGGCGAGTTCGGCACCGTCGTACATGGCGAGGTTGGCGCCCTCGCCGGCGAAGGGGGACATCAGGTGGGCCGCGTCACCGAGCAGGGTGACGCCGGGGGTCCGCGTCCAGCGATGCCCGACGGGCAGGGCGTGGATGCGGCGCGGAGTGATGGTCTCCGCGTGGGCGACCAGGCCGCGCAGGCCCTCGTCCCAGCCGTCGAAGTGGGCGAGGACCGCGGCCTTGGCGGCGCCGTGGTCGGTGAAGTCGATGGTGTCGATCCAGTCCTCGTCCGCCCTGAGCGCCGTGTAGACGTGCAGGCTGCCGTCGGTCTCGCGGTGGGCGAGGAGGCCGCGCCGGTCGCCGAGGCAGATGAAGAAGCCACCGCCGACGACGGCCGCGCTGCCCGGGTGGCGGGTGTCGGCCTCGTGCAGGTCGGTCTCCACGAAGGAGATGCCGGTGTAGGCGGGCTCGGCGGCCGAGAGCAGCGGCCGGATGCGGGACCAGGCGCCGTCGGCGCCGACCAGGAGGTCGGTGGTGATGGCCGAACCGTCGGCGAAGGTGACCTCGTGCCGGCCGTCGTCCAGTGCTCGGGCGCCGGTGGCCTTGCGCCGCCAGTGGACCGTGCCGTCGGGGAGGGAGTTCAGCAGCAGGCCGCGCAGCTCGCCTCGGTCGACCTCGGGGCGGCCGCCGTCGCCCTCGTCCTCGGTGGCGACATGGACCGTGCCGTCGGGGCCGACCAGGCGCATCGCCTGGCCGCCCTCGTGGATGATCTTGCGGAACTCGTCGTGGAGGCCGGCGGCATGGATCGCCTTCTGGCCGTTCTCCTCGTGGATGTCGAGCATGCCGCCCTGCGTGCGGGCCTCCGTGCCCGGCTCCAGGTCGAAGACCGCGGATTCGATGCCGTTCACGTGCAGGACTCGGGCGGCGGTGAGGCCGCCCAGGCCGCCGCCGATGATCGCGATGGGGTGGTGCCGGGTGCTCATGGTGACCTCCAGGGGTGCGCGGTCGAACCTCTTCAGCGTAACGAACATGTTCGTAGCGAACAAGTTCGTTCAGTCGCGCGCTCGCAGAAAGGCTGGGCAGCGACGGGTTCGGCAGCCGGCCTCGGCCCCGGCCCCTCAGCCGGCCGCGCCCCGCGCCGGGCCGGGGACGGGCGTGCGGGTGATCCCGTTGACGAGGACGTCGAACGACCAGCGCAGGCGGTCGTGGGCGGAGCCGCCGACGAGCAGGGGCATGTGGGAGGCGATGGCGGGATGGGTGGCCTCGTCCGCGTCACGCAGGGCGCGGACGGTGGCGCTCCAGTCCTCGTGGGACGTCGGATCGTGTTCCTGGGTCGCGTGCTCGGCGGCGGTGGCGGTGGCGTCCTGCAGGAGCTTGTCCACGCCCCAGGCGACCTGGGCGCCGGGGGCTCCGCTGCGGGCGAGCAGTTCGAGGATCCGTTCCACGAGCCGCAGGTAGTTCTCCCCGCTGGGGCGGGCGACCAGGGCCGACCGGGCGAGCTGCGGGTGCGCGAACAGTACGAGGGTGTACGACGTCAGCACGGCCCTGAGCTGCTCGCGCCAGCCCTCCTCGGCGCCCGCACCGGTGAGGTCGACCTCGCCCAGCAGCGCGTCCAGCACGGCCGCGTGCAGTTCGACGGTGTTCGCCACGTACACGTAGAGGGAGGCGGGGCCGGTGTCCAGCTCCTGCGCCAGGCGGCGCATGGTGACCTTCGCCAGCCCCTCCGCACGCATGAGCGCCACCGCGGTGTCGACGATCCACTGCCGGGACAGTGCGGGCTTCGCCGGACGGTCCCGGCGGCTGACCGGGTCTCTTCTCGCTGCCATGTCCCGATCGTAACGAACACGTTCGCCCTGTGGTCGGGACCGTGTCAGCGGGAATCCTGACGCAGGTGCCGGTCCTGTCCCGCCCCGTGTCCGGCGACCGCCGTGGCGATCCCGAGGACGGCCAGCACGGTGAGCGGAAGGGTCCACCTGTGCGTGGTGTCGTGCAGGATGCCGAGCAGGAGCGGCCCGGCCGCCGCCACGAGGTAGCCGATGGGCTGCGCCATGCCCGCCGGCGCGGCGGCCTCGCCGGAGCTGTCGGCGCGCCGGCTCTGGAAGGTCAGCGCGAGGACGAGGCAGGCACCGCCGCCGAGTCCGAGCAGGGTGCACGCCAGGACGGACAGCGCGGGAGCGACGACCAGCACGGTGAAGCCGCCCGCCACCAGGACCGAGGCCCCGGCCGCGGCCCATCGCTGATCGTGCCGGCCGCGGGTGAGCAGGGGCAGGAGACTGCTGGATGCCAAGGACACCACCTGGTAGTAGAAGGCACCCATCCGGCCGTAGTACTGCTCGTGCCGCGGTCGGTCAGGATGCTGGGCAGCCACGCGACGGCGGTGTAGAAGGCCAGGGACTGCAGGCCCATGAAGAAGCGTGCCCGCACACCGCGCGTCGACGCCCGTGGCCGCGGCCGGATCCGCACCGTCGCAGGCCGCGTCGGCGTCGGCCAGCAGCTCCCGCAACTGCTGCAACTGCTGCAACTGGCTCTCGCTCCGGCGCAGGGCCGCGGCTCCCGAGGCGTACTCCTCCAGAACGGTCCGCAGTTCCAGCACCTTGTCCCGCTGCGCGGAACTCGCCCGCCGCACCATGACCGACTGAAGCTCGCTGGACGAGCAGACCAGTTGCGCGGACGGGCTGGCCGTCCGTCGCGGTGCGCTGATGCGTTTCATGGCAGAGGCAGGGGGCTGGCCCGTGGGGACGCGGATCCCGCCGGAACATGCCCTCATCGAGGGGCTCGTCGTTCCGTTGGAGCCGGCCCGCGTCGCTCACACGCGGTCGGCCGCGATCAGGACGTACTGGAAGGAGCCGTCACGGTAGGACTCGATGAACGCCTTCTCGATTCCGGTGACCAGCGAGGACGTGGCCCGCAGCTCCCAGTAGGGCAGTGTCTCCGGGGTGAGGTCGACGATGGTGTGCGGCACGAGCCGGTTGTCGGCCATGGCCCGCAGGTACTCGCGGCGGGAGTGGATGTTGCACTCGAAGTGGGCGTTGATCTGGGAGACCCACTTCGACGGCTGGCCGTAGCGGGGGTTCCAGCAGCCGGTGATCGTCACGTAGCGGCCGCCGACCTTCAGGAAGCGGGAGTGCTCGCCGAACAGGTCGTGGAGGTCGACGTACATGGTCGACTCGTTGTTCCACGAGGCCGTGATGCCGCCCTTGTCGAAGGGCGTGTCGAGCATGTTGCACACGCGGGAGCGGACATGGTCGTCGATACGCAGTTCTCGCGCGCGCCGGTTGCCGAAGTCGGCCTGGGCGGCGGACAGGGTCACTCCCTCGACCCGGCAGCCGAAGCGGCGGTGGGCCATGACCATGGAACCGCCGCGTCCGCAGCCGGCGTCGACGAGGGTGTCGTCGGGACCGATCTGACCGAGGTGGTCCATGAGGAACTCCGCCTGCGCCGACTCCAGCCGGTGCAGCTCCGCGACGACCTTCTTCTCGTACTCGCTGTGCGCCGGGTCGCCGAGCGCGGCTTGGTCCACCGCGCCGATGCCGTAGTGGTGGTGATAGAGCCCGTCCACGTCACCGAGGCGGAGGTTGACCGGCCGTGCCTCGTTGTTCCAGTAGCGGGCGATGTCCTGCTGGTACGGCGTCGCCGGGGCCGGGATCTTCGCGGTGGCGGTGGTGGTGGTCTCAGTGGTCACAGATACGTCCGTTCTCTACCAGAAGTCGGGCAGGCTGTAGCGGTAGGTGTTGGTGCGGTGCCAGTCGTGGTTGCCGTCGACCCAGGCGGCGACGCCCCTGAGGAAGCGCAGCACGGGGGGCAGGGGGCAGGCCTCCGCGAGGTCGGCCGCGGCCGCCTCGAAGGAGTGCTGGAGTTCGTTGTGGACCTCGACGGCCTTGAGATAGGCGTCGCGTTCGCCGAGCTGCTCGCGCTCGGCGATCACCACCGGCAGGTTCAGGTGGCGGCCGGGGCTGTTGAGTTCCTTGGTGTACGAGTAGAGGTCGTTGACGATGGTCGTCGCGTTCCCGGCGAGGGCGATGACCCGTTGCATCTCCGGGCGGGCGTGCAGGTCCGCGGGCAGTTCGTAGCCGCCGACGGTGTCGGTGATCGTGGGGCAGGGGCGGAAGTTGTTGAACTGGCGCATCGCCAGGTACTCCCACACCTCCGGGACGTGTCCGGTCTGTGCCCAGGCGCCCTCGGCGAGGTAGCCCAGGTGCAGCCGGGCCATGTCGTGCCGGTAGCGGTCGGACTGGGAGGGGGTCGCCGCCCGGACGAAGTAGCCCATGGCGCTGTCGTACGCCCGGCGCGGGGCGTCCGATGCGAGGGACTCCTGCCACATCGGCGTGTACTCGGCCGTGGAGTGGAAGTGGTCGATCGCGGTGTGCGCGAGCAGGAGGCGCCCGCCCAGACCGACGGGTGAGCCACCGTGGTCCTCGCAGTAGCAGTCGTCCACCGCGTTCTCCGCGACCATCAGCCGCGTCGCGAGCATCAGGTGGTCGACGGTCGGCGCGTCGGGGTGGCAGCCCACCATGTAGCGGCCGACCGAGAAGCCGTCGAACTGCCCCTCCCACTCCTCGGGATACAGCTGGACCTCGTCCTCGGCCCAGCGCTTGATCCGGTGGCTCACCTCCTCGACGCGCACGGGGTCGGGTTCCGGGACGGGGTGGTGGTAGAGGCCGGGGACGGCTCGTCCGGCGGCGGGCGGGGAGGGTGCCGGGGTCACCGGGTCCGGTTGCCGTCCGTACCTGTCGGCCGGGGTGAGCGAGGTCGTGCCCGGCCCGGTCGGCCCGCGCAGGATCCGCTGGAGGGCGGAGCCGCCCGTGGCCGGGGCGGGCGTGTCCCCTGCGGCGGCGGGCGTCGAGGGTGGTGCCGGGTGGGGAATGGTGACCGGCGGATGCAGTGCGGCCAGGAAGTCGCACACGGCCGGCGTGGCCGATGCGCTCGCGATCACCGGGGCGGGGACGTCCGGCAGGGTTGCGGGCGGCGTCGGCCCCCGCTCAGAGGGTGGTGTTCCGAGGGTCCCGGAGTCGGGCATCGGCGGCTCCTTGCTGCGGTGGGGCGGGCGTTCTGTTGCGCGTGAGGCCGGTCGGGCCTGGCCCGGTGGGCCGTGCGGGCCGTGCGGGGCTTCAGCGCGACTCCGGGGCGATCTGAACGTTCTCCATCACTCCGAGGGCGTCGGGCAGGAGCACCGCGGCGGAGTAGTAGGTGCTGACCAGGTAGGAGATGACCGCCTGTTCGTTGATGCCCATGAACCGCACGGAGAGGCCCGGCTCGTACTCGTCCGGCAGTTCTGTCTGCCGCAGGCCGATCACGCCCTGGTTCTTCTCGCCGGTGCGCATCGCGATGATGGAGCTGGTCTGCTCCTTGCTGATCGGGATCTTGTTGCACGGCAGGATGGGGACGCCGCGCCAGGCGGGGACGGACTGCCCGCCCAGGTCGACGTGGTCGGGGTAGAGACCGCAGGCGTTGAAGCCGCGTCCGATGGCGGCGATGGTCCTGGGGTGGGCGAGGAACAGTTTCGTGCCGCGTCGGCGACAGAGCAGCTCATCCATGTCGTCCGGGGTCGGCGCGCCGGTGCGGGGCTGGATGCGCTGCGCGAAGTCGGCATTGTGCAGCAGCCCGAACTCGCGGTTGTTGACGAGTTCGTGTTCCTGACGCTCGCGCAAGGCCTCGACCGTGAGCCTGAGTTGCTCCTCGGTCTGGTTCATCGGCCCGTTGTAGAGGTCGCCGACCCGGGTGTGGATCCGCAGGACGGTCTGTGCGACGGAGAGCTCGTACTCGCGCGGCCGCAGTTCGTAGTCGACGAAGGTACCGGGCAGTTCGGCCTCGCCGACGTGACCGGCCGACAGGGCGATCTCGGCCTCGCCGTGCTTGGTCTGCCGCTGCCGGGTGCGCGTGTGGAAGGCGTCGACGTGGGCCCGCAGCTGCGGCGCGGAGGTCTGGGCCGCGGTGAAGTCGGCGCGCGTGAGGGTGAGGAGGGTGCCGGAGGTCTCGGCGGTGAAGGTGCACTCGTGGCGGGCGTCGGGATCCGTCAGCGCCTTCTCGCCGAAGTGGCTGCCGTCCGCGAGCACCGCGGTGGTGACCTCTCCCCCGTACTTGCCCTCGGTGGTCCGGCTGACGCGACCGTGGGCGATGAGGTGGATGCGGTCTGCGGGACCGCCCCGTTCGACGAGGACCTCGCCCGCCGCGAAGTCCCGCTGCGTGCAGCGGTCGGCGAGGGCGGTGAGGACGTCCGTGTCCGCGAATCCGCGCAGCAGGGCCAGCTCGGTGAGCTCTCTGGGGATCACCCGGACCCTGGCGCCGTCCTGGACGAACTCGATGCGGCCGTCGCCGAGCGTGTGCCGCAACCGTCGGTTGACCCGGTAGGCACCGCCTGCGGCCTCGACCCAGGGCAGCATCCGCAGCAACCAGCGGGAGGTGATCTCCTGCATCTGCGGGACGGACTTGGCGGTGGTGGCGAGGTTGCGGGCAGCCGCGGTGCTCAGCGACTGCTGCGGCGCCTCGGTCGGGGTCTGAGCTTCCGGGATGCTGTCGACGGACATCGGGAGGCCTTCTCCTTGCACGACGGGGCGACCGGCGCACACAGCTGCGCCGACAGGGGGGACGGGAGGGGTGGGCATCGAGTCGGAGGGATCACGGGAATCCGTCCGCCACACAGAAAGCTAGCTGCTGGAACGGCCGCATCCACCAAGGTGACGGGAGGCTTACCCCGAAGCAGTGACAATCGGTCGAATGCGGTTTATCGGTCCGCTGGTTGAGATCGCACCGCGGGAGAAGGTCTGGACCCTCACGTGGCGTCAGGCTGCATAGTCGGTGCCGTGAAGGATCACTGGACCGTGGGACGCGTGGCCGAGCTGGCCCACGTGAGCGTCCGCACGCTGCATCACTATGACGAGATCGGGCTCGTTCGGCCGTCGGGGCGTACCGCGGCCGGGTACCGGGCCTATTCGGCGGACGACGTGGCGCGACTGCGGGAGGTGCTCGGCTATCGACGGCTGGGCTTCGGGCTGCGGGAGGTCGCGGAACTCGTCGGCGACCCGTCCGGCGACGCCGTCGCGCACCTGCGCCGGCTGCGCGGCCTGCTCCTGGAGCGGCGTGATCGCGCCGACGCCATGGTGGCGGCCATCGACAGGGAACTCGACGTACGGGCGAAGGGACTGAAGGTGACACCGGAGGAGCAACTGGAGGTGCTCGGTGCACGGCTGTACGACGAGATCGGCGGCGCCTACACGACGACACGGCGCACCGAGCCACGGATCGCCGCGCGGATCTGGGACGCGCTCGGGGACGCGCGGACGGTGTTGAACGTCGGTGCCGGCACCGGTTCCTACGAGCCCACCGATCGCGACGTGACCGCGGTGGAGCCGTCGGCGGTCATGCGGGAGCAGCGGCCTGCCGGGGCGGCTCCGTGCGTGGCCGCCGCCGCGGAGAGGCTGCCGTTCGCGGACGGCTCCTTCGACGTCGCGATGGCCGTCTCCACCGTGCACCACTGGGGGGACCCGATGGCGGGGCTGCGCGAGATGCGGCGCGTGGCCCGCCGCGTGGTGGTGCTCACGTTCGACACCGACGAGCCCGGATGGCAGGACCGGTTCTGGCTCACCCGCGACTACCTTCCCGAGTTCGCCACCGTTCTCGCGGAGTTTCCCTCGCTGGCCGGGATGGCCGACGCGATCGGGGCCCGCGCCGAGCCGGTGCCCGTTCCGTGGGACTGCGCCGACGGTCTGTTCGAGGCGTACTGGCGCCGGCCCGAGGCGTATCTGGAGGATCACGTGCGCCGGGCCGCGTCGGTGTGGACGAGGGTCGGGCCGGAGGCCGAGCGGCGGGCGGTGCGAAGCCTCGGCGACGACCTCGACTCCGGCCGGTGGGCCGAGCGCAACGAGGCCCTCGCCGACCTCGACACGGCAGATCTCGGCCTCCGCCTGCTCATCGCCTGACCTGGGCGTCGGTCGGCCCGTGCCGGCCGTGGCGCACTCGGCGCCTTCCACGGTTCGACCGGCGGCCCGGGCTCGGGCCGCCACGGTGGCTGTCAGTCGTCGAGCGCCTCCAGGACGTCGGCGAGGTCGACGAACTTGAAGCCCGTGGCCTCCCGGTCGCCGTCCTCCGGAGCCGTGTGACCGTCCTGGACGACGAGCAGGCCGTCCGGGTACCTGCTGCCGAGAGGCTCGGCGAGGACGTCCGCGCCGTCGCACTCCTCGGAACCGTCCAGCGCCTGGGACGCGGCACCGACCCGGAAGCCGCCCTCGTACTCGTAGGCGTCGGAGCGTTCGCGGTCGTAGGCGACGAAGGTGTCGTCGCCCTGGCTGGAGGTGAGCAGGTAGCCGTCTCCGCCTTCCTGCTCGATCAGGGTCAGGCCCTCGACGTCCGCCGACACCCGCGCACCCCCGAAGCCGGGGTCGTCACCGGCCACGCACTCCTCGGAGGCTTCGTCGTACGTGGCCGGCACGCCGTACTCACGGACCTTGTCCTGGAGGACCGGACCGCCCCTGAGGTCGGCCCGCAGGCGCCAGACGCCCACGTCCTCCTGTCCGGCGAAGAGCGTGCCGGTCTCCGGGTCGACGACCATGCCCTCGACCTGCGGGCCTTCGCCGGGTTCCCCGCAGGGGGACCACTTCGTGCCGTCGGGCATCGTGAACGTGGCCGGCAGGTCCAGCGTGCGGACCTTCCGGTAGGACACCGTGCCCTCGCGCGTGGCGGTCAGCTCCAGCAGCGCGACGCGGGTGGTCGCGTTCTGGCTGACGAGGGCGTAGGACCTGCCGGTCGCGGAGTCGGTGTACGTGGCCAGGCCGTAGGCGGTGCTCTCCTCGTCGACCTCCTCCTGGGAGCCGGAGAAGATCCACGGCGCGGAGGCGTCGGTGACATCGGTGAGCGGGGCGTGCGGCCGGTCGCCGTCGACGCGGTAGACGCGCAGCTTGTCGCTGCCGCGGTCGCTGACGACCGCCAGGTCCGTGGCGCCGGAGCCCAAGGACATGCCGTGCACCAGGTCGACGTTGTTGAAGCGGCCGGGAGCGTCGTCCGCGCCGGGCGCCTCGGGCGCGGGGACCGACTGCACCTGCCGGGCGTCGAGATCGTAGACCCGCAGGCCGCCCTCCTTCGCCGTGGCGATGACGAGGCTGGCGTCCGGGTCGGCGTGGTTGCGCCAGATCGCCGGGTCGTCGGCGTTCGCATTGCCCCCCTCGTCGTCGTCGAACAGCGCGGCGGTCTCGGCGCGGGGAACGACCTCGGGGGGTGCGGCGAGCGCCGAGGCGTCCGCCGGGGGGACGGCCGCGACAGCGGCGGTGAACATCAGGGTGGCCGTCGCCGCGACGACACCGGAACGGCGTCTTGTGAACGCGTGCACGAGCTGTCTCCTTCGTCGGGGAGCGGGTGAGGCCGTCGCGCCTCCGACGTACGGATGGCGACCGCATCCACCGCTGGGACGAGGTCACATGATCGAGAACGGAGGCGGAGGGCACGCATCGCCCGGGCAGCCCGCCGACGACGGTTACATGGCGGAGGGGTGAACGGATGCGCCCCGCCCTTCACTTCCCGTCGCGCAGGGAATGAATCATGCTCTCCAGGATCCGGAACGCGCCCGACTGCTCCCTCTCGGTCATACCGGCCAGCATTCTCAGCTCGACGGAACGGACCGCCACGGTCGCCTTCTCCAGGCTCCGCTGGCCGCGAGGAGTGAGCCGCGCGGGAAGCGCCTTCCCGACGGGCGCCTCGGCCGGCCTGGTCACGTAGCCGTCGCGTTCCAGGGCCTGGAGCAGCACGTTCATCGACTGGCGGGTCACGAACGCGCCCCGCGCGAGCTCGGAGTTCGACAAGCCCGGCCGTTGGGCCAGCAGTTCGAGGCAGGAGTAGTGCGTCACGCTCATCCCGAGTGGCCGCAGCACCTCCTCCATGGCTGCGCGCAGGGCGCTCGAAGCCTCTTTGAGCAGGTAGCCCAGTGATTTGTCCAGGTCGATGCCGGCACCCTTTTGACTCATGTCAGCATTCTGACATACATTGACCTGTGTCAGGAATCTGACACGAAGAGAAGGAGCACACCACCATGCCCGTCACCGGTCCCGACTTCGTCTCCCTCCAGGTACGCGACCTCGACGCTTCACAGGCGTTCTACGAGCAGTACCTCGGCCTCGTCCGCTCGCAGGCCGGGCCTGCGCACGCCGTGGTCTTCGAGACGAAGCCGATCGCGTTCGCACTCCGCGACGTCGTACCCGGCACCGATCTCGCCTCCGTCGCCCAGCCCGGCATCGGTGCCGCGATCTGGCTCCACGGCACCGGCGTCCAGGCCATCCACGACGCCCTCGTCGCCGACGGTCACACCATCGTCTCCGCACCGGTCGACGGCCCGTTCGGCCGAACGTTCACCTTCGCCGACCCCGACGGCTACCACGTCACCCTCCACGACCGCGCCTGACGAGCGGAACGCCGCACCGATCGACGCGGAACGCGGGTGTCACCGCCGCGTTTCAGCGCAGCAGAAGACCGACGGCCACCGCCAGGCGCTCGAGGTACGACTCCCTGGACCCGACCTGGTGCTTGAGTCCCGTCGACGTGCTGATCATCGTCTGTGCGATCTGGACGGCCTCCGCTCGGCCTGTCGCGGCGGTGATCGCGTCTGTGATCAGCTCCTCGAAACGTCGCGGCAGGACCTCGACGACCTCTCCGAGGATGCCGGGGTTGTCCTCGATCACCGTCGCGGCATCGCGCGCCAGTGGGCCGACGTAGCGGCCCGCCCAGTGGTCGAACGCCTCGACGAGGCGCTCCGGAAGGGGGCGGTCGCCGTCGGCCAGGGCCTGTTCGACCGCGATGATGTCGCGGTGCAGGGCCTGGGTGACCGCGGCACGGAACAGGGTCTCCTTCGAGGAGAAGAGGAAGTAGAGGCCCGGCCGGGAGATGTGCGCCGCCCGCGCCACCTCCTCCATCGAGGTCTTCCGGTACCCGAAACGCGCGAACGTGGCCATGGCGGACTCCAGAACCATGGTCCGGCGGTCGGCATCCGCACCTGTCGTGGGCGGGTGGCCGGGGTCGCGACTGCTCATGCGGCGAGCATACGAGCATCAGTCGCACTATACAAATGAGGTCTAGTTCGTATAGTTGAGTCATGGATACCCGCCCGCTCATCTCCACGCCCTTCACCGCCTCCAGCACCGCGGACGAGGTGCTGGAGGGCGTCGACCTCACCGGTGTCCGCGCGATCGTGACGGGAGCGTCCTCCGGACTCGGCATCGAGACGGCTCGCGCGCTGACCGCTGCCGGGGCGGAAGTGACGCTCGCCGTACGGAACACGGCTTCGGGTGTCTCCGCTGCCGAAACGATCGGCAGGTCGACCGGAGCGGCCCCGCCCCGCGTCGTCCGACTCGACCTCGCCGACCGGGCCGGCGTCACCCGGTTCGTCGACGCGTGGGACGGCCCGCTCCACCTGCTCATCAACAACGCCGGCGTGGTCACCGGGGGGCTCGAACGGACGCCCGAGGGCTGGGAGCTGCACTTCGCGACGAACCATCTCGGCCACTTCGCCCTGGCCACCGGGCTGCACGAGGCCCTGGCCCGCGGTGCGGCCGAGCGCGACGGAGCACGGATCGTCTCGGTCAGTTCGACGGCGCACATGCGGTCCGGCATCGACTTCGACGACCTCCACTTCGAGCGCCGCAGGCATGACCCGCAGACCGGCTACGCACAGTCGAAGACGGCGAACTCCCTCTTCGCCGTCGAGGCGACCCGCCGATGGGGGTCGGACGGCATCGTCGCCAACGCGGTCAATCCCGGCGGTGTCGCGACGGGTCTGCAGCGGAACTTCACGCCGGAACAGAAGGCATCGCTCGACGCGGCCGAGGCGGCCGGAGTGTTCACGTACAAAACGGTCGAGCAGGGAGCCGCCACCAGTGTCGTCGCGGCCGTCGCCCCCGAGTTCGCCCACTCCGGGGGCCACTACCTCGACGACGGGCAAGAGGCATACCCGGTGCCGGACGACGCCGACCTCGCGCGGCACCCGCACGGGGTCAAGGAGTGGGCGCTGGATCCAGCCACCTCCAAGCGTCTGTGGACCGTCTCCACCGATCTGCTGCGCCCGTAACCTCTCGGCCCGCAAGTGCCGACCGTGAGCCGAACCTACGCGACTTCCTTCCCGGCCTCCCCCGGCTCCCCCAGCGGCCGGGTCATCCCGTCGTCCGGGGCCGCACGCCGGCCGGGTTCGGTCTGGTCCAGCTCCCAGTGGTACTGGCATTCCTCGCACCGCGGCCCGTCCACGACGGCATCCTCCCCGTTCGGGCAGTCCGTACCGTCTCCGCGTCCCGCACATGCTTCACCTGTATGCCCCATGCATCCGACCGTGCGCGGCACCGCGCCACGTCAGGGAGAGAGCCTGCGGGGCGCACGGGTGCTCGATCCCCGCACGACGCCCCACAGCCACCACTGATCCCGGCCTTCCGCAACACCCGTCAGAGGACGCCTCCGTTGGCACGGATGTTCTGTCCCGTCAGCCATCGCCCGTCCGGCCCCGCGAGGAACGCGACCACGTCCGCCACGTCCTCGGGCCGGCCCAGGCGTCCGAGCGAGGTCATCGCGACGGCCATCGCCAGCTTCTCCGGCTCGTTGGCCGCGTTCAGGAGATCGGTGTCCGTGGCACCGGGCGACACGGTGTTGACCGTGATGCCGCGTGCGCCCAGCTCGCGGGAGGCGACCAGGGTCAGCTGTTCGAGGGCCCCCTTGCTGGCTGCGTAGGGGGCGTTGCCGGGCGCGGGGAAGACGGTGTTGAGGGTGGAGATGTTCACGATCCGCCCGCCGTCCCGCATGTGCCGGGCGGCATGGCGCACGGTGAGGAAGACCGATTTCGCGTTGACGGCCATCACTCGGTCGAAATCGTCCTCGGTGGTCTGCGCGAGGGGTACGACGTCGGTGTGCATGGCCGCGTTGTTGACCAGGATGTCCAGGCCGTCGAGCCGGCGTTCGGCCGTGGCCAGCAGGTCTTCGGCCGCTCCGGCTTCGGCCAGGTCCAGCTGGACCGCGGTGACCCTGCCACCGGCCTTCTCGGCCTGCCGCACCACCTCGTTCGCGGCCTCCCGGTTCTGCGCGTAGTTGAAGACCACCGCCGCTCCGTCCCGTGCGAGGCGCAGCACGACGGCCCGCCCGATCCCCCGTGAGCCTCCGGTGACGACAGCCGCCTTGCCTGTGAGTACCGCCATGTCCCCTCCTACGTTGCCGACTCGTCCGTTGCCACCAACCCGTACCCTCCAGCGGCTCCGAAGGCACGGTTCCGGTCAGGTGTTAGAGAACCGCAGGTACGGGGCGACGCTGCGGAGCTTCTCGCAGGTCTCCTCGGTCTCCCGCTCGGGGCTGGACTGAGCGGTGACCCCGGCGCCGGCCCGCAGCCACGCCTCGTCGCCCGCGCCGATCAGGGTGCGCAGGACGAGGGCGGCGTCGAGGGCGCCGCCGGTGCTCCCCCGGAAGACCGCCCCGCCGTACAGGCCGCGTGGCCCTTCCTCGTGGCGGGCCAGGGCCTGGAGCGCGGCGCGTTTGGAGACTCCGGTCGCGGTGATCGCGGGAAACAGGGAGGCGAAGGCGTCCCAGGGTCCGGCATCCGGCCGGAGCCGGCCCCTCACCCGTGAGGCCAGGTGCTGCACCGATCCTCGCGGGCGGACCGCCATGTATTCCTCGACCACGACGGAGCCGGGGCGGCACACGGCCGCCATCTCGTCCCAGGCGAGACGCACGGACACGGCGTGTTCGTGTATCTCCTTGGGGTCGCTGAGCAGTTCCGCGCGCCGGCGCTCGTTCTCCGCCGGGTCGGCGCCCAGGGCGCGGGTGCCCGCGAGCGGCTGGGTGCTGACCCGCCCGTCGTCCCCGACCTCGAGAACGGTCTCGGGGCTGAATCCGGCAGCCCGGTAGCCGCCGAGGTCGAGCACGTAGGAACGTGCCGGTGTGTTGGCCCGGCGGCCCGCGAGATAGGTCGCGGGGAAGTCCGGGCGGGGCTCGGCGGGCAGCGGGACCTGCCGGGAGACCACGGCCTTCTCCAGCAACCCGGCGCGGATGTCCCGCACCGTACGGGAGACCGCTCGGCCGTAGGCGTCGGTGCCGACGGCGATGACGGCCTCGGTCCGGTCCCGCGCCGGTTCGTCGTGGGAGGTCTGCTCGGCCGCGGGCTCCGCGAGCAGGTCGGCGACCTTGCGCGCCCATGCCTCGTCCACCGCGCGGACCACCGTCGACTCCCCGGTGAGGGTCACTTCGACGGACGGGATCAGGGCGTGCAGCAGCGGCCGGTCTCCGGCCGTCGCGGGGTCCGCGTGCAGGAGGTGGGCGAGTTCGAAGGCCGCCCAGCCGTAGAAGCGGCGCCCTTCGCCGCTCTCGTCGGGCAGCTCGGACACGGGCGCCAGCGCGGCCAGGGCGTCGGCGAACGCCGTCAGTGGCCGCCGCTGCGTGCGCGAGGTCCAGGTACGTCCGGCGGCCCGCGCGGTGATGCCGGTGGCGTCCGCGGTGACGCTCACGTCGGAGCCTGCCGCGAAGTGCCAGACTCCGCCTTCGGACTCGTACACCACGTACTGGCCCGCGAGGCCCGCCTGTGCGAGGCGGGTGGCGGTGGCGGCCGGGTCGTGGCAGGGCTCCCGGGTGCTCGCGCACGCGAGCGGTGGGACGGACCTCGCCCATGCCTCCCAGGTGTTCCTGGATCCGGTGCTCATCGTGTCGTGCCTTCTCTCTGCCGCTGGGTCGGGGGGGTCGCGGGTGTCGGGCGAGGGGTCATGACGGGGCCGCCTCCAGGCGCCAGCCGTGGGCCTGCGCCCGCCGTTCCCAGAAGGAGGCGTACGTGCCCGCCTCCGCCACCAGGTCGTCGTGCGTGCCCCGTTCGGTGATCTCGCCGTCCTCCAGGACCAGGATCTGGTCGGCGCTCACGACGGTGCTCAGCCGGTGCGCGATGACCAGGAGGGTCTTGCGGGCCGCCAGGGCGCGCACGGCCTGGGCGAACAGCGCCTCGTTCTCCTGGTCGAGGGCGGCGGTGGCCTCGTCGAGGACGAGGATCGGGGCGTCCTTGAGCAGTGCACGGGCGATGGACACGCGCTGCCGCTGTCCGCCGGACAGACGGGCGCCGCCCTCGCCCACCTTCGTCGCCCAACCCTCGGGCAGTTCCCCGATCACCCGGTCGAGGCCGGAGAGCGCCGCGGCCTCGGCCAGTTCGCCGGAGTCCGCGTGCGGGGCGGCGATGCGGACGTTCTCCTCGATCGTGCCGTCGAAGAGGTAGACGTCCTGGAAGACGAGGGACACGTGGGCCGCGAGGGCGTCGGCGCCGATCTCGCGGACGTCGACGCCGCCGATG
Source organism: Streptomyces sp. NPDC111628 (assembly GCF_055635195.1). NCBI lineage: Bacteria > Bacillati > Actinomycetota > Actinomycetes > Kitasatosporales > Streptomycetaceae > Streptomyces > Streptomyces sp. NPDC111628. The sequence goes on along the minus strand of NZ_JBVKBZ010000002.1, from coordinate 1,468,471 downwards.
CGGACGGTGCCCTCGGTGGTGTCCCGGAAGCGGGCGAGCAGGTGGGCGATCGTGGTCTTGCCCGCGCCGGAGGGCCCGACCAGCGCCGTCATGCTGCGCTCCGGCAGGCGGAAGGTCACGTCGTTCAGGACCGGGCGTGCGGCTGCCCCGGACACCGGGTCGGCTCCGCCGTCGTAGCGGAAGCCGACCTTGTCGAACTCCACGCTCGCGTCGCGGGGCGTCCGCGGCTCGGCGGGCTGGGGGAACGGCGGTTCGTCGAGGACCGCGCCGAGGCGTTCCAGGGTGTTGCGGGCGATGCGCATTCCGGCACCTGCCTCGGCGGCGGAGGACACGCTGTCGATCAGGCGGACCAGCAGCACGAGGAGCGCCAGCAGGGTGGGCACGGACAGCGATCCGTCGAGCTGCCAGGACACCCCGAGGGCGAGCAGCAGGGCGAACACGAGCCGGGTGGCGAAGGAGAACGAGACCAGTCCGGGCAGCCCTCGCGCGATGAGCCGCCGGTCGGCGCGCGCCTCGGCCACCAGAGCGTCGTCGAGGGCGCCGTATCCCTCGGCGGTCCGGCCGAACGCCCGCAGTACCGGCTGGTTGCGCGCGTACTCCAGGACCCGGTCGGCGGACTCGCCGATCGCGGCGTCGCGGCCCAGGTCCAGCCGGCGCATCACGGCGCTGCTCGCCGCCTGGACGGCGAACAGCACGGGCGCGCAGACCATCAGCACCAGGGCGGTGCGGACGTCGAAGAAGAACGTGGCGGCCACCAGTGTCGCCGGGGTGAGCAGGGAGCTGATGAACGGGCGCAGCAGGTGGGCCGGTGTGCTCATCACCTGGATGACGTTCTGTCCGGCGAGCCTGCTGAACTCGGCCGTGCGGCCGGCGCTGAACCAGCCCAGCGGCAGGCGCAGTGCCTGGTCCGCCATACGGCGGTGCAGCACCCGGGAGAGCCGGGAACCGACCGTGAACCCACCGCTGACGGCCGCGCCCTGGAGCACGGCGTACGCGAGCGCGCAGCCGGCGAACGCCGTCAGCCATGGCCACACGTCGTCGGGATCGGGGCCGAGCAGGGCACGCAGGACGGGCACCAGGAGGGCGAAGGCCACACCCTGGAGGACGGCCGCGCCGCACTGGAGGACGAGCAGCCGGTTCAGGGGGCGGGAGCCTTCCGGCCCGAGGACGCGGTAGAGCTGACGGATCATCGCGCACTTCCTTCTCGGACGTCGTCCGTGCTGCTCTGGGCGTCCCAGAGGGTGGCGTAGCGGCCCCCCGCGGCGACGAGGTCGTCGTGGCGGCCCTGTTCGGTGACGCGTCCGTCCTCCAGGACCACGATCCGGTCGGCGGAGCGGACGGTCGACAGCCGATGGGCGATGACGAGCAGGGTGCGGCCGGCCGCGAGCGCGGACAGCGCGTCCTGGATCAGTGCCTCGGAGTGCGGGTCGGCGTACGCGGTCGCCTCGTCGAGCACGAGGACGGGGGCGTCGGCGAGCAACGCCCTCGCGATGGAGAGGCGTTGTGCTTCACCGCCGGAGAGAGTGACGGCGGTGCCGAGTTCGGTCGCGTAGCCGTCGGGCAGTGCCGTCACGCGGTCGTGGATGCGGGCGGCGCGGGCGCACCGCTCGACTTCCTCGTCGGTGGCCTCGGGGCGGCCCAGGCGGATGTTGTCGGTGACGCTCGCCCGCAGCAGCCGTACGTCCTGGAGGACGAAGCCGACCCGGCGGTACAGCTCGGTCGCGGGGATGTCGCGGAGGTCGGCGCCGCCGAGGGTCACCGTGCCGGCGGTGACGTCGTGGAAGCGGGGCAGGAGCGAGGCCAGGGTGGACTTGCCGGAGCCGGAGGGTCCGACCAGCGCGGTGACCGTGCCGGGTGCGAGATCGAGGTCGACGTCGCGCAGGACGTCGACCTGCCCGTCGTACGAGAAGGAGACCCCGCGCAGGGAGACGTGGTGGCCGTCGGGCTCGACGGGGTCGGCGGGCTCGGGGAGGGTCGGGGCGCGCAGGAGTTCCGTGATGCGTACGGCGGCGGCCTGGCCGGCCCGGATCTGCTGGATGCGGGGGCCGACGACGCCCATGGGCGCGGCGACGGCGGGGCCCAGCAGGAGGAAGGGGACGAGTTCGGCGCCGGTCGTCCAGTCGCGGGTGACGAACACCGTGCCCACGACGGTCAGGAGCAGCAGGACGACGGCCGGGGCGACCACCAGCACGGCGGCGGTGGAACTGACCAGGGTGGTCCGCACCCAGCGGGAGAAGAAGTCGGCGAAGCCCTCGGTGGCGTCGACGAAACGCTCGTGGGCCTTGCGGCCGCGGCCGAAGCTCTTGAAGACGGCGATGCCGGAGGCGAACTCCACGGCGGCGGCGGAGATCCGCCCCAGCGCGGCGCCGAACTCGGCCATCTGGGCCGCCGCGCCCGCCATGGCCCGGCTGAACAGGAGCACGCCGAGCAGCAGGGGGACGACGCTGACCAGGGTGAGGCGCCAGTCGACGGTGAACAGGTAGGCCAGTGCGAGGACCGGTGCGGTGAGCACGGCGACGACGTCGAGCAGGGTGTGGGCGAACAGCGTGTGCAGTGCGCTCACGTCGTCCTGCACCGCCTGCTTGACCTCACCGGTGCCCCGGTCGGTGAGCCGGCCGAGCGGCAGCCGCCCGATGTGCCGGGCGAGCCTGCGGCGCAGGGCGAGCTGGAGGTCGTTGTCGGCGATGTGGGCGAGGGCGCCGGCCGCCGTGCCGCACGCCAGGGCGAGGAGGCCGGCCGCACAGGCCAGCGCGACCAGCGGCCACAGGGAGTCGCCGTCGGCGGGGGTGCCCGTCGTGAGTCGGTCGGCGATCTCGGAGACGGCGATGAACGGCACCACTCCGGCGAGGGCCGCGACGGTCTGGAGGCCGACGGCGACGGCCAGTCGGCTCCGGACGGGTCCGGTCAGTTCGCGCAGGGGATGCAAGGGGCGCGGGAGTGCCGCGGTGCCCTCGCCGGGGGCTGTCGGCGTCCGGGACACCGGGTCCGGGCCGGTCTCGGGCGGTTGTGACGTCACTTGACGAGTACTCCGATTTCGGGGATGGGCCGGCCGCCCGCCTCGGTGATGCGGCGGCTGGTCATGCCCGCCTCGCGGGCCAGGCGGGCGACGTCGAAGGTGTGCCAGTCGTAGCTGTCGGCGACCTCGCGCACGGTGCGGCCGTCGCGCAGGACCTTCCAGGTCGTGGTGAACCGCATGGCGTCGCCCTCGGTGGGTTCGCCGCCGATCCACCACTCGTAGGTCTGGCGGCCGATGGTCTCCCTCAGGGACATCACCGGGGGGATGTGGCGGGGCGAGGAGACCCCCATCAGTTCCACGACGACGGGCGCACCGTCCGGCAGTCGGTCGGCGAGACGCTTCCACAGCGCCACGCGTTCGGCGACGGTGAGATGACCGGCGACGCCGAAGATGACGACGGCGGAGAGCCGTTCGGGCAGGACGAGGTCCTGGGCGGCGCCGTCGGCCACCGTCACCCGGCGCCGCAGGTCCGGGTCGCGGGCGACCCGGGAGGTGAGCATGGCCCGCATGGTGGCCGAGGGTTCGGCGGCGAGGATCTCCGCCTCGGGGAGCGCCGCGGCGATGACCTCGGTCACGCGTCCGGTGCCCGCGCCGATCTCCAGGACCGGGCCGTGCGAGACGTCCAGGCCCGTCAGGACGCGGGTCAGCGGCGGGCCGCTGCTGGCGGTGTGCCGGGTGGCGACCAGCTCGTAGAACTCGGCCGAGGTCGAGTAGTAGTCGATCACGACGGTCTCCTCACGGGGTGCTCGGCCAGGTGCGCCGGACGTCCGTGGTCAGCGTGGGGTCCATCCGGCGCAGTACGGTGGCGACCACCTCACGGCGTCGCGGGGTGAGGTAGAAGTGGTCGCCGGGGAAGACCCGGACCTCGGTGCGGGCGGTGGTGAGGTCCGCCCAGCCGCCGGCCCGGTCGCGGCTGCGCCGCTCGCCGAGTTCCGGGTCCGCGTCGCCGGTCAGCACGTGGATCGGGCAGGACAGCGGCGGCCGCTTTTCGGGCCGGTGGGTTTCGATGATCCGGTAGTCGTGGCGGACGGCGGTGAGGACCAGGGAGCGCAGTCCCGGGTCGTCGAGGACCTCACGGCTGGTGCCGCCGAGCCGGGCCAGTTCCGCGCACAGCACGTCGTCGTCCTGGCGGTGCAGTTGCCCGGTCACCGCCGTGCCGGGGGCGGCCCGGCCGGAGGCGAAGAGCCGGCGCGGGCCGGGGGCTTGGCGGCGGTCCAACTCGTGGGCCAGTTCCCAGGCCACGGCGGAGCCCATGCTGTGTCCGAAGAGGGCGTAGGGCCGGTCGAGCAGCGGCAGTACTGCGTCCGCCACCGCGGTCACCAGCTCGCCCATGCCGGCGCTCTCCGGCTCGTCGAAGCGGTCCTCGCGGCCCGGGTACTGGAGGGCGACGAGTTCGACCTCGGGGGGCATCAGTGCCGCCCAGGGCCGGTAGAAGCCTGCGCTGCCGCCGGCGTGCGGCAGGCAGATCAACGTGAGCCGGGAGGCGGGACCCTCGTTCCACCGTCTGGTCCACGGGCTGTCGGCACGTCCGGCGCGGGCGGAGGAGTGCGACGGGAAGGCGGCGGTCACCAGGTCACCATCAGTTCGTCGAGGCCGAAGGTGGCCGAGTCGTGCTTGACGACGACCTGGTCCCGCTCCCCCGCGAGGCGCAGCGTGGGGACACGGCGGACGAGTGTCGTAAGGGCGACCTCCAGCTCCAGCCGTGCCAGGTGCTGACCGATGCACTGGTGCACTCCGTACCCGAAGGCCACGTGGTGGTTGTCCGTGCGGCGGAAGTCGACCCGCTCGGGGTCGTCGAACTGCTCGGGGTCGTGGTTGGCACCGGCGAGGAGCGCGATGACGCCGTCGTCGGCGGGGACGGTGCGGCCGGAGAGCTCGATGTCCTCGGCGGCGACGCGCAGCGGAATCGAGTCGGCGACGGACAGGACGCGCAGCAGTTCGTCGACGGCCGCGGGCATCAGGGCGGGGTCCTCGCGCAGTTCCTCCAGCAGCTCCGGCCGGTCCAGGAGGAGCAGGGTGCTAAGGGCGATCATGCTGGTGGTGGTCTCGCGGCCGGCGTTGACGGTGATGCCGAGGGTGGACAGCAGCTGCTCCGTCGTCACGTTGCCGGGGACCAGGTGGTCGGTGACGAGCTGCGAGATCAGGTCGTCGCGGGGTTCCTCCCGGCGCTCGGCGACCAGCCCGGCGAGCAGGCCGAAGAGGCCGCCGAGGGCTTCGGAGACCTGCTCGGCGGTGCTGTTGCGGGAGCCGGAGATCCGGGTGACGTCCCGGAAGAACTCCAGGTCGTGCCGCGGGATGCCGAGCAGTTCGCAGATCACCGACGTGGAGACGGCGTTGGCGTAGGCGCTCACGAAGTCCACCGGGCCTCCGGCGGCCAGCATGCCGTCCAGGATCTCGTCCACCCGTGCCTGTACGGCGGGCCGCATCGCGCGGACCCGGCGCACGGTGAACGCCGGCAGCAGCATGCGCCGGTAGCGGGTGTGCTCGGGGGCGTCGGTGCGGATGAAGGGACGGAACCTGGCCCCGGCCTCCTGCTCGCCCTCTCCGAGAGCGGGGAAGCCCGGGCGGCGGATGTCGGCGCTGGCGCGCGGGTCGGAGAGCAGTTCCCGTACGTCGTCGTAGCGGGTCACCACCCAGGCTTCCCGCCGGGTCGGCAGGGTGACGCGGGCGACCGGGTCGTCGGTGCGCAGCGCGGCGTACTCCGCGGGCGCGGCGAAGGGGCAGCCGCGCCGGATCGGGAAGTCGCGGGGCGGGGTGGCGCCGGGGGTGTGGGAGGCCGTCGGGGATTCGGGGGGTGTCATCGGTGGTCCTCAGCCGTGGGTGGAGGTGGCAACAGGGGCAGGGGTGTTCGGGGCGTCCGGTGCCCGGGTGAGTACGGCCAGCGGGGGTGCTCCGGGCCGGGTGGGCAGGGCGCGGGCGGTCATCCCGGACTCGGCGACCACGTCCTTCAGCCCGAAGGGCGCCCACCGGTAGGAGTCGTGCACCTCGCGCTCCGCCTCGGTGGCGTCGTCGCGGTAGACGCGCCAGGTGGAGTGCAGGCGCATCACGCCGTCCTCGGTCTCGTCCGGCGCTCCGCCGAACGACCATTCGTAGCGGTGCCGTCCGGCGGTCGCGGTGGCGAGCCGGGTCTCGGGGAGGGTCAACGGCTCCTCGAACTGCATGAGTTCGACGACCACCAGACCGCCGGGGGCCAGCCGCCGGTTCAGCCGTCGCCAGAGCCTGGCTCGTCCGTCCTCGTCGAGGTGGCCGAGGACACCGCACAGCAGGACGGCACTCACCCGGTCCGGGAGCTCCAGGTCGGGCGCGGCGTCCGCGGTGACGGTGACGCGGGAGCGCAGGTCCGGGTCGCTGAAGACCCGGCTGGTGAGCACCGCGCGCATGCCGACCGCCGGTTCGCAGGCGAGGATCTCGGCGTCCGGCCGGGCACGGGCGACGGCCTCGGTCACCAGGCCGGTGCCCGCGCCGATGTCGACCACCGGGCCGCCGCTCAGGTCGGCGTCGGCCAGGAGCGCGGCGACGGCGGGCGCGCTCGCGGTCGCGGTGTGCTCGGCGGCGACGAGGTCGAAGAACTCGGCCGACGGGGTGTAGGGCGAGGCACTCGAAGGGACGTGGGCGCGGTGTGGGTCGGCCCCGTCGTCCGTGTCGGTGCGGTGTGCGTCGGTACGAGCCAGGTCGGCGCGAGCCTGCTCCGGGGCGGGGAAGACGTCGCTGACCGCGAGGGGCCGCGGGGTGGCCGGACGGACGATGTCGGGCGGCCCGAGCCGTGCGGCGAGGTCGCTCCAGATGCGGCACACGGCCAGGTCGTACTGTCCCGCGCGAAGGGCGTCGCCGCCCTGCTCGACGGCCGCGCGGAGCCCGTCGAGAGCGTGGCCGACCGCTTCCGGCCACAGGTCGGAGAAGACGGTGCGGAAGGTGCCCGTGGTCCCGACGACGGCCGTGGTGCCCAGGCCCAGGCGGCCGGTGCCGGGTCCGTCGAGGACGAAGCGCCGGTCGGCGTCCCGTCCGACGTGCAGCCGGGGACTCCACAGCACGGGGCCGTGGGTGTCGGCCAGGGTGAGGACTCCGCCTTCCGTGCCGATCGAGATCCGGTGCCAGTGCAGGGCGTGGTTGTCCCGGTCGGACGGGTCGAGTTGGTGGTGCACGCGCAGGGTGAGGGGTACGCCGGCCAGCATGCCGTGCAGGGAGCGGAACGGCTGCGGACCGATGCCGGCGGGCAGCGGCGCCGGGTCCGCGAAGCGCCAGGGCCGCAGGGTGCCCATCGCCCGCCCGAGGATGTCCGTCAGGGGGTGCATCAGGTGGACCGGGGTGGCGGCGTCCACGAAGAGCGGTCGCTGCTGGGCGACGAGCCTGCGGGCCGCGTCGATGAAGGCGCGGACCGGGGCGACGTGCGGGTAGTGGGTGTTGAGGCGGTACTGCACTCCCCGGCGGCGTGCGTGGGTGAGGTTGTCGGTCAACTCGGTGAGGTGGACGGGGTGTTCCTGGAGGACGTGGATGCCCCGGTCCATGAGCGCCCGGGCCAGCTCGGTGCCCTGACCGCCCGAGATGGCGGAGCTCACCGCCACGCACGCGGCGTCGATGCCGGCCGGGAGGTCGTCGACGTCCGTGTAGTGGGGGACGCCGAGTCGCTCCGCGCAGGCCCGTGAGGCGGCCGAGCCCCGGCTCAGGATGCCGGCCGGGGCGTACCCGGGGCGCCGGTGGGCCGCCTCGGCGTAGAAGCGGCCGAAGTTGGTGCCGCAGACCAGCACCCTGAAGGGCGTCGATGTGTTCACAGCACGCCCTCTTCCACCTGGTCGGCACCGGCCGCCGCTCCGGTGGGCCGGAGGTCGGCGACGTTCCGGGTGCGCAGGTGCCGCACCACGGCGTCGGGGTCGAGCACGTCGCAGGCGAAGTGCACGCCCGCCGGTACCCGGGCCCGCAGCACCGCGTCCACCGCGAGCGCGCCCACGGCCGCGGTGAGCCGGTAGCTGCTGGCCGCGCGCAGGGTCAGTCCCGCGGTGGCCGGCCGCCCGGCCGCGGTGCCCGACAGTTCGAAATCCATGACGTACCAGGGCTTGCGTCCGGCCAGGTCGAGGTCAGCGGCGAGGATCAACCGGTCCGCCAGCTCCGCCGGGTCGTCCCCGGCGGCGAGGCGGCCCGGCAGCTGGTTGAGCAGCACGCGGACGGCGGGGCCGGGGTGGACGTTGTACCAGTCGAGCCGGTCGAGGCCGAGGACGGCGGCGAGGCGTTCGCTCTCCTGGCTGAGGTAGGGCTGCAGCGCCACCCGGCCCGGGAAGGACCGGTGTTCGGTGTCCTCGGCCGTGCGCAGGGCGCGCGGGACACGCCGGCCGCCGCGGACGGCGGCGAGGGCCTCGCCGTAGGCCGCGCCGTCGGCGCCTCCGGAGGTGAGGGAGAGCATGAGGTCGTGCGCCACCGTCGGTGAGCAGGTCTCCAGACCGCCGCAGTGCGCGGTCAGCGCGGAGGCGCCGTCCAGGCCCTGCCCGGCCAGCCAGCGGGGCAGGAGGCTGGACAGGCCGGGCAGGGCTCCGGCGGACAGGACGACCGTGCGGCCGTCCCGGGCCCGGTCACCGGCCTCGCGAAGGTCTTCCGCGGCCGGGTCGTCCCCGGCCACGTCGACGCAGTGCGCCGCGGCGGCGAGTGCGGCGGAGGCCACCGTGGCGCGCAGCCGGTAGGTGGGGCCGACGCAGTTGAGGACGATGTCGCAGCCCTCGGTGAAGGCGCGCAGGCCGTCCGGTGCGGTGGCGTCCGCCCACACGGTCTCGTCGTGGCCGGCGGGATCCTCCTCGGCGATCGCGCACAGGGTCGAGGCGGTCCGGCCGCCCAGGCGGAGCCCCGTGTGGCCGAGCGCGCGCAACTCGCGTACGGCGGCGCGGCCCACCGCCCCGGAGGCGCCCAGGACTCCGATCACGGGCTTGGTCATCGGGTGATCGCCCCCTGGGTCAGCTCGCCGAGGGTCTTGAGGATCCCGGGGGCGTGTTCCACGGACAGGCAGCTGTAGTGGTCTCCGCCGATGTCGACGATGTCCAGGTCTCCCAGGGTCAGTTCCTCCCAGTAGGCGGTGACGGCGTCCTTGCTTCCGGGGAAGGGGTAGGCGCCGTCGTGGCGCAGGAAGGTGATGTCGCCCGCGTAGGGCTCCGCCTGGTAGCGGGTGATGGCGAAGACGCTCTGGCGGAAGGCGAGGAAGAGCCGCGTCATGTGGTCGGGTTCGTAGGTGCCGGCCGATGCGGGCACCGCCTCGCACATCCGGGCGATACGGGTGGCGCGGGGGACGTCGGCGAGTCGGCGGAAGCAGCTCGCGACGTCCTCGAACTCCTCGCCCGACGCGGCGAGTCCGCCGTCCGGCAGGACGCCGGGACTGGCGGCCAGGACCGCGTCGGCCGCGGCTGCCACCCGGTACTGGTCGTCCGGGAACCCGAGGTCGGCCGGGTCGATGCCCATCATGACGGCGAAGGAGTACTCGGCGAGGAGTTCGTCGTCCAGGCGGAAGCGGGGGCTGTGGCTGCTGATGACGGTGAGGCTCTCCACCTCCGCTCCCGACTCGGCCAGGTTGCGGGCCACTTCGGTGGCGATCAGGCCGCCCAGGCAGTAGCCGACGACGTGGAAGCGGCTGCGGCCGTCCGCGGTCAGCGCCCGCGCGTAGTCGGCCGCCATCCGCTCGATGAGTCCGTCCGGCGGTGCGGCGAGGAATCCGCCGAGGTCCGGGACCTCCACGCCGACGACCTCGGCGAGGCCCGGCGAGCGGCGCCTGATCTCGGTGATCAGCGCCCGGTACGGCATGATCGTGGCGGTTCCGGCGTGCACCAGCACGGTCGTCGGTTCGTCCTCGGAGCGGGAGCCGTGCAGGTGGATCACCGGGTCCGTGCGTACGGCACCGGAGGGGGGCGCGTCCTCGGGACCGGCCAGGCCGCGCAGGAATCCGGCGAGACCCGCGACCGTGGGGCGGCGCAGCATGTGGCGCAGGACGACCTCCCACTCCAGGTCCGCCGCCCGCGGTACGCGTTCCCGCAGCCGGCCCACCATCCGGGCCACCAGGAGCGAGTCGCCGCCGAGGTCGAAGAAGTCGTCGTTGCGGGTGACGCGTTCGACGGCGAGGAGTTCCGTCCACAGGTCGGCCAGGCTGTTCTCCAGCTCGTCCTTCGGCTGCTCGTCAAGGACGACCGGTGCGCTCTCCCGGGGCAGCCAGGACCGCAGGCGCGCGCGGTCGGTCTTGCCGTTCGCCGTGCGGGGCAGGGTGTCGACGACCTGCCACACCGTGGGGAGCATGTACTCCGGGAGCCGGGTGGCCGCCGTTCGGGCCAGTTCCCCCACCGGCACGTGGTGCCGGTCGTCCTTCATCGTGGCGATGAACACCTCCTGCCCGGTGCGTGCCAGGGCGTCCCGGGAGTCCGGCAGCGAGGTGACCCCGGAGGCGTCGTGCCCGTCGAGGAGGTCACGCCACTGGGTGTGGGTGAGGAAGGACTGCCCGGTGTGCTCGCGCACGTCGGTCCAGGCCCGGCCGGCGACCTCCAGGAACTCCATGGAGACCAGCAGCGGGAGGTTCTCGTCGCGGGTGTTCTCCACGAACACGAGCTGTCCGCCCGGTACGAGCAGTTCCCTGAGCCTGCCCACGGCGGCGTCCGCGTCGGCGGCGGCGTGCAGCGTGTTGGCGCAGACCACGACGTCGAAGGTGTTGGGCAGCAGCTGCTGGGCGCGCGGGTCCTCGTCGACGTCGAAGCGCTGGTAGCGGACCCAGGTGTGGTCGGCGAAGCGCTCGCGGGCTTCGTTAAGGAAGAACGCCGAGGGATCGGTGAACAGGTAGTCGACGCCGTACTCGGCGAGGACCGGGACCAGTTCGCCGGTGGTGCCGCCGACGCCGCCGCCGACCTCCAGCACCCGCAGCCGCTGCTCGCCGGTGTGGCCCGCGGCGATCTCGCGCAGCGCGGCGACCACGGCGCGGTTGAGGTGCCGGATGGCGAGGTTGTCCCGGTAGGCGGCGTCCGCGGCGTCCGTCGCCGCGCCCGGGAAGAGCAGGTCCCGGATGCCGGCGTCCCCGGAGATCAGCTCGGGCAGCCGCTCGGCGCAGGTGCGCATGACGGTGAGCAGTTCGGTGCTCCACCCGATCTCGTGCTCCAGGTCGGCGGCCCGCCGCCACCGACGCTCGGCCTCGGGTGCGGGGACGGGGCGGAGGCCGGTGTAGGTCGCGTCGGCGTCCCGGTGGGTGAGCAGGTCGCGGGCGGCGAGGGCGCGCAGCCAGCGGCGCACGATGTGCCGGTGGCGCGGTGTGGCGCGCAGTGCCGTGCCCACCTCCTCCGCCGTGCGTGCCGCGCCCGAGTCGAACACTCCGGAGGCGGCGAGGACCCGGGTCATCTCGGCGACGGCCACGTCGTCGAGGGCGGCCAGGAAGTCCGTGAGCCGTGCGGCGTCGACGGCCGCGGCCGCTTCGCGTACGGCGTCGGCGGCTGCCGCGCGCGCCTGTTCGCGGCTCGTCACGGCGGGCCCGCCGCCGTCCTTGCGTGCGGTCTCGACGAACGCGGCCAGGCGCCGCCCGCCCGCCGCCGAGTCGTCCACGACGACCGCGCCCGCAGCGACCGCGGGGTGGGTCTGTACGGCGGCCTCCACCTCGGCGAGTTCGACCCGGTAACCGCGGATCTTGATCTGGGCGTCCTCCCGGCCCAGGAACTCGATGGTCCCGTCGGGCAGGTAGCGGCCCAGGTCGCCCGTGCGGTAGAGCCGCTCTCCGGTGGCGGAGTCGGTGAGGAACCGTTGTGCCGTGCGCTCGCCGTCGCCGAGGTAGCCCAGGGCGACTCCGGTACCGCCGATGTACAGCTCGCCCGGTACCCATTCGGGCCGCGGCCGCAGGTGCCGGTCGAGCACGGCGAACGTCTGGTTGGTCAGGGGCCTGCCGTACGGGATGCTGGGGCGGGTGGTGTCGACCTCGCCGATCGGGTGGGCGATGGACCAGATGGAGCCCTCGGTGGCTCCGCCGAGGGAGATGATCTCCAGTCCGGGCAGGAGTGCGCGGGCCTGGTCGGGCAGCGAGACGGGTATCCAGTCGCCCGATATCAGTGCGAGGCGCAGTGAGCCGTCGTCCGTGGGCGGCTCGGAGCGGAGCCAGTCGCACAGCATGTGGAGCTGGCCGGGCACGGAGTTCCACACCGTGACGCCGAAGTCGCGGACCAGTTCGGCCCAGTGGGAGGGGTCGCCGCGCCGGTCGGACCGGGGCAGGACGAGGGTGGCGCCCACGGCGAGCGGTCCGAACAGGTCGTAGACGGACAGGTCGAAGCCGAGTCCGGCGATGCCGAGGACGCGGTCGCGCTCGTCGACCGCGAAGCGGCGGTTGATGTCCTCGACGGTGTTGAGGGCGGCCCGGTGGCTGATCATCACACCCTTGGGCGTGCCGGTGGAGCCCGAGGTGTAGATGACGTAGGCGAGGTCGTCCGGTTCCCGGCGGGCGGCGGCGGGCGTGCGGTCCGCGCGGGCTTCCTCCACGAGGTCCACGGCGACGGGCGACACCGCCGACGGGAGGTCATCGAGTTCGGCGAGCCAGGACTGGGTGAGGACGGTGCGGACGCCCGCGTCCGCGATGATGGTGTCCCGGCGGGCCGCCGGCTGGGCCGTGTCGACGGGCAGGTAGGCGCCGCCCGCCATGAGGATGCCGAAGACGGCGACGACCTGCTCCCAGCCCTTGTCCATCCAGATGGCCACCGGTTCCCCGGGGGGCAGTTTGGAGGCCGTCAGCTGCTGTGCGAGTCCCGTGGCGCGGGCGACGAGCTGCCGGTAGGAGAGGGCCAGTTCGGGGGTGCGGACCGCGATCGCGTCCGGTGTGGTCCGTGCCCGGGCGAGTACGGGTTCGTGGAGCAGGGCGTCCGGGAGGGGGCCCTCGGTCGCGTTGACCGCGTCCCGGCGCGCCGCCTGCGCCGCGGGCAGCGGGATGCGGACGGGCGCGTCCCAGGCCTGCTCACCTGCCTCGCCCTCGGCCGAGAGCGACCGCACGAGTGCCGTGTACGCCTCGAACATGGCGTCGGCCGTCCCGTGGGCGAGCGCGCACTCCCGGATGTCCCAGGACAGGCTGAGGGTGTCGCCGCGGTGCATGACCTGGCAGTCGAGCCACACCTGCGGTGTCCGGGTCACGGCGTACTCCACCTCGGGGGGCACGCCCTCGGACGTGGCGCCCGCGCCCAGGGCGCTGGTGAAGACGACCGGCATGAGGACCGGACCACCGGCCCTGCGGGAGAGTTCGGCGAGCACCTCCGAGCCGGTGAACAGCGGGTGGGCCAGGTCTTCGAGGAGCTGTTCGCCCACGGCCCCGGTCCGTTCGGCGAAGGTGGCCGGGGTGTCGAGGTCGACGGCGAGGAGTTCGAGCGAGGTGAAGTCACCGACGAGGCGGTCGATGTCCTCGTGCAGGACGGGCCGGTCGACGGTGGGCACGTTGAGCGTGAACCGGCTGGTGCGCGACCAGGCGCCGACCGTCTCGGCGTACGCGGCGAGCAGGGCCGTCGACACGGTCAGCCCGCGCCGCGCGGCACGTTCGGTGAGCCGGTCCCGGTCGGCCGCGGGCAGCAGTACCTCCCGTCGGCGGAACGCCACCGCGTCGCCGCCGGACGCCGGGCCGCGGCCCGCTTCTCCCGGGTCGCCCACCGCGGCCTGCCAGGCTTCGGCGAGGGGCAGTTCGGGGGCGGGCGGCAGGGTGTCGAGCCGGTCGGTCCAGTAGGCGCGGTCGCGGGCGTGGCCGTCGGTGTCGGCAAGGGCGCGGCGGGCCAGGACGTAGTCGCGGAACGTGATCCGCGGCGCGTCGGCGAGGGCGCTGCCGCCGTAGCTCCGCCGGAACTCGGCGAGCAGGATCCGCAGGCTGGCGTGGTCGACGACGAGCATGTCGAAGGAGAGGTGCAGTACGGCCCGCCGGCCGGTCCGGGTCACGTGCACGTCGAAGAGGGGCCACTGGTCGGTGGGCGCCTCGCGGGCGGACAGCCGCGCCCGGGTGTGCCGCATCCGTGCCTCGGCGGTGGCGTCCGGCAGCGCGGTCAGGTCGTCGGCCCCGACGGACAGCGCGGGCACCTCGGGCAGGACCCGCTGGTGGCCGTCCTGGTGGATGACGGCCCGGAGCATGTCGTGCCGCTGGACCAGTTGCCGCCACACGGAGGTGACGCGGTCGACGTCGAGGTCGGGGTACGCCAGCTCCACGTAGGCGTGGCAGCCGACGCCCCCGTAGGCGTAGGCGTCGGTGCGGCCGATGAGGTAGGCGGCCTGGATGTCCGTCAGCGGGAACGGTTCGTGGCGGTGGTCGGGGTCGGCGCGCAGCGCGGGTTCCCCGGCCTCGAGGTGGCGCAGGATGGCTTCCTTGTGCGTGCGCAGTTCGGCTCGGTGCGTGTCGGTGAGCCGGCCCTGCGGGGCCCGGAACCGCAGTTGTCCGTCCTCGGCCCACAGCGTCACGCCTTCGTCCGCGTAGCGGGCCAGCAGTTCAGCGATGTTCACAGCTCTCCGGTCTCGTAGGCGGTCCCGTGGGCCGCGAGCGTTCGGGTGATGTCCGCGGCGAGCGCGGCGATGGTCGGTGCGGCGAAGAAGCGGCGGGCGGGCACGGCGGCCCCGAAGCGACGCTCGATCGCCGTGAGCAGGCGCAGCGCGGTGAGGCTGTCGCCGCCGACGGTGAAGAAGTTGGCGTTGCGGTCCGGCGACCCGTGCGGCAGGCATGCGTGCCAGAGCGCGGCGAGGGCCGTCTCGGTCTCGCCCCGCGGCGGCTCGGCGGCGGTGGAGACCTCGTCGGGTCCCGCGAGGCCGGTCAGGGCGACCCGGTCGACCTTGCCGTTCGCGGTGAGGGGCAGGGCGGGCAGCAGCAGGATGCGGGACGGGACGGCGTAGCCCGGCACCCGCTCGGCCAGCAGGCCGAGGAGGCCCTCGGTGAGTTCGGGGTTCTCGACCGGCTCGGTGTCCTCGGCGGGCGGCGGCTCGTGCGGTACGGCGAACGCCACCAGGCGCCTGGCGGTGCGCTCCCCCACGGCCAGGACGGCGGCGCGCGCGACGGCCGGGTGCGCCTCCAGGGCGGCCTCGACCTCGCCCGCCTCGATGCGGTGGCCGGCGATCTTCAGCTGGCTGTCGAGCCGGCCGAGGAACTCCAGCAGTCCGTCGCCCCGGAACCGGCCCAGGTCTCCTGTCCGGTACCACCGCCGCCCGTCCCGTTCGACGAACTTCTCGGCGGTGCGGGCCGGGTCGGCCAGGTAGCCGCGGGCCAGTCCCGCGCCGCCGATCCACAGTTCGCCGGGCGCCCAGTCGGGGCAGTCCCGGCCGTCCCTGCCGACCACGCGATAGTGCTGCCCGGTCAGGGGGCGTCCGTAGGGGATGGACACCCACCGGGGGTCGGTTTCCGTGACGGTGAGGGTGTTGGACCAGATGGCTGCTTCCGTGGCTCCGCCCATGGCGACGAAGGCGCAGGATCGCCCGGTCCGGGCGCGCAGCCGGGCGGGCAGGTCGAGGCCGATCCAGTCGCCGGAGACCAGCGCGGTCCGCAGCCCCGCGATCCGGCCGCCTGCCCGTCCCCCCTTTTCCCCCTGCCCGTCCTGTCCGTCCTGTCCGCCCTGTCCGTCCGCGTCGAGCAGCAGGTCGAGCAGGGCGGGGACGGTGTTCCAGACGGTCACGCCGTACCGGTCCAGCAGGTCGGGCCAGCGGGCCGGTTCACGTCGTTGGTCCTCGGTGGGCAGCAGGAGGGAGCCGCCTGCGGCGAGCAGCCCGAAGACGTCGTACACGGACAGGTCGAAGTCCAGTGCCGACAGGGCGAGGACGCGGTCGTCGCCACGGATGCCGTGGCGGGCGTTGATGTCCGCGACGGTGTTCCAGGCGGCGGCGTGGGTGATCTCGACGCCCTTCGGCTCGCCGGTGGAGCCCGACGTGAAGATCACGTAGGCGAGCGCGTCGGGAGCCGTTCCGACCGGTGTGGACAACGGCTCGCCGCCCTGCGTGTCCGCCAAGGACAGGGTGCGGGGGCCGGAGCCGTCCGTGGCGGGCCAGCCGCCCAGGACGAGGTCGAAACCGGCCGTGGCGTGCACCCGCTCCAGCCGTGCGGCGGGCTGTTCGAGGCTGAGGGGAACGTAGGCGGCGCCGGCCGCGAGGGTGCCGAGGACGGCCGCGATCTGTTCCGGGCCCTTGGGCAGGGTGACCGCGACCAGGTCGCCCGGCCGCACCCCCGCGTCGCCGAGCGCGGCGGCGGTGCGCAGCGCCTGTCCGGCGAGGGTTCCGTAGGTCACCTCCTCCCCCGCCGTCGTGACGAGGGCGGTGCGGTCGGGGGTGGACGCCGCGTGGGTGAAGAACCTCTGGTGCAGCGGGCGCGGCGTCACCCGTTCCAGGGCGGCCTCCCGTGCCGCGGCGTCCCGCCGTTCGTACTGGGAGGCGGGCACCAGGTCGGGGAGCGGTGCCTCCCAGTCACCGTCCACGAGGTGCCGCAGCAGCCCTTCGTACGCGGAGAACATCGCGTCCAGCACACCCTCGGCGAAGAGTTCCTCGACGGCGTCCCAGGTGACGACCAGGTTCCCGGACTCCTCGGTGACCTGGTTGTCCAGGCAGACCTGCGGGGACTGGGAGATGCCCCAGACCTTCGGAGGGAGTCCGGTGCCCGGTCCGGCCAGCGTCGCGTCCCCGACACCGATGGCGCTGGTGAACACCACGGGTGCGGCGGCGTCCACCGTGCCCGTGCGCCGGCCGAACTCCCGCAGCAGCCAGTCGATCGGTACGTCGGCGTGGTCGAGGTCCTCCGCCTGACGGCGTTGCAGCTCCGCGGCCGCCGCCCGCCAGGCGTCGCCTTCACGCCGGTAGCCGGCGAGGGACAGGGAGGTGAAGTCGCCCAGGACCCGGTAGATGTGGGGATGGACGTCACGCCGGTTGAAGAGGGTGAGCGTCACGGTCACGGCGTCGGTCCCGCTCCAGGCCGCCAGGACCTCCGCGTACAGGGCGAGCAGGACGGTGGACGGGGTCAGGCCGTGCCGGGCCGCGTCCCGCTTGACGGCCGCCCAGTCCCCGGCGGGCAGGCTCAGCCGGCGCCGGGTGAAGACGGGTGCGTCGAGCGTCGCCGGGTCCCGGTCGAAGGGCAGGGCGGGCGGCGGCGGCAGTTCCGGCAGGCGGGCCTGCCAGTGGGCGCGGGCCCGCGCGGTCGACGCGGGGTCGGCCGGGAGGCGGGTCAGGTAGTCGCGGAACGACACGTCCACGGGCGGCAGTTCGTGTTCCGGGTCGGCGTAGAGGGCGTTCAGTTCGGCGTAGAGCGTGGTGATGGAGAGCGCGTCGAGCACGAGGTAGTCCAGGCCGATGCCGATCCGGGTCCGGATGCCGCCGCCCTTCTCGTCGGGGTCCTCGTCCGCGGGGTGGCGCACCGCCTCGATGGCGAAGAGCGGCCAGCGGGCGGGGTCGCGGACCTGCTGGGACAGCCGGGCGCGCAGGCCGGCCAGGGCCTCGGCCGCACCGCCGACAGGTGCGTCCTCCACCGGCACGCGCACCGGCGGCACGTCGGGCAGGACACGCTGGTGTCCGTCCTGGACGACCGCGCGGAGCATGCCGTGCCGTCGCACCAGGGTGTTCCAGGCGCGCTCCAGCCGGTCCAGGTCGACGTCGGTGCCGTCGAACTCCGTGTAGTGCCAGGTGCCTACGCCGCCCAGAGTGAATCGGGGGTCGCGGCCGGTGTGGTAGGCGGCCTGCACGTCCGTCAGCGGGAACGGGTCGTGCGCGTGGTCCGGATCAGGTACGAGGAGGGGAGCGGTGACCGCGGCCGACTCCTCGTCGGTCGTCGTCGCGGGGTGCAGCGTCTGGCAGAAGTGCCGGAGTACGGGGCGGGCGAAGAGGTCGGCCACGCGGGCGCCCGGGAAGCCCGCGGCGCGCAGCCGGCCGATCATGCGGGTCGCGACGAGTGAGTCGCCGCCCAGCAGGAAGAAGCCGCTCTCGCGTCCCACTTCGGCCACGCCGAGCAGGTCGGCCCATTCGGCCGCCACGGCGGTCTCCACCGGGCCGGCCGGCGCCGACGTGACGGATCCGGGCCAGTCGGCGGCCTCACCCTCGGCCTCGGTCAGCGCCTGGCGGACGGCCGTACGGTCGAGCTTGCCGTTGGCGGTCAGCGGCAGGTCGGGCAGGACGAGGACGCGCTCGGGGACCATGTGGGCGGGGAGGCGTTCCGCCGCCCACAGGCGGATCTCGTCCGGTTCGGGTGCCGCGCCGGGCGCGGACACGGCCGCGGCGAGGTGACGTACCGGTGTGTCGAGGACGGTCGCGACCGCGTGCAGGACGGCGGGGTCGTCCTCCAGCGCGGATTCGACCTCGCCCAGTTCGATGCGGTGGCCGCCGATCTTCACCTGGTGGTCGGCGCGGCCGAGGAACTCCAGCACGCCGTCGGGCCGGTAGCGGGCCAGGTCGCCGCTGCGGTACCAGCGTTCGCCGTCGTGGTCGACGAAGCGTTCCGCCGTGCGTGCGGGGTCGGCGCGGTAGCCGTTGGCCACACCGGGGCCGCCGATCCACAGCTCGCCCGGGACGAGATCGGGGCAGTCGCGGCCGCGTCCGTCCACGACACGCGCCCGCATGTTGCGCAGCGGAACACCGTAGGGGACGGACTTCCAGGCGGGGTCGGTCTCCTCCACCTCGAACACCGTGGAGTGGACGGCGGCCTCCGTCATTCCGCCGAGTGCCACGAAACGGCAGCCGGGGACGAGTGCCCGGAGTCTGCGGGGCTGGTCGAGCCCGATCCAGTCGCCGCCGAGCAGCACCATGCGCAGGGAGTCCCCGAGGCCCTCGTCCTCCCCGGCGGCCATCAGCAGGTCCAGCAGGGCGGGCACGCACTGGACCAGCGTCACCCCGTGCGTGCGCACCAGCCGCGCCCAGTGGTGGGCGTCGCGGCGGTGCTCCTGTCCTACGGCCACCACCTGGCCGCCGAGGGACAGCGGGGCGAAGACGTCCCAGGTGGCGAGGTCGAAGTCCAGTGCGGAGATCGCGAGCGTGCGGTCCGCCGGGCCGAGCCCGAGCTGCGCCGCCATCGCCTCGACGGTGTTGACGACCGCCCGGTGCGACACCTCGACGCCCTTGGGCAGTCCCGTCGAGCCGGACGTGAACAGCACGTAGGCGGGCAGGGCGGGGTCCGGCCGGACGACCGGCGCGGGCCGGAGCCCCGAGGCGTCCTCCAGAAGCACCACCGGAGCCGGCGCGACGTCCTCGCACAGGTGGGCGTGGTCCCGGTCGGTGAGTACGGCGGAGGCGCCGGCCACCGCGTGGATGCGTTGCCGGCGCAGGGCGGGCTGTTCCACGCCGACGGGGGCGTAGGCCGCGCCCGCGGCCAGCACGCCGAGGACCGCGGTGATCTGGTTGTCGCCCTTGGGAAGGGTCACGGCGACGGTGTCCCCCTCCCGCACCCCGTGGTCGCGCAGCAGTGTGGCGATCCGCCGTGCGGCGTGGGCGAGTTCGCCGTAGGTGAGGGTGTCGCCGCTCGTGCGGACGACCGCGGTGCGGCCCGGCTCGCTCTCGGCCAGCCGGAAGAAGCGGGTGTGCAGGGCCCGGTCCGCGACGGGGGTGGCGGGCAGGGCCGCCTCCGCGCGCCGGGGCAGGACGTCGGGGGCGAGCAGGCCGTCCACGGGCCGGGCCCAGGCGTCGGGGTCGGTCACCAGGCGGGTGACGAGGCGGCGGTAGGCGTCGAACGCGGCGTCGGGCACGCCGGCCTCGAACACGCCGTCCCGCACGTCCCAGTTGAGGAGGAGACCGCCGTCGAGTTCGGTGACCTGGGCGTCCAGATACACCTGTGGGCCCTGCGAGATGATCCAGGACGGGTGGCCGAAGGACTTCTGGACGTCCTGCTCGAAGATCTCCCCCAGTCCGATGGCGCTCGTGTACACGACGGGAGCCAGTACCGGGGCTCCCTCGGCGCGGGAGAGGTCGCGCAGCACCTCGACCCCGCCGTACGCGCCGTGGGAGATTCCCGCCTGCAGCCGCTCCTGGAGGCCGCGGGCCTGCCGGGAGAAGGGCAGGGGCGCGCTCAGGTCCGCGTCGAGCAGGACCGAGCTGCTGAAGTCGCCGACGAGTCCGGCGACTTCGGGCGCGAACATCTCCCGGTCGAACAGCGGCAGGTTGAGGAGGAAGCGCCGGCTGTCGCTCCAGGCGGCGATCACCTCGGCGAAGGCGGTGGCGAGGGCGGCGGCGGGGGTGACGGCGTGCCGGCGGGCGGCGCCGAGGAGGGCGGCCTTGTCGGCGGGGCCGAGCCAGTGGTGCAGGCGGCGGGAGTGGGTCAGCGTGCCGTCGTCCGCGCCGACCGGGGTCAGGGGGTCGACGGTCGTCGGCAGTCGCGGAGCCCGCGGCAGATCCGGCAGGCGCTCGCGCCACCAGGCGGCGTCCCGCTCACGCTCGGTCCGTCGCCGGGCGTCGTGCTCCGCAAGGTAGCGCCGGTAGTCGAGTCCGAGTGCGCGCGGCGGTTCGTCGGGACACTCGTAGAAGCGCCGCAGATCGGACAGGAGGACCCGCAGGCTCAGTGCGTCACCGGCCATCATGTCGAGGTCGATCTGGAGGCGGGTCCTGCCGTCGGGGAGCAGGCACAGGGCCGCGCGGAAGACGTCACCGGCGCCGATGTCCGGGCGGGTGTGGGTGTTGCGCTCGCGCAGGCGTTCCAGCTCGGACTCCGCCTCAGCGGGGGCGAGTTCCCGCAGGTCGTGGACGGTGAGCGGCATCCCGGCGGCACCGAAGCGCTGACGGCCGTCCTCGCCGAAGACGGCCCTGAGCATGCCGTGCCGCAGCACGAGCGCCCGCAGGGCGGTGTCCAGCCTGGCCGGGTCGATGCCGTGGCCGTCGAGTTCGACGTAGAAGTGCGCGGCGACGCCGCCGAGAGGCTGTCCGTCCTGGCGCCCGATCCAGTAGGCGTGCTGCATCGTGGCCAGCGGGAAGGAGTCCGAGTCCGGCTCCGCCCCGGTCACCGGCTCGTGCGGCCCGGGCGGGGCGGTGGCGGCCGTGTCGGCCTGCGCGACCTGCGCGACCTGCGCGACCTGCGCGAGCAGGGTCGTCCAGTCCCGCAGGGTCGGTCTGCTCGTGAGGTCCTGGAAGGTGACCGTGCTGCCCTCGCGCCGCCAGGTGCCGACCAGGGACATCAAGGCCAGTGAGTCGAGACCGAGTTCGAAGAGGTCGCGGTCGTCGTCCAACTCCTCCGGTGCGATCTCCAGCGCGCCTGCCACGGCTTCCCGCACCGCGGCGGGGGCGTGGCGGTCGCGGCTGCCGACGTCTCCTTCCGCTGTCCGCGCCTGGACGACTGCTTCATCGCTCACTGGTGCTGCCTTCCGGTCGGCTGGAGCTAGATAGAAATGATTATCATTTCTATAGTTCACATCGTAATCACACGACGGGACTCGGCGCCAGAGCCGGAGGCCCGGCAAAAGTTGAGAGGCGTAGCCCGTGAGCGAGACCCAACGGACCTGGTCCGAAGCCGAATCAGCGCACTACCGTGCCGCCGGGCACTGGCAGGGGGTGACCTTCGCCGCCCGGCTGCGGGAGGGTGCGGCGGTCCATGGAGGGCATGTCGCCCTGGTCGACGGCGCCCGGCGGTGGACCTACGCGGAGCTGGACGCCGAGGCGGACCGTGTCGCCCGCGGACTGAGGGGACTCGGGATCGGGCGGGGTGACCGCGTGGTGGTCCAGCTCCCCAATTGCGCGGAGTTCGTGCTGGTGTGGTTCGGGCTGCAGCGCGTCGGTGCCGTTCCGGTGCACGCCATGCCGGGCCACCGGCGCCTGGAGATCGGCCACCTGGTGCGCGTGGCGGGCGCCGTGGCCTGCGTGGTGCCCGACCGGCACGCCCGGTTCGACCACCGCGAACTGATGCGCGAGGTACGGGCGGAGCAAGGGCCGGACGGCACGCTGCGGCACGTCGTGGTGGTCGGCGATCCCGGGGCCGACGAAGGCTTCGTCTCCTTCGAGGCGCTGCTCACGGACGCGCCGTCCGCGTCGGGTCCCGGGTCCGGTCCCGCATCGGACGAGGACGCGGCGGAGGCCGCCGATGTCGCCCTCCTGCTGCTGTCCGGCGGCACCACGGGACTTCCCAAACTCATCCCGCGCACCCACGACGACTACTCCTACAACGCGCGTGCCTGCGCCGAGGTCTGCGCACTCGACACGCGCACCGTGTACCTGGCGGTGCTGCCCCTCGGGTTCAACTTCGCCTTCGCCTGCCCCGGCGTGCTGGGCACCCTCATGGCCGGGGGAACGGTCGTCGTCGCGCCCGACCCCAGCCCGCAGACGGCGTTCGCTCTCGTCGAGCGGGAGGGTGTGACCCTGACCTCGCTGACGCCCCCGCTCGTCCCCCACTGGACGGACGAGGCCGCGTCCGGTTCCTGGGACCTCGGCAGCCTCTCGGTGGTGCAGGTCGGCGGGGCGCGGCTGCCCGAGGACCATGCCCGCAAGCTCGGACCGGCGCTCGGGGTGACCGTGCAACAGGTCTTCGGCATGGCGGAGGGCCTGATCAACCTCACCCGCCTCGACGACAGCGAGGACCTGGTCTGCGCCACCCAGGGCCGGCCGGTCTCGCCGGACGACGAGGTGCTCGTGGTGGACGCCGACGGCAGGCCCGTGCCGGACGGTACGGCGGGTGAGCTGCTCACCCGGGGTCCGTACACGTTGCGTGGCTACTACCGCGCCGAGGAGCACAACCGCACGGCGTTCACGCCGGACGGCTACTACCGCTCCGGAGACGTGGTGCGGCGCCTGCCGTCCGGTCACCTCGTGGTGGTGGGGCGGCTCAAGGACCAGATCAACCGTGGCGGCGAGAAGGTCGCCGCGGTGGAGGTGGAGGAGCAGCTGCTGACGCATCCCGCGATCACGGCGGCGGCGCTGGTCGGGGTGCCGGACGAGCGGTGGGGCGAGCGGTCGGTCGCCTTCGTCGTCTGTACGGGCGCTGCCCCCGGCATCCGGGCGGTCGCCGCCCATCTGAAGGAGCGCGGGCTGGCCGGGTACAAGGCTCCGGACGAGGTGGTGCACGTTTCCCGGCTTCCGCTCACCGCGGTCGGGAAGGTCGACAAGGCGGCACTGGCACGGCGGTTGCCCCGGCAGTGAGGCCCGGCGCGGAGGAGCGCCCGGTGACCGGGGCGCTCCTCCCGCCTGCCCTAAGACGTCCTTCACCGCCGCTGATCCGGTACGGCGAGGACGGCACCGTCGGCGTGGGTGAGCAGTGCCCTGGTGACGGGGTGCCCGGGGGCGGTGAGCACCTGGTCCGCGGGACCGGCCTCGGCCACCCGGCCCGCGTCCAGGACGACGACCCGCTCCGCGTGGTGGACGGCGGCGGTCAGGTCGTGCGTCACCATCACGACCGTCACTCCCAGCGTCCGGCGCAGCGAGTCCAGGAGGGCCAGGACGCCGCTCGCCGTCTCCGGGTCCAGCGCGGAGGTGATCTCGTCACAGACCAGGACACGTGGCCGGGCGGCCAACGTCCGTGCCAGTGCCACGCGTTGGCGCTGGCCTCCCGACAGCTCCCCCGGCCGGCGGGCCAGCACATCGGTGTCCAGCGAGACCAGGCCGAGCAGCCGTGCGGCTTCGCGGGAGGCGGCGTCGGCGGAATGGCGCAGCCTTAGGGGTCGCATGAGTGCGGCGCGCACGGACTCCCGTGGGTTGAGGGCGCCGCGCGCATCCTGTGCGACGAGCTGCACCGGGGCGCCGCGCCCTCCCTCCGCACCGTCCTCCCGCCACTCGACGCTCCCCCGCGCGGGCCGGTGCAGCCCCGCGAGGCACCGGGCGAGGGTGGTCTTGCCGGAACCCGAGGGACCCACGACGGCGGTGCAGGAACCTGCCGGGACGGTGAGGGAGATGTCGTGCAGCACGGACTCACGCCCGTGGGACGCGTCGAGCCCGCGCACGGACAGCGCGCCGCCGGAGCCGGTACGCGGCGCAGCGCCGGAGCCGGTACGCGGCGCATTGCCGGAGTGCCTACGCGGCGCACCGCCCGGGCCGGGGCCGCCACCGGCCGGGAGGCCTGCGGACGGCCGCGGGGCGGGCACCGGCGCGTCGGGCTTCCCGGCATCGGCGATCCGGCCTCCTTCCAGGCGGACGACATCGTGTGCCACGGACGCGATCCACGCCGGGTCGTGGCTGACCAGCAACGCGGCGCGGTCCCCGTCGGACAGGACCTCGGTCAGCAGACCGCGCATCCGGTCCGCGAGCACCGTGTCCAGACCGCTGGTCGGCTCGTCGAGGACCAGCAGGGCCGGCGTACCCGCCAGGGCGAGGGCGAGAGCCACCCGTTGCGCCTGCCCTCCCGACACCTGACGCGGCAGCCGCCGCCGGAACGCCCGGTCGGCCGGCAGCCGCACGGACAGCAGCAGTTCCTCGACCTGTGCACGGACCTCGTACGCACGTCTCACGGGCGAGCGCAGTCGGACCGCTTCGGCGATCTGCGTGCCGATCCGGAGGGCGGGGTTGAGCGAGGAGGCGGGGTCCTGCCCCAGGAACGACACCACGCGGCCCCGCAGTCGGCGGGCGTCCGCACGGTCGAACGGGTCGAGGCCGGCCACGCGGACGGTTCCGGAGCGCACCTCCAGGCCGGGGCGGACATGCCCGAGCAGGCTGTACGCCAGGCTGCTCTTGCCCGATCCGGACCTGCCGACCACCCCCAGCACCTGTCCGCGCGGCAGCGTCAGGCGGGCGTCGTGCAGGACGGGCGGGCCGCCCTGCGCGGGGCCGAGGGACAGCCCGCTGATCTCGACCAGCGGGTCCGCCCCCGACGGTGGGGCGGTCATGTTCCCGGTCACACGGCCCCCTTCCCCACCGTGTCCGCCAGCCGTCCGGCCAGCAGACCGACGCAGACGGACAGCAGTACGAGCAGCAGGGCCGGAGCGAGGAAGGGCGCGGCGGCCAGTGTCGCCCCGGGGGCGTTCTCGCTCACCATGCGTCCCCAGTCGGGCGCCGCTCCTCCCCGTCCGAGGCCGAGGAAGCCCGCGGTGGCGGTGAGGTGCAGGGAGGCGACCAGGCGCAACGCGGTGTCCGTGAGGGCCGGTCCGGCGATGTTGGGCAGCACGTCGTGGCGCAGCACGGCCCTGCGGGTGTCGCCCCGGGCCAGGGCCGCCTCGACGTACCCGCTGTGCAGGACCGTGTCCGCCGCGGCGCGCAGCACCCGGGTGGAGAAGGGGGCGGTGGCCAGGGCGACGGCTGTCACGAGGGCGGCGTCGCTGCCGGGGAAACCGGCGGCCAGCACGAGGACGACCAGGAGGGCGGGGAGCACGGCGAGGGCGTCCACGCAGCGGACCGTCAGGTCGCCCAGCCGGTGGGAGACCATGGCCGCCAGGACACCGGCGCTCATGCCGACGGCGCCGGCCGCCGCCGTTCCCGCCAGCGCGGTGAGGACGATGGTGCGGCCGCCGCCGAGCACCCGGCTCGCCACGTCCCTGCCCAGCACGTCGGTGCCGAGGAGGAACTGCCCGTCCGGCTGCTGGAAGGGCGCGGCGAGCTGCGCGGTGGGGCTGTGCGGCGCGGCCAGCGGACCCAGAAGGGCGAGGAGGAGCACGAGCAACGTGACCGCTCCGGTGAGCAGCGGCGGTCGTCGGCGTCCTGCGGTGCGGGCCGTGCGTGCCCGCCTCCGCGGTGGTGTCAGTACCGTCGTCATCGTCCGTGCCCCTCCCGCGCCCCCAGCAGACGCGCGCAGACGTCGCCCAGCAGCAGCACCGCGAGCAGCACCGCGACCAGGGCGGTGGCGATGCCCTGCACCATCGGTACGTCCCGTGCCGCGACGGCCAGTTGCAGCTCCCGGCCGATGCCCGGGTAGTCGAAGACGTTCTCCACCACCACCGCGGAGCCGACCAGCGCCCCCGTGGTGAGGGTGAGCGCCTGCACGGCCGGTCCGGCCGCGTTGGGCAGGATGTGGCGTACCGCGAGGCGCACGCCGCGCACGCCGTTGAGCCGTGCGGCTTCGCAGTACGGTGTGGCCGCGGTGTCCGCGACGGAGGCCCGCAGCAGCCTGGTGGCCACCGCCAGGCCGACCGCGCTGAGCGTCAGTACGGGCAGCACCAGCGCGTGCGGGGCGTCGAGCGGGGTGCCTCCCAGAGGGATGACGGAGACACGCGGCAGCACCTCCAGCCACACCGCCAGTACCGCGACGAGCAGGGCGGCGACGACGAACTCCGGTACGGCGGCCAGGATCTGGGCGGACGTCGAGACGACCCGGTCGGCGACGCCGCCGCGCAGCCCCGTCCACAGGCCGAGCAGCGTGGCGAGCGGCGCGGTGACCGCGAGGGTCAGTCCGGCGAGGAGCAGGCTGTTGGGCAGGCGGGTGGCGAGAACGTCGGTGACCGGCCGCTCCCCCACGAAGCCGCGGCCCAGATCCCCCCGGACCGCGCCTGCCGCCCAGTCGGCGTACCGCTCGACGGCGGGCCGGTCCAGCCCGAGTCCGGCCCGGACCTCGGCGCGTTGCGCCTCGGTGGCATCCACGCCGGCGACCGCGCTGACGGCGTCTCCGGGAAGGACCGCCGTGGCCGCGAAGACCGCGGCCGACAGCAGGACGAGCAGGACGGCGGCCCCCGCGAGGCGGCGGGCCGCGAAGGCGAGCAGGTTCACGCCAGCGACGCCCGGGAGAAGCCGGGGAACTGTTCGAAGAGGTCGTCGGGTATCCCGTCGACCCCCTTGGCCTGGGCGTTCAGGTTCGGCTTGAAGACCGGCACCACCTGGTTGCCCTCGTCCCAGCGCGTGCGCTGGGCCTGTGTGCCCAGTTCCCTCGCCCGCTCCGGGTCGCGCTCGGCGCGCGCCTTGGCCACGAGGGCGTCGGTCTCGGACTTCTTCCAGCCGAACGCGGACGGCGATCCGCCGGCCGTGTTCATCTGGTAGGTGGACAGCGCGGGAATGGGCATCTGGTACGAGCCGGCCAGTTGCAGCGCCGAGTACGCCGGGAAGTCGGCGTAGAGCTGGCCCGGGGGCAGCTCGCGGACGGAAGCCCGCACGCCGATCTTCTTCAGGTCCTCGACGAAGAGGGTGGCCATCTCCACCATGCCCGGAGTCTCGGGGCCGGTGGTCAGCCGGACCTTCACCCCGTCGGCACCGGCCTCCTTGAGAAGGGCGCGGGCCCGCTCGGGATCGTGGGCGCGCTGGGGGATGCCGTCGGCGTAGTCGGGGAAGCCGAGGGAGGGCAGGTCGTTGCCGATCTCGGCGTTGCCGTAGAAGACGGTCTTCACCATGGCCTCGCGGTCGACCGCGAGTTTGAACGCCTCCCTGACCCGCGGGTCGTCGAAGGGCTCGGCGCTCATGTTCAGCTGGAAGGAGAGACCGACCAGGTAGGGGCTCTTCGTGGGCGCCAGTTCGACCTTCGCGTCGTCCGCGAGGGTCCGCGCGGTGACGGGCGAGAGGTCGTGGGCGAAGTCGACCGCGCCACCGGTGAGCGCCCCTGCCCTGGCCGTCGAGTCCGCGATGGACCGCAGCTCCAGGCCGTCGAGGTGGGGGACGTGACCGTAGTGGTCGTCGTAGCGCTCGAACGCCGATCCCTGGCCGGCCGTGAACCCGGTCAGCCGGAAGGGACCGCAGCTGGGCATGGACTCGCGGAAGTCCTTGGTGCCGTCCTTGACGACGAGGAAGTTGCCCTGGCAGAGGATCAGGCGGCCGTCGGCGATGGGCCGCAGGGTGGGCAGTACGACCTTCAGGTCGCCGTCGGCCTTGGCGCGCGCGAGGTCGAAGTTGGCGGCGGCGAGCCGGTAGACGGGCAGTTTGCTCCGGGCCGCGAGTCCGCTGAGCGAGTGCAGGATGTCGGCGGAGGTCAGCCTGGAGCCGTCGGTGAAGCGGACGCCGGGCCGCACGTGCAGCGTGTAGGCCGACAGGTCGTCGGCGATGTCGATTCCCTTGAGCACGCCGTACCGCACCCCGTCAGGACTGCCGGGATCGAGGTTGCCCAATGTGCCGTGCCAGGCCCGGGCCCGTACGAGGTCCAGTGCGGAGGGGCCGTTGAAGAAGTCCAGGGTCTCGGAGGCGCCGCCGCCGACGAAGGCGGCGCGGAGCGTGCCGCCGGAGCGGGGCGAGGACCCCGGTCCGGGCTTTCCGGCGGAGCCGGGCTCGTCGGTGGAGCACGCCGCCAGCAGGCCGGGTCCCACCGCGAGAGCCGCGGCGCCCGCCGCGCCGCGACGGAGGAAGGCACGGCGATCGATCTGTCTGGACATGCTTCTCCTTGACGTTCTGCTGAGCTGAACCGAGCGCCGCGCGACAGCTGCGGCGCGTGAAGTGGGGCGGGAAGACCGGGCGGGAGGCCGGAAGACGGGCGGCCCGCGCGGGCTAGCGGAGAGTGAGCGCTCCGGACGGGCAGGCCCGTACGGCCGCCCGCACGGCGTCCGACTCGGCCGCGGAGGGCCGCTCGGCGAGCACGCGCACGAGCCCGTCCTCCTCGTCCTGGTCGAAGACACCCGGCGCGGCGAGGACGCACTGCCCCGCTCCGGCACACCGGTCCCGCTCGACGCCGACTCTCCCGGATCCGAACGCCTGGCCTGCCAAGGACATGAGGGCCCCTCCCCTGCGGCCGCGGGCGCGGCCGACACGCGATGGTCAGACGTTAAGGGAAAACGACATTCATATTCAACCACTGCTCACGGACTCAGTGGCGGCGACCGCCTCGGGGCCGGACGAGCAGCAGGTACAGCGTGGCGAGTGCGGCGACGGCCTGGGCGATCGCGGTGGCTTCCTTCTCGCCGTACCAGACCGGCTCGTACATGTCCGGGATCGGCCCCAGTTCGCCGACGTCCACGTAGCGGTACACGAGCAGCAGCGCGAGCCCGCCGACCGCCACCAACGCGGCGAAGAGGTCTCCGGGGAGCCGGCGCCAGACGAGGACGAGCAGGGCGGCCAGTGCCGCGAGGGCCGCCTCGAGGCGGAAGAGGGTGCCCTGGCCGACACTCGACGAGATGGCGTCGTACCGGTCGGCGAGGTGCGCGTGCAGGTACGCGTCCACGGCGAGACCGGCGGCGGCGAGCACCCGCACGGCACCCCGTACGACCTGGCCGGCGCCCCCTCGGCGGGGGGACGGAGCGGTGGGCTGTGATGACATGGCAGGTCTTTCGTTCTCGCGGCCGAGGGGCCACCGGCCGGGGTCACTCGACGGTGAGCGTGCCCTTCATGAACGGGTGGATCGTGCACGTGTAAGGGAAGTCGCCCGCCGTGGACGGCGCCGTGAAGGTGGCGCTCTTGCCGGGGGCGATGTCTCCGGTGTCGAACGATCCGCCCTTGGACGCCGTCAGGGTGTGCGTGGTCGAGTCCTTGTTGACGACGGTGACCTTCGTCCCGGGAGAGACGGTCAGGGAGGCGGGCTGGAACTTGAAGTCCTTGATCACGACCTGCGTCCCGCCGCTCGCGGACGAGCGGGTGGCCGTCTCGGTCGCGCCGTCGCCGCCACCGCCTCCCCCGTCGGAACATCCGACGAGGGTGGTCAGGGCGAGCGCGCAGGCGCCGGCCGCGGCGAGTCGGGCGGCACCGGTGGGAAACGGGAACGGCATGGAGTCTCCGAGCGCTGGTGGGCCGGTCCGGCCGGAGGTCAGTAGCCGCCGTCGCCGGTCTTGGGCTTGGTGGTGATCTTGTCGCCGTCGGGGTCGACGACGAACCACTTGGCGCCGAAGGCGTCGACGTCCTGCCCGTTGGTGTCGCCGGGCTTCTGGTCGTCGGCGAACCGGTACAGCGGGTGCCCGTTGTACGTCACCTGCTCGGAGCCGTCGTCCCGCTTGGTGGTCTTGAGCAGGTCCTTCTTCACCCCCTTGCCCGCGGCCGGGGTCGACTTGACCGTGAACGGCGGCCACGCCTTTGCACAGTCGCCGTCGCACTTCGACTTGTCCTTCGAGTCCTTCTCGAAGAGGTAGAGGGTCCGGCCCTTCTCGTCGACGAGCGACTTGCCGTAGGTGCCGTCCTTGATGTCGACCGCGGGGGCGCTCGACGAGGTCGCGGCCGGTACGACGTCGGTGTCCGGCGCGTCCGCGGCGTTGCGGGTCTCGGTGCCGCCGGCGCTGCCGCCGCCACCGTCGTCCGAACACCCTGCCGCCGCGCCGGTGACCAGCAGGGCTGCGGCCAGCGCGGTGGCTGTCCTGATGCGTTTCATGGGGGTCTCCTCGACCGTCGGGCCGCCTCGCGGGCAGCACCCGGCCCCGCTTCGGGGCCACCGGTCCCAGTGCACCTCAGGACTCGCGAACCGACCAACGCACCGCGTCTGTTCGGAGTGCGGCCGGGGTTCGCAGCCCGCGCTCAGCTCATGTCGGGAGCGTGCAGCAGCAGTTGCGCCACCGCGATCCCGGCCACCACGATGGCCGCCCGGAACGGCCACCGGCTGCGGGTTCCCGACCGTACGGCCGTGCCCGCCACGGCGGCGGCCACGGCTGCCCCCGT
Organism: Streptomyces sp. NPDC111628; assembly: GCF_055635195.1. Classification (NCBI taxonomy): domain Bacteria; kingdom Bacillati; phylum Actinomycetota; class Actinomycetes; order Kitasatosporales; family Streptomycetaceae; genus Streptomyces; species Streptomyces sp. NPDC111628. The sequence goes on along the minus strand of NZ_JBVKBZ010000002.1, from coordinate 1,438,176 downwards.
CAGCACCCGGTCCATGACTCCGGGCGCGCCGGGCGGTCCCACGACGAGCACTCCCACGGCGGCCGACATCACGACCGGCGCGAGCCGGCGGCAGGCCGGCCGGTGCAGCCGCTGCGGCAGCCCGCGCACCCCCGTGGCCAGGTCGTCCTCGATGTCCGGAAGCACATTCGCCAGGTGGGCCCCCACGCCCAGCAGGGCACCGGCGGTCGTGGCCCACCAGGCGGGCCAGGCCGACAGGGGCGGACCGAGGGTGACGAAGGCCGGCAGGGAGGCGAAACCCACGGCGTACGGCAGCGGCGAGAGGACCGTCCGCTTCAGCCGCAGGTTGTACGCCCAGCCGGCGGCCACCCCCACCAGGTGGGTCGCTCCCGCGGCGAGCCCGCACAGCAGGGAAAGGGGTACGCACAGGACCAGGGCCGTGCCCGCCGCGGCGGCGGCAGCGGCACGCGGAAGCGCCCCGGTACCCACCGGCTTGTCACCGCGTCGGCAGGCCGTGTCGCGCCGTGCGTCGACCGCGTCGTTGCACCAGCCGATCGAGAGCTGGCCGGCGAGTACGGCGAGGACCACGGCCGCCGACCCGGCCGGCCCGCGGCCGGCTCCGGCCGCCAGGACCGCCACGAAGACGGTGACGGCGACCGTCGGTTCCGGATGGCAGGCGCGCAGCAGCGCCACGACTCTGCCGGACGAGCGCGGGAGAACCCCAGACGGGTGGAGTGACACGTACGCACGGTAGTGGGACCGGCGGCCGAGGAAGGCATGAACGACATGCGTGTCCCCGTGCTCGTCGAGCATGCCCCCTCCCCGTCCGCTCCCCCTTCCCCCGCGCGGCGCCCGGCGCCACCCTCCGCGGCGGGTCCCCGCATCGCCGCCGTGCGGTGCGCGCTGCCCCCGCACCGGTACGCCCAGCACGAGCTCACCGGGCCCATCGGCGACCTGTGCCTGCCCCCCGGGGCGGACCGCGCCCTGTTGCACCGTGTGCACGCGTCCGCGGGGGTGCGTACGCGTCACCTCGCCCTGCCGATCGAGCGGTACGCCCGGCTCGGTGACTTCGGGCGCAGCAACGACGCGTGGATCGAGGCGGGGCTCGAACTGGGCGAGGAGGCCCTTTCGGGCGCGCTGCGCGAGGCGGGGCTGGCACCGGCCGACGTCGACCTGCTGGTGTTCGCCTCGATCACGGGCGTGGCCGCGCCGTCGCTCGACGCCCGGCTGGCGGGGCGCATGGGGCTGCGGCCCGACGTCAAACGGCTTCCGCTGTTCGGGCTCGGGTGCGTCGCGGGCGCCGCCGGTCTCGCCCGGGTGCACGACCACCTCCGCGGGCACCCCGACGACACCGCCGTGCTGCTCACCGTGGAGCTGTGCTCGCTCACGCTCCAGCGCGGTGACGGTTCGCGTGCCAACCTCGTGGCCGGGGCGCTCTTCGGCGACGGCGCCGCCGCACTCGTCGCCCGCGGCGGCAACACGGACGGCGGCGGCAGTGGCCCCGTCGCACCCGCGGCCGGTCCCCGCGTGGTCGCCACCCGCAGTCACCTGTACCCGGGTACCGAGCAGCTCCTCGGATGGGAGATCGGCGCCGCCGGCTTCCGCGTCGTGATCGACGCCGGTGTCCCGGACATCGTCCGGGGCCACTTCGGCCGGCATCTGCGCGCGTTCCTGGCCGAGCACGAGCTGACCGTCGACGACATCGGAACCTGGATCTGCCACCCCGGGGGCCCGCGGATCCTGTCGGCGGTGAGCGAGACCCTCGGCCTGTCCGACGACGCCCTGGACTGCTCACGGCGCTCCCTCGCGGCGGTCGGGAACATGTCGTCCGTGTCCGTGCTGCACATCCTGGAGGGCATCCGGGCACGCCGTGAACCGGAGCCCGGCACCTGGGGCCTGCTCCTGGCGATGGGCCCGGGGTTCTGCTCCGAACTCGTCCTGCTGCGCTGGTGAGGTGCTCTCATGCCGTGGTACGCGCTTCTCGTCCTCGCCGTCGCCGTCGAACGCGTGGCCGAACTCGTCGTCGCCCGCCGCAACGCGGCGTGGACGCTCGCCCGCGCCGGAGTGGAGCACGGCCGTGGCCACTACCCCGTGATGGTCGCCCTGCACACCGGGCTGCTCGCGTGCTGTCTGCTCGAACCCCTGCTCGCCGACCGCCCGTTCCTGCCCGCCCTGGGGTGGCCCATGCTGGCCCTGGCGCTCTCGGCGCAGGCCCTGCGCTGGTGGTGCATCGGGACGCTCGGGCCCTACTGGAACACCCGGGTGATCGTCGTCCCGGGAACGCGTCTGGTCGGCGCCGGACCATACCGCTTCCTGCGGCACCCCAACTACGTCGCGGTCGTGGTGGAGGTGGCCGCCCTGCCCCTGGTGCACTCCGCGTGGCTGACCGCGGCCGTCTTCACCGCGGCCAACGCGATGCTGCTCACCGTCCGCCTGCGCTGTGAGAACACGGCCCTCGCCCAGGCGGCGCCCGCGTGAGTGCCCACCACGACCTGGTGATCGTCGGGGGCGGACCCGCCGGTCTCGCCACCGCCCTGCACGCGGCGCGCGCCGGTCTCGACACGGTCGTCGTCGAGCCCCGCCCGGCGCCGGTCGACAAGGCGTGCGGCGAGGGGCTGATGCCCGGCGCGGTCCGCTCGCTCGCCGCGCTCGGCCTTGCGGTCCCCGGCGTCCCCGTCAGCGGCATCCGCTACGTCCAGGGGGCTCACGGGGTCCAGGCCACGTTCCGCCACGGCCCCGGCATGGGCGTCCGCCGCACCGACCTGCACGGCGTGCTGCACCGTGCCGTGCTGGCGGCCGGGGTGCCCGTGCTGCCGCTGCGCGTGGGAGAGGTGCGGCAGGACCGTGGGGGCGTGAGCGTGCCCGGCACGGGGCTGCGCTCCCGGTGGCTGGTCGCGGCGGACGGCCTGCACTCACGTGTGCGCCGCTCCCTCGGCCTGGAGGTGCCGGCCCGTGGCGCACCCCGCTACGGGCTGCGCCGGCACTACGCGGTGGCGCCCTGGTCGCCGTACGTCGAAGTGCACTGGGGCAGGGACGCGGAGGCGTACGTCACCCCGATCGGCCCCCGGCTCGTCGGCATCGCCGTGCTGACCACCCGGCGCGCCTCCTTCACCACCCATCTGGAGGGCTTTCCCGGTCTGGCGGCCCGACTCTCGCCGGAGCGGGCCGTCACCTCGGTGCGGGGCGCCGGACCGCTGCGCCAGCGGTCCCGCACCCGGGCCCACGGCAGAGTCCTGTTCGTCGGCGACGCCGCCGGATATGTCGACGCCCTGACCGGTGAGGGCGTCGCCCTCGCCCTCGTCGGCGCCGAGGCCCTGGTCGCCAACCTGCGCCGGGGCACACCCGGCCGCTACGAGGCCGACTGGCGCAGGGCGACCCGCCGGCACCGGCTGCTGACCGAACTCCTGCTGCGAGCGCGCTTACAGCCCTCGCTCGCTCCCCGCATCATGCCCACCGCCGCCCGTCTGCCGCGTGTGTTCTCGGCCGCGGTGAACGCGCTGGCCTGAGGCGTCAGCGTTTCATCAGGGCGAAGACTCCCCAGCCGAGATACTCACGTGTGGCGCGTGCGTAGCGGACGGGCTCGGTGGCAAGACCTTCCCGTACCTCGGGAGCCAGTTCGTCGTCCGGGTTACGGTCCAGCCAGCGGCGCATGGTGAGCCACTGGGCCGCGGTGTACCGGTCCCAGCTGTCCTGGTCGGCCAGCGTCATTTCCACCACGTCGTAGCCGATCCCCTGGAACTCCGCGATCAGGTCCGGGAGTTCCAGGAAGTCGGCGATGGCAGCGGCGTGGCAGGCCGTGGCGGTCTCCTCGTCGGGAGGGGTCCGCCGCCAGTAGGGCTCGCCGATCAGCATCAGGCCGCCGGGGCGGAGGCTGCGCCGGAGCAGTTCGGCCGTTCCGGCGACGCCGTTCCCGATCCATGTGGCGCCCACGCAGGCGGCGAGATCGACCGGTTGGTCCGCGACATGGTCCGAGGCGTCGCCGTGGAGGAACTGGACCCGGTCGGCGACGCCGAGTTCGTCGGCGCGGGCCCGGGCCCGCTCGGTGAAGGCCGTGCTGATGTCCACTCCGGTGCCCGTGACTCCGTGGTCGCGGGCCCAGGTGCACAGCATTTCGCCCGACCCGCTGGCCAGGTCGAGCACCCGGGTCCCGGGGTCGAGGTGGAGTGATTCGCCCAGGGTGGCGAGCTTGGCCGGGGTCAGGGGGTTGTGGATGCGATGGCTGCTCTCGCGGATGGTGAAGATGCGAGGAAGGTCCATGACCGGATTCCTTCGAAGGAGGGAGGCAGGCGGGGATCAGGACGGGAAACTACCGGCCGCCCCGGTGCGGCCGTCGTGCGGACGTTGCTTCGGACCCCCGCTCGGGCGGGTCGACGACCACGCAGCAGCGGCCGGGGCGGGGTGCGAGCACCGCACGACCGGGCTGCTGCCCGCCGGCTTCGAGCATGCCCCGTACCAGGTGGAGGTTGAGCCAGCACACCAGTTCCGTGTGCTCGCGAGCGAGCCGGTGGAAGGGGCAGTTGCGCAGGTCGATGCTTCCCTCGGCGGTCGTCGCGGGCTCGTAGCCGCAGCCGCGCAGCGCCGCCGTCAGGTCCTCGCCACCGGCCGCCCTGCCCGCCGCGTGCGCGGCGGCCGCGACGGCCTCCCGCACCGCCCCGGAGCTGTCCGCGGTGACGGCCTCGGCCAGCACCCCGGCCAGCAGAGCGTAGTCGCGGGGCGGGACGCTGACCGACAGCTCCCGGTCCGTTCGCGTGTAGCGCTTGGCCGGGCGGCCCGCCCCCGGGCCGCCGCGCCCGGCGGCCCGCGCGTAGCCGGCGGTCAGCAGGCCGGCCTCGGAGAGCTTGTCCAGGTGATAGGCCGCCAGCGTGCGGCTGATCCCGGCCGCCTTCGCGGCGTCCTCCCGGCTGACGGCTTCGTCGCGGGTCCGCACGTAGTCGTACAGCCGACGCCGCACCGGATCGTCCAGGCTGCTCAGTTCGCCGATGGCGTCCCTGTCACGGTCCTCGTTCGTACCCACATTCCCAATGTAACACCAATGAGATTTGACAAATCTCCGGCACGGTGACCAGCCTGTAAAAACAACGGGACTTGTCGATACACGGAGGGCCGTGGGCCGTGCACATGTCACAGGAGGATCCGTGGATATGACTGCCACAGCCGCACTGCAGGTGATCGAGGATGTCACCGGGCCCGACGAGGTCACCGGGCCCGACCTGGAGGCCGCCGAGCGGGCCGCCCGGGAGTTCCTGCGGGCGCTTGGGGTCGTGGTGGACGGCGAGGGGACGCGGGACACGCCCGGCCGGATGGCCCGCGGCTACGCCGAACTGCTCAACGCGCGCCCGTTCCGGATGACCACGTTCCCCAACGACGAGGGCTACGACGAACTCGTCCTGGCCCGCGACATTCCCCTGCGTTCGGTCTGCCAGCACCACATGCTGCCCTTCGTGGGGGTGGCACACGTCGGCTACCTGCCCGGCGCGCGCATCCTCGGGCTGTCGAAGCTGGCCCGGGTGGTGGAGCACTACGCCTGCCGGCCCCAGGTGCAGGAACGGCTGACCAAGCAGGTCGCCGACCACCTCGCCGAACAGTTGCAGCCCCGGGGAGTCGGGGTCGTCGTCGAAGCCGAACACACCTGCATGACCCTGCGCGGAGTGCGGGCCACCGGATCGAGAACCGTCACCTCCACCCTGCTGGGAACGCTGCGCGAGGACGCGGCCTCCCGGCAGGAGTTCCTCGCCCTCACCGGCATCCAGCGGTAGCAGAACAACGCACCAGGCCATGGGGAGGCAGTCATGAGCGCACCGCAGCGCCCGCCCCGGCGGATCCTGATCGTGGGCGCCGGACTGGGTCCGCGAGGCCGGTTACCGGCGCGACCACGGCATCACCCCGCGCCGTGACACCGCAGTCACCGCTCTGGATCCCGGGGTGCACACGCTGCGCACCCTCGACCGGCCGACGACAGGAGCCGCACACACCATGCCCACCACAGCAGTCGACCTGGAGTTCCGCGGCCGCCGCGTAGTTCGCGACCGGCCCCTGGTGATGGCGATCGTCAATCGCACACCGGACTCCTTCTACGACCGGGGTGCCACCTTCGCCGCCGAGGCGGCCCAATCCGCCATCGCCCGGGCCGTCACCGAGGGCGCCGACATGATAGACCTCGGCGGAGTCGCGGCCAGTCCGGGAGAGGAAGTCACGACCGCCGAAGAAGTCGCCCGTGTCGTTCCGCTGGTGGAATGGGCCCGCGACCGCTACCCCGACCTGCTGATCAGCATCGACACCTGGCGCCACGAGGTCGGCGACGCCGCCTGCCGGGCCGGAGCGGACATCCTCAACGACGCCTGGGCCGCCGCCGACCCGAAACTGATCGAGGTGGCCGCCGAGCACGGGGCCGGCTACGTGTGCACGCACACCGGCGGCCGCGCTCCCCGCGCCGAACCCTTCCGGCCCGACTACCCCGACGTGGTGGCCGCCGTCCGCACCTCCGTCCTCGAGCTGGCGGAGCGGGCCGAAGCCGCCGGCGTACCTCGCGGCGGCATCCTCGTCGACGCCACCGGCTACGGCAAGAACACCGCCGACCACCTCCTCCTGCTCCGCAACCTCCGCGAGTTCACCCGGACCGGGTGGCCGGTCCTGATGGCACTGTCCAACAAGACGTTCGTGGGCGAGATGCTGAATGTGGAACTGGAGGACCGGCTGGCCGGCACCCTGGCGGCGACCGCCATCGCCGCCAGGGACGGCGCCGCCGTCTTCCGGGCCCACCAGGTCCTGCCCACCCGGCACGTCGTCGAGATGGCCGCGGGCATCGACGGCAGCCGTCCCCCCGCCCGTACGAGTACCTGGATCGCCTGATGCATCTGATCTGGCCCGCCGAACACGCCCGGCCCATCGACGACGACGAACTGGAACGCCTCTACACCTACCCGGACCGTGAGCGCTGGCTCGCCGTCAACTTCGTCGCCAGCGCCGACGGGGCCGTGGAAGTCGGCGGCCTGGCCAGGCCCCTGTCCACCCCGCCCGACCGCAAGGTGCTGCGGCTCGGCAGCGACCTCGCCGACGTCCTGCTGATCGGCGCCACCACCGCCATGGTCGAGGGCTTCCGCGGCGTCCACCCCGACCGGCAGACCCTCGACCGCCGGCGCCGCCTCGGCCTGGCCGACGTCCCGCCGACGGCCGTCGTGAGCACCGGCAGGACACTGCCCGCAGAAGCCCCCGTCATCACCCGGGCGCGCGTCCCGACCATCGTCCTGACCTGCGCTTCGGTACCCGTGCCCACGCGTCGGGCCTGGCAGGAGGCCGGAGCGGACGTCGTCGTCGCGGGCGAGGACACCGTCGACCTGGCCGCAGCGGTCTCCGCACTCACCCGGCGGGGGCTGCGGCGCATCGACTGCGAAGGCGGGCCCCATCTGTTCGGGGCGCTGACCGCCGCCGGACTGGTCGACGAACTCCGTCTGACCGTCTCCCCGTTGCTGACCGCGGGCCCGGCCGGCCGGATCGCCACCGGGCCGCCCACCCCGCCCACCGGCCTGCGCCTGGCCACCGCACTCGCCGAGGACGACACCCTGCTGCTGCGCTACCTCACGCCGTCGTGCTGAACCGGCACGGCCCACGGGCCGAGTGCAGGGACCATGAGCCGGGCTCAGGGGCCGAGCGGGTTGGCAGCCATCCTGCCGGCGAGCCCGGACCGCACCGCACCGCCCGCGGAACTGCCGGGTTTGCGCGCGGCCTGGGCCTCGAAGCACGCCAGGAACCGCTCGGTGAGGTCCAGCCTGGGGTAACGTGCCAGCACCTCGTCGCGGAAGAGCGGCGGGTAGTCGTCCACGTCCTTGCCGGTGACCTCGGTCGCGGTGGCACGGGCCAGCAGATGTCCCTCGGGGTCCGTGGCGGCATCCACCTGCGGCGCCATATGGCGGACGATGACGTCCGCCAGGCGCTCGCGGCGCTCCGCAGGCCATCCGGCGCCCGCCGCGAAGACGCGGGCGACGTGGCCGCTCGCCTCCTCGAACGCGACGGTGTGGCTGTCGAAGGCCGGGACCAGCCCGATGTCGTGGTAAAGCGCGGCGACGTAGAGGAGTTCCGGGTCGAAGGAGAGGCCGGACGCCGTGCCGCGGGCGGCCGCCCACACGTAGGCGCGCAGCGAGTGGTTGAGCAGCGCGGGCGGAAGGTAGGCGGTCGCGACGTCCAGGGCGGCGGCCGATGCCGCGCTGCCGGGCACGGGCAGGGCGTCGAGCGACATACGGGTCACCGGAGGCCCGCCGCCTCGTGAGGGCCCTCGGTCGCGACGCGGATGATCGTCCTGCCGTGCCTGCCCCGGCCGGACGCGAAGGCGGCCGGTGCCTCCGAGAGCGGGCGCACCTCTCCGACGGACACCCTGAGCCGCCCGTCCCGCACCCGCTGCGCGAGGTCGGCGAGCCTGACCCGGTCGGATTCGACGACGAAGAAGACCGCCCGCCCGTTCTCCGGCCTGACGACGGGGGGCGCGGCGATGGTGACGAGGGTTCCGCCGGGACGTACCAGGGCGGCCGAGCGGTCCAGGATCTCGCTGCCGATGACGTCGAACACGACGTCGGCCTCTCCCGCGTCCTCCAAGCGGTCCGACTGGAGGTCCAGGAAGACCTCGGCGCCCAGACCGAGAGCGGTGTCCCGGTCGGCGGCACGACCGGTGGCGATCACCCGGGCACCCGCCTCGCGGGCGAGCTGGACCGCGACCGAACCGACGCTGCCTGCGGCGCCGTGGATCACGACCGTCTGCCCCGCCCCGAGCCGTCCGTGGTCGAACAGCCCCTGCCACGCGGTCAGCCCCGAGACGGGCAGCGCGGCGGCCACGGTGTGGTCGACATCCGCGGGAAGCGGGGCCAGGTTGCGTGCCTCCACCGCGGTGTACTCGGCCAGCGATCCGTTGCGCGTCCAGTCGGCCAGACCGAACACCCGCTGACCGACGGTGAGTCCGGTGGTGCCGTACCCCAACTCCTGGACCACCCCGGACAGTTCGTGCCCGGGCACACTCGGGGTGCGGTCGCGTCCGGCACGGTCGGTCCACGTACCCGGCCAGGTGAGTTCCCCGCGGGTGAAACCGGCGGCATGCACACGCACGACGACGTCGTTCTCGGCAGCGTGCGGGTAGGGCATTTCCGTCAGGGCGAGCCCTTCGGCGCCCGCGTCACGGTCATGGACGGAGATGGCTTGCATATCGGGTCCTCGGGTCGAGCGGCGGTCGTCACGCACACGGTGCCCTCGACCGTATGCTCCCGCCACTTTGCCCGTGTGGGCCACTTCGCCCCCGGGGGACTGAGCCATTCACCGGATAGCCGCGGGCCTGCCCCCGTGAGATTCTGGACCGCATGGAGCCGAGGTGAGCCGGGTCCACACGATCGGGCATTCGACGCGTGCGTTCGACGAGGTGCTGGACATGCTGCGCGGCCATGACATCACCTGCCTGGTCGATGTGCGCTCCTACCCTTCGTCGAGGAAGTATCCCCAGTGGAACCAGTCCGCTGTCGTGGAGAATTTGCCGTCCGACATCGAGTACCGCTGGATCCCTCAACTCGGTGGTCGGCGACACACCCCCGCGGGGGTTCCCAGTGAGAATGGTGCGTGGCGGGTAAAGGCGTTCCGCGACTACGCCGACTACATGGCGGGGGACGCATTCGCGGAAGGCCTCGACGAGCTGATCCGGCTGGCGCGGCACGAGCGGCCCGCGATCATGTGCAGCGAGGCGGTGCCGTGGCGGTGCCACCGGCGGCTGATCACTGACGCGCTGCTGGTCGCCGGGGTGGAGGTGGTGCACATCATGTCGAGGACGGCCACGAAGCCCGCGGTCCTGAACGAGCACGCACGGGTCCGCGACGGCCGGCTCACCTACCCACCGCCCGACTCGGAGGTGCCGTGACCTTCGTCGACGAGGTCCGGGATGCGGTGTGCTCGATCCCCGCGGGTGCCGTGGCCTCCTACGGTGACGTCGGTCAACGGGTCGGTCTAGGTGCTCGGCAGGTGGGTCGGGCCATGAGTCTGCTCGACGAGGGCGTGCCGTGGCGGCGTGTCGTGTACGCGGACGGGACGCCGCCCTCCTGCCACGGTGGGCGGGCGCCGCTCCTGCTGCGGGACGAGGGCACGCCGATGCGCGGGGCGCGAGTGGACATGGCCCGTGCCCGCCACCACTGGACGCCGTGACACCGTCCACGGTGGACCACGCGGGTTTCGCCTGCGTCATCGGATCGTCTCGGGGCGTGCGGCGGTCGTGATCACCGTGCGGAAGGGGACCGCGACGAGCAGCGCGACGGCGACCAGGAGCCCGCTTGCCCACAGCGGCCCGAGGGTGCCGGTCGTGGTGCCGAGGGTGGTCGCGCCGACGAGTGGTCCGACCGCGGCGCCCACGTTGAGGGCGGCGGTCGCGTAGGAACCGGCCATGGTGGGCGCGCCCGCCGCCTCGTAGAGGACCCGGGTGATCAGCGTGCTGCCCAGCGCGAACGACAGTGCGCCTTGGACGAACACGAGGATCAGCAGCGCGACCGGCCGGTCGGCCAGCATCGCCAGCGCGGGCCAGCCGACGAGCAGCAGCGGACCGCCGACGGCGAGGACCTGGGCGGGGCGTTGGTCGGACAGCCGTCCGGCGACGGTGACGCCGACGAAGGAACCGGCACCGAAGAGCACCAGAGCGGCAGAGACCCACAGTTCACCCAGCCCGGCGGTGTCGGTCACGACGGGGGCCAGGAAGGTGAAGCTCGCGAAGGTTGCCGCGTTCACCAGCGCGCCCAGCAGCATGGCCAGCAGCAACCGGGGGGTCTTGAGCCGGGCGAGCTCGACTCGCAGCGGCGGCCCAACGGTTGCCGCCGCCGTCACAGGTCCCGCGGGGATTCCCTTCAGCACGCCGAGCGCCGCGGGCAGGCAGAAGACGGCGACGGCCCAGAACGTGGCCCGCCAGCCGAGCCAGGTGCCCAGGAGTGACCCACCGGGGACACCGGCGATCGTGGCCACCGTCGTGCCGGACAGCAGCACGGCCAGCGCGCGTCCCTTCTTGTCGGCGGGGACCAGTGCGGCGGCAGTCGTCAGAGCGACCGCGAGGAACCCCGCGTTGGCGAGCGCGGCCACGACGCGGCAGACCACCAGGACGGGGAAGCTCGCGGTGCCGGCTCCCACGGCGTGAGCCGCCGCGAAGGCCAGGATGAACCCGAGGAGGCTGGAACGCCTGGGCCAGGTGCGGGCAAGCGCCGCCACAAGGGGAGCGCCGACGACCATGCCGGTCGCGAAGGCCGAGGTGAGTACGCCTGTGGTCCCGACGGTGATGTCGAGATCCGAGGCGATGTCCGGCACGAGGCCGGCGAGCATGAACTCCGAGGTGCCCATGGCGCACACCGCCACGGCAAGCAGGTACAGCGGAAGAGGCATCGAGTGGCTCCGAGGTGAGGAGAAGCACGAGAAGGGTCATCTCGTCACCACGGCCGGCCCCATGCGCGCGCTCGTCCGACCGACAAAGCGGTACGACGACGCAGGGCTGCGAACTCAGCGATTCAGGGGGCTGACGGGTGACCGAAAGCCCCCACCCTGTCCGACTCAGGACTCGACATGAGCCGCACAGTACCGGGCCCCGGCCCGCCGGGGCACCTCGGTTTCCCCGCCGGCCTAGTAACTGTCGTAGCTGGGCGCACCGCTCGGCCGGTAGACGCCGACGACGGTGCCGCCCTTCGTCGTCGAGACGCTGACCGGCTCCAGCGCGGTGGGAACCGCTCCGTCGGCGAACAGCCGCTTGCCGGTTCCGATGATCACCGGGTGAATGGTCAGCCGGTACTCGTCGACGAGGCCGTGACGCATGAGGGTCTGGGCCAGGTCGCCGCTGCCGACGACGTTGAGGTTCCCGCCGTCGGACGCCTTCAGCCTGCGTACGGCGTCGACGGTGTCACCCTCCAGCAGTGTCGAGTTCTGCCATTCGAGGGACGTCAGGGTCCGCGACGCCACGTACTTGTGCATGCCGTTCATCCGATCGGTGAACGGGTTGTTCGGGTCGGCGGTCGGCCAGTACGACGCGAAGATGTCGTAGGTCTTGCGGCCGAGCAGCATGGCGTCGGAGTCCTCGTACCAACCGGCGATGGCCGTGCCGACCTCGTCGTCGTCCACCGGTTTCTGCCAGCCGCCGTGCTCGAAGCCGCTCTCGGCGTCCTCGTCCGGGCCGCCCGGCGCCTGCATGACACCGTCCAGCGTCAGGAACGTGCAAACGATGATCTCGCGCATGGTGCGCTCCCTTCGTCGACGGGTAGACCGCACAACCGCCGGAAACTCATCGGTGCGGCGTCCGGGCGGGCGGTCACCCGCGGTTGTCGTCGAGCATCCGCTCCAACCGGTCGAAACGCTCGTGCAGCGCCCGTGTCGCCTGGCTGTAGGCCTCCTCGGCGGCCTTCTCGGTGTGGCGCACGAAGTGGCCCCGGCGCTCCTGTTCCCTTCCGACGAACCAGGTGGCCAGCGCGGCGGTGACCAGACCGAAGGCGGTGATCCCGGCGACCATCACCACCACGGCCACGAGCCGGCCCCACAGAGTCACCGGATACAGGTCGCCGTAACCGACGGTCGTCGCGGTCTCCACGGACCACCACAGCGCCCGCGGATACGTGATCAGCTGCGCCCCCGGGGCACCGCGCTCAGCCAGGACGGCCAAGTACGAACCCGCGAGGAGCACGATCACCAGGACGACCGTCGCGGCACACGCGGCCCTCCAGTGCAGCGCACCGCCGTGGCGCCCGAGCAGCAGTTTGACCAATCTGGCCAGAAGACCGGACAGCATGGACGGCATGCTCCGCCACCGGCCGGGACGACGCTGCGCCACCGCGCCGTGCGCGAGGCACTCCTTTACGCCCCGTGATCGATCTTCACTCCTATGGCCATATCCGTGGTGCCGCGTCCATCACCCGAACGCAGTGTGGTCAGCAGTCTCTCCCCTCAGAGAAAGAAGGGTCATGGAGCAGATACGACGCGCCGCCGCCCGGCGGACGCTACCCCTGGCCGTCCTCCTCCCGGCGGCCGCCCTGATGGCCGCAGGCCCCTCCCTGGCGTCCGAGAGCGGAGGCAGTGCCACACCCCCCGGCGGGACGTCCGGAGGCGGCAAGCCGACGGTCGTACTCGTGCACGGGTACTGGGCGGACGCCTCCGGCTGGGACCGGGTCGTCGAGATCCTGCAGACTCGGGGCTATCCGGTGGTGGCCACGGCGAATCCGCTGCGCAGCCTCTCCGGCGATGCCGACTACCTCGCCGCCCAGCTCAAGGCCATCGAGGGACCCATCGTCCTCGTCGGGCACTCCTACGGCGGAGCCGTCATCACCAACGCCGCCGCCGGCAACCCCAACGTCGAGTCCCTCGTCTACATCGCCGGGTTCGCGCCCGACAAGGGCGAGTCCGCCTTCCAGCTCGCGGCCAAGTTCCCGGGCAGCCGGGTGACGGACGACCCGAACGCGCCGGTGCCCACCGCGCTGAACGCCGTACCGCTCGGCGGCGACGCCACGAACGTGGACCTGTACCTCAAACCGGAGAAGTTCAGCGACGTCTTCCTGAGCGACCGGCTCGACGCGAGCCGCGTCAAGGTGCTGGCCGCCACCCAGCGGCCCGCGACCGCCGCCTCCGGCAATGAACCGACGCAGGCCGTCGCGTGGAAGACCATCCCGTCCTGGTACCTCGTCCCCACCGACGACCGCACCATCGGCACCGACAACCTGCGTTTCATGGCGAAGCGGGCCGACGCCACCACCGTCGAGGTCGACGCGCCGCACGCCGTCATGGAGACCAACCCGGAGGACGTCAGCAAACTGATCCTGCGGGCCGCGGGCGACGCGCGGCCGAGCCTCGCCAGCACCGGCACGAACGGACGGACCGCGCTCCTCGGCGGCGCGGCGATGCTCGCCGTCGCGGCGGGTACGGCCGTCGTGATCCGCGCCCGCCGGACCTGAGCACATCGTCCGACCTGCGGTGTCGGTGTCATACCGACACCGCGTAGGAGAGATGTCGGGGGCTGTCGGTCGGATGTCGGTGGCCCGTCGGCGGCAGCTGGCACCTTTCGAGAGGTGGCCGTCCGGAGAAGAACCGGACGGCCCGATCCCGAAGGAGTCAGCATGCACACCCCTGTCACGATCATCGGCGCCGGGCTCGGCGGACTCACACTGGCCCGCGTCCTGCACCTCCACGCGATCCCGGTCACCGTCTACGAAGCCGACTCCTCCCCTTCGGCGCGCGCCCAGGGCGGGCTGCTGGACATCCACGACTACAACGGGCAGCTCGCGGTCGAGGCGGCCGGTCTGACGGACGAGTTCCAGGCCATTGTTCTCGAGGGCCGCCAGGCCATGCGGGTCCTCGACCAGGACGGCACCGTCCGGCTCGACCAGGCCGACGACGGAACCGGCGGACGCCCGGAGGTGCAGCGCGGCGACCTGCGACAGATACTGCTCGACTCGCTCCCGGCCGGCACCGTGCGGTGGGGACACAAGGTCAGCCGCACCCGTTCCCTCGGCGACGGACGCCACGAGGTGACGTTCGCCGACGGTGGCACCGTCGTCACCCGCCTGCTCGTCGGGGCGGACGGCGCGTGGTCACGTGTCCGGCCGCTGCTGTCCTCCGCCACACCCGAGTACGTCGGCAAGTCGGTGGTTGAGACCTACCTGTTCGACGCCGGTGTCCGCCACCCGGTGGCCGCGAAGACGGTCGGCGGGGGGATGCTGATCGCTCCCGCACCGGGCCAGGAGATCTTCGCCCACCGGGAGAAGGACGACACCCTGCACGCCTACGTGGGGCTGTCCCGGCCGCTGGACTGGTTCACCGGGATCGACTTCACCGACGGCGCCGCGGCAACCGCCCGCATCGCCCGGGAATTCGACGGCTGGGCGACGGAGCTCACCGCGCTGATCACCGACAGCGATGTCGCGCCGGCCCTGCGCGCCCTCTACGCTCTGCCGACCGGACACCGGTGGGAGCGGGTGCCGGGGGTGACCCTGCTGGGCGATGCGGCCCACCTCACCGCTCCCAACGGCGAGGGCGCCAACCTCGCGATGCTCGACGGGGCGGAACTGGGCACGGCCCTTGCCGCGCACCCGGGCGACGTCGAGGCAGCGCTGGCCGAGTACGAGCGGGCCATGTTCCCCCGCAGCGCCGAGGCGGCGAGCGACGACATGGTCGCCATGGACTCCCCGGACAACACGGCCCAGGGCCTGGTCGACCTCATCACCCAGAACGGCATGTGAGTCGCCGGGTTCGGTCCGAAGAGCCGACGGCCACCGCGGGTGGCCGTCGGCTCTTCGGACCGGGGCGCTGACGCCCCTGGGGTCAGGTCAGTTCGCGTTCACCAGGTCGTGCGCCGGTACGGTCACGGTCCGGGCGTCCGGCTTGCCGCCGAGCACGATCTTCCGCAGCGCGCTGTTGTTGTCGAGGTCGGTCTCCTTGAGCCGCTTCTCGGGGTTGGCCAGTACCTGGATGTAGTACGTGCCGTTGGGCACGTCCGTGATGTCGAAGGACTGGCCCGGCAGGTCCTGGGAGTAGGTGTCGCCGGAGCCGACGTCGAGCACCTCGCGGACGGAGATGGAGTTCTCCTCACCGCAGGCGGTGGAGAGATCGGTGTTGAACGGGTGCCAGTTGGCGTTCTTCACCGTGTAGTCGATCGCGTCGGTGTTGGCCAGGCAGAAGGCCTCCTTGCCGCTGCGCACGGCCTCCTTCTTGTCCGCCTTCAGCAGCCGGTAGCTGGCGAAGTCGGTGAAGTGCCAGTGCACGTGCCCCGGACGCGGGTCCCATTCCATGGTGCCGGTCGGGGCGTAGCCGACCTGCTTGCCCTTGGCGTCGTAGAAGTACTGGTAGGCGTCCATCTTGGCCTTGCCGGGCGACCGGAAGCCGTCCACCACCAGTTGGGCCGGACCGGCGTTCCACACGTTGGCGCTGAAGGCCAGGTAGTCCTTGCCGGGGACGTCCTTCTCCCCGTCGGTGACGACGATGCCGTAGGCCGGCAGCGAGCGCAGATCGGGCTTGGGGACGTCCGGGACGGAGGCCTTGCCGGCGGGTCGCTCCGCCAGCGGCTGGAGTGCCGGGGCCTTGCGCGAGCCGTCGGTCTGGCCTCCCTTGTCGCCGACCGGCGCGGAGCGCGCGGCCTGCTGCTGCTTCTTCAGCGCCCACGGCAGGGCGGGCGGCGCCGCCTTGAGCGGCCCGTGGCCCACGTTGTACGAGGCGCCCGCCCCGCTCGTGACGGGCGCGGCGGCCTGGGCGGGGGTCGGGGCGTGCCCCGGCCCGTGGCCCGCGTGTGCGGCCGGAGGCTGGCGGGTGGCTCCGTGACCGGCGTGCTCGCCCGCCGTCGCGGACCGGGACGCGGCCGCCCCGGCGGCACCCTGGTCGTCCTCGTAACTCCGTTCCACCACGGTCACCTTGACGGTGGCGGGCTTGTCCGCGATCCCGAACAGGTCGCGGTACTTCTTGGCGACCCCGACCTTGGCGGTGTAGGTTCCGGCCGCCAGTGCGACCGGCTCGGTGTAGGAACCCGCGTAGGTGTTGGCCGCCCAGCCCTGCTCGACGCCCCACACCGAACCGAGGGTGAAGGGGTTGGTGGGGCAGCTCTCCGGATACTTGGAGGTGGCGGGTGCGTCGGGGCGTACCCGGCCGCTGGCGTTGTTCGGGCAGAAGTCCTCGGTCCGGCTGAGGACCTTCTTGCCCGCCTTGTCGGTGACCGTGATCTCCGCGAAGCCGGGCAGTCCGGAGAAGTCCTTCACCGTGCCTTTGGGCAGCGTCTTGGCCTTGGCCCTGCCGCCCTCGTACACGGTCTGGGTGATGGTCACCGGGTCCTTGTAGGACTTCCGGGTCACCTTCAGCTCCAGCGGCCTGCCCTCGGCGGTGAGGTAGGTGCCGAGGTCGAGGTAGACGCCCGGGTCCTCCTTCCAGGAGGTGAGCGTGAGTGAGGTGGTCGCGGCGATCAGGCTCAGCTTGGGCCCCGTCGCAGCTTTCGCCGGCTCCGCGGTGGCGGCCACGAGTCCGGCGGTCACGGCCATGGCGGCGACCGCCGTGGTGCCTGTGAGCAGTGGACGCCGCAGCCGGGTGGTGCGCGTTCTGGTCATCGATCCCTCGTCCTTCAGGTGCTGGGGGGTGCGGTGGGAAGGAAGCAGGCGGGCACTGGCTGTGCCCGCGCTGTGAGAGGGAGCGGTCGGATGCCCGGTTGTCCAGGAGGTGGTAACCGGCTGGAGGTTGGCCGGATCGCAGCGCTTTCCAAGTGCCCTGCTAGGGTGCGCGGATGTCATCGATCAGGCAGGTACAGGTCACCTTCGACTGCGCCGAACCCGAGCGAGTCGCCCGCTTCTGGTGTGAGGTGCTGGGGTACGTCGCACCGTCGCCGCCCGAGGGGTTCAGCACGTGGGACGACTACAACGCCTCCCTGCCTCCCGAGGACCGGGACACCTGGTTCGCGTGCAGTGACCCCTCCGGTGTGGGCCCGCGGCTGTTCTTCCAGCGCGTTCCCGAAGGCAAGGTGGTCAAGAACCGGGTCCACCTCGACGTGCGGGTGGGGACCGGCCTCGTGGGTGAGGAGCGTCTCACCACGCTCGAGGCCGAGTGCACGCGGCTGGTCGCGCTCGGCGCGGTGCGCGAGCGCGTCCTGCTCGCCGACGAGGAGAACGAGTCGTGCATCGTGATGCAGGACGTCGAGGGCAACGAGTTCTGTCTCGACTGAGACATGTCCGCGGGCTGTTGACGCGGCTGCCGCTCGCGGTTGCCGCCTGCCGCGCTAGCGACTGAGCGGCAGTTCCGCGAGGCCCTGCCACCCGGTCTGGGCGAGGGTGACCACGTGCAAGGTGTTGACCGCCGTGGTGATCGGCAGGGCGGCGGCGGTGCGGCGGGCGATGTCGGCGGCGGCCTGCGGTGCCGCGTCCAGGGCCACGGTGACGTGCACCCGGGGGCGGGGGCCGAACCGGCCGCCGTAGGGCACCTGCGCCGGAAATGCCGTGCGAACCGCGTCGGCCACCCGGTTCAGTCCGGGCACCGGGACACCGACGAACCCGCCGGTTCGTTCGACCGTGCCCAGCACGACGGGGATCGGGCCGGCCGGCAGGACGGCCCGCAGCCGCTGCAACTCCGGCTCTCCCACCTCGTCGACGGGCAACCAGGGATAGAGCAGGGCGGCATGTGCGGGCAGGCCCGGCCGCACCGCCGACCCGTCCACCGCGGCGGCCGCCCCCAACAGCGGCTCGGCGTCCGGCAACAGCGCCAGCACCGCCGTCGTCCCCGTCCGGGCCACCTCGTTCCTCCCGCGACTCGTCATCTCCTGTGGCCGCGCCGTCGGTTACGGCACCGTGTAGCCGGCCGCCCGGAACAGTTCGTACCACTCGGGCCGGGTGAGCGGGAGGTCCGAGCCGAGCGCGGCCGCCGTGACCCGCTCCGGCGTGGTGGTGCCGAGCACGACCTGCATCCGCGCGGGGTGGCGCGTGATCCAGGCGACCGCGATGGCCTCGGCCGGCACTCCGTACTTCTCGCTCAGCCGGTCGATCACGGCGTTCAGCTCGGGGTAGCGGGGTGAGCCGAGGAACGGACCGTCGAAGAACCCGGCCTGGAAGGGCGACCACGCCTGGACGGTGATGTCGTGCAGGCGGCAGTAGTCGACGATTCCGTCGTCGCGCACGACCGACTGGTCGAGGCCCTGCATGTTCGCGGCGATGCCCTGGGCGATCATCGGCGCGTGTGTGACCGAGAGCTGGAGCTGGTTCGCGACGATCGGTTGCCGCACGTACTTGCGCAGCAGGTCGAGCTGGCGCGGCGTCTGGTTGGAGACGCCGAAGGCACGCACCTTGCCCGCCGCGGACAACTCGTCGAAGGCGCGGGCCACTTCCTCCGGTTCGACCAGCGCGTCGGGCCGGTGCAGCAGCAGGATGTCGAGGTACTCCGTGCCCAGTGCCTCGAGCGAGCCGTTCACCGACTCCACGATGTGCTCGTGGGAGAAGTCGAAGTACGGACCGTCCTTGACGATGCCGGCCTTCGTCTGGATGACGAACTGCTCGCGTTCCGAGGGGCTGAGTTTCAGGGCCTCGGCGAACCGGCGCTCGCAGCCGTGACTGCCCGTGCCGTACACGTCCGCGTGGTCGAGGAAGGTGATGCCGGCGTCGCGTGCCGTGTGCACGAGCGTGCGCACTTCGTCGTCGTTCATGTCCTGGATGCGCATCAGGCCGAGGACGACGTTGGGCACGACCATGTCGGTGCCGGGCAGGGTGAAGGTCTTCATGCGGCTCTTTCGCTGTGGCTCGGACGGATCGGGAGACGGATCGGGAGACGGATCGGCGGCGACGGATCAGGCGGACAGGAGCGCGACCTGGTCGGCGGTGAGTGCGAGGTCGGCCGCGGCGGCGGAGTCGCGGATGCTCGCGGGGCGCGAGGCTCCGGGGATCGGGATCACCACCGGCGCGAGCGCGAGCTGCCAGGCGAGCGCGACCTGGTGGACACTGGTGCCGATCTCGTCGGCGACCTGCTGGAACGCGCCGTGCCGCGCCGCCAGGTCCTTGGCGTTGGCGATACCGCCGAGCGGGCTCCACGGCAGGAACGCGATACCGAGCCCGGCGCAGTGTTCCAGTTCGGGCCGGCTGGAGCGGAACGCGGGCGAGAACTGGTTCTGCACCGACACGAGCCGGCCGCCGAGCACGTCGCGGGCCTCGTCGATCTGCGCGATGCCGGCGTTCGAGATCCCGGCCATCAGGATGACGCCCTCGTCGAGCAGTTCGCGGAGGGCACCTACCGAGTCGGCGTACGGGACGGCGGGGTCGGGGCGGTGGAACTGGTAGAGGCCGATCGCGTCGACGCCGAGCCGACGGGCGGATTCCTTGGCCGCACGCTTGAGGTACTCGGGGTCCCCGTTGCGCGTCCAGGTGCCGTCACCGGGACGCAGGTGGCCGCCCTTGGTGGCGACCAGGACGTCGGCGGCGTCCGCACCGTACTCGCGCAGCGCGCGGGCGATGAGCTCCTCGTTGTGGCCCACCTCGTTCGCGTCGCGGTGGTAGGAGTCGGCCGTGTCGATGAGAGTGACGCCGGCGTCGAGCGCGGCGTGGATGGTGGCGATCGACCGCTCCGGGTCCGGGCGCCCTTCGATCGACATCGGCATCCCGCCGAGGCCGATCGCGGAGACGGACCGGTCGCCGATGGTGCGCTGCTGCATGGCTCTCCTCGTCCTGGACGCTCTCGTGAGCGCGGGTGCCGCGCGACGAGTGCCCCGCGCTCACTCTAGGAACCACTGATCCAGAAATCCAACAGCTGTGGTTTCTTGGATTCAGAAGCACGGGATGTGGATGAGGGGGATGAGTGGTCGCACCCTCTCCCGCTCCCGCGCCGGAAACTCGGATGCGGGGGCGGCGTGGCCGCCCCTAGGCTGCGGCCACGGGACGGGCGGACCATGTCATGGATCGAGGTTGCACGGCGTATGACCAGTCAGCTGTTCGCGATCTGCTTCAACACCTCCGCGCCCCTGGACCTGGCGCGGTTCTGGTCCGGAGTCCTGGAGTGGGAGCTGTCCGCCGGTGCGGACGACGACCTCGCGATCCTGCCGCCCGACGGCGCCGGGTACCGCGTTCGGTTCCTGCCGAGCCCGGCAGCGAAGACCGGCCAGAACCGGGCGCACTTCGACCTCACGAGCGCGTCCCCGGAGGACCAGCAGGCGACGGTGGCCAGGGCGCTGCGACTGGGCGGAAAGCACATCGACGTGGGCCAGCTCCCGGAAGAGGGACACGTGGTGCTCGCCGACCCGGACGGGAACGAGTTCTGCGTCATCGAGGCGGGCAACAACTTCCTCGCCGGCACCGGCGCCGTCGGAGCGCTGGCCTGCGACGGCACACAGGAGGTCGGCTACTTCTGGAGTGCGGCGCTGCGGTGGCCGCTGGTCTGGGACCAGGACCAGGAGACCGCGATCCAGTCGCCGGCCGGCGGCACGAAGATCACCTGGGGCGGTCCTCCGGTGGCGCCGAAGTCCGGCACCAACCGGCTCCATCTCGAGCTCGCGCTGCCCGCCGACGCCGACTTCGAGGCGGAGACCGCCCGCCTGCTCTCGCTCGGCGCGACCCGCTCCGCAGCCGGTGAGGCGGCCCGCGGCCGGGCTTTCCTGCTCGACCCGGACGGCAACGAGTTCACGGTGAGACACGTCGGCTGAAGGACCGTGTGTTCGGCAGCCCACAGCGCGGGCGGGTCCGGCTTCGCGCAGTCGTCCGTCGTCGTCCGCTCACCGTGCCCGTGACCGGGCCCGCCGGTCGGCGGCCAGGATCGCCCAGACCTGCTTGTCGTAGCGCACACCCTCGTACGGCCACGCCTCGCGTCGCACTCCTTCCAGGGTCATGCCGAGTCTCTCGGCCACCGCGGCACTGCGGTCGTTGTCCGCCCGGCAGTGCCATTCGGCCCGGTGCAGCCCGCGGACCGTGAAGGCCCAGTCCAGGAGCAGGCCGCAGGCCCGCGTGATCAGGCCCCGGCCCTCGGCCGACGGCTCCAGCCAGCAGCCGATCTCGCAGTTGCCGAAGGCCGCGTCGAACTGGGTGAACATCACGCCGCCGACCAGTACCTCCTCGCTCCACAGGCCGTACAGGCGGGCACCGTCGGCGGCCTGGCGTGCGGCGTACCGCTCGAGCGTGGCCCGCGCTCCGTCCGTGTCGTCGGTGACGAAGGCGGGCCCGACCCAGGGGCGGATGTGCTCACGAGCCCGGTCCAGATGTCCCGCGAACTCCTCGGCCTGCCACGCCTCCAGCGGACCGAGTCGAGCAGCGCCACCGAGCGACACCGAGAACATGAGAGCCTCCCCGTTTGCACAACGACTGTTATGACAATGTACCGTGGCGGCATGCCACGCACCAAGGGAGATCACGAGGCCCGGCGGCGGGACGTCTCCGCGGCGGTCTGGCAGGTCATGGCCACCCGCGGTTTCGCGGGCCTGACCCTGCGTGCCGTGGCCGCGGAACTCGGCGCGACCACGGGTCTGCTCACCCACTACTTCCCCACCAAGCGCGCTCTGGTCGCCTACGCCCTCGACCTGCTCGAACAGCGCACTCTCTCCCGCCCACGCCGCGGTGGCGGGGCCGGGAGCCCGGCCACCCTCAGGGACGCCCTGCTGGACATCCTGCCGCTGACCCCCGAGGCCACGGACAGCAACCGCGTCTGGGTCTCCTCCTGGGACGCCGCGCTCTCGGACCCGGATCTGAGCACCGACTACGCCCGCAAGTACGCCGAGAGCCGGGAAAGGCTGCGCGCCCGGGTGGCCGCGGCGCAGGAACGCGGCGAACTGGCCCCGGGCGACCCCGCCCAGGTCGCGGCGGGCGCGCAGTCCTTCGTACTCGGGCTGGTGGTCCAGGCCCTGTTCGACCCGGTGACGTTCACGCCTCAGCGGCAGGTCGAGCTGCTGGACGACTACCTGGCCGCCCTGGCCGCCGGGGCGCGGTAGTTCACTCGCTCGGCCGTGCCGCGCAGGCGAGGTCCCCCGCGGGGCGTTCCCCGGTGGTGAGGAACCTGGTCGCCGCATCGTTGGCGCAGGTGTTGCGACCGTACGGATAGACACCGTGACCGCCCTGGTCGGCGGTCACCATCGTGGCCCGCCCGCCGAAGGCGCGCCGCAGTTCCCTGGCGCCCGCCAGCGGCGTGCCCGGGTCGCGTTCGTTCTGCAGCATCAGCACGTTCGACGGCCCCCTGCCGGTGATGCGCACCGGCGGTTCGGTCCGTTCCCGCGGCCAGAACGCGCAGGGGTTGATGCTCGCCGTGGAGCCGCCCAGCATGGGGTACCTGAGCCGGTCGACGGCGACACTGCGCTGGTACTCCCGGAGCGTCCCGGGCCAGCGCGAGTCGCCGCACACCACGGCGAAACGCGCGGCCATGAGGTTCTCCAGGCCCGCGGGCGGCTCCGGCAGCGGCAGCGGCCCGCCCGTGTCGACGGCCTGCCAGAACTCCGCGAGCCGGGGCATGGAGGCGTCGGCGTAGAGACTGTCGAAGGTGTGGCCGCGGAACGCGGTCCCGTCCACGCCCCGGTACGGCTTCGCGTCCAGCCGCTCCGCGAGCTCGAAGTACTTGTCGGTGACCGCTGCCCGCGTGGAGCCCAGGCCGTATTCGGGGTGGGCCACGGCGAACGCGGCGAAGTCGGGGAAGCGGTCTTCCAGCCCTAGGGCGAACAGCCGCATGGCCGTGACGTCGTAGCCGCCGGGACCCATGTTGCTGTCGAGCACGATCCGGTCACCGCGCCGCGGGAACAGCGTCGCGTAGACCGCACCGAGGTAACTGCCGTACGAGGCGCCCAGGTACGACAGCTTCGGTTCGCCCAGGGCCGTCCGGATGCGGTCCATGTCCCGTGCCGTGTTGGCGGTGGTGATGTGCGGCAGCATCCATGCCGTCCGCGAGTCGTCGCACTGGTCGGCGATCTGCCGCGCGTTCCCGGCCTCCCGCGTGACGTCGGCCGCGGTGTGCGCGTACGGCGGGAAGTTGCCGCGCCACTGCTGCTCCTGCGTCAGGTCGCAGGTCACCGGCGTGCTGCGGCCGACTCCGCGTGGGTCGAAGCCGACGATGTCGTAGGAGTCGAGCACCTCCTGCGGCAGCCCCGAGGCGGCCAGCACGGCCGGGTGGACGAGGCCCGATCCTCCCGGGCCGCCCGGGTTGGTCAGCAGGACGCCGCGGCGCTGCGACGGCTTCTCGCTCGCCAGCCGGGAGACGGCGATCTCTATCCGCCGGCCGTCCGGATCGCGGTAGTCCAGCGGGACGCGGAGTGTTGAGCACTCCAGGCGGGGCGCGGCGGCGCCCTCGGGGCACGGACCCCACTGCAGGGTGCCCGGCGCCGACGCGGTCGTCGCTGCCCTGGGCGAGTCGGCCGACGCCGGCAGCGCGGTCACCGCCGACGCGGCGACGGTGAGAGCGAGGGACAGAGCGAGGGGCACGCTTCTGCGCATGAGGTGTGTCCTCCTGTGGGGGGCCTGAGCTTGACCGGCACGTGATCGAGTCTGTTCGGCGGCGGTGGCCGGTACATCGGCCCGGCGGACCGCCTCCGTCTCCGACCTTGGGAGAGGTACCGGTTGGACCTGGGTCCAAGGCGCATCGGTCCCCGGTCTGATCCACCGGTCGCACGGTGTGGCGACAATGGCATGGTGAACACGGACGATGTGCCGCGGCTCGGGGCGTGGCAGCACGCATGGCGGCTGACGGTGGCCGCGGTCGTGAGCCTGCCGGTCTGGCTCTCCACCCTCGCGGTGACGCGGAGCGGGTCGGGCGAGCCGGGCTCCTGGCTGCTCGTCGGCGATCCGCTGGTGGCGCTGGGCTGCCTGACCGTGATCCGGTGGCGGCGGCGGTGGCCCGTCGCGGTCGCGGTGACCGTCACGGTCGCCTCGACCGTGTCGGCGCTCGCCACGGGCGCCGCGCTGTTGGCGCTGTGCTCGGTCGCCACCCGCCGCCGTCCGGCGGAGATCGGGATCGTCGTCCTGGTCTATGTGACCGCGTCACGGCTGGCCGGCGAGGTCTACGCGGTGCAGGGTTCGCCCGACTCGATGGGGTGGGTCCAGATCGTGGTGCCGGCGCTGACCGCGGGGATCGCGGTGGCCGCGGGCATGGCGGTGGGGGCACGGCGGGTCGAGGTGCGGTCCCTGCGCGAGCGGGCGGAGAGCGCGGAACGGGAGCAGAGCGCCCGGGCGGCGCAGGTACGTGCCCTGGAACGCAACCGGATCGCCCGCGAGATGCACGACGTCCTCGCTCACCGCATCTCCCTGGTGGCCATGCAGGCCGGGGTTCTCGACCACCGCGGTGACCTCCCGGCCGACGAGAACCGCGTCCTGGTCCGCGGTATCGCCGAGGGGGCCCACCAGGCACTGGAGGAGCTGCGGGAGGTGCTCGGCGTGCTCCGCGCGGACCCCGGCCGCCCGGAACCCCCGCAGCCCTCCCTCGACCGCGTTCCCGAGCTGGTGGCCGACACCCGCGCCTCGGGCCTCGACGTCAGGCTCACCAGCACCGTGACCGCGGCCCCGCCCGACGGCGTCGGACGGACCTGCTACCGGATCGTCCAGGAGGCGCTGACCAACGCCGCCAAGCACGCCCCCGGCGCGGTCGTTCGGGTCACCCTCGACGGCGCCGCGGGCGGCACGCTCGACATCGGCGTCCGCAACGGACCGGCTCCCCTGCGCCCCGCACGGCCGCCGGCCTCCGGCTTCGGCCTGCTGGGCCTCGGCGAACGCATCACCGTCGCCGGTGGCGAACTCGGCCACCGCCCCACGCCCGACGGCGGGTACCTCCTCACCGCACGGCTGCCCTGGCCGGACGGCCCCGCCCACCGCCATGAAAGGGGCGCATGAGTGGACAGCCGACACGATCCCGCTCCCGCTTCCGAGCCCGCTCCCGAGCCCGTTCCCGTACGGATCGTCATCGTCGACGACGAGCAACTGGTGCGCATGGCCCTGCGGCTGGTCATCGACGGCGAACCGGACCTGACCGTCGTTGCGGAGGCGGCCGACGGGAACGCCGCCCTCGCCGTGGTGGACGAGCAGCGGCCCGACGTGGTGCTGATGGACGTACGGATGCCGGGCCGGGACGGACTGGACACGACCCGGGAACTGCTCGCCCGGCCCGCGCCGCCACGGGTGCTGATGCTCACCACCTTCGACTCCGACGACCTCGTGCTCGGGGCGCTGCGTGCCGGTGCGCTCGGCTTCGTCCTCAAGGACACCCCTCCCCGGCGCATCCTCGACGCGGTGCGGACCGTCGCGGACGGCAATCCGGTACTGTCCCCGGCGGCCACGGCACGAGTGATCGCCGCGGCCACGGGCCCGGACTCCTCGCACAGCCGTGACCGCACCCGCGAGGCGGCGTGCGAACGGCTGTCCGCGCTGACGGAGCGGGAGTGGGAGACCGCCCGGGCCGTCGCGGACGGGCTGGGCAACCCGGAGATCGCCGAGCGGCTGCGCATCACCGTCGCGACGGTCAAGGCGCACACCGGCAGTCTGTTCGCCAAGCTGGGGGTCGAGAACCGGGTCCAGATCGCGCTCCTGGTCCGCGACGCGGGGAATTCGACCTGCCGGCGTGCTACTGATCGCCCCTCAGATATCGGGTGATCATGGCGACCAGCTCCGTCTCCAGCCTCTCGACCTGGACGGGCTGCGGGCTTGCCATGAGCTTGTGGGTGTTCATCTCCACCGTTCCCACGACGAGTTCGGCGGCCATGTCGAGGTCCCCCACCCGGACGTCCGGGTGTCGGGCGAACACCTCGCGCACCTGCCCCACCCGCACCTTGCCGTGCCGGTCGATCGCTTCGAGCAGGTCGTCGGAGACCGGTGCTTCCTCGATCATCATCCGCAGGAGTTGCGGGTCGTCGCGATGGTGGTCGATCGCGTCGCGGACCAGGGCGCGCACCGTCTCCGGCAGGCTGCCGGGGGTCATGTCCAGTTCCTCGGTGCCCGTCCAGGCGCCGCGGTCGATGTGCCGGACCAGCAACTCGGCAAGGATGGCGTCCTTGTTCGGGAAGTACTGGTACAGCGAGCCGATGGACATGCGGGCGCGTTCGGCGATCCGGTTGGTGGTGCCGGCGGCGTAGCCGTACTCGCCGAAAACCTGAGCAGCGGCCGTCAGGATGCGTTCCCGGGTGAGTTCGGCCCGCACCTGTCGAGGCCTGCGACGTGGGGTGAGTCGGCGGTCGGAGGACGGCATCCGTTGATCCTTCCGGGCGGCGAAAAGCGAGTAGCCAAAGAGCTGAGCTTTTGCTCAGAATACTGTCATGAGCTGCGGAAACAAGATGGAGAACTATCCAGGGGTACGAACGTGATCCCCCCGGTGAGCGTCCCGCGGGAGCGCAGGATGATCACCTTGGAGGTGCGGCGGTGTGAGCCCCTCACTCCCGGCTTCGCCCGCGTCACCCTGGGCGGGCCCGGCGTGCGCGACCTCGTCCCGGGAGGTGCCGACCAGGCTGTCCGGCTCTTCTTCACCCGCGAAGGGCAGAGCGAGCTGAGGATGCCGACCGCCTCGAACGAGCGGTGGATGGTGCAGGTCATGCTCATGGCCAAAGCGGCCCGCCCATGGGTGCGCAACCTGACCGTCCGGCGTCTGCGGCCCGCGGAGCAGGAGATCGACATCGAGTTCGCCCTGCACGGCGACTCGCCCCTGTCGTCGTGGGTGCGCCGGGTCCGACCGGGCGACCCGGCCGGGATCTTCGACCTGGGGACCATGTACCGGCTGCCCGGGCATGCCCGAGGGCGGCTGCTGGTGGGCGACGAGACCGCGCTGCCGGCCATCCTGTCGATCCTGGAGGACGATCCGAACCCGCCGCCCACCGAGGTCTTCGCGGAAGTGGCGACGGCGGCCGACGTCCGGCCCGTCCCGGCCCCGGCCGGGGTGCGCATCCACTGGCTCAGCCGCGACGACGCGAGCATCCGGCCCGGCACCCTCGCGCTGGCGGCGGTCCGCGAGGCCGAACTGCCCGAAGGCCACCTCTACGCGTGGGTGGCGGGCGAGTCCCGGCTGGCCACCGGCGTGCGGCGGCACCTGGTCAACGACCGTGGCGTACCCAGGCGGGACGTCTCCTTCTACGGCTACTGGCGACTGGGCCGGTCGACCCCCGGCTGAACAGGACTGTCATGCACCAGCACACACTCCGGCCGGGCTCGTTGCACCGGCTCACCTCCGTGGACCAGGTCGAAGCGGTCGTCGGCCGCCCGGCCGCGATGATCACGCGCAAGCAGATCGGCAGCCTCGACGCGGGCTGTCGCGACGTCCTGGCCATCAGTCCCGTCGCCGCCTTCGGCCACCGGGACGGCGACGGCACCGCCCGGACCACCTTCGTCGGCGGCAGGCCCGGGTTCGCGCGCGTCCACTCCCCGCGGCGCTTCTCCTTCACCGCTCCCGCGTCAGCCGTCGTACCGGGCCCGGTCTCGCTCTTCTTCCTGCTGCCCGGTGTGGGCGAGGTGCTGCGCGTCAACGGCACCGCATCCGCCCTCGAGGGCGAGACCGCGGTGGACGTCACCGAGGCGTACGTGCACTGCGCACAGGCCGTCATCCGCGCCGGATTGTGGGAGCCGCCCGCTCCGTGCCGGGCGGCCGGGCCGGCACCCGGCGAGGGACCCTTGTTCGGCCCCGGTGTGGGCGACTTCCTGGCCGCGTCCCCCTTCCTGGCCCTCTCCACGTGGGACGCGGACGGCGGCAGCGACACCAGCCCGCGCGGGGAGCGGCAGCCGGTGGCCCGCATCCTGGACGGCCGCACCCTGGTGCTGGCCGACCGCAGGGGCAACAGACGCGCGGACACCCTGCACAACCTGCTGCGGGACGACCGGCTCTCCCTCGCCGCACTCGTCCCCGGCCGCAGCGGGGTGCTGCACGTCCACGGACGCGCCGCGATCACCGACGACGCCGCACTGCTGCGGACGATGGCGCTGCGCGGTGTGCCACCGCATCTCGCCCTCCTCGTCGACGTGGAGTACGCCGAGGTGCGCGGGAACGACGCGGTGGCCGGTGCGCGTCTGTGGACGCCCGCAGGACGGGCCGTCCACCGTCGGGCCCCCGACATGATGGCCCTGGGCAGCGCCCACCTGGCCGCCGACTCGGCGGAGTCCGGGCGCGCGTCGGCACGGCTGATCAAGCTGATCACCGCGGTCCCCGGGGTGAGCCGGCTGCTGCGGAAGGTCGTGGACCGGGCGTACGTCTCCGGGCTGCGCAAAGAGGGGTACGACGGCGTCCGCGCCCCCGTCACCACGGCGCGCGGCGACGCGAACGGGGGCGAGGCGGCGGGGAGTCCCCTGCGGCC
This sequence comes from Streptomyces sp. NPDC111628, assembly GCF_055635195.1. NCBI lineage: Bacteria > Bacillati > Actinomycetota > Actinomycetes > Kitasatosporales > Streptomycetaceae > Streptomyces > Streptomyces sp. NPDC111628. Next base: position 1,409,498 of record NZ_JBVKBZ010000002.1, on the reverse strand, counting down.
CGTGCGCATCCACGAGATACGCGAGGAGACTCCTTCAGTCCGAACCCTGGTGCTCGAGGACGCGGACGGAGAGGCCGAGCCGTTCGACTTTCGTCCCGGGCAGTTCTTCACCCTGGTCACGGACGTGGCCGGCAGCCCGGTGCGGCGTGCCTACTCGGCCTCCTCGGTCCCCGGCGCCACCCGGCTGGAACTCACCGTCAAACTGGTGGAGGGCGGTTGTTTCTCCACGCACGCCCACCGCGCCCTGCGCCCCGGGGACCGCCTCGCGGTACGCGGTCCCTCGGGCACCTTCCACGCCCCGGCACCGGCCCCCGAGCACCTGGTGCTCATCGCGGCCGGCAGCGGCATCACGCCCATGATGAGCATGATCCGGACCCGCCTGTCCGATCCCGCACCGGCCGGCCGGATCGATCTCCTCTACAGCAGCCGCCGTCCCGAAGACATCATCTTCGGCGCGGAGTTGACCCGGATCGAGAAGGACCGTCCGGACCGGCTGTCGGTCACGCACGTCCTCACCACCCGCGGCGGCCGACTCGACGCCGAAGGCGTCCGCCGGTGGGTGACGGGGCTGCCCCTGTCCGACGGCACCCGTCATTTCGTCTGCGGTCCCGAGGCACTGATGGACACCGTCCAGGACGTCCTGCGACGTCTCGGGGTGCCGGACGAGCGCGCGCACAGGGAGCGCTTCACCGGCGCCGCCACCGCTGTCGCCGCCGAGGCACCCCAGGAGTTGAGCGTCGAGGCGGACGGGAGCCTCCTCGGCGCGACCGTGGTCGAACCCGGCCAGACACTGCTCGATGCCGGGCTCGCCGCGGGTCTGCCCATGCCGTACTCGTGCACCGTCGGCACCTGCGGCGCATGCATGCTGCGCGTGCGCGGCGGAGAGGTCACGCAGCCCGAAGACACCTGTCTCACTCCGGAGCAGAGGGCCGAGGGTTGGGTGCTGACGTGCGTCGGCTGCCCGCTGTCGGCGGTGTCGCTCGACATCTCGGATCCGGTCGTCCCGATGGACCTCGACGACCGGAACGACACCACTTGAGGCCCCCGCCGGTGACGAGCAGCCGAGTCCGAGCGGCGTCAGCCGATGTGCCAGGAGAAGCTGCCGCCGTTGTTGGCCGCGACGGCGAACATCACGATCATGAGCAGGATGTCGGCCACTCCGAGGCCGAGTGCCCACTTGGCCATGGAGGATCCGGTCTGCCGCAGCGCCACCGCACCGAAGACGATCGCGAGCGGGCCCAGGACGATCGGCAGGATGAGGAGTCCGACGATGCCGCATACCAGTCCGGCGATCGCCAGCCCGCTGGTCCTGCCGCCCTTTCGGGCTCCCGTTCTGCTGTAGGTCGCCATGCTTCCTCCCGAACTGTCGTGGATCAGCGGGTATCTCCTTCGATGACCTTCGAGTTGCCGCTCAGGGTTGATTCACACCTACGGATCGTCACCTGCTGGTCCGTCAGCCGCTGCTCGTCTCGTCCCGGTAGAGGCAGAACGGGTGGCCGGCCGGATCGAGGATCACTCTGACGTTGTCCTGCGGCTGGTGGTCGGCCTCGCGCCCGCCCAGTTCGAGTGCGTGCACCACGGCGGCCCGCAGATCGACCACTTCGAAGTCGAGGTGCATGGTGATCCGCTGGGCTCCACGCTGCGCCGGCCACACGGGAGGGACGTACCCGTCCGAGAGCTGGAAGGCGAGGTAGCCCACGCCTTCCGGCGGTGCGACGGCTGCTCCGTCGGGATCCTCCTTCACGATGGGCCAGTCCAGCAGCTCCGAGTAGAAGTGTGCGAGCGCCCGCGGATCCGGTGCCTCCAGCACGACGCCCCACCAGTCGTGCCGCGCCGCGGGAGGAGTGCTGGGGTCGTGGCCGGGTCGTCCGCGCATGTCGGTGAGTGCTCCCGTGAAGAGTCGGCTGCCGCCGGCGGAATGCTACCGGGATCCGCGTACTCGCCTCACGCCTCCGATGCCGTCCCGGTCAGCTCGGCGGCGATGCCGTCCAGCAGGGTGTCCAGGACCACGGGGTAGGCGCTGTGCGGCATGCGGGCCGCGAGCCGGCCGGCGGTCGCGGCGATGTTCGGGTGGGTCTCGGCGGGCAGCCGGGCGTAGGTGGTTCCCCACATGTCCTCGTCGGCCCTGCGGGCTTCTTCCGGAAGGGCCAGTGAACCCGCGTCGAGCGCCGCGAAGGCGAGGGCCAGGTCGATGAACGCGTGGTAGAAGCGGACCGCGGCCCGATCGGTCAGTCCGGCGCCCCGCAGGAGACCGAGGATCGCCTCGTCCACGGCGATCTCGCGCGGCCGTCCGCTCACCCGGCTGGCGGTGAGCACGGCCGCCTGCGGGTGGGCGAGGTACGAGGCGTGCAGGGCGAGACCGAGGGAGCGCAGGTCCGCGCGCCAGTCACCCTCCGCCGTCCACCCGTCCAGGGCTCGCCCCATCAGCTCGTTGCCCACGGCCCGTGCCAGGTCGTCCATGCCGGCGAAGTAGCGGTACAGGGTGCTCGGGTCCGCCCCCAGTGCCGCGCCCAGGCGCCGGGCGGTCAGTCCGCCGGTGCCGTGCTCGCGCAGCATCCGCAGCGCGGTCCGCACGATCAGGCCCTCCGAGAGCACCGCCCCCTGCCGCGTCGGCCTGCGCCTGCGGCGCGCCTCCTCGGGCACCACCTTCTTCGGCATCCGCCCGCTCCCGTCCTTATGCCAACACGGTTGACCTTACAACGGTGGGTCCTGTTGCATCGGGGTCGCTCCGGAGGCAGCGGCCTCCCGCACGAAAGGTCTCCGTCATGCGCGTCCTCCTCGTCGGTGCGGGCGGTGTCGGCACGGCCGTCACCCGGATCGTGGCCCGCCGGAAGTTTCTGACCCACATGGTCGTGGCCGACTACGACCACTCCCGCGCGCGTGCGGCGGTCGACGCGCTGCCGGGACGGGATGAGCGGTTCAGTGCCCTCTGCCTCGACGCCTCGGACGAGGCCGCGGTGCGGAAGGCGCTCACGGAACACCGGTGCGACCTCCTGCTGAACGCGACCGATCCGCGGTTCGTGATGCCCTTGTTCCGGGCGGCCCTCGCCACCGGGGTCCACTACGTGGACATGGCCATGTCGCTGTCCGCTCCGCACGCCTCCCGCCCGTACGAGGAGTGCGGGGTGAAGCTCGGCGACGCGCAGTTCGAACTGGCCGAGCGCTGGGCGCAGTCGGGGCGCACGGCCCTGGTGGGTATGGGGGTCGAACCAGGTCTGTCCGACGTCTTCGCCCGGTACGCCGCGGACGAACTCTTCGACGAGATCGACGAGATCGGCGTCCGCGACGGTGCCGACCTCACCGTGGAGGGGTACGAGTTCGCCCCCTCCTTCAGCATCTGGACCACGATCGAGGAGTGTCTGAACCCGCCGGTGGTCTATGAGAAGGATCGTGGCTGGTTCACCACCGCCCCCTTCAGTGAACCGGAGGTGTTCGACTTCCCCGAGGGGATCGGACCGGTGGAGTGCGTGAACGTGGAGCACGAGGAGGTGCTGCTGATCCCCCGCTGGTTGGACGCCCGGCGAGTCACCTTCAAGTACGGCCTCGGCGACGATTTCATCGCCCGGCTCAAGACCGTGCACGAACTGGGGCTGGACTCGACCGCCAGGGTCACCGTGCCGGGCGAGGACGGACCGGTGCGGGTCTCCCCGCGTGACGTGGTCGCCGCGTGCCTTCCCGACCCCGCGACGCTGGGCGACAGGATGACCGGGAAGACCTGCGCGGGCACCTGGGTCAAGGGGACCAAGGACGGCAAGGCCCGCGAGGTCTACCTGTACCACGTGGTCGACAATCAGTGGTCCATGCGCGAGTACGGGTCGCAGGCCGTCGTCTGGCAGACGGCCGTCAACCCGGTCGTCGCCCTCGAACTGCTCTCCACCGGGGCCTGGTCCGGCGAAGGTGTCCTCGGCCCCGAGGCCCTGCCCGCCCGCCCGTTCCTCGACCTGCTCACCGAGTACGGATCGCCCTGGGGACTGCGCGAACAGGGGTGAGCGGTACCGGTCACGGCGTCAGCGCGTGGCAAGCCGATCCAGGAGGGCGGCGCTCTCTGCCAGCAACGCTCGTTCCCTGTCCGTGAGTTCGTCCTCGATGGCCTGCGCGAGCCAGCCGACCCTGCGGCCGCGTTCCGCGTCCAGCGCGGTGCGGCCCGCGTCGGACAGCTCGACCAGCGACTTGCGGCCGTCCGTGGGGTGCGCCCGTCGGGTGACCAGGTGCTGTTCCATGAGAAGGCCCACCGCCCGCGCCATCGACTGGGGGCGTACACGCTGGTCGGCAGCGAGTTCACTGGTGGTCATGGCACCGTCGCGGTCGAGTGCGCCGAGCACGGCGACCTGGCCCAACGGGATGCGGTCCTCGTGCTTGACGCGTCGGGTGAGCTTGCTCATCGCGGTGCGCAGTTCGGCGGCGATGGCGGCGGCTTCCGGGGTGGGCATGGGGCATCTTACCCCCGCTGACCAGCAAAGCTGTTCATCTGACCTGCACAGCCAATCTGCACAGCACCGCTGCACAGCCTACCTGCACAGCCATACTGATCAGCCAAACTGAGCAGCATTGCTGTAGAGTCTGGTTCTGCCGGGCTCCGCGCCAGCGTTGCCGCAGCCGGGTCACGGCACCGACAAAGGGAAGGAACTCCCATGCCCGCTACAGCAGTCGAACCCGCCGCGGCGATCGAGACCGTCACCGCCCGCCGGATCATCGACAGCCGCGGCAACCCCACGGTCGAGGTCGACGTCGTCCTGGAAGACGGTTCCCTGGGGCGGGCAGCCGTCCCGTCCGGCGCCTCCACCGGCGCCCGGGAAGCGGTGGAGCTGCGCGACGAAGACCCCACCCGCTGGCACGGCAAGGGCGTCGACCGCGCGGTGGCCCATGTGAACGGGGAGATCGCGGCGTCCGTACACGGTCGCGACGCGGCGGACCAGGCGGGTCTCGACGCCGCGCTGATCTCCCTCGACGGCACCGCCACGAAGTCCCGGCTCGGCGCCAACGCGATCCTCGGCGTCTCCCTCGCCGCCGCCAAGGCCGCCGCGGCGGCCCGCCGTCAGCCTCTCTACCGTTACCTCGGCGGCACCGACGCGCACCTTCTGCCGCTGCCGATGATGAACATCGTCAACGGCGGTGCCCACGCCGACAATCCACTGGACTTCCAGGAGTTCATGATCGCGCCCGTGGGCGCCGACACGTTCGCCGAAGCCGTCCGCATGGGCAGCGAGGTCTTCCACACCCTGCGCCGCGATCTGCTGGCCGCCGGGCACTCCACCGGCGTGGGCGACGAGGGTGGCTTCGCGCCCGCGCTGCGCACCGCCGAGGAGGCCCTCGACTTCGTGGTGACCGCCATCGAGCGCACCGGCTACCGCGCCGGCGCGGACATCGGCCTGGTCATGGACCCGGCGTCCTCGGAGTTCTTCCGCGACGGCGGGTACGACTACGCCGGCGAGGGGGTGCGCCGGTCCCCCGCCGAGCACGCCGACTACCTGGCCGCGCTCATCGACGCCTACCCGGTCGTCTCCGTCGAGGACCCGATGGCCGAGGACGATCTGGACGGCTGGCGCGAGCTGACCGGCCGCGTCGGCGACCGCTGCCAGCTCACCGGCGACGACGTGTTCTGCACCAACGAGACGCTCGTGCGCGAGGGCATCCGTACCGGCGTCGGCAACTCGGTCCTGGTCAAGGTCAATCAGATCGGAACCCTCACCGAGGCACTGGCGACCGTGGCCACGGCGCACGAGGCGGGCTGGACCGTGGTCATGTCGCACCGCTCCGGCGAGACGGAGGACACCACCATCGCGGATCTCGCGGTGGCGACCGGCTGCGGTCAGATCAAGACCGGCTCGCTCTCCCGCTCCGACCGCACGGCCAAGTACAACCGCCTCATCCGGATCGAGGAGGAACTGGGCGCCTCCGCACGGTTCGCGGGCCGCTCCGCACTGCGCCGGGGGCAACTGGAGCGCCGGTCCGCGGCGTCGTAGCGCTCGCGCCCAGCCGTCAGCGACCGCCCAAGAACGCCTGCCCGCTCGCCCCGGGACCGTAGTACAACCGGAGGAACTCCTCCATCGCCGAGTCGACTCCGGCGCGGTCACCGGTGGCGAGCAGGTCGAAGAGCAGGCCGCGGACGGTGGCGAGACCCAGCCTGGCGCGATTTTGGGCCTCGTCCGGCGACGCACCGGCCTCGACCTCGGCACGCACGAGCGGCTCCAGCCAGTCCCCCACGAGCCCCTCGAGGACCGGAGCGGCCTCGGGCCGGCCGCGCAGCGCCTGCCCGCAGATCTCGAAGAACAGCCGTTCCTGACCGGCCAGTCCGGGATCCGTCAACTGCCGCCACAGCTGCCGCGCGACATCGGCGGGCGAGCGACCGGGCTCGGCGCGAAGCCGGGACAGCAACGCGCGCTGGCGTCGCTCCGACGCCCGCACGATCTCGACGAGCAGCTGTTCCTTGGAGCCGAAGTAGTGGATCAGCATGCGATGGCTGACGCCGATCGCGGAGCCCAGCCGACGCAGGCTGAGGTCGGCGATGCCGTGCGCCGCGACGTGGTCGACGGCGGCCTCCACCAGCCACGCGCGCCGGTCGCCTTGCGCCCCTCGGGCGGGGCCCCGCGGGGGCTGCGGATCGTCCCTTGTCGCCACGGAGCAAGTGTACCAAGTGGTACATCGCACGTGTACCGTGTGGTACATGAAGCCTGTCACTGTGTCTATCGCCGTGCCCCAGACGCCCGAGCAGGTCTACGACTTCCTCGACGTCATGGCGCACCACGAGCGATTCACGAATCACTTCCTCACCGACTGGCACTGCGCCGGCCCCGCCCGCGGCATCGGTTCGCGCGCCGCCGTCACCGCCACGCTGGGCGGCCGGAAGACCGACGTCGACATCGAGGTGGTCGAGGCCGAGGCGCCACGACGCATCGTGGAACGGAACATCAGCGCCGCGGGCCGGCGCGTGGCCCACGGAACCTACGACGTGGAAGCGCTGCCGACCGGCGGGGCCCGCGTCTCGTTCACCTACTCCTGGGTACGCGCCCCGCTCGCCGACCGGCTGCTCGCACCCGTCGTACGGATGACGATGCGGCGCGCCGACCGCACGGTGATGCGGCGCCTGGCCGCCGAGTTGGCCCGCCACGCGTCCACCACCGGTACCTGACGGCAGCAGGGGCCGATCGCACCCTCCGGGCGAGGAGTTCGGCGTTCCGACACCTGTCGCGCACCGGCGTGCGGGTGTACGGTCTCGGGCCGATGGGCTTTGGGAGCGCTCCCATCGCGTTGTGTCCGCTTCGCACGAGGAGGAACGCTTTGAAACGCCTTTTGGCCCTGCTCGCGACCGGCGTCTCGATCGTCGGCCTGACAGCGCTCGCCGGCCCTCCGGCGCAGGCCGCAACCGGCTGCACGGCCGAGTACACGATCACCAGCCAGTGGGAGGGCGGCTTCCAGGCCGGGGTGAAGATCACCAATCTCGGTGATTCCGTCAGCGGGTGGACGCTCGGGTTCACGATGCCGGACGCCGGGCAGAAGGTCGTCCAGGGCTGGAACGCGGCCTGGTCGCAGTCCGGCTCCGCCGTCACCGCCGACGGCGTCGACTGGAACCGCACCCTGTCCACCGGCGCCTCGGCCGACCTGGGGTTCGTAGGGTCCTTCACGGGCGCCAATCCCTCGCCCGCGTCCTTCACGCTCAACGGCGTGACCTGCACCGGGTCCGTCACCGATCCGCCGACGGACCCGCCGACCGATCCGCCCGCGACCGGAACACCGGCTGCCGTCAACGGCCAACTGCACGTCTGCGGTGTGCATCTGTGCAATCAGTACGACCGCCCGATACAACTGCGCGGCATGAGCACGCACGGCATCCAGTGGTTCGGCCAGTGCTACGGCGACGCGTCCCTGGACGCCCTGGCGCAGGACTGGAAGTCGGACCTGCTCCGCGTCGCCATGTACGTCCAGGAGGAGGGCTACGAAACCGACCCGGCGGGCTTCACCAGCCGGGTGAACGGCCTGGTCGACATGGCCGAGGCCCGCGGCATGTACGCGGTGATCGACTTCCACACCCTGACGCCGGGCGACCCGAACTACAACCTCGACCGCGCCAAGACGTTCTTCTCCTCCGTCGCCGCCCGCAACGCGGACAAGAAGAACGTGATCTACGAGATCGCCAACGAGCCCAACGGGGTGAGCTGGACGGCCGTGAAGAGCTACGCCGAGCAGGTCATCCCGGTGATCCGGGCCGCCGACCCGGACGCCGTCGTCATCGTCGGCACCCGCGGCTGGTCCTCTCTGGGTGTCTCGGACGGCGCGAACGAGAGCGAGGTGGTCAACAACCCGGTGAACGCGACCAACATCATGTACGCGTTCCATTTCTACGCCGCCAGCCACAAGGACGCCTACCGGGCGGCGGTGAGCCGGGCGGCCACCCAACTCCCCCTGTTCGTCTCGGAGTTCGGAACGGTGAGCGCCACCGGCGGTGGTGCGGTGGACCGGGACGGCAGCATCGCCTGGCTGGATCTGCTCGACCGGCTCAAGATCAGTTATGCGAACTGGACGTACTCCGACGCCGACGAGGGCAGCGCCGCGTTCAAGCCGGGCACCTGCGAGGGCACCGACTACAGCAGCAGCGGCGTGCTGACCGAGTCCGGCGCTTTGCTGAAGAGCCGTATCAGCACAGCCGACGACTTCCCGACGAGCTGACCCCGGTGAGGCAGGAGGAGTAGACGCGCGACGGGGTGGGCCGCGGTTACGGTTCCGCGGCTCACCGACCGCCGCCGAAGTGGTCCCGGATCTCCTCGTCGCAGTCGTCCGCGGCACCGCCCTTGACGCGCGAGAACGTCAGCACCCCGTCCTCGCCCTCCCGCCCGGCCCTGGCCAGTTGCCTCTCGAGGTCCGCGATGCGTTCGGCGCACACGGCGCTGACGGGCTCCTCGGTCCGAGGCTCCGGAGTGGAGGAGGCGTTCAGCACCGCGGTGGCGACGAGGCCCACCGCACCCGTCACCGCGCACGCGGCAACCCATCTGCGGCGGCTCGTGCGCAACGGCTCGGACATCCAGGCATCGTACGTGCACGGCGCCCTGCTCGGCTGCCCGTCACGAACGGGCCGGGGCCGCTCACATATTGACTGATTGACAGCGCCGCCCCATGGGCAGGGAGCCAGGTGATGTCATGGTGATGCCATGAGCACGACTCCTCTCCCCCACAAGGAGGTCGAGCATGCACGTCCGCACACTGACCGGATGTCTCGCGGCGGCGCTGATGTCGCTGCCGCTGCTGAGCGGCCAGGCCGTGGCCGCGGGCTCACCGGCCGCAGCCCGGGTTCTCACCTATGACGCGAGCGGCTCCGCGGAGTTCCGGTCCGCGGTCGACCAGGGCGCGGCCATCTGGAACGACAGCGTCGAGGGTGCCGAGCTGCGTCCGGTTCCGGCCGGACAGCGGGCCGACATCCGGATACTGGCCGACGACGGCTGGCCGCGCGCCCTCCCCACGTCTCTGGGCAAGGGCACCGTCTGGATCGGACGTCAGGCGGTGAACGAGGGCTACAACACCGTACGCATCTCGTCCCACGAACTCGGTCACATCCTGGGGCTGCCGGACCGCAAACCCGGGCCGTGCTCCAGTCTGATGTCCGGATCGAGCGCGGGCGTCCCGTGCACCAATCCGTACCCGAACGCCGCGGAGAAGGCGGAGGTCGAGAACAACTTCTCCGGTGCGGCCAGTCCGCCGTCGGCGGTCGCGGGACCGGTACCCGTCCTCGTCGAGGACTGAGCCCCGGCGACGATCAGCCCGCCCCATCACCTACATGTACACGCGCACTTCCACGTAGCCCTCCCCGTCCCTCGGTGGACGGGTCCAGGAGCGGCTGGTACAGGTGTGCAGCCTCCCGTGCACGAGCGCCTGCCGGGGCAGGTGGACACCGAACTCCTCGCCCACCGCCGCCAGCAGCGCCCGTTCCGCATCGTCGGCGCCGTCGCCCGGGTCACCGAAGTACTGGTCCGGGCGCAGCGTCCTCGGTATCTGCCCGCTCTCCCGGATCTCCCCCTCGCCGTACGTGAAGGCGTACTGCTCGACACCGTCCCGGGCCACCGAGAGGTGGAAGAAGGGTTCTCCGTGCCGCGTTCTCAGCCCGCTCCACACCGCCACCGCCCGAGTGCCCGCACAGGCGGCGGCCGCGGGGGAGACGAACCGCTGCCGGTCGAAGGGGGCGGGGTCGCCGTCGAAGGCGAAACTCCAGCCGGCGCCCGCCCGGCCGACCGCGAGGAGCGCCCGGTCCTCGTACGACGGGAACTCCCCGCGGCCGCGCGACGAGCCGTGCCGCGCCTCCCAGGAGGTCATGGGGTCGTTGAGCACGGCGCCGTCCCTGTCCGCGAGCCGCGTCGGCAACTCCCCGGGCTCGACCCCTTCGACCAGTACGAACCGGTAGCACGTGCGGCTGTTGCCCGGGTCCGGCTCGGCGAGCCATGCCAGGCCGGGCGGGTCCAGCGGCGGCGTCGGCCCGGGTGCCTCACCGGCCTGACCGCCCCTGGGCGTGGACAGCAGCTCGCGCCCCCGCTCCTCGGTCAGCAGCGACCCGAGGAGCGGGTCCGCGATCCACCCCACCGGCGCCAGGTGATCCGGTCCCAGCGGCTCCCACCGGGGCAGGGCGCTCGTCAGCTCCCGCCAGGCCGCGTCCGTGTCTCCCCACCGGGCCAGCTCCCGCGCCCGCTCGACCGCCGCTCCGAACGGTCCGGGCGCCGTGTACGCGTACGTGCCCTTCCGCATCCCGTCGAGCATCGTCCGCGCCGGTCCCGTCACGTACGCCTCGGCGGTCAGCAGGGGCAACAGCTCGGGCGCGTACCGCGGGTCCGCGGCCAGGCCGTCGAAGTTCACCATGTAGGTCTTGCCGAGCAGACGGCGTATCTGGTCGCCGAGTCCGGCGGCTCGCGGTCTGCCGTACGCCTTGGCCTCGTCCAGGAGCCGCAAGGCTCCCTCCCAGTCGCCGCGCAGCGCCTCAAGACGGGCCTCCTCGACGAGCGCGTCGAGCCTGCGCGTCGTGCCGTTGACGAACTCCGGCTCCCCTTCCCCCGGGCAGGCGCGCAGGCGGTGGAACTCGCGGTGCATCTCCCGCATGAACGCACCGAAGTTCGCGTGCCGTTCGGGCGGTGCGGCCCGCCAGCCCGCCCAGGTGTACACGGCCCACTCACCGTCCTCGTCCACGTCCTCCGGGTCCATGAGGACGTAGGTGGCGTCGGACTCGACGTCGAGCTGCAGTCCGCGCCGCCAGATGCCCGCCTCCCGCCGCTCCTGCGGCCCGGCGTCCTCGTCCAGGTCCTCCTCGAACATGTCCGCCAGGCCCGACGCGTCGTCGTGCCAGCGCGCCTTTGCGGTGCCCGCGAGCAGCCACACGAATCCGCCCGCGTGCCGCCACCCGTCACTGGCCATCAGGAAGTCCCGGTACGACGGGGGCAGGCGGCGGCCCAGGCGCGCCTCCGCCGCCGCGATCCGCGCCTCGTCGGCGGGCGGGAACCCCAGCCGGCGAGACCACCGGGCGGCTGTGTCGTCCGCGCTCCGCGTCTCCCCCTCGGGCAGGGAGTCCGCCCACTCCCCGCTCCACTCGTCCAGGAAGGGCCGCCAGTCGAACGCCGTTGTGTTCGTCATGGGTCCAGGCTGTCATCACCCACTGACAGTGCCGTCCGGGTCGGGAAGACTCGAAGGGCTTCACTAGGCGCCGGTGAACCGGCTGGGCGCCGATCACAAGAGATGGGAGAACGATCAATGAAGTTCACTCCGGTACGGAGCAGGGCGCGCGGGGCCGCGCTCGCGCTCTCGGCCGTCGCGGCCCTCGCCTTCGGTACGGCCGCGACGACCACCACGACCGGCGCGGCCGCGGCCCCCGCCGCCGCGAAACAGGGACCGACCTCGGTGGCCTACATCGAGGTGAACAACAACAGCATGCTCAACGCGGGCAAGTACACCCTCGCCGACGGCGGCGGCAACGTCTTCGACGTCGCCGTGATCTTCGCGGCGAACATCAACTACGACACGAGCACGAAGACGGCGTACCTGCACTTCAACGAGAACGTGCAGCGTGTCCTCGACAACGCCGCCACGCAGATACGGCCGTTGCAGCAGAAGGGCATCAAGGTCGTCCTCTCGGTACTCGGCAACCATCAGGGCGCGGGCTTCGCCAACTTCCCGTCCCAGCAGGCGGCTTCGGCGTTCGCGAAGCAACTCTCCGACACCGTCGCCGAGTACGGCCTCGACGGCATCGACTTCGACGACGAGTACGCCGAGTACGGCACCAACGGCACCGCGCAGCCCAACGACAGCTCCTTCGTCCACCTGGTGACGGCCCTGCGCGCGAACATGCCGGACAAGATCATCAGCCTGTACAACATCGGTCCGGCCGCCTCGCGCCTCTCCTACGGCGGCGTCGACGTCTCCACCGACTTCGACTACGCCTGGAACCCGTACTACGGCACCTGGCAGGTCCCCGGGATCGCGCTGCCCAAGTCGAAGCTGTCACCGGCGGCCGTCGAGATCGGCCGGACCTCGCAGAGCACGTCCGCCGACCTGGCCCGGCGCACCGTCGGCGAGGGATACGGCGTCTATCTGACGTACAACCTCGACGGCAGCGACCGCAGCGCCGACGTCTCCGCGTTCACCAGGGAGCTGTACGGGAGCGAGGCCGTCTACACGCCGTAAAGCGACGCGCCGCGCTTCGGCCGGACAACGATGTCATGAATGCCCTGCGGCCCGCGGGCCGCAGGGTGGCGGGTCAGCGCAGTCCGGCGAAGAGGTCGTTCTCCGGCAGGGCCGCGCCGGTGGTGTCCCGGACGCGTACGAAGGTCTCCATGCCCATCAGCTCGCCGAACCTCTCCTTGCCCATCCTGAGGAAGAAGATGTTCTCGCCCTGGCTGGCGTGGGCGGCCAGCGCGTCGAACTTCTGGCCACTGAACGCGGTGGTGTCCACCCAGGTGGTGATCTCTTCGTCGGGGAGGCCGATCTCGGCCATCGCGGCGGCCTCGGCGGGGTCCGGCTCCGGCATGTCCTCGTTGAACTCGCGCATGATCTCACCGAAGCGCCCCATCATCGAGCGCGGCGCCGTGGTCCAGTACACCTTCGGTGTCAGCGTCGTCATCTCCAGTGCCGCCATGGTGATGCGGTGGGCCTGGATGTGGTCGGGGTGGCCGTAGAAGCCGTTCTCGTCATAGGTGACGACCACGTCGGGCCGGTAGTGCCGCATGAGTTCCGCGAGGCGGGCGGCGCCTTCCTCCACCGGGGTCCGCCAGAAGGATCCGGGGGCCTCGTTGCTCGGCCAGCCCATCATTCCGGAGTCGGCGTAGTCCAGCGTCTGAAGATCGCTGATCTTCAGGACCTCACGGCTCTCCTCGAGTTCCCGCCGGCGCATCTGGGCGACGGCCGCCGGATCGTGCCCGGGATCCCCCGGCTTGACGCCTCCCGGTCCGTCACCGCAACCGCCGTCGGTACACGTCACGAGCACCGTGCGGATGCCCTCCGCCGCGTACCGCGCCAGGACCCCGCCCGTGCCCGTGGCCTCGTCGTCGGGGTGGGCGTGCACGGCCATGAGCGTCAAGGGTCGGTCGGTCATGAAACAGTCCTCCTGCTGGGATACGTCTTGCTCCGGACACAGCGGGCGCGGATGCGGCGCCGGTCCCTCCGCCGATCCAACAGCGTGTGACGGCTCCCCTGTTCCCGACCCGCCGCCGCAGTTGCCGCCACGTGCCGTCGTCGGCCGGGCGGGCGGTGTTCAGCTCGGCGCCATCGGACGGTCGGCGCGGGTGAGCAGCATGCGGACTGATCGCAATCCGTCACCCGGTCCGTGGAGCCCAGATGAGTACAGAGGAACAGAGCAGTGGCCGCCGTCACCCGGACAGACGCGTGTTGTTGCGTGCGGCGGTGGCCGTACCGGCGGCCGGTGCCGTGGTCGCCGGTCTGGACACCGTCCCGGCGCAGGCGGCTGACGCAGCCGGGTGGTCCGGCGGCCGCTTCGACGCCGACAGTCCGCGGTTCGCCCTGGCGGTGCTGCCCGACACCCAGTACCTGTTCGACGCCGACAGCGCCGATCCGGCCCCGCTGCGGGCGACGTTCCGCCACCTCGTCACCGAGCGGGCCGCGGCCAACATCGCGTTCATGACGCACCTCGGCGACGTCACCGAGCACGGCACCGAGGCCGAGATCGATCTCGCGGCCGACACCTTCCGCGTCCTGCACGGCCGGGTCCCGTACAGCGTGCTGGCGGGCAACCACGACATCCGTTCGTCCACGGACGACCAGCGGGGCGACTCGGCCTACCTCTCCGCGTTCGGGCCCGACCGCTACCGCTCCATGCCGACGTTCGGCGGTGCCTCGCCCGACGGCTACAACAGCTACCACGTGCTGCGGGCCGGCGGGCGGCAGTGGCTCGTCCTCGCCCTGGACTGGCGGGTCTCCGACCAGGGGCTGGCGTGGGCACGGCAGGTGCTCGCCGGGCATCCCACCCTGCCGGCGGTGCTGACCACGCACGACCTCGCCTGGTCCGGCGACGACGGCGAGGCCCGGCTGTCCGACCACGGCCAACGTCTGTGGGACGGCCTGATCAAGGGGAACGACCAGATCTTCCTGGCGCTGGGCGGGCACTACTGGCCACCCGGCCGCACCGTACTGACCAACGACGCCGGGCACGACGTCCACGTCCACATCACCAACTACCAGGACCGCTACTACGGCGGCGCGGGCATGATCCGCACCTACGGCTTCGACCTGGTGCGCGGGGTCGTCGACGTGGAGACGTTCTCGCCCTGGTTCCTCGCCCGGGATGCCGCGGCGCGCTCCCCGCTGGCGGCCGAGACGCTGGAACTCACGGGTCCCGCCGACCGGTTCACGCTCGACATCGACTTCGACGTACGGTTCGCGGGCTTCGCCCCCGTGCCCGCGCCGAAGCCCCGGCCGGCCCGGGCCGTGATGCCCCGCGGCACGCTCGCCTACTGGCGCTTCGACGGCGCCGGAACCGACGCGGCCCAGAAGCCTGGTGCGCCCCTGCCCGACGGCACCGTGGTCAGGGACCTCACCGGCCGGGGGAACGACCTGAGGGTGCGCCGGCTGCACGCCTCCGGCGCCGACGCGCTCACCTGGTCGCGGGACCACCACCGCGGTCAGCCCGCGCACGCCAGCCTCCGCTTCGACGGCGGTCAGGGCCCCGACCGGGGTGCCGTCCTCACCACCGCGGACGGGGCGGCCCTGAACAGTGAGAAGTTCCTGCGCGGGTACACCGTCGAGACCTTCGTCCGGCTGCCCGAGCCGTTCGAGGGCAACCACGACTGGATGGGGATCCTCAGCTGGGAGGGCCGCAACGGCGACGCGGGCAAGACGACCGGCTGGTCCCCGCTGGAACCGACGTGCAGCCTGAACCTCTCCCCCGAGCGGTTTCTCCAGTTCGTCGTCTACCCGCACCGGCAGGACGCCGACCCCACGTCGTGGAGCCATGCCGTCCCGGTCGGACGCTGGATGCACATCGCCGTCGTCAACGACGGCCGCCGTACGGTGATGTACGTGGACGGATCGAAGATCGCGCGCAATCCCGCGCAGCCGTCGACCGGCATCGCCACCCTCGGCAAGCCCTTCGTCCTGGGCGGCACGCAGTTCGACGAACGGTTCGGGCAGGGCTTCTACGGCTGGCTGGGCGACACCCGGATCGTCGGGCGCCCCCTGCCGGTACGGGAGTTCCTCACTCCACCGGACTGAACGGCGTCACGGTGGCGCCCGTGGGATCGTTCGGGCCCGGTGTGAGGGGAAGGGGCCCCAGGGACTCGCCCTCCCAGAGCAGCGCCCGCCATCCCTGACCGGGCGAACCGGAGAGGATGACGATTCCGGTGTTCGCCAGGGGGTGCCCCGCGGCGTGGTCGACGTCCACGTTGTCGGCCCGCGCCGCCACCCACATGCGGATGGCGGCGCCGTGGCTGACCATGGCCACGGTCCCGGCGCCACCCTGGTGGGCCTCGGCCACGACGGCGTCGAAACGGGCCAGTGCCTCCACCCCGTTCTCGCCGCCGGGCATACGGAGCCGCACGTCGCCCGCGGACCAGGCGAACGCGGTGTGCATGTAGGTGTGTGCCGCCTCGTCGTCGCCGCGCATCTCCAGGTCGCCGGCGGTCAGCTCCCGGATCCCGGCCCGGACCCGGACCTCCAGTCCCCTCGCCGAGGCCAGGGGGGCGGCGGTCAGCTGCGTGCGCACCAGTGTCGACGCGTACAGGGCGTCGATCTTCTCCGACGCCAGGGCGTCGGGCAGCGCCGCCGCCTGTTCCTGGCCGAGGGCGGTCAGACCGGGGCCCGGCTCGGCCGTGTCCAGGAGGTGCTTGAGGTTGGACGGGGTCTGGCCGTGCCTGATGAGCATGAGACGCATGCGAGAGGGACTTTCTGCGGGACGACGGGACGACGGGACGACGGGGCACCCCCACTCT
This sequence comes from Streptomyces sp. NPDC111628, assembly GCF_055635195.1. NCBI lineage: Bacteria > Bacillati > Actinomycetota > Actinomycetes > Kitasatosporales > Streptomycetaceae > Streptomyces > Streptomyces sp. NPDC111628. Next base: position 1,393,095 of record NZ_JBVKBZ010000002.1, on the reverse strand, counting down.
GCCACGCGCCGCCCGTGTCCCGGGCCTCACCAGTCGTGGACGGTGCCGTCGCCGAGGCGGTTCACGGGCAGGTAGGCGGGCTCGTAGGGGAAGCGGGCCGCGGCCCCGTCGTCGAGCTCGACGCCGAGGCCGGGAGCCTCGCCGGGGTGCAGGAGGCCGCCCTCGAAGCGGTAGGAGGTGCGGAACACCTCAAGGGTCTCCGGGGCGTGGCGCATGTACTCCTGGATGCCGAAGTTGTGCACGGCCAGGTCGAGGTGGAGGGCGGCCGCCATGCCCACGGGCGAGATGTCGGTCGGACCGTGCATGCCGGACTTGATGCCGTACACGGCGGCCATGTCGAGCAGTTTGCGGACGGCGGTGATGCCGCCGGTGTGCGTCACCGCCGAGCGGACGTAGTCGATGAGCCGTTCCTGGAGGAGGGTGGTGTAGTCGTGGACGGAGTTGAAGACCTCCCCGATGGCCAGCGGCGTGGTGGTGTGCTCCCGGATCAGCCGCAGCGCCCCCTGGTCCTCGCCCGGGGTCGCGTCCTCCAGCCAGAAGAGGTCGTAGGGTTCGAGGTCCTTGCCGAGCCGCGCCGCCTGGATGGGCGTCATGCGGTGGTGTCCGTCGTGCAGCAGGGGCAGTTCGGGGCCGAAGGTGTGCCGTACGGCTTCGAAGACCGTGGGCATGTGGCGCAGGTAGGCGCGGGTGTCCCAGGTCTCCTCGGTGGGGCGCGGGTGCGCGGTCCCGGTGCGGCGGGCGGGTTCGTAGTCGTAGCGGTCCCCGTCACCGGCGGCGGAGGCGGCGACGCCGTACACGGAGTCCAGACCGGGGATGCCGCTCTGGATGCGGACGGCCCGGAAGCCGTCCGCCAGGTGTTCGCGCACCGAGTCGAGCAGTTCGGGTATGTCCCGGCCGGAGGCGTGGCCGTAGGCCAGGGCGCCCGTGCGGCAGGCGCCGCCGAGGAGTTGGTACACCGGCATGCCCGCCGCCTTGCCCTTGATGTCCCACAGCGCCATGTCCACGGCGGCGACGGCAGCCATGGTGACCGGGCCCCGGCGCCAGTACGCACCCCGGTACAGGTACTGCCAGGTGTCCTCGACGGCGTGCGCGTCCCGCCCGAGCAGCAGCGGGGCCACGTGCTCGCGCAGGTAGGCCTCGACGGCCAGTTCGCGCCCGTTGAGGGTGGCGTCGCCGAGGCCGGTGAGCCCGTCCTCGGTGGTGACGCGCAGGGTGACGAAGTTGCGTCCCGGGCTGGTGACGACGACGTCGGCAGCGGTGATCTTCACAGGGTCGTTCCTCCTCGGCGACGCGCGCCCGGTGGTCAGGCCCGTGCCGGGGTCACGCCGGGTCGACGCGGGAAACCGTACCTCCGATGGCGAGGACGTACAGCTCCCCGTCGCCGTCCTGGGCGAAGGACACGACCTCGCCGCCGTTCACCCCGAGGTCGTGCTCGGCGGTCACCCGGCCGTCCTCGATCTCCAGGGAGCGCAGGGTGCCGTCGCAGTAGTCGCTGTAGACGTACTGTCCCGCGAGGCCGGGGACCGCCTCGCCGCGGTAGACGTAGCCGCCGGTGACGGAGCAGCCGAGACCGGTGCGGTCGTACTCGTGGATCGGCGGAACATGGTTCGCCGGCTCGGTGCCGCCGCGGAAGGGGTGCGTGCCCTCCATCTGCGACCAGCCGTAGTTCTCGCCGCCCGGGCTGCTCGCGGGCGCCCAGTCGATCTCCTCCCAGTCGCTCTGGCCGACGTCGCCGATGAGCAGGTCGCCCGAGCCGGCGTCGAAGGAGAACCGCCAGGGGTTGCGCAGCCCGTACGACCAGATCTCGCCCCTGGCGTCCGGGTCGTCGGCGAAGGGGTTGTCCTCGGGGATCGCGTACGGGTCGCCGCCCTGCGGGTCGATCCGCAGCAGCTTGCCGAGCAGGGTGTCGAGCTTCTGGCCGTTGCCCTGGGGGTCGCCGCCGCCCCCTCCGTCGCCGAGCCCGATGTAGAGGTAGCCGTCGGGGCCGAAGGTGATGGCGCCGCCGTTGTGGTTGGACTCGGGCTGCTCCTGGGTCAGGACGGTGCGCCGGGTGTTCGCCTGGACCGTGCCGTCCTGGACGGCGAACTCGTCAACGGTGGAGGTGCCCTCGAGGTCGGTGTAGGAGATGTAGAGGTGCGCGAACTGCTCGTCGAAGGCCAGGCCGAGGAGGCCGCGTTCGCCGTCGGTGGTGGTCTCGTCGGAGATGTCGAGCACGGGTTCGCCGAGTCCGTCGTCGTCGAGGACCCGCACGGTGCCGGCGCGTTCGGCGATCCAGACCGTGTCATTCGGGCCCGCGGCACCGGCCGTCGGGTTCTGGGCCCGGGCCACCTCGGTCAGCGCGACCTGCGCCGCGGATCCGGGTGTGCGGGACTCGTCGGCGGACGCCGTGGCCAGGGCCAGGGATCCTACGAGACCGAGTGTTGCGACGATCGCCGACATTCTGGTGCGCATGTTCACCATGGCCTCCCGGAGGCGGTGAGTGGGGGGAGTGCACCTGACTGCCCGGTCCGGACCTGGGGTCGCCCGGGCCGGCCGACGACTCGGGTGGGGGGCGTCGTCGGCCACCGCTGAGAATAGGGGCTCGGGCGTTTCAGGCCTAGACCAATACGCGCTACTTCTGGTCGGCCCCGGGCGGTCCGTCCAGGACCGTGGGCACGTACTCCAGCAGCTGGAGCCTGCCGTCGAAGGTGCGGCTCTCGACGAGGTCGAGGGTGACGTCCGGGTACTGGTCGAAGATCCTTTCCCTGCCCGTCGCCCCGGTGACGACCGGGAAGACGACCACGCGGAAGCGGTCGACCAGACCGGCCCGGAGCAGCGAGCGGCACAGGGTGAGGCTTCCCAGCGTGCGCAGGGGCCGCGTCCCCTGCTGTTTCATGTCCCGCACGGCCGGGACCGGGTCCCCCCGGACCAGTTCCGTGTTGTCCCAGGACAGCGGGGTCCGGAGGGTCGAGGAGAACACCACCTTGGGCATCGCGGTGATCTCCTTGAAGCCGGGGTCGTCGGGCATCTCGCGGGCGAAGCCGGACATCAGGCGGTACGTCGTGGCCCCCATGAGGCTCGTGTGCTGCTTCTCGGCGTCCCCGTCGAGCCAGGCGAGGTATTCGGGGCCCTCCATGCCCCAGAAGCCGGGCCAGCCGTCCGCGGCCGCGTATCCGTCGAGCGAGATGATGAAGTCGACCATGAGACTTGCCATCGGTCCGTTCCTCCCTGCGGTGGGTCTGCCGGGTCTGCCTACCGGATACGACCGCTGCCGGGCACGGAAGTCATCGGACTCGCCGGAAAGGATTGGACGGGCCGAGCACCGCACTTGTAGCCTCCACTCGACCGTGACACCGCCCGAGGAGGTGAGACCCATGAACGCTGTATCGACGTGGGTGCTCCCCCTTCCCGTCATGGCCGGCGACTGACACAGGTGTCGCCGGGAGCGCCTCGACCACAAGGCACTCCCGAAAGGCAACACCCATGAACTCTGGGCAGTTCACCGCCGAGCCGTCGTCCGAGGACACGGCCGGGCGCGACTTCGACGTGATCATCGCCGGATGCGGGCCGACCGGCGCGATGCTCGCCGCCGAGCTGCGGCTGCACGACGTGCGGGTCCTGGTTCTGGAGAAGGAGACCGAGCCCGCGTCGTTCGTCCGGATCGTCGCCCTGCACATGCGCAGCATCGAGCTGATGGCCATGCGCGGACTGCTGGACCGCCTCCTGCGGCACGGCAGGCAGCGCCCGGTCGGCGGGGTCTTCGCCGCCATCCCCAAGCCCGCGCCCAAGGACCTGGATTCCGAGTACGCCTATCTGCTGGGCATCCCGCAGCCGGTCGTCGTCCGGCTCCTGGAGGAACACGCGGTCGACCTGGGCGCGCGGGTCCTGCACGGGGGCGCGGTCGCCGGTTTCGAGCAGGACGGCGAGGGGGTGACCGTGGAGTTGGCCGACGGGCAACGACTGCGTTCGCGCTACCTCGTCGGCTGCGACGGCGGCCGCAGCACGGTGCGCAAACTGCTGGGCGTCCCCTTTCCCGGCGAGCCCTCGCGGAACGCGACGCTGATGGGCGAGATGGAAGTCGGGGTGCCCCCGGAGGAGGTCTCCGCCGGCGTGGCCCGAGTCCGCGAGACCCAGCAGCGGTTCTGGCTGCGGCCCTTCGGCGCGGGGGTCTACAGCGTCGTGGTCCCCGCCGCGGAAGCAGGTGACCGCGCGCAACCGCCCACTCTGGAGGAGTTCAGGCAGCAGTTGCGCGCCGTCGCCGGAACCGACTTCGGCGTGCACTCCCCGCGCTGGCTGTCCAGCTTCGGGGATGCCACCCGGCTGGCCGAGCGCTACCGGGTCGGGCGGGTGCTGCTGGCCGGTGACGCGGCACACATCCATCCGCCCACCGGCGGGCAGGGACTCAACCTGGGCCTCCAGGACGCGTTCAGCCTCGGCTGGAAGCTGGCCGCGCGGATCCGCGGCTGGGCGCCCGGCGCACTGCTGGACACCTACCAGGCCGAGCGTCGTCCGGTCGCCGAGGACGTGCTGGACAACACCCGCGCCCAGATGGAGCTGCACTCCACCGAACCGGGCGCGCGGGCCGTGCGCCGGCTGCTGACCGAGCTGATGGACTTCGACGAGGTGAACCGCCGGCTCATCGAGAAGATCACCGCGACCGGCATCCGCTACGACTTCGGTGCGGGTCCCGACCTGCTCGGCCGCCGGATGCGGGACATCGACGTCGAACAGGGCAGCCTCTACGGTCTGTTGCGGCGCGGACGCGGCCTGCTGCTGGACCGCACCGAACGCCTGACCGCCGGCGGCTGGTCGGACCGGGTCGATCGGCTCGCCGACCCCACCGCGGCGCTGGACGTACCGTGCGTGCTGCTGCGCCCGGACGGCCACGTCGCCTGGATCGGCGACGATCAGCGGGACCTGGACGAGCACCTCTCCCGGTGGTTCGGCGAGCCCACCGGCTGACCCGGCCCCGGCGGCCGGCGGGGCGGCCGCTCAACGGGACGGCTGGACCTGGTCGAAGACGGCGAGGGCCGCGGCGGGATCCGGGCTCACGAGGCGTTCCAGACCGGCCGCCGTGATCCTCGCCCAGCGTCCGGCCCGTGCCCACATCCGTTCCTCGAAGGCGCGGACGGCCCCGTCCGGATCCGCGGGGCCGTCGGCGAGTGCCTCGGCGAGTTCGGCGCCTTCCAGCAGCGCGAGGTTGGCGCCCGCCCCCAGCGGAGGCATCAGATGGGCGGCGTCACCGAGGAGCGTCACTCCGGGGACGTGGGTCCAGGTGTGGGACACGGGCAGGACGTGCAGGGGGCGGTGGACGAACGCGGTGCCGTGGCGGAGAAGGTCGAGGACGGGAGCGGTCCAGCCGTCGAACAGCGTCAGAAGACGCGACCGCACGGCCTCCGCGTCCCCGAAGTCGAGGTGCGCGTGCCAGTCCAGTGGCGCGCGGAACTGGGCGTGCACCTTGACGTGGCCGCCGCTGCCCCGCTGGGCGACGAGGGCCCGGTTCACGCCGTACACGGCCACCGAGCCGTCGCCGACCAGCGGGGCGAGGTCGGGGTGGCGGGTGTCGACGTCGTCCAGTGAGGTCTCGACCGTGGTGACGCCGGTGTAGTGCGGCGTCACCGGGGAGACCGCCGGGCGCGTGCGGGACCAGGCGCCGTCCGCGCCGACCACCAGGTCGAACGCCTCCTGCCGCCCGTCCTCGAAATGGACCAGGACACCGTCCCGGCCGCCCGGCACCACCTTCGTCACACCCTGGCCCCACCGGACGTCGAGAGAGCCGAGCAGCAGGTCGCGGAGTTGCCCGCGGTCGATCTCCGGATTGGCCCGGTCCGCCGGATCCGGACGCCAGTCGCGCAGCACGGTCCCGTAGGTGTCCAGGATGCGCATGGCCTGTCCCTCGGGCCGGGACAGCGCCTGGAACTCCGCCAGCAGCCCCGCCTTGTCCATGGCGAGCTGGCCCAGCCCTTCGTGCAGGTCCAGTGTGCCGCCCGGGGGGCGGGCGTCGGGGGCGGGGTCACGTTCGAGGACGGTGACGGGGCGGTCGTGGCGGTGCATGACACGGGCGAAGGCAAGGCCCGCGGGGCCGCCGCCGACCACGGCGATACGCTGCCTCATGAAGATACGTTGTCTCATGTCGATACACTGTATTTTCGGTCTACGACGTAGCGCAACAGTACGGTGGGAGCATGACTGTCTGGGACCGGCCGGAGCCGCCGCATCGCCCCGTGCCGCTCGATCGCGAGCGGATCGTCGCCGCCGCGGTCGCGCTCGCCGACGAGGGCGGCCTGACGGCGGTGTCCGTGCGCAAGGTGGCGGCCCGGCTGGACGCCGGGCCGATGCGGCTGTACGGATTCATCTCCACCAAGGACGAGCTGTTCGACCTCATGGTGGACGCGGTGTACGCCGAGATCCTCCCCGAGGAACGGGCCGGTGACTGGCGGGAGGCGCTGCGCGTCCTCGCCCACCGCACCCGGCAGGCCGCTCTGCGGCACCCGTGGCTGGCCGACCTGCTCGGCGGCCGCCCGGCCCTGGGGCCGAACGGTCTCGCCGTGGCCGAGGCGACGCTGGCCCCGCTCGACGGCCTGGCCGACGTCGACACCGTCATGCGCGCCGTGGAGACGGTCAGTTCCTACTTCACCGGAGCCATCCGGCGCGAGATCGCGGACCTGCGGGCGGAGCACACCACGGGCCTGTCCAAGCACGAGTGGCAGCGTGCCCACGGCCCGCACCTGACCCGGATGCTGGCCACGGGCCGCTTCCCGGCACTTGCCAGGGCCGTGTACGACGGCACGCACGTGGATGCCGAGGAGTCCTTCGCGACCGGCCTGGACTGGGTCCTGGACGCCGTGGGCGCCAGACTCACCCGACCGCCGGGGCGTTGACGTCCGTACCCGCTCACCGGTGGTGGCGGGCGGTGCCTCGAAGAACGACGGCCGTCTCTCGGTGCCGCGTCGCCCTCCCGTGGGTACGGAACCGGTCAACAACGCCTCCACGAGAGACTGGACATGACTGGACACCAATCCGCTCACCACCCGCCTCAGCGCGTCGGCGTCGTCGCCGAGTCCTCGCCCGGGGAGACGCGCGTCGCCGCGACGCCCTCGACGGTTCGCCTGCTCCTCGGCCTCGGTTACGAGGTCGTCGTCGAGTCGGGGGCCGGCGCGGCCTCCGGCTTCGGCGACGAAACCTACGCCGAGGCGGGGGCGAGCGTCGGCGAGGCCTGGGCCGCGGACGTCGTACTCAAGGTCAACGCGCCGACCGCCGACGAGACCGCCGCACTGCGCGAAGGAACCACGCTGGTGGCCCTCCTGGCACCGGCCCAGCAGCCCGAACTGCTCGAGGCGCTCTCCGCGCGGGGCGTCACGGCGCTCGCCCTGGACGCGGTGCCGCGCATATCGCGGGCGCAGTCGATGGACGTGCTCAGCTCCATGGCGAACATCGCCGGGTACCGGGCCGTGATCGAGGCCGCGCACGTCTTCGGCCGCTTCTTCACCGGCCAGGTCACCGCGGCGGGCAAGGTGCCGCCGGCGAAGGTCCTCGTCGCCGGGGCCGGGGTCGCGGGGCTCGCCGCCGTCGGGGCCGCCTCCAGCCTCGGTGCGATCGTCCGCGCCACCGACCCCAGGCCGGAAGTCGCGGACCAGGTGCGGTCCCTGGGCGGCGAGTACCTCGCGGTGGACGTGGCCCAGGAGGAGAGCACCGACGGCTACGCGAAGGCAACGTCGGCCGACTACGACCGTGCCGCGGCCCGGCTCTACCACGAGCAGGCCCGTGACGTGGACGTCGTCATCACCACCGCGCTGATCCCCGGACGGCCCGCCCCGCGCCTGCTGACCGCCGCCGACGTGGCGGCGATGCGGCCCGGCAGTGTCGTCGTCGACATGGCCGCCGCCCAGGGCGGCAACGTCGAGGGGACCGTCGCGGGCCGGACCGTGGTGACCGGCAACGGGGTGACCGTCATCGGCTACACGGACCTGGCGGCCCGGCTGCCCGCCCAGGCGTCGCAGCTGTTCGGCACCAATCTGGTCAACCTGCTCCGGCTGCTCACGCCGGGCAAGGACGGCCGGATCGTCATCGACTTCGACGACGTGGTGCAGCGGACCGTGACCGTGGTCCGTGCGGGCACGGTCACCTGGCCTCCCCCGCCGGTCCCCGTGTCGGCGGCCCCGCCCGCCACCGCGCCCGCCGCTGCGTCCGCCGACGCACCGGTGGGCGGGAAGCCGCGCCGGCTCACTGCGGCGGGGCGCTTCGGCCTGATCGGCCTCGGCATGCTGGCGACCTTCCTGCTGGTCGCCTTCGCTCCGGCCCAACTGGCGCAGAACTTCACGGTGTTCGCGCTGGCGGTGGTCATCGGCTACTACGTGATCGGCAAGGTCCATCACTCCCTGCACACCCCGCTGATGTCGGTGACCAACGCCATCTCGGGGATCGTGGTGATCGGTGCCCTCGTGCAGATCGGGCACGAGAGCACGCTCGTCACCGTGCTGTCGTTCGTGGCGATCCTGCTGACGAGCGTGAACATCTTCGGCGGTTTCGCCGTCACCCGCCGCATGCTGTCCATGTTCTCGAGAGGCGAGTCCCGATGACGTCCATGACCGCCTCCCGCGCCGCCGACCTGGTGGCGGCCCTGCTGTTCGTGCTGAGCCTCGCCGGTCTGTCCCAGCACCGGACCTCACGCGCCGGCGTCGTCTACGGCATCGCGGGGATGGCCCTCGCCCTGGCGGCCACCGTCGTGGTCTCGGCGCGGAGCGTGTCCGCCGGGCCCGTCGCGCTGATCCTGCTCGCGATGGTGACCGGCGCCGTGATCGGCCTGTGGCGGGCGCGGCGCGTGGAGATGACGCAGATGCCCGAGCTGATCGCGGTGCTGCACAGCTTCGTCGGTCTCGCGGCCGTCCTGGTCGGCTGGAACAGCTATCTGGAGGTCGAGGCGCACGGCTCGCGGGGCCGGATCGCCGCCGACCTGATCGGCATCCACCACGCCGAGGTGTTCATCGGCGTCTTCATCGGCGCGGTCACCTTCACCGGCTCCGTGGTCGCGTACCTGAAGCTGTCCGCGCGGATCAAGTCCCGGCCGCTGATGCTGCCCGGCAAGAACGCCCTCAATCTGGGTGCGCTGGCCCTGTTCGCGGTGCTGACCGTCTGGTTCACCGTCAGCCCGGGCCTGCCCCTGATGGTGGCGGTCACGGTCCTGGCGCTCGCCCTGGGCTGGCACCTGGTGGCCTCCATCGGCGGGGGCGACATGCCGGTCGTCGTCTCGATGCTCAACAGCTACTCCGGCTGGGCCGCGGCGGCGGCCGGCTTCCTGCTCGACAACAACCTGCTCATCGTCACCGGTGCACTGGTCGGATCCTCGGGTGCGTATCTGAGCTACATCATGTGCCAGGCGATGAACCGTTCCTTCCTCTCCGTCATCGCGGGCGGTTTCGGCATCGAGGCTCCGCCCGGCGGCGGCGAGGAGCAGGGCGAGCACCGTGAGGTACGGGCGCACGAGGCGGCCGAACTGCTCGCGCGGGCGCGGTCCGTGGTGATCACCCCCGGATACGGCATGGCCGTGGCGCAGGCCCAGCACCCGGTCGCGGAGCTGACCCGGCGGCTGCGCGAGCGTGGCGTGGAGGTGCGCTTCGGCGTCCACCCCGTCGCGGGACGGCTGCCCGGGCACATGAACGTGCTGCTGGCCGAGGCCAAGGTGCCCTACGACATCGTCCTGGAGATGGACGAGATCAACGACGACTTCGCGGACACCTCGGTCGTGCTGGTCATCGGCGCGAACGACACGGTCAATCCCTCGGCGACCGACGACCCCGCCAGTCCGATCGCGGGCATGCCCGTGCTGCGGGTCTGGGAGGCCGAACAGGTCGTCATGTTCAAGCGCTCGATGGCCTCCGGCTACGCGGGCGTGCAGAACCCGCTCTTCTTCCGGGACAACAGCAGCATGCTCTTCGGCGACGCCAAGCAGAGCGTCGAGGCGATCCTGGAAGCTCTCGGGTCCGGGACCGGACCAGGCCCTCGGGCGGCACAGGGGGTGACTGCGCTGCGGTGACTGCGCTGCGGTGACTGCGCTGCGGCGCCGGCGGTGCCGGGCACGCGGGCGCCGCGCGGAGTGCTCACTCGTGGTCGGTCCCGAACGCCTGGGCGACGGCGAGGCTGTCCTCGTACACGTGGTGGCGGGTGACGAGGCCGTTCTCGACCGTCAGGTGGAGGGCGAACCGGGCGCGGTAGGCGCGTCCGGTGGGGCGGGCGGTCTGGCGGATCTCGCCGAGCACGACCGCGTCGTTCCCATCGACGAGGATGCGCTCCACCTCGGTGTCCGCCCGCTCCGGCAGGTGGTGCTCGGCAAGCTCCCGGTAGTGGGCCGCCGCGTCCGCCCGGGTGGACCGGTGACGGATCCACGGCGTGGCCGGACGACCGTGCTCGGCCTCCGGCCAGTCGAGCCTCCAGTCGCCCTGGTCGGCGTACAGCCCCGCGATGTGCTCGGGGTCGCCCCTGCCGATCCTGCGCAGCAGGTCCTCCACCACGGAGCGGGTGTCCGTCGACTCGGACGTGGACATGGCAGACCTCCTCCTGGTCCGCATCCCGTCGATGCGGAGACCTCGCCCATCCTGTCGACCCGCGCGCGGCGAGGCGATTACCTCTGAGGTAGGGCGGGCGGGGGCTCGGTCAGGACCTGTCCAGCCACTGGGCGAGCGCGGCCGCCTCGCTGTGGTCCACGTCCTTGGTGGCCGTGAGCAGGGTCACCTTGGCCTGGGCCGCCAGATCGCGCAGGCGCTCCAGCGCGGCCTCGTGGTCGGCGTCCTCCAGCTCGGCGAAGTAGCGGCGCCGGAACTCGTCGTAGCGCTGTGGGTCGTGGTGGTACCAGCGCCGCAGATCGGCCGACGGGGCGACGTCGCGCAGCCACTCGTCCAGATCGGCCTTCTCCTTGCTCACACCGCGGGGCCACAGCCGGTCGACCAGCACTCGCGTGCCGTCCTGGGGCGTGGGGCTCTCGTAGATTCTCCGGTATCCGACCCGTGCCGTCATGATCCACCTTCCGGAGAGGACCCGGGCAGCGACTTCCGTTCAAGTGAACCGCCGCGGGCGTGCCCAAACACGGGAGCCGGTGGTGACGGCCGTGTCAGCCGCGCGCGTACGGCCAGCCGGCCAGTCCCTCCGCACCGGGAGGCTGCGCGACGGCCTGGTCCACGGAGTCGTGGAAGGAGTAGACCGCCCCCAGGCCGCCGAGCGCGAAGACGTGCAGGAGCCGCCGGTCGGCACAGGCGATCCGCAGCGACCCGTGATGGGTCCGGATGAGCTTGGTCACGGCCACGATCATGCCGAGGCCCATGGAGTCGATGAAGGGCGTGTCGCAGAGGTCCAGTACGAAATGCCGGTGGCCCTCGGCGAGGCGGCGGTCCACCTCGGCCCGGACGAGCGGCGCGAAGGCGATGTCGATCTCGTCGTCCGCCCGGACGACCGTCCAGCCGTTCGCCAGGTGACAGCCGACCTGCCCGTACGGCCCTGCGACGCCCTGCTCACTCACGTTCCGGCTCCCCTTGCAACCATGCCCGATTTGCCCGTCTCATCCAGGAAACGCGGTGGGGCCGCGATGCCACAAGAGCCCGGTTTTCAGATGGTGAGCGAGAGCCCCCGGGACACCCGTTCCGCGGTGGCGAGCAGCGTCGTGACGGCGTCGTCGAGGCGGGCCGTGCGGTTGATGTCCAGCGAGATGCCGAGCGATCCGATGGTGTCGCCCCGGCGGACGGGGACCGCGACGCACGCGGTGCCCAGACGGTACTCCTCCAGGTCGGTCACGGCCGGGCCCCGCGGGGCGGCGTCGAGGCTCCGCAGCAGCTGGGCACGGTAGGTGATGGTGCGCGGGGTGAGATCGTTCATCGCGTGGCGGGACAGGTAGTCGGCGCGGGCGTCGGCGTCCAGCTCGCGCAGCACGCTCTTGCCGAGCGCCGTGGCGTGTCCCGCGTCCTCGAAGCCGACCCAGAGATCCACCCGGGGCGCCTTCGGGCCGTCCACGATCTCCGCGACCCTGATCTCGCCGTCCTCGTAGAGGGTCAGGTACGCGGCGGCCGACAGGTCGTCCCGCAGCTCGGTGAGCGTGGGACGGACCCTGCTCAGCGCCGTCTGGTCGCGGCTTCCCGCGTGCAGCGCGCCCAGCCTCTCCCCCAGGACGAACGTGCCGTCCTCGAGTTTGCGCACATAACCGTCGTGGACCATGGTGCGCAGCAGGTGGTAGGTGGTGCCCAGGGCCAGACCCGTCTCGCGCGCCAGCTGCTTGGCCGGTACGCCGCTCTCGTGGGCGCCCACCGCTTCCATCAGGCGAAAGGCTCGCTGCACCGAGGAGATGAGCGTGGGGCCCTCCTGACCGCTCACCCCTCCACCCTGCGCCCCACCGAAGGGGTCCGGCAAGTGCGCTACGGCTTGATGCCGACCCCGGCCCACAGGCTGACCTGGGCGTCGGTGGGGGCGTCGGGACCGGCGGGCAGGTCAGGTCGCCAGCGGTGACCGACGGTGACGCCGGGGGTGAGGAGGTCGAGCCCGTCGAAGAAGCGTGCGACGTCCTTCTGCGAGCGGAACTGCACCGGTGTGCCCGCGCCGGTGTAGATGTCGGTGACCTTCTCCCAGGTGGGCGGGTCGAAGTCGGGCGTGCAGTGGCTCAGCGCGAGCGCACTGCCCGCCGGGAGCGCGGCCATCAGCCGTTCGACGATGCCGTACGGGTCGCGGGCATCGGTGATGAAGTGCATCAGCGCGTTCAGCGACAGGGCGACCGGCCGGGAGAGGTCCAGCACCTCGGCCAGTACGGGTGCCTTCAGCAGGGCGTCGGGGTCGTTGACGTCGGCCTCGATGTAGGTGGTGCGGCCCTGCGGGGTGCTGCGCATGAGGCGCTCGGCGTACTTCAGGACGAGCGGGTCGTTGTCGGCGTAGACCACGCGGGCCTCGGGGACGACGGACTGTGCCACCTGGTGCACGTTCGGCTCGGTGGGGATGCCCGTGCCGATGTCCAGCCACTGCCGGATGCCGTGCTCCTGTGCCAGCACCCGAGTGGCACGGTGCATGAAGGCGCGGTTCTCCCGGGCACAGGTGAAGATGCCCGGGTAGGCCTCGGCGACCGCTTCGGCCGCCTGCTTGTCGACCGGGAAGTGGTCCTTGCCGCCGAGGTAGAAGTCGTACATGCGGGCCGAGTGCGGCCTGCTGGTGTCGAGGCCCCGCGCGGCCTGGGTGTCGCTCATGCCGTTCCCTTCGTGCGGCCGGCCGTCAGGTGGTCGGCCATGCCCTGCTTGACTCCTCGGACGAACGCGCCGATCTCCTCGCGCGTGTAGATGAGTGCGGGGCCGGCCGGGTCCGTCGACTGACGCACGGCGATGCGTCCGTCGGCGAGTTGCTTGGTCTCCACGCACTGGCCGCCGTTGGGGCCGCTCCACGGGCGTTCCCAGCCGCTCTCGCCGAGGTCGCGGGCGGGCATCCCGTTGTAGACGGGGAGGTCGGTGGTGCTCATGAGTACTCCTTGCGCATGCGGTTCAGGAGTGCCGTGCTGTCCCGGGTCGAGGTGAGCAGCGACATCCTGTTGTGCGCCTCCAGGTGCGCGACGACGTCGGCCCGTTCGTCCAGGTACATCGACGCGGAGAGGATCTCGCTGTAGACGACGTCGGGCAGCTCCGGCTCCTCGAACCGGAAGTAGGTGAAGGGGGCGCAGGCCCCGACGTGGGCGCCGACGGCGAAGGGCAGGATGTCGATGCTGACGTGCTCCAGCTCGGACGCCGCCAGGAGCCGGTCGATCTGCTCGCGCATCACTTCGGGGCCGCCGACGACCCGGTGCAGGACCGCTTCCTCCATGACCACCCAGAGGGTGGGCGCGTTCTCCCGCTCCAGCAGGCTCTGCCGGCGCAGCCGCAGGCCGACGCGGCGTTCCAACTCCTCGTCGGAGCCGTTCGGAAAGCCTCCGCCCAGGACGCCGCGGGCGTAGGCGGGGGTCTGGAGCAGCCCCGTGACGTAGTGGGGTTCGTAGGTGCGCAGCGTGCCGGCGCCGGTCTCCAGACTGACGTACGCGGTGAACCAGTTGGGCAGCACGTCGCGGTAGGCGTGCCACCAGCCCGGTTTGTTGGCCTGCTCGGCGAGCGCGACGAACTCGTCCGTCTCCTGCTGCCCCCTGCCGTAGGTCTGCAGGAGCTTCTCGACATAGAGGGGTTTGAGGGCGACTTCGGCCTTCTCCAGCCGGCGGATCGTCAGAGGCGTCACCCGTAGCGCCTTGGCGGCGTCGGCCAGTGAGGCACCCGCGCCCTGCCGCATGTCGTGGAGCCGGCGCCCCAGGATCATGCGCAGCACCGTCGGGGCGCTGGTGCCCGCGCCGGACCGAGCTTCACTCACGCCCCACCTCCTGATGGGCTGTCACCGGCGCCATTGTGACAGCGACTTGGTGACGACACCAGACTGAACGGGTCTTTCTGAAATTATCAGGGATCCGGTTGCAGGCTGAACTCGACGGCGAGCATAGTTGCGGTCGTGAGCATCGCGCCCGTCCTCACTGGAAGGCGATCACCGTGACCCCCCACACGAGCCCTTCACCCGGACTGTTACCACCGGCGCGCCCCGACCTGGAGCACTGGTTCGACCTCCCCTCGCTCCGGGTCAGCGTGCGGACGGCGCGCGACACGGTCCGCCGGCAGCTTCGCACCTGGCGGCTTCCCGGCGACGTGTGCACCGACGCGGTGCTCCTCGTCTCGGAACTGGCGACCAACGCCGTGCTCCACTCGGGCAGCGAGCGCATGCTGTGCGGCCTGTCGCTGACCTCGCACGAGCAGCTGCGGATCGAGATGCACGACGACGGGCGCACCTCGGCCAGCCCGGCCGGTTGCGGCTCCGGCCCGCAGGACGAGAGCGGGCGCGGGCTGTTGATCGTGCAGCAGCTGGCCGACTCGTGGGGGACGGCCCGGTCCGGCCGCACCGGCGGCAACACCGTCTGGGCGGTTCTGCGGATCGAGTTCTGACCCCCACCGGGGCACCGCGCCCCTGAGTACGAGCTGAGTATGCGCGCTCATGTCCCGGCACGTGGCGAGGACCACACTCCGAGGCATGACGAACCTTCCGCCCCCGGCCGAGGAGCTGCGGTTCCTGGACGCCGAGCTGCGGCAACTCGACCTGCGCCGCGCCGCCCTGCTGCGGCGCCGTGCGTGGCTGGTCCACACGCTGCGGGCGACCGCCGCCCAGCAGGCCGCCCCCGGACCCGGGGCCGCGCCCGGGGGACCGCCCGCCGGTGCCGCCGTACGCCGTCCGGAGGCCACCGCGCCCGGTGTGCAGAACGTGCTGCTGGTGCTCGGTGGCGTACTGCTGACGATCGCGGCGATCGCGTTCACCCTCGTCAGCTGGGGTCATCTGGGGATCGCGGGACGCGCCCTGGTGCTCGGTGCGCTGACCGTGGGGGCGCTCGGTGTGCCGGTGGCACTGCTGCGGCGCGGGCTGAGGTCGACGGCCGAGGCGGTGGCCGCTCTCGGGACCGCCCTGACCGTCCTCGACGCCTACGCGCTCCACGAGGTGGCGTTCACCGGCACGGACGGTGTCGGGTACACGGCCACCGCGTCCGCCGTCCTGGCGGCGCTGTGGGCCGTGTACGGACTGCGCCTCGGGCTCCGGCACCCCCTCCCGCTCGCCGTGGCGACCGCCCATCTGCCCCTGCTCCTGTGGGCGATCGCCGCCGGAGCGGGTCCGTACACGCTCACGGCGGTGTCGCTGGCGACCGCCGCGGGCGGCACCGCCGTCGCGCTGCGCGCCGCACCGCTGCCGGTGCGGATCGTCGCCGTCACCGGCGCCCTGGGCACGGGGGCCGCGGGTGTGCTGTCGGCCGGGTGGCTCTGCTGGAGCGCGTCCGGCCCGGGCCCGGCCGCACGGGCGGCGGCGCTCCTGGCCGTGGCGGCGGCGCTCGCGCTGGTGGCCGGCCGCTTCGTTCCCCGTCCGGAGATCTCCATGGGCGCCGCCCTTGCGGCGGGTCTGTGCGTGGTCGCCGGGGCCGGTGGGGTGCTGCGGGTGACGGTGCCCGGCGAGTGGACGGTGCCGGGGTGCCTGGCCTGCGCGATCGCCCTGTTGGCGGCGGAGCGGACGCGCCTTCACCAGCCTTTGCGTCAGGGGCTGGTGCGCGCTTCGGCGGCGGTTCAGGGCTTCGCGGTGCTGTGGACGCTCCCCCTGGTCGCCGGGTGCGTCCTCGGTCCGGCGGTCCGGGGTGCGCGCCCCTGGTCCGGTGCGCCGCAGGATTTCCGGGACGCCGTGTTCGCGGGCCTGCCCCGCCCGCCGTACGCGGGCACCGCGCCGCTGGTCCTCGCCGTGGTGGCCGCGGTGCTGCTGGTGGCCGGGCGCCGCACGGCCCGGCGTCCGGCGGTCACGGTGGTGGCGCTGGCCCTCGGCTGGGCGGCCCTCCTCGTCCTCCCGGTGGTACTCCGACTGCCCTACGCGGCGGGTCTGGTGGCGCACGCGGTCGTGGTCGCGACGGCCCTGGGCCTCGCGGTGCGGACCGGCCGCGCCGACAAGCGGCTGTCGCCGCCGGTCCTGACGGCCCTCCTGCTGGCGCTCGTCACCTCGGTCGCTCTCGCCCTCGTCTCGCTGGCCTCCGAGCCCGCGACGATCGCCGTACTCGTGACGCTGACGGTCCTGTTCGCTGCCGCCGGGCTCCGCCCGGGGCCCGCGCCCTTCACGGCGCCCGCCGCCCTCTGCCACGCCACGGCCCTGGCCTGCGCGATCGGGGCATCCACGGGCCGGCAGCCGCACCACACGGCGCTGCTGGTCCTCGTCGTACCCGCCGTCGCCGCCCTGATCGCGTCGCGGACGGGTGGGTCGCGCGCCACGGTACCGGTCGAGGTGGCGGGTGCGGCCGCGGGGCTGCTCGCACTCGCGCTCGCCGCGCCGGAGCCGCCGATGCTGGCCCTGGTGCTCTCCCTCTGCGGTGCCGTCGCGGCAGCCACCGCGCTGCGCCCGGAGCGGCGGGCGTCCGGCTGGGCGGCGGCCGCGCTGTTCCTGCTGGCCACCTGGGTGCGCCTGGCGGCGTGGGACGTCGCCGCTCCGGAGGCCTACACCCTGCCGGTGACCGGACCGGTGCTGGTCGTCGGAGTTCTGCGTCGGCGCCGTGACGCCGCGGTGTCGTCGTGGACGGCGTACGGCTCCGGGCTGGCCGTCACCCTGGTGCCGAGTCTGCTCGCCGCCTGGGACGACCAGCACTGGCTGCGTCCTCTGGCGCTCGGCGTCGCCGCGCTCGCGGTGACGCTGGCGGGCGCCCGGCACCGGCTCCAGGCGCCACTGGTTCTCGGCTCGGGTGTGCTCGCGCTGGTGGCGCTGCACGAACTGGCCCCGTACCTCACCCAGGTCGTCGGCGCGCTCCCCCGCTGGGCCCCTCCCGCCCTCGCCGGTCTCGTACTGCTGGTCCTCGGCGCCACCTACGAGCAACGGCTCCGGGACGCCCGGCGGCTGAGGGAGGCGCTGGGGCGGCTCCGTTAGGCCTGCCGTGTGCACGAGCCAGGGGCCTCGTGTCCAAGCCGTGCAGCTTTGCGGTCGGGGTCATGGAAGCCGGACGAGGTCGCCCATCTTGCCGTGGGCCGTTGATCGACTTCGTGGTAACACGAAGTGATCGCATTCGAAAGGGCCGCCTCATGGGTATCTTCAGCCGTCGCCAGACCGCCACCGTCGAGCAGCCGTCGACCGCCGGGCCGGACCCGTCGGCCGGGCGGTCCGCGACCGCGGTCGCCACGCTCGACCCGGCCCTTCGCGCGCTGACCGGGCGATGGACCATCGACCGCCCGCACAGCCGGATCGGATTCTCCGTGCGGCACGCCATGGTCACCACGGTCCGCGGGGCGTTCACCGACTACGACAGCACGCTCCACTTCGAC
This sequence comes from Streptomyces sp. NPDC111628, assembly GCF_055635195.1. Taxonomy (NCBI): domain Bacteria; kingdom Bacillati; phylum Actinomycetota; class Actinomycetes; order Kitasatosporales; family Streptomycetaceae; genus Streptomyces; species Streptomyces sp. NPDC111628. The sequence continues at coordinate 1,375,267 of NZ_JBVKBZ010000002.1, read as the reverse complement.
GGAGACCGCCCCTGCGAGTCCCGGGCCGACCTCGTCATCCGCGTGGCCAGCGTCGACACGGGCGTGGAACAACGGGACGCCCACCTCGTCGGCAAGGACTTCTTCGACGCGCGGCGCCACCCCGAGATGACCTTCCGCTCCACCTCCACCACCCAGGAGTCCGCGGGGAGCTTCCGCATGACGGGAGAGCTCACCATCCGGGACACGACCCGCCCCGTCGAGCTCCAACTGGACTACCTCGGCTCGGTCGTGGATCCGTTCGGCTACGAGCGGGCGGGTTTCGACGGGACCACCACCATCGACCGCCGGGACTGGGGTCTGGTCTACAACCAGCGGCTCGAGGCGGGCGGCAGCATGGTCAGCGAGAAGGTCCGCCTGCAGTTCGACATCTCCGCGATCCGCTCCTCCTGAGTCTCACGACCGGGGCGCGGCATACGGACGCAGGACCATGAGCGAGTCCTCCGCAGCCGCGACCACGGCGAAGGGAAACCGGTCGAGTTCGAGGCAGAGGGCGACGTCGTCGGGATGGACGCCCTGACGCACGCCCTGCGCCAGCTCGGAGGCGGCGCGCGAGGCGGCAGCACGGCGAAGGAACCCGGCGGCGTCCACACCGTGCCCGGTGGCCCGGCGCGCGATGTACTGGGCACACGCCAGGTCTTCGTCGGCCCGGCCGTCCTCGCCGGTGACCACGAACGTGACGTGCTCGGCGGCGCGTGCCCGCAGCACCCGGGCCGTCGCCTCCGCGACCACGAAGCCGGCGCACAGCACCAGCGACGCGTCCTTGACCGCGAGGGCGCCGACGGTCCCCGCCGTGGTCTTCTGCACGACGGTCCGTCCCGTGAGGTCGGCGGAGCGCAGCAGGCCCGGCGAGTTGACCAGGTCGAAACCGGGCGTGCGCGGCCCGTCCTTGAGCGCCAGCCGGTCCGGGTCGCGCGCCTTGAGGGCCAGGGCTTCGTCCAGCGACTCGGCGAGAACGATCTTTTCCGCCCCTTGGGCGAAGGCCCACGCGGCCACGGTGAACGCGCGCATGACATCGACGACGACCGCCACGGACGGAGCCGCGTCCACCTCGGGTATGCCAACGAAACGACTGTCCATTCGGGTCATGATCGCGCAGACCCGGCAGCGTTGTCACACCCGCGGGCGCCGGTCGGTCTGATGGTACGGAGGACCGTTCGTCGACATCCGTGCCGGGACGTCACCGTGTGCCCGCCCCAGGAAAGGAACCACCATGTCCTATCCGTATCCGGAGCAGAAGTACTGGGGGGAGGACGGTGAGGTCAGTGCCGTCTTCCGGCCGGCGAGCACACCGCCGAACCTCGGGGAGAGCGGCAGCGGCAAGAACGCCACCCACTACCTGGCGACCACCGAGACCACCCGGGGCGAGTTCGGGCTGTACCGGGTGGAGATGGCTCCCCGGGCGGGCGGACCGAAGACGCACTTCCACAAGCGGATCTCGGAGTCGTTCTACATCCTGGACGGCACGGTGCGCGTCTTCGACGGCGTGCGGTGGGTCGACGCGCGCAAGGGCGACTTCCTGCACGTGCCGCAGGGCGGCCTGCACGCCTTCCGCAACGACTCCGACGCCCCGGCGGACATGCTCCTGCTGTTCACTCCCGGTGCGCCGCGCGAGGAGTACTTCGAGCAGGTGTCGCAGTTGGCGCACTCCTCGGAGGAGGAGCGTGCCGCGTTCTTCGACCAGCACGACTCGTACTTCGTCGAATAGGGACCGGCCGCCCGCGCGGAACTGTCACCAACGAGGCGGCTGTCCGGTCATGACTGTGAACCGTTCCCTTCAGGAGGATCGCATGGACTCCCAGCACAACCACCTGCCCCCGGGCGTCGAGATCGTCGCGAGCCTGCCGGACGCGACGGCCGGGATTCCGGCCGGTGCCGAGGCCAGGACCGTCCGGGTCACGCTCGCGCCCGGAGACCCGGGCGCGCCGCCGCACCGGCACCCTGGAGCGCTCTTCGGCTACGTGACCGAGGGCGAGATCCTCTTCGAGCTGGAGGGGGAGGCGCCCCGCGTGCTCAAGGCCGGTGACGCCGTGTTCGAGCCCGGAGGTGACGTGATCCACTACCAGGGCGCCAACAACCTCTCGGACGCGCAGTCGCAGCTGGTGGTGACCATGTTCGCGGCGCCGGGCAGCCCGGTGCTGACCGTGGTGGGCGAGGAGGAGCTGGCTGCCCGACGGCACCTGCGGGTCGCCCGGCCGTGACGGTTTCCGGGGCGAGTGCCTCGGCGTACGCCTCCGAGAGGTGGCTGTCGTCGCGGTGGACCGGGGACGGGGCGGGGAGCCGCCGCGGTGCCCGGCGGGCGTGGAAGGCACGGAGCGACACCCGGCCGGTGGTGGCGAGTTCCCGCAGGAGCAGCCAGGTGATGAGGAAGCCGGAGATCGTCGCCCGCGGTTCCGTCGCCGTGCCCCCGCTTCGCGTCGGCCGAGAAGGTTCAACCGCCTGAAACCGGCGGTTCAGCCGCATGCGGCCCGGCGACCGGATACCGGCTCCGCCCCGTCGGCCTTCATCCGGTTGGCGGCCTGGAGCCGGGCCGGTGGTCCGTCACCGCGGCGCTGAAGCGCGCCGCGAGGGCGGCGGCCGCGGCCCGCAGTTCGTCTCCGCCCTCGATACGGAAGGCGAACGGCACCCTCGCGAGCCACTCCTGTGCGTACATGTCCGGATTGCGGGTGCTGCCGACCAGGACGCAGCCGTCTCCCAGGGGTTCGAGCCGTCCCATGGGCGGGCGGATCCAGGGGGCGACCTCGGCGGGCGGGGCATCGAAGACCACGCGGGTGGCGTATTGCCATCCGGTGCCCAGGTTCTCCTCCAGCACCGCCACCGGGTCGAAGTCCACCGGCGCGTCGAATCCGTGGCCGGTGCTGCGGACCTCGCCGATCCGGTCGACCCGGTAGGTGCGGACGGCGTCCGCACGGTGGGAGTGGCACAGCAGGTACCAGCGCCCGTGGCGGACGACGAGGGACCAGGGGTCCGCCTCCTCCTGCCATGTGTTGCCGGCCTCGCTGCGGTAGGCGAGCAGCACGCGGCGCCGGTGCGCGACGGCTTCGACGAGGGCGCTGGTGACGGCCGGATCCGGGTGGGCCGCGTACGGGTCGGGGGCGGCGGCCGCGTACTCCCGCAGCAGTGCCGCCTGCCGGCCGACGCTCTCCGGCAGCGCCTTGACGACCTTGCCCAGGGCGGTACCGACGAGATCGTCGGCCTCGGCCACGGCGGGCCGGCCGCCGAGTGCCGCCATGACCAGGCCGAGCGCCTCGGCCTGGGTGAAGTGCACGGGCGGCAGTCTCGTCCCGCGTCCCAGCCGGTATCCGCCGTGCGGTCCCCGGGCCGACTCCACGGGGATGCCCGCCTCCTTGAGGATCCCGACGTACCGGCGCGCCGCTCGCTCCGTCACACCCAGCCGCACGGCGAGTTCGTCGGCCGTCGTGGTGGGGCGGGTCCGAAGGATCTCCAGGGCACGCAGCGCTCGCGCGGTGGGACCGGGGTCGTTGGGCACGGGAGCAGGCTAGTCCGCGCCGCGGATCCCAGGAGTGGGCACGGTGAGTAGACCGGCAGTGGAAACCGGCAGTGGAACGTCCGGATCTCCTCCTACGGTGAGGTCACGCAGACGAAGGGAACCAATCATGGACATCGTGCTCATCGGCGGCCTGTGGCTGAACGGATCCGTGTGGGAGCGCGTCGCGTCCACGCTGGAGTCGCTCGGCCACCGTCCGGTGCCGCTCACGCTCCCGGGACAGGGAGACGGCGCGGCGGCCGCCACGCTCGACGATCAGGTGGACGCGGTGCTGGCCGCGGTGGACGCGGCGCCCGGCAGGGCCATGGTGGTGGGGCATTCCGCGGCCTGTGCACTGGCCTGGCTGGCGGCCGACCGGCGGCCGGAGCGGCTGGCCAAGGTCGCGCTCATCGGCGGCATCCCGACCCCCGACGGTCAGCCGTATGCGGACTTCTTCGAGGTCAGGGACGGCGCGATGCCCTTTCCGGGCTGGGAGCCCTTCCAGGGGCCCGATGCCGCCGACCTCGACGAGTCGGCGCGGCGTGAGCTGGCGGCGGCCGCGATCCCGGTGCCCGAGGCCGTGGCCCGGGGCGTGGTGCGGCTGTCCGACGAGCGCCGGTACGACGTGCCGGTCGTGGTCGTGTGCCCCGAGTTCACGCCCGCGCAGGCGCGGCAGTGGATCAGCGCGGGCGACGTACCGGAACTCGCCCGGGCCAAGCACGTCGACTTCGCGGACATCGACTCGGGCCACTGGCCCATGATCACCAAGCCTGCCGAGCTGGCCCGGATCCTGGCCGCGGCGGCCGAGGAGGACTGAACGGGCGCCGTCTCCGCGGGAGCTCGTCGCGGCAGGAAAGCCCGGCGCCCGGTGCGGTCAGTGGAGGCAGAGGCAGAACGGATGGCCGGCCGGGTCCGCGTAGACGCGCCAGTTGGCGCCCGGGCGGAGCCGGTCGGTCCGCTCCAGGACGGTCGCGCCGAGTGCGAGTGCCCGCTTCTCCTCGCCTTCGAGATCGTCGACGTCGAAGTCCAGATGGAGCTGCTGAGGGTGGTCCTGGCCCGGCCATTCGGGCGGGCGGTAGCCGTCCACCCGCTGAACGGCCAGCGGCGTCCCCTCGAAGCCGTGCACCTCGAGCCAGTCGGAGTCGTCCGGATCCGCGACCACCCGCCCGCCGAGCAGCTCCGCGTAGAACGACGCGAGCCGTACGGGATCTGCGCAGTCCAGTGCGACCGCCTGCAGCTTTCGAATCACGTCCGACACTCCTCGCTCTTCGGGCCCCTGCGTTACGCCCTTGTACCGGAACGTCCTACCCGGGGCGGCGGCCGGCATGCGTGGCGGCGGGCCGCACCGGATTCTTCTTCGCTCCCCCATTGCACTTGGTGTTGCACGCTTATTGCACGCACCGCGTGCATAATGGGTGCAAGAGCATGCCGAAGAGCCGCCGAAGAGCCGGGGAAAGGACACCTGCCATGAGTGACTCACTGGATCCCGAGGTACTGAACGCAGCCGTCGAGAACGTCCACCGCGCCGGGATGCCGGGCCTGTTCGCCGAGGTGCGGGACGGCGACCAGGTCTGGCGGGGCGCCGCCGGGGTCGCCGATGTCGCCACCGGCCGCCCGGTCACCGCCGACATGCGCCACCGGGTCGGCAGCATCACGAAGACCTTCACCGCCGCCGCGGTCCTGCAGCAGGTCGAGCAGGGGCGGATCGGCCTCGACGCGCCGATCGGCCGGTACCTCCCGGACCTCCTTCCCGACGGACGCGGCGAGACCGTCACGGTCCGCATGCTGCTGAACCACACCAGCGGTCTCGCCGAGTACCTGCCCCACGCCTACGCGTCCCTCAAGGCGTTCCCCGCCCTCGCGGACACCGGACCCCAGAGCCTGGACGAGCACCGGTTCACCCGGTTCGACCCCGACGAACTGATCGCTCTCGGCCTCGCCGCACCCGCCGTCGGCCCCCCGGGCGGCACTCCGGGCCTGTACTCGAACACCAACTACCTGCTCCTGGGCAAGCTCCTGGAACAGGTGACCGGCACCAGCGCCGAGCACTGCATCACCCGGAACGTCATCGAGCGCGCCGGGCTCCGGCACACCGAGCTGCCCACCGGACCGTACGTGGGCGCGCCGCACTCGCGCCTCTACGAGTCCTGGTTCGGCATGATCGACCCGCCGCGCGACTACAGCGTGTACGACATGTCGTGGGTGGGGCCGTCGGCGTCACTGATATCGACCGTCTCGGACCTCAACCGCTTCTTCGGGATGCTGCTGGCCGGCGAGATCGTGAGCCCGTCGTCGCTGGCGCAGATGCGGCGTACCGTGCCGGTCGTCTCCCAGGAGGGGCGGACGATCCCGTACGGCCTCGGCCTGCACCCGCTGGAAGCGCCCGGCCAGGTCACCTTCTGGGGCCACGGCGGCACCGCCTGGGGTGCCGGGGCCCTGGCCGTGATCAGCGCCGACGGCAGGCGCCGTATGGCGGTCGCGGTGAACCTCCAGAGGTGGAACGCACTCGACTCGGCGGGCAGGCCGCAGCCCCACCCCCTCGACGACGCGCTCGCCGCCTTCCACCGCGTGGCGATGTACGGCTGAGCGACCGCCGCGCACCCGAGGAGGCTGCGCACGTCAGCCGGTGTGCAGGACCCGCAGGCGGCCGGGTTCCGCCGGATCCCGGTCGACCACCTGGACCGGCGCCCAGGCCCATTGCCACACGCCGATGCCCGGCGTCCGGGAGAACCGGATCCGCCCCCGGGTGCCCTCGACCGAGACGCTCGCCCAGGATTCGGCGGTCCACGCCCGGTCCGGGGCGTGCGAACGCAGCACGTCGGCGAGGACCGCCACCGTGTCGTAGCCCTCGAAGGCGACGAAGGAGGGCCCTTCGGCCAGCCGCTCGCGCAGGGCCGTCGCGACCCGTGCGCCGAGCGGGCCCAGGTGCTCGGGCAGGTAGCGCAGGAAGGGAACCGCGGCGCCGTCCGCGCCCAGCGACGACGCCCATCCGGTGAACTCCGGCTGCCCGGCCGGGGCGCCGATCATGATCCCGGCCAGGCGCGGGTCGCGGCGCACGGAGCGGACGATCGACACGGCCGGCTCGGGGTGACCGACCAGCAGGAGGAGGGCGGTCGCCCGCAGGTCGACGAGCGTGTCGCACACCGACGCGGCGGTCTGGTCGCGCACGTCGATTTCGACGAGGGTGCCGTCGTGCGGCGCGAGGTGGTCCCGCAGGACGCGGGTGCCGCACGCCCAGTAGACGCTGCTCGGGTCGGCGGCCACGGCGATGCGGCGGTGGCCCGCGGCGAGGAGGAAGTCCGCGTAGATCCGCCAGCCGTGGGACTGCGCCGGGGCGAGCCGCGCGACCCACGGCGTCGGCTGTTCGGTGAGCGCGTCGAGCACCGCCGACGCGCACAGGAACGGCACGCCCAGGGCGTCGGCCCTGGCGGCAGCGGCACGGGCGACGACGCTGTGGTACTCCCCGGCCAGCGCGGCCACGCCCAGCCCGGCCAGTTCCTCCACGGCCGCGGCGGCCCGGCGGGGGTCGGCCGCGGTGTCCCGCACCACCAGCTCCAGCGGTCTGCCCAGGATGCCGCCTGCGTCGTTGACCTCGCGTACGGCAAGTTCCATTCCGGCGAGCAGGTGCCGGCCCGCCTCGTCCCAGCCCGGCCGGGTCAGCGGCGCGAGTGCGCCGATCCGGACCTGCCCGTTCGTCTCGTCCCGCCCCGGCGGCGGCTCTTGGGTGACCATGGCGGTCATTGCATCCACCACCGGCGCCGACGGCAACCGATTATGCGTTGCGCGAGCCCGTGGTTAGGTTGGCCAACATGTCGCTGCCGCCGGAGGTCCACCGGACCACGTCCGCGTTCCTGTCCGCGATCGACGCGTCCGCGCCGGGCCTGGTCCGGGGGCTGTACCTGTGCGGCTCACTCGGTTTCGGCGAGTTCTTCCCCGGCCGCAGTGACGTCGACTTCGTGAGCGTGCTGGCCGAGCGCCCGGACCGGGCCGCGCTGGCGGCGCTGGCCGCGGCACACGACACCGTAAGCCGGGAGCACCCCCGCCCCTTCTTCGACGGTTTCCACGCGGTGCGCGTGGACCTGGCCGGGCCACCGGAGCACTGCCCCGACCTGCCCTGCACCCGGATGGGGGTCTACGAGGAGGCCGGGCGGTTCGGTATCAACCCCGTCACCTGGCACGAGCTGGTCCGGCACGGCGTGACGGTCCGCGGCCCGGTGCTCACCGAGTCCGAGGTGCACGTCGACGACGCCGCGCTGCGTGCCTTCAGCCACGACAACCTGTCGAGCTACTGGTCGCACGTGCACCGGGAGTTGACCGAGAGTCCGGCGGAGGCTGCCGAGCCGGACGCCGTGGAGTGGTGCGTGCTCGGCGTCAGCCGCCTGCATCACCTGCTCGCGACGGGCTCCCTCACCTCCAAGAGCGGCGCGGGCCGGTACGCCCTGACCGCCTTCGACGCGCGCTGGCACCCGATCGTCCTCGAGGCCCTGCGGGTGCGCGAGTCCACCGGCTTGCCGTCCGCCTACGACGCGGTCCCCGAACGCCGGGCCGACGACACGATCGCGTTCATCGCCATGGCCATCGAAGCCGGGCTCGCCCACGGCGCACGGCGGGACTGAGTCTTCGGCGAAGTCCGGTCGTTCGACGGGCAGTTGTGGCAGTATCCGCTGTCATGTCGCCGCTTGGCACGTCCCTGCCCGCCCCGTGGTCGCACCGGGCCGGTCGTCGTCTGTTCGTGGTGCTGCTCGTGCTGCTCCTGGCGGTGGGCACGCCGGCGGGTGAGGCCGGTGCGGCAGCCGGGGCCGGTGGGCCCGCGGCGACACCCGACCACGCCCGCTACGACGTGGACCTGCGCTCCGACGCCGACGGCGGCCACTGGACGGGACGGCAGCGGGTGTCCTTCCGCAACGCGTCCGACCGGCCGCTGCGCGAGGTGTACCTGCGCCTGTGGGGCAACGGCGAGGACGGGTGCGGGACGCCCGCCGGGCCCGGTGCGCCCGGCGTGCCCTCCCCCGTCGTCGTGTCGGGTCTGCGCGGTGGCACGGCTGACCCGCTCACGGTGAACTGCACGGCTCTGCGCGTCGCCCTGCCCGAGCCCCTCGCGCACGGCAAGCGGGCGTCCGTCGCCTTCGACGTCTCCATCACGGTGCCCGACCGCAATGCCCGCTTCGGCCGCGAGGGCGCCTTCCGCTTCCTCGGCAACGCACTGCCGGTGCTCGCCGTGCACGACACCGAGGGGTGGCACCTCGACCCGTACGTGGCCGTCGGCGAGAGCTTCTACGCCCTGGCCGGTGACTTCAGGGTCCGCCTCGACCACCCGTCGGACATGGCGGTGCCCGCGACGGGCCGCACCAGGACCCGGCCGGGTGACCCGGGGCGTTCGGTGACCCTCAGCCTCGCGGAGCGCGTGCGGGACTTCGCGTGGGCCGCGGGACCCTTCCGCACGGCGACGGAGACCACGCCCGGGGGTGTGCGTGTGAAGTCGTTCTGGGCGCCCGGCACTCCCGCCGCGGGGGTCCGCCTCAGTCGCGCGGAAGCCGTCGCGGCCGTCGACCGGTTCGGCCGCGAGTTCGGCCACTACCCCTACGGCGAGGTCGACCTGGTGATGACCACCGGCTTCGGCGGCGGTATGGAGTATCCCGGCCTCGTGCTGCTCGGCACCACCGAGGAGGGCAACGCCGTCGTCCACGAGTTGGCGCACCAGTGGTGGTACGGCATCGTCGGCAACGACGAGTACGGCTCGCCGTGGCTGGACGAGAGCTTCGCCCAGTACGCCAACTTCCGCTTCTACGGCCTGGAGACCCGCGACTGCTGGTCGGACGTCTACTGGCCCGACGAGGGCACGGAACTGACCGCGTCCATGGACTACTGGTCGCGGCACCGCGGCGAGTACCACCTCGTCTACACGGCCGGTCCCTGCGCCCTGGCCGACCTGGAACGCACCCTCGGCGCCGACATCATGGCCCGGCTCCTCAAGCGCTACGCCCGGGACCACTGGTACGGCGTCTCCACCACCGAGGACTTCAAGCGGGCCGCCCAGTCCATGACGGACGAGGATCTCGGCCCTTTCTGGGAGAGCCACCGCATCCGGTGACGGGGTCTCAGGTGACGTCCAGGTCGGCGTACAGCATGTCGTGGTCCGAGTGCGCCGTGCGGACCACGCGGTGCTCGCGGGAGGCGATGCCGCGCAGGAAGACGTAGTCGAACTTGCTCTGCCAGTCCGTGGTCGGCTCGCAGGTACCGACGGGCGCGGGGTGGCACTGCGGGTCGGTGTCCGTCGCCAGGGCCCACATGGGGTCGAGTTCGGAGGCTTCCGGCACGGCGTTGAAGTCGCCGACGACTATGGCGCGTTCGTGCCGGGCGACTTCCCCGGCGAGTACGCGGACCTGGTCCGTCCTGAACTCCTCCTGGCGGCGCTGGGCGAGGTGCGTGTTGAACACCCGGACGGACCGGCCGCCGACCTCGGTGGTGACCGCGAGGTATCCGCGGTCCTCGGAGCCGCCGTCGGGGTACTCGACGTTGACCGCGTCCGTGATCGGTGCCGCCGAGAGGATGGCCTGGCCGAAGCCCCCGGGATTCCACGGCGCTCCGCCGCAACGGCCCCAGTTCTGCAGGACCGACCCGTGTGCGACGTGGTAGACGAGCCCGTGGAAGGCCTCCAGGTAGTCCCGGATCCTGTCGACGTCACGTGCGCAGGCTTCCTGCATGCCGATGACCTGGGGCGCGTGCGCGGCTATCTCGGCGGCCCGGTCCAGGTTGCTCGCGTCGCAGGGGTTGCACAGGTTCCACGTCATGACCCGGTCGGGTACGACGTCCTTGACGGCTTCGACGGGCAGCGACCTGCCGGACAGGGCACCGCCGGGGGCGCTGGGCCCCACCAGGGCCACGCAGGCCAGCGCCAGCGCGCAGACGAGCAATCGCGAGCCGCCCCATTTGAGCACCGCCGCCTCCTCGGTGTGGACACACATGGCAACCGCCGTTCCCACGGACGAGGTTATGGCACCGAGGTGACGACCCCGGCACCGCCCGGCACACGCCTCATCCGGCGTCGCGGTTTCTGCCCTTCGGCAGGTCGGGAAGCCGCCAGTCACCGCCCCGGTCGGTCGTCGAGCGGCGCGCGACGAGATCGGGGACGCGCAGTCGGCAGGCGAGTGCCGTGACCGCGTGGAAGGCGTCGACGGCCAACCGGCTGCCGGGCATGCCCAGGCGCAGGAGGTGCGGTTTCACCTCGGCCTGGATCTCGTCCACGAAGGGGCGCAGCGCGGTGTCGTAGTTGGCCAGGGCGGTGGGCAGGTCGTGGCCGTGCCGGTTGAGCTCGCCGGCCAGCACGTAGGCGCCGACCAGGGCGCCGGAGGTTCCCATGCCGCTGTAGGGGGAGGCGCAGTGCGCGGCGTCGCCGACCAGGACCACGCGGCCCTTGGACCAGGTGTCGGTGCGCACCTGAACGACCTCCTGGGAGTAGAAGCTCTCGGTCCGCTCCATGCCGTCGAGGAACCGCGCGGTCTGCCATCCCGCGTCGCGGAACCTGTCGGTCCAGAACCGCCGCTGACGTTCGACCGGTTCCCGGTGGACGGCCGAGGCCTGCGCGGAGCGTTCCCGCAGCACGAAGTAGACCTGGGTCTCGGTCGGGTGGTGACTCCTGCGCATGATCATCCGGCCGCCGGGTGCGAGGTAGGTGTCCCGGATGTTGCTGTCCGACGCGATGCGCGGGACGAACCAGTAGGCCATGTGGATCCCCACCCGCCAGTAGGGGTCGGGGGTGCCCGGGGGCAGGACGGCCCGGCGGATGCGCGAGCCCTGCCCGTCCGCGCCGACGAGGAGGTCGAACGCGTCGGACGAGCCGTCGGAGAAGTGGGCGACGACCCGCCGCTCGTCCTGCTCGAAGCTTTCCACGCTCGTCCCGAACACGTGGTCCACCTCCTCCCGTGCCGCCTCGTGGAGGATGCGCACCAGGTCACCGCGCATGATCTCGTACTCGGACGTCAGGGTCTGGCGGCCCCGGCCGGAGGTGTTGGCCATGATCGTCGCCCGTTTCCTGCCCCGGCTGTCCACGAAGGCGACCCCCGCCTCGTCCACGAGCCGGTCCCGGACGGCGTCCAGGAGCCCCATGCGCTCGACGGCTTCGATGCCCTGGCCCCGGAGGTCCACCTGGGCGCCCGTGGCCCGCAGCGCCGGGAAGCGTTCGACGACGGTCACCCGGTGACCGCCCCGGGCGAGCCAGTGGGCCAGCGCCTGACCGGCCACCCCGCCGCCGCAGATCAGGACCTTCAGGGAGGCGCCGGTGGGCGCCGATGATCCGTGGGTCATGTCGCACCCTCGTTTTCTATCGGTGATAGGTACGCTTTGCAGAGTCGCCTATCACCGATAGATTGTCAATGTGGCGAAAATGAACCGCGAGACCGTCCTCACCGAGGCGCTCGACCTGCTGGACGAGGTCGGCCTGGACGCCGTCAGCACGAGACGGCTGGCCAGGCGTCTGGGCGTCGAACAGCCGTCGCTCTACTACCACTTCCGGAACAAGAGGGAACTGCTCGGCGCCATGAGCGAGGCCGCGATGGCCCCGCACGCGACGGCTCCCCTGCCGACGCCCGCCGACGACTGGCGCGACTGGTTCCTGGAGAACACGCGCGGCTTCCGGCGCACCCTGCTGGCGCGCCGCGACGGCGCACGCCTGCACGCCGGGAGCAGTCCCGGCGGCGCGGACCTCGACCGCATCGCCCACAAGATGGCGTTCCTGACCGCGGCGGGCGTACCCGAAGAACCGGCGCGGACGGCGATGCTGGCCGCCGGCCGCTTCACGGTCGGCAGCGTGCTGGAGGAGCAGGCGGACGCCGGCCCGGGCGACGGCAGGGACCGTACGGCCGCCGTGCCGCCCGGGCTGCCGCCGGACGTGCCGCCGATGGACCACGAGTCGGCCTTCGAGGCCGGCCTGGCTCTCATCCTGGAGGGGCTGGAACAGCAGGTCAGGCGGGCACAGGACCCGGACCGGACCGGCCGGGGCCGCTGATCGTCCCGCCCCGGGCAGCCCGACGGCACGCGCGTGCCACAACCATCGGTTGGGCGGCCCTATGCTCGCCCCCATGGATACCGAGGCGGTGCGATCGTTCGTCCGCGCGGCCGAGCTCCGGCAGCTGCGGCACGCGGCCGACGAGCTCGGCGTGACGCAGCAGGCCGTCTCGAAACGGATCGCGGCCCTTGAGCGGGCCCTGGACGTCCGGTTGTTCACCCGCACTCCCCGAGGGGTCGAGCTGACGCTGGACGGGCAGGCCTTCCTGCCGCACGCGCGGAACATCGTCGCGAACGTCGACCGCGCCGTCACCGCGATCCGGCGAGGCTCGCGGGCGCTGCGGATCGACGTCCTGGGCCTGCGGTCCGCGCAGGCCGTCGTCCTGCACGACTACTGGCGCTCCCATCCCAAAACCGCACTCGACGTGGTGACGCTCAAGGTCGACGACCCGAGGCTGGCGGTGGCCGCCGTACAGGCGGGCGACGTCGACGCCTCGTTCCGCTCGGTCACCGACCCGGCCGCGCTGCCGTCCGAGGTGCGGATGATCCACGCGTTCCACTCCCCGCTGGAACTCGTCGTCGGCCCCGGACACCCGCTCGCCTCCGCGCGCACCGTGACCCCGGCACGGCTGCGCGGGCACCGGATCTGGGTGCCCGGTATCGCGCCGGGCAGCGAATGGGCGGACTTCTACGAGCAGCTCACCACCGAGTTCGGCCTCCGTGTGGACGCCGCGGGCCCGAACTTCGGCAACGAGGTACTCCTCGACATCCTCGCCGACTCCGACGACGTGGCCACCCTCGTGGGCTCGCGCGACCGGTACGTCTGGCCGACCGGCCACGATCTGCGCCGCATCCCGATCGCGGGTCCGACGCTCGCCTACCCGCTCTCGCTGCTCCTCCCCCGGGAGAATCCGCATCCGGGACTCCGGGCGGTCGTCAACCATTTCGCGAACCTGGCCCCCCTGCCCGAGGACACCTGGCTGCCCTCCTGGGCGCCGGGCCGGGCGGAGTAGCTCCACCGGCCGGAAGCCGGCGGCACCGACGCGATCCGGCTGGGCCCGTGCTACTGGTCGACGATCGCCTCGACGATGCGCATCAACCGCTCCCCCGCCCGGTCGATGCTTCCGTTCTGCGTGCTGACCTGCGCCCCTTCGAGGACGAAGGTGATCTGGGCCGCGACCTGTTCGGGGTCGGGCATCCCCGCCTCGGCACACATGCCGACCAGCCGGCGGGTCTGGCGGGCCTTGTGCTCCTCGACCACCTGTCGCGCGGGGTGGGAACGGTCGGGCAGCTCGGCGAGGGAGTTGATGAAGGGGCAGCCCCGGTACGACAGCCCCGGCAGCCCGTCGGCGATGAAGCGGGCGAGGCCCAGAATCTGCTCCCGGGGCCGGCCGGGGTGTTCGGCCTCGACGCGGTCGAAGGCCGCCTGGTACTCGGCGGCCAGGATCCGCAGCCATTCGGCGACGAGTGCGTCCTTGGTCTCGAAGTGCCGGTAGATCGCCATCTTGGTGGTCTCGGCCCGCTCGGCGATCGCCTGGACTCCCACGCGCCGGATGCCCTCGCTCTGGAACAGCTCCTCGGCCGCGTCGAGGATGCGCTCGCGGGGCGGCAGCTTCGCCACTCTGCCCGGCCTGGCGGCGGTCGATGTCATGCCTGCTACGGTACCAGCCCGTCCCGCTCGATACCGTTCGGTATCGTGTGGGACTCACAGGTATCGTTCGATGTCCCGAGGAGTGACAGTGAGAGTGTCCGAGTACGTGCGCCACGACGCGGTGGGGCTCGCGGAGCTGGTGGCCAAGGGCGAGGTGACCCCGGCCGAGGTGGAGGCCGCCGCACGCGAGGCCGTGGGGAGGGTCAATCCGCGGATCAACGCGGTCGTGGAGACCTGGCCGGCCGACGACCGGCCCGCCCCGGGCAGCACGCCGCTGGCCGGCGCGCCCTTCCTGATCAAGGACTTCGGAGTCGCCATGGCGGGCCGTCGGACGGAGTTGGGCAGCCGTCTCGCGGCCGGGCACGTCGCCCGCTCCGACTCCTTCCTGATGCGCCGCTTCCGCCGCGCGGGCCTCGTGACCCTCGGGCGTACCACGACACCGGAACTGGCCTACAGCATCACCACGGAGCCGGTGCTGTACGGCCCGACCCGCAATCCGTGGGACCCCCGGCGCGGCGCCGGCGGATCCAGCGGCGGCGCGGCAGCGGCCGTCGCGGCCGGAGCGGTCCCCCTCGCCCACGCGACCGATGCCGCCGGCTCGCTGCGCATCCCCGCCGCGTACAACGGCCTCTTCGGGCTGAAGCCCACCCGCGGCCGGGTCTCCATGGGCCCCGCCCTCGACGAGGGATTCAACGGCCTGGCCGTCCAGGGCAGCGTCAGCCGCACCGTACGGGACAGCGCGGCCCTGCTCGACCTGATACGCGGCCCGGAGCCGGGCGACCCCTACTTCGCCGAGCAGCCGTCCCGCCCCTACACGGAGGACGTCACCCACCCGCCGGGCACGCTGCGGATCGGGGTCCTCGCCCGGGCCTGGGGCGGGCGCCCCACCGCCGCCCCGGTGGCCGAGGCGCTGGAGCGCACCGTGCGTCTCCTCGAATCCCTCGGACACCGCACCGAGGAGGTCTCGGTCGGCCTCGGCGTCGACTGGGAGGAGTTCGTACTGGCCAACGCCCGGCTGTCGACGGCGAATCTCGCGGCCTCGGTCGACGACCTGTCGGCGGCCCTCGGCCGGCCCGTCGACTCCTCGTCCCTCGAACCGGCCACGCTGGCCGCGCACCGCTACGGGCAACGGGTCAGCGGCCCCCAGTTCGTCACCGCCCTCGCGATCCGCAACCGCGTCGCCCGCGGCCTGGCACGGTACTTCGGCGCCTACGACCTGCTGCTCACCCCCACCCTGCCGGAGCTGCCCCCGCCGCTGGGCGCCTACGGCGAGGGCACGGAGGCACTCGACGGCCTCGGCTGGATCGAACGGCTCAACGACCGCTCCCCGTTCACCATGGCGTTCAACGTGGCGGGCACCCCGGCCATGTCCGTGCCGGTGACGGCCGACACCGGGACGGGACTCCCGATCGGCATGCAGTTCGCCGCCGGTTACGGACGCGAAGGGCTCCTCTTCCGCCTCGCCGGCCAGCTCGAACAGGCGCAGCCGTGGTCGGACCGCATCCCGGCCGTGTGGGCCGGAAACCCTCCCGTTCCGCCAGGTCAGGCGGGCTCCGTCACGTCCCGGTAGTTGCCCAGGAAGCGCGGTGCGCCGTGCTCGACTCGGTAGAGGTAGAGACCTGCCGCGCGTTCGAACTCCCCGGTGTCCGGGGCGAAGGCGATCGCCTTGGCGAGGCCCTCGTACCGGGCCCGGCGCAGTCGCGCGGCGGTCGAGCCGCGTTCCGGACCACCGTCGGCGGGGCGGCGCAGCACGGAGCCGACGAGCAGCAGGGCGTCGTAGGCCTCCAGGGCGAAGGGGGCGGCGGGTCCGGGCGCGGGCGCGGCGGGGAACCGTTCGGCGTAGGCGGCGGTGAAGCGACGCGCCCCGGGCAGCCGGGCCGCGTCGGCGTACGCGGTCACGCACAGCCAGCCCTCCGCGGCGTCCCCCGCTTCCTCGGGGAAGGGGAAGGCGGGTGTCTCCCCGTTCTCGGGCGGTTCGGGATACAGGACGGGTTCCGGTGCCATGCGGGGGCCCTCGAAGCCGGTCTCCTTCAGGGCCCTCGCGCACCGGGCCGCGCGGGACGGCGAGGTCCCGGCGTAGATCACCGCCTGTGCGCCCGACTCCTGTGCCGACCGGGCCGCGTGCCCCGGTCCGTCCGGTCCCGACGGGACCCGGTGGACGCTGACCCGGCCGCCGCCCGGCGGAGTCTGCTGGATCCTTTCGACCAGGCCCCAGTCCTCGTCGCCGGTGGCGGCGCGGTCGTCGACGACGGCGGTGTGTGCCGTCCGTTCCACGGTGCCGAGGTAGCGCAGGAAGCCGTCGGCCGCGTCCACCTTGTCCGCCCGGAGCTGGAAGAGCGCCTGCCGTGAGGCGAGGGACAGGAGCAGCGGGCGCGCGGAGACGGTCACCATGGGCAGCAGTGCCCGCTCGTACCGTTCCGAGACGGCCGCGAAGCCCGTCCCGGTGGTCGGGCCGAGCACGGCGACGATCCCGGTGTCGGCCACGAACCGGTAGGCCACCTCGGCCGCGCGGTCGGCGTCGCCCCGGTCGTCGAGGACGGTCAGGCCCAGGTCGAACGGGCGGTCCTCGGTGGCGTTGAAGTGTGCCACCGCGAGTCGCGCGCCCCGCTCCTGTGCCTGACCCAGCGCCCTCGACGGGCCGGACAGGTCGGCGTGCAGCCCGACGGTGTACCGGGGCAGTGGTGTGGCACCGCCGTCGTCCGCCGCGCCGGGCCACACCAATCGCCGGGCGGCGAATCCGGCCCCGGTCAGCGCCGTGGCGAGCCCGGCTCCGAGACCGGCTTGGAGCATCCGGCGGCGGGTCGTCCCCCGGCTCACGACCGGGGTGTCCGGTGCCGGGGTCGCGGGCGCGGGCGGCTCCGGGTCCGGGAGCGCGAGGACCGCCGCGGTGCGTTCGGCGATGACTCCGGGCAGCGGCGCGGGCAGCCAGCCGTCGTACGCCCCTGCCGGGAGCCCGTCGGCCAGTTGCTCCCGTACGGCGTCGGTGCCGGGCCGGTGGCGCGGGTCCTTGGCCAGGCATGCGCGCAGCAGCGGACGCAGGTGCGGCGGCGAGCCGGTGAGATCCGGTTCCTCGTGGACGGTGCGGAACAGCGTGCCGGCCACGGTGCCCGCGTCGAAGGGGCCCCGCCCGGTCGCCGCGTAGGCGAGGACGCAGCCGAGGGAGAACACGTCGCTGGGCGGCCCGGCGGCGTCGGACCGTGCCTGGGCCTGCTCCGGCGAGAGGAACCCCGGGGACCCGATGACCAGGCCACTGGCGGTGAGGGCGGTGACGCCGTCGGCGCGGGCGATGCCGAAGTCGATCAGCCGTGGGCCGTCGAGGGCGAGCAGGATGTTGCCGGGTTTCACGTCGCGGTGGACGAGCCCCGCCCTGTGCACGTCGGCCAGGGCCTCGCCGAGCCGTACGCCGAGAACGCGCACCGTGTGTCCGGGCAGCGCGCCGTGCCGGCCGACGGCGTCGGCGAGGCTCGGCCCCGGTACGAACTCCGTGGCCAGCCAGGGCACCGCGGCCTCCGGATCGGCGCCGGCGTGCGGCACGAGCCAGCGACCGGACAGCCGTGCGGCGGCCCGGGTCTCGCGTCGGAACCGCGCCCGGAAGGCCGGGTCGGCAGCGTGTTCCGCGCGCACCAGCTTCACCGCCGCCAGGCCGCCGCCGGGCGAACGGGCCAGGTAGACCACGCCCATGCCGCCCGCCCCGAGCCTCCCGAGCAGCACCCGGCCACCGATCTCGACGGGGTCGCCCGGGCGCAGCGGCCGCACCGCGGACGCGCCTTCGCCCACCGGCTAGTCCCCTCCCGGCACGGCACCGAGGAAGCGGAACTCGCCGTTCTCCACGCGGTGCAGGTAGCAGACCTCGCCCTCGAACCGGCCGTTCTCCCGGTTGAACACGTACGTCTTGGTCAGGCCGCGGTACCGGGCGGCACGCAGCAGCGTCGTGAGCCGGGCGCGCTCCGGGGGCCGGCCGTCGCGTACGCCGCGCACCAGTTGGTCGATGGCGAGGTTCGCGGCGTCGTACGCCTCCACCGCGTACCGGCCGGGCGGGGCGTCGAAGCGGCGCCGGAACGCGCGGGTGAACGACGCGGTGGCGGGCAGCCGTTGCGGATCCACGAAGGACGTGCCGAGCAGCCAGCCCTCGGCGGCCGCACCGGCCTCGTCGAGGAAGACGGGCTCGGCCACGTCCTCCGGCCCGACTCGCGGCCCGTCGAACCCCGCGTCGGCGAGTCCGCGTGCGATGCCCGCCGCGCCCTCGGCCGGCCCCGCGTAGACGAAGGAGTCGACCTTCGCCTCCAGGATGTCCGTGATCTGCGGGCCGAGGTCGTCCAGGCCGGAGGGGACCACCCGCGGGTAGAACCGGGTCCGCGCCTTGCGCATCCCGTCGGCGACGCCCTGGGTGATCTGCCAGGCGACGGGATCCGCCGTGCGGTCCTGCATCAGCCCCGGGTAGGAGACCTTCTCCTGCCGGGTCAGATGTACGGCGAGCCCGAACCCGAGCGCGTACACCAGCGGCCGGCAGTGCAGCGGCACCCGGTGGCGGCCGCCGACCAGCCGGAAGGCGCCGGGTTTGACGAGGAGCATCGGCAGCAGCGCCTCCTCGTACGTGGCGACGGCGCCGTCGACGCACGCGTCGGTGGTCGGTCCGACCACGGCGAGCACGCGGCGGTCGCGCACCAGGCTCTGCGCGGCGCCTTGGGCACGCCGGAGCGAGCCGCCGTCGTCGGCGGTCCGCAGGCGCAGTGCGAAGGGTTTGCCGGCGCGGGCGTTGTACTGCTCCACGGCGAGCCGCACGCCCTGCTCGTGGGCCCGCCCCGCCGCCTTGCCGGGTCCGCTGAGGTCGGCGTGCACGCCTACCGCCCACACCTCCTCCCCGGCCGGTGCGCCGCCGTCGTCGCGGGTCGCGGCCCACAGCGCGGCACCGCCCCCGGCCACCGCGAGCACCGCGCCGCCGGAGCCGAGCGCGAGGACCGCGCGTCGGCTCGGGCCGGTGTGCGGCGGAGCCGGGGCGCCGTCCGGCCGGTCGACGACGGTGCGGTCGATGTCGGGCAGCGCCAGCATGCGGGCCGAGCGGTCGGCGATGTCCCGTACGACGTGCGGGGGCAGCCAGGCACCGCCGGACGGCGGGTCCCCCGCCAGCCGGGCCTCGATCTCCCCCGCTTCGGGGCGGGCCGCGGGGTCCTTGGCCAGGCACTGCCGCAGGAGCGCGCGCAGTTCGCCGGCCGCGGCGGCATCGGCGGGGCGGGGCACGTCGCCGCCGTCGTCGGCGATGCCCGCCAGGTCGGGCTCGTCGTGCACGGTCCGGTACAGCACGGCCTGCGCGGTGCCCTCGCCGAACGGGAGCCGTCCGGTGGCCGCGTAGGCGAGCAGACAGCCGAGGGAGAACACGTCGCTCGGCGGGCCGAGCGCGCCCGGGTGGGCCTCGGCCTGTTCCGGGGAGAGGAAGCCGGGGGTCCCGGCGACCAGGCCGGTGGCGGTGAGCGCGGTGTGGCCGGTGGACCGGGCGATGCCGAAGTCGATGAGCCGGGGCCCGTCGACGGCGAGGAGCACGTTGCCGGGCTTGACGTCGCGGTGGACGATCCCCGCCGCGTGCACGGCGCGCAGCGCGGCGGCGAGCATCCGGCCCAGCGCGCGCACGCTGTACGTGGGCAGCGGACCCGAGCGGTGGACCGCCTCGCCCAGCGAGGGGCCGGGGACGAACGCCGTCGCCAGCCACGGTGTGGGTTCGTCGGGTCCCGCGCCGGTCACCGGCACCGCCCAGGGGCTGACCACCCGGCGGGCGGCCTCCACCTCGCGCCGGAACCGGACCCGGAAGTCGGGTTCGTCGGCGAGTTCCGGCAGGACGACCTTGATGGCGGCGAGCGCTCCGGTGGCGGACCGTGCGAGGTAGACGACTCCCATGCCGCCCGCCCCGAGCCGGGCCAGCAGGCGGTGGCCGCCGATCGTCGCCGGGTCGCCCGGCAGCAGCGGTTGGCTCACTTGCGCACCCCTGTTTCCATCTCGACCCTGGCCGACATGTACCCGATGACCTTCGACCCGGCGGCCTGCAGCTCCCGCTCCTCGTGGCCGGTGCCGCCCTTCACCGAGACGGCGAAGGTGACGAGCCCCATCCGGGCCACGTCCCAGATGTAGGGGTGCGGACTGCCGGGCAGGTCGCTGTGGATCCGGCCGGTCTCCTGGAGGTAGTCGCCGTCCCCGCTCGGGTCCGGGGACAGATCGCCACCGGAGCGCAGTCCGGTGATCCTCTCGGTGGCGTTCAGCCGCTGGTCGGGGCAGCGCAGCGGTTCCTCCAGAGTGCGGGCCATCTCCCAGCGGGCGCTCTCCTCGGTGCGGTGGACCGTGACGACGGCGGTGACCCGCAGCGGCCCGGCGTCGCCCTTCGCGGGCAGCTCGCTGCGCCGGACGACGGCGACGAACTGGGACGCGGGCAGTGGCCGTTGCTCCCACACGCAGTCCTCGTCCAGTTCGGAGGAGCGCCGGGGGCCGCTCCTGTAGTCGCTGCCCTTCACGTACCCGGCTCCCCAGTCGGCCGGCTTCGCGACGACCTTGCGGGCGATCCGCAAGGCCTGTGCGCGGTTCTCCGGCTGCCGGTCCGGGTCCGGGACGAAGTCCAGGAACGTGTCGTCGGTCCGGCCGGGGTCCGGGCCGCCGGACGCGAGCTGGTTCCCGGACGTCTCGGGGCTCGCGGACGGCCCGCCGGTGCCGTCGGCATCGTCCCCGCCCCAGCAGCCCGTCGCGAGGACGGCCAGGGCGAGCGCGCCGCCGCCCAGCCGTACCCGCACCGGTGTCCTTCTCCCCCAGGCCATGCGTCCCCCGTGTCCCGCGTTCCCGGCAGCGAATGCCGTCGTACCGTCCCATCGTGCCTGCCGTCCGCCACGCCGCCGACGGCGGGACGGGGAGCCGTGACGAAACCGATGCAGGGTGAGCGCCGGGGCGTTACGAGGGCGGCAGGAAGACCAACCGGTCCGCGACGGCGTCCAGATGCCGCGGTGGCAGGTCCATGGTGACGGACAGGTCCTCGACGGAGGCGAAGCCACCGACCGCCGTCCGCATGCGCACGGCCGCCGCGGCCCGTTCGTCGGACAGGGTCAGGTGGCGGGCCAGGTCGCCGGCGGGCACGTTGTTGACGTCGACCAGACCGCCGTCCGGAAACGCCCGGTCGGCCAGGTCGACGCGGCCGATGCGCAGTTCCAGCGCCTGACGCGGGTCGGTGGCGGCGATCCCCCGCGCGGTCTCCCGCGCCGCCCCCTCGTCGCGGTGCGCGGCGAGCAGGGCACGTTGCCGGTTCTGCAACGGGCGCATCAGCTCGGTGTCGGGGCCCTTCCACACCCGGGACCGGATCGCGAAGGCGTGCCCGGTCCCGACGAGGATGTTGAAGAACATGGCGGCGTCGAACACGACCTCGTACGTGGCGGACACGTCCGGGTCGAAGGTGACGAACAGCGCGGCCGCCACGCCGTAGGGCACGGTGGCCAGTGCCTGCGCCGGGCTCTTGGTGCGCACCGTCGCGTGGATCATCAGGGGCAGCGTCCCGAGTCCGAGCGTCAGGACGGGGATCAGCGCCCACAGCGAGGTGAGCAGGGTCCGGGCGAGATGCTCTCGTTTGCTGAAGGGATGGAAGTCGGCCATGCTGCTCCCCCGTATCCGTCGGCCCGCGCTGTCCCTACCAAGGTAGGGACTCCCGGACGGGGCGGCGCGGTTGCGGAATATCCGGGTGCTCGCACGCGCCCGGGGCGTTATCTTCGAGGCATGAACGTCATCGGCAGGATCATCTTCGCGACCGCGCGAGCGACCAGCTCGCCGGTTGCCGCCGCCTGACCTTCCCCCTTTCCCACCGGCGACCGGAAACGGTTCGTCGGTGGTTCACGTGGCGCACCGCCACCTTCGCCCAGGTGCGAGGACCGCACGGTTCCGTTCTCCGGTGCCTCTCCCGCCTCGAAGCGAAGGAGTCACCCCATGGACACCGAGCGCGTCCTGAGCACGTTCGTCGAGTACTACGAGGATCAGGGCCATCGCCGGATCACCGGCTCGACGCTGCTGCCCGAGCCGGGCGATCCGGTGCTGTTCACCAGCGCCGGCATGCATCCGCTCACCCCGTACCTGGAGGGCCGCCCCCACCCGCTGGGCCGGCGGCTGGTCAACGTACAGCGCTGTCTGCGCACCACTGACCTGGACGAGGTCGGGGACAGCACCCATCTGACGGTCTTCGAGATGCTCGGCACCTGGTCGCTGGGCGACTACGAGGGCTCGCGGAGCCTCGACTGGGCCCACCGGCTGCTCACCGAGGGACTCGGGGTCGACCCGGGCCTGCTGCACGCCACCGTGTACGGGGGCGGTGAGCAGGTCGGGCCGGACACCGAGTCGCTGCGGCTGTGGCAGGAGCGCGGGGTTCCCGTGGAGCAGACGGTGGACGACAACTGGTGGTCCAACGGGCCGGTGGGCCCGTGCGGACCCGACTCGGAGATCTTCCTGTGGAGCGGTGACGCCCCGCCCCGGTCCACGCCCACCGGCGACGACCGCTGGGTGGAGGTGTGGAACCACGTGATGATGCGTCACCGCCGGCTGGACGACGGCCGCCTCGTGCCGCTCGGGCAGCGCAACGTCGACACCGGCCTGGGCCTGGAGCGCCTCGCCATGCTCCTGCAGGGCAAGTCGTCGGTGTTCGAGTGCGACGTCTTCGAGCCGTGGCGACGGCTGCTGCCCGTCCTGTGGTCGCTGGACGAACCGTCGTTCCGGGTGGTCTGCGACCACCTCCGGTCGGCCGTCGTGCTCGTCGGCGACGGTGTCCGCCCGTCCAACACCGGCCGGGGCTACGTGCTGCGGCGCCTGGTGCGGCGGCTGCTCACCGTGCTGTGGCGGGACGATCCCTCGCGCGTGCTCGGTGACCTGCCGGACGAGTTGATCACGCACACCCTGGACCACTTCCGGCAGGACGGCGACCCGGGCCTCCCCGGCCTCGTGCGGCGCCTGCTGGTGGAGGAGGAGCGCCGGTTCCGGCGCCTCCTGGAACGCGGCAGGAACGTGCTCGCCCGGCCCCGCTTCCGGGGCCCGCTGGGAGAGGAGGACTTCCACTACCTCCATGACACCCACGGTCTGCCGCGCGAGCTGGTGACGAGCCTGCGCGAGGGCGAGTACCCGAAGACGGGAGGCGTGGGGGCCGTGCGGTCGTGACGCGCCGTCACCCGGTGCGGCGCGTGGGGCGCCGGCGGCGCTGGACGGCTCCGTAGGTCTCTTCGAGGGCGGTGGTCGCCGCGTCGTAGGAGCGCTGCGCGACGCCGACGAAGAGGCAGTCGATGACGGCCAGTTGGGCGATGCGGCTGACGGTGGCGCCGGAGCGGAACGGTGTTTCCCGCGCGCAGGTCGTCAGCACCAGGTCGGCAGCGGTCGCCAGTGTGGAGCCCGGGTCGTTGGTCAGGGCGATGGTGGTGGCTCCGCGTTCGGCCGCGGCCTGGAGGGGCTCGGTGGTGTCCTCGGTCTCCCCGGAGTGGGAGACGGCCAGGGCCACGTCGCCGGGCCCCAGCAGGGCCGTCGCGGTGAGCGCCGCGTGCCGGTCGCTCCAGATGAAGGCCATCCGGCCTATGCGGTGCAGCTTCTGGTGCAGGTCCTGGCCGACGAACGCGCTGGCCCCCACGCCGAAGATGTCCACCCTGCGGGCCTTGGCCACCGCGTCCACCGCCCGGCCCAGCGCGTCGACGTCGAGGGCGGCGCCCGACTCCTCCAGGGCCCGCACCTCGTTGTAGATGATCTTGCTGACTATCCGGTCCAGGGAGTC
Source organism: Streptomyces sp. NPDC111628 (assembly GCF_055635195.1). Taxonomy (NCBI): domain Bacteria; kingdom Bacillati; phylum Actinomycetota; class Actinomycetes; order Kitasatosporales; family Streptomycetaceae; genus Streptomyces; species Streptomyces sp. NPDC111628. Next base: position 1,351,348 of record NZ_JBVKBZ010000002.1, on the reverse strand, counting down.
CGTCGGACTGATGTCGGTGCCGCCGTGCGCCGCCCGCTCGCCGCCCAGGGCGTGCTCCCGGGCGGCGGCGGCCGCCAGCGCCAGGCGCAACTGGGGGTAGTTGCCCGTGCCGATGGTGCGGCAGAACCGCATCACGGTGGCCGCCGAGGTGCTCGCCCGCTCCGCCAGCGCGTGGATGGACAGTTCCGCGACCTGTCCCGGGTCGGCGAGGACCGCGTCGGCCACCCGCCGTTCCGAGGGGGCCAGGGAGGGCCGGGCGGCGCGGACGCGCGTGAGGATGTCGGCGAGCGGGGCTGCGTCCTGGGCGGACGGCTCCGGCACGCGGGACGAGGACTGGCGGACCATGGCCCCTCCTGGATGTGGTGAGCACAGGGTAATGGGGTGACCCGAGGGGGTCAAAAAGTTACGCACTGAACAACATGACGTTACTTATTGACATCCGGAGGGCGGCGTTCCCATACTCGGACGGCGATCCGCACCGGTCACCGACGACCTGGTGGCTCTCGACGTGCCGGGTCACTCGGGCAAAGGGCAAGCCGTATGACTTCAGTAGTGGCGGTAGATCTCGGGAAGACCGGTTGCCGCGCCATGCTGTGGAACAGCGCCGACTCGTCACGGGCCGTCAGCTCCGTGGCCGGTGCCCCCGGTCTGGCGGCGCCCGACGGGGTGACCGCTGCGCGTGCCGCCGTGCGCGCGGCCGTCGAGCCGCTCCTTCGAGAACGGGGCGGTGCCCGGCCGGAGTCCGTCCTCGTGGGCGCCGCCGGAGCGGCTTCGGCCCCCGCGGCCGCCCGGTCCCTGGTGGGTGCCCTTCTGGAGGACCTGCCCGTCCAGGAGGCGGCTGTCACCAGCGACGCCGTCACCGCCCACGCCGGCGCGCTCGGCGGCCGGGCGGGGGTGGTGCTGGCGATCGGCACCGGTGCGGTCGCGGTCGGCATCGGCGCCGACGGGACGTACGCACGCGTCGACGGGTGGGGGCCGCTGCTCGGCGACGACGGCAGCGGCGCCCGGATCGGCACGGCCGGACTGCGAGCGGCCCTGCGCGCCCACGACGGGCGGGGTCCGGACACCCTGCTGCTGAACGCCGCCGTCGACCTCTTCGGTGACCTCGAACGGCTGCCGGCGACCGTCGGACGGGACGGCAATCCGGCCCGTACGGCCGCCACGTTCGCCCCCGAGGTGGCCCGCGCCGCCGAGGCGGGGGACGCCGTGGCCGCGGCGATCGTCCGGGACGCCGCAGCCGACCTGGCCGAGACCGCGCTCGCGGCGGCCCGCCGGATCACCGCGGGCGACGAGCCGCTGCCGACGGCCGTCACCGGTGGGCTGACCGGCCTCGGCCCGGCCCTGATGGCGCCGCTGACCGCCGCCCTCACCGGTTCCGGACTCCCCGTGCGGCTCACGTCCTCGCTCGGCGACCCCCTGGACGGGGCCCGCCTGCTGGCGCTGGACCGCGCGACCCCTCACACCTCCCTCGTCGTCCGCGTCCGCCGGACGGCCGCCAACCCCCCTCTCCCCACGCCGGCGACCCCACCGGCCAGTGTCTAGGAGCAAGCGTGCGCCAGCTCGACCTCGTGGTGATCGTGGTCTATCTGATCGGGATCGCCTGGATCGGCCTGCGGAAGGCAGGCCGGCAGAAGTCGGCGAAGGACTACTTCGTCGGTGAAGGCCACATGCCGTGGTGGACGGTCTCCTTCTCCGTCGTCGCCACGGAGACCAGTGTGCTGACGGTGATCAGCGTCCCCGGCGGCGCCTACAGCGGCCAGGGCTTCGGCAACGTCGAACTCGCCCTGGGCTACGTCGTCGGACGCGTCGTCGTGGCCACGGTGCTCATCCCCCTGTACAAGCGCGGCGGCTTCGTCAGCGCCTACCAGTACCTGGGCGACCGGTTCGGGCTGAAGCTCCAGGGGCTCGCCTCGGTGACCTTCGTGTTCACCCGGCTCCTGGCCGAGGGCGTGCGGCTGTTCGCCTCCGCCATCCCGATCAAGCTGCTGCTCGACGAGTTCGGTGTGCACGCGAGCTACCGCGTGATCATCATCGTGATCACGCTCATCACCGTGGTCTACACGTACCTGGGCGGCATCAAGGCGGTCATCTGGACCGACGCCATCCAGATGGTCCTCTACCTCGGCGGCGCGGTCCTCGCCGTGGCCGTGCTCTCCGCCCACGTCGGCGGTGACGGCTACGCACGTGCCCTGGACGCCGGGAAGTTCGCGCTCTTCGACACCGACTTCGACCTCGCCCACATCCTCACCAGTCCGTTCGCCCTGCCCACGGCCATCATCGGCGGCGCCATCTTCGCCATGGCCTCGCACGGCTCCGACCAGCTGATCGTCCAGCGGGTGCTGGCGACGCGGACGCTGCGCGAGGGCCAGAAGGCCATGATCGCCTCGGGTGTCTTCGTGACCGTCCAGTTCGCCGCGTTCTCGCTCGTCGGCGCGCTGCTGTGGTCGTACAACGAGGGCAAGTCCTTCGCGGAGCTGGGGCTGTCCAGCTCGGACACCCTCTACCCCGAGTTCATCCTGCACGGGCTGCCCGTGGTGGTCTCGGGCCTGCTCGTGGCCGGCATCCTGGGCGCCGCGATGGGATCGCTGTCCTCGGCGCTGAACTCCATGTCGAACTCGACGGTCGCCGACATCATCCACAGCTTCTTCCGCACCACACCGTCCGAGGAGGCGCTGCTCAGGCTCGCCCGCTGGATGACGCTGGTGTGGGCGACGCTCATGGCCGTCTTCGCCTGCGCGTTCAGCGCGAGCACGGGCAACGTGTACCTGACCGGTCTGACCATCGCCGGCTACACCTACGGCGCGCTGCTCGGCGCCTTCCTGCTGGGGCGGCTCGTCAAACGCGCCAACGAGGTCGACTCCGTCGTGGCCTTCCTGGTCACCATCGGGGTGATGACGTACATCGTGCGCGGGGTGAAGATCGACGTCACCACCGGCGGGACCACGGTGTCCCAGGCGATCGCGGCCCAGTGGCTGGTGCCGATCGGCGTACTGATCACCCTGCTGGTCGGCGGTGTGCTGAGCCTGTTCCACCGGGCGCCGGAGCCCTCGGCGGGCCCGGCTCTCGACGAGGAGCCCGGCGCCGGACCCGACCGGCTGACCACGACGGCCGGCCGGAACTGACCCCGTCCGGACCGCTCAACCCTCGCAGGAGTACATCGTGCGTGTGATCGGCCTGATGTCAGGCACGTCCTACGACGCCATCGAGGCGGCCGCCGCGGATCTCGAACTGCGGGGCGAGGCCCTGGTGATGCGCCCGCTCGGCCATCTCTCCGCCCCCTACCCGGACGGGCTGCGGGACCTGATCGCGGGCAGCCTGCCCCCGGCGGCGGCGACGGTCCGGACCGTCGCCCGGCTCGACACCGGCATCGGCCAGGCCTTCGCCGACGTGGCCGTGCGGGCGGTGCGCGAGCTGTGCGAGGGCGCGGCCGACCTGGTGGTCTCGCACGGGCAGACCGTGTACCACTGGGTGGAGGACGGCGCCGTGCGCGGCACCCTCCAGCTCGGCCAGCCCGCCTGGATCGCCGAGGCGACCGGTCTGCCCGTCGTGTCCGACCTGCGTGGCAGGGACGTCGCGGCCGGCGGTCAGGGGGCGCCGCTGGTGGCCATGACCGACGTCCTGGCCATGGCGGCGCTGCCCGGCGTCCCCGCCGCCCTCAACCTCGGCGGGATCGCCAACGTCACCGTCGTCGCCCCCGGGGCCGAGCCGCTGGCCTTCGACACCGGCCCGGCCAACGCGCTGATGGACGCCGCCGTACGGCACTTCACCGGCGGTGCGGCCGCGTACGACGAGGACGGGCGCCGGGCCGGGGCCGGCCGGGTCGATCCGGGGCTGCTGCGGGTGCTGCTTGACGACCCGTACTACGGCAGGCGGGCTCCGAAGAGCACCGGCAAGGAGCAGTTCCACCTGCCGTATCTGCTGCGGGCGCTCGCGGCGGCACCCGTCGCCGAACCCGACCATGTCCTGGCGACCCTGGCCCGGCTCACCGCCGTCACGGTGGCCGAGGCCTGCCGGGCGCACGGCATCACGCGGCTCGTCGTGTCCGGCGGTGGCGCGCACAACCCGGTGCTGATGGGCATGCTCGCCGAGGAGCTGCCCGGGGTGACCCTCGGTTCCAGCGACGCGCTCGGGCTGCCGTCCGACGCCAAGGAGGCACTTGCCTTCGCCCTCCTGGGCTTCCTGACCGTCAACGGCCTGCCCGGCGCGATCCCCTCGGGGACGGGCGCCCGCCGGGCGTCCCTGCTCGGCAGCATCACACCCGGTCGGGAGCCGCTGCGGCTGCCCGAACCGGCCGGCGAGCCGCCCCGGGTGCTGCGTGTCGTCGGCGGGCCCTGAGCACTTCCGCGGACGGGGGACGCCTCAGCCGAGGTCGCCGGTGCGGGCCCGCCGCCACAGGTCGACGTCGCCGTCGACGACCGCGTACTTGTCGATCTCGGCCAGTTCGTCGTCGCTGAAGGACGGGTTGGCCAGGGCGGCCACGTTCTCCTCCAGCTGCTCGGGGCGGGAGGCGCCGATCACGAGCGAGGTGACGCGCGGGTCGCGCAGCGCCCAGGCGAGCGCCATCTGCGCCAGGCTCTGGCCCCGGCGGGCGGCGATGTCGTTCAGGGCGCGCAGCCGCCGGACGGTGTCCTCGGTGAGCCAGCCGGTCGCGAAGGACTTGCCCTGGGTGGCGCGGGACCCCTCGGGCACGCCGTCGAGGTAGCGGCCGGTGAGCAGCCCCTGGGCCAGCGCGGTGAACCCGATGACGCCGAAGCCCTCGTCGGCGGCCGCGTCCAGCAGACCCTCGGTCTCGATCCACCGGTTGAGCATGTTGTACGACGGCTGGTGGATGAGCAGGGGGGTGCCCAGGTCGCGGAGGATCGCCGCGGCCTGCCGGGAGCGTTCGGCGTCGTAGGAGGAGATGCCGACGTAGAGCGCCTTGCCCTGCCGCACCGCCGTGTCCAGTGCCGTCATGGTCTCCTCCAGCGGGGTGGAGGCGTCCAGGCGGTGGGAGTAGAAGATGTCGACGTAGTCGAGACCCGTCCGCTTCAGGGACTGGTCCAGGGAGGCGAGCACGTACTTGCGGGAGCCGCCGCCCTGGCCGTAGGGGCCGGGCCACATGTCCCACCCGGCCTTGGTGGACACCACCAGCTCGTCGCGGTACGGCGCCAGGTCCTGCCGCAGGATCCGGCCGAAGTTGATCTCGGCGGACCCGTACGGCGGACCGTAGTTGTTGGCGAGGTCGTGGTGGGTGATGCCGAGGTCGAAGGCGCGCAGGGCGATCCGCCGCTGGGTCTCGAACGGCTTGTCGTCGCCGAAGTTGTGCCAGTAGCCGAGGGAGAACGCGGGCAGGTCGAGCCCGGAGCGTCCGGTGCGGCGGTACTGCATGGTGCCGTCGTAGCGGCTGGGGTCCGCGACGTGGTTCATGGGGGTTCTCCGGTGGGGAAGCGGGTCGGACGGCCCGTGCCACCTGACCGTCCGGCCGCGGCGGCATCGCGGGCGCCGTCAGTTTCTCACCGTCGTCGGCGACGGCGTGATCCACCCGGTCCGGTCAGGTGGAGATGGTGGTGACCGCGTCGACTCCGTAGGTGCGCGCGTAACCGTTCTCCGTGCCCACCAGGAGGTCGACGACCTCGAAGTACCGGTCCCAGAAGGGCGTCTCGCGCAGGGCGTCGACGAGGAGCTGGTAGGCGTGGTGGTCGTCGGCCTCCCAGACCCACACGTCGGTGACGCGGGCGGAGTAGAACTCCGTGTCGTAGAAGCGTGACCGGACGCCGGTGGTCCTGGCCTTCACGACGGGAACGACCTCCGTGGTGAAGGCGTGCACCCGCTGCTCGACGGTCAGGGCGAGCCACTCGGGTGTGGTCTTGACGAGCATGAACGCGGTGACCGGGGTGTGGGTCGTCTCTTCCGGCATGGTTGCTCCCTGTTCCGGGGTGAGAGTGAGTGTGAGGGCTGGGGGTGGGGGTGGGGGTGGGTGAGGATTCAGGACAGGACCACGGGCCCGAGGGTCCGGGCGACCCAGTCCTCGAAGGTGGTCGGGGTGGCCGTGTCCGGGGTTCGGGTGACGCCCGCGTCGAGACCGTCGTCCTTGGCCCGCTTCATGTCGACGACGCCGTCCACGAACTCCCGGTCCAGGCCGTGGCCGACGAGGGCGGCGCGCAGGTCGTCGTACGTCTGGCGTTCGTAGCGGACGGGGCGGCCGAGCTGTTCGGTCATGATGCGGGCCAGGTCGTTGGGTGACAGGTCCCGCGGTCCGAGCACCGGGACGCTGCCGGTGCCGGTCCACGACCGGTCGAGCAGGAGACCGGCGGCCACCGCGGCGATGTCGGCGACGGCCACGAGCGGGGCCTTGCGCTCGGCGTCGACGACGTCGGTGAAACAGCCGCGCTCCCGGATCGAGCCGGCCTCCTCCAGGAGGTTCTCGAAGAACGACGGGTTGGCCAGGGCCCGGTAGGCGACGCCGGTTTCCGCGATGAGGTCGTCCACGGCGAGGGACGCGGTGACGAGCCCCGCCCGGGCCGCGACCGGGGTGCCGCGGCCGAGTGCGGAGACGCCGACGACATGGCCGACGCGGTGCGCGGCGAGCGCCTTCGCGGCGGGCCGGGTGAAGCCCCGGTAGGCGTCGTCCGGGGCGCGGGAGGAGTCCGGCGGGACGAGCCAGAAGACGGCGTCGGCGCCGTCGAAGGCCCGGTCGACGACGGCGGGGTCGCCGTGCGAGCCGGTGACCACCTCGACGCGCTCCCGCACCGGGGCGGCCAGGCGTGCGGGGTCGCGCACGATCACGCGCAGTTCCTCGCCCCGGGCGGGGGCGGAGTCCAGGAGCAGGGGCAGCAGTCGGCGCCCGATGTTCCCGGTGGGTGCAGTGATGACGATCATGAAAACCTCGTGGGTCGTTCCGTTCGGGTACGCCCACATCCTGCGGAGCCACGAGATGTTGCCACAATGGGAACTTCAGCAAGGGATTGTTGCCCGGAACGGAATAACACTGGTGAACAGCACAGACCGGATCGCGCCGGTCATCGACGCCAACCTCGCCGTGGCGCTCGACGCCCTGCTGGCCGAGCAGAGCGTCACCCGCGCCGCCGCCCGCCTGCGCACCTCCCCCGCGGCCATGAGCCGCACCCTCGGCCGCCTCCGGCGGATCCTCCAGGACCCCCTGCTGGTCCGGGCGGGGCAGACCATGGTGCCGACCCCGAGGGCGCTGGCCCTGCGGGACGAGGCCGCCACCGTCGTACACCGGCTCGGCGCGCTGCTGACCCCGGCCACCGGCGTCGACCCGGCCACGCTGCGCAGCACCCTCAGCCTCCAGGCCGCCGACCTGGTCGGCGCGGCCCTCGCCGCCGGTCTGCTGACGCTGGCCGGGCAGGAGGCGCCGGGGATCTCGCTGCGGTTCCGGGCCGAGGAACTGGAGGCCGGACCGGCCCTGCGCGACGGCCGGGTGGACCTGGAGGTCGGGGCGATCGACCACGTGGATCCCGAGACGCGGGTCGAGGAGCTGGTCACCCTGCGGATGACGGCCGCCGTCCGGCCCGGCCACCCGCTCGCCGAGGGGCCCCTGACCCCGGCGCGGTTCGCCGCCGCCGAGCACGTCGCGGTCAGCCGCCGCGGCCGGTTCGACGGTCCGGTCGACGCCGCCCTCGCCGAGCACGGCCTCAGCCGCCGGGTCGCCGTCGTCCTCCCGGGACATCTGGCCGCACTGTCCCTCGCCGCCCGCACCGACGTCGTCGCGCTGGTGCCCGCCGCGCCGGACGGCGACTCCTCACCCAGCCCCCTCACCGAACAGGCCTCGGTCCTCGGACTGCGGCTTCTCGACATCCCGCTGCCCCTGCCGCCGGTGGCCATCGGCATGGCCTGGCACCCCCGGCACACCTCCGACGGCGCGCACCACTGGCTGCGCGCCGCGGTCCGCCGGGTGCTGCGTGCCGAGCCGTCCGGCCGGCGCGGGTGACGGGGTGACGGGGTGGCGGGGCAGGTGCCGATCCGCCGTCCCCACCGCGGCACCCGCCGCCCCCGCGTCCCGCCGCCCCCGCACCCGTCGGCCGCTCCGCTTGCGGGGGCCGGGCGGCGGCGGAGACTGATACGGACGACGGCACTCCGGAAGGCCTGGACGGATGGGCGAGCACGCGGTGCGTCCCGGCGCCGGGACGCGGCACGGCCGACGAGCCGACGGGCCGACGGACTCCGCCCCCTCCTCCCCCCTGCCCGGTCCGTCCCCGCACCCGCATCCGCATCCGATTGGCGCGGCCGCTCCAGGGCACACGTGCGGCGGGAACCGCGCGGGCCGGGGGCCCGGGGACGGCCCGGGCGTCGGCGGATCCGCTCTGCCGGGCAGGGCGAAGAGGGTCCCGTGCCCCGTGTCCGAGTCGCGCGGCCCCTGAGCGTCAGCCACTCCCCGACGAAAGGCAGTCTCATGACGGACACCCCGCCTGCCACCACCACGGACTCCGGCGCACCGGCGGAGAGCGACGAACACTCGCTCACCGCGGGCCCGGCGGGTCCGGTCCTCCTCCAGGACGCCTACCTCATCGAGCAGATGGCGCAGTTCAACCGGGAGCGCATCCCCGAACGCCAGCCGCACGCCAAGGGCAGCGGCGCCTTCGGCCACTTCGAGGTGACGCACGACGTGAGCGCCTACACCAAGGCGGCCGTCTTCCAGCCGGGCACGCGGACCGACCTGGTCACCCGCTTCTCGACCGTCGCGGGCGAGCGCGGCAGCCCGGACACCTGGCGCGACCCGCGCGGCTTCGCGGTGAAGTTCTACACCAGCCAGGGCAACTACGACATGGTCGGCAACAACACGCCGGTGTTCTTCGTCAAGGACCCGATGAAGTTCCAGCACTTCATCCGGTCACAGAAGCGCCGGGCGGACAGCAACCTGCGCGACCACGACATGCAGTGGGACTTCTGGACGCTCTCGCCGGAATCCGCGCACCAGGTCACCTGGCTCATGGGGGACCGCGGCATCCCGCGCACCTGGCGCCACATGAACGGCTACACCTCCCACACCTACATGTGGATCAACGCCTCGGGCGAGCGCTTCTGGGTGAAGTACCACTTCAAGACGGACCAGGGCATCGAGTACTTCACCCAGCACGAGGCCGACCAGATGGCGGCGGCCGACACCGACTACCACATGCGGGACCTCTTCGAGCACATCCGCGACGGCGACTTCCCGAGCTGGACGCTGCACGTGCAGGTCATGCCGTACGAGGACGCCGCGGGCTACCGGTTCAACCCGTTCGACCTGACGAAGGTCTGGCCGCACGGCGACTACCCCCTGATCCCGGTCGGCCGTATGACGCTGGACCGGAACCCGACGGACAACCACGCCGAGATCGAGCAGGCGGCCTTCCAGCCCAACAACCTGGTCCCGGGCATCGGCCCGAGCCCGGACCGCATGCTGCTGGCCCGGCTCTTCTCGTACGCCGACGCCCACCGCCACCGCATCGGCGCGAACTACCAGCAGCTTCCCGTGAACGCCCCGGTGGTCGACGTCCGCACCTACTCCAAGGACGGTGCGATGGCCTACCGGAAGACGACCGACCCGGTCTACGCGCCGAACTCCAAGGGGGGTCCGGCCGCCGACACCGAGCACTTCGGCACGCCGCCCAGCTGGGAGACGGACGGGTCCATCACCCGCACGGCCTACGTCAGCCACGCCGAGGACGACGACTGGGGGCAGCCGGGCACCCTGGTGCGCGAGGTGCTGGACGACGCGGCCCGGGACCGGCTGGTCGACAACGTGGTGGACCACCTCCTCAACGAGGTGACCGAACCCGTGCTGCAACGGGCCTTCGAGTACTGGTCGAACATCGACAGGACCATCGGCGAGCGCATCGCCAAGGGGGTGCGGGCGAAGGCGGGCGAGAAGGACTTCAAGGCCGCCGAGCAGCGCAATCCGGCCCGGCAGTCCATGCAGGACAAGGCCTGAGTCCTCCCGTGGTTCTCCGCTCCGACGGGGCGTGCGCCGACCGGCGCACGCCCCGTTTCTCGGGCTGCCGGCATCCGGGCGTGCGTTGATCTGCGGTGCGGTGGCCTCGGCCGCCGCGGACGGAGTGACCGCCCTCTTGTCGACCGGCTCGGCGGGCGCACGTACCTGGAGTGGGAACGGACCGGTTCCCGCTGCCGGGGTGGGACGCGCGCGAGCCGGGCCACGCGGCGACGCTGGACGTCTGGGGCGACGACCTCGCGCTGATGCGTCGCTCGGCACCGCGGCGCGTTCCTTGAGGGCCAGCGATGACAGTCGCTGACATCGCGTGTTACCTTCGATGACAGCGGCTGTCATCGAAGGTCCCGGTGCCGCGCTCGTCGCACGCACCCGCACTCGATCCCGGACGGGCAGTCGCCGCATACCGACATACCTGGAGGAATCTCATGCGTGTTTTCGTCACCGGCGCCTCCGGCTGGATCGGCTCAGCCGTCGTTCCCGAGCTCATCGGGGCCGGTCATCAGGTCGTGGGACTCGCCCGTTCGGACGCCTCGGCCGAGGCACTCGCCGCGGCCGGGGCCGGCGTGGTCCGGGGCACCCTGGACGACCTCGACGTCCTGCGGCGGGCCGCCGCCGACTCGGACGGGGTCGTCCACCTGGCCTTCAAGCACGACATCGCGTTCTCGGGCGACTTCAAGGGCGCCGGCGAGGCCGACCGGCGGGCCGTCGAGGTGATCGGCGAGGCGCTCGCCGGGTCCGACCGGCCGTTCACGATCGCGTCCGGGACGCCCGCGATTCCCGGGCACGTGGCGACCGAACACGACGGTCACGACGTGGACCGGGCCGCGGCCGCCCGGGGCGACGCCCAGCACATCCGGGCCGTCACCGCCGAACTGACCCTCTCCCTCTCGGCCCGCGGTGTCCGCTCCTCCGTGGTGCGGCTGGCGCCGACCAATCACGGCGAGGGGGACAACGGATTCGTACCGGCGCTCATCGGGATCGCCCGCGACAAGGGCGTCTCCGGGTACCTCGCGGACGGCACCAACCGCTGGTCGGCCGCGCACCGTCTCGACTCCGCGCACCTGTTCCGCCTCGCGCTGGAGAAGGCTCCCGCGGGCTCGACGCTGCACGCCGTCGCGGAGGAGGGCCTGCCGGTTCGGGACCTCGCCGAGGTGGTCGGCCGGCAGCTGGGCCTGCCGGTGGTGTCGGTCCCGGCCGCGGACGCGGACGCCCACTTCGGCTGGCTGGCGGGCCCCCTCGCCGCCAACCGCGCGGCCTCCAGCGTCCTGACCCGCGAGCTGCTGGGGTGGGAGCCCGTCCAGCCCGGGCTCGTCGAGGACCTGGAGCAGGGCCACTACTTCAAGTAGCCCCGGTCCTTCCGGGTCTCAGACCAGCTCGGGCTGCGGTTCCGCGGGGCGCGGCGGTTCCGGCTGCCGCGCCGGCACGGCCTTCGCCTCCCACCGCCGGGTGGTCCGCAGGTACCCGAGGATCACGGAGGCCATCGCGAGGAGAAGCAGCGGCCCCGCGGCCCACGGGTGCTCGGCCATCTCCACCGGCAGGTACCGGTAGGACACCAGGAGCACGGCGAACACCGTCGTGCCGTACGCGACCAGCCGGACGGCCGCACGGTCCCAGCCCCGCGCGGACGCGCGCATCGCGGTTTCGACCGTGAGCGCGAAGACCACGCCGGCGACGAGGTCGGCGCCGTAGTGGTAGCCGAAGCCCAGGGTCGCGGTGAGGGTGGCGACCAGCCAGAACGTGCCCGCGAAGCGCATGCCCCGTGAGCCCCTGCGGGAGTGGACGAACAGCGTCGTGGCCCACGCCGTGTGCAGGCTGGGCATGCAGTTGCGCGGGGTGATGTCGTCGAACGGGATCGGGTGCGGCGCACCGGTCGGCGGCAGCGTGTGCGGCCACAGGTTGGCCACCGCCCACTGGCCGCCGTCGGCGCCGTAGGCGAAGACCGGTCCGACGACCGGGAAGACCATGTAGACGGCGGGCCCGAGCAGACCGATGACGAGGAAGGTCCGCACCAGGTGGTGGCTCGGGAACCGGCGCTCGAACGCCACGTGGCGCAGTTGGTACAGCCCGACGAGGGCGGCGGCCAGGGGAAGCTGGCCGTAGACGAGGTGGAGCACGTGGCCGCCGACCGGCTCGGTGGCCTCGACGAACCGGCCGACCAGCCACGAGGGGTTGCCGAGCGCCTGGTCGGCGGTGGCCACGTACGGGTCGAGCACCGCCTTGCGGGTCTCCGAGGTGATGAGCAGCCAGGTGTCGCCCGTCTTGTGACCGGCCACCAGGAGCAGCCCCAGCCCCACGCCCTTCAGCAGCAGGGCACGCTCGCCGCCCTCGCGGCGCGTCACGGCGACCACCGCGCAGCCCAGGACCACCCACAGGGCGCCGTTGCCGAAGTTCATGTCGGCGCCGGCCGCCCAGCGCACCAGCCAGAAGACGACGTCGATGCCGATCGCGGCACCGGCCGCGACCAGGCGCTGCCGCCAGGTCAGCACCACCATGGTCAGGGCGAGGCCGGCGTACAGCAGCGGCCCCGAGGCGGGCGCGAAGACCACTTCTCGCGCCTGCTCGGTGATCGGGCCCCGCACGCCGTAGTGGCGCGCGGCGAATTCCAGCGCGACGAGGAAACCGAGGGTCACCACGCCGGCCGCGGTCCACAGCAGGACCCGCGGCCGACGCAGCGCGGCGGACAGAGGGCCGCGGTCTCTTCGCGAGGATATTCGTGTCGGTAGGGTTTTCAATTGTTTGGCCCGTTTGCTAGGGGTCGGACAAATAGGTCACTCGTACGGATCGTCACGAGTTCGAACATGCTAACGGCACCGCTGAGCCGACCCCGGGCGTGCGTCAGGCCGTGTGCTGGTACGCCGGGTAGGTCAGGTAGCCCGCGTCACCGCCCTGGTAGTACGTGGCCTCGTCCACCGGCGCCACCGGCAGGCCCGTGCGCAGCCGCTCGACCAGGTCCGGGTTGGCGATGAAGCCGCGGCCGAAGCTGATGAGGTCCGCCCCGAGCCCGAGCCAGTGGTCGGCGTCGTCGCGACCGGTCTGCTTGGGCCCCATCGGCAGCACCGGGTTCATGACGAGCGTGCCCGGCCACACCCGGCGCAGGGCGACCAGCAGGTCCTCGTCGGCGGTGGCCTCGATGTGGACGTAGGCGATCCCGAGGCTCGCCAGCTCGGTCAGCAGCTCGGTGTAGAGGTCGAGCACCTCGGCCTCCTCGACACCCCAGAACGTGCCCGCCGGGGAGAGGCGGATACCGGTCCGGTCGGCGCCGACGGCCTCGACGGTCGCGGACACGGCCTCGACGGCGAAGCGGATCCGGTGGGCCACCGGGCCGCCGTAGCGGTCGGTGCGCAGGTTCGCGTTCGAGGAGAGGAACTGCGAGATGAGGTAGCCGTTGGCACCGTGCAGCTCGACGCCGTCGAAGCCGGCGTCGACGGCGCGGCGCGCTGCCCCGGCGTAGGACCGGGCCTGCTCCGGCACTTCGGCGGTCTCCAGGGCGCGCGGCATCGGCACGGGCTGCGGGCCGGTCGGGGTGAACACCTCCCCGACGGCCGGGACGGCCGAGGGACCGACCGGCACCATGCCCGTGGTGTCGGGGTGCGAGACGCGGCCGCCGTGCATGATCTGGGCGAAGATCCGTCCGCCGTTGGCGTGCACGGCGGCGGTGACGGGGCGCCACGCGGCCACCTGCTCGTCGGTGTGCAGTCCCGGCGTCCCCGGGTTGGACTGCCCGACCAGGCTCGGCTGCACTCCCTCGGAGACGATCAGTCCGGCGGTGGCGCGCTGGGCGTAGTACGTGGCCATCGACGGCGTGGCCAGGCCGCCCTCGGCGGCACGCACCCGCGACATCGGGGCCATGACCATCCGGTTGGGCAGCGTCAGGTCGCCGAGCCGGTAACTGTCGAAGAGGGACGTCATGTCAGGACTCCTTGGTCGTCCGCGGGCCCGGATCTCGGGCACGACGGCTACGCTAGAACCTGACACTGACGTCAGAGGCAAGTATGTGTGCCGCGGATCACAGCAGGGAGCAGGGCATGCGCATCGGGGAAGTGGCGTCTCGGGCCGGGGTCAGCGTCCGGTCGGTGCGCTACTACGAGGACCAGGGGCTGCTGGCGAGCACGCGCAGCGCCGGCGGCCAGCGCCAGTACACGGAGCACGAGGTCGAGCGGGTCAGGTTCCTCCAGCGGCTGTACGCCGCGGGCCTGTCCAGCCGGACCATCGCCGAACTGCTGCCCTGCGTGGACGCGCCCAGCGAGGCCCATTCCGACGCGGCGCTGGAGCGCATGGCGCAGGAGCGGGACCGGCTGAGCGAGCACATCGCCGACCTCATCCGCACCAGGGACGCGCTCAACGCCCTGATGACGGCGGCCCGCGAATACCGGGACGCCCAGTTTGCCTAGTCATGTCAGGCAAGCTCATAATCTTCCCCGGTTGCCGGGTGAGCGATGCGGAGGACGGGTGTGGCTCGGGTAGGGCTGACGACCGAGGGCCTGATCAGGGCCGGGGCCGAGACGGCCGACGAGATCGGCTTCGAGCGCACCACGCCGACGGAGCTGGCCCGGCGGTTCGGTGTCCGCACGGCGAGCCTGTACTCGCACGTGCGGAACGCCCACGACCTCAAGACCGGGATCGCGCTGTTCGCCCTGGAGGAGCTGGCCGACCTGGCCTCCGAGGCGGTGGCCGGACGGGCCGGCAAGGACGCGCTGACCGCGTTCGCGAACGTCTACCGCGACTACGCCCATGAGCACCCGGGCCGCTTCGCCGCCACGCAGTTCCCCCTCGACGCGGAGGCGGCGGCCTCCAGTGCCGGGGTCCGGCACTCCCAGATGTCACGGGCGATCCTGCGCGGATACCGCCTGGCGGAACCGCACCAGACCCATGCCGTGCGGCTGTTGGGCAGCGTCTTCAGCGGCTTCGTCGGTCTGGAGGCCTCGGGAGGCTTCAGCCACAGCGCCCCCGGCTCGCAGGAGAGCTGGACGGAGATCCTCGACGCGCTGGACGTCCTGCTGCGGACCTGGCCGACCACGTCCTGACCCGGCCTCGGACACGGACAACGGGCGGTGTCCCCCCTTCGCGTCAGGACCGCGCGACGGTGAGGGAGAGTGCGTACAGGGCCGTCGAGGTGAAGTCGTCGGCCGGTTCCACCGTCTGCCAGGCCCGCACGTCGTCGACATAGCCCGCGCCGTGACCGTCGTAGCGCGACCACGGCCCGCCCTCCGGGGCGAAGGAGCAGGGCCGGCTCCCGTCGAAGGCGTCCGGCTCCTTCAGCAGGTCCGCGTCGTTGGGCCCGTTGACGACGGCGCCGCGCAGGATGTCACCGCGGCCGGTGCGGCTCATGGCCAGGTTGGCGACCTGGTGCTGGAGGCAGTGCGGGTAGAGGTCGCCGGCGCCCACGACGAAGCTGGTGCCCCAGGCGTTGGCTCCGAAGACCCAGGCCCGCTGCTGCGCGGCGAAGTCGTCGTACCGGTGGTCGCCGGTCACGCGCGCGTACAGCTCGGCGGTCGCGAGCAGCCCGAAGGTGTTCGGTACCGCGTCGAAGTCGGTGGGTATGACGCCCGACCGGAAGGGGTCCTCGGCCGCGCGCTTTCTCCCCGTCTCCACCTGCCGCCTCAGGTCCGCCTCCAGGGCGCCCGCGAGGTCGGCGTCGGGGTCCGCCGAGGTGAGCACGCCGGTGTGGGCGAGGGCGCTGACGTCGCCGGGGCCGAGGGTGCCGCCGCGCTCCTCGCGCAGGGCCGCGCGGGCCCAGCCGACCGCCTCGCCGCGCCACCGCTGGGCTCGCGCGTCGCCCAGGGCGTCGGCGCCGCGGGAGAGTTCGACGGCGGCGTACTCCATGTCGTCGCGCCAGGAGTGCTCCTGGTAGTAGTCGGCGGGCACGGTGGTGACCAGTTTCCCGGCGTCCGGCCGGGTGTCCGCCTGTGCGTAGACGGCGGCCGCCTTGTCCAGCCACTCGCGGGCCTGGGCCGGATGGTCCTCGGCCCCGGTCTGCGCGGCGAGGGCGAAGGCCGCGGCCACCCGGCCCGCGAGGTTGGGGCTGAGGGGCTCGCCGGGCTCGTTGGCGCGGAAGACGGGCCGGTACTTGAGGAGGTAGTCCGGGTCCCCGGGTCGCGCGGTGAGCCGGTCGTCCTGCTCGGGCAGCCGCCACACGTCGTGGTCGCCGCGGACCTCCTGGCCGCCCGACCCGAGCCCCACCTGTGCGTAGAGCGTGCCCGTCTTCCCGTCCCACATCCGGTCCAGCCAGGCCAGACCGTGCCGTGCCTCCTCCCGCAGTCCGGGCACCGGCGGTGTGTCGCGGACGGTGCTCAGCATCTGTGCCACCACGTAGGACGTCGTGTGCGTGAACTTCAGGAAGTCGCCCGCGTCGAACCACCCGCCCGAGACGTCCACGGGACCGCCGACCTCGGCCGGCGGACCGGTGCCCGCCGGCTCGTAGACACGCGCCCGCTCGTCGGTCAGGTGCGAGGGCTCCCGCCCGGTCGCGTCCGCCAGTACGTCCTCGCCGTCCCGCTGGGTGCCGAAGAAGCGCACGCCGTCCGCGCGCAGCGGGTCCAGCAACCGTCCCGCCGGCGCCACCCGGAAGCGGACCTCGGGGTCACCGCCCGCGCCGACCAGACGCAGCCGGTAGGTGCCGGTGCGGCGCAGCGAGGAGAGGTCGATGGTGCGCACGGCGGTGTACGTGTCGTTCCAGCCGCCGAGGGAGGGCCCGAGGGTGCCCTGCCCGGCCGTGTCGCCGCGCTCGTCCAGGACCTCGAACCCGGCGTCCGCCAAGGTGTCCCGGTCGCCCATGACATAGGCGAACTTCTTCTCGCCGGCCACGTAACCGACCTGGTTGACGCGGATGGCCGCCGGCGCCTCGCCGCCGTCCCCGGAGCACGCGGTGAGGCAGCAGGCCGCCAGGACGGAAGCGGTCACGGCCGACACGGAGCGGGCCGACGGCGAGAGGAAGTGGTTCATGGCGCACAGTCTGGTCGATGGCACCACCGCGGCGCGGGCCGAGGTACCGACCGGGGGCACGGCGGGGAAGTGGACGTTTGTGCGGGATAGGCTCTGATCCGCCAGCCCACCCGGACCGCCACAGGAGGAGTCGGCCATGGGCCAGAAGGACCCGCAGGAGGCACCGGCCGCCCAGGACACGGCCGAGCGGCTCCGGGCGATCGGCGACGAGTTGTCGGACCGCTTCTACGAACGGGCCGACGTCGTACGGACGCTGCTGGTGACGCTGCTGGCCGGTCGGCACTCGCTGATACTCGGCCCGCCGGGAACCGCGAAGTCCGAGCTGGCCAGGGAACTGACGGGCCGGATCGTGGGGGCGTCCTACTGGGAGATCCTGCTGTCCAAGTTCACGGCGCCGACGAGGATGTTCGGGCCCGTCGACGTCGCCGCGCTGGCGCGCGGGGAGTACCGCCAGGTCTACGAAGGGCGCGCCACCACCGCACACGTCGCGTTCATCGACGAGATCTTCAAGTGCTCCACGGCGGCGCTGAACGAGACGCTGGGCTACCTCAACGAGCGGATCTACCACCCCGAGAGCGGCGGTGAGCCCGTCCGCTGCCCGCTCATCGGCGCCATCACGGCGAGCAACGAGCTGCCCGACGGCGAGGACTCGGCCGCGATCTACGACCGGCTTCTGGTGCGGATCGAGGTCACGTACCTGGAGGATCCGTCGAACTTCGCCGCTCTGGTGCGCTCCGCCGTCAGCCGCCCGGCCACGCCGAAGCGGACCACCGTGGACCTGGCCGCGTTGCGGCACGCCGTGGCCGAGGCCGTCCCCGCCGTGGAGGTGCCCGACGGGATCGTGGACGCCGTGTGCACGCTGCGGGCCGCCCTGCGCCGCAAGGAGCTGATCGCCTCCGACCGCCGCTGGCGACAGGCGGTGGGCCTGCTCCAGGCGTCCGCGTACCTCGACGGGCGTCCCTCGGTCACGGAGAGCGATCTGTCGGTGCTGACCCACGTGCTGTGGAACTCTCCCGCCGAACGCCCGACGGTCGAGCGTGAAGTACTGCACCTGGTCAATCCGGACGCCAAGGAGGCGCTCGACCTCGCCGACACCATCGAGGAGCTGGAGGCCCAGCTCGACGCGATGGCCGGGCAGTCCCGCGAGGCCCTGAGCGAGTGGGTCATCAAGAAGGCACACAACCAGCTGGCCATGGCGGGCAAGCGGCTGGAGAGACTGCGCGCGGAGGCGGTGGGCGCGGGCCGCTCCACCACCGCCATCGACCGGGTCACCGGCCGCCAGCGCGCCGTCCGCGCCCGGGTGCTCACCGAGGCCCTCGGCGTGGACGCGAGCACGGTCCAGGCCCAGCTCTGAGCACCGCGGCGGACGGCACCGTGGACGAGAACACGGACACGCACGGGGCCGGGACGGCGAGCCGGCTCGACGTGCTGGCGGACCGCGCCGGGACGTGGCTGGCCCGGTCGGGGGGCGCCCCCGCACGGCACACCGGGGCCGTGGCCGCGGACCGTTTCGACCGCATGGCCTGGCGCGACACCTACGAGCAGTCGCCCGCGCTGCGCGAGCTGGCCGACGAGCTGGGCGAGCACCACGCGCACACGGCCGACCTCCTCACCGACGTCTTCCTGGCGGCTTACAAGACCGCCCCGCGGCTGCGCGAGCCTGCCGAGCTGGAGCCCTCCCGGCTGGTCAACCACCGTCTCCTCGCGGCGCTGCTGGAGTCACCGGACTTCGCCGAGCTGCACCGGGAGACGGCCGGCGACCCGTACGCCGCGGCCATGGCCGTGCTCGTCCAGGGCAGCGCGCTGCGCCGGATGCTGGCGGACTCCCGGCCCGCCCGGGACCGGGACGAGCGGGCGGAGCGGGCCGGGCGGGAGGCCGAGGACGCCGCGGACGCCGTCGCCGAGGCGCTCCGGCAGGCCGCCGACGAGGCCGACGAGGACGGCACCGTGCCGGGACCGGCGGCCGACGCCGTACGACGGGCGGTCCAGGAGGCGGACGCCGCCGGGAGACGGGCCCATTCCGACGCGGCCCGGTCGCTCGCCGTGGCGGTTCCCGGCGTCCGTGCCGCCGCCCGCGGCGCGGTGGCGAAGTCGGCGGCGGCCGCGCGGGAGGAGACCGCACTCATGCGGGCCTGGGGTGTCGGTTCCGGCGAGCTGGAGCGGATGCCGTTCGAGGAACGCGCCCGGCTGGCCGAGCGGCTGCGCACCGGACGTCTCGCCCGGTGGGCCGAACTGATCGGCCGTTTCCGGCAGATGGCCGAGGGCGAACGCGCCCGCAAGGTGGAGAACGCCACCGGGGAGCTGATCGGGGTCACGCTCGGCGACGACCTCTCCCGGGTCATCCCGTCCGAGCTGGCCAATCTCGGACTGCCCGAACTGCGGGCGGTGTTCGCCGCACGCTACGCCGCCGGAGAGCTGATGCTCTACGACAGCCAGGGGGAACAGGCCACCGGCCGGGGCGCCGTCATCGCCTGCGTGGACACCTCGCACTCCATGTACGAGGCGGGGCCCGGCGGCATCACCCGGGAGGCCTGGGCGAAGGCGTGCGCGCTGGCCCTGCTGGACCAGGCCCGTCACGCGGGGCGGGACTTCGTCGGCATCGTGTTCTCCGCAGCCGACCGGCTCCAGGTCTTCCGGTTCCCGGCCGACCAACCCGCCGATCTCGCCCGTACCCTCGACTTCGCGGAGACCTTCCTCGGCGGCGGCACCAGTTACGAGCGGCCCCTGTCGGCGGCGGGCGAACTGCTCGAGGCGGAGTTCGACGACGCCGCCCGCACGCGCGGCGACATCGTGATGCTCACCGACGACGACTGCGGTGTCACCGAGGCGTGGATGCGGGGCTGGAACGAGGCCAAGCGCCGGCTGGGCTTCCGGGTCTTCGGCGTGGGCGTCGGCTCGCCGCGCGTCGCGGCGGCCGGCTCGGTCCTCGAGGCCCTGTGCGACAACCTCCGTTCCGTCGAGGACTTCACCGACGTCCACGCCGCCGCCGACCTGTTCCGCGTCATCTGAGCGGACCGCCCGGCTCGCCCGGCAGTCACGGCTTCGGGGCCGTCACGGCTTGCGGGCCACCGCCCCGTACATCGCGATGTCCTCGTCCCGGATGCCCTGCTCGCCGCTGCCGTCCGGATGCCACTTGTGGACCTGGACGATGCCCGGTGCGACCAGGTCCAGCCCGTCGAAGAACTCGTGCGCCTCGTCGATGGTCCGCAGCCGCATCGGCATGTCGCGCGCCGCGTACTCGCGCGCGACCCGGCCCACCTCCTCGGGGGCGAACTCGGCGGTGCCGATGGTCATGGCCAGGTAGCTTCCCGCGGGCAGGGGCTCCAGGAGGCGGCGGACGATGCCGACCGCGTCGTCCTCGTCCAGGACGAAGTGGACGATCGCGATCACCGTGAGCGCGACGGGCCTGCCCAGGTCCAGTGTCCTGCGGAACTCGTCGGATTCGAGGACGGCTTCGGGACGCTGGAAGTCCGCCTCGATGTACGTCGTCCGGCCCTCGGGCGTACTGGACAGCAGCCCCTGGGACAGGGTGAGGACGATGGGGTCGTTGTCCACGTAGACCACGCGTGACTCGGGGGCCACCGACTGCGCTATCTCGTGCAGGTTGGGCGAGGTGGGGATGCCGGTGCCGATGTCGAGGAACTGGCGGATCCCCGCCTCCTCGGCCAGCCATCGCACCGCGCGGTTCATCCAGTCCCGGTTGGCGCGCATGTGGACGGGCAGGGCGGGCCATTCCCCGGCCATCGCGTCGCCCGCCTCGCGGTCGGCGGGGTAGTAGTCCTTCCCTCCCAGGATGTAGTCGTAGATCCGGGCCGAGTGCGCGTGCTCGGTGTCGATCCGGTCGGCCGGCCATCCGCTGTCGGACATCGTTCGCCTTTCTCCGTGGGGTTGTGCGGTACGAGGGGAAGTCCTCACAGCTCCTTGCGCAGCGCGCCGAGGAGTTCCTCGGTGCCTCGGGCCGGCACCGCCTGGGCGCCCAGGCGGTCCAGGGCCTCGCGGTAGACCACCACGTCGTCGCCCTTGTCCAGGTAGACGGCGCCCACGAGGCCGCCGAGGTAGACGATGTCGGGAAGTTCGGGGGCCCGGAACCGGAAGAGGTCGAACGCGCCGGCCCGCATGGCGGGGTGCGGGCCCGCGGCGAACGGCATGATCTGGAGTGTCACGTGGGGCAGCCTGCCCACCTCGATCAGATGGTCCACCTGCTGCCGCATCACCTCGGCGCCTCCGACCGGCCAGCGCAGGGCCGTTTCGTCCATCACGACCCACAGGCGGGGCGGACTGGTGCGGGTGAGGATCTCCTGGCGCCGCATGCGCAGGGCCACCCGCCGCTCGGTGTCGACCGAGGAGGCGTGCGGGTTGCCGGCGCTCAGCAGGGCCCGCGCGTAGGCCGGGGTCTGCAGCAGGCCGTGCACGAAACCGGCCTCGTAGGCGCGGATGTGCAGGGCCGCCTGTTCCAGGCTCAGGTACGCCGCGAACCAGTCCGGCATGACGTCGCGGTAGGTGTGCCACCAGCCGCGCTTGTTCGCCTCCCGCGCCGACTTCAGGAAGGTGTCGATCTCCTGCTGGTCGCGGACACCGTAGATCTGGAGCAGCTTCTCGACGTCCGGGAGGCGCAGCCGGGCCACCTTCGCCGCCTCGAGCCGGCGGATCGTGGAGTGGCTCACGCCGATCGCCTCGCCGGCCTGCTCGAAGGTGAGACCGGCGCGGGTGCGCAGCTCCTCCAGCTGTCTGCCGAGGATCATCCGCAGCACGGAGGGTGCTCCGCCCCAGTCGGTCTCCGCGGTCACACCGTCTCCCCTTCGCCGTCCCGCGCCCGGGCCCGGACACGCCAGTCTGTCACGGGCTCCGCCCCGCCGCAGGAGCATGCCTCCGGTCCGCTGCAAATTTCAACTTGCTGGTTGCGCAGGGTTGTTGACGGATGACACAGTGGCTTCACCGCCCCCTGCGCTTCCCGACCCCTCACACCAGGACCGTCCTGCTGGAGACCCGTCCCCCACCCATGGGGCGATCTCGCCTGACAACGTTCTCCTGCCGTCCGTCGCGGCCAAAGGACCACCCCCCATGGACCTGCAGCACACCCGTGATCCACGTCCGTCCGCAGCCACCGTCCGTGACCGCCCGTGCTCGTCCGGCGCCGCGGCCCGCCCGCCCCGCCGACGGCGTCCGGGCCCGGCCCCGCTCAGCCTTCCCGCCGGACTCCGCGCCGACCTGGGGCACGACGCCGTGGGCACCTCCGCGTCACACGGCGAACGCATCCTGGCACGTCTTCCGCGTGCGGGCTGCGTGTTCGCCGACGAGGGGCGCTGGTGGTGGATCGTGCCCTCCGGATCCGACATCGGGATCGCGTGGCCGTCCGGCACCCACTACGTCGTCGGCGACCCGTCCTGGACCCGGCCGCGGCCCGGCGGCCGCCCGGCCGGGCCGCGCCTGGTCCACGGCCCCGACGGCGACTCGCCCTACACCGCGCCCCTTCCGCTGTACTTCCTGGTCTGCGGGCTCGCCGGAGTGGCGCCGCGCTGGTCCCTCGCGCCCTGAGTAATTAATAGCGGACATGTCAATGAGCGCACCCCGCTTCACCTTCCGAACCTGGAGCGCCTTCTTCCGATTGATCTCGTTCAACTAGTTGACATGCACAGGGAAGGACTACAACGCTGCAAGTCCCCCACACCAAGGAGGACCGTGTGCTTTCCCCACGCAAGCTGACGGCGTCCCTGGCCGTCGCGGCGTCGATCGGCGCCGTGGCCGTCGTCGTCGGGCCGGCCGAACCGGCGTCGGCGGTGCCGGACACCATCCCGCTCACCCTGAAGAACGACTCCGGCAGTGCCGAACAGGTCTACGTCTACGTGATCGGCACCGAACTCGCCTCGGGGCAACAGGGATACGCCGACGAGAGCGGCGCCTTCCACGCCTGGCCGGCCGGTGGCGCGCCGCCCGTCCCGGCGCCCGACGCCTCGTTCGAGGGGCCCGCAAACGGCGGGTCAAAGACCGTTCAGCTTCCGAAGTTCTCGGGCCGGGTCTACTTCTCGTACGGCCAGAAGCTCGACTTCCGGCTCGCCGACGGCGGCCTCGTGCAGCCCGCCGTCCAGAACGCCGCCGACCCCAACCACGACACGCTGTTCAACTGGACCGAGTACACGCTCAACGACTCCGGGCTGTGGATCAACTCCACCCAGGTGGACATGTTCTCGGCCCCCTACTCCGTCGGCCTGACGGCGGGCGACGGCTCCACGAAGCAGACCGGTTCGCTGAAGCCCGGCGGGTACAAGGCGGTCGCCGACGGTCTCACCCAGCAGGGCGGCGGCTGGCAGGGGCTGGTCCAGACGCGGAGCGACGGCTCGCCGCTGCGCGTCCTGGCCCCCGGGCACGGCATCGGCTCCGGCGACCTGCCCGCCGGCGTGATGGACGACTACATCGACCGGGTCTGGAGCAAGTACGCCTCCGAGACGCTGACGGTGACGCCGTTCAAGGAGCAGCCGGACACGAAGTACTTCGGCAAGGTGAACGGCGGCAAGATGGACTTCACCGACGGCAGCGGCGCGGTGGTGACCTCCTTCGAGAAGCCGGACTCCGACTCGGTCTTCGGCTGCTACAACAAGCTCGACGCCCCCAACGACCAGGTGCGCGGCCCCATTTCGCGGACACTGTGCGCCGCGTACAACCGCTCCACGCTGCTCACCAACTCCCAGCAGCCCGACGCCGACGCCTCCGGCTTCTACCAGGACGACGTCACCAACCACTACGCCCGCCTCGTCCACGCCCAGATGCGCGACGGCCAGGCGTACGCCTTCGCCTTCGACGACGTCGGCAACCACGAGTCGCTGGTGCACGACGGCGACCCCAAGGACGCGGCGATCACGCTGGAGTCCTTCGACTGACCGGGCCGGCCCCACCCGCGCCCGAACCGACGCACCACCATCCCCCCACCCCGCGCCCGCTCCCGCCCCGTGGGAGCGGGCCCACGAAAGGGAGAGACATGGCCTCCCCACGACTGCTCCGCAGTTGCCTGCTCGCCACCCTGTCCGCCACCCTGGTCGCGGCCGCCGCGGTGACACCCGCCCAGGCGGAGCGCGGTCCGGAGACCGCCGCGGCGGTGACGTTCTCCGACACCTTCGACGGACCCGCCGGATCCGGCGTCGACACCTCCAAGTGGCAGCTCGAAACCGGCGACAACGTCAACAACCACGAGCGGCAGTACTACACGCCCGGCACCGACAACGCGAAGCTCGACGGCCAGGGCAATCTGGTCATCGAGGCCCGGCGCGAGAACCCGGGCAACTACCAGTGCTGGTACGGCACCTGCGAGTACACCTCGGCGCGGCTGAACACCTCCGGCAGGTTCACCGCGACCTACGGCCACGTCGAGGCCCGGATGAAGATCCCGCGCGGGCAGGGCATCTGGCCCGCGTTCTGGATGCTCGGCCAGGACATCGGCGAGGTCGGCTGGCCCAACTCGGGCGAGATCGACGTCATGGAGAACGTCGGCTTCGAGCCGTCCACGGTCCACGGCACCATCCACGGCCCCGGCTACTCCGGCTCGGGCGGCATCGGCGCGGCCTACACGCTGCCGAACGGCGAGGCGTTCGCCGACGCCTTCCACACCTTCGCGGTGGACTGGGCGCCGGACAGGATCACCTGGTCGGTCGACGGCAACGTCTACCAGACCCGTACGCCGGCCGACCTGGGCGGCAAGGACTGGGTCTTCGACAAGCCGTTCTTCCTCATCCTGAACCTCGCGGTCGGCGGCTACTGGCCCGGCGACCCCGACGGCTCGACCACCTTCCCGCAGCAACTGGTGGTCGACGAGGTGAAGGTGACCACGAGCGACGGCTGAGCCCCGCCGTCCCGGGCCGCGCCCGGAACCCGAGGCGGACCGCGGCCTCCCCCGGTCCGCCTCCCGTTCGGCCGGCCCGACTCCGGTCAGGGGGACGTCGTCCGGGCGATGTCCGCGGCCGGGGCGTCCTCGTCCGGGGCCGCCGGGGGCGGAAAGATCAGATCCTCGAGCGCGTCCGCGGCGAAGAGGAAGGCCATCATCACGACTGGGAGAAGCAGCGCGAGCAGAATCACAGGACCTCCCGGTGGGTCGGTCTGTGGGCTTCGTGGCCCGGCTTCAAGGATGGGCCCGAATGGCTGAACCCGCACGGCGGGAGCCGACGGAGCCGGTACGCCGCGGGCGACGCCGGCCGCTCCTGCGGACAGGCCCTGGGGGTGTCGTCCGGATCAGGCCGGCTCCGGGAGACGGTGCCTTGTGGCCGACCCGAGCGGGGGCGATGGGGGCCCCTCCCGCGCGAGCGAAGCCGAGCGTGGGGGAGCGTGCAGCTGCAAGGCGGAGGAGGGCGACAGGGCGGAGCCCTGGCAACCGACGACAACGCCGCTGGGGGTACCTCCCACGCCTTTGGGGCAGTGGGGGAGTGCGTGCCAGACCCCGCGACCCCGGCAAGATCCAAACGACACCCCCTAAGCGGGAGCGGTGGTCGCGGGTCTGTCGGTGAGGGTGGTGCGCAGCTGGCGGCGGGAGGTGATGCCGAGCTTGGCGAACACCTTGCGCAGGTGCCATTCCACGGTGTGCGGGCTGAGGAACAGCTGGGCCCCGATCTCGGCGTTGGTGTACCCGTCCCGGGCCAGCCGGGCGATCTGCGCCTCCTGAGCGGTGAGCGCCTCGGGCGTGGCAGCGGTGCGCCGCCTGGCCACCGTTTCGCCGGTGGCCTTCAGCTCGCGCAGGGTGCGTTCGGTGAAGACGGCGGCGCCGATCCGGGTGAACATGCCGTGGGCCCGCTTCAGCTGCTCGCGGGCGTAGGCGCGGCGGTTCTCCCGGCGCAGCCACTCGCCGTACAGCAGGTGCGCCCGAGCCAGCTCCACCCGTACGCGGGTGCGGCCGAGCCGCTCGATCGCCTCGCGGTACAGCTCCTCGGCGGCGTCTCCCTCGGCGAGCAGGGCACGGGAGCGGGCCTGGACACCCAGGGCCCAGTCGGTGCCGGCGGCGCGGGTCGTCGCGGCAAGCCGGTCCAGCGCGGCGCCGGCCGCCTCGCGGTCGCCGGTGCGGGCCGCGGCCTCGACCAGCTCGGTCAGGCCCCAGTTGCCCGCGACCAGGTCGTCCGGGTACTCGCTCGCCCGACGCGCCGCCTCGAACGCCCGTTCGTATTCGCTCCGGCCGTTGCAGAGCAGGGCCCTGGCCCGCTGTGCGATGGCGACACCGATCCCCTCACCGCGCGTGACGGCCCCCTCCAGGCCCTCCCTGATCAGCGCGTCCGCCGCGTCCCCGCCGTCCCGCAGGGCGGCGAGCACCAGCGCGCCGTAGGGCGTGAGGCTGCCTCC
Organism: Streptomyces sp. NPDC111628; assembly: GCF_055635195.1. Taxonomy (NCBI): domain Bacteria; kingdom Bacillati; phylum Actinomycetota; class Actinomycetes; order Kitasatosporales; family Streptomycetaceae; genus Streptomyces; species Streptomyces sp. NPDC111628. The sequence continues at coordinate 1,325,163 of NZ_JBVKBZ010000002.1, read as the reverse complement.
CGCCGCGTCCTGCACCGCCGGGATCTCCGCGACGAGCGAGGCCGCCGCGTCCAGGTCCCCGAAGCAGGTGTGCACGACGACCTGCGAGTTGAGTGCGAGGGGCAGTTCACTCAGCGCTCCGACGGCGCGGGCGGTCCGCACGTGGCGTGCGGCCAGTGCCTCCCAGCCCTCGTCGTCCCAGGTCTCGGCGGCGAGCGCCGACGTGAGCCACGACCGGCGCAGCACCTCCTCCGCGTCGTCGCTCGCGCGCAGCGCCCGCACCGCTTCGTGCGCGGCCGGGACGGCGTCGCCGTATCCGGCCGCGAACCGGAGCATCAGGGCGTCCAGCAGCAGTCCGGCGGCGTCCCGGGGCCGCGCCGCGGGCAGGGCCTCGCGCGCGGTGCGGGCGACCTTCCGCGCGTCGCAGTCACCGGCGAGGCGGCCGGCGAACATCGCCGCGGAGAGGGCGTCCAGGAAGGTCGCGCGGGCGAGCCCGGCGTCGAGCGGCACGAGGCGCTCCGCGGCGGCCAGCAGCAGGGGGGCGGCTCCCCCGCCCCCGCTCGACGCGAAGGCGGTCCGGGCGTGGAGGAGGTCCACGCGCGCGTCGGTGAGCTCGTCCAGCGTTTCCCGTTCGGCGACGGCCAGCAGGTCGCGGGCGTCCGCCGGGGCTCCGGCCCGCAGTTTCGCCTCGGCGGCGGTGACGGCGCGTACGGCCTTGCGCCGCGGCTCGGGGGTGAGCACGGCCGCGCGCGCGAGGAAGGCCGCCTCGGCCGCCGCGCCGCCGCGCGCCCGCGCCCGCCCCGCCGACGACTCCAGTTCGGCGGCGATCGCCTCGTCCGGCCGCATCGTCGCGCGCGCCAGGTGCCAGGCTCGGCGGTCGGGGTCGCGGACGGGGTCGGTCACCTCCGCCAGCACCCGGTGGGCCTCGCGCCGCTCCGCGAGCCCGGCGGACCGGTAGACGGCCGAGCGCAGGAGGGGGTGCCGGAACCGGACCAGGGCGCCGATGTCGATCAGTTCGGCGGCTACGGCGGGGCCGGCCGCGCCGGGATCGATGCCGAGCCGGTCCACCGCGCGCCAGAGCAGCGTCACGTCACCGATCGGTTCGGCGGCGGCGGTCAGCAGCAGCCGCCGTGTCGCGGGCGGAAGGGACGTGACCCGCCCGAGGAAGCTGCGTTCGATGCGCCCGGGCACCGGTCCGGGGTCGGGCAGCCCGAACCCGTCGACCGGCCCGGTCGCGACCAGGCCGTGGGGCAGTTCCAGCAGGGCGAGGGGGTTGCCGCGCGCCTCGCCGAGGATGCGGTCGCGGACCCGCTCGTCCATGGAACCGCGCACCGCCGAGTCCAGGAGCGCGCGGGCGTCGGCGTCGCCCAGGCCTTCGACGGCGAGTTCGGGCAGGCCCGCCAGGTCACCCCGGCCCCTCGGTTCCCGCGAGGCGAAGACCAGCGCGAGCGGTTCGGCGTACATCCGCCGCGCGACGAAGGCCAGAGTCTGCGCGGAGGCCCGGTCGAGCCACTGGGCGTCGTCCACAAGACAGAACAGCGGCTGCTCGGCGGCCGCGTCGGCCAGCAGGCTGAGCACCGCGAGGCCGACCAGGAAGCGGTCCGGCGGGGGTCCGGCACTCAGTCCGAACGCCGTGGCGACGGCCTCGCCCTGCGGCTTCGGAAGGCGGTCGATCCGGCCCAGGAAGGCGGCGCACAGTTGGTGCAGGCCCGCGAAGGGCAGCTCCATCTCGGACTCGGCGCCCGTCGCCCGGGCCACGCGGTGGCCGGCGGCCCGGTCCGCGAGGTGGTCCAGAAGTGCGGTCTTCCCGATGCCTGCCTCGCCCCGCAGCACCAGTGCCGCGCTCTGTCCGGACTCCACATCGGCCGCGAGCCGATCGAGCGTCTCCAACTCGCCGCGCCGGCCGCGCAACCGCCTGAGCCGAGCCTCACTCACCATGAGCACCGCACACGGCGAGCATATCAAGCCGTCATCCGGCTGAATCCGGGCTTGTCAGGGTGTGCACGGGGCCGTCGGGTGCGCACCGGGTGCCACGGAGGACGACGGCTGCCCTCCGTCCGTGAGGACGTCTTCCAGTCGTGCGAGGTCACCGAACCGGGCCGCCCCGAGGAACGCCTGGACGAGCCGGCGGTGCTCGACGGAGTCCACCGGCCGCTTGCGGCGGTCCGCGTCGAGGCGGTCCTGGGCGCGGCTGACCTGCTGCCTGGCGTTGACGACGCTGATGCCGAGCAGCTCGGCGATCCGGGCGTAGGGGTAGCCGAACCCTTCCCGCAGGACGTAGGCCGTGCGCTGTCTCGGAGTCAGCGTCTCCAGCAGCAGGTAGACGGCCCGCTCGACGGTGTCCTGGCGTTCGGCCATCGCCTCCGGGGTCGTCCGGTCGTCCGCCGGTTCGGGCAGCCAGGGGCCGGCGCTGGATTCCCGGCGCCTGCGGGCGGACTGGAGAACGTTGACGGCCAGCCGCACGGTCGTGGTCCGCAGCAGCGCGGACGGGTTGAGGACGACCGTTCGGTCGGTTCCCTGCCAGCGGACCCAGGTCTCCTGCAGGACGTCCTCGGCCTCCTCCGCGTCGCCGAGGATACGGCCGGCGACCTTCAGGAGTTGGGGCCTGGCCCGGGTGAACACCGACACGGCCTCACCCAGCGCGTCGCTCCCCGGGCCGGCCGGGGAACGGAGCGCCTCCGGGTCACGCCCGGTTTGGGTCAGTCGGTGGTTCACGGCCGGCTCCTCTCGGTGGTTCGGCCGCCCCGGAAGGGCGGCTGACTCCAACGTCGCGCCCGGGGGTGTCCGATCGCGCCCCGGGGAAGCCGTAGCCGTGCGCGTAGTGTCCGGTCACGGGTGCGTGGCCGGGGAGCGCGCGGACGCCGATGCGCCCCGCGAGCCTTCGATAGGATTTGATGTCTGAGACCTCATATGTCGGCACTCGACGGCGAAGGCGGACACCGTGGCCCACCCCACTCCGTTGCGCGGCCGGCGACGCGAGTCGGCGGAGCTGGACGCGCTGGTGAGCCGGGCCCGCGCGGGCCGCAGCGGCGCGCTGGTGGTCTCCGGGGAGGCGGGCGTCGGCAAGACCGCGCTCCTGGACGTGATGGCGGCCCGCGCCGCGGACCATGCCCGCGTCGAACGCATCGTCGCGCAGCAGTCCGAGATGGAGCTGGCCTACGCCGGTCTGCACCAGCTGTGCGGGCACATGATGGGCTCGGCGGGTGTGCTGCCCGCCCCGCAGCGCGAGGCGATCGAGGCCGCGTTCGGTCTGCGCCCGGCCTCCGCGCCCAGCCCGTTCCTGGTGGGGCTCGCGCTGCTCGGGCTGCTCACGGAGACGGCGGGCGACCAGGCGCTGCTCTGTGTGGTCGACGACGCGCAATGGCTGGACGAGGCGTCGGCGCGCGCGGTCGCGTTCGCCGCCCGGCGTCTGGACGCGGAGGGTGTCGTCCTCGTGCTCTCCATGCGACGGGTCGACGAGGTGTTCGCGGGACTGCCCCAGCTGGTCGTCGAAGGGCTGGCGCACGGTGACGCGTCCGATCTCCTGCGCCTGTCGGCTCCCGGCGGTCTCGACCGGCGGGTGCGCGACCAGCTGATCGCCGAGGCGCGGGGCAACCCCCTGGCGCTGCGGGAACTCCCCCGGGCGCTGAGCCCGGCCGAGATCGCCGGCGGGTTCGCGCTGACCGGTTCGATGCCGCTGGAGCACCGCATCGAGCAGAGCCTGCTCGTGCAGCTCGAGCCGCTGCCCCCAGCCGCACGCCTGCTCCTGCTGCTGGCCGCCGCGGATCCGACCGGCGATCCCGGGCTGCTGTGGCGGGCGAGCGCGGCACTGGGACTGGGACCTGACGCCTTCGACGCCGCCAAGGACGCCGACGCGCTCGTCGTCGGTACCCGCGTCGGCTTCCGCCACCCCCTCGTGCGCTCCGCGGTGTACCGGGCCGCGTCCCCGGAGGAGCGGCGGCGGGTCCACGCCGCTCTGGCGGACGTCACCGGCGCCGACCAGGACCCCGACCGCCGGGCGTGGCATCTGGCCGGCGCGACGCTGCGCCCGGACGAGGAGGTCGCCGCGGACCTCGAGCGCTCCGCGGTGCGGGCCCGCACCCGGGGCGGGGCGGCCGCCGCGGGCGCGTTCCTGGAGCGGGCCGCGGAACTGACGCCCGCGCCCGTCGACCGCGGCCGGCGGCTGATCGCGGCGGCCGGGGCGAAGCACGACGCGGGGGCACCCGCGGCGGCCCTGCGCCTGCTCGACACCGCCCGGGGCCTCCCCCTGACCGCGTTGCAGGAGGCGCTGGTGGCCCGGCTGCGCGCCCGCGCCGGATACGCGCTGCGCCGCGACAGCAGCGGGGCGCCGCTCCTCCTCGCGGCGGCGCAGGGGCTGGAGGGTCTGGACCGGGCCCTCGCCCGTGACACCTACATCGAGGCGCTGGCGGCCGCGATCTACGGCGGCCGGCTCGGTGACGCCGAGCAGGTGGCCGCCGTGTCGAACGCCATCCTGGAGGCGACCGACGCCGAGGAGTCCAAGAGCGCGCGCGACCTGATCCTGCGCGGCCAGGCGCTGCTCGCCGCCAAGGGGCAGGAGGCGGCGCTCGACACCCTGCGCCGGGCGCAGCGCGCCTTCCTCGACCAGGCCCCCGACTCGCTCGGCGCGCACTGGATGTGGTTCGCCTCGCGCGCGGCCCAGGATCTGTGGGACGCCCACGCGCTGCGCGCCCTCGCCGACCGGCAGGTGGAGCTGGCCCGCGCGGGCGGCATCGTGACGGTGCTGCCGATCGCGCTGAGCCTGCTGATGCTGGCGCAGACGGTCGACGGCGACCTGGACGCGGCCGAGGCCTCCTGCGACGAGATCGACGCCATCAAGGACGTCACCGGCAATCCGCTGCCGCAGTACGGCCGGCTCTTCCTCGCCGCCTACCGTGGACACGCCGAGGAGGCGGAGCGCTGGGCGGCGCGGATCCGCACCGACGCGCACGCCCGGGGCGAGGGGTACGGGCTGAGCGCGGTCAACTTCTCGGAGGCCATCCTCTACAACGGGCTGGGGCGGTTCACCGAGGCGGTGGCCTCCGGCAGCCGTGAACTGCCGTACACGCACGAACTGAACCATGCGATGCGCACCCTGCTCGAACTCGTGGAGGCGGCCACGCACACCGGAGACACCTCGCTCGCGGAGCACGCGTTCGAGAAGCTGGCGGGCGTCACCCGGCCGGTGGGGACGAACTGGGCGTCCGCCGTCCTGGCCATGGCGGAGGCGCAGCTGCGGGAGGGCGACGCGGCCGGGGCGCTCTACGAGGACGCGATCGAACGCTTCACCTGCGAGCGGATCCCGGTCATGGTCGGCCGCTGCCACCTGCTGTACGGCGAGTCACTGGGCCGGCGGGGCCTGCATGCCGAGGCGCGCGAGCACCTGCGGTCCGCGCACACGGTGCTCACGGAGTGCGGCCTGGACGGCTTCGCCCGGCGCGCGGCGGAGCAGCTGCGGGCGAGCGGGGAGACCCTGCGCGTGCCGGTGCGGGGGTCGGCGGCGCAGCTGACCAACCAGGAACTCAATGTGGCCCGGCTCGCGCGCGAGGGGCTGACGAACCGGGACATCGGTGCCCGGTTGTTCATCAGCGCGCACACCGCCGAGTACCACCTGCGCAAGGTCTTCACCAAGCTCGGCATCAAGCGGCGCACCGAGCTGAGGACGGCGCTCGCCGAGCTGGACCGGTCGGTCCCGAGGCCCTGACGCCCGCACGCATATGCAGAACGAATGTGCGGCACCACCTCTGCCCACGGCATGCCGTTGAGTACGTATGGAACCTCCCATCGAGATCAACCACAGCGCCGTCGGGGACTGGACCATCGTGGAGATCCGCGGAGAGGTGGACGTGTACACCGTGCCCACGATCAAGCAGTACATGATCGAGCGACTCGCGGACGGTCACCGGCGGTTCGTCGTCGACCTGCGCGCGGTGGCGTTCATCGACTCCATGGGCCTGGGCGTGCTGGTCGGCGCCCTCAAACGGGTCCAGTCGGTGCACGGCGAGCTGAAGCTCGTCATCACGGACGCCAACACCAAGCAGCTCTTCGCCCTGACCGGCCTGCGGCACGTCTTCCCGATCTACGACTCGGTGTACCAGGCACGCCGCACGTCCTAGGTACCGGCCGGCCGGTCCGGTCGGGTCGCCCGGTCCAGCTCGATGAGGACCGAGTGGTACGTACGGCCGGTCGCGCGGTCCATGCCGATCTCGCACATGCGGTTGGCGGACAGGTGGGCGTCGTAGGCGCGCGAGGTCACCTCCGCGGCCTCCTTCGCCGTCGCCGACGCCGTCAGCTCCTTGTGCAGCATGCCCCGGTCCCCGGCGAAGGCGCAGCACCCGGCGTCGTCCGGGACGACGACCTCGTCGGCGACCGCCTCGGCGACCGCGCGGAGCCGGTCGACGTCGCCCAGGTGCTGCATCGAGCAGGTCGGGTGCAGCACGGCCGAACCGGTCGTACGGCGGATCGTCAGCCGCGGCAGGAGCTCCTCGGCGGCCCACACGACGGAGTCGACCACCTTCAGGCGTGCGTGCAGTTCCCGGTTGGCCGGGGTGAGGTGGGGGACGACGTCGTGCTGGATGCCGAGCGTGCAGGAGGAGGCGTCGACGACGAGCGGGAGCCGTCCGCCGTCGGTCCAGGCCCAGGCGGCCTCGACGACGCGGTTGGCCATCACGGTGTTGCCCTCCTCGTAGCCCTTGGAGTGCCAGATCGTCGAGCAGCAGGTGCCCGCCACGTCGTCCGGGATCCACACCGGCCGGCCGGCGCGGGCCGAGACGTCGACCATGGCCTGCTGGAGCGAGGGGGCGCCGTCGCCGTCGGGGCCGGCGAAGATCCGGTTGACGCAGGCCGGGTAGTAGACGGCGCTCGCTCCCGCCCGGGAGGTGGGCGGCGCGGTGCGGGCGGCGGCGCCCGGGATCTGGGGCAGCCACTCGGGCACCAGATCGGGGCGTACGGCTTTGCGGGCGAGGTTGGTGGCGGCCTCCAGCAGCCGGTCGCTGATCCTCTCGGCCGCGCCGACCGCCAGGCGGGCCGACGCCTCGACGGTCTTGAACCGCCTGGCGGTGAGTGCGGCGATCCGCTCCTCGCGCGGCGAGTGCCTGCGGTGGCGGAAGTCCTTCATCAGGGCGCCGGTGTCGATGCCGACCGGACAGGCGATCGCGCAGGTGGAGTCACCCGCGCAGGTGTCGACGGCGTCGTAGCCGTAGGAGGCGAGGAGTTGCTCCTCCACCGGCGAGCCGTCCGGCTGTCGCAGCATCTCCCTGCGCAGCACGATGCGTTGGCGCGGAGTCGTCGTCAGGTCGTGGCTGGGGCAGGTGGGTTCGCAGAAGCCGCACTCGATGCAGGGGTCGGCGACCGGCTCGATCCCGGGGATCGTCTTCAGTCCGCGCAGATGGGCCCTCGGGTCCCGGTCGAGGACGACCCGGGGCGCCAGCACGCCCTCGGGGTCGATCAGCCGCTTGAGCCGCCACATCAACTCGGTGGCCCGGGGCCCCCATTCGAGCTCCAGGAAGGGGGCGATGTTGCGTCCGGTGGCGTGCTCCGCCTTCAGCGACCCGTCGAAACGCTCCACGGTCATCCGGCAGAAGTCGTCCATGAACGCGGCGTACCGGTCGACGTCGGAGGCCTGTGCCGCGTCGAAGGCGAGCAGGAAGTGCAGGTTGCCGTGGGCGGCATGACCGGCGACGGCGGCGTCGAAGCCGTGTTCCGCCTGGAGGCCGAGCAGCGCCTCGCAGGCGTCGGCCAGCCGGGACGGCGGGACCGCGAAGTCCTCCGTGATCAGGGTGGTGCCCGCCGGGCGGGAGCCGCCGACGGCCGTGACGAAGGCCTTGCGGGCCTTCCAGTAGCCGGAGACGACCTTGGCGTCGCGGGTGAACTCGTTGGTCACCGAGGCGACCGGTGCGACGAGTTGGAGGCGCTCCACCACCTGGGCCGCCGCCCGCTCGAAGGCCGCCTGCCCCGCCTCGTCGGGCGCCCGGAACTCCACCAGCAGCGCCGCCGTCCGGCGTGGCAGACCGGCCCAGTCGGCCGGTACGCCCTGCACGCTCACCGACGCGCGCAGCGTGTTGCCGTCCATCAGCTCGACGGCGAGGGCCCCGGCCTCGTTGAACAGGGGTACGGCCGCCGCGGCGGCGGTCAGCGAGGGGAAGAAGAGCAGGCCGCTGGAGACCCTGCGGTCCAGCGGCAGGGTGTCGAAGACGACGTCGGAGATGAAGCCGAAGGTGCCCTCGGAGCCGACCATGAGCCCGCGCAGGATCTGCACCGGCGTCGCGCCGTCCAGGAAGGCGTCCAGCCGGTAGCCGTTGGTGTTCTTGATCTCGTACTTGGCCCGGATGCGGGCGGTGAGCTCCCGGTCCGCCTCGATCTCCGCCTTCAGCGCCAGCAGCCCCTCGCACAACTCCGGCTCGGTCCGCGCCAGCGTCTCGTCCGCGTGCGGGTCGGCCGTGTCGACGACGGTGCCGCCGGGCAGCACGAAGGTCAGTGAGGCGAGGGTGCGGTACGAGTTGCGGGTGGTGCCCGCGGTCATGCCGGAGGCGTTGTTGGCGACCACCCCGCCGACGGTGCAGGCGATGGCGCTGGCCGGGTCGGGCCCCAGGATCCTGCCGTACCGGGCGAGGGTGGCGTTGGCCCGCATGACCGTGGTGCCGGGCCGGATGCGGGCCCGCGCGCCGCCGTCCAGGACCTCGATGCCCGTGAAGTGCCGCCGCACGTCGACCAGGATGTCCTCACCCTGGGCCTGGCCGTTGAGGCTGGTGCCGGCGGCGCGGAAGACGACCTGGCGGCCGTGGTCGCGCGCGTACGCCAGCACCGCGGCCACGTCCTCGATGTTCTCGGGAAGGACGACGACCTGCGGCACGAACCGGTACGGGCTCGCGTCGGAGGCGTACTTCACCAGGTCGGAGACCTTCCACCGGACCTTGTCGGGGCCCAGCAGAGCGGTCAGGCCGGCCCGCAGCGGCTCGGGGGTACCCGTGGCCCCGGCGTCGGGCACCCGGTCGGCGGACGCGGCACGGTGCGTGCCGGGACGGAGGGTTTCCGGCTTGGGCTCCAGCAGGGGCATGACGTTCGACTCCCACACGATGTCGGTCGGTGCTGATCAGCGTACGACTGCGGTGCCCGCCGGCCCCGGCGGGACCGGCGAGCACCGACGGATCACCCGGGCAGGTCCGGGCCCGGGCCCGGCAGCAGGGCCACCACGTCGATCTCCACGAGGATGTCCATCAGGTCGGACCCGACCGTGGTGCGCACCGGGCAGGGTTCCTCGAAGAACTCGCGGTAGGCCGCGTCGTAGGCGGCGAAGTCCCGCCGCAGGTGCTGGAGGTGCGCCGTGACCTTCACGACGTCCCGCAGGGACAGGCCCCGCGCGGCCAGGACCGCTGCGACGTTGCGCAGCACCTGCACGGTCTGCGCTCCGACGCCCTCCGGTACGGCGCCGGTGGCCGGGTCCTGGGGGCCGAAACCGGCCGTGAACAGGAACCCGCCCGCCACCAGCCCCTGGGAGTAGGCGCCCGCGGGACGGGGCGCCCCGTCCGTGTGCACCGCCTGCTTGCCGTTCGGCTCGCTCATCCGGTCAGGTCACCGTCCCGTTCGTTGACGCCCGCGTAGTGGCGGAGCTTGTCCTCGTCCACGCTCACGCCCAGGCCCGGTCCCGAGGGCACCCGCAGCCGGCCGTTCGCCAGGTGCAGCGGCTCGATGATGTCGTCCGCGTGCAGGTAGTACATGCTGTCGATGGCCCGCGACAGGACGGGCGTGCTCGACACGACGGCGAGGTGCGCGGCCGTGGCGATGCCGAGTTCGCCGCCGCTGTGCAGGTTCATGCCCAGGCCGAAGGTCTCGCAGTGCGCGGCGAGCGCCTTGGTCGCGGCGATGCCGCCCCACTTGTAGACGTCACCGTGGATGACGTCGACCGCGTTCAGGCGCATCGCCGGGGCGAAGTCCTCGAAGCGGACGACGCACATGTTGGTGCACAGCGGAATGCGTACCTTCGCCTTCACCTGGGCCATGCCCTCGATGCCGACGCAGGGGTCCTCCAGGTACTCCAGGTCCAGTTCCTCCAGGGCGATACCGGCCCGGACCGAGTCGGGGACCGACCAGGCGGCGTTCGGGTCGACCCGCAGGTTCACGCCGGGCAGCGCCTCGCGGACCGCGCGCAGGATGGCGACGTCGCCCGCGCAGTCCTTGGTGCCCTTGAGCTTGACGGCGTCGAAACCGCCCTCCTCGACGACCCGCACCGCGTGCTCGGCCATGGCCTTCGGCAGGTCGGCCGGGGTCGCTCCCGGCGCGTCGGCGCGAGTGATCAGCGCGGTGATCGGCACCTCGTCGCGGACGGCGCCGCCCAGCAGGTCGGTCACGGACTGGCCGGTGGCCCTGCCCATCGCGTCCCAGCAGGCGACGTCGACGGCGGCGATCGCCGCGTAGCCGAGGTAGCCGTAGAAGAAGGGCACCATGTGCTGCTTGCGGTGGAAGCCCTCCAGCGCGAACGGGCTGGTCCCGATCAGGTCCGGCACCATCCGGCGCACGATCGCGGCGACCGGCGCGCCCCACATCGTCTCGCCCCAGCCCTCGACGCCGGCGTCGGTGCGCACCCGCACGACGGTGCGGGTCTCCCCGGTCTTGGTCTCGAAGGAACTGGTGAAGGGGTTGACGAGTGGGAGGTTGACGACCCACACGTCGACGTCGGTGATCTTCATTTCTTCTCCTCGCATCATGGGGGTCACCGGCTCGCCGCGTCGAAGGCCCGGATCGCGCGGGCCAGTCCCCGCGCCCGGTCGTCCAGGAGCCGGCCGCCCCGGTCGGCGTCGGCGCCGGAGGCGTCGTCGGTGGAGCCGTCGACCCGCTCCCACTCGCCGTGCCGCTCGACGGTCAGGCCGGGGTGGGGCGGGTGGTCGAACAGCGGTGGTGGTTCGACGGGGGTGCGGGCGGGCACCGGAGTGCGCACCAGGGCGGGACGGGCGGCGAGCATGAGGGACGTCTCGAACCATCCGGCGTGCCCCGGGGTGACGTCCGGCCGTCCGGCCTCGTCCTCGCCCGCGGTGAGGGTCCAGTACGAGCAGGCGGCGACCGTGACCCGGGCGCGCAGCGCGAACCGCTTCACCGCGAGCCGCATGATCTCGTCGTTGCCGCCGTGGCCGTTGACGACCATGATCCGGCGGTAGCCGCTGGTCACGAGCGAGTCGAGGACGTCGTCGAGCACGGCGCCCAGGGTCGCCGCGGAGAGCGAGACGGCCGCCGCGAACAGGTGGTGCGGGCTGTGCCCGAAGGGCAGCGCGGGCAGCCGCACGACCTGGGAAGCGGGGAGCTCGGGGGACGCGGGGGTCTCGTGGTCGAGGAGGGCCAGCGCCCGGTCCACGACCTCCTCCACCAGGAGGGTGTCGGTCCCCATCGGCAGGTGCGCGGCGTGCTGCTCCTGGGAGCCGATGGGCAGCAGGGCGATGCCCTGCTCGCCGGCCCGGCGCACCTCCCGCCAGGTGAGTTCGGTCAGTCTCGATTGGCTCACAGTGCTACCTCTCCCAAACACGGCCATGGCAGAGTCGGCGCATGGTCCACGAAAGTTCTCCGTTGCGACTGGTCCCCGAGGCCGCGCGGCAACCGGCCACTCCCGCGGCACCCCGGCGGCTGGGTGCCGTCGAGCTGGTGCCCGGCCGGGTCACGGCGGCCGTGCTGTCCATGGCCGGCCGGGTGCTCGCCCGCACCGAGGCGTCGTACGACGCGGCCACCGCGACCCCCGCGGACATCGACGGGGCACTGGCCGGGGTGGCCGGTGTCTTCGCCGCCCACGAGGTCCAGGGGATCGGCGTGGCCGCCGCGGGGCTGGTGGACCCCCGCACGGGACTGATCCTGGAGGTCAACGACGTGCCGGCGTTGCACGGCTTTCCGGTGACGGAACGGCTGGGCGCCCTCACCGGCGTCGGGGTCCGGGTGGAGCACCGGGCGCGGCTCCAGGTGCTCGGCGACCGCTGGTTCGGCGCGGGCCGCGGGCGGCGCACCTTCGCCTCGGTCTCGACCGGCGAGGTCCTCGGGGTGGGTGTCCTCTACGACGGTGAGGTGATGGCTCCGCCCGGCGGGCGCAGTGGCGCGCACATGACCGTGTCGGCCAGCGGCGAGCGCTGCACCTGCGGGAACCGGGGCTGCTGGAAGACCCTGGCCACGACCGGCTGGCTGCGGGCCGGGGCGCGTGCCGCGGGGCTCGGGGCGGCGGTGTCGCTGGCCGAGCTGGTCGGCAGCGGGGACCCGCTCGCCGGGCGGGTGGTGGAGGAGTACGCGCACAACCTCGCCCTGGGGCTGGTGAACGTGCAACAGCTCTTCGCGCCGGGCCTGTTCATCCTGCACGGTGAGGCCCGTGAGGGCGGTGAGCGCTTCCGTACCGTGGTGGAGGAGCGGCTGCGGGACGCGGTCGCCTTCGCGGGGGCCGAGCAGCCGCGGGTGCTGGTCGGCACCGCCGCGGTCGACGACGTGGCGCTTCTGGGCGGGGCGGGTCTGGTGCTGTCGCACCTCTAGGGTGGGGCGGTTCATCGGCTCGCTTCGTCCGTCGCTTCGTCCGTCGGTGCGTCCGTGGGTTCGTCCGTCGGGGCGGTCGCGCGTGCCGCGGCCCGTCGGCCCCGGCGCGGGTCGAGGACCGGTACGGCGTCGAGGAGCTGCCGCGTGTAGGGGTGGCGCGGGGTGCGCAGCACCGCCGCCGCCTCGCCGACCTCGACCAGGCTCCCCCGGCTCATCACCGCGACCCGGTCGGCCACCTGCGCCACCACGGCGAGGTTGTGCGAGACGAAGACGTAGGTGAGGCCCAGCCGCCGTTGCAGGTCCGCCAGGAGGTCGAGGACGGTCGCCTGCACGGAGACGTCCAGGGCGCTGGTCGGCTCGTCGAGCACCAGCAGCCGGGGGTGGAGCGCCAGGGCCCGCGCGATCGAGACGCGCTGGCGCTGGCCGCCGGAGAACTCGTGCGGGTAGCGGTCCTGGATGCCGGCGTCCAGGCCGACGGCCTCCAGGAGTTCCCCGACCCGTTCCCGGTTGCGGGCCCGTGCGCGCCGTCCGCGTGCCTCGGGGTCGTGGGTGACCAGCGGTTCGGCGACGATGTCGGTGATGCGCATGCGCGGGTTCATGCTGGAGTAGGGGTCCTGGAGGACGACCTGCATCTGCCGTCGTACGCCGCGCAGCTGGGAGGCGGTGAGGGTGGCGAGGTCCTGTCCGTCGAAGCGCACGCTTCCGGCGGTGGGTTCGAGGAGGCCGAGGAGCAGCCGGGTGAGGGTGGTCTTGCCGCAGCCGGACTCGCCGACCAGGGCCACGGTCTCGCCCTCGCGGACTTCGAGCGACACGTCGTCGACGGCGACGTTCGGGCGCCGGCCGCCGAACTCCTTGCGCAGGCCGTCCAGTTCGAGGAGCGGACCGGCGGAGGTGGGCACGGCGGCGGGGGCGGGGGTGTCGGTCGCGTCGGTGCTCATGCCGCCTCCAGTCGCGGGGTGGCCGCCAGAAGCCTGCGGGTGTAGTCGTCGGCCGGGCGGTCGAACACGTCGAGGACGTCGCCGGTCTCGACGACCTTGCCCTGGTTCATGACCACGACCCGGTCGGCGGTCTCCGCGACGACCGCGAGGTCGTGGGTGATCAGCACGACGGCCATGTCGTGCTTGCGCTGGAGAGTGACCAGGAGGTCGAGGATCTGGCGCTGCACGGTGACGTCCAGGGCGGTGGTCGGCTCGTCGGCGATGAGGACGCGGGGGCGGGCCACCAGCGCCGTCGCGATCATCACGCGCTGGCGCAGACCGCCGGAGAGTTCGTGCGGGTACTGGCGGTAGCGCAGGGCCGGGTCGGGGATGCCGACCTCGTCGAGGGCCGCCAGCGCGGCCACCTTCGCCTCGGCGCGGGACATGCCGGTGTGGTGCCTGAGCACCTCGGCGACCTGGGCGCCGACGCGCTGGAGCGGGTCGAGGCAGGTCATCGGGTCCTGGAAGACCATGGCGATGTCGCTGCCCCGGACCCGGCCGAGTTCCTTCTCGGACAGGCGCAGCAGGTCGCGTCCGTCGAAGCGGATCTCGCCGCTCGCGTAGACGCACGGCGGGCTCGGGTTGAGACGCAGGACGGAGAGCGCGGTGGCGCTCTTGCCGCTGCCGGACTCCCCCACCACGGCGAGGGTCTCGCCGGCGCGGACGTGGAGGGAGACGTCCCGGACGGCGTGGACGACGGAGCCCTCCAGGCGGAAGTCGACGCTGAGGCCGTCGATCTCCAGGAGCGGTTGCTGGTCGGCGGGCCGCCGGGGCGCGTCGCCCGGGGGCCGGCCGGGGCCGGTTGTCGGTCGGTCGTTGGTCATCGGCGGTAGGCCTTCGGGTCCGCGACGTCCCGCAGGGCGTCGCCGGTGATGTTGATGGCGAGGGAGGTCAGCATCAGCGCGATGCCGGGGAAGACGGCGACCCACCAGGAGGTGCCCAGGTAGAGCTGGCCGTCGGCGAGCATGCCGCCCCAGGTGACCGTCTCCTTGGGGACGCCCAGGCCGAGGTAGCTGAGGGAGGCCTCGGCGACGATGGCGGCGGCGACGTGCAGGGTGCCGATGGTGGCCAGCGGCGCCATCACGTTGGGCAGCAGGTGGCGGCGCATGATGGTGACGTCGGTGACGCCGATCGCGCGGGCCTCGGTGACGAAGTCGCGGGTGCGCAGCGACATCACCTCGGAGCGCACGACGCGGGCGTAGGAGACCCAGCCGGTGAAGCCGAGCACCACGATCACGACCCACAGGCCGGAGCCGAGGAAGCCGACGATGGCGAGGGCCAGCAGCAGGGAGGGGAAGGCGAGCTGGACGTCGGCGAGCCGCATGAGGGTGCGGTCGGCCCAGCCGCCGAAGTATCCGGAGGCGAGGCCCACGACCGTACCGATGACGCCGGCGAGGAGTGCGGCGCCGGCGCCCACGAGCAGGGAGACCCGGGCGCCGTGGATGACGCGGGAGAGCATGTCGCGGCCGAGCTGGTCGGTGCCGAGGAGGTGGGCGCCGCTGCCGCCGTCCTGCCAGGCGGGGGGTCGCAGCCGCAGCAGGAGGTTCTGCGCGTTGGGGTCGTAGGGGGCGATCAGGGGGGCGAACAGGGCGGCGAACAGCAGCAGTACGAGCACGGCGAGGGCCAGTACGGCGAGCTTGTTGCGCAGCAGGCCGCGCAGGACGACGGATCCGGAGCCGCCGGACGGCTTCTTGTCCGGGGTCACGTCGGTCGCGGCCGGTGACATGACGGTCATCGGGACGTCCTCACCCTCGGGTCGAGGAAGCTGTAGGAGAGGTCGACGAGCAGGTTCACCACGACGAAGGTGGCGGCGAAGAACAGGACGGTGGCCTGGACGAGCGGGAAGTCGCGGTTGGAGATCGCCTCGATGGTCAGCTGGCCCACTCCCGGCCAGGAGAAGACCCGTTCGGTGAGGATCGCCCCGCCGAGCAGGTTGCCGACCTCCAGGCCGACGACGGTGACCACCGGCAGCGAGGCGTTGCGCAGTCCGTGCCTGAGCACCACCTTCAGCGGCCCGAATCCCTTGGCCCGGGCGCTGCGGATGTGGTCGGAGGACAGGACGTCGATCAGTGAGGAGCGCAGCAGGCGGGCGACGACGGCGACGGAGTACACGGCGAGGGTGACGGCGGGCAGGACCAGGTTGGCGAGGGTGCCGTAGCCGGAGGCGGGCAGGGCGCGCAGCCAGACGGCGAAGACCAGGATGAGCAGGATGCCGACCCAGAACGGCGGGGTGGACTGGCCGAGCAGGACGCCGGTCATCACGGTGTTGTCGGTGCCCCGGCCGCGGCGCATGGCCGCGACGATGCCCGCCGGGATCGCGACGACGAGGGTCACCGCGAGCGCGGCGGCGGCCAGTTCGATCGTGGCGGGCAGCCGGTCGGCGAGGATCTCGCTCACGGGCTGGCCGTAGACGAGGGAGTCGCCGAAGTCGAGGTGGAGCAGCCCCCAGAGGTAGTCGAGGTACTGGGCGAACAGGGACTGGTCCAGGCCCAGGGAGTGGCGCAGCACCTGTTCCTGTTCGGCCGTCGCGTCCGGCGGCAGCAGGATCTTCACCGGGTCGCCGGACAGGCGGACGAGGAAGAAGGCGACGGTCGCCGTGCAGAACAGCACGAACAGGGCGGTGAGCAGGCGCTTGAGCACCCCTCGCAGCAGGCCCGTCCGGTCCGTGCGGCGGGTCGGGGCGGCCGCCGGGGTGGGCGGTTTGTCGAGGGTGAGGGCGCTCATCGGGACACCTCCGCGCTCTCCATCGAGAGGACACCCGCGGCTCCCGGCGTCCAGCGGGGCCGGTCGTTGCGGGCGATGATGTTGTCGATCTGGTAGAGGAAGACGAAGGGTGCTTCCCGGCGCATCAGCCGTTGCAGGTCCGAGAAGGCCTCTTCGCGCCTGCGGGGATCCTCGGAGAGTTCCTCGGCGTCGATGAGGCGGTCGGCCTCGGCGGAGTGCCAGCGGCTCTGGCGGCGGTCGCTGCGCACGTTGGACTGGACGATGCTCGCGCCGTCCATCGTCCAGACGGTGCTGGCCGCGAGGTAGATCGGGCCGAGCGCACCGCGGTTGTCGGAGGTGAGGCGGGCCGAGTAGGTGCCGGGGTCGAGCAGGTTGACGCGGGCGTCCACCCCGGCCCTGGCGAGGAGTCCGGACAGGGCCTCGGCGACGTTGGCGTCGACGTTGGAGGCGGTGAGCGTGGTGGAGAAGCCGTGCGGGTGACCGGCCTCGGCGAGCAGCCGCCGCGCGGTGTCGACGGAGCGGGTGAAGGGCTTGACGGTGGGGTCGAAGCCGAAGGAGCCGCGCGGGACGAGTGCGGGCGTCTCGGTGGCCTTGCCGCCGAGCACGGCCTTGATGAGCAGCGGAACGTCGATCGCGTGGTTGAGCGCCTGGCGTACCCGGCGGTCCTGGAGCGGGCCGTTCTCCAGGGTGTTCAGGGACAGGTAGGCGGTGCGGATCCCCGTGTAGCCGTCGATGCTGATGCCGCCGTAGCCGTCGAGTTGCTGGGCGGCGTCCGGGGTGAGTCCGGCGACGAGGTCGACGCCGCCGCTCTGCAGGGCGGCCAGGGAGGACGAGGCGTTGGGGGCGGGGCTGAAGACGAGCCCGTCGACGGCCGGGCGTCCGTTCCAGTGGTCGTCGTAGGCCCGCATCCGCAGTTCGTGGTCGCGCTGCCAGCTCGTGAAGGTGAAGGGGCCGGTGCCGACGGGGTGGTCGGCGAAGGCCGCGTCGCCCACGTCGGCGAGGTGGCGGGGCGGTACGACGACGCCGCCGAACAGGGAGAGCTTGGCGGGCAGGATGGGGTCGTGCACGGTGGTGTGGATGTCGACGGTGAGCCGGTCGACGACGGTGACGCCCTTGACGAAGCGCAGTTCGACGATCGGTGACTTGGTCGCCGGGTCGAGCAGTCGCTCGATGCTGAAGGCCACGGCGCGCGCGTCGCACACCTCGCCGTTGTGGAAGGTCACCCCGGGGCGGAGGACGAAGCGCCAGGTGCGCGCGTCGGTGGCCTTCCAGGAGAGGGCGAGCCTCGGGTGCAGCCGGTTGTCCCGGCCGCGGGTGGTGAGGGTGTCGAACATGTTGATCAGGACGTTCATGGACACCATGTCGCCCTGCTTCTGCGGGTCCAGCGTCTTCGGGTCGCCCGTCTGGGAGACCCGCAGGACGTTGCCGGCCCGGTCCGCGGCGGCGGTCGTGCCGCACGCGCTCAGGAGCGCGGGAGCACTGAGCGCTCCGAGCAGCAGACCACCGGTCCGCAGGACCTGGCGTCGGCTGGGACGGCTGCGGTCCACCGTGCGCCCCTGAAGAATTCGTTCCATTGAACAACACCTCCGTTCCGTTAGATGGAATGCGGTTGGGTTAAGCTAAGCGACATGGTGAAAGCGGTCAACACCCGGTCGGTCGACCAGGAACTCGTGAAGGGCCCCGTCGACAAGGCGATGGAGGTGCTCGATGCGCTCGTCCAGCCCGGTGGCCCTCACCGGCTGGGAGAGATCGCACGCCGCACAGGACTGACCAAGCCGACCGTCCACCGGCACCTGCGGACCATGGCGGAGTACGGCTTCGCCGAGCCCGCCGAGGGCGGCAGCTACCGTCCGGGGCCCCGGCTGCTGGGCCTGGCGGCGGCGGCCCTGAGCGACAGCCGGGTGCTGGAGCTGACCAGGCCCGCCCTCGCCGACCTGCGCCGGCGCACCGGCCACGTCGCGTTCTACGCGGTGCGCCACGCGTCGGACGCCGTGTACCTGGAGCAGTCGGAGCCGGCCCGTGAGTACCGGATGGGCACCCGGCCCGGCCACCGGTCGCCGCTCCACACCTGCGGCGTCGGGCTCGCCATGCTCTCCGCGCTGCCCGCCGGGGAGACGGAGGCGGTCCTGGACGCACCGGACCTGGAGGCGCGCACGCCGAGCACCCCCACCGACCCCGCCGCGCTGCGGGCGGTGCTCGCGCAGGCCGCGCTGTGCGGCTACGCCGTGGACGACGAGTACGACGAGCCGGACGTGCGGTCGGTGGCGGCTCCCGTGCTGGACGCGGAGGGCCGGGCCGTGGGTGCCCTCGGCATCGCCGGACTGACCTTCACCCTCGACCCCGGCAGTGTGGAGGTGTTCGGGCCGATGGTGCGGGCCGCCGCGCGCACGGTGTCCGCCGGGCTCGGCGCGCGCACCCCCGTACTCGGCGTGGTGGACGCGACCGGTGGCGGTGAGGAGGCATGAGCGCCCTGGCCGAACTCCTCGCCGAGGGACGGGAGCAACGCGTCCACTCCGGTGCCGCCTGGTCCGTCGGAGGTCCGGACGGACCACTGGACCGGGGCTGGACCGGCACCCGCAGCTGGGACGGGCCACCGCTGGACGGCGACGACGTGTGGGACCTCGCCTCGGTCACCAAGCCGATCGCCGGGCTCGTGGTCATGGCGCTCGTCGAACGCGGCGCGCTCGGCCTCGACGACACCGTGGGCGCGTACCTCCCGGACCACCGGGGCGGCGACAAGGCGGAGCTGACCGTACGTCAACTCCTCACGCACACCTCGGGGATACCGGGGCAGGTACCGCTGTACCGGGACCATCCCACCCGCGCGGCGCTGCTGGAGGCGGTGCGTCTGCTGCCGTTGACCGCGAAGCCGGGCACCCGCGTCCAGTACTCCTCGCAGGGCTTCATCGTCCTCGGCCTGATCGCCGAGGCGGCGGCCGGGGAGCCCCTGGACGCACTGGTGGAGCGGCTGGTGTGCGCGCCGCTCGGCCTGCGCGACACCGTCTTCCGGCCGGACGCCGGGCGCCGGGCGCGGGCGGTGGCCACCGAGGACTGCCCCTGGCGCGGCCGCCGGGTGGTGGGCGAGGTCCACGACGAGAACGCGGTGGTGCTCGGCGCGGCCGGCGGGCACGCGGGCCTGTTCTCCACCCTCGCGGACATGGAACGGCTCGGCGCCGCCCTCGCCGCCGACGGCCGGGATCTGCTGCGGCCCGGGACCTTCGCCCTGATGACGGCCCCCCACACGGACCACCTGGCGCTGCGGCGCGCTCTGGCCTGGCAGGGCCGCGACCCGGTCGGCTCCCCCGCCGGGGAGGTGTTCGGCCCGGACTCATACGGCCACACGGGCTTCACCGGCACCAGCCTCTGGGTCGACCCGGCCACGCGACGGTACGCCGTGCTGCTCACCAACCGGGTGCACCCGACGAGGACGGGCGACGGAATCGTCGCCCTGCGCCGCGCGTTCCACGACGCGGCCGCCGTGCTGCCCCCCAAGGCCGCCGGGAGCCGCCACGGTGTGGAATGAGCCCGTGAACCCTTCCGCACCGGGCGCCGAGCGCCCCGAACGCGCCCGCCCCACCGCCCAGAGCCTCACCGGTGTCGGCCTCGCCGTCCTCGACCCCGCCGGGCGGGTGCTGCTGGGGCTCGGTCACGACGGACGCTGGGAGCTGCCCGGCGGCAAGGTCGACGCGGGCGAGGACTTCGAGACGGCCGCCGCCCGGGAGTTGGCGGAGGAGACCGGGCTCGTCGCGGCCCCCGCGGAGGTGCGGGTGCTGGCCGTGCTCGTCGACGGCGTGGGCGGGCTGACCCGGGTGACGGCGGCGGCCGTCACCGAACGGGCGGCCGGCGCGCCCCGGGTCACCGAGCCCGACAAGATCGAGCGCTGGGAGTGGTTCGCCCGCGAGTCGGTGCCGTCGGCGCTCTTCCCGCCGTCCGCCTCGGTCCTGGACTGCCTGTGGCCCGGGGCGGAGCGGCGGGGTGCGGACGGCGTCCGGCACTATGCGGTCGCCGGTCCCGCCGTGAAGGGCAGCACGAGCCGGGACGGGTGCGCCGCGTCGCGGTAGATCTTGTGGGTCACCGGACGGCCCACCGGCAGGTGGAAGGCGTCCGGCGGCAGGAGCGCGTTGTGCGCGTCGGCGAGCGGCTCGTCGTTGGAGAGTTCCGCGACCAGCCGGTGCCCCGGCAGGAAGGTCGCCGCGAACGGGTAGACGCGCAGTACGTACTCCTCGATCCGGCCCGGCTCCACGGGCACCGCGCGGGTGTGCGGGTGGTGGGGGTCGCCCTCGGTGGTGCGCTCCTCGTCCAGCTCGCGGTGCGAGGCCTTGAGGTAGGCGGTGGTGACGAGTTGCCGCTCTCCGCCCGGCGCCTCGTCCCACAGGCGCAGGATGAAGTTGGTGTCGGGCTGGTCGATCTCGGCGAAGAGGTGCGCGGCGCCCTGGCCGATCATCTCGGTGGGCCCGGTGAACGCAGCGGTGCTCCAGCTGAGGATCTCCACCTTGTCGGTCACGGTCAGCGGCGCCTGGTAGAAGCCGTCGGGGGCGGCGTGCTCGGCGCCCATCGGTTCCGGTTCGAAGGAGAGCGCCCGGCGCGGGCGGAGGTACAGGGACCGGTGCTCGACCGCCTTCGGCGGCCACCGCGTGCCGGTGACGTACTCACGCGTGCCCTCGACGTGGACGGTGACGGCGGGCTCGTCCATGATCCCGTTGTCGACGCCCTTGAGCCAGTACTCGTACCAGCGGAACATCTTGTCGTGCTCCTCGACGAAGGGGCGCGACTGCATGGGCGGGTAGGGGCCGATGTCCAGCTTCTTCGGGCCCTTCAACGCCTTGTACAGCTCGATGGTGCCGTCCATCGTCCAGCCGCGGCCCTGGTCGATCTGGAGCCAGACCGGGATGTCGATGTCCGTCGCGAGCGTGATCGGGTTGCGCTCCTCGTACCAGTCCCCGTCGACCTCGTTCATCACGATGTCGAACCAGGCCTCGTGGTTCTTGGGGTAGTTGAGGACATGGACCAGGTTGGGCCAGGCGGCCACGTCCGGGTCCGCCAGCCGCTCGGCGACCCGCTTCCTGATCTCCTCGGGCGAGTGGCTCTCCAGCATGCGGGACTTGACGCCGTCGGTGAAGGCCCAGCCCGAGTCGCCGCCGCGGCCCTCGCGGGCGGCCCGCGGCATGAACCACATGACACCGCCGTGGTAGGTGGTCTCGTAGAAGTCGTAGTGACCGCCGCTGACGAAGACCGCCTTGAGGCTCGGCGGCCGTTCCGCCGCGGCCAGCACCTGCATCGAGCCGAAGTAGGAGATGCCGATCATGCCGACGTTGCCGTCGCACCACGGCTGCGCGGCGACCCACTCGACGAAGTCGTACGCGTCCTGGCCCAGCGGCACACCGCCGGCGTTGTAGTTGCCGATGTGCTCGCCCTCGGAGGCGCCGGAGCCGCGCAGGTCGCCGATGACGTGGACGTAGCCCTCCCGCACGACGCGTGCGATGTCACCCGCCTCGATGCAGCCGTCCCACATGGGGCTCGGCCGGCGCTGCGGCGGGGTGGTCAGGGCCAGGGCCTGCAGTTCCTTCCCGTACGGGCTGAGCGCCACCAGCGCCGGACGCGGCCCGTCGGCGACGCCGCTGTAGGTGTCGGCGGCCAGCGTGACGCCGTCGCGCATCGGCACGCGGAGATCCTTGCGGACGGCGATCGACTGCTCGCCCGCGCGGATCGTGTGAAGGTCGGTCATGACTGTGCAACTCCTGTACTACGAGGTCTGTTCGTGCCGCGTGCGGTAGCCGTGCATCGACGTGAAGAACGGCGACGGCTCGAGTGCGGGGTCGCCGGTGTAGCCGAGTTCCTCGGCGGCGCGGGCGAACGGGGAGTACGGCGAGTCCGTCTCGGGCAGGCCCGCCGCCAGGCATCCGCGGGCGGCCGTGGCGACGCGGGCCTCGATGTCCAGGCTCCGGGTGAGGGCCTCCTGCGCCTGCGCCTCGTCCAGTTCGACGCCGTAGGGCGTGCCGTCGGCTCGGCGGTAGGGGTGTCCCAGGTAGAGCCGGCGCGGGCGGACCACGTCCCGCAGGTGCTCCAGACCGGCGCGGTAGGCGGCCGGGTCCGTGTAGCCCGGGAAGCCGTTGGCCGCACCGTGGACCTGGACGGCGTCACCGGTGAACACCGAGCGCTGACCGTCGACGACGTAGGCGACCGATCCGGGCGTGTGCCCCGGCAGTGAGTGCACCGTGACGGTGACGTCGCCGCCGAGGGAGAGCGTCTCTCCGCCCCCGACCAGCAGGGTGGGCTCCATCTCGCCGGAGATGACGGCCCGCGTCGCGGCGGTGACCTTCGCCTCTCCCCCGGCATCGTCCAGATATCGGCCCCTGCCGTCGAGGTACTCCCGCACATGGGCCCGGCGGGAGCGGAGCATCGGCGCGTCGTCCTCGTGGATCACCACCTGCGCGCGGCGGCCGGTCAGCTCCCACAGGGCGTGCGCCCCGCCGACGTGGTCGATGTGACCGTGGGTCAGCAGGATCCAGCGCACGTCCTCCACGCGGCGCCCGATCGCCTCCAGCGCGGGCACCATCCCCTCCTCCGGGGAGGTGGCGATGCCGGTGTCGACGATCGCCGGCTCGGGGGCGTCGACGAAGAAGCTGTAGAGACCGAACCGGCCCCAGGGCGAGAAGAGGGGGTGGACGTCGACTGCGTGTGTCATCGCCTAGTTCCCCCGGCCCAGGAAGTCGCGGGTCTCCTCGAAGACCCGGTAATACTCCGGGAGCCAGGAGAAGTGCTGGACGAATCCGTGGCCCGCGCCGTCGTAGCGGCTCACCGTCGCCTCGACACCGGCCTCGCGCAGCCGCCGGCCGTACAGCTCGCCCTCGTCGCGCATCGGGTCGTACTGCCCGGTGACGACGAGCGCCGGCGGCAGACCCGTGAGGTCCGCCCGCTTGACCGGCGAGACCAGCGGGTCGGCGGGGTCGGCCCCGCTGCGGAGATAGAACGCGTTGAAGGGCTTGAGCCCCGCCGTCTCCAGACCGTAGCCCACCGCGTTCTCCCGCAGCGAGGCGTAGCGGTCGACGTCGAAGTCCAGGTCGAGCGAGGGGTAGTAGAGGATCTGGTGGGTGATCCGGTCGAAGCCGTCGTCGTGTGCGCGGGCGGCGACCGCGGCGGCGAAGGTGCCGCCGGAGCTGTCACCGGCGACGGCCAGCGTCGTACCGTCCCAGCCGAGGCCCGAACCCTCCTCGGCGGCCCGGCGGACCACCGCGTAGCAGTCGTCGAGACCGGCCGGGAAAGCGGCCTCGGGAGCCAGTCGGTAGCCGACGGAGACGACCTTGAGCCCGGTCTCCTTCGCCAGTGAACGCGCGACGTGGTCGTGCGTCTCCAGGCTGCCGAGGAAGAAGGCGCCACCGTGGAAGTAGACCAGCAGGCCGTGGCCGTCGGCCTCGTCCGGTGTGTAGACGCGTACGGGCACGTCGCCCGACTCGGTGTGCACGGTCACGTCCTCCACCGCGTGGAGCGGCAGGCGCTGGTCCGCGGGAGCGACGTGGGCCTCGTCCGCCGCGCGCAGCGCGACCGGGTCCGGCGGACCCTCGGGCGGGGCCGGCAGGCCGGCGAGGAAAGCGGCGATCTCCGGGTGCAGGGGCATGCTCGTCACTCCTTGGGTGCGGCGGCGGAGGGCTGCTGACCGGGGAAGACCGACTCGATCTCCTCGGCGGACCAGCCCTGGCGGGAGATGGCCTGGAGCTTGTCGGTCACCGGCTTGCGGGTGGCCTGGTAGCGGGCCAGCGCCTCCGGCACCGTGTCCGAGGCGCGCAGGGCGTCGGCGAGCGCTCCGGCGTCCTCGATGGCGGAGTTGGCGCCCTGCCCCTGGTGGTGCAGCATCGAGTGGGCCGCGTCGCCGACCAGGACGACCGAGTCCGAGTGCCAGGTGTCGACCGGGTCGATGTCGTAGACGGCGCGGATGTTCACCACGTCCATGTCCAGTTCGCGCGTGATGGCCACGAGGCGTTCGTCGAAGCCCTCCACCGTCGCCAGCATGTCGTCCTTGGTGTTCGGCGGGTTCCACGTGCTGTCCGCGCACAGTGCGGTGATGTCGAACGACACCTGGTCCCGGTGGCGCAGCGGCAGCAGGTAGATCTTGGTGCCCCTGCCGACGTACATCCGCAGGTTGTCGTCGGTGACCATGCCGTGGGTGTCCCCGGCGGAGATGACCGCCCGGTAGGCGTGCTCGCCGGAGAACACCGGCTCCTTGTCGCTGAACAGTTCCCTGCGGACCACCGACTTGATGCCGTCGGCGCCGACGACGAGGTCCGCCTCGACACGCTCGCCGCCCGCGAAGGTGAGGACCGGGCGCTCACCGTGGTCCTGGACGCTCTCCAGCCGGTGGCCCAGACGCACCATGCCCTCGGGCAGCACGCCCAGCAGGGCCTCGATGAAGTCGCCCCGGTGGATCAGATGGGTGTGGGACTGTCCGCCGTCGGCCGGCCAGGCCTCTTTCATGATCGGCTCACCCGTGGCGGTGAGGATCTCGAAGTACTCGCTCGGCGAGCTGACCTTCGCGATCTCGTCGAAGATCCCCCACTCGCGGAACCTGTTCACGGTGGACGGACGCAGTCCGATGCCGGCGCCGACTTCCCGGATCCGCCCCGCCTGCTCGTAGACGGCGACGTCCGCGCCGAGCAGGCTCAGCGCCTTGGCCGCCGCCGCGCCGCCGTATCCCGCGCCGACGACGGCGATCTTCAGTTTCTTCAGGTCCGAGGACTGCATGGTGGTTCTCTCTCTACTTCTGCAGGGCGAGGAATTCGGCGGGGTTGTCGACGAAGACCGTCCTGATGGCGGCGTCGTCGAGACCGGCTGCGCGGAGGTCCGGGATGAGGTCCTCGAAGATGTAGTTGACGGTGTGGCCCTTGACGCCGGGCCAGCCGAGCGGGCTGCAGTTGGCGTCGGCGGAGGCGAGGACCTGCTTGATCCGGCGGCCGCCGTCGACGAACCGCAGGAAGTGGTCGAGGCGTTCCTTGCGGGGCCTGGCCCAGAACGGCGGGTCGGGCAGCTCGGTCTCGTAGCCGAAGGTGTCGAAGCCGATGCGGCCGCCCTGCTCCGCGATCCACACGTCGCGCGTCTTGTCTGCGTTGACGCCGTCGTCGACGTGCCCGAACAGGACGCGGTCCAGGGGCAGTCCCTCCTCCTCGAAGATCGCGATCGCGTTCTCGGCGTCGATCGCGAGGTGGGTGAGGACCGGTACGCCGGTGGCGAGCGCGGCGCGGGCAGCCGCCCGGTAGATGCGCTTGTCCAGGTCCGTCATGCGGCCGCCGCGGCTCACGCCGACCTTGATGACGCCGGCGAGGCCGCCGGTGGTGCCGATGCCGACGGTGATCTCGTGGACGAACTGCCGCATCAGGTAGTCCACGTCGGCACCCGCGAAGTGCGGCAGGGCGGTGTCGCCGCCGACGAAGCCGGTGCAGGCGACGATGTGGACGCCGGTCTTCGCGGACAGGGACTTGTAGTGGTCGACGTCGCGGCCGTTGCAGATGCCGGTCGCGTCGACGAAGGTGCCGCCGCCGTACTCGTGGAAGGCCCGCAGCTTCGGAACGGTCTCCTCGTAGCGCTGCTCGGGGGTCTTCCACCACCGGGTGTCCAGCTCGGATCCCGGCATGCCGTACCCGACGTGCTCGTGGACCGCGACGAGTCCCAGTTCCTCGGCCGGGACCGGGCCCAGCACCGTGTTCACTCTCGACACAACACTCACCTTCGAGTCAGAGACTTGATGATCGTCCGGGCGGTCGCGCTCAGCGCACCGACAGCAGGGCACCCGGGTTGTCCTGGAGGATCCGCCGCACGTCGTCGTCGCCGAGACCGCGTGCCTTCAGGCGCGGGACGAAGTCGGTCAGGACGTAGCTGTACGGCAGGTCGTTGCCGGTGTGCCCCTTGGCCACCCCGGTCGCGCCGGTGGAGAGCAGGACCCGGTCGGCGTATCCGGCCCGCACGAGGTCGGCGACCAGGGCCGCCCGTTCGGCGTCGGTGACGTGGTCCCCGTCCTCGGTGCCGACGTGGTCGAGCGCGACGTGGGCGCCGCGCCGGGCGACCTCCAGGGGTGCGCCGGCGGCGACGGCGTCCCCGCGGTCGAGTCCGCCGACAACGATCCGGTCGGCGGGCAGCCCCTCGTCCAGGACGACGCCGAGGTCGTGCGGGGCGTCGGCGCCGTGCCGGACGGAGACCGCGACGCCGGTGGCCAGGGCCGTCCTGGCCGCGCCCCGGAACAGGCTCTCGTCGGTGGCGGTCATGCCGGTGCGGGTCGCGGCGGTGGCGACGAGACCGGCCGCGCCGCGGCGCTCGACACGGGGGACGACCATGCCCTCGGTGACCTCCTTGGTGAAGAGGCCGGCGAACCTGTCGGCCGGCCACGGCGTCGGCGGGTTGGTCTGCGGGGTGAGGAAGTAGCCGCCGAGCAGCTCCTCCGGCCCCTGCCCCGTCGAGGCGACGATGTGGACGCCGGTCGTGCGGGCCAGGGCCTCGTACAGGCGGACGTCCCGGCCGTGGAACATGCCGGTGCTGTCGACGATCGTGCCGCCGCCGTGGGCGCGGAAGTCCTTCAGCTTCGCGGCCAGGGTCTCGAAGACCTCGGCGCGGTCGATGGTGACGTCGAAGGCGTGCTCCGCGCCCGGCACCACCGACAGCAGCGCCTCGTGGACCGAGACGACGCCCAGTTCTCCGGCGGGCACCGGCCCCAGGACGGTGTTCACGCTGTTGCTCTTGACGCTCATGACCCGCAGGCTAGCCATTCGCTTTACATAGCGTCAATGAAACGAACGGTACGAAAAAAGATTGCACACCTCGCACGCCGCACAAACGCCGACTCCCCGGCCGTCGCACACGGACGGCCGGGGAGTCGGCGGGATTCTGCGCTGCGCGCCTGGTCGGGCGGGGTCAGGTCAGCAGGCCCACCCAGCTGGCGCTCAGCTCTTCGACCATCTGGTCCCGGGTGAGCTTCCAGTCGGCCCGGTCCCAGTTCTGGGCGACGTAGTCGAGCTGGGCCATGGCGAGCACGCCGCGGAAGTGCCGCTGGTGCGGCGCCAAGCGCCCGGCCCGGGTCAGGCCGTCCTCGATGTCGCCGACGGCCTCCTCCATCCACCGTTCGACCAGGTCGGTCAGGTCGGGTTCGATCACCGCGGCGTCGCGGCCGAGGCGGATGATCGGCCGGATCTCGGGCCAGCTGTCGGTCGTCCGCCGCAGCCACGCCGTGATCGCCTCCGGCGTCCCGTCGGCGACGGTGGCGACGAGGTCGCGCGCCGTGGAGCCGTGCTCGGGGGAACGGACGCGTTGCAGCGCCTCGTTGAGTTGCTCGTCGATCAGGGCCTTCATCAGCTCACCGCGCGAGGGGAAGTACGCGTAGAAGGTCACCCGCGTGGTGCCGGCCGCGGTCGCGATGTCGTCGACCGTGGTGGCGGCGTACCCCTTCGCCTTGAAGAGCTCGAGTCCCGACTCCAGCAGCAGTCGGCGCGTCATCCGTTTCTGCGCCTCACGAAGGTTCGCCATGACCGGATCCTAACGTGCCGCCGCACATCGAGCGTACAGAGCGACTCCATCCAAGACGTTCTGTACATACCCTTGACGCTCAGTAAAGCGAATGCCATTGTCCACGGCATCACGCCCGGCTCGCGTCGCGCCCCTCTCCCCCACCGCGCACGCGGCTCCGAGGCCTTCCACACTCCCGGGCCGCCCCGTCCACGGGGACGCCCGTCCTTTCCCAGCCAGGGAGATCGGCTATGACGCTCAACAACGGGACGACCACGTCCCCCGGCCCCACCGCGGGGGCCGCCCGGGCACCGGGCTACGCGGGAACACTGGCTGCCGCCTGCGCCGCGGTCTTCGTGGCCCAGGTCGCGAACGCGCTGCCCGCCTCGCTGAACGGGCTGCTCCAGGAGGACCTGCGGACCCACGGGTCCCAGCTCACCTGGATCACCGCCGCGTTCATGGTCGCCGTGGTCTGCTTCGAGTTCACCTTCGGAGTCCTCGGCGACCTCTTCGGCCGGCGCAGACTCGTCGTGGCCGGCACGGCCCTGGTCGCGGCGGGCAGCACCGTGGCCGCGCTCGCACCGACCGTCCAGGTGCTGTGGGCCGGCGCCGCCCTCAACGGACTGGGCGCCGGCGCCATGTTCCCCGGATCGCTCACCGCGATCACCTCCGTCACCCGCACCGCGCGGGAACGGGCCCACGCGGTCGCGGTCTGGAGCGGCTTCCTGTCCGCCGGCGCCGCCGTCTCCCCGCTGCTCGGCGGCATGTTCGCCAAGATCGGCTCGTGGCGCGGCTCCTTCTGGGTGCTCGTCGCACTCGCCCTGGTCAGCGCGGTGCTGACCCTCGTCCTGGCTGCCGAGTCGAAGGCTCCCGAGGGCCGCAGGTTCGACGTGCCGGGTCAGATCACCTTCGCCGCGGGCCTGATCCTGGTGCTGTACGGCGCCGTCGAGGGGCCCGAGTCGGGCTGGACCACCCTTCCCGTCCTGCTCGCCTTCGGCGTCGGCGCCTGCTTCCTCGCCGCGTTCGTCCTGGTGGAGCTGGGTGCCGAGTCCCCCATCCTCGACCTGAGACTGTTCCGCAACCGGGCGTTCACGGTGTCGTCTCTCGCCGCGGTCGTCGGCATGCTCGCCTTCCTCGGCGCCTGCTTCGCGACGAGCATGTGGCTCGGACCGGTGCAGCACCAGGACCCGATCCGGGTGGCGATCCCCTTCCTGCTCCTTCAGGGGCCCGCGTTCCTGCTCATCCCCGTCGTCTCCCGGCTGCTGCACCGGGTCGCCGCGTCGTGGCTGCTCACCTCGGGGTTCGTGCTGATGGCGATCGGCTGCCTGCTGTGCACCCGGCTGGACGTCGCCGACCCGCACCTCGGCCCCTTCGCGGTGCCCGCCCTGCTGATCGGCGTCGGGTTCGCCCTGACCGTCAGCTCGGTGACGGCCGTGGCCCTCGACAGCGTGCCCCGGCAGTTGGCGGGGATGGCCAGCGCCACCACCAACATGCTGCGCGACCTCGGTTTCGCCCTGGGACCCGTCGTCGTCGGCGCGGTCGCGCTGAGCGGTGCGGGCTCGGCCTTCGCGAAGAACCTCGCCGGCGCGGAACTGCCCGGCGACCAGGCGGCCGCCGCCCGCGCGGTCGCCGACGCCGGAGGGCCCGTCGCCGTGAACAGCCTGCCGCCCGGGGCCCCGGGTTCGGCGGCACACGGACTGGCCCTGGACGCACTGGGCAGCGGCTTCGGCACCGCGTTCCTGGTGTGCGCGGTGGCGGCGGCGGTCGCCGCGGCGCTGACCGCCTTCGGCATGATCGGCGTCCGCTCCCACCGTTGCGCCGGGGGCGAGGAGGCCGCACCGCTGCCGCCGGGTCACGACGGCAGCCGGGAGTCCACCCTCGCCGGGTAGGCGGGCGGGCGCCGGTCACCGCGAGGACCGGCGCCCGCCCACGGTCCCGGCGCGGAACGGGAACCCGCGCCGTTCCGCCTCGTCCATTGACATGAACGCGCTGCGGCGCAACTCTGAGAGCGCTCTCAGAATCGGTACGGACCAATTCCCCCACACCCGCACGGAGGTGGAGAGTGCTCTCCCGACTCAGACACCGTCTGCTCGCCGCGGCCGCGGCCGCAGGCCTGGCCGGCGCCCTGCTCTCGTTCGGTGCCGCACCGCCCGCGGACGCCGCGGTGCCCGCCACCATCCCCCTGAAGATCACCAACAACTCCGCCCGAGGCGACGCCGTCCACATCTACAACCTGGGCACCTCGCTGACGACCGGTCAGCAGGGCTGGGCGGACGAGAACGGCACCTTCCACGCCTGGCCCGCCGGCGGCAATCCCCCCACTCCCGCACCGGACGCGTCCATCCCCGGACCGGCCGCGGGACAGACCAAGACCATCCGGATCCCGAAGCTGTCCGGACGCATCTACTTCTCCTACGGCCAGAAGCTGGACTTCCGGCTCACCACGGGCGGCCTGGTCCAGCCCGCCGTCCAGAACCCGAGCGACCCCAACCGCAACATCCTCTTCAACTGGTCCGAGTACACGCTCAACGACGGCGGGCTGTGGCTGAACAGCACCCAGGTCGACATGTTCTCCGCGCCCTACTCCGTCGGCGTGCAGCGCGCCGACGGCAGCGTGAGCAGCGCCGGGCAGCTCAAGGCCGGCGGCTATCGCGGGGTGTTCGACGCGTTGCGGGCCCAGCCGGGCTGGGGCGGGCTGATCCAGACCCGGCCCGACGGCACCGTACTGCGGGCGCTGGCGCCGCTGTACGGGGTGGAGACCGGGGCGCTGCCCGCGTCGGTCATGGACGACTACATCAACCGGGTCTGGCAGAAGTACGCGACGACCACGCTCACCGTCACGCCCTTCGGCGACCGGCCGGACACCAAGTACTTCGGACGCGTCTCGGGCAACGTCATGAACTTCACCAACACCTCCGGCGCGGTCGTCACCAGCTTCCAGAAGCCGGACGCCTCCAGCGTCTTCGGCTGCCACCGGCTCCTGGACGCGCCCAACGACCAGGTGCGCGGGCCGATCTCGCGCACGCTGTGCGCCGGCTTCAACCGCTCGACGCTGCTGAGCAACCCCAACCAGCCCGACCCCTCGGCGGCAAACTTCTACCGGGACTCGGTGACCAACCACTACGCCCGGATCATCCACGAGCGCATGGCCGACGGGAAGGCGTACGCGTTCGCCTTCGACGACGTCGGCAACCACGAGTCGCTGGTGCACGACGGCAACCCGGCCGAGGCCAGGCTCACGCTCGCCCCGCTCGACTGAGCCGGCGGCGGGCACGCGTCCGCCCCCGTCCTCGGCCGGTGCGGTGGAGGACGGGGGCGGACCAGTGGTGCGGCACCCGGCGGGGCGGGCTGTCGGGTACCGCACCGGCCCGGTCAGGCGCCGGGCAGTACGCCGGTGCGGGCGACCTCGGAGTACCAGCGGGCGCTCGCCTTGGGGATGCGGGTGCCGGTCGGGTAGTCGACGTAGACGGCACCGAAACGCTTGCTGTAGCCGTGGGCCCACTCGAAGTTGTCCAGCAGGGACCACAGGAAGTAGCCGCGGACGTCCGCGCCGTCCAGGATGGCCTGGTGGACGGCGGCCAGGTGACCGCGGACGTAGGCGATCCGGGCGGGGTCGTTGACCTGCCCCTCGGGATCGGCGTAGTCGTCGAAGGCGGCGCCGTTCTCGGTGATGACCAGCGGCAGCCTGGGGAAGTCCGCGGACAGCCGGCGCAGCAGGTCGTACAGGCCGGTGGGGTCGACGGCCCAGCCCATGGCGGTGGTCTCGCCGGGCGGCTGGTGGAAGGCGACCCGGTCGGCTCCCGGCCAGGGGCTGTGGGAGCTGTTGCCGTGCCCGTCGGAGGCGTGGGCGGCGCTGCCGTCGGTCTCGGAGACGACGGTGGGCGTGTAGTAGTTGACGCCGAGGAAGTCCAGCGGCTGGTGGGCCTGGCTCAGGTCGCCGTCCCGCACGAAGGACCAGTCGGTCAGCTCGGCGGTGTCCTTCAGCAGGTCCTCCGGATAGGCCCCGTTCAGCATCGGGCCGGTGAAGACCCGGTTGGCCAGGGCGTCGATCCGGCGGGCCGCGTCCGCGTCGCCCTCGCTGCCGGTGAGCGGGCGGACGTGGTGGATGTTGAGGGTGACGGAGACCTGGGCGTCGGCACGGACCCGCTCGCGCAGCGCCTGGACGGCCAGGCCGTGCCCCAGGTTGAGATGGTGGGCGGCGCGCAGGGCGGCGACCGGGTCGGTGCGGCCGGGGGCGTGCACGCCGGAGCCGTAGCCGAGGAAGGAGCTGCACCAGGGCTCGTTGAGGGTGGTCCAGGTCTTCACCCGGTCGCCGAGGGCGTCGGCGGCCAGGGCCGCGTACTCGGCGAACCGCTCGGCCGTGGCACGCTCGGGCCAGCCGCCGGCGTCCTCCAACTCCTGGGGCAGGTCCCAGTGGTAGAGGGTGGCGACGGGCTGGATGCCCTTCTCCAGCAGCTCGTCCACCAGGCGCCGGTAGAAGTCCAGGCCCTTCTGCACGGCGGGGCCGCGGCCGGTGGGCTGGATCCGGGGCCAGGCGAGGGAGAAGCGGTAGGCGTCCAGGCCGAGTTCGGCCATGAGGGCGACGTCCTCGCTGCGCCGGTGGTAGTGGTCGGTGGCGACGTCACCGGTGTCACCGTTGCGGACCCGGCCGGGGGTCCGGGCGTAGGTGTCCCAGATGGACGGCGTGCGGCCGTCCTCCGCGGCGGCCCCCTCGATCTGGTAGGAGGCGGTCGCCGAGCCCCAGAGGAAGCCCTTGGGGAAGGTGCGGGCGGCGTCCGGGGCGGAGGCGGTCTGGTGTGCTGCGGTGACCACGTAAGTCCTTTCAGGTGGGGGTGCTTGAGGGGCGGGGCGGGTCAGCCCTTGACGGCTCCCGCCATGATGCCGCTGACGATCTGGCGGCCGAAGACGATGAACATCGCCAGCAGCGGCAGGGTGCCGAGCAGCGCGCCGGCCATGATCAGCGACTGGTCGCGGACATAGCCCGCACTGAGCTGGGTGAGCGCGACGGGCACCGTCGGGTTGGTCATGTCGAGGACCACGAACGGCCAGAAGAAGTCGTTCCACGCGTGCACGAACGTGATCATGAACAGGACGGCCATCGCGGGCCGCGCGATGGGCAGCACGATGCTGAAGAAGATCCGCAGCGAGTGCGCTCCGTCCACGCGTCCGGCCTCGACGAGCTCGTCCGGCAGCGCCTCCGTCAGGTACTGCCGCATGAAGAACACACCGACCGCGCTCACCAGCGTCGGGAAGATGACGGCGGGCAGCTGCTGCGACCAGCCCAGGTCGGCCATCATCATGAACAGCGGTACGACGGCGAGCTGCGGCGGCACCATCATGGTGCCGATCACCAGCATGAGCAGGGCGTTGCGCCCCTTGAACCGCAGCTTGGCGAAGGCGAACCCGGCGAGCGTGGCGAACAGCACCGTGGACAGGGCGATCACCCCGGCCACGATGAGGCTGTTGACCATGGCCTTGCCCATCGCCGCCTCGTCCCAGGCCCGGGCGAGGTTGCTGAACAGGTTCGGGCCGGGCAGGAACGGGGGCGGCGTCTGGCTGACCCGGGTGTTGTCGGTGGACGCGGCGACCATCGTCCAGTACAGCGGGAAGATCGACAGGATCGCCATGACGGCGAGCAGTACGTAGGCGAGGGGGCCGGCGTGGTGCTGACGGCCGGCGCGCTGCCGCAGCAGCCGGCGGCCGCCGCGGCCCTTCTCCTTCACGGCGGGGGTCCGGGCCGGGGCGTCGGTCCGGGCCGGGAGACTTTGGGTGGTCATGACGACTCCAGGTCAGGACGTTCGGGAGCGCAGGCGCTTGACGACGCGCTGCACGACGAAGACGAGGACCAGCAGCATGAACATCGCCCAGGCGACGGTCGCCGAGCGGCCCATCTGGTAGTTCTTCCAGCCCTCCTCGTACAGCAGCAGGCCCAGCGTCTGGTACTGGTTGTCCGCGCCGCCGGTGACACCGTTGGGTCCCTGGCCGAAGATCAGCGGTTCGCCGAAGAGCTGGGTGGCGCCGATGGTGGAGAGCACGATGGTGAAGACGATGGTGGAGCGGATCCCGGGAATGGTGACGTGGATGAACTGCTTCCACCGGGAGGCGCCGTCGAGGGAGGCCGCCTCGTAGCGGTCGGCGGGGATGGCCTGCATGGCGGCCAGGTAGAGCAGCGCGTTGTAGCCGGTCCAGCGCCAGATGACGATGGTGGAGATCGCGACCTGGGCGGGCCACTTGTCGGCCTCCCAGTCCACCGGGTCGATCCCGACCGAGCCGAGCGCCCAGTTGATCATGCCGAAGTCGCGCTCGAAGATCATGGTGAAGACGAGGGCGGCCGCGGCCACCGAGGTGGCGTACGGGACCAGGGAGGCGACCCGGAAGAACAGCGAGGCGCGCATCCGGTAGTTGAGCAGGTGCGCCATGCCGAGCGCCATCATCAACTGCGGCACCGTGGAGATGACGCCGATGGTGATCGTGTTCTGCACCGCGTTCCAGAACCGCGAATCGCCCCACAGTTCGACGTAGTTGTCGAACGCCACCCACTCCATGACATCGAGGGTGGCCAGCTCCACGTCGTGCAGGGAGATCCACGAGGTGTAGATCAGCGGGTAGAAGCTGAACGCGGCGAAGATGATGAAGAACGGCGCGACGAACGCGTACGGGGCGCCCTTGATGTCGAGCCGGTGCCAGAGCGCGCCGCGCCGCCGGGCGGTGCCCTCGCCGCCCGGGCGGGGAGAGGGCCGCGGAGGCTCGTCCCCGGCCAGGGCCTTGGTGGTGGAGGTGGCCACCGGACTTCCTTCCTGAGTGCGGTTGGGTGAGCCGGGCGCCGGGCCCGCCGGCCAGGACCTGATCCTGGACGCGGTCGGGCCCGGTCGGCCTCGGGAGCGGAGAGTCAGCCGACCGCCTTCTCGATGCGCTCCCCGGTGGTCTTCCACGCCTCGTCACGCTTGGCGTCGCCCTGCTCGATCAGGGCCAGGCCCTGGGAGAAGGTGTCCTTGATCGTGCCGTCCTTGCGGCCGAGGACCTGCTTGTCCGGGATCTCCTGGGCGGCGGCGCCGAAGATCTGGCCGATCGGCGCGCCGCTGAAGTACTCCGACTTGGCGTTCTTCACGTCGGGGCTGTCCAGTGCCGTGCGGGAGGAGGGGATGTTGCCGATCTCCTTGAAGATGTGGGCCTGCTGCTCGGGCGCGGTCAGCCACGCGACCAGCTTCTTGGCCTCCTCCTTCACCGGGCTCTGCTCGACCACGCCGAGGAAGGAGCCGCCCCAGTTCGCGCCCTTGGGGGCCTTGGCGACATCCCACTTGCCCTTGTTCGCGTCGCCCGCCTTCTCACTGATGTGGCTGAGCATCCACGCCGGGCACACCGCCGTGGCGAAGGTGCCGTTGGCCAGACCCGGGTCCCAACCCGGCTGGAACTGGCGGAGCTTGGCGGTCAGGCCGTCCTCCGCGGCGTCGGCGGCGAGGTTCCACGCCTCCTTGACGGCCGGGTTGGTGTCGTAGATCAGCTCGCCCTGGTCGTCGTAGTACTGCTCGGGGTAGCCGTAGACCATGGCGTTGAACAGGCCGCTGGCCGCGTCCATGTAGGCGACGTCGCCGTCCTTGAAGCCCTTCTTGAAGTCGCGGCCGACCTCGACGTACTTGTTCCAGTCGCCCGCCCACAGCTTGGCGACCTCTTCGCGGTCGGTGGGCAGCCCCGCCTTCTCGAAGTAGTCCTTGCGGTAGCAGACGGCCATCGGGCCGATGTCGGTGCCCAGACCCAGCACCTTGCCGTCCTTGGTGCTGATCTGGGACTCCTTCCACGGCAGGAAGTGGTCGGTGCCCGGCACGTCGGCGAAGTCCGCGAACTTGTCCGCCTGGGTCTCGGTGATCTCCTTGGCGCGGCCGATCTCGATGCCCTGGATGTCCTTCAGGCCCTTGCCCGCGGCGAGCCTCGTCTGCAGGGCGGTGTAGTAGGTCTGCTCGTCACCGGCTATCTCGGCCTTGATGTCGACATTGGGGTTCTCCTTCTCGTACTGCTCGAGAAGGCCGGTCTCCTTGATGCCCATCACCCCGTACATGCCCATGGTGATGGTGACCTTGCCGTCCTTCTTGCCACCACCGGTGGCCGAGTCGTCGCCGCTGCTGCAGCCGACGACGAGCGCGAGCGCGCCGACGGCCGCGGCCGTCGCCACCGCCTTTCTGCGCAACGAACCGAGAGTGCCCATGGATCTCCTCCTAGCGACGGCGCTGACACATCGGAGTGACGAGTTCTGCGATGACTACTGCGATGGCTACAGCGGCTACAGCGATGAAAGACAGCGGCTCGAACACGGGATGGGAACGTGCCCAATTTTGGTGGGCACGTTCCCACCGGCGCATCGAAGACTCGTGGGAGCGGGGCCTGTCTGTCAATAACTTGAAAGCAACTTGTCGCAACCGGTCCCGCTTCGCGTTCGCCTTGCGGAGGCACCGGGGTGCTCCGCCGACCGTGGCGTCTGTCAGAATTGCCGCAGGTCACCTCCGCGGCAGGCACTGCTGCCGCGGCCGCCGAGGGGGGAGTGCATGACCGGCAACCGCCGTCCAACGATCAAAACCGTCGCCGCCCGCGCCGGCGTGGGCCGCACCACGGTCTCCCGTGTCGTCAACGGCTCGGAGCTGGTCAGCGCCGATGCCCGGGAGCGGGTGCTTGCGGCGATCAAAGAACTGAACTACGTTCCCAACTCGGTCGCCCGCGGCCTGGTGACCAACCGCACCAACGCCGTGGCCCTGGTGATCCCCGAGTCGGAGAGCCGGCTCGGCTCGGAGCCGTTCTTCGCCGCGCTCATCCGCGGGGTCAGCGGCGCCCTCGCCGAGAGCCGCACCCAGTTGCAGCTGATGCTCGTCCGCGACCAGGCGGAGCGGGACCAGTTGACCGCGTCGGTCGCGACCCGCCGGGTGGACGGCGTACTGCTGGTCTCGGTGCACTCCGAGGACCGACTGCCCGGCATGCTCGAGGAGATGGGCCTGCCCACGGTACTCGCCGGCCGCCGCGACGCGGGCGAGCGGCTGAGTTACGTCAACTCCGACAACGCCGGCGGGGCCGCCGCCGCGGTGCGGCATCTGCTGGGCGGCGGACGGCGCCGGGTCGCCACCATCACCGGGCCGCTGGACATGGACGTCGGCCGCAGCAGGCTCGCCGGCTGGCGCGACGCGCACCTGGAGGCGGCGGTGCCCGCGGAGGAACTCCTCGTCGAGGCGGGTGACTTCACCGAGGAGGGCGGCGCGAACGCCATGCGTTTGCTTCTTGAACGCGTCCCGGACCTGGACGCCGTCTTCGCCGCGTCCGACCTCATGGCGGTCGGCGCCCTGGCCGAACTGCGCCGGCAGAAGCGGCAGGTGCCCGGGGACGTCGCCGTCGTCGGTTTCGAGGACTCCGTCCTGGCCCGCCACACCAACCCGCCGCTGACGACGGTGCGTCAACCGGTGGAGGAGCTGGGGCGCACCATGGCCCGCATCCTCACCGACATCACGCAGCACGGTGCACCGCGGCAGCAGATGACACTCCCGACGGAGCTGGTGGTGCGCGAGTCGTCGTAGGCCCGGGCACCCGCCGCGGGACCGCGCCGGGTCCTTCGGGGCGCTGGGTTGTCGCGGCCGCTTCTCCGTGCGCCGACCGGGTACCGAGGCGTTCGGCTGGCCGCGCGGGGCGGACTGAGTGAGCGGGCGGGGGTTACGGGGTCAGCACGATGCGTCCGAAGACCTCGCCCGCGTCCATCTTCCGGTGCGCCGAGGCCGCCTGGTCCAGGGGCAGCACCTCGTGCACGACGGTCTCGATCTCCCCACGGCTCGCGGCGGCGAACTGATCGGCCCGCACGGCCCGCAGGCCGGCTTCCGGGACGGTGGCGGCGCTGAAGGTGGCGAACGACATCGACTTCTGGAAGGACTCCATCAGATGCGTGCCGAAGTCCGCGGGCGGCTGCCCCGCGACGGCGCCGACGACCACCATCCTGCCGTTCGGCGCGAGCCTGGTGAAGAAGGCGGGCAGGTCGGCTCCGGCGACGATGTCCACGATGACGTCGAAGGCTCGGGGAGCGTCCGCGCCGCCCTCGCCGGAGCGGTCCAGGACATGGGTCGCGCCCAGCCCGCGCAGCCGCTCGCCGCGGGCGGCCGACGACGTGGTGACCGCCACCGCGGCGGCTCCGGCGCGTGCCGCGAGCTGGACCGTCATGATGCCGATGCTGCCGGCCGCGCCGCGCACCAGCACGCTCTCGCCCGCGGTGAAGCGGGCGTGGGCGAGCCCGAAGTGCGCCACCACCCCGGCACTGCCGAGCGTCACCGCGGCCGGTGCGGACAACCCTGCGGGGAGGGGGAGGAGGTCGTCGGCCGGCGCGGTCGCCTGCTCGGCGTAGCCGCCTCCCACGCCGGTCGGCGCCCATACGCGCCGGCCGGTCCAGGCGGCGTCGACGCCCGCGCCGACCGCCGTCACGGTGCCCACCACCTCGCCGCCGGGTACATGCCCCTCCTGGAATCCGTAGGCGGCGAGCGCACCGCTGCGGATGGCGACGTCGGCACCGCTCACGCCGATCGCCTCGGTCGCCACCAGGACCTCTCCCGCGGCGGGCGCGGGGGCCGGAAGGTCGACGACCTCCAGCCCCTCGGGGCCGCCGAACGTCCGGATCGCCACTGCCTTCATTTCGCCACTCCCTGCTCGCCGAGGCCGTGCCCCTACGCACTCAAGCCCTGCTCGTCGGACGTTAACGGACACCGCCGTCCACTTCGCTAAAGTGAGAGTGGTGACCGATCAATTGCCTCACCCGCTGCGCTCCGACGCCCGAGACAACCGCGAGCGCATCCTCGACGCGGCCCGCGCGCTGTTCGCCGCCGAGGGATTGCAGGTGCCGATGCGGGAGGTCGCCCGGCGGGCCGGCGTCGGGCCCGCCACCCTGTACCGGCGCTTCCCCACCAAACAGGAGCTGGTCACCGAGGCGTTCACGGACCAGTTGCGGGCGTGCCGCACGATCGTCGACGAGGGCCTGACCCACCCGGACCCCTGGGCCGGCTTCTGCCTCGTCGTCGAGAAGACCTGCGAGCTGCACGCGCGGCACCTCGGCTTCACCGAGGCGTTCATGGCGGCCTACCCGGAGGCGATGGACTTCGCCGCCGCCCGCGCGTACTCGCTGAAGTCCGCCGGTGAACTGGCCCGTCGGGCCAAGGGGGCCGGCGGTCTGCGCCCCGATTTCGTCCTGGACGACCTGATGCTCATGATCATGGCGAACCGGGGCATCCACGCCCTGTCGACGGCCGCCCGCGTCGCGGCCTCCCGGCGCTTCGCCGCGCTGGTGATCCAGGCGTTCCGCGCCTCCCCCGAACAC
The DNA here is from genome assembly GCF_055635195.1 of Streptomyces sp. NPDC111628. Lineage (NCBI taxonomy): Bacteria > Bacillati > Actinomycetota > Actinomycetes > Kitasatosporales > Streptomycetaceae > Streptomyces > Streptomyces sp. NPDC111628. Next base: position 1,286,187 of record NZ_JBVKBZ010000002.1, on the reverse strand, counting down.
GCTCCGCTGCCGCCGGTGCCGCGGTTGGCGCCCGTGTGAACCCGACTGGCCCAGTGCGCGTCCGGCGAACGTTTCCCCCCGGGCCTCCGTTCGTTGGGACGGACATGATCAAGAAGCTCGCCTGTGTCTCCGTCATGGCCACCGCTCTGCTGGTCTCCGCTCCCCTCGCCGAGGCGGCCCCCGTGCCCGGCCCGTCCGCCGGTGTCCCGGGTGGCCCGCTCCTGGACGGTCTGCTCGGTTCGCTGGAGGTGGGGCACCCGGCCACCTCTCCGCAGTCGCTCCTCCCCCAGGGCATCCTCGGCAGGTGAAACGCACGGGGCGGGAGGGGGCGGTCGCGTACCATGGCCCCCTCCGCCTCCGACGACCGGTTCGGCGCTCCGCTCCACCGGCCCCTTCCGGACCCGGTGTCCGGCGCACCCGCACGTGGCGGCGCCGCTCCGGGGAACGCGGTGATCCGAACACCCCAGGAAGGCGGCACACGACATGTACGACCAGACGCGCGCGCAACAGCCCTCGGACCAGGACCAGCGCCGCACCGAGCGCCGTCCCGCGGCACCGGAGGCGCTGCTTCCGCCGGCGGAACGGGACGCGGTCCTGGACCGTCTCCGCAAGGCGATCAACACCTTCGCCGACGCCCCGCACGAGGCGCTGGAGGAGGCGGAGGGCGCTTTCGACGACGCCGCGGCCCACCTCTCGACCGCCCTCGCGGAACAGCGTCGTGTCCTGCGCGAAAGGTGGCGGGACCAGGACCCCGAGACGCATGCCGAGGAGCTCCGGCTCGCCCTGCGGCAGTACCGGGAGATCACGCAGCGGCTGATCCGCACCTGACGGCCGCGTCGTTGGCGCAGCGGAAGCCGAGGTTGCCGGACGAGGAGTCCGGGGTGTTGGAGGAGCGGGCGGCGACCCGGTAGCGGTTGCAGTAGGAGTCGTGGCACAGGTAGGAGCCGCCGCGCAGGACCCGTGCCGTCCCGGTCCCGGGGCCGTGCGGGTCCGCGGCGGGTGAGTCGGCGTAGTAGGTGGGCGAGAACCAGTCGGAGCACCATTCCCACACGTTGCCCGCGGTGTTCCACAGGCCGTGGCCGTTGGGCCGGTAGGACTTGACCGGCGCGGTGGTCAGGTGACCGTCCTCGGCCGTGTTGACGTGGGGGAACCGGCCCTGCCAGATGTTGCAGCGCCACCGGCCGCCCGGGGTCAGCTCGTCGCCCCAGGCGTAGCGGCGGCCGGCCAGTCCCCCGCGGGCGGCGTACTCCCATTCGGCCTCGGTGGGCAGGCGCTTGCCGGCCCACCGTGCGTAGGCGGTGGCGTCGTTCCAGGAGACGTGGACGACCGGATGGTTCGGCCGGCCGGTGAGGTCGGAGCGGGCGCCCTCGGGGCGGCGCCAGTGCGCGCCCCGCACGTTGATCCACCAGGGGGCGCCGGCGGCGTTGCCGAGAACGTCGGCGTCCGGGGCGGCGACGACCAGGTGGAAGACCGCCGAGGAGCCGAACCGTTCGGCGTCGGTCACGTAACCGGTGGCCTTGACGAAGGCGGCGAACCGGGCGTTGGTGACGGCGGTCTCGTCGATGTGGAAGGGCCGCAGGCGCACCGTGTGCACGGGTGTCTCGCCGTCGGCCGGATATCCCTCCCCGAAGGCGTCGCCCATCGCGAACTCACCGCCCGGCAGGCGCACCTGTCCGCGGGTCGAGCGCGGGCGGGCGTCGGGACCCGGCTCCGCGGCGACCGCGGGGGACGGGGCGGCCACGGCGACGGGTGCCGTCGTCGCGGGGGCGCAGCACGGGCGGTGGGCAGGGGTCATGGGTCCTCGAATCGCGTGGGTGGGCCTGCTAGGCCTTGTACGTGGACTCGTCGAGCCCGCTCAGGGTCGGGTCGTGGCCCACCTCGCCGACGTCGTACATCGACGTCATCCAGTGGTAGAAGTTGTCGCCGCGTTCGCGCAGGACGTCGTAGAGCCGGCGCATCATGCGGCCGCGGACCTCCGCCTGCTCCGGGTGGGCGTAGACGTTCTGCAGCTCGTCCGGGTCGGTGTGCAGGTCGTACAGCTCGTTGACGGAGTCGGGGTTGACGACGAGTTTGTACCGGTCCTCGCGCAGCATGCGCTGCGGGTAGGGGAAGTGGTGGCCGTGGAACTCGCAGACGATGTCCTCGTCCCACTCCACCGTCTCGCCCCGGACGAGGGGCAGCAGGCTGCGCGAGTCGACGGCGGGTTTCGGGTCGAGGCCCGCCAGTTCGAGGATGGTGGCGGTGCAGTCGAGGAGGCTGACGAACTCGTCGCGCACCTGGCCGCCGGGTGCGCCCGGGACCCGGAGCAGGCCGGGTGTGCGGTAGATGTCCTCGTACATCGCGGGGCCCTTGTCGTGCAGCCGGTGCGAGCCGGTGAACTCCCCGTGGTCGCAGGTGAAGAACACCGCCGTGTCGTCCACGAGGCCGAGCCGTTCCATGGCCGCCATGACGCGGCCGATCTGCTGGTCGATGAGGGCCACGTAGCCCCAGTAGACGGCGATGAGCTTGCGGGTGGTCTCGATGGGCATCGTGTCGAAGGTCCAGTGCGCGCTGTAGTTGCGCTGGACCGGGGGTTTGCCCTCGAAGGTCTCGGACACCGACCGCGGCAGTTCCACGTCCGCGGGGTCGACCAGGTCGAAGTACTCGTCCGGGAGGATGTACGGCAGGTGCGGTCCGAAGAAGTGCAGGGCCAGGAAGAAGGGCCGGTCGCGGTCGTGCGCGTCGGCGGCGTAGCGTTCCAGCTGCTCGATGGCGCGGGTGGCCAGGTAGTGCTCGAAGGTGGCCTCGACCGGCTGGTGCAGCCGGGCGGCGAGCAGGTTCCCGGGGCCGCCGTTCGGGAGGGTGCCGCGGACACGGTCGCTGATCTCGTACGGCGGCAGTCCGCGTTCGGCGAGGTAGGCGAGGTAGTCCGGGTGGTCGACGGGGTTGTGCCAGCCGGGCAGTTCGGGGCCGTCGAAGCCGTAGTCGGCCGCGGTGCGGCGGTTTCCGGCGTGCCACTTGCCGAACAGGCCGCAGTTGTAGCCGTGTTCGCGCAGCGCCCGGGAGAAGGCGAACTGGTCCTCGGCGAGGTCCTCGAGGTAGCCGACGTTGCGTTCGTGGTTGGCGAGGAGCTTGTGCCGGAAGGGTGCCTGGCCGGTCAGCAGGCTGGCGCGGGCCGGGGTGCAGATGGCGGTGGGGGTGTACCAGCGGTCGAAGCGGGTTCCGGTGGCGGCCAGTTCGTCGAGCGCGGGGGTGTGGGCCAGCGGGTTGCCGTAGGCGCCGAGCGTGTCGGTGCGGTGCTGGTCGGTCATGAGGAAGAGGATGTTCTTCCGGGACGCCCCGGGCTGCGCGCCGGACTGGGGGCCGGTCCCCGCGCCGGGCTCGTTCGCTCGCGTCACTTGCCCGCTCCCGTGAAGAGGTCGCCGGTGTAGTACGTCTTCGGGTCGACGGGCTTCTTCAGTTTGCCGGCGTTGACGAAGTAGTCGTTCATGCCCTCGAGCCACTTGACGACGGTGCCGTCCTGGGTCAGCTTGTCCAGCTCCGCCACGCTGAGCACCTTGTTGTTCGCGGCGTCCGCCTTCACCTGGTCGACGGGGATCTTCAGCTTGTCGGCGGTGAGCTCGATCGCCTCGTCGGTGTGCTCGGAGCGGAAGGTCATGGCCTCGCGCAGCACGGCGAGGACCTTCTTGGTCTTCTCCGGCTGGTCGGCCACCACCTTGGTGCCCGCGACGAAGGCGGTGGGGAAGGAGACGTCCTGTTCGAAGTCGGCGTTCTTGGCGAGTTCGACCAGGTCGGGGACCTGCTTCTTGATCGTCGCCGCGGCCGGGTACCAGAAGCCGGCGCCGTCGACCTGCTGGGAGGAGAAGGCGGAGACGATGGTGGACGGGTCCATGGGGACGACCTTCAGGTCCTCCTTGGTCATCCCGGCCTTCTCCAGGGCGAGGGAGAGGATCATGTCGCCGGAGGTGCCCTCGGGCACGGCGACGGTCTTGCCCTTGAGCTGCTGCATCGAGGTGATGCCCGGCTGGGCGAGGACGCGGTCGGAGTTGCCGAGGGTGTTGATGGCGACGACCTTGGCCTGGCCGGAGGCGGGGAGCCACATGGCGCCGGGGCCTATGTAGCCGAAGTCGAGGTTGTTGGTGCCGAGGGCCTGGATCTGGAGCGGCCCGTTGGTGAAGACCTTGGCGTCGGCCGACAGACCGTGCTTCTTCCACAGGCCCTTGGCCTCGGCGATGGCGATCAGGCTGGCGCCGTTGAAGTCGTTGATGTATCCGAAGCGCACCTTGTCCGACGAGCCGCCGGAGGACGAGCCGCCGCCGCAGGCGGCGAGCAGCGCCATGGCGGCCACGCCGGCGAGGGTGGTGGTGAGGCTTCTGCGGGTGAGGACGGGTGACATGGCGGTGGGTCCCTTCCGGGTCATGACGTCGGGGAGTGGGAACCGGAAAGGGCGGCGGTGCGGCCTTCCTGGTGGTAGACGGAGTGCCACACGCGGTTGCGCAGTGCGGCGAACTCGGGGCTGAGCCGGAAGGCCTCGTCGCGTTCGATGGCGGGGTCGACGTCGACGACGTCGTAGACGCGCCCGGGTCGGGCGGCCATGACGACGACGCGGTTGGCCAGGAACACGGCCTCGTCGACGTCGTGGGTGATGAACAGGACCGTGCGCTTGTCCTGGCTCCAGGTCTTCAGCAGCTGCTCCTGGAGCTTGACCCGGGTGAGCGCGTCGAGGGCGCCGAAGGGTTCGTCCATCAGCAGGATCGAGGGGTCGACGGCGTAGGCGCGGGCGATGGCGCAGCGCTGGCGCATGCCGCCGGAGAGGGTCTTGGGAAGTGCGTCGGCGAAGCGTTCCAGGCCGACCAGTTCGATGAAGTGCTCGGCCCTGGCGCGGCGTTCACGCTTGGGCACGCCGGTGGTCCGGAGGCCGAACTCGACGTTCTGCCGTACGGTCAGCCAGGGGAAGAGGGCGTACTGCTGGAAGATGACGCCGCGTTCGGGTCCGGGCCCCGAGACGGGTGCTCCGTCCACCAGGGCGCGGCCGTCGGTGGGTGTCTCCAGCCCGGCGAGGATGTTCATCAGGGTGCTCTTGCCGCAGCCCGAGGGGCCGACGACGGTGACGAACTCGTGGTTCGCGATGTCGAGCGAAACGTCGTCGAGGGCGGTGAAGGTCTCCCGGCCCAGCGAGAAGGTCTTGGTGACGTGCTGGACGGAGATCTTGGCGGGTGTGCTGGTCATCGGCGTTCCTGCCATCGGGTGAGCCGGCGTTCGGCGAGGAGGAGGACGCGGTCCATGAGGAGACCGAGGATCCCGATCGAGATGAGCCCGACGAAGATGGTCGGGAGGTCGTAGTAGAGCTGGGCGTTCTGCATGCGGTAGCCGAGGCCCTCCTGGGCGGCGATCAGCTCCGCGGCGACCAGGGTGGCCCAGGCCGAGCCGAGGCCGACCCGCATGCCGACGAGGATGAAGGGCGTGGACGCCGGCACCACCACGCGGGCGAAGATCGTGGCGTCGCCCGCGCCGAGGACCCGGGCGGCGTTGATCAGGGTGCGGTCGACGTTCACCACGCCCTGGAAGGTGGAGATCACGCAGGCCAGGAACGCGGCGAGGAAGATGACGAAGATCTTCGGGGTTTCGTCGATGCCCATGGCGACCACGGCCAGCGGGATGATCGCCAGCGGCGGGATGGTGCGGAAGAACTGGATCCAGGGCTCGATCAGTCCGCGCAGGATGCCGTACCAGCCCATCAGGAAGCCCACCGGGACGGCCACGGCCGTGCCCAGGGCGAAGCCGATGAGGACCCGGGTCAGGCTGGCGAGGGCGTCGTCGGCGAGTGTCCCGTCGCTGATCAGGGTGGCGGCGCGGTCGACGACTTCCGGCGGTGTCGGCAGCTTGAATCCGGCGGACGCGAGGGCCCACCAGAGGGCGATGCCGAGTGCGACGGACACGGCGTTCAGCACGAGGGGCAGCCCGCGCCTGCCGGAACGGGAGCGCCCCGGCGCGGACTTGGCGGCGCCTGCCGCGGCGTCTCCCCCGGTGGTGTCGCCCGCGGTGGTGTCGCCCGCTTCGGCCTCGGGCGAGGACCCGGGCCCCTGCTCGGGCCGCGGGTGCCGCTGGTCGGCACTCCGCTTGTCAAGGACGGACATGGGCGGCTCCTTCGGTGGCGGAGTGGGGTGCATCGGAACGGCCCTTCACGTCGGCGGTTTCGGGATACCTCGCCAGGAGGGGTGAGCTGTGGAAGACCGCGGCGAGCGCGCCGATGGCGCCGTCGTCGTCGGAGAGCCGGGCCGCGGCGACGGCGGGTCCCGCCGACGCGGTCGGGAAGATCTCGGCGGCGAGGGTGGCGGCGACCTGCTCCACCAGGACGGGCGCCAACCTGGTGATCTCGCCGCCGATGACCACCTTCGCCGGGTTCAGCATCATGGTCGCGGCGCCGACCACCCGGCCCAGCGCCCCCGCGGCCTCCCGCAGTACCCGGTCCACGACGGGGTGGGCGCGGCGCACGGCGGCGGCGAGGTCGTCGAGGTTCTCCAGGCGCAGACCGAACTCCCAGCACGCGGCGAGGATTCCGGGCACCGAGGCCACGGTCTCCAGACAGCCCCGCTTGCCGCAGCGACAGGGGCGGCCCGCCGGTTCGACGGTCACGTGCCCCAGTTCGCCGGCCAGCCCGGAGGAACCCGTCACCAGTTGACCGCCGACGACGAGTCCGCCGCCGACGCCGTCCGACAGGCGTACGTAGACCAGGTCGGCGACGCTGTCGGCGCCGCTGATCGCCTCGGCGAGGGCCGCCAGCCGGGTGTTGTTGTCGACGATGACCGGTGCGTCGAAGCGTTCGGCGAAGGCCACGTCGACGCCCTCGGGTGCCGGGCGCAGCACGGTGGTGCCCCCGGCGGCGCGCGGCCAGGCCGCCCCCTCCGGGGCCGGGTAGGGACCGGGCACGCCGATGCCGATGCCCTGCAGCGCCCCGTAGTGGACCCCGGCCTCGCCGCTGAGCCGGTCGACCAGTTCCAGGGCGAGTTGCGTGCGGGTCGCCCAGGTCGCGGTGTCCTCGTACCGGACGGAGCCGGAGACCATGATCTCGTGCGAGGCGTCGGCGACGACGACGTGGACGCGCCGGTGTCCGAAGTCGACGCCCATGAACTGCGCCGACGCCGGGTCGAGCGCCAGCCGTTCGGCGGGCCGCCCGCTGCCCTCCCGGCGGGAGGCGTCGGTGTCGACGACGACGATGGCACCGCGTTGCAGGAGGTTGCCGGTGATCTCGGACAGGGTGGTGCGGGACAGGCCCACGACCCGGGCGATCTCGCCGCGGCTCATGGCGCCGTTCTCCTGCAGCGCACGCATGACGCGCTCTTCGTGGGTCCGCCTGACCAGTGCGTGCACTCCGCTGGGCATCTGCATGCCGGTCAAGGTAGGGAGGCTCGATTATTCCGTCAACACTCCGACAGAAAGACGCAATGAAGTCTTCACAATGCCAGGTGGACCGCGCCCTGTGCTTGCGGGCCCGACTGGATTATTCGTCCGCCCTGTTGACGTAAATGTGCGGGCGTTCGCATGCTGTGCGCCATGCCCCCGTCATGCGGCCGCTGTGCCGCGCCTCGGTTCCCGGACGGGGACGACGAAGGAGAACCCGACTGATGACCGATGCCGAGTACGGACTCCCCCGACGATCCCTGCTGGCCGGTGCCGCCGGTGCGGGGGCGGCTTTCGCCCTGCCCGCCGGTGCCGCACAGGCGGCTCCCGCGGCGGCGCCCACGACTCCCCCGCAGGCCGGGGCGGGGCGGCGGTACCCGCGCAACTGGCCGGACCCGGAGCCGTACGGCGCCGCGGACACCCGGGCCGACCTGTGGCCGCGCGAGGACAACTCGTTCGTCCTCCCGCTGGAGCTGCGTCCTCGTGACGAGGAGCGCGGCACGGTCTGGATGCGCGACACCTACGTCAACTGCTTCGTCGTCGACGGCCGCCCGCTGTACGTCGCCACGGGCACCACCCGGGTGCCCGGACTCGAAGCCGCCGGCCCCTGGAACGACGGCATCTTCGTGTGGCTGGCCCCCTCCCTCAAGGGCCCGTGGCGGCTGGCCGACACCACCGGCATCCGGCCCGGGGCCGAGCGCGGCAAGGTGTGGTCGCCCGAGTTCGCCGGGGAGAACCGGCCCGGCCGCACGGTCGTCGCGCCCTGGCAGGAGTACTGGCACGATGAGCAGTTCGGCAAGCGCGGCCAGGCCTGGGCGCCGGAGCTGCACCACTTCCGGGGCACCTGGTACCTCGTCGCGTGCATGGGCGACCACTCCCGCAAGGTCGGCTCGTTCATGCTGGTGAGCGAGGGGGGCGTCGAGGGCCCGTACCGGCTGATCGAGGGCAACCTGGACAAGCCCTTCGGCGACTCGTTCATCGGGGGTCCGAAGTTCATCGAGCCCGGCGCCTACCACCACATCGACGGCGGCCTCTTCTCCGAGGGCGACGACGCGTGGCTCGTGCTGCACAACGACCTGTACGCGAAGTTCCGGGACGACATGGAGGACATCGTCACGACGACGGACCTGCCCCGGTTCCAGCAGACGCCCTACTCCCCCGAGCCGTACCTCGAAGGCGCCTACGTGTTCAAGCACCGGGGCAAGTACCACCTCGTCCACGCCGCCTGGGACCGTACGTCCGTCAACGCCGACGGCACCGTCCGCCAGGCCTACGACGTGCCCGCCGCGGGGCGCGTGCAGTACCAGTACGACGCGATCGTCGCCGTGGCCGACCGGTTCGAGGGGCCGTACGCCGAGCGGTACACGGCGGGTGTCGGAGCCGGTCACAACAACTTCTTCGCCGATCACCGGGGCGGCCTGTGGGCGACCTACTTCCAGAACCCGGCCGCCGGCTACTGGTCGGCGGCCTCGCGCGTCGCGGAGTCCGCGGTGCCCGGTGTCGTACGGCTGGAGTGGACCGGTCCGGCGGACGGCCGGCTGTACGTGCAGCGGGGGCCCCAGGGGCACGGCAACGGGCACTGAGCGGCGGTTCCCGTCCCGTCACTCCCTCGCATGCCGTCGCGACGGGACGGGCGTAGTGTCCAGATATGGGTGATGTTCGGGGCGGCCGGCGTCGGGCGGCCCTGTCGGCGCGGACGCGGACGGACGGCTGATGGACTCCGCGATGGCGGCCGTCGTGCGGGCGAGCGGTGCGTTCGGAGGGATCCTGTACGCACTGCCGCCCGGCGAGGACGCCGTGTGGCAGGTTCTGGTCACGGGGGTCCCCCAGGAGATGGCCGCACCGTGGCGGCGGGTCGGGCTGAAGGATCCGATGCCCGTGGCGGACGCCGTCCGCGAGCACCGTCTGGTGTGGGCGGGCGGCCGGGAGGAGATGGCCCGCGAGTATCCGCGGCTGGCGCTCGTCCTGCCGTACGACTTCTCGCTGGCGGCCGCACCGCTCGTCTCGGGCACCGCCCTCAGGGGCGGGCTGGTGCTGCTGTGGCCCGGGAACCACCCGGCGCGGCTGAGCGCCGGGGAACAGGACGTCATCCGGGCGGGCTGCCGCCGCCTGGGCGACAGCCTGCAGCGGGCCATCGACCGCGGCGAACCGGTGCGGCCGCCGGAGCGGCCCCGGACCCTGCCGCCGGCCGCCCCGCGCACCCCCTCCCCCGCCGAGGCGACCGCGCTGTCCGCCTTCGTGGACCGCCTGCCCGGCGGCTCCTGCGCGCTGGACCTGGAGGGGCATCTGACCTTCGTCACCCCGGGGGCGGCCGAACTGCTCGGCGTCGACCGGTCGCTTCTGGTGGGCGCCCTGCCGTGGGAGGCGCTGCCCTGGATGGACGTGCCGCACGTCGAGGACCGCTACCGGGCCGCGCTGGTCAGCCGGAGGCCGCAGGGCTTCACGGTCCTGCGCCCGCCGAAGACGTGGCTGTCCTTCGAGCTGTACCCGGACGCCACCGGACTGAGCGTGCGCATCACCCGCGGCAGCCCGGACGCGGACGCGCCCCCGTCCCGGCCGGTACAGGCCTCGGGTCCCAGCCGTGCCACCGTGCTGTACCACCTGATGCACCTGGCCTCCACCCTCACCGAGGCCGTCAGCGTGCAGGACGTGGTCGAGCAGACCGCCGACCAGCTGATGCCCGCGCTCGGGGCGCAGGCCATGGTGGTGATGGCCCCGGCGGACGGCCGTCTGAAGATCGTCGGGCAGCGCGGCTACCGCCCAGAGCTCCTGAGGCGCTTCGACGGGGCCCCGCTCACCACGGCCGTCCCCGGGGCCGACGTCATGGCCACGGGGGTGCCGGGATTCTGGACGACCTTCGAAGAACTCCACCACGCCTACCCCGCCATGACGCACGAGGACGGGATGGCCGCCTGGGCCCTGCTGCCGCTGATCGCCTCCGGCCGCCCCATCGGCTCGCTGCTGCTCTCCTACCGACGGCCCCACGTCTTCCCGCCCGGCGAACGGGCCGCCCTCACCTCGCTGGCCGGTCTGGTCGGGCAGGCCCTGGACCGCGCCCGCCTCTACGACGCCAAGCACCACCTCGCCCACCGCCTGCAGTCCGCCCTGCTGCCGCACACCCTCCCCGACGTGCCCGGGCTGAACGTCGCCGCCCGCTACCTCCCGGCCGCCCGGGGCCTGGGCATCGGGGGCGACTTCTACGACGTCATCCGCCTCGACGAGCACACCGCGAGCGTGACCATCGGCGACGTGCAGGGGCACAACGTGGACGCCGCGGCGCTGATGGGGCAGGTCCGCACCGCCGTGCACGCCAACGCCACCGTGGGGGCGCCCCCCGACGAGGTGCTGGCCCGCACCAACCGTCTGCTCACCGACCTCGATCCCGGCCTGTTCACCAGCTGCGCCTACGTCCACCTCGACCTGGCCACACACCGCGCCTGTGTGGCGCTCGCCGGGCACCCGCCTCCTCTGGTGCGCCACGCCGACGGGCGCGTCGAGACCCTGCGGGTGCCGCCGGGCCTGCTGCTGGGCATCGAGCCGGACACCGTGTACCCCTCGCTGGAGTTCCCGCTGCCGCCGGGCAGCGTGCTCGCCCTGTACACCGACGGACTGGTCGAGGCGCCCGGGGTCGACCTGGACGACGCGATCGCGGCCCTCGCCGGTCTCGTGGAACACGGCGACCCCGGCGACCTGGACGCCATGGCCGACACCCTGATCCGGCACGCGCCCACCCCGGGCGACGACATCGCCCTGGTCCTCGTCGGTCCCCGCGCGTCGGCGCCGGGGCACTCCCGGGGCCGATCGATCGTTTTCAGGGACGAGAAGGACGAACGCCGGTCGACGCGGGCCGGCAGTGGAGGAGAAGACCCTTAATGAAACACCAGAGGGTGCGCGATCTGATGAGCGACGCCGTGGTCCGCGTGCAGCGGGGCACACCGTTCAAGGAGATCGCCCACCTGCTGCTGGAATACGACATCACGGCGGTGCCGGTCGTCGACGGGGAGAACCGCCCCGTGGGGGTGGTGTCGGAGGCCGACCTCCTGCAGAAGATGTGGGGCGGGGAGCCCGACGGTTCTCCCGAGCACGCCGAGTGGTCCCGGGTCTCGGCGGGCAAGGCGGACGCCACGGACGCGGCCGGGCTCATGACCTCGCCCCCGCTGTGCGCCCTGGAGAGCTGGAGCGTCGTGGACGCCGCGCGGGTGATGGCACGGCACCGCATCAAACGGCTGCTGGTCGTCGACGGGGACGGGCGGCTGGCCGGGGTCGTCAGCAGAAGCGACCTGTTGCGGGTCTTCCTGCGCACGGACCGGGCGATCCGCACCGAGATCATCGAGGAGGCCCTGGTCAAGGCGCTGGGTCTGGCTCCCTCGTCGGTGCAGGTGGACGTGGCGCACGGTCATGTCGTGCTCAGTGGCCGGCTCCCGTCCCATGTGTCCGCCCCGCTGCTGGAAGAGCACTGCCGGAGCGTGGACGGCGTCGTCGCCGTGGAGTTCAGACCGGCCGGCGAGGCCGACGCCGAGGGCCCCGCGGCCGTCGGCTCCTGAGATCCCGCCCGTCGGCGGACGCCCGCCCGTGCCCGCCTCCCCCGGGGAAAGGGGAGGCGGACACGGGGCGAGGATCGTTGACAGTGTGAGATCTGCCTAACACTGTTCGGCTTCTTGATGACCCATCAGTCAGTGGCGCCCTAGGCTCGCCGCATGCCCACAGAGCGACACACCACCACGGCTCCCGTCTCCCTCCGCGAGCGGCGCCGGACCGCCGCGGCGCGGGAGATACTCGACGCCGCCGAGCAGCACATCGGCGAACACGGTCCCGCCGCCCTGTCGCTGCGCGCGGTCGCCCGCGGTCTCGGCATGACCGTGCAGGCGCTCTACCACTACTTCCCGAACCGCGACGCCCTCGTCACCGCCCTCATCACCAAGGCGTACGGCGAGCTGTCCGACGCGTTGCAGGCCGCCGCCGACGGCGTGCGCACGTCCCCCTCCACACCCCGTCTGGTCGCGGTGGCCGAGGCCTACCGCGACTGGGGCGTCGCCCGTCCGGAGCACTTCCAGCTCCTCTACGGGACGCCGCTGCGCTACTACGCGGCACCCGCCGAGGGCCCGACCACGCAGGCGGTCCGCCGGATGGGCGCGATCTTCCAGCGCGAGCTGTTCGCCGGCTTCACCCCGGCGCAGCTCGCCGCGGCCGAGGTCCCCGCGCTCTCGCCGGCGTACCGGGAGCATCTGGAACAGCTTCCCCTGCACGCCCAGGGCGATCTGCCGCCCGCCGCGGTCTCCCTCTTCCTGAGCGCGTGGGGGCACGTGCACGGCCTGGTCGTCCTGGAGGTGTTCGGGCACACCGCGTTCCTGGGCGACCATCAGGCGGAGGTCTTCCGCACGTCGGTCCGGATGATGCTGGAGGACATCCACCGCCGGATCCCCGCCGCCTGAGCGGGCGCGGCTCTCAGGGGCGCGGGGCTCCCTCCCGGCCCTCGCCCGAGGGTTCGGGGGCGGACAGGGCCTCGATCTCGGGGTGGTCGCGCAGGGCGGCGATGACCGCGTTCACCGCGGCGCGCTGCGGGGCGCCCCGCCGCACCACGACGGCGACGTTGCGGTGCACCGGCGGGCTCAGCCGCCGGGTGACGACGGCGTGGTCCGCGGTGACCGCGAGGGCGGGCAGCAGGGCGATCGAGCCGGTCGTCTCGACGTGCCGCAGCAGCATGAGGTAGTTGCTGAACCGACAGGCCACCCTGGGTTCGAACCCGGACTCGCGGCACAGCCGCACGGTCAGGTCCGCCATGTAGGACTGCGGCCGGTCGCAGGCCCAGGTCTCCTCCTTGCACGCCGCGAGGTTCACCGCGGCGCGGGCGGCCAGCGGATGGCCGTCCGGCAGCACCAGGAGGACCGGGTCGCTGCCCAGCGACATGACGTCGAGGTCCGCGCCCCACGTCAGGCCGGAGTAGTCGGTGGTGGTGACGATGACGTCGGCCTCGCCGGAGCGCAGGGCGGGACCGCTCTCGTGCGGTTCCATCTCGACGAGTTCCAGGCGCAGGTGCGGATGGGTGGCGGCCAGCCGGTTCGCCGCCGGGACGGCGAGGCTGTAGATCGCGCTCTGGAACACGGCGAGCCGGACGGTGCCGATGGGCTCGTCGTTCAGGGCGCGCAGTTCGGCCTCGACGTCGGCCATCCGGTCGAGGATCTCCCGGGCCCGGCGGGCCAGCAGGAGTCCGGCCGGGGTCAGCCGCACCCGCCGCCCGGTCCGCTCGATGAGCCGGCACCGGGTCTCGGTCTCCAGCACCGCCAGTTGCTGGGAGACCGTCGACGCGCTCAGGTGCAGCGTGTCGGCGACCGCGCGGACGGTACCGAGCGTGTCGAGCTGGCTGAGCAGGTGCAGCCGTCCGGAGTTGAGCACGGAGCCGATGGTACGGCGCACCTCGGCGATCTGTACGGTTCTGCCGTACAGCACCGTCGAATCTGTGCGATGGACACGCGCAGCGGCCGATCCCTACCGTCGGTCGCATGCCTTCCGAGACTTCCGGCGCCGACCTGGGGCGCCACCTGATCCGCTACTCCGGCCACGCACCCTTCTCGCCGGAGGTCGTCGTGCGCGCCGCGGGCACCTCCGTCTTCACGGAGAACGGCCGTGAACTGCTGGACTTCACCTCCGGTCAGATGAGTGCCATCCTCGGGCACTCCCATCCGGCGATCGTCTCGACGGTGCGCGAACAGGTCGCGCACCTCGACCATCTGCACAGCGGCATGCTCAGCCGCCCGGTCGTCGAGCTGGCCCGCCGGCTCGCCGGCACCCTGCCCGCGCCGCTGGAGAAGGCGCTGCTGCTGACCACCGGGGCGGAGGCGAACGAGGCCGCGGTGCGGATGGCGAAGCTCGTCACCGGGCGCCACGAGATCGTCTCCTTCGCCCGGTCCTGGCACGGCATGACCCAGGCCGCCGCGAACGCCACCTACAGCGCCGGACGCAAGGGCTACGGCCCCGCCGCACCGGGCAACTTCGCACTGCCGGTGCCGGACCGCTACCGCCCCTCCGTCGTCGGCGCGGACGGCGAGCTGGACTGGCGTCGCCAGCTGGACCTGGGTTTCGAGATGATCGACGCCCAGTCGGTCGGCAGTCTGGCCGCGTGCCTGGTCGAGCCGATCCTCTCCTCGGGCGGCGTCGTCGAACTTCCGCCGGGCTATCTCGCCGCCCTGGCGGACAAGTGCCGTGAGCGCGGCATGCTGCTGATCCTGGACGAGGCCCAGACGGGGCTGTGCCGGACCGGCGACTGGTACGCCTTCGAGCACGAGGGGGTCGTCCCGGACATCCTCACGCTGTCCAAGACGCTGGGCGCGGGGCTGCCGCTGGCCGCCGTGCTGACCACCCCCGAGATCGAGCAGCGGGCGCACGAGCGCGGGTTCCTGTTCTTCACCACGCATGTCAACGACCCGCTGCCCGCCGCGGTGGGCAACACCGTCCTCGACGTCCTGGTCCGCGACCGGCTGGACGAGCGGGCGCGCAGGCTCGGCGCCGCGCTGCGGGAGGGCCTCGACAAGCTCGCCGCCCGCCACGAGGTGGTCGGCGACGTCCGGGGCCGGGGGCTGCTGCTGGGCATGGAACTGGTCGGCGACCAGGTGCTGGGCGAGGGCGGCGCGGACCGTCTCGGCGCCGCCGTCACCCGGCGCTGCTTCGAGCTGGGGCTGCACATGAACATCGTCCAGCTCCCGGGGATGGGCGGGATCTTCCGTATCGCGCCCCCGCTGACCGCGAGCGACGACGAGATCGCCCGCGGTGTGGCCGTCCTCGACCAGGCTCTCGCCGACGCCGCCGGAGCCCTGTAGCCCGAAGGCCCCGGTGTCCCTGGGGGTACCAGGGACACCGGGGCCGTGTGCGCGTGGGTCAGACTCCGGCCGTCTCCGGCTCGCGGGCGGGCTCCGTGGGAGCGGCGGTGTCGCCGAGTTCCCGGTGCAGCTTCTCGCCCTCGACGTCGACGTTCGGCAGGACGCGGTCCAGCCACCTGGGCAGCCACCACGCCTTGGTGCCGAGCAGTGCGAGCACCGCGGGCACGATGGCCATGCGGACCACGAAGGCGTCGAAGAGCACCGCGATCGCGAGGCCGAAGCCCATCATCTTGATCATGGCGTCGTTCTCCAGGATGAAGCCCGAGAAGACGCTGATCATGATGATCGCGGCCGCCGCGACGACCCGGCCGCCGTGGGTGAAGCCCGTGGTGACGGACTCGGCGGCGGACTCTCCGTGGACGTACGCCTCCCGCATGCGGGTGACGAGGAAGACCTCGTAGTCCATGGCGAGGCCGAAGACCACACCGATCATGAAGATGGGCATCATCGACATGATCGGGCCCGGCTGGTCCACGCCGAACACGTCGGCGAGCCACCCCCACTGGAAGACCGCGACCACCGCGCCGAGCGCCGCGGCCACCGAGAGCAGGAAGCCCAGGGCCGCCTTCAGCGGGACGAGGACCGAGCGGAACACCAGCATCAGGAGCAGGAAGGCGAGCCCGACGACCAGCGCCAGGTAGGGGATCAGCGCGTCGTCCAGGGTCTGCGAGAAGTCGATCGTCATCGCGGTCGCACCGGTGACCAGCATGGTCGCGCCGGTGTCGGCCCTGATGTCGCCGGACAGCGAGCGGATGTCGTGCACCAGCGACTCGGTGGCGACGTCGCTCGGGCCGGTCTTGGGCATCACGGTGAGGACGGCGGTGTCGCCCTCCTCGTTGAAGTTGGCCGGGGTGACGGCCGCGGCCTCGCCCAGTCCGGTGATCTTCTCGCCCACGGTGTCCGCGGCGGCCTTCGGGTCGTCCGCGCCGCGTGCGTCCACAGTGACCATCAGCGGGCCGTTGAACCCGGCCCCGAAGGACTCGGACAGCATGTCGTAGGCCTTGCGCTGGGTGGTGTCGGGGGCCGAGCTGCCCTCGTCGGGCAGGCCCAGTTCCATGCCGGCGGCCGGTACCGCGATCACGCCGAGGCCGAGGACCGCGGTCAGCAGGACGGTGACCGGGCGCCGCTGTACGAAGCGGGCCCACCGGGTGCCGAGCTTCGGCTTGCCGGAGGCGGCCCGCGCCCCGGCGGGAGCCTTGCGGTCCTTGCGGCTGAGCGCCTTCTTGCCGGCGAAGCCGAGCAGGGCCGGGGTGAGGGTGAGGGCGATCAGCACGGCGATGCCGACGGTGCCCGCGGCGGCCAGGCCCATCTTGGTGAGGATCGGGATGTTGACGATCGCGAGACCGGCCAGGGCCACGACGACGGTCAGTCCGGCGAAGACGACCGCGGAGCCCGCGGTGCCGACCGCGCGTCCGGCCGCCTCCTCCGGGGCACGGCCCTCGGCTATCTCGGCCCGGTAGCGCGAGACGATGAACAGGGCGTAGTCGATGGCGACCGCGAGGCCGATCATCATGGCGAGGGTGGAGGTCGTGGCGGACAGCTCCAGGGTGCTGCCGAGCGCCCCGATGGCGGAGATGCCGATACCGACACCGATGATCGCCGAGAGCAGCGGCATGCCCGCCGCGACCAGGGAGCCGAAGGTCAGCAGGAGCACGATCGCGGCGACGCCGATGCCGATCAGCTCGGCGGTGCCGCCCATCTCCTGCTCCGCCACGACCGCGTCGCCGCCGGTCTCGACCGTGTACCCGCCCGCGCGCGCGCCGTCGGTGGCGGCCGTGAGCGAGTCGCGGGCCTCGTCGGTCAGCTCCATCGCGTTGACCTTGTAGGTCACGGAGGCGTAGGCGGTGGTGCCGTCCTTGCTGACGGCGTTCGCCTCGAACGGGTCGTCCACCGAGGAGACCTGCGGGCCGGCCTCGAGGTCGGCGACCAGGTCCTTCACCCGGTCCTTGCCGGCCGCGTCGGAGATCTTCGCGCCCTCCGGGGCACGGATCACGACGCGGGCCGTGGCGCCCTCGGCACTGGCGGCCGGGAACTGCTCGTCGAGCAGGTCGAACGCCTTCTGGGACTCGGTGCCCGGCATGGAGAAGGAGTCTTCGGGCGGGGCCGGCGCCGCGGACGAGGCGACGCCGGCGCCCACGAGTATGGCCACCCACAACAGGGCGACCAGGCCGCGGCGCCGGAACGCCCTCCGGCCGAGTCGATAGAGAAACGTAGCCACCTTTTGGACCAATCCGTCGGGTTTACGGGCAGGACGAAGACCCGGCACATGGGGGGAAGGCGGAGGCGCTGACCGGGGTACACATCCATGCTCGCCCGGGGTTCGAGGTGTTTGATCCGACCCTGGGTCTGGACTGGCGTACTGCGTCGGGTGTAGTGGGGTCCCGCGCTCCTCTCCCCTCGGTGTAGATCACGAAGATGGGTGTACTCCGCATTTCGTTGCCGCGGGCAGCCGACGCCGCTCAGCCGGTGACGGGCGTGGCGTTGCCGCCCGCACCGCAGCGCAGCGTCCAGGGCGTGGCGGCTCGGGTGCCGCTCTCGTGGATCCGGACGTCGACACGCTCGGCGGGGCGGCCCCCCGGGACGTCGGCGTGGGCCGCGGTGCAGACCAGCTGGCTGACCGCGGTCACGTCGAGGTCGCCGGCGCTGACCCGGAGGGGGACTACGACGTCGACGGCGCCCTCGCTCGTGGTCGCGGTGAGCCGTCCGGCCGCTCTCGACTCGACGTGGGTGGTCAGGCCGCGCTCGCGCTCGGCCGGGGTGGGGCCCTCCAGGAGCAGGTCGAGGGCCTGCTGGGGCGCGAGGTCGGCGTCCGTCCGCCGGGTGACGGGGCGGGTGCCGTAGGGGCCGGCGAAGTACAGGCGCACGGTGCTCGCCCCGTCGCCGGGCCGCTGGACGCCGGAGGCGGGTGCGCCTGCCTGCACCGGGCCGGTGGTGCCGATGCCGCAGCCGGTGGCCCCGGCGGCGAGCAGCACGGTGAGGGCGAGGGCGGCCCGATTCGGGTGCGGAAAGTGGCGGGATGTCATGTCGTTCCCGGGGAGGAGGCGGCCCGCGGCAGGGTGAGGGTGAAGACGGCACCCCCGTCGGGGTGGTTGGCGGCGGTGAGGGTGCCGCCGTGCAGGGCGGCGTTCTCCTGGGCGATGGCGAGTCCGAGGCCGCTGCCGCCGGAACGGGGGCGGGCCGCGTCGGCCTTGTAGAAGCGGTCGAAGACGTGCGGGAGCGCGTCGTCCCCGATGCCGGGCCCCCGGTCGGTGACGGTGACCCGGACCCGGTCGTCCTGAGCGCGGACGGCGACCGTCACGGGCGGGCGTCCGTGGTGCAGCGCGTTGGCGACCAGGTTGCCGAGGACGACGTCGATCCGGCGGGGGTCGACGCGTACGGGCGCCGGTTCGGGCAGGTCGGCCCGGACCCGCTCGTCGTGGGCCCAGCCGCGCAGTTGCAGGGTCTTGGTCACGAGGGTGCGCAGGTCGACGTCCTCCCGGTGGACGGGGGCGGCCTTGGCGTCGAAGCGGGAGACCTCCATGAGGTCCTCCACCATGCGGGCCAGGGTGCGCACCTCCTCGCTGATCAGCCGGACGGCGTCCTCCGTGTCCGCGGGCAGCACACCCGAGGCGGCGTCCTCGTCGAGGACCTCGGTGACCGCGGCCATGGCGGCCAGCGGGGTGCGCAGTTCGTGGGCGACGTCGGCGGCGAAGCGGCGGGCGCCCGCCTCGAGCCGGCGCAGTTCGGCGGCGTCCCGCTCCAGGGTCTCGGCCATGGTGTTGAACGAGCGGGTCAGGTCGGCGAGCTCGTCGTGGCCCTCGGTGTCCAGGCGGGTGTCCAGCTCCCCGGCCGCGATGCGTTCGGCGCCGTGGCGCAGCCGTCGGACGGGCCGCAGGACGCTGCGCGCCGCCACCAGGGCCGGGACGAGGGAGAGGGCGAGCGCGGGAACGGCTCCGGCCTGGGCGGCGGTGACCAGGGCGTCGATGTCGGCCCGGTCGTCGTCGAGGGGGAAGACGGCGTACACGGTCAGCCCGGAGAGCGGGTCCGGGTCCGGGCCCGCGTTCCCAGCTTCGTCGGGGGTGTAGGCGACGGGCATGCCGAGGGCCAGCCACGGGCGGCCGTCGTGTTCGGTCCGCTGGTGGACGGCCCGCCCGGTGTCCTGGACGGTCTCCCGCAGTCCGTCGGGGACGGGTGCCGCGCCCGGGGAGGCCGAGACCGGTTCGCCGCCCCGGTAGGAGGCGGACGCGTGCCAGGCCCGGGACCCGCCGGCCTGGTCGATCTGCCCGGTGAGCCCGCGCAGGTCCTCGTCGGTGGGCGGCAGGGCCAGGTCGGGGGCGAGGGAGTCGAGCTGGGTGCGCAGATCGGCGACGGCGGTCTCCGCGGCGCGGTCGAGGATGGCCGCGCGGGCCCGGTGGAAGGTGAAGCCGGCGGTGAGCAGGGCACCGAAGGCGGCGGCCAGGAGGAAGGCCACCACCAGCCGGGTCCGCAGCCCGCGGGGCGGGTACGGCCGGAGCCTGCTCGCGGCGAGCCGGAGCGGTGGCCGCAACCGGCTCACAGCGGGCCGAATCGGTAGCCGAAGCCGCGCACGGTCTGCACGTACACCGGTCTGCGCGGGTCGTCCTCGATACGGGCGCGCAGCCGCATCACGCAGGCGTCGACGAGGCGGACGTCGCCGTAGAAGGAGTGTTCCCAGACCTGTTCCAGCAGTTGCTGGCGGGAGTACACCTGCCCGGGGGTGGCGGTGAGGAACAGCAGGAGCTTCAGTTCCGAGGGTGCCAGGAGCAGCTCGGTGCCGTGCTTGGCCACCACCAGGGTGGTGCGGTCCACCGTGAGGTCCGCGTGCCGCTCGGGGCCGGCGGCGGGATTGGGCGCGCCGCCGTCCTGGGCGGGCGCGACCCGGCGCAGGACGGCCCGGATCCGCGCCTCCAGCAGTTCGGCGCCCGCCGGTTTGACGACGTAGTCGTCGGCGCCCGCTTCCAGGCCGACGACCATGTCGATCTCGTCGCCGCGCGCGGAGAGGATGATGATCGGGATCCGTTTGCTCTCCCGGATCCGGCGGCACACCTCCAGACCGCTCATGTTCGGCAGCATCAGGTCGAGGAGCACCAGGTCGGGCCGGTGCCGCTCCAGGGTCAGCAGGCCGGTCTCGCCGCTGCCCGCGACGGCCACCTCGTGCCCCCGGCGTTTCAGCGCGAGCGAGACGCCTCTCTGTACGGCGGGGTCGTCTTCGATGAGCAGGACTCGTGCCATGGGGGTGCGCTCTTCTCCGGTTTCCTCGGCTCGGCTTCCTCGGCTCGGCGGCGGCCGTCTTCTGCCAGCGTGCTCGAAGCGTATGACGCCGGGTTCCGCGTCATGTGAGGAAACGATGACAGCCCTCCCCGGGCCGGGCACGGGTGGCCTGTGCTGGAGGCATGGACAACGAGATCAACTCCAGCGGGCGGTCGCTGCCCGCCCGCCACGCCGTCGGGTACGCCCTGGCCGCGGCCGTGGCACTCGCCCTGACCGGCTGTCAGGGCTCCGGCACCGGCGTCGAGGTCTCCGCGAGCGACAGCGCGGCGGCCGGCACCCCGGACGGCGGGAAGGACTCCTCCGACGGAAAGCGGGACGACAGGCCGCGACGCCTGCTGTGGATGGGCGACTCCATCGGTGAGGCCCAGGCGCCCGCCCTCGACGCGGCCATGAAGGCCGGGGGCGTCGCCTTCAAGTCGGTGGCCGCCGCCGGCGGCGGCGGGGTCGTCGGCGAGATCGCGGCACCCACCTGGGACAGCCTGCCGAAGACGCTGAAGTCCTTCGCGCCGGACGTCGTCGCCTACCAGGTCACCACCTACGACTGGGGCACCCCGGCCGAACAGCGCGCGGCCTACGAACGCCTGGTGAAGACGGTGAACGAGGCGGGGGCCGACCTCCTCCTCGTCTCCGCCCCGCCGTTCAAGATCGACGACTTCTACCGGCCGCACGAGGCGGAGATCGCGTCCGCGCCGCGGTCGGCGAAGAGCGTGGCCGAGGAGCACCCGGACACGGCCGGCTTCCTCGACGCCGCCGCACTGTGGGGCGACGACAGCGGTTCCGAGCAGGCGCAGCGCAGCGAGGACGGCATCCACTCCTGTCAGCAGGGCTCGGCGGCGTTCGCCGTCTGGTTCGGCGAGCAGCTGGAGAAGCGGTACGGCTTCGACCCGGCCGCCGCCGACACGTGGGCCACCGGTGCGTGGACCGGCGAGAAGGTCTACAGCCGGCTCGGCTGCGCCTAGGGCCTGTCCGGCGGATCCTGCCGCAGACGCGGGGTCTGGCACGCGCATCTGCGCCGACGAGGTACCGCTTCTTTCCTGCGATCTGATCCGCCGGACAGGCCCTAGCCCCACGGCGGAACCCGGCCCGCCGACCCGCCCACCGCGAGGCGGTCGCGGGCCGGGGACGCCTCGCCCCTTCGACGGAGACCACCCCATGCCCCTGCCGGCCACACCCTTCCCCGCCCACCGCCGCGCCCGCGCCGCCCTCTCCCCCGAGCCGCGGCCGCCACGGCGGCACATCGCCCCGCTGGACGGCCTGCGCGGCCTCGCCGTCCTGGGCGTGCTGTTCTTCCACGCCGGTCATTTCGACGGCGGGTTCCTCGGCGTCGACCTCTTCTTCGTCCTGTCCGGCTTCCTCATCACGGGCCTGCTGCTGAAGGAGGCGCGGGCCCGTGACGGCCGGATCGACCTGCTCGCCTTCTGGGGCCGGCGCGCACGGCGGCTGCTGCCCGCGCTCGCGGTCGTGCTCGCCGGGACCCTGCTCCTGGTGTGGGCCCTCGGCCCGCCGAACCTGCTCCGGTACGCCCTCGACGACGGACCGTGGGTGGCCGCGAACCTCGCCAACTGGCACTTCGTGGCCGACCGGGTCGGCTACTGGGACTCGGCCGGCACCAGGGTCTTCAGCCATCTGTGGAGCATCGCGGTCGAGGAGCAGTTCTACGTGGTGTGGCCGCTGGTGCTCTGTCTGGTGGCCCGCGGCCGGGGCGCCGGACGGCGGGTGGCCGCCGTGGCCGCGGCCGGTGCCGTCGCGTCCCTGGTCCTGATGGTCGTCCTGACCACTCCGGCCGACACCACCCGGGTCTACGAGGGCACCGACACCCGTGCCTTCTCGCTCCTCCTCGGAGCGCTGGCGGCCACCGAGCCCGCCGCGCGACTGGTCTCCCGCCTCGGCGAACGCGCGGCCGGCCGGTGGAGCCTCGCCCTGGCGGCGGGCATCGGGGCGTACTGGATCGCGGCCGACGGCCAGAACTCCCCCTCCCTCTTCCGGGGCGGGCTGTTCCTCCACGCCCTGGCCGCCGCCCTGCTCGTCGCGTGCCTCGCCCGGGCTCCCCGCACACCGGCCGGGCGCTTCCTCGCCGCCGCGCCGCTGCGCCGGCTCGGCGTGGTCTCGTACAGCCTGTACCTGTGGCACTGGCCCGTGTACGTGCTGCTGAGCGAGGAACGGCTCGGCCTCGAGGGGGCTCCCCGTACGGCGATGCTGCTCGCCGTGTCGGTGGCGCTCGCCTGGCTCTCCAAGGTCCTGGTGGAGGACCCGGTCCGGTTCCGGGCCCGCTGGGCGAAGGGCCGCACCGGGGCGGTGGCCCTCGTCGCCGCCTTTGCCGCGCTGGCCGCGCTGTGGGCGGCGGTCCCCCAGCCGCGAACCGGGGAGGGCTCGGTCGACGTCACACGTCTCGGGTCGGGCGGCGGTTGACCTTCACCTTGGGGCAGGCCGCAGCATCGGTGTCACCGGGCGACGCGCCCGGTACGAGGAGGGGTGGGCACGTGGACGTGGAGTTGCTGACCATAGGGGCGTTCGCGAAGGCGACCCGGCTGTCGCCGAAGGCGCTGCGTCTCTACGACGAGCTGGGCCTGCTGCCGCCCGCCCGCGTCGACCCGGTCACCGGCTACCGCCACTACGCCCCGGAACAGGTGGAACGGGCCCGGCTCGTGGCCTGGCTGCGCCGCCTGGGGATGCCGTTGGTCCGCATCCGGCACGTGTGCTCCCTGGACGCGGGAGCGGCGGCCGGGGAGGTCCGCGCCTTCTGGGCACGGGCCGAGGCCGAGACCGCCGCCCGACGGGACCTGGCCGCCTTCCTCGTCGACCACCTGACCCGGAAGGATCCCGCCATGTCTCCCAGCAGTCCTGCCCTGAGCATGCGCTACGCCGCCGCCTCCGACACCGGCCTGGTCCGCGAGCGCAACCAGGACACCGCCTACGCCGGTTCCCGCCTGCTGGCCGTCGCCGACGGCTTCGGCGACGAGGGGGCTCCGGCGAGCGCCGCCGCCGTCGAGTCGCTGCGGCGGCTGGAGACCGGCGGTGTCCCGGCGGACGGCCTCCTCAACGTCCTCGCGGACGCGGTGGAGGAGGCCGAGCGGGCCGTGCACGACGCCGTGGGAGCCGGTGCCGCGCAGCAGCAGGCCGGTACGACCCTCACCGCGATGCTCTGGACGGGGTCGCAGCTGGGCCTCGTCCACATCGGCGACTCGCGCGTGTACCTGCTGCGCGACGGGGAGCTGTTCCAGATCACGCACGACCACACCGTCGTGCAGTCGATGGTCGACGAGGGCCACATCACGCCGGAGGAAGCCGTGTCCCACCCCCAGCGGTCGCTGCTGGCGCGGGCCCTGGGCAGGGGCGCCGACGCCACCGCCGAGATGCGCCTGCAGGACGCCCGGCCCGGGGACCGCTACCTGCTCTGCTCCGACGGCCTGTCGACGGTGGTGCCGGGCGACGAGATCCGCCGGGTGCTGGCCGCCCCGGGCGAGCCCGGGGCGGCCGTCCGGGAACTGGTGGCCCTCGCCAACGGGTCCGGCGGTCCCGACAACGTCAGCTGCGTCGTCGCCGACGTCGTGCCCGGGGCGTGACACCGCCCGGCGCCGAGCACAGTCCGGGCCGGCCGCCCCTCACGGCGGTGCCGCCCCGACCGTGACCCGGTCGCTGTCGCCGTCGGAGAGGAAGGACGCGAGGGCCTGCCCCTCCTCGGCGACCTCGGCGCGCTCCGGCCGGGTGAGCCGGCGCAGCGGGGTGACGGTCACCGTGCCGTCCTCGACGGTCCAGGTCGCCGAGACCCTCCCATCGACGAGGACGAAGCGGGCGCCGGTGACCGACAGGCCGCGGTGCGGGTCGTCGATGATCCGGCCGCGGTCCTGGTAGCCGAGGACCGCGTTGTCGAAGGCGGGCAGGAACCGGACGGGCGCGGGGGTGTCCGGGTCGGGGCGCGGCGCGCCGGGCAGGTCGAGCAGTTCCCGGCCGCGCTCGTCGCGGAAGGAGACCAGTTCCCCGCGGACCGCCGCGACCGCGGCCGGCAGCCCCGTGAGCCCGCACCAGGCACGCAGGTCCGCCGAGGCGGCCGGCCCGAACGCGGCCAGGTAGCGCCGTACCAGCTGCTCCCCGACCGGATCGGTGCCCGGCGGGGCGGGCGGGTCCACCTCGCGGCCCAGCCAGTGCGCCACCGGGGCGTTGCGCACCCCGGCCCTGGTGCGCCACAGCCCGCGCGGCGGCAACTGCACCGTCGGGATCAGCGCCGCGACCAGCAGCTCCCCCAGCGGCCGCGGTCCCGCGTCCGGCCACCGCGCGGCCACGGCGCGGGCGAGGTCGCCCATCGAGCGGGGCTCGCCGTCGGCCAGGACCGCGCGGCCCGCCGCCGCGAGCTCGTCGGGGTCGACCCCGGCGAGCTCGCGGCGGTAGGTGCCGAGGACGCGTGCGCGCAGCATGGCGTCGTGGCGCGACCGCCAGGCCAGTACGTCCTCGGCGGTGACGAGATGGACGGTGCGGCGCATCAGGTGGGTCCGCACCGCCCGACGCCCGGTCAGCAGGTCGTCGAGCACCCGCGGGGCGAAGTCGCGCAGCCGCGACCACAGCCCGACGAAGGGTTCCTGGGGCTCCTGTGCCTGCATGCCGCCGAGGTGCGCGACGGCGCCGAGCACCGGGCGGTCCGCGCGCTCGAGCAGCAGCTGCCGGGCGAGGGCCGCCCGGTTCAGCGACCGGGCGCCGAGCACGCTCACGCGTTGTACTCGCTCACGACGTCCAGGACCCAGGTGACGCCGAACGGGTCCCGCAGCATGCCGTAGAGGGGCGCCCACTGGGCGGTACCCAGGGGCCGCAGGACGGTCGCGCCCTCGGCGAGCCTCTCCCAGTACGCGGTGATCTCCTCGGTGGTCTCACCGCGGACCGAGACGAAGAACGCGTTCTCGCCCTGGTGGTACGGCAGGTCGGACGGCACGTCGTAGGCCATCACGGCCAGGCCGTCGGCGGTGGACAGCTGGCCGAACATCACCTGGTCGGCCGCGGCGGGATCCTGGACGCTGCCGGCGTCCTTGTACGTCACCAGGGTCAGGTCCCCGCCGAACACGGCCTGGTAGAAGGTGAGGGCCGCGCGGGCGTCACCACGGAAGTTGAGGTGGGTCACGGCTTTGGCGGTCATGTCGGGCTCCTTGCCTCGGAGGGAAAGCTGGGCCGGTCCGGCCCCGCGACGCCCACTCTGCTTCAGGTAGCGGTCAGGTTGTGGCCGCTATGTGCGGCAGCATGGTGGCCATGCAGAAGACCTCCGCCCGGCTGCTGTCCCTGCTCTCGCTGCTCCAGGCCCGCCGGGACTGGCCCGGTGCGGTGCTGGCCGAGCGGCTGGACGTCAGTGCGCGCACGCTGCGCCGCGACGTCGACCGGCTCCGGGAGCTGGGCTACCCCGTCCGGTCGGTGAAGGGTCCCGACGGCGGCTACCGCCTGGACGCCGGGACGCGGTTGCCCCCGCTGCTCTTCGACGACGAGCAGGCGGTCGCCCTCGCGGTCGCGCTGCGGACGGCCGCAACCACCGGCGCCGGGATCGAGGACGGGGCCGAGCGCGCCCTGACCACCCTGCGCCAGGTCATGCCCGCCCGACTGCGGCACCGGATCGACGCCCTCCAGGTCACCTCCGTCACACGGTCCGCGCCCCGGCCGCAGCCCCAGGCGGACACCGGCGTCCTGCTGGCGCTCAGCGCCGCCGTCCAGGCACGCGAGGTGCTGCGCTTCGACCATGCCCCGGGCCGCCCCGCGGACACCGGGGCCGCGCAGGCGCCGCCCCCGCGCCGGGTGGAGCCGCACCATCTCGTCACCCGGGGCGGGCGCTGGTACCTGGTCGCCTGGGACCTGGACCGCGCGGACTGGCGGGTCTTCCGCGCCGACCGGATCACCCCGCGCACTCCCACCGGCCCGCGCTTCGCGCCCCGGGACCTGCCCGGCGGGGACGTGGCCGCCTTCCTGACCGGCAGGTTCCGCGGCTCGGACGGCTCCCCGGACTGGCCCTGCCGCGGCACGGCCGTACTCCACCTGCCCGCTTCCGCGGTGTCCCCGCACGCCGCCGACGGGACGGTCGAGGAGCTGGGTCCCGACCGCTGCCGGCTCACGACGGGCTCCTGGTCGTGGCCCTCGCTCGCGGCCGCCTTCTGCCTCTACGACACCGACATCGAGGTGGTCGGCCCGCCCGCGCTCGAGGAGGCGTTCGCCGGGCTGGCCGACCGCTGTGCCAGGGCCGTCGCGGAGCGGCCCGGGCGACGGTGAGCGCCGGGGCCCGGCGTCACACCCGCTGGGCCCGCTCCAGGCTCGCGGTCTCGGTGGCCGGGCCGCCGCCCGTCACGATGCGCGACCGGGTGTGCAGCCGCAGGGAGACGGCGGCGAAGGCGATCGCGACCAGGGTCATCGCCCCGCCCGCCCAGGCGGTGGCCTCGTAGCCGAGGTCCGCGTCGATCACCGTGCCGCCGAGCCAGGGCCCGCCGGTGTTGCCCAGGTTGAACGCGGCGGTCGTCGTCGCGCCCGCGAGGGTGGGCGCGGCACCGGCGACGTTGAACATGCGCGCGTTGAGCGCGGGTGCGGTGTAGAACGCGGAGACGCCGAGCAGCAGCGACAGGACGATCACGGCGGCGGGGCTGGAGGCGAACAGCGCGAGGGCGGCCAGCAGCACCGTCGAGGCGGTGATGCCGGAGAGCAGTACGCCGAACAGGTGGGCGTCGGCGACCCGGCCGCCGATCGTCGTGCCGATGAGCGCGCCGACGCCGAACAGCGCCAGCACGGTCGGCACCCACCCGTCCGCCAGCCCGGCGACGTCGGTGAGCAGCGGGGCGAGGTAGGAGAAGGCGCAGAAGACACCGCCGGCGGCGAGCGCGGTCACGACGATGGACAGCCAGACCTGGCGGTCCCGGTAGATCGCCAGTTCGCCCCGCAGCCGGGGCCGCCGCTCGGGCAGCGGGATACGGGGGATCAGGGTCACCACGCCGACGAGCGCGACGGCGGACGCGCCGCCCACGGCCCAGAACGCGGACCGCCAGCCCAGGTGCTCGCCGAGGAAGGCGCCCGCCGGGACGCCGAGGACGTTGGCGATGGACAGCCCGCCGATCATCACGGCCATCGCGCGGGCCCGCGAGGTCACCGGCACCATCGCGATGGCCACGGCCGCGCCCACCGCCCAGAAGCCGGCACAGGCGAGGGCGCTGACGACCCGCGAGACGAACAGGACCTCGTAGCTCGTCGCGAGCGCGCCCGCGACCTGACCGACGCCGAACACCGAGATCAGCGCGACCAGCGTGGTCTTGCGGGGCAGGCGCAGGGTCGCGACGGCCAGCAGCGGAGCGCCGACCACCATGCCGATCGCGAACGCCGATATCAGCAGCCCGGCTCGCGGGATCGACACGTCCATGTCGTCGGCGATGGGCGGCAGCAGCCCGGAGAGCATGAACTCGCTGGTGCCGAGGGCGAAGACGGACAGGCCGAGGATGTAGACGGCGAGCGGCATGCGTCCGGCCGTGGGCCGTGGGGAAGAGTCGGGCATGACAGGTGTCAACGGGGCCCCGCTTCCCGCCATTCCCGCGGCGGGGCCCGTCTCACGATGCGGCTACGGTGTCACGCGCTCCAGCCGGACGACGATGCCCTTCGAGGTGGGCTGGTTGCTGATGTCGGCGACGCTGTCCAGCGGGACCAGGACCTGGGTCTCCGGGTAGTACGCGGCGGCGGACCCGCGGGCGGTGGGGTAGGCGACCACCTCGAAGCCCTCGGCGCGCCGCTCGGTGTCGTCGTGCCAGACGCCGACGACGTCGACGCGGTCTCCCTCGGCCAGGGACAGGGCGCTCAGGTCGTCCGGGTTGACCATGACCACCCGGCGGCTGCCGTGGATGCCCCGGTAGCGGTCGTTCAGGGTGTAGGGGATGGTGTTCCACTGGTCGTGGGAGCGCAGGGTCTGCAGCAGCAGGTGGCCCTCGGGGACGTCGGGCGTGCGCCAGGTGTTGCGGGTGAACACGGCCTTGCCGGTGGCGGTGCGGTAGACGCCCTCGTTGACGGGGTTGGGCAGCCGGATGCCGCCGGGGCGTGCCACGCGCCGGTTGAAGTCGTGCAGGCCCGGCACGACCCGGGAGATCCGGTCGCGGATCGCGCTGTAGTCGGCCTCGAACTCCTCCCAGGTCACGTTCCCGGGGCCGGTGCCGAGGGTGCGGCGGGCGAGCCGGCACAGGATGGCGACCTCGCTGAGCAGCAGGGGCGAGGCGGGCTTGAGCCGTCCGCGGGAGGTGTGCACCTCGCTCATGGAGTTCTCCACCGTGACGAACTGCTCGCCGCCCGCCTGCTGGTCGCGTTCGGTCCGGCCGAGGGTGGGCAGGATCAGCGCGGTCCGTCCGCAGACGGTGTGGGATCCGTTGAGCTTGGTGGAGACGTGGGCGGTCAGGCGGCAGCTCCGCATGGCCTCCTCGGTGACCGCGCTGTCGGGTGCGGCCCGGACGAAGTTGCCCGCCACGCCGAGGAAGAACTTGATCCGGCCCTCCCGCATCGCCCTGATCGAGTCGACCGAGTCGAGGCCGTGGGCGCGCGGCGGGTCGAAGCCGAACTCGTCGCGCAGGGCGTCCAGGAAGGAGTCCGGCATCTGCTCCCAGATGCCCATCGTGCGGTCGCCCTGGACGTTGCTGTGGCCGCGCACGGGGCAGGCGCCGGCTCCGGCCCGGCCGAGGTTGCCGCGCAGCAGCAGGAAGTTGACGATCTCCCGGATGGTGGGCACGCCGTGCTTGTGCTGGGTGATGCCCATCGCCCAGCAGACGACGACCCGCTTGCTGCGCAGTACCTCGTCGCGGACCCGCTCGATCTCGTCGCGGGTCAGACCGGTGGTGGCGACCACGTCGTCCCAGGAGGCCTGCCGGACGTGCTCGGCGAACTCCTCGAAGCCGCTGGTGCTGTCCCGGATGAACGCGTGGTCCAGGACCGTGCCGGGCCGGGCGTCCTCGGCCTCCAGGAGCAGCCGGTTCAGCGCCTGGAACAGGGCGAGGTCGCCGCCGGGGCGGATGTGCAGGAACCGGTCGGCGATCCGGACGCCCTGGCCGATCACCCCACTGGCCTTCTGCGGGTTCTTGAACCGCAGCAGCCCCGCCTCCGGGAGCGGGTTGACGGCGACGATGCGGGCGCCGTTGCGCTTGGCCTGCTCCAGCGCGGACAGCTGCCGCGGGTGGTTGGTGCCGGGGTTCTGTCCCACCAGGAAGATCAGGTCGGCGTGGTGGAGGTCGTCGAGGCTGACGGTGCCCTTGCCGGTGCCGAGGGTCTCGTGCAGGGCGAAGCCGCTCGACTCGTGGCACATGTTGCTGCAGTCGGGCAGGTTGTTGGTGCCGTACGCGCGGGCGAAGAGTTGCAGGACGAAGGCGGCTTCGTTGCTGACGCGGCCCGAGGTGTAGAAGACCGCCTCGTCGGGGCTGTCCAGGGCCTTCAGTTCCCCGGCGAGCAGGTCGAGGGCGTCGCGCCAGCTGATCGGCTCGTAGTGGTCGGATCCGGGCCGCTTGACCATCGGCTCGGTGAGCCGTCCCTGCTGGTTCAGCCACAGGTCGGAGCGCTGGGCCAGGTCGGAGACGGAGTGCTCGCGGAAGAAGCCGGCGGTGATCCGCCGCGTGGTCGCCTCGTCGTTGATGTGCTTGGCGCCGTTCTCGCAGTACTCGTTGCGGTGCCGGTGGCCGGGTGCGGGGTCCGCCCAGGCGCAGCCCGGGCAGTCGATCCCGTCGACCTGGTTCATGGTCAGCAGGTCCACCGCGGTTTCCTTGGGGGACGTCTGCGCCAGGGAGTACTCCAGTGCGTGCACCACGGCGGGCACGCCCGCGGCCCAGGTCTTGGGCGGGGTGACGGTCAGGTCGTCCCGGGGTTCGTCCCTGGGCGGCTTCTTCATCGGGGGGATCGCCTCTCGTTCGCTGTGTTCCCGGACGGGCCTGTCAGCCCACGGGCCAGACCGCCACCCGGCTGCGCGGCGGCTCCGGCTCCTCGGGCCGCACCTGGCCGTCCCGGATGGTCCCCCGCCAGGCGCCGCTCGCCTCCCCGTGTCCTTCGATGTACGCCTTGTAGTGCGCGAGTTCGCGCCGCACGACGCGGCCCGCCGCCCCGGGCACCAGGGCGAGTACGCCCGTGAGTCCGCGCGGCTCGGCCGTCATCCGCACGGTCACCGAGGTGCGCTCCCCCTCGGCGGGCCGGAACGTCACCTCGCCCCGGTGGCCGTGGCGTTGCCCGAGGCTGCGCCAGGTCAGGTGCGAGTCGGGCACCTGGTCCACGATCTCGGTCGCGAACTCCCGGCGGAGGGGGCCGAGTCCGACGACCCACAGGGTCACGGCGGGCCTGACCTGTTCGACCCGCTTGACGGTGGTCATGAACCTCGGGAAGCACTCGAACTGGGTCCACTGGTCGTACGCGGTGCGCACCGGTACGGCGATCTCGACGGTCTCCTCGACGGTGTTCATGTGCCGCTCGCCTCCGCGGGTCGTGCGGTGCCGGCCCGGTCGACCGTGCAGTGCAGGGAGTCGTCGACCACGTCGGCGACGATGGTGTCGCCTGGGTCGGCCTCGCCGCCGAGGAGCAGGTCGGCGACGCGGTTGTCGAGTTCCGCCTGGATCGTGCGCCTGAGCGGCCGGGCGCCGAACTCCGGCTGGTGGCCGTGGGCGATCAGCAGCTTCTTGGCCGCCTCGGTGACCTTCAGCGTCAGGCCCTGGGCGTGCACCCGCCGTTCGCTCCGGGCCAGCAGGTGGTCCACGATCCGCGAGAGGTCGTCCTCGGTGAGCCCGTGGAAGACGATGATCTCGTCGATGCGGTTGAGGAACTCCGGCAGGAACCGGCTCCGCAGCTCCTGCATCAGTTCGTCCTTGAGGTCGGACACGTCGCCCCTGTGGTCGAGGATGCGATGGGCGCCGATGTTGGACGTCATGATGACCACGCAGTGCCGGAAGTCGACGGTGCGGCCCTGTCCGTCGGTGAGGCGGCCGTCGTCGAGGATCTGCAGCAGGGTGTTGAAGACGTCGGGGTGGGCCTTCTCCACCTCGTCGAACAGGACCACGCTGTAGGGCTGCCTGCGGACCTTCTCGGTGAGCTGGCCGGCCTCCTCGTAGCCGACGTATCCCGGGGGCGCGCCGACGAGCCGGGCGACCGTGTGCTTCTCCTGGAACTCGCTCATGTCGAAGCGGATCATGCGCTTCTCCTCGCCGAACAGCAGCTCGGCGAGGGTCTTGGCCAGCTCGGTCTTGCCGACGCCGGTGGGGCCGAGGAAGAGGAAGGAACCCACGGGGCGGTCGGGGTCGCCCATCCCGGCCCGGTTGCGGCGCACGGCCCGCGAGACGGCGGTGACCGCCTCGTCCTGGCCGACGATCCGGGCGTGCATCTCCTCCTCCAGCCTGAGCAGCCGCTCCTTCTCCCCGGCGGTCAGCTGGGAGACAGGGATGCCGGTGCGGCGGGAGATCACGTCCGCGATGTCGTCGGCGGTGACGGAGACGACGCCCTCGCGGCGCTCCTCGATACCCGCGAGTTCGCCCTCCGCCTCGGCGATCTCGCGTTTCAGCTCGCCCGCGCGGGCGTAGTCCTCGGCGGCGACGGCCTGCTCCTGCTCCCGGCGCAGCTTCGCGATGCGGTCCTCGCGGCTGACGACCTCGGTGGAGCGGCTCGCGCTGCGCAGCCGTACCCGGGCACCCGCCTGGTCCATGACGTCGATCGCCTTGTCGGGCAGGAAGCGGTCGCCGACGTAGCGGTCGGACAGTTCCGCCGCCGCGGTCAGCGCTCCGTCGGCGAAGCGGACCTGGTGGTGCGCCTCGTAGGCGTCGCGCAGGCCTTCGAGGATCTGCACCGTCTCCTCGACCGAGGGCTCGGGGACCATCACGGGCTGGAAGCGGCGTTCGAGGGCGGCGTCCTTCTCGACGTACTTGCGGTACTCGTCGATGGTGGTCGCGCCCACCACATGCAGTTCGCCGCGCGCGAGGGCGGGCTTGAGCATGTTGCCGGCGTCCATGGAGCTCTCGCCGCTCGCCCCGGCGCCGACGACGGTGTGCAGTTCGTCGATGAACAGGATGATGCCGCCGCGGGCCTGCTGGACGTCCTCGATGACCTTCTTGAGCCGCTCCTCGAACTGTCCCCGGTACTGCGCGCCGGCCACCATGGCGGACAGGTCGAGGGCGACCACCCTCTTGTCCTTCAGCGTGTTCGGGACCTCACCGGCCACGATGCGCTGGGCCAGTCCCTCCACGATGGCGGTCTTGCCGACACCGGGCTCGCCGATCAGCACCGGGTTGTTCTTGGAGCGCCGGGAGAGGATCTCGACGGTCTGCTCGATCTCCTCGGCGCGGCCGACGACAGGGTCGAGCTTCCCGGCCTTCGCCTCCTCGGTCAGGTCCCGGCCGTACTCGTCCAGCGTCGTGGCCGGCTTCCCACCGTCGTCGCCCGGGGTCCCGCCCGAACGGGCGGCCTGCTCGGTGAGCCCCTCCAGCTTGCCGATGTCCTGCCCCTGAGCGCCCAGCAACCGGGCCGCGCCCGTGTCGCCGTCCGCCAGCAGGGCGCCCAGGATGTGCTCGGGGCCGATGTAGGAGACGCCGGACGCCCGGGAGCGGGCGTAGGCGGTGGCGAGGGTGCGCTTGGCGGCCGGGGTGAGGCCCGGTTCGGCGGACGGCTCGCCCGCCTCGCGGGGCAGGACCTCGGCGATCCGGGAGGCGAGCGCGTCGGGGTCGGCGCCCGACCGGGCGAGCAGTCCCCGCGCGGGCTCGACCTTCGTGGCCGCCCACAACAGGTGTTCCGTGTCCAGGTCGGACGTCCCGTCCTCCAGCGACCGCCGTGCCGCCAGGTTGAGGAGTTCCTGCGAGGACTCGGTCAGCAGCCGGCCGATCGGCACCCGCTGCACCGCCGGGGGCGAGGAGGCGGGCGACGTTCCGAAGAACCGGTTGAACAGATCGCTGAAGGGATCGGACGCACCGAATCCGAACGACGACATCGACATGAGAGCTCCAGGGGCGGTGGCAGTCGGTTCCACCGAAACCCCATGTCGGCGGCTCCGCAAGCGGAGCGGCCGCCGCGCGGTGGCGAGGACCCGTTGTCAGTGGTGGGCGGCATGATTCGGGTCATGACTACTCCTGCAGCAGTGATCGTCGACGCCACCGCCTACGCCCAGGCGGTCGAGGACGCCGCGCGCGCGGCCGCCGCCTACTACGCGGGCGGCTCCTCCCCGCTGGACGACGACGCCTACGACCGGCTGGCGAGAGGGATCGCCGCGTGGGAGGCCGAACACCCGGACGAGGTGCTGCCCGACTCGCCCACCGGCAAGGTCGCCGGCGGCGCGGCCGAGGGGGACGTGCCGCACACGGTGCCGATGCTGAGCCTGGACAACGTGTTCTCTCCGGAGGAGTTCACCGCCTGGACGGCGTCCCTGGCCCGGCGCATCGACCGCGAGGTCACGCGGTTCAGTGTGGGCCCCAAGCTGGACGGCCTCGCCGTCGCCGCCCGCTACCGGGAGGGCCGCCTCACCCGGCTGATCACCCGGGGCGACGGCACGGCCGGCGAGGACGTCTCGCACGCGATAGGCACCGTGGAGGGGCTGCCCGAGGCACTGGCCGAGCCGGTGACCGTCGAGGTGCGCGGCGAGATCCTGATGACGACGGCCCAGTTCGAGCACGCCAACGAGGTGCGCATCCAGCACGGCGGACAGCCCTTCGCGAATCCGCGCAACGCGGCCGCGGGCACCCTGCGGGCGAAGGAGCGCGCCTACACGGTGCCGATGACGTTCTTCGGGTACGGCCTGCTGGCCCTGCCCGACACCGACGCGGTGCTCGCGGGGCGGCTGGAGGAGCTGCCGTACAGCGAGCTGATGGCGACGGCGGCCGGGCTCGGCGTGCACACCAGCACCGGCACCGCGGTGCCGGACGTGGTCGTGGAGACGCCCGAGCAGGTGGTGGCGCGGGTCCAGGAGATCGCCGCGCTCCGTACCGAGCTGCCGTTCGGCATCGACGGGATCGTCGTCAAGGCCGACCTGGCCGCCGACCAGCGGGCCGCCGGGTCGGGCTCGCGGGCGCCGCGGTGGGCGATCGCCTACAAGCTCCCGGCCGTGGAGAAGATCACCCGGCTGCTGGAGGTGGAGTGGAACGTGGGCCGTACCGGCATCGTCGCCCCGCGCGGCGTCCTGGAGCCGGTGGTCATCGAGGGCTCCACGATCACCTACGCCACGCTGCACAATCCGGCCGACATCACCCGGCGCGGTCTGCGGCTGGGCGACCACGTCATGGTGCACCGCGCCGGTGACGTCATCCCGCGCATCGAGGCTCCGGTCGCACATCTGCGGACCGGCGAGGAACAGCCCATCGTCTTCCCCGAGGCATGTCCGCGCTGCGGCTCGGAGATCGACACCAGCGAGGAGCGCTGGCGGTGCGCGCAGGGCCGCAACTGCCACCTGGTCGCCTCCCTGGCCTACGCCGCCGGCCGGGACCAGCTCGACATCGAGGGCCTGGGGACCACCCGGGTCGTCCAGCTCGTCGAGGCGGGGCTGGTAGCCGACCTGGCCGACCTCTTCCTGCTCCGGCGCGAGCAGTTGCTCGCCCTGGAGCGGATGGGCGAGACCAGCACCGACAACCTGCTCGCCGCGCTCGCCCGGGCCAAGGAGCAGCCGCTGTCCCGGGTCCTGTGCGCGCTGGGGGTCCGGGGCACCGGCCGGTCCATGTCCCGGCGCATCGCCCGGTACTTCGCCACCATGGACCACATACGCGCCGCCGACGCCGAGGCCATGCAGCGGGTCGACGGCATCGGGGTGGAGAAGGCCCCCTCCGTCGTCGCGGAGATCGCCGAACTCGCCCCGCTCATCGACAAGCTCACCGCCGCCGGCGTCAACATGACCGAGCCCGGCGCGACCCCTCCCCCGCCCGCCGACGCGGACGGCGAGGACGGGGCGACGCCCGCCGCGGCGGCGGACGGCGGCCCGCTGGCGGGCATGAAGGTGGTCGTCACCGGCGCGATGACCGGACATCTGGAGCGGCTCAGCCGCAACGAGATGAACGAACTCATCGAGCGGGCCGGCGGGCGCTCCTCCTCCAGCGTCTCCAAGAACACGACGCTCGTCGTCGCGGGCGAGGGGGCGGGTTCGAAGCGGGCCAAGGCGGAGCAGCTGGGTGTGCGGCTGGCCACCCCGGAGGAGTTCGCCGTGCTCGTCGCCGACCTGCTCGGCTGAGGCGTGCGCGCCTGCGCGAGGGGGTGTTGGTGGGGGGTGTTGGTGACACCCCCCAGCCGGGGGCCAGTCCCAGTGATCTTCCTTCCCGGCCCTGAGAGGGTCGTCGGTGACAGGGACACCGTCCGCCCGCCGCACTCGGGCGGCCACGAACAGGGGGAAGACACATGCACCGCAAGCGCCTCGCCGCCGCGGTCCTGCTCGCCGCCGCGCTCACCGGGGCGTTCGCGCCCGCGGCGGCGGCCCGTCCGGCCCACCGCCCCGACCCCGTACAGCGTCAACTGGACCTGCTCACCGCACGCGACGGCGTACCGGGCGCGCTCGCGTACGACGGCAGGACGACGCGCACCTCGGGCGTCGCGGACCTGGACTCGGGCCGGGAGATGACCGACGAGCGGGGCCGGTTCCGGCTCGCCAGCGACACCAAGGCGTTCACCGCGACCGCGGTGCTGCGGCTGGTGGCGGACGGCCGTCTGGGCCTCGGCGACCGCGCGGGCTCCTACCTGCCGCAGCTCGCCGACAGCCCCATCACCGTACGGCAGTTGCTGAAGCAGACCAGCGGGCTGCCGGAGTACTCGGCGCTGGTGGACTGGACCCGGCCGGGGACGCCCGAGGAGTACCTGGCCCTGGCGCTCGACGCGGAGCCCGTCTTCGAGCCCGGCACGGACTGGGGCTACTCCAACACCAACTACCTGGTCCTCGGCATGGTGATCGACGAGGTGTCCGGGGTCGGCTTCCGCACGTACGTGGAGCGCACGATCCTGCGCCCGCTGCACCTGGACGACACCTACTGGCCCGCGCCCGGCGAGCTGGACCTGCGCGGCCCGCACGCCCAAAACTACGGCGTCCATCCCGCGCACCCGCAGGACGGCAGAGTGGACGTGACCGAGCTGCCCGGGTACGAGTTCGGCGCGTCCGGCGGCCTGGTGTCCACCCCCGTGGACCTCAACGCCTTCTGGGACGGGCTGTTCGGCGGCCGCCTCCTGCCGGGCTGGGCGGTGCGCCTGATGACGCGGGACACCACCGACGTCGGCGGCCGCGACGTCTACCCGGCGGGCAGCCGCTACGGGTACGGCCTCGCCTCGATCCCGCTCAGCTGCGGCGGCGTCTACTGGGGCCACGGCGGCGACCTGCCCGGCGGTTCGGTGGGCGGCGGCCGGGCCACGGGCGGCCGGGGCACCGTCACCGTCTACACCACGACGTGGGCGGCCGAGGGCGACAGCCTGCGTCATCTCCAGGGCGCCGTGGACGCGGCCCTGTGCGCCAAGAGGCACTGAAAAGCCCCTCCGGCCGGAGGGCGCCCGGAGTGTACGTTCGTACGCCCTGGCGGGTAGGCTCCCGCGCATGACTGTTGACGTACTGCGCCGGCCCGCCCTGGCCGATCGGCGGGCTCGCGTGGCCGTCGCCGTGCTGTTCTTCACCAACGGGGCCCTGTTCGCCAACCTGCTGCCGCGATACCCGCAGATCAAGGCGGACCTCGGCATCGGGAACGCCGCCTACGGACTGGCCGTGGCGGCGTTCCCGGCAGGAGCCATCACGGCCGGGCTCGCGGCCGGGATCCTGGTGCGCCGGTTCGGCTCGGCGCGGGTCGCGGTCGGCGGCACGCTGCTGACCGGGGTGGGCATCCTCGCCGCGGGCGTCGCCGACTCGGTGGTGGTGTTCGCGGGGGCACTCTTCCTGGCAGGGGCGATGGACGCCTTCACCGACGTCGCGCAGAACGCCCACGGTCTGCGGGTGCAGCGCCGCTACGGACGTTCCATCATCAACTCCTTCCACGCCATCTGGTCCATCGGCGCCGTCACCGGCGGGTCCATGGCCGCGGCCGCCATCGCGCTCGGCGTCTCGCGGGGCCCGCACCTGCTCTGCTCCGCCGTGGTGTTCGCGGTCGCGGCCTGCGTCGCCCTGCGCTACTGCCTGCCGGGCCCGGAGACCGAGGCCGAACCGGCCGCGGAGTCCGGCGCCGAGGACTCCGCGCCGTCGCCGGTCCGGGCCCCGGCGGCCGGCCTGCGCACCGGCTGGGTGCTGGCCGCGCTCGTCCTCATCGCCACGGCCGGGACCCTCGTCGAGGACGCGGGCATGTCCTGGGCCACCCTCTACCTCTCCGACTCGCTGCACGCGACGGCGGCGCTGGCCGCGTCCGGGTATGTCGCCCTGGTCGGCGCGCAGTTCGTCGGCCGGATCGTCGGCGACCGGCTCGTGGACCGCTTCGGCCAGCGCGCGGTGGCCCGCTCCGGCGCCCTGATCGCGGCGGTCGGCATGGGCCTGGCGCTGGCCGTGCCGACGGTGCCGGGCACGGTCCTCGGGTTCGCCGCGGCCGGGTTCGGGGTGGCGACGCTGGTCCCGGCGGCCATGCACGAGGCCGACGAACTGCCCGGCCTCAAGCCCGGGTCGGGCCTGACCCTCGTCTCCTGGCTGATGCGGCTCGGCTTCCTGCTCTCGCCGCCGGTCGTGGGACTGGTCGCCGACGCGACGAGCCTGCGGGTGGGCCTGCTGGTGGTGCCGCTCGCGGGGCTCCTGGTGCTGCTGTGCGCCGGAGTGCTCCGGCCCCGGCGCGGCTGAGCCGTACCGCCGGGCGACGCACTCTCCTTCGGAGTGTACGTTCGTACGCTTTCGGGGGTAGGATCGGACGCATGCCGACGGACCACTTCGCGGGCGACTCCCGCACCAACCTCGAACGCATGCAGGCGGGCGACCTCTACATCGCCGACGATCCGGAGATCGCCCGCAGGCAGCAGCAGGCGGTGCGGCTGGCCGCCCGCTACCAGGCCGCCTACGCGGAGGACGCGGAGGCGGCGCGACCGCTCCTCGCGGAGCTGCTCGGCTCCCTGGGCGCCGAGGCCCATGTGCGGCCCCCGCTGTACGTCGACTACGGCAGCAACATCACCGTCGGGGCACGCACCTTCGTCAACTACAACCTGACGGCGCTGGACGTCGCGGCGATCACCATCGGCGAGGACTGCCAGATCGGGCCGAACGTCCAGCTGCTGACCCCGACGCACCCCCTGGAGCCCGGGCCCCGGCGGGACAAGCTGGAGGCCGCCCGCCCGATCGTCATCGGCGACAACGTCTGGCTGGGCGGCGGCGCGATCGTGCTGCCGGGCGTGACCATCGGGGACAACGCGGTGATCGGCGCGGGCGCGGTCGTCACGAAGGACGTACCGGCGAACGTCGTGGCCGTCGGCAACCCTGCCCGGCCGGTGCGGAACGTGTAAGTCTGCTCCCATGGCAACCGGACACACGGATCCGCAGCGGCGGGAACGCATCCTCGCGGCCACCCTCGACCTGATCGCCGAGGAGGGCATCGCCCGCGTCTCCCACCGCAGGATCGCCCAGCGCGCGGGGGTACCGCTCGGCTCGATGACGTACCACTTCAGCGGCATCGAGCAGCTGCTGCGGGAGGCGTTCGGCCGGTTCACCGACCACATCGTCGCGGTGTTCGACGCGCACCTCGGCGCCGCCGCCGACCGCGACGAGGCCCGGGCGGCGGTGGCCGACCTCGTGCACGAGCTGTCCGAGGACAGCCAGCGGGACCTGGTGCTCACGCAGGAGCTGTACACGCTCGCCGCGCGGCAACCGGCCTACCGGGAGCTGACCCACGAGTGGATGCGCCGCAGCCGCGTCCACCTGGAGAAACACTTCGACCCGGACACGGCCCGCCAGCTCGACGCCCTCATCGAGGGCCTGACGCTGCACCGCGCCCTGGCCAGGGAGCCGCACGGGCGCGCCCTCACCGTGGAGGCCATCGCCCGGGTCACCACCACGGACCGGGGCGCACCCCGGGCCGGCGACACCCCCTAGCGGCCCGTGCGGCGCGGGCCTGACCCCCGCGCCGCACGGGCGTCCCCCGTCAGCAGACTCCGTCGCCCGGCTTGGGGTTGCCCAGGCCGAACAGGGGCCTCAGCTTGAGGCCCACCCACGTGCCGGCCAGTGCGAAGGCGCCCCACAGCCAGCCGCTGAGGCTGCCCGAGGCGATGCCCGCGAGGTAGGCGCCGATGTTGCAGCCGCCGGCCAGCCGGGCGCCGATGCCCATCAGCACGCCGCCCAGCACCGCCGCCACGGCGGTACGCCAGGGAATGCCCCGGTGCAGCGCCCAGGTGCCGCCGAGCGAGGCGGCGACGGCCGCGCCGATCATGATGCCGATGTCCGTGAGGCTGGTCTTGTCGGCGAGCACCGGACCGGCCAGCATCTCGGCGTTGCCGGGCCGCTGCCACCAGGTCCAGTTCTCCGGGTGGCCGCCGAGGGCGCCGACCAGTTCCGAGCCCCACAGGCTGAAGGCGCTGGTGACACCCCAGGCGCCGCCGGAGACCAGCAGGACGCCCGCGCCGAGCACGGCCAGCGCGAGGGCGCCGACGGCCAACGGCCAGGACCCGCGGACGGCACGGACGGCCGCCCGGCGTGCCGAGGGCACGGCACCCAGCGGCGGTGGGTTGCGGCGGGCCTGGACGCGCCGGCTGACCAGCACCACGAGGAGCAGGGCGGCGACGGTCACGCCCCAGGAGCCGAACCAGCCGATGTGCTCGGAGAGCACGACGGGCTCCCAGGCCGGGAGGTCCTTCCACAGGTCGAACTGCCAGGCGGCCAGCGTGGCGCCCGCGACGAAGCCGCCCAGGGTCAGCACGATCGACGTCTGCCCCGAGCCGACCGCGAACAGGGTGCCCGAGGCGCAGGCGCCGCCGAGCTGCATGCCGATCGCGAAGAGCGCCGAACCGGCGAACAGACCGATGCCGATCGGCCCGGCGGACGGCGCGGGCTGGGAGCCGAACAGCCCGGTCTCCGTGCCGATGAGCAGCGCGAACAGGGTGGCCGTGGTGCCCAGCAGCAGCGCGTGCGCCCGCAGCCCGGTCCCGTTGCCGACGGCGACCAGCTGCCGCCAGGCGGAGGTGAAGCCGAACCGGGAGTGGAAGAGGGCGACGCCCAGGCCGAGGCCGAGCAGGAGCAGCACGCCGGGCTTGGCGCCGTGCGCGGACCACACGTACGCGGTCAGGGCGGCGGCGAGCAGCCCGGACACGGCGAGCGGCGTCCGCCGCACCGGCGGCAGGGGCGGCGCGTCGGGCCGGGCCGAGGAGGTGGGCGAGGGGGTGAACAGGGCGGTGGGCGCGCGTGGCGGCGCGGCCGGGGCGGACCCGGCCGGGGGTGCGGTGGTCACGGAAGAATCTCCGGGGTGGTGTGCACGGGGACGGCGGACGCGGGCGGACCGGCGGCGCGGGGGGCGCGGCCGGTCCGGAGGGTCAGCGGCGACAGAGGCCGTCGTCGACGCACCACGCCGAGCACGCGAAGAGCGCGAGGCACAGCAGCGGAGCCGATGCATACATGCGTACGAATATACGGAGGGGTGTGCTCCGGACGCCACGCCGTCTCGCCATGCGGATGGCGGGACGGCGTGGCGCCCGTGTCCTTCCGGGTCCTGCGCGGTCTCCCGGGTCCTGCACGGTCTCCCGGGTCCTGCACGGTCTCCCGGCCGGTTACAGGGTGCGCTCCAGGCGGTCCGCCATCAGCTGCACGAACCGGGCGGGCTCCTTGGGGCGGCCGCCCTCGGCGAGCACCGCGAGGGCGTGCAGCAGTTCGGCGGTCTCGGTCAGCTCCGCGCGGTCCCGCTGGTCGGTCCAGGCCCGGTTCAGGGACTTCACCAGCTGGTGCTCGGGGTTGAGTTCGAGGATCCGCTTGGCGCCGGGCACCTCCTGGCCCATCGCCCGGTACATGTTCTCCAGGGCGGGCGTCAGCTCACCCGCGTCGGAGACGACGCACGCCGGGGAGACGGTGAGGCGGGAGGAGAGCCGGACCTCCTTGACCTCCTCGCCCAGGTGCTCCGTCATCCAGCCGAGCAGCCCGGCGTACTCCTCGCCCTGCTTCTCCTTCTCGGCGTCGCTCTTGTCCGCCTCGGTGCCGGAGAGGTCGATCTCGCCCTTGGCCACCGAGCGCAGCGTCTTGCCCTGGTACTCCCCGACCGCGTCGACCCAGACCTCGTCGACGGCGTCGGTGAGCAGGAGCACCTCCACACCCTTGGCCCGGAACGCCTCCATGTGCGGGGAGTTCTCGATGGCCTGCCGGGACTCGCCCGTCATGTAGTAGATGTCCTCCTGCCCGTCCTTCATCCGCTCCACGTAGTCCTTGAGCGCGGTGGGCTCGTCGGCGTCGTGGGTGGAGGCGAACGAACAGGCGGCGAGGATCGCGTCCCGGTTCTCGGAGTCGGTGACCAGACCTTCCTTGAGCACCGGGCCGAACTCGCGCCAGAACGTGGCGTACCGGTCCGGCGCTGAGGTCCTGAGGTCCTTGACCGTCGAGAGGACCTTCTTCGTCAGCCGGCGCTGGATCATGCGGATGTGGCGGTCCTGCTGGAGGATCTCGCGGGAGACGTTGAGCGAGAGGTCCTGCGCGTCGACGACGCCCTTGACGAAGCGGAGGTGGGACGGCAGCAGTTCCTCGCAGTCGTCCATGATGAAGACGCGCTTCACGTAGAGCTGGACGCCGCGCTGGTAGCCCTGGGTGAACAGGTCGTGCGGGGCGTGCGAGGGCACGAAGAGCAGGGCCTGGTACTCGAAGGTGCCCTCCGCCTGGAGCCGGATCGTCTCCAGCGGGTCGCGCCAGTCGTGGGCGATGTGCTTGTACAGCTCGTGGTACTCGTCGTCGGACACCTCGTCGCGCGGGCGTGCCCACAGGGCCTTCATCGAGTTGAGCGTCTCGGCCTCGCGGGCCTCGGCACCGTCGGCGTCGCCGTCGTCGCCCGGCTCCGGCAGCAGGCGGACCGGCCAGGTGATGAAGTCCGAGTACCGCTTGACGATCTCCTTGATCTTCCACGCGGAGGTGTAGTCGTGCAGCTGGTTCTCGGCGTCGGCCGGCTTGAGGTGCAGCGTGACAGCGGTGCCCTGCGGGGCCTCGCCGATCCGCTCCAGGGTGTACGTGCCCTCGCCGCGCGAGGTCCACCGGGTGCCCTCGGTCTCTCCTGCGTGCCGGGTGACCAGGGTGACCTCGTCCGCCACCATGAAGCCCGAGTAGAAGCCGACGCCGAACTGGCCGATGAGACCGTCGGCCCCGGCCGCGTCCTTGGCCTCCCGCAGTTCCTCCAGGAACTTGGCGGTGCCCGAGTTGGCGATCGTGCCGATCAGCCGGGTGACCTCGTCGTACGACATGCCGATGCCGTTGTCCCGCACGGTCAGGGTGCGGGCGTCCTTGTCGACCTCCAACTCGATGTGCAGGTCGCTCACGTCGGCGTCGGGGGCGTCGTCGCGCAGGGCGGCGAGGCGCAGCTTGTCCAGCGCGTCGGAGGCGTTGGAGACGAGCTCGCGCAGGAAGACATCCTTGTTCGAGTAGACGGAGTGAATCATCAGCTGGAGCAGCTGACGCGCCTCTACCTGGAACTCAAACGTTTCGGTCGTCATGGCTGGTCAGTACCTCACAGGTCCACGGAATCGTCTGCACGGGTGAGGGCAACTCTAGAACAGCGCGGGCGACGGTCGCCGCCGGTCCGCAGCCCTCGCCCGATGTCGGCGACCGACGACAACGCCGCAGATGTGCGTGCCAGACCCCGCGTCTGCGGCATGATCCGCCGGACAGGCCCTAGCCGTGCAGCGACCGGTACGCCGCCACCGCACCCGGGTGCAGCGGCACACCGCCCGTGCCGATGAGGCTGCGGACGTCGAGGAACTGGGCGCCGACGGCGTGGTCGGGCACGAACGCGGGGGCGCGCCGGACCAGGAGGCGGGTGAGGCTGCCCGCGAGGGCGGGGTCCAGGTCGGGCCGGCACACCAGGAGGTTGGAGACGCCGACGGTCGCGACACCGGCCGAGGAGCGGTAGGCGTTCTGCGGCAGGGACACCTCCTCAAGTCCCGAGGCGGCCCTGCCGTCCCGGCCGCCGGCGAGACCGGGCAGGAGGCCGGCCAGCGGGAGGAAGCGCAGGCCGGGATCGCGGTCCAGGTCGGAGAGGGTGGGCAGCGGCACGCCGCCCGCGACCAGCAGTCCGATCACCGAGCCGGCCCGCAGGGCCGCCGCCGCGTCGGCCAGGCGCAGGTGCCGTACCGGCACGTCGGTGCCGGGCGCAAGGCCGGCGGCGCTCAGCAGTCGGGCGCCGAGGTGGGCCGCGCCGGAGCCGACGGCGCCGAGCGACACGGGGTGCCCGGCCAGGTCGGCCACGCTGCGCACGGGGGCGTCGGCACGCACGGCGAACTGGAGGTATGTCTCGTAGACCCGGCCGATCGCCCGCAGGGGCACCGGCCGCGGGAAGAGCCCGGTGCCCTGGGCGGCGCGGGCCGTGTCGGTGAGGACCAGGCCGAGGTCGGCCTCGCCGTCGCGGAGCAGTTCGATGTTGGTGATGCTGCCGGCGGTGGTGCGAACGCGGCAACGCAGCCCGGGGTGGACCGCTTCCACCTGTTCGGCGAGGAGCCGGCCGAACGCGGCGTAGAAGGCGGTCGGCTCGCCGGTGGCCAGCCGCAGCAGACCTCCGGGTCCGGAGCGCCCGTGCGCGAGGTCACCGGCGAGCACGCCACCGAGGGCACCAGCGGCGGCGGTACCGAACGCGGCACGCAGGACGGTACGCCGGTTCACCGGGTGTCTCCTTCGGCGTGTGCACCCGGTACGACCGCGCGGGCCCGCAGGCCGTGCGGGTGCGCGGGTGCCAGTTCCAGGCGGCCGCCGCGGCCGGCCAGGAGTTGTTCGGCGATGGCGAGGCCCAGGCCCGTACCGGACGTCCCGGTCTGGCGGGCCGAGCGCCAGAAGCGGGTGGTGGCCCGGTCGATCTCCTCCGCCCGCAGTCCGGGGCCGTCGTCGGTGACGGTGACGACCGCGTACGGGCCCTCGGCGGCGCAGCGCAGCCGGACGCGGGCACCGTCGCCCGCGTACTTGATCGCGTTGTCCAGCAGGATGTCCGTCACCTGGGCCAGTTCGCGGCCGGTACAGACGGCCGGGACCGGCCCGGCCGCCTCCGCGGTGAGACGAACGGTCGCGCGGCACGCGACCGGTTCCCACAGGCGGTGCCGGCCCAGCGTGATCTCGGCGGCGTCGCAGTGGGCGCCCGGGTCGTCGGTGACCGCGAGTTCCCCGGCCCGGTGCTCGGCGGCGGCGAGGGC
This sequence comes from Streptomyces sp. NPDC111628, assembly GCF_055635195.1. Classification (NCBI taxonomy): domain Bacteria; kingdom Bacillati; phylum Actinomycetota; class Actinomycetes; order Kitasatosporales; family Streptomycetaceae; genus Streptomyces; species Streptomyces sp. NPDC111628. The sequence goes on along the minus strand of NZ_JBVKBZ010000002.1, from coordinate 1,241,467 downwards.
CAGGATGTCGTCGAGCAGGTTCTCCAGCCGGTCGAGTTCGGTGTTGACCCCGGCGTACGTGCGCTCGCCCGAGGGCCGCAGATGGGTGTGGAGGGCGTCGACGCGCAGGCGGAGGGCGGCCATGGGATTGCGCATCTGGTGCGAGGTGTCGGCGACCAGCCTGCGCTGCTGTTCGAGGGCGGCGGTGACGGTGCGGGCCATGCGGTTGAAGCCGGCGGCCAGCTGGCGCAGCTCGGGCGGTCCGCCGACGGAGACGGAGCCGCGCGGCCCCGGCGGGCCGCCGGGGAGGGTGTGCTCGGGCGGCAGCCCCGCCGCCAGCTCTCCGACCGCGCGGTCGAGCCGGCGCAGCGGGCTGACCACCCACCGGGTCGCCGCCCGGGCCAGGACCGTGCAGGCGAGGGCGACCAGTGCGGTGCCGGCCAGGACGGCGGCCCAGCGCCGGGCGATGTCTTCGGCGGCCGTGTTGACGTCGGCGCGCAGCACCACGGCGCCGGAGACCTGGGTCCCGGTGCCCGCCGGCGTCGCGAACATGCGGTGACCGCGGGACCAGGGACGCAGGGCGGCGCGCGGGTGCGCGGTCTGGTTCCGCAGGGCCGCGTCGATCAGCCGGGCGACGGCGGGGTCCGCGGCCCGCAGGCCGCCGGTCTGCACGACGGGGAGCCCGCGGGTGTCGGTGACGACGAGGGGTTCGCCGTAGAGCTGGGTGTAGCGCCTGGCTTCGGCGGCGACCGCCGAGGTGTCGCCGTTGCCGGCCGCCCGGTCCATGAGAGACGCGAAGCGGTCCAGGTCGGAGCTGCGGGCGAGGACCAGTTGCTGGGTGCGGTCGGAGGCGGTGAACAGCAGCAGCGGGACGGCGAAGGCGGCCACCGCCAGCACGCCGAACAGCAGCAGTACGGTCTGTACCCGGGTGCGCACGCGTCGGTCCTCAGTCGCCGAGGCGGAAGCCGAAGCCCCGGATCGTGGTGAGCAGTTCCGGGCGGCCGAGCTTGGCCCGCAACTGGGTGAGGTGCACGTCCAGGGAGCGCGACACGGCGTGGTAGGCGTCGCCCCACACCTCGTCGAGGACCTGCTCGCGGCTGACCGCCGTCCCGGCCCGCCGTGCCAGCACGGCGAGGACGTCGAACTCCTTGGTGGTCAGCTCCACCTCCGCCCCGTCGACGCGGACCTGCCGGGCGTCCAGAGCGATCTCCACGTCACCGACGCGCACGGTCCGTGCGGCACGCGGGGCGTGGGCGGCGGCGGTGCGGCGGGTGACGGCCTCGATGCGGGCCAGCAGCTCGGTCAGCCGCACCGGCTTGACCAGGTAGTCGTCGGCGCCGAGCCGCAGCCCCCGCACCACCGAGCGCTCGTCCCCGCGCGCGGTCAGCACCACCACGGACAGGTCGCTGACCGCCCGCAGCATGCGCAGCACCTCCAGGCCGTCCACGTCGGGCAGTCCGAGGTCGAGGAGGAGCAGGTCCGAGCTGCGGTGGTAGGTCAGCACGTCCCTGCCGCGGGTGACCCGCCGGGTGACGTGGCCGTGGTCGTACAGCGCCTCCACGAGCGCTCCGGCGACTCCGTCGTCGTCCTCGGCCAGCAGTATCTGCAACCCTGCCGCCTCCCTCCGGCGACGTTGGAATGTCCGCCTCCGAATGTAGACCACGGTCGGCGGCGCGTTCCGGCTGGTCCGCAGGGTGGACGGGCAGGGCGGCGCCCTTGTTAAGGGGAGGTTAGTTCTGTGTCCGGCCGTCTCCCGGCCCGCCGGCGGCCGAGGAGAGGCTGCCGCGGTCGACGACGACCCGACCCCAAGGACGCAGCCCATGATCATCGACTGTCACGGTCACTACACCACGGCCCCTCCGGCCCTGGCCGCCTGGCGGGAGCGGCAGATCGCCGCGCCGGCCGACCCCGCGGGGGCGCCCTCGCCCGCCGACCCGCGGATCGGTGACGACGAACTGCGCGAGAGCGTCGAGCCGAACCAGTTGCGGATGATGGACGAGCGCGGCATCGACATGACGGTCTTCTCGCCCAGGGCGTCTTTCATGGCGCACCACGTGGGTGACTTCCGCACCTCGGCCGCGTGGGCGGCGCTCTGCAACGAGCTGTGCCACCGCGTCGCCGGGCTCTACCCCGAGCGCTTCGCGCCCGCCGCGATGCTGCCTCAGTCGCCGGGCGTCGACCCGGCCACCTGCGTACCGGAGCTGACCCGGTGCGTCGAGGAGTACGGCGCGGTCGCGGTGAACCTCAATCCCGACCCCTCGGGCGGCCGCTGGACCGCTCCCCCGCTCACCGACCGCTCCTGGTACCCGCTGTACGAGAAGCTGGTCGAGTACGACGTCCCGGCGATGATCCATGTCAGCACGAGCGTGAACCCTGCCTTCCACACCACCGGCGCGCACTACCTCAACGCCGACACCACGGCCTTCATGCAGCTGGTGCAGGGAGACCTGTTCGCGGACTTCCCCACCCTGCGGCTGGTGCTCCCGCACGGTGGCGGGGCGGTGCCGTACCACTGGGGCCGCTTCCGGGGTCTGGCCATGGCGCTGGGCAAACCCCCGCTGGAGGAGCACGTCCTCGGCAACGTCTTCTTCGACACCTGCGTCTACCACCAGCCCGGCATCGACCTGCTCCTCGACGTGGTCCCGGCCCGCAACGTGCTGTTCGCCTCCGAGATGATCGGCGCGGTGCGGGACGTGGACCCGTGCACGGGCCACCACTTCGACGACACCCGGCGCTATGTCGAGGCGTCCGCCCTGTCCGCGGAGCAGCTCGACGCCGTGCGCGAGCACAACGCACGTTCCGTGTACCCGCGCCTGGACGCGCTGCTGAAGCGACAGGGGCGCTGACATGACCACTCTCGCTCCCAAAACCCCGGGCTGGCTCGACTGGCACCCGGACCCGTCCCGGCCCTCCTTCCGGCTGCCGCCCGGCGCGGTCGACGCCCACTGCCATGTCTTCGGCCCCCAGGCGGAGTTCCCGTTCGCCGCGGAGCGCAAGTACACGCCCTGCGACGCGGGCAAGGACCGGCTCTTCGCGCTCCGCGACCACCTGGGCGTCGACCGCCAGGTGATCGTGCAGGCCACCTGCCACGGTGCCGACAACAGCGCCATGCTCGACGCGGTGCGGGCGAGCGGCGGGCGGGCGCGCGGCGTCGCGACCGTCCGGCCGGACGTCACCGACGCCGAGCTGCGGGCGCTGGACGCGGCGGGGGTGCGCGGGGTGCGGTTCAACTTCGTGCGCCGGCTGGTCGACGCGTCGCCCAAGGACGACCTGCGCACGATCGCGCGGCGGATCGCCCCGCTCGGCTGGCACGTCGTCCTCTACTTCGAGAGCGCCGACCTGCCCGAACTGGAGGACTTCTTCACCTCGTTGCCCACGCCGCTGGTCGTGGACCACATGGGGCGCCCGGACGTCACGAAGCCGGTGGACGGCCCCGAGTTCGCGCGCTTCCTGCGCTTCACCGACCGGGGCGAGGTGTGGGTCAAGGTGTCCTGCCCCGAGCGGCTGAGCGTGACCGGACCCGCCGCGCTGGACGGGGAGCGCGAGCCGTACACCGATGTCGTGCCCTTCTCCCGGCGCGTCGTCGAGGAGTTCGGCGACCGCGTGCTGTGGGGCACCGACTGGCCGCACCCCAACCTCACCGGCCACATGCCCGACGACGGCCTCCTCGTCGACCAGGTACGGCGGATCGCCGTGACCGAGGAGCAGCGGCACCGGCTGCTGGTCGACAACCCGGCCCGCCTGTACTGGCCCGGCGACCGGTGAGCCGCACCCCCTCCCGGCCGTCTCCGCGGCCGTCGCCGTCCCCGATCCCCGCGACAAGGACCCCGTCATGCAGCACGCCAACGCGCTGAACCGGCTGGACCGGCTGCCGGTCTCCCGGTTCCACAAAGTCACCCTGCTCGCCGTGTCGTTCGCGTACTTCTTCGAGTTCGCGGACATCAACACCTTCGCGACCACCGCCCCCAGGCTCGTCGACCTGTGGGGCATCTCGATCGACCAGGTCGCCTACGTCACCTCGCTGTCGTTCGTCGGCATGTTCCTCGGCTCGGTCGTCGCGGGAACCGTCGCCGACCGCCTGGGCCGCAAACGGACACTGCTGCTGACGACGCTGTTCTTCGGCGTCTTCTCGTTCGCGTCGGCGTTCTCCTGGGACCTGGTGTCGCTGACCGTCTTCCGGGTGCTGACCTCGGCCGGTCTGGCGGCGATGACCGTGGTCGCGGTCATCTACGTCAACGAGATGTACCCGTCGGCCGTGCGCGGCAAGTACCAGGCGTACGCCATCGTCATCGGCATCTGCGGCACCCCGGTCACCAACCTCGTCGCGAGCGGGGTCGTGCCGCTCGCCGACTGGACCTGGCGCCTCGTCTACCTGTGGGGTTCCCTCGGCATCCTGCTCGTCCTGTTCACCCGGCACCTCAAGGAGTCGCCGCGGTGGCACGAGAGCCGGGGGGACCACGCGGGCGCGGACGCCGTGCTGCGTGACATCGAGGCGTCGGTGGCCGCCGAGCACGGCCCCCTGCCCGAGCCCGCGCCGCCGGTCGAGGAGGAGCCGGTGACCAAGGCCCCGCTGCGGCTGCTGCTCCAGCGCAAGTACCTGCTGCCGACGCTGCTGCTCACCGTGCTGTGGGTCACCCAGACCATCGGCTTCTTCGGCTACTCGAGCTGGGCGCCGACGCTGCTGGCCAAGGAGGGCTTCAGCGTCGAGAAGTCGGTCTTCTACGTGGCGCTGACCACCGTCGGGGCGCCGCTGGGCTCGTATCTGGCCGCCCTCGTGACCGACCGGTTCGAACGCAAGTGGTGCCTGGCCGCGTTCGGCACGCTGATCGCCGTGTGCGGGCTCCTGTACGGCCTCACGTTCAACCCGGTGCTCATCATCGTGTTCGGCTTCCTGGTCAACCTCTTCGAGCGCGGTTACACGGCACTCGGCTACGCGTATTCGCCCGAACTGTTCGACACGCGCGGGCGTTCGCTCGGCACCAGCGTGTCGTACGGGCTGGGCCGCCTGTCGAACGCCGGGGGGCCGCTGATCGTGGCGGCCCTGTACAACGCGCACGGCTACCGGAGCGTCTTCTACTTCATCGCCGGCACCTGGCTGGTCGGCGCGATCGCGCTGAGTCTGTTCGGGCCGCGCACCCGGCAGGCCCGCAGCAGCGCCGCGCCCTCCCGCACCACGGAGACGGTGCCCGGCTAGGGCTCGGGAGCAGGGGACCGTGCCCGGCCAGGGGGTGCCGGGCACGGCTGCAAGAAGCTCTGTCAACAACGTTGACTTCGAGTCAACCGCCCTGCACATTACTTAAAAGTAGAACCGCTCGGTAACCCCGCTGCCGCCCTCCCGAAGAAGAGAGAGCACATGCCGAAGCATGCCCTTCGCCGTGTCATGACCGCGACAGCAGCTGCCGTCGCCACGCTGGCCCTCGGCCTCACGGACGCCACCGCCCACGCCGCACCCGACACGCTGGACTACGTCGCCCTCGGCGACAGCTACAGCGCCGGCTCCGGCGTCCTGCCCGTCGACCTCACCAACCTGCTGTGCCTGCGTTCGACGGCCAACTACCCCCACGTCATCGCGGACGCGACGGGCGCCCGCCTCAAGGACGTCACCTGCGGCGCCGCGCAGACCGCCGACTTCACGCAGGCCCAGTACCCGGGCGTCGCACCCCAGTTGGACGCGCTCCGCACCGACACGGACCTGGTCACGCTCACCATCGGCGGCAACGACAACAGCACGTTCATCAACGCCATCACGGCCTGCGGCACGGCGGGTGTCCTCAGCGGCGGCAAGGGCAGCCCCTGCAAGGACAAGCACGGCACCTCCTTCGACGACGAGATCGAGGCCAACACGTACCCCGCGCTCAAGGAAGCGCTGCTCGGCGTCCGCGCCAGGGCTCCCCACGCCAGGGTGGCGGCCCTCGGCTACCCGTGGATCACCCCGGCCGCCGCCGACCCGTCCTGCTTCCTGAAGCTGCCCGTCGCCGCCGGTGACGTGCCCTACCTGCGGGCCATCCAGGCGCACCTCAACGACGCGGTCCGGCGTGCCGCCGAGGAGACCGGCGCCACCTACGTGGACTTCTCCGGGGTGTCCGACGGTCACGACGCCTGCGCGGCCCCCGGCACCCGCTGGATCGAACCGCTGCTGTTCGGGCACAACCTCGTTCCCGTCCACCCCAACGCCCTCGGCGAGCGGCGCATGGCCGAGCACACGATGAGCGTCCTCGGCCTGGACTGACCTCCGGTCACGGCCCGCGTACGCTCGTGTCGTGACGTCCTCCCGCCTGCGCCGCGTCGCCGTCCTCGTCCTGGAGGGCGCGAAACCCCTCGACGTCGGCATTCCCGCGCAGGTCTTCACGACGCGCGCGAGCATGCCGTACGAGGTACGGGTGTGCGGCGCGGCGCCCGGCCTGGTGACCGGCGGTGACGGCCTGTCGTACCACGTCGCCCACGGCCTCGACGCCCTGGCGTGGGCCGACGTGGTCTTCCTCCCCGGTTACCGCTTCCCCGACGTCGAGGACCCGCCGCGGACCGTCATCGACGCGCTGACGGCGGCCCACGACCGGGGCGCGCGGCTCGCCGCCATCTCCACCGGCGCGTTCGCGCTCGCCGCCACGGGCCTGCTCGACGGCCGGCGGGCCACCACGCACTGGCACTACACCCGGGCGCTCGCGGCGAAGCACCCGGGCGTGCGGGTCGACGAGAACGTGCTGTTCGTCGACGAGGGCAGCGTCCTGACGTCCGCGGGCGCCGCCTCCGGCATCGACCTGTGCCTGCACATCCTGCGCGGCGATCTCGGGGTTGCCGCGTCCAACCACGCGGCCCGGCGCCTGGTGGCGGCCCCCTACCGCAGCGGCGGTCAGGCCCAGTACGTGCCGCGCAGCGTGCCGGAGCCGCTCGGCGAGCGGTTCGCCGCCACCCGCGAGTGGGCCCTGCGCCGGCTCGACGAGCCGCTCACCCTGGAGGCGCTGGCCCGGCACGCGGCGGTGTCGGCGCGTACCCTCTCCCGGCGCTTCGTCGAGGACACCGGGTACACCCCGATGCAGTGGATCATGCGGGCCCGTCTCGACCGGGCCCGTGAACTGCTCGAACGCTCCGAGCGCGGTGTCGAGCAGATCGCCGCCGACGTGGGCCTCGGCACCGGCGCCAATCTGCGGCTGCACTTCCAGCGCATCCTCGGCACCACGCCCAGCGAGTACCGGCGCACCTTCGCCCGGGGCGAATAGCCGGGCCGCGCGGCGTCACCCTCTCCTGGCGTGATCCTTTCGAACCGTGGCACTCACGCCGCTGCCACCCGCCCCCGGCGTGCGCGAGCCTGGTGGCGAAGGACCTGGTGGCGAAACGAAGGGACACACCACTCATGACTCGCATCGGCATCAACGGATTCGGCCGCATCGGGCGCAACGTGCTGCGCGCACTGCTCGAACGCGACACGAAGCTCGAGGTCGTCGCCGTCAACGACCTCACGGAGCCCGCCACCCTGGCCCGTCTGCTCGCCTTCGACTCGACGGCCGGCCGGCTCGGCCGCCCGGTGACGGTCGACGGGGACACCCTGGTCGTCGACGGGCACCGCATCAAGGTGCTCGCCGAGCGCGAGCCGGCCCGGCTGCCCTGGGCCGAGCTGGGCGTCGACCTCGTGCTGGAGGCCACCGGCCGTTTCACCTCGGCCGACGCCGCCCGCGCCCACCTCACCGCGGGCGCGCGGAAGGTCCTGGTCAGCGCGCCGTCGAGCGGTGCGGACGTGACGCTCGCGTACGGCGTGAACACCGACGCCTACGACCCGGCCGCGCACACCATCGTCTCCAACGCCTCCTGCACCACCAACGCCCTCGCGCCGCTCGCCGCGGTGCTGGACGACCTGGCCGGTATCGAGCACGGCTTCATGACGACGGTGCACGCCTACACGCAGGAGCAGAACCTCCAGGACGGCCCGCACCGCGACGCGCGCCGCGCCCGCGCCGCCGGGGTGAACATCGTGCCGACCACGACGGGCGCCGCCAAGGCGATCGGGCTGGTGCTGCCGGGCCTCGACGGCAAGCTGTCGGGCGACTCGATCCGCGTGCCGGTCCCGGTGGGCTCGATCGTCGAGCTGAACACGACCGTCGCCCGCGACGTGACGCGCGAGGACGTCCTGGCGGCCTACCGCGCCGCCGCCGACGGCCCGCTCGCCGGGGTGCTGGAGTACTCGGACGACCCGCTGGTCTCCTCCGACATCACCGGCAACCCGGCCTCGTCGATCTTCGACTCGGCGCTGACCCGCGTGGACGGCCGGCACGTCAAGGTGGTCGCCTGGTACGACAACGAGTGGGGCTTCTCGAACCGCGTGATCGACACCCTCGGGCTGCTCGCCACACGCTGAACGGGCAGCCGGTTCGGCATCACCGGGGGTCACAGGTCACAATGGTGCGATGAGCAATTCCAAGGTTTACTTCGACATCGACATCGACGGCCAGGATGCGGGCCGCATCGTCTTCGAACTCTTCGAGGACGTCACCCCCAAGACCGCCAGGAACTTCCTCGAGCTGGCCACCGGCGAGCACGGCTTCGGCTACGCGGGATCCCCGTTCCACCGTGTGATCCCGCAGTTCATGCTCCAGGGCGGTGACTTCACCAACGGCAACGGCACCGGGGGCAAGAGCATCTACGGCGAGAAGTTCGCGGACGAGAACTTCCAGCTGAAGCACACCGAGCCGTACCTCCTCTCCATGGCGAACGCGGGTCCGAACACCAACGGCTCGCAGTTCTTCGTCACCACCGTCCCCACCCCGTGGCTGGACGGCAAGCACGTCGTCTTCGGCAAGGTCGTCGAGGGCACGGGCGTGGTCGACAAGGTCGAGGGCTACGGCTCCTCGCCCGCGGGCAAGACGTCCGCGAAGATCACGGTGCGCGCGTCCGGCAAGCTGTAGGGCCTGATCGGTCCGACCGGGACCTGAACCGACGGGGGGCCACCGCACACGGTGCGGTGGCCCCCCGTTCCGTCCCGTCTGGTGGGGTGCGCCGGGTGGTGCGACGCTGGGGTGGAGGAGCGTCCGAGGAAGGCAACCCCGGGAGGACCGATGGGACGGGACGTCCCGGCGCTGGTCTTCACCCGCGAGGACCGCCGCCGCTACCGGATCAAGATGCAGGAGTGCCTCGAGGCCTTCGCGCAGATGCTGCGCGAGTCGCGGTTCGAGACCGAGCGGCCCCAGGTGGGTCTCGAGATCGAGCTCAACCTGGTCGACGACCGGGGCGAACCCGCGATGCGCAACAGCGACGCCCTCGAAGCGATCGCGGACCCCGCCTGGTCCACCGAGCTGGGCCGGTTCAACCTGGAGATCAACATCCCGCCCCGGCAGCTGACGGCGGGCGGCCCCGACGCCTGGGAGACCGAGATCCGCGCCGCTCTCAACCACGCCGAGGACCGCGCCGCGTCGGTCGGTGCCCATCTGATCATGGTCGGCACCCTGCCCACGCTGCGCCAGTCGGACGTGGGCGAGGCGGCCCTGTCGGAGAACCCGCGCTACCGGCTGCTCAACGACCAGGTGTTCGCCGCCCGGGGCGAGGACCTGCACATCGAGGTGGACGGCGTCGACCGTCTGCGCACCTACGCGGACACGATCACGCCCGAGGCCGCCTGCACCAGCACCCAGTTCCACCTCCAGGTCGCCCCGGAGGAGTTCCCCGACTACTGGAACGCCGCCCAGGCCATCGCCGGTGTCCAGGTCGCCCTCGCGGCCAACTCGCCCTTCCTGCTCGGCAAGGAGCTGTGGCACGAGAGCCGCATCCCCCTGTTCGAACAGGCCACGGACACCCGGCCGCAGGAGATCAAGGCCCAGGGGGTCAGGCCCCGGGTGTGGTTCGGGGAGCGCTGGATCAACAGCGTCTTCGACCTGTTCGAGGAGAACCTCCGCTACTTCCCGGCGCTGCTGCCGCTGTGCGACGAGCAGGACCCCGCCGAGACCCTCGACCGCGGCGACATCCCGGAACTGGGCGAACTCACCCTCCACAACGGCACCATCTACCGCTGGAACCGGCCCGTCTACGCCGTCGCCCACGACAAACCGCACGTCCGCGTCGAGAACCGCGTCCTGCCGGCCGGCCCGACCGTCGCCGACACCCTCGCCAACGGCGCCTTCTACTACGGGCTCACCCGCGCCCTGGTGGAGGAGGAGCGGCCGGTGTGGTCGCGGATGTCCTTCTCGGTCGCCGAGGACAACCTGCACACCGCCGCCCGGCACGGCATCGAGGCACACCTGTACTGGCCCGGCGTGGGCGAGGTGACGGTGCCCGAGCTGGTCCTGCGCCGGCTGCTGCCGCTGGCGCACCGGGGCCTGGAGCTGTCCGGCATGGACTCGGCCTGGCGGGAGCCGCTGCTCGGCATCATCGAGCAGCGGTGCGTCACCGGCCGCAACGGCGCGGTGTGGCAGAAGGAGATGTTCCACCACATCGACGCCGGCGCCCGGCCCGGCCGGCACGAGGCGCTGCGCCGGATGACCCGGCAGTACATGGACTACATGCACCTCAACGCCCCGGTCCACACCTGGCCGGTCGACTGACGCCCGGGCGTCCGGGACTACTAGGGAGGCGACGGAGCGATGTGCCGATGGCTCGCCTACTCGGGGACACCCGTCCTCCTGGAGTCCCTGCTCTACCAGCCCGAGCACTCGCTCATCGACCAGAGCCTGCACGCCCGCATGGGCGTCGAGACGACCAACGGGGACGGGTTCGGCGTCGGTTGGTTCGGGCCGGAGATGCACACCCCCGCCATCGTCCGGGAGGTCGGGCCGGCCTGGAGCAACCGCAACCTGCGGGAGATCGCGAGCCATGTCCGCTCGCCCCTGTTCTTCGCGCACATCCGGGCCTCGACGGGCAGCCCGGTGCAGCAGACCAACTGCCATCCGTTCCGCCACGGCCGGTGGATGTGGATGCACAACGGCGCGATCGCCGAGTTCCACCGGCTGCGGCGGGACCTCGCGCTGGCCGTCGATCCGCGGCTCTTCCTCGACATCGAGGGGTCGACGGACTCGGAGATGATGTTCTATCTGGCGCTCACCCTCGGCCTGGAGGACGATCCTCCCGCCGCCGTGGCCCGGATGGCGGGGCTGGTGGAGGAGATCGGCCACGAACACGGCGTGGAGTCCCCGCTGCAGATGACGGTCGCCGTGACCGACGGGCGCCGGCTGTGGGCCTTCCGCTACTCCAGCCAGGCCCAGTCGCGGTCGCTCTACTACAGCAGCCGGGTGGAGAGCCTGCGCGCGCTGCATCCCGGACTGCCCTTCCTCAAGGAGGCGTCCGACAGCACCCGGCTGATCGTGTCGGAACCCCTGGGCGACCTGCCCGGCGTGTGGAACAAGGTGCCCGAGAGCAGCTACGGCGTCGTCCAGCCCGAGGGGGACGACCTCCTGCCGTTCGCTCCCCTCCCCGCGTGATCCCATTGACACGGGCAAGGAAAGATCACACAATCGGTGCCATGACCACATACCGGTTCGGCACCACGGCGGAGTGTCCCCGCGTGCCCGAGCGGACCGGCTGTGAGCGTTCCGGCCTTTAACGGCCTTCTCGGCACCGACCGTCCGACGCCCCTCGCGTCGTAGCCCGTCGGCATTCTCTCCGGTCCACGGCCCGGAGCACCCGTAGCACCCCACGTTTCCCCGGCCGTTCGGCGTGGCCTCGTGCCGCCCCCGGTCCGGATCCCACGCGTACCGTCATACAAGGGGAGGACTCCCATGTCCGTCACGTCCGTCGGTCCGAGCACCGTCCTGCGCGAAGCACGCATTCCGGGGGACGGAATGTACGAGGGCAGGCGCACGCTGCGCCGGCTGCCCGAGGGCTGGGAGGAGCGGCCCTACGAACTCTTCGAGGTCGTGCCGCAGGCTCGCACCATCGGCGCGGAGATCCGCGGAGCCGACCTCTCCCGCCCGCTCCCGCCCGCGCTGCGCGAGGAGTTGAACCGTGCCCTGCTGGAGTGGAAGGTGCTGTTCTTCCGCGGCGCGCACCTCACCTCCGACCAGCAGCGCGACTTCGCGGGCAACTGGGGCGCGCTGGAGACCAACCCCCTGCTCGCCGCCGGTTCCAGCGACGACGTCGTCCGGTTCGACAAGGGCGACGGGGCCGTGCCGACGTACGAGAACGTGTGGCACACCGACGTCACCTTCCGCGAACGGCCCGCGCTCGGCGCGGTGCTGCAACTGCGCGAGGTGCCGCCGTTCGGCGGCGACACCATGTGGGCGGACATGGCCGCGGCCTACGACAACCTGCCCCGAGAGGTGCGGGAGCGCATCGACGGCGCCCTGGCCGTCCACGACTTCATCCCCGGCTTCGCACGGTTCTACGGACCCGAGCGGCTGCTGCCGCACCAGGATCTCCTCCCGCCCGTGGAGCACCCCGTCGTGCGCACCCACCCCGAGACGGGGCGGCGCATGCTCTTCGTCAACGCCTCGTTCACCACCCGTATCACCGGCGTGGACCGCGACGAGAGCGACCGGCTGCTGCGGTTCCTCTTCCAGCAGGCGCACGTGCCCGAGTACCAGGTGCGCTGGCGCTGGCAGCCCGGCGACGTCGCCTTCTGGGACAACCGCGCCACCCAGCACTACGCGGTGGGTGACTACGGGTCCGAGCGGCGGGTCGCCGAACGCGTCGCCATCGAGGGCGACCGGCCGTTCTGATCCGCGCGTACGGGGCCGGAGGCGGCGCTTCGCCTCCGGCCCCGTACGGGCTACGCCTCCGGCTGCTCGATGGCCGCCGGGCGCAACTGGGCGGCGCGGACCCGGGCGATGTCGAGCTTCTCGCCCCGGTCGAAGCGGTAGATGCCGTTCTGCTCCTGGAAGACGTCGGTCAACTGGGTGTAGCAGTAGCCGAACATGTCACGGTCGCCGAGGAGGACCTCGGTGAGGCCGGCGAACCGCTCGTGGAACTCGTCCTCGCCCCGGACGCGTTCCCCGTAGCCCCAGGAGACGGTGCGGTCCTCGCCGGACTGCGCGGCGGCCGCCTCCGGGTCCCACCAGATGCCGCCGAACTCGCTGACGAAGTACGGCTGGCCCCGGTACGGCTGGGAGTAGGGGGCACCGCTCTCGTGGGCGTTGACGAACGGCGCGTCCTTGGCGAGGCCGGACATCAACTCCCGGAAGGCGGCGGGATCCTGCTCGTAGTTGTGGGAGTCGTAGATGTCGGTCTCGGCGACCCGGTGGGCGTAGCCGGACGCGTCGACGACGGGGCGGGTGGTGTCCATGGCCTTGGTGGCCAGGAACATCGCCCGGGTCACGTCGTCGAGCCGGGTGATCCGGTCGTGCAGCTTCTGGTAGGTCTCGTTGAGCGGGCACCAGCCGATGATCGAGGGGTGCGAGTAGTCGCGCTCCAGCGCCTCCAGCCACTGGGCGACGTAGGAGGCGTCGGGCTTCTGGTTGTCGCCCGAGGAGCCGCCGGTCTCGCAGCCCCAGTCGCCGAACTCGCCCCAGACCAGGTAGCCGAGGCGGTCCGCGTGGTGGAGGAAGCGCTCCTCGAAGACCTTCTGGTGCAGCCGGGCCCCGTTGAACCCGGCCGCCATGGCCAGCTCGATGTCCCGCACCAGGGCCGCGTCGGTGGGGGCGGTCATCAGCCCGTCCGGGTACCAGCCCTGGTCGAGGACGAGGCGCTGGAAGACGGGGCGGCCGTTGAGCAGGACGGCCTTGCCGCGCAGTCCCACGGAGCGCAGTCCGGCGTAGCTCTCGGCGCTGTCGACCACCTGCCCCGCGGCGTCGAGGAGTTCGAGGCGCAGGTCGTACAGGTGCGGGTCCTCGGGCCCCCACTCGCGCCGCCGCTCGTCCGGCACCGGCAGGTGCAGGCGCGGGGCGAGGTCGAGGTCGGCGCGTGCCTCGGCGCGGCTCACCTCGCCGTCGGCGTCGCCGAGGACGGCGCGGACCCGGTGCCCGGGACGGTTGCCGGACAGGGGCAGTTCGAGGTGGAAGGCGGAGCCGGCCAGGTCGGGGGTGATGCGGGGGCGGCGCAGGTGCGTCTCGGGGACGGGCTCCAGCCACACGGTCTGCCAGATGCCGGTCACGCGGGTGTAGTTGCAGTCGTGGTTGGCGTACTTGATCGCCTGCTTGCCGCGGGCCTGCGGGCCGGACTTGGGGTCGCGGGCCCGGACGGTGATCACGACCTCCTCCCCCGCCCCGGCGATGTCGCCGAGGTCGGCGGTGAAGGGCGTGAAGCCGCCGCGGTGCCGGGCGACCTCCCTGCCGTCGGCCCACACGGTGGTGTCGTGGTCGACGGCGCCGAAGTGCAGCAGGACGCGGCGGCCGGCCCAGGCGGCGGGCAGGGTGAGGGCCCGCCGGTACCAGACGGCCTCCAGGAAGTCGGTGTCGCCGATGCCGGACAGTTCGGACTCGGGCGGGAAGGGGACGAGGATCTCCTCACGCAGCTCGCGGTCGAGCAGACCGCGTTCGAGGCCGCTGTCCCCCCGGTCGGTCTCGAACTGCCAGGCGCCGTTCAGGTTGAGCCAGTCGCGGCGCACGAACTGCGGTCGCGGGTACTCCGGGCGCGGTACGGAGTGAGTGGGCACACATGCTCCAGTCGATCGGTGGGCCGGGCGCGCGAACGCCGAGCCCGTGGGTACAGCTGTGAGGGTTCAGGAACCGCCGAGGCCGGTGGTGGCGACGGAGTTGACGATGCGGCGCTGGAAGAGGAGGAAGACCACGATCAGCGGCAGCGCGGCCAGCAGGGCGGAGGCCATGGACTGCGCGTACTGGATGCCGTAGGCGTCCTTCACGGTGGCCAGGCCCACCGGGAGGGTCATCAGGTCGGGGTCGTTGGTGACGATGAACGGCCACATGAAGTTGTTCCAGGCGCCGATGAAGACGAAGATCGCCACCGCGGCCACGATCGGCCGGGAGAGCGGCAGCACGATCGACCGGAAGACCCGGAACTCGGAGGCGCCGTCGATGCGGGCCGCCTCCTCCAGTTCCCTCGGGACGGCGTCGAAGAACCGCTTGAGGATGAAGACCATCATCGGTGCGACGACCTGGGGCAGGATGACCGCCGCATAGGTGTCGACCAGGTTGAACAGGGTCATCTGGTCGAACAGCGGCACCACGAGCAGTTGCGGCGGGACCATGATGGCGGCGACGGTGACACCGAGCAGCCCCCGGCGGCCGCGGAAGGTGCCGCGGGAGAAGCCGTACGCGGCGAGGGTGGAGACCGCGACGGTGATCAGCGTGACCAGGGCGGAGATCAGGAAGCTGTTGAAGGCCCAGACGGTGACGTTGCCGCGTTCCAGTATCTGCTGGTAGGCGTCCAGGGTGAAGGCGCCCTTGAACGGGGACAGCCCGGTGGTGTTGATGTCCTCTTCGCTCTGCACCGAGGTGATGACCGCCCAGACGAACGGCAGCAGCCACAGGACGGCGAGGACGACGAGCGCGGTCCCGGCCAGGACGCGGGGCAGCCTTCCGTGGCCGAGGAGCAGGGGCGAACCGGTCGCTTCGCGGGGTGGACGGCGCCGGGTACCCAGGGTGGTGGCGGTTGCGGACACGGTCAGTCCTCCCGGCGGAAGAGGCGGAGCTGCACGAGCGAGACGAGGACGATCAGGGCGAAGAAGAGGTAGGAGACGGCGGAGGCGTAGCCCAGGCGGTAGCCGGTGAAGCCGACGTCGTAGACGTACTCCAGGACCGGCCGGGTGGAGCCGTTGGGTCCGCCCTTGGTGAGGATGTAGATCTGGTCGAACACCTTGAGGGAGGCCAGCACCTGGAGCATGGCCACCAGACCGGTGGTCCTGCGCAGTTGGGGCAGGGTGATGGACCACAGGCGGCGCCAGGCACCGGCCCCGTCGAGTGCCGCCGCCTCGTCGAAGGTGGTGGGCAGGGACTGGAGCGCCGCGAGGTAGAGCAGGAAGTTGAAGCCGACGGTCCACCAGACGGTGAGCGCGGCCACCGACCACATGGCGACGGACTCGTCGGACAGCCAGCCGACCGGCGCCATGCCGAGGGTGTCCAGGAGCTGGTTGGCCATGCCCAGTTCGGGCTGGTAGAGCCAGGTCCAGATCATGGTCACGACGGTCACGGGCAGCAGGTAGGGCGCGAAGAACGACAGGCGCCAGGCCCACTGCCCGGCGAGCCCGCTGTGCACCAGCAGGGCCATCGCCAGCGCGACCAGCACCAGCGGGACGCTGGAGACGACGGTGAAGAAGACGGTGTTGCCGAGGCTGCTCCACACGTCCGGATCACCGAACGCCTCGGTGTAGTTGTCGAAGCCGACGAAGCTCGTGTCGCGCAGGGCGAGCGAGCTGTCGGTGAGGCTCATCCAGAGCCCCTGCACGATCGGCCACACCATGAAGAGGCCGAACACGAGCAGGAACGGCAGGACGAACACGAGCCCGTTGCCGGTGCGTATGCGGCCGAGGACGGAGCGGCGGCCGCCCGGTGGCACGGTGGGCGAGGCGGTCCGTTCCTCGGCGCCGAGGGGTGTGGTGGTGGTCACGTCGGTCACTCCTTTCGCTGGTCAGGCCACCGGGTTGGGCTGCCGCAGCAGGGTGTCCGCCTCGCGGACCATCTGCCGCACCGCCTTCTCGGGGGTGGTGTCGCCCAGCAGCGCCGACTGGAGCGGCTGGCACATCCGGTTCTGGAAGTTGGAACCGGCGCCCGCGAACCAGTTGGGCGGGTCGAGCACCGCCACCTCGGCGGCGTCGGCGTAGGAGGACTGGGGGTCGAGTGCCGCGTACTCGGGCTCCGCGAGGACGGGCTGGTAGGCGGGGATGTGTCCGGCGCTCGCCCAGGTGAGGCTCTGCTTGAGTATCTGCGCGACGTACCGGTGGGCCTCGCGGCGCCGGGCCGGGTCGGGGCTGTCCTGGTGCGGGAGGACGAAGCTGTGGCTGTCGGTGTAGACGGCCGGCTTCTCGAAGACCTGCGGGAACGGCGCGGCGCCCAGCTCCATGCCGGACTTCTTCAGCGTCGGCAGCTCCCACTCGCCGAGCATCGCCATGCCGCCGCGTCCGCTGCTGAACGCGGCCAGCGCGCCGTTGTAGTCCAGGTTGTTGGGGTTGGTCTTCCCGTCGAAGAGCCGCGTCATGAGGGTGACGACGCGTACGGCGGCGTCGACGTCGATCTTCGGGGGACCGCCGTCCGGCAGGTCGAAGGCGGCGCCGGTCTGTGCGTAGAGCCCGGCGAACAGGCGCCAGTTCTGTGCCGTGTCGGTGACGTGGCCGAACAGGATGCCCGCTTCCCCGGTTGCCTCGGCGAGGGCCTTGCCCGCGTCCAGCAGGGCCTCGGGGGATCCCATGGGGGCCAGTTCTCCGGAGGTGTCCAGGAGTCCGGCCTTCTCCGCGGCCTTCTTGTCGTAGAACACGATGAAGGGGTGGACGTCCAGCGGGATCGCGTAGACGGTCCCCTCGTGCCGGGTGCGTGACCACACTGCCGGGGTGAAGTCCTGCTCCGTGACGCCGTACTGGGCGAGCAGGTCCAGGTCGAAGGCGTCCACCAGGCCGCCGGGGGCGTAGCCCGCCAGCCGGGACAGGTGCATGGCGGCCACGTCGGAGGCCCGGCCGCCGGCCGCGGACATGGCGAGCTTGGTGTAGTACGACGGGCCCCAGTCCAGGATCGTCCGGTCGATCTCGAAGCCCTTGGCTCCCCCGGCCCCCTTGGACACGGCCTCGATCATGTCGTCCATGAGCATTCCGTCGCCGCCCTGGAAGAGGTCCCAGACACTCAGCGCGGACGCCCCGGAGGCCGAGGCCGGTGACGCGCAGCCGGACAGCGGGCCCGCGGCGAGCAGGGCTCCCGCCCCGGCCATGGCGTGACGCAGTATCCGGCGGCGGCTGGGGCGGCGGACCGGGTCGGACACGGCCGGCACCCCCTGGGCGGGCAAACGGGAACTCATCGCGGACCTTTCGACGGCCGGAGCTCATGCGGTGGCTCGTTTTTACATCGATGTACATTGGCTGTAAAGAGCTGAGGGAAAGCGGACCTGCGCCGAAGCGCTCCCCGCGCCGGGACATAGACTCGGGCAGCGCGAAAGAGGCAGGGAGGTCTCGGTGGCACGGCCCAGGATCAAGGACGTCGCACGTCATGCGGGCGTTTCGGAGAAGACGGTGTCCAATGTCATCAACGACTACGCCCATGTCTCCGACCGGACCAGGCAGGTGGTGCGCGAGGCGATCGAACACCTCGGCTACCGGGTCAATCTGGCCGGCCGTCACTTGCGCAAGGGCAGAACCGGCATCATCGCGCTCGTCGTCCCGGAACTGGACATACCGTATTTCGCGGAACTGGCCCGGCATGTCATCCGCGAGGCCGAGGAACGGTCCCTGACGGTCCTGATCCACCAGTCCGGGGCGGACCGCGACCACGAGCTGGCGGCGCTGGCCGGGTTCGGCTCCACCTTCGTGGACGGGATCATCCTCAGCCCGCTGGCACTGACCGCCGACGACCTGCGGGACCGTACGGGTTTCCCGCCCACGGTGCTGCTCGGGGAGCTGCTGGAGGAGGGCGCCGACCATGTGGCCATCGACAACGAGCGTGCCGCACACGAGGCTACCCGTCACCTGATCGGACTGGGCCGCCGCACCATCCTCGCCGTCGGAGGGCGCGACGACTCGGGCCTGGGGACGGCGCAGGCCCGCACCCGGGGCTACCGTGCCGCCCTGGCGGAGGCGGGCCTCGCCCACGATCCGGCCGCACTGCTGCCCGTCGGCTCCTTCCGGATGCCCGACGGCGCCCGGGCCGTGGCGCGGGCGCTCGCACAGGGCGCCCGGCCCGACGCGCTGCTCTGCCTCAACGACCAGTTGGCGCTGGGTGCGCTGCGCGCCCTGCACGAGCACGGGGTCTCGGTGCCCGGGGACGTCGCCGTGATCGGCTTCGACGACGTGGAGGGCGGTCGGTTCAGCGTCCCGACGCTGAGCACGGTGGCTCCGGACAAGGCGGCGGTGGCCAAGGTCGCCGTGCACCTGCTCCAGCACCGCATCGAGGAGGTGACGGCGCCGGACGGTGCCGTGTCGGGGGTGCAGGCCCCCCAGGACCGCATCGTGGCCCACCGGCTCGTCCTGAGGGAGAGTACGGAGGGCCACGAACGGCGCTGACGCTCAGTCCGTGTAGACCTCGGCCCGGTCCACGCTCACGAAGGACGCCCCGGACTGTGGGTTGTGCTCCCCCGTCACCCGGATCCGCAGGGTGTGGCCGCCGTTCGCGAGCCGTGGACTGACGTACTGCACCGCCT
Source organism: Streptomyces sp. NPDC111628 (assembly GCF_055635195.1). Lineage (NCBI taxonomy): Bacteria > Bacillati > Actinomycetota > Actinomycetes > Kitasatosporales > Streptomycetaceae > Streptomyces > Streptomyces sp. NPDC111628. Next base: position 1,222,342 of record NZ_JBVKBZ010000002.1, on the reverse strand, counting down.
CGCCCACGCGGATCGGGTGATGGAAGTCCACCCGCTGCTCGGGACCGCCGTCGATGCTGACGGCCGCGTAGCCGTTGCCGGTGTCCTTGACGGAGAGCAGGGCGATGCGGGTGCCCGTGAAGGAGAAGGTGGCCGTGGCACCGGCCCGGTCGCTCCAGTGGTCGTCGCTCCAGAAGCACTGCGTGGCGCAGCCGGTGCCGGAGTTCCAGGCGCCGGTGTAGGTGACGCTCCCGGCGCCGCTGGAACGGCCGTCGTCGTTGATCCAGTAGTTGCCCGAGCCGGGATCGCCGGAGGGCAGGTCCTGGGTGGCGCCCATGGCGAGCGGCCGGCCGAAGTCGGGGGTGCCGTCGGCCCGCCAGGTGAACCTCTGCGCCCGTGTGGTGCGGTTGCTGTAGGTGTTCACCGAGGTGGTCTTGGCGTGGTAGACGATCCAGTCCTCGGTCCCGTCGGGTGACGTGAAGAAGGCGTGGTGACCCGGCCCGAAGACGCCCCGGTCGTCGGCCCGGGAGAACACCGGGCCCTGGTGCTGGCGCCAGTTGCCCGGCACCAGCGGGTCGGCGTTCAGCGGCATCGACATCATCCAGACCTGGTAGTCGGGCTTGCCCGTGTCGCAGGTGGAGTACGTCATCCAGACCCGGCCACCCCGGTAGAGGAACTCGGGCCCCTCCCGCACCTCGGGGCAGCCGCCCGCCGCGTCGATGGCGACCGCGTTCCCGGAGACCGTGTACGGGTTGGCCATCGGGGCGATGTTGATCCCGTTGTGCTGGTACTGGTTGATGCCGCTGTAGGCGAGGTAGAGCCGGCCGCCGAGCTGGAGGACGCCCGCGTCGATGGCGAAGTCGTTCGCGTGGTTGGGCGGGGCGAGCTTGGCCTTGAAGTGGTAGGGGCCGGTGGGGTCGTCGCGATCCGACTCCAGGACGTACAGCCGGTGGTGGTCGTCGACGCCGTCGTCGGCCGTGTAGTAGAGGTACCAGCGGTCGCCGAACCGGTAGAACTCCGGGGCCCAGATGTTGCGGTTGCGGGACGGGTCGGTGTCGGTCCACACGGTGACCGGGTCCGCGGCGAGCAGGGTGCCCAGGGACGGGGAGCGCCACATTCTGATGCTGTTGCCCTGGGTGGTGGTGAGGTAGTAGTCGCTCTTCCAGTGCGTCATGAAGGGGTCGGGCCCGCTGTTGAGCGGGTTGCGGAAGGCGCCGGACGCCGCGGTGTGGGCACGTGGTCCGGACGCGGTCGCCGCCGCGGCGCCGGGTCCGGTGAGCCCGGGCAGCAGGCCCACGACCAGCCCGAGAAGGGCGGCGAGGAGCGGGCCGAGGCGGGCGCGGGGACGGTGTGAGGGGCTGAGAAGCACGTGGGGGTCCTCTCCCGAGGCCTTTACATCGATGTAATGACGGGGCGTCAGGGTAGGGACGGCCCGCGGGGCTGTCAACGGGGCTGTCAACGGGGCCAAAAATGGTATTCCATTTGCCGCAGACCTCTTGACGGTGCGGTTTGGCGAAAACTACGTTCTGTGCACCGGAAAGCCGCTTCCGCTTTGTGGAATCCTCCAACTCCCCGTACCTGATCCCAGGAGTCCCGTATGACTGCCCTGGAAGACCGCCGTCCGTCAGCCCCGACCGACGGCACCGCCACCAGCTCCGGCCTCTACACCTACGACCTGGCCCCGACGAAGCGGGAGGGCCGCCGCTGGGGCGCCTACAACGTCTTCACCCTCTGGGCCAACGACGTGCACAGCCTGGGCAACTACGCCTTCGCCATCGGCCTGTTCGCCCTCGGGCTGAACGTGTGGGGCATCCTCGCCGCCTTCGCGCTCGCCTCGGTCCTGCTCTTCCTCCTGCTCACGCTCTCCGGGTTCATGGGCCACAAGACGGGCGTTCCGTTCCCCGTCATGAGCCGCATCGCCTTCGGTATCCGGGGAGCCAAGATTCCGGCCGTCGTGCGCGGGGCCGTGGCCATCGCCTGGTTTGGTATCCAGACCTATCTCGCGTCGGCCGTGCTGAGCGCCCTCCTGGTGGCCATGTTCCCCTCCCTGGCCTCCCTGGACACGAACTCCCTGCTCGGCCAGTCGACGCTCGGCTGGATCACCTTCCTCGTGCTGTGGGCCCTCCAGGTGCTCATCGTCAGCTACGGGATGCAGATGATCCGCCGCTACATGGCCTTCGCCGCGCCGACCACCCTGCTGACGATGTGCGCCCTCGCGGTGTGGATGTTCGTCCGGGCCGACGGGTCGGTCTCCGTGTCGATCGACGATCCGCTCACCGGCGGCGCGATGTGGCTCCAGGTGCTCCAGGCCGCCGCCCTCTGGGTGGTGATCTACGGGACCTTCGTCCTGAACTTCTGCGACTTCACCCGGTCCGCGCGCAGCCGCGGCTCCATCGTCCGGGGCAACGTGATCGGCATCCCGGTGAACATGCTCTTCTTCGCCGTCATCGTGGCGGTGCTCAGCGGAGCCCAGTTCACCCTCGACGGGCACGTGATCACCAGTCCGACGGACATCGTCAGGACCATCCCCAACATGTTCCTGCTGGCCGTCGCCTCGCTGTGTCTCATCGCCCTCACGGTGGCGGTGAACCTGCTGGCCAACTTCGTCGCGCCGATCTACGCCCTGGTCGACCTCTTCCCGCACCGGCTCGACTTCCGCCGCGCGGGTCTGGTGAGCGCGGTCCTGGGCCTGGTGATCACGCCCTGGAACCTCTACAACAGCCCGGTCGTCGTGAACTACTTCCTCGGCGGGCTCGGCGCGCTGCTCGGCCCCCTGTTCGGGGTGATCATGGCGGACTACTGGCTGCTGCGGAAGTCCCGCGTGAACGTGCCGGCCCTCTACACGGAGGACGCGGGCGCCGACTACCACTACCGGCGCGGCTACAACCCGCGGGCCGTCGCCGCCTTCGTCCCCGCCGCCGCGATCGCCGTCGTCGTCGCGCTCGTCCCCTTCTTCCACGCCGCGGCCGGGTTCTCCTGGTTCGTCGGCGCCGTCATCGCCGCGGTGCTGTACGCGCTCGTCGCCGACCGTGCCGCGCCGACCCGCGACGTGGACGGCGAGTCCATCGCCGTCGCCGCCGAATAGTCCCGCGCGCCCACCGCCGTCGCCCCCTCCCCGTCCGAGCAGAAGGCCAAGGCCCCTCCATGCGCATCCTCGTGGTCAACGTCAACACCACGCAGTCCATCACCGACGCGATCGGCAAGCAGGCGGCCGGCGCGGCGTCGCCCGGCACGGAGATCGTGCCTGTGACACCGGCCTTCGGCGCGGAGTCCGTGGAGGGCAACTACGAGAGCTACCTCGCCGCCGTCGCCGTGATGGAGGCCGTGCGCGCCCATCCGGAGCCCTTCGACGCGGTGATCCAGGCCGGTTACGGCGAACACGGCCGGGAGGGGCTCCAGGAACTGCTCGACGTGCCCGTCGTCGACATCACCGAGGCCGCCGCGAGCACCGCGCAGTACCTGGGCCGCCGCTACTCCGTCGTCACCACCCTCGACCGCACGGTCCCCCTGATCGAGGAACGGCTGGAGGTGGCCGGGCTGAGCGCCAGGTGCGCCTCGGTGCGGGCCAGCGGGCTCGCCGTGCTGGAACTGGAGCGGGACGAGCAGGCCGCCGTGGACGCCATCACCGAGCAGGCCGCCCGCGCGGTGGAGGAGGACCGGGCCGAGGTGATCTGCCTGGGCTGCGGAGGCATGGCGGGCCTCGCCGAACGCGTGGTGGAACGCACCGGTGTCCCCGTGGTCGACGGGGTCGCCGCCGCCGTGACGGTCGCCGAGTCGCTGGTCCGGCTCGGTCTGTCCACGTCCAAGGTGCGCACCTACGCCCGCCCGCGTCCCAAGCGGATCGTCAACTGGCCCCCGCGGGTGGGCTGACCCCTCCTCGTTCCGTCCCGCCCGGGCCGTCCGCGGGCCCCGGGGTATTCTGACGGGCCGCCCGACCGCCGCTCCGCACGGCGCGGTCGGCGGGCCGGGACGGGATGACAGACGAAGGACGGCGATGGCTGCGTCAGTGGGCTTCACGCCCGAGTCCGAGCGGGTCACGCGGCGGTTGCGCGACGAGATCATCGACGGTGTGCGGGCCCCGGGCAGCCGCCTGGTCGAGCGGGAGCTGGCCGAGTCGCTCGGGGTGAGCCGGCTCCCCGTCCGCGAGGCCCTCAAGACGCTGGTGTCGGAGGGGCTGGTGACCCCGCGGCCACGGAGCTGGGCGGTGGTGCGGGAGTTCACCACGAGCGACATCGCCGACCTGGACGAGGTCCGCTCGGGCCTGGAGACCCTGGGTTTCCGGCTCGCCGCCCAACGGCACACCCGGGAGGGGCTGGAGCGGCTGCGCGCGACGGTGGACGCCGAACTCGACGCGGCCCGTGCGGACGACGCGGTGCGGGCCCGCCGGGCGGCCGCCGACTTCCACGAGACCGTCGTCTCCCTGGCCGCCAACGAACTGCTCAACGAGCTCGAACGGGTGCTGCGCAGCCGGCTGCGCTGGCTCCTGGGCCAGCACGACGACCTGATGGCCGTCGCCCTCGAACACGACGCCCTCTACCGGGCCATCGCGGCCCGCGACGTGGAGCGTGTCCAGGAGCTGGTCCTGCACCATCTGGCGACGAGCCGCAGCGCCGCCCTGGGGCACCACGCGCAGGAGAGGTCCTAGCGTTCCCGGCCGGGCCGCCCCTGGTGGCCCCGCGCGAAACGGGACGGCGGGATGCCGAGGGTACGGGTGAATGCGGCGGTGAACGCGGCGGGAGAGGCATAGCCGAGCCGGCCCGCGACCTCGCTGACCGATCCGGTCCGCAGCAGCGGCACGGCCGCGAGCAGGCGCGCGCGGCCCCGCCAGACGGCGGGGCTGTCCCCCGTCTCCGCGCGAAAGCGCCGGGTGAAGGCCCGTTCGCTCATGTTCGTCCGCGCCGCCCATGCCGCGTTGGAGACCCCGGCGTCCGGGGCGGCCAGATACGCCCGGCACAGCGCCGCCAGATCGGTGGCGGCGGGGATGCGGACGTGGAACGGGAGCGGGGCGCGTGCCGCGATCTCGTGCAGAAGGAGGTCGGCGACGCTGCCCGCCCGCCCCGACAGGCTGTAGTCCGCCTCGAACTCGACGGCCGCCAGGAGCAGTTCGCGAAGCAGCGGCGGAACGTCCACGACCGTGCAGGTGCCCGGCCACCACGGTACGGCCGCCGGCTCGATGTACAGGCTGCGGGTGCTCACGCCCAGCATCCGCACCCGGTGCCGGGTGGCGGCCGGGATCAGGACGGCGCGCTCGGGCGGTACGGTCCAGGTGCCGTCGCCGGTGTCGACGACCATGACCCCGGTGGCGCCGTACAGGAACTGCGCACGCCGGTGCTCGTGCCACTCCAGGACGTGTCCGGGCGGGTAGTCGGTGCCGATCGGCAGCACGGCCCGGTCCACGTGGTCCACGTCGGCGAGGGGGACGTTCTTCACCGGGCCACCCTACGGCGGGTGTGGCCGGGTCGCGAAGGAATGGTGCCGGGCATCGAATGCGGGCGGCCCCGCCCGGCTGGTGGAGTGGCCTGCGTGGATTTTGTGGCTCTGCTCGGAATCGGGCTCCTCACCGGTGTGACCACCGTTCTGTTCGGCTTCGGCGGCGGATTCGTCGCCGTGCCCGTCGTGGTGTGGGCGGACTCCGCCCTGGGCGCGGACGCGATACGGGTGGCGACGGCCACCTCGGCCCTGGTCATGGTGGTGAACGCGGCCTTCGCCACCGCGGTCACACCGCGCCGGGTGCTGGCCGCCCTCCGCGGCGGCGCCCCGCTGCTCGTCCTGCTGGGCGCCGGTGCCTCGGCCGGGGCGCTCGCCGCGCGCCACGCCCCGGCCGGGCTGATCCGCTGGGCGTTCGTCGCGTACGTCGCCCTCACCGTCGTGGACCTGCTGCTGCGCCCCGGCTTCCTGCGCCCGCGCGCCCCGGCCGCGGCGGCCCCGGGCGCGGCGCGTCCGCTGCCGGCCGTCGTCGGTGCGCCCGTCGGCGCGGTGGCCGCCTTCCTCGGTGTGGGCGGCAGCGTCATGACCGTCCCCGCGATGCGGCGGGCGGGGCACACGATGCACGTGGCGACCGCACTGGCCAACCCGCTGACCCTGGCGATCGCGCTCCCGGCCGCCGCCGTCTTCCTGGGCGGCTCCGAGGACCCCGCCGGGGCCCACGCGCACATGACCCTGGTGGGCCTCGTCGACCTCCGCGCGGCCGGGGCACTGCTCCTGGGCGCCCTGCCGGTGATCGCGGTGCTGCGCCGCCGCCCGCCGCACCTCCCCGACCGCCTCCACGCCTGGACCTACGTCGCACTGCTCGGGGCGGTGGCCCTCGCGATGGTGGCGTGACACGCCATCAGGCGAGCACGGCCTCCCAGGTGTCCACCGCGAAGTGGACCGTCATGCCATGGCGGCCGTACAGCCGCGGGGCGCCCGTCGCGTTCGCGGTGTCGACGCCGAGGCCCACGGTGTCCCGGCCCCGCGCGGCGAAGTGCGCGAAGGCGTGGCGCAGCAGGAACCCGCCCAGGCCGCGGCCGCGGGCCTCGCGCAGTACGCCGATGCCGCGGATCCACCCCATCGCCTCGCGGTCGTCCCGGGCCAGCAGGAATCCGGCGTCCCCCAGGTCGTCGGTCTCGGCGATCCACACCAGGGACCAGTCGAGGCCCGCGGCGTCGATGTCGTCGAGCCACAGCCGGTAGGGGCGCGGCTGGAAGTCGAAGTGCTCGGCGAACGACCGCTGGTACAGCTCGTGCACCCGGACGCGGTCCGCCTCCGTGCGGCACGCCCGCACCCGCACGCCCGCCGGTGCCCCGGGCACGAGGTCGGCCGCCGGGTCCAGCGCGCGGCGCAGCACGTGGTGGGTGCGCACGACGCTCCAGCCGCGCTCGGCGAGGAGCCCGGTGTCGGTCGTGGGCCGGGTGTTGAGGTGCAGGTGCACCACGGCGCGCTCCGCGCCGTTGGCCCGTGCCTTGGCGAGGGCACGGGTCTCCATGGCCACCAGCATCCGCAGTCCGGTCCGCTGGTGGTCGGGCAGCACGTAGTGGTCGATGTCGACGCGCTCCCCGCCGGACTCGTCCCACAGCAGCCCGTACGCGACCGGCCGGCCGTCGTCGAGGGCGAGCCACGAGTCCTGGGTGAGGTCCGTCTGCTGGTGCTTCAGGTCGGCTTCGACGGTGTGCTGGTCGGTCTCGGGGCGGCCGATCTCGATCCGGTCTATCTCGTTGAGGAGTGCGGTGATGGCGGGGGCGTCGGCGAGGGTGGCCGGTCGCAGGTCGGCGGGGGACATGAGGAGCAGAGTCGGGCACGGCGGCGGGTGACCGCAACGGATTATCCGCCGGGGGCGGCAGAATGACGTACGACGGCGAACCGGGGGCATACGCATGTCCGAAGGCCTTCTCCCCCGCCGACCCACGGGAGTTCCCTGTGACGCCGAGCCTGCGCACCGCCCGCGCGTGCCGTGCCGCCGCCGCGCTCCTTGTCGCCGCCGCCGTGTACGCGGCCGCCCGCCACTCCTGGCTCGCCCTGCCCGGCCTGTACGTCGCCGCGGTGTTCGCCTGGTGCGCCGCCCGGGAGGGCGCGGAGCACCGGCGCCGGGCCCTCCTGGCCGAGCGGGCCGAACTGCTGGCCCGGCCCCGGTTGCGGGATCCGTTCGCGCACGGTCTCGAGCCGTGCTGCGCGTTCTGGCGGCACTCCGACGGCGTCGTGCACGGACCGGAGTGCGCCCGTCCCGCCGCCGCCCGCGTCGCCCTCCCCGACGACTGCTGCGAGCGGTGGTGGACCTCGCTCGGCGCGCGGCACGACGCGGGCTGCCGTCGTCACACCGGTGCGCCGGGCCAGGGCCGCGCCCGGCCGGCGTCGCAGTAGCTGGGGTCAGGGACCGAGCGGTTCCCTGCCCAGCGCCGTCCGCAGAGCCAGTGGGGTGGCGGCGGCCCAGGCCTGCGGCGAGCAGGAATGCGGGTAGGGAACGGGCGCGGCGGTCGCCGAGCGGTCGTATCCCGCGAGGACCTCGGGCAGGCGGTGGCCGTGGTGGACCGCCGCCGCGACGAGTCCCTCCGCGACGGTGCGCACCTCCGCCGCCAGGCCCTGCTTGGCCAGGCCCAGGACGACGACCGCGTTGTCGTGCGGCCAGGCGCTGCCCCGGTGGTACGACAGCGGGTGGTACGGCCGCTGGCCGGCGGCGAGGGTCCGGATCGCCCAGCCGGAGAAGAAGTCCGGCTCCAGCAGTCGCCGGCCCACCCGGCGGGAGCGCTCCGGGTCGAGGATCCCGGACCACAGCAGGTGCCCGGCGTCCGAGGCCAGCGCGTCGACCTGGCGGCCGTCGCCGTCCAGCGCCAGGGCGGGGAAGTCCGCGTCCGGCATCCAGAAGTCCGCCGTGAAACGGTCCCGCAGCCGGGCGGCACTCTCGCGGAGCCGGCGGGCGTAGGCCTCGTCCCCCCAGATGCCGTCGGCGAGTTCGGCGGTGCGCAGGAGTGCGTCGTAGGCGTACCCCTGCGCCTCGCAGACGGCGACGGGCCCCTCGGCCTGGGTGCCGTCGCGGAAGCAGACGGCACCGGCGGAGTCCTTCCAGTTCTGGTTGACCAGTCCGCCCGGGTCGGGGTCGTACACGAGGTATCCGTGCTTCTCCAGGCCGCCGTCGGTGAGCATCCAGTCCACGGCCCGCCGGGCGTGCCGTTCCAGACGTGCTGCCAGGGTCCGGTCGCCGGTCGCCTCGTGGTGGGCGTGGAGCAGCACGAGGAAGAGCGGGGTGGCGTCGACGGCGCCGTAGTACCGGCCGTACGGGACCTGCCGGAAGTGGGCGAGTTCGCCGTGCCGGGTCTCGTGGACGATGCGTCCGGGCTGCTCGCCGCTGAACGGGTCGTGCCGTCGGCCCTGGGTGGCGGCGAGCGCGCTGAGGACGGCGGCGGCCGTGGCGGGCCGGTACGGCAGCAGGAAGTAGGCGGTCAGCAGTGAGTCGCGGCCGAACAGGGTGAGGAACCACGGGATACCGGCGGCCGGGACGCGCACGTCCTCGCCGTCGAACCCGGGGACCGGGATGGTCAGCAGGTCGATGTCGGCGAGACCGCGTTCGCAGGTGCGCGTCAGGTCGTCCGCCGCGCTGTCCGCCCCTTCCGGGCGTCGTACGGCGGTGGGGGCGGGAGCGTGGACGGGCGGCAGGGCGCGTCCGTGCGGGTGTGCGCGGACGGTCAGCCGCAGGTCGGCCCGTCCGTGCGGGCCGAGGGGCAGGTGCCAGGTGAGGGTCCGGGCGGTGTCGCCCGGCTCGGCCGGTGCGGGGGCCACCGCGTCCGGGGCGGGACCGCAGGTGATCTCCGTCCGGGCGTGCCAGTCGGCTCGCCGGTAGCCGAAGAGCACTCCGTCGGCGGTGTCACGGCTCTCGTACTGCGCGCCGGGCTTGGCGTAGTGGCGGTCGTCGGCGCGGAGTTCGAAGAGGTCGGCGAAGTCCGCGTCGACGGTGAGGTCGAGGCGGGCCGTCACGGCGTCGGGGCGGTTGCTGACCAGGCTCAGGTGTTCGGTGAAGGTGCCGGCGGTGACGCTCTGCCGTCGGAATACGGTGTACGCGGGCGGGTGGTCCCGGGTGCCCGCGGGGGTCAGCACGCCGGCGGCCGTGTCGTCGGTGTCCGCCGTGGCGGGCACGAGGGCGAGGGGAGCGGTGCCGTCCACGGCCAGAGCCCAGCGGCTGAGGTGCCGGGCGTCCTGGACGAACAGCCCGTCGGGCGCCGATCCGCGCTCGCCGCTGATCTCCCCGTCGGCGTGGAGGCGGACGAAGGTGGCGTCGCGCACCAGTTGGACGCGTGGGTCGGGCGCGGTCATGGTCCGGCCTCCTTCGGGTCGGCGCTCAGCAGGTCGAGGGCGAGGGCCGCGGTCCAGGAGAAGTGCCGGGTGCCGCGGGCCGCGCCGGTGGCGGGGTCGACGTACTCGGCGAACCCGGAGCGTCCGGCCTCCGCGAGGAAGCCGGTGCGCAGCCGCTCGGCGTCCTGCCGCAAGCCGTGGGTGCGCAGCCCGCGCTCGATCAGCCAGGCGGTGTTGAACCAGGCCGGTCCGCGCCAGTACCGGGTGGGGTCGAAGGCGTGGCCGGTCAGGTCGTAGCTCGGCACCAGGTGCGTGGCCGGGGCGCTGAAGCGCGGTCCGGTCAGCGTGGTGTGCAGGCGCCGGACGACGTCCTCGGGCAACCGCGGGACCAGGAGCGGGATCAGACCGCTGACGGTCCGCTCGTCGACCGGTGCGCCGGTGTGCAGGTCGCGCACCCGGAACAGCCCGGCCTCCTCGTCCCAGAGCCGGTCCACCAGCGCCCGGGTCAGCCCGGCGGCCCGCTCGGTGTGCCGCCGTGCGGGCAGGCCCAGTTCGCGTGCCATGGCGGCCAGGGCCAGTTCGCTCACGATCAGCAGCGCGTTGAAGGCCGGGTCCTCCACCGCGAACCGGTGCCGTACGGCCCGGTCGTCGTATCCCGCCTCGCGGTACTCGGTGGCCAGCCGGACGTAGCGGCCGTAGTCGAGGTCGGTGGGCCGGTCGGCGGGGTGGCCGTGGTCGAGGTCGGCGCGCCGGAAGGTGTCGGGCGGGCTGGGTTCGACCCGCTTCAGGGCGCGGTCCCAGCTGGGGCTGTTGTCCATGCCGGGCTCCCAGGGGTGGACGACGGCCGCGAGGCCGCCCCCGCCGAGGTCACGGCGGTCCAGGAGGTAGTCGTGCCAGGCGGCGAGCCGCGGCCGGATGCGGGCGAGGAAGCCGCGGCGCCGGGACTCGGCCGGGTCGGCCCGGTGGACGAGCCAGGCGGCCAGGGCGTGCACGGGCGGCTGGACGATGCCGGAGGTCTCGACGGACGAGGGGGCACCGGCGGCCCGGCCCGCCGTGGAGGACCGCCAGAAGTCGGGGCTCGGGAAGTAGGCGTCGTGCGGCAGGGCGGGGTTGAAGACGATGTGGGGCACGCGTCCGTCGGCCCACTGGGCGGCCAGCAGGGACTCCAGTTCCCGCTGGGCGCGGCGCACCGAGAGGTGGCGCAGTCCGATGGCGACGAAGGCGGAGTCCCAGCTCCACTGGTGCGGGTAGAGGGTGCGGGAGGGGACGGTGGAGGCGCCGGTCCAGTTGTCGATGAGGACCCGCGCCGCACCGCGCCGCAGGGTCAGGTCCGCGGGCGCGGTGGGCGCGGGCCGGTCCAGGAGGTCCAGGGGGGAGTTCACGCGCCCGACCTCTTGAGGAAGGCGGGGACGGAGCGCACGGCCTGGACGGGGTCGCCGGTCAGCCGGCATTCGAGGGCGAGGTGGCCGTCGTAGCCGACGGTGTGCAGGGCGCCGAGCCAGGCGGGCCAGTCGAGGTGTCCTGCGCCGGGCTGGAAGCGGTTGGAGTCGGAGACCTGGGCGTGGCCGATGACGTCGGCGTGGGCGACGATCGCGGCCGCGGGGTCGGTCTCCTCGATGTTCATGTGGTAGCTGTCGATGCCGATCCGGACCGAGTCGAGGCCGACGGCGCGGATCAGGTCGGCGGCCTGCCCGAGCCGGTTGACCATGTGGTCCTCGTAGCGGTTAAGCGGCTCCAGGAAGAGTGTGACGCCCTCGCGGCGGGCGTGCTCGCCGAGTTCGGTGAGCCCGGCGAGGAGCACCTCGCGGTCCTCCTCCTCGGTGCGCGGCGGTGTGAAGGGCGGCAGGCGCCGGGAGAACATGCCGTACGAGGCGGGGGTCTGGGCGCCCACGCCGCCGATCTCGGCGATGACGGTGAGCTGGGACTTCATCTGGGCGACGGCGTCGCGGCGCTGCTCCTCGTCGAAGGCGCCGAGGAAGTGCAGCATGTCGACGCAGACGGTCGGCATGACCACGCCGTCCTTGTGGGCCTGCCGCAGTTCCTCGCGCCGGGAGGCGAAGTGGAAGTCGCCCTTGCCGCGCAGTTCGATCGCGTCGTATCCGGCCTGCTGGGCGAAGTCCCACTTGGCCTGGAGGGTGCCTTGGGGCAGGAGTTGTTCCTGGACGGCGGTCTTGAGCATGAGGGTGCCTCTGCCTTTCGGGGCTCTCAGAATTCCAGGACGACCTGCAGCGCCTCGGCGGGCCGCTCGTCCAGCAGTACGTAGGCGTCGGCCGCGTCGGCGACGGGAACGACGTGGCTCACCAGGGAGTCGACGTCGACCTGGCCCTCGGCGACCAGGCGCAGGAAGGTCTGCTGGAGGCGTTCGACACTCCAGCGGTGGGACAGCTGGGGCGGGACGCCGCCGATCTGGGAGCAGATCAGCTGGACCCGGTTGTGGTGGAACTCGTCGCCGAGGCGCAGGCCGATGCCGTCGCCCTGGTAGAAGCCGGAGGCCACCACCCGGCCCCCGGCCGCGACCGAGCGCAGCGCCTCGTGCAGGGCCGGGTAGGCGCCGCTGATCTCGATGGCGAGGTCGGCGCCGAGGCCGCCGGTGGCCTCGCGGACGCGTTCGGCGACGGCGTCGGTGCGGGCGTTGAGGGTGTGCTGGGCGCCGTAGTGCTTCGCGGTCTCCAGGCGGCCGTCGAGGGCGTCGACGGCGGTGACGCGGGCGCCGCTGAGCCGGGCGAGCCGGGTGGTGAGCAGGCCGATGACGCCCTGCCCGAACACGGCGACGTCCTCACCGAGGTGGATGTCGCCGGCCAGGACGGCGTTGTACGCGATGGCGCCGACCCGGGCGAAGGCACCGGCCAGCGGTTCGAGACCGGCCGGCAGGGTGTGGCCGACCATCCGCTCGGCGGGGACGATGCCCTCGCCGCGGTGGCCCCAGATGCCCCACACCAGGTCGCCGGGGACCGGCAGGCCCGGGGTGCCGGCCAGCTCCGGGGAGACCTCGACGACCTCGCCGACCTCGGAGTAGCCCCAGCCGGCCACCGGGTACTCGATGCCGGGCGCACCGTCGCGGAACAGGCGCGCCCCGGGGTCCCAGGTCCGGGTCAGGTACGGGTTGGTGCCGCGGTAGGCGGTCAGCTCGGTGCCGGCCGAGATGCCCGAGTAGCGGGTGCGGACCCGCAGGTGGCCGGGGGGCAGTTCGGCCCGGGTGTGCTCGGCCACCTCCACCTGGCGGGGGCCGGTGAACTGGACGACGCGCTCAACGGATGACACGGACGGCTCCGGAAGGGTTGCTGATGCGGTTGCGTCGACAATATCCGCAACTTATGTCTTGTCAACAAGCAAAAGTGATGCTGTGATGCGTGGCGAGCAGACGTAAGCGGAACGAGGACACTCCATGCGCATCAGGACCCTGCGGTCGAGGACGACCGCGGTCGGCGTCACGGCAGCCTTGGGAATCGGGTTGCTCTCGGGCTGCGCCAGCAGCACCGGGCCCGGCAAACCGGACCGGGAGATCACGGTCTGGTCGCAGGAGAACCTGCCCGACCGCGTCGCCGCGACGCAGAAGGTCATCGACGGGTTCGAGAAGAAGAGCGGCGTCAAGGTGAAGCTCGTCGGGGTCGACGAGAAGCAGATGCCGCAGCTCATCATGTCGGCGGCGGCGTCGGGCACGCTGCCCGACGTCATCGGCGCCGCCCCCATGGGCCAGGTCTGGCAGATGTACAGCAACGGCCTGCTGAACACCGACATCCCGAAGCGGATCGTCGACGGGCTCGGACGTGACACCTTCAACGCCAACGCGCTGGAGCTGACGTCCGACGGCGGCACCAGTCTCGGCGTGCCCTCCGACGCCTGGCTCCAGCTGCTGGTCTACCGCAAGGACCAGCTCGGACAGAAGGGCCTGCCCGCTCCGGACACGTACGCGAAGGCGCTGGCCGCCGCCAAGGCGCTCACCACCAACGGCCAGGACGGCATCTCGGCGGCCACCGACCCCAGCGACGCCTTCACGTCCCAGAGCTTCGAGAGCCTCGCCCTGGCCAACGACTGCCAACTGGTGGACGACCGGCACGAGGTCGCCCTGGAATCGCCGCGCTGCGAGGAGGCCTTCCGCACCTACGACCAGCTGGCCCGCGCCTACGGCGCTCCGGGCACCCAGACCGTGGACTCCACCCGCGCCACCTACTTCGCGGGCCGGTCCTCCATGGTCATCTGGTCCTCGTTCCTGCTCGACGAACTCGCCGGGCTGCGCAAGGACGCCCTGCCCAGCTGCCCCCAGTGCGCGAAGGACCCGCGGTACCTGTCGGACCACAGCGGCATCGTCACCGCCATGAAGGGCCCCGACGCCAAGGAGGCGGCCCAGTTCGGCGAGATCACCTCGTGGGTGACGACCAGGACGGCCGAGACGGCGGCGTCCCGCGAGTTCATCGAGTACATGATGGGCACCGGCTACGAGTCCTGGTTCGGGATGGCGCCCGAGGGCAAGATCCCGGTCCGCAGGGGCACGGCCGCCGAGCCCGAGCGCTACCTGGACGCCTGGCGGCACAGCGAGATCGGGGTGGACACCCGCAAGCCCCTGGACGAGGTCTTCCCCACGTCCCTGCTGGACCAGCTCGCCGACGGTGTCAGCAACATGCGCCGCTGGGGCATCACCCAGGGCGAGGGAGCCCTCGTCGGCGCCACCAACGGCGAACTGCCCGTGCCGAAGGCCGTCGGCGCCATGACCAGCGGTCAGAGCTCGCCGTCCGAGGCGGCGCGCGACGCCGACGAAGAGGTCTCCGCACTCAAGAAGTCCCTTCAGTAGCCGCCCGCAGCCTGCACATCACGAAGGTCTCTCATGCCCACAGCCCCAGCCGGCGCGCCGCAGCGCCGGGACACCAGCCGCCGGTCCAGTGACCCGTCCGGGGGCCGGTCCCCCTCCCCGGGCCGGCGCCCGCTCACCGCGAGCCGGCGCGCCAACCGCGCGGGACTCGCGTTCGTCTCCCCCACCTTCCTCGTCGTCCTCGTGGTGGTCGTGCTGCCCATCGCGTGGACCGTGCTGCTGGCCTTCCAGAAGGCCAGGCTCGTCGACATCCAGGGCATGGGCCTGTTCGGCAACTGGTCCCTGGACAACTTCTCGCAGGTCTTCGACTCGGCAGGCTTCTGGTCCAGCCTCGGGACCACCCTGCTGTACACGGCGGGCGCCACACTCGGCTCCGTGCTCCTCGGCCTGGTGGCGGCCCTCGCCCTGCGCAAGCCGTTCAAGGGGCGCGGGCTGCTGCGCGCGGCGATGCTGCTGCCGTACGTGGCACCGGTGGTCGCCGTGGCCTTCGTCTGGGAGGTCGCGCTCAGCCCGCAGTACGGCGTGGTCAACGACTGGGGCAGGCGGCTGTTCGGCTGGGACGACCCGATCGCCTTCCTGTCGACCCGGGAGTACGAGGTCGATCTGCTGGGCCTGCACTTCGACATCCCGCTGGCGCTGCTGACGGTCATCGTCTTCGAGTGCTGGCGGTACTTCCCCTTCGCCTTCCTGTTCATCCTGGCGCGGTTGCAGGCGGTGCCCGACACGCTGGAGGAGGCCGCGCTGGTCGACGGCGCCACGCCGACCCAGCGGTTCCGGCACGTGCTGCTGCCCCAGCTGATGCCGGTGATCGCGCTGCTGTGCGTGCTGCGCTTCATCATGACGTTCAACAAGTTCGACGACGTCTACCTGCTCACCGGCGGCGGCGCCGGCACCGACGTGGCCGCCGTGCGCGTGTACGACTTCCTCACCGCCCGCTACGACGTGGGGGCGGCGGCCGCGCAGGCGCTCGTCCTGGCCCTCTCGCTGATGATCCTGCTGGGCTTCTACTTCAAGTTCTTCGGCAACAAGGTCCAGGAGGAAGCGTGAGTGGCAAGACGGCCCTGACCCGGGCCCGGTTCGAGGAGAGGTTCTTCGGCGTCGCGCGCTGGGTCGTCATCGCGTTCCTCGCCGTGATCACCCTCCTGCCGTTCTACTACATGGTGCTGCTTTCGCTGAAGCCCATCGACGCGCTCCTGCTCGACCCGGGCTCGCTGTGGATCTCGGCCAAGGACTTCACCCTCTCCACCTACCAGGACGTGCTGCGCTCCACCGACGACGGCGGTCAGGGCTTCCTGAAGTTCCTGCGCAACTCCGCGCTGGTCTCGCTCGGCACGGTGGTGCTGACCCTGGTGGCCGCCGTGCCCGGCGCCTACGCGGTGAGCCGGCTGAAGTTCTTCGGCCACCGCCAGGTCAGCGCCCTCTTCCTGGCCGTCTACATGTTCCCGGCGACGCTGCTGGCCGTGCCGCTCTTCGTGATCTTCGCGAAGATCGGTCTCTCCTCCAGCCTGGTCGGTCTCGCCATCGTGTACGTCGCGCAGACCGTGCCGGTGTCGATCTACATGCTGAAGAACTACCTCGTCACCATTCCCGCCTCCATCGAGGAGGCGGCCGCACTCGACGGCTGCTCCCGCCTGCAGACCGTGCGCAAGGTGATCCTGCCGCTGGCCCTGCCCTCCCTGATGGCGACGGGTCTGTACGTCTTCATGATCGCCTGGAACGAGTTCCTCTTCGCGCTGCTGTTCCTGGCCGCCGACCCCGGCCAGTGGACCGTCTCCCTGGGCCTGGCCCAGCTGTCCAACGGCATCGAGGTGCCCAAGACCGTCCTCATGGCCGGTTCCGTGGTGCTCACGATCCCCGTGGTACTTCTGTTCTTCGCCGCCGAACGCCTGCTCACCGAGGGGCTGACCAGCGGCGCCGACAAGAGTTGAGCCGTGGGGGACTCCATGATGACGTCAAGTCAGGCCAGCGCCGGTGAACTGCTGCACCTGATCCGCAGCGGCCGCGCCAACACGCGGGCCGACCTCCAGCAGGCGACCGGCCTGTCCCGCTCCACCGTCGGGCAGCGCCTCGACCTGCTCAACCGTGCGGGGTGGCTGCGCCACAGCACGGGCACCTCCACCGGCGGACGCCCCTCCCACCGGATCGTCTTCGACCCGGGCCACGCCTCGGTCATCGCCTTCGACCTGGAGACCCGGCACGCCCGCGCCGCGGTGCTCGACCTGGCCGGCAACATCCTGGCCGAGCACACCGGACCGATGGACGTCGCCGCGGGCCCGGACCGTGTCCTTCAGGGGCTGGCCGACTGGTTCCCGGACCTGATCGCCGCGGCGGGGGTCCCGGCGTCCCACGTGGCGGGCATCGGCCTGTCCGTGCCCGGTCCGGTCGACTGGGAGTCCGGGCAGGTGATCGAGCCGCCCATCATGCCCGGCTGGGACCGCTACCCCATCCGCGAACGGCTGCAGGAGGCGTACGCGGCCCGCCTGGACCTGGACCCGGCAGCCACCGGGGCCGTGCCGGTCCTCGTCGACAACGACGCCAACCTCATGGCACTGGCCGAGTACCAGGCCAACCACCGCGACTGCGCCTCCTTCGTTCTCCTGAAGGTGTCCACCGGCATCGGCGCGGGGGTCGTCATCGGAGACCGCCTGTACCGGGGCATCGACGGCGGGGCGGGCGACATCGGGCACATCCGCCTGCACGACCGGTCCGACGCGCTGTGCATGTGCGGCTCCCACGGCTGTCTCGCGGCCGTGGCCAGTGGCCGGGCGATCGCCGGGGAACTGGCCGCCCTCGGCCAGGACACCACCTCCGGACGGGACGTCAGGCGGCTGCTCAACGAAGGGCATCCGGACGCGGTCCGGCTGGCCCGCGAGGCGGGCCGGCGGGTGGGCGAGGTCCTAGTGACCGTCGTGACCCTGCTCAATCCCGGGGTCCTCATGATCGCCGGGGAACTGGCCGGGGTGCCCTTCCTCACCGGTGTGCGGGAGTTGGTGTACCAGCGGGCGATGCCCCGCGCGACCGCCAACCTCCAGGTCGTCACCTCCCGGCTCGGCGACCACGCGGGGCTCGTCGGGGCCGCCGCCATGGTCGTGGAGCACCTCTACTCCCCCGCCGGCGCCGACGCCCGGCTGGAACGCCTCGCCTCGTGACCGCCGCCTCTCGTCCCCGACACCGCCGCCCGTCGTCCCCGACGGATCGCCGGGAGACCTTCGCAGACAGGAACGCCGTGACCACCGACCCCGCCCCCTGGACCGACCGGCCCGTCGAGGTCGGGCTCGTGGGTGCCGGCCCGTGGGCCCGCGCCATGCACGCCCGGGTGCTCGCCGCCGGGCCGGAGACCCGGCTCACCGCGGTCTGGGCCCGCCGCACGGAGGCCGCCCGCGAGGCCGCCGCCCCCTACGGCGCTCATGTCGCCGCCGACTTCGAGGAGTTGCTGGACCGCTGCGAGGCCGTGGCGTTCGCCGTGCCGCCCGCCGTCCAGGCCGAACTGGCGCCGCTGGCGGCGAAACGCGGCAAGGACCTGTTGCTGGAGAAGCCGCTCGGCCCCGATCTGACCGCGGCCCGCCGGGTGGCCGACGCGGTCGCCGAGGCAGGGGTCCTCTCCCAGCTCGTCCTGACCAAGCGCTACCACCCGGCCACCCGGGCCTTCCTCGAAGCCTCCCGCTCCTTCGAGGCGGTCGGGGCGCGCTCCTGCTACCTCCACGGCGCCTTCCTGGGAGGGGAGTTCGCCACCGGCTGGCGTCTGGAGCACGGCGCCCTGCTCGACCTCGGCCCCCATCTGCTCGACCTGCTGGACGCCGCGGTCGGCCCGGTCGCCGCCGTCCGCGCCACGGGCGACCCGCGCCGCTGGGTGGAGCTGACCTGCGAGCACGAGAACGGCGCCGTGAGCCAGGCCTCGCTGTCCGGTTCCGTGGCCGTCCCCCGCGCGCTGACCCGCGTCGAACTGTTCGGTCCGGCCGAGCCCCTGGTCTACGACACGGCCAGCCTCGACCACGAGGAGTGCTGGCCCGTCCTGCGCCGCGACTTCGCGACGGCCGTCCGCACCCGTACCCCGACGCCGGTCGACGCCGGACGCGGCCTGTACCTGCAGCGCCTCCTGGACCGGGTCGTGTACGGCTAGGCGGGGTCAGCCGAGGACGGCGGTGGCCTCCACCTCGATCAGGTGCTCGGGCACGTCCAGTGCCGCGACGCCCAGCAGGGTGGCCGGTGCGGCCGGGGTCACCCCCAGCCGGGCGGCCGCCCGTTCGATGCCCGCCAGCAGCAGGGGCATCTTGTCGGGCGTCCAGTCGACGACGTGGACGTTCAGCTTGGCGACGTCCGCGAAGGAGGCACCGGCCGCCGCCAGGGCGGTGGCGACGTTGAGGTAGCACTGCTCGGCCTGTGCGGCCAGGTCTCCTTCGCCTACCGTGACGCCGTCCGCGTCCCAGGCGACCTGCCCGGCGACGAAGACCAGCTTCGATCCGGACGCGATCGACACCTGTCGGTAGACGTCGACCTCGGGCAGCCCGCCGGGGTTCACCAGGGTGATGGCCATGACTTCTTTCTCCTTGCGCCTGCGCTCTCCTGTGGTTACCCGGGAACCATAGGAGAGTGAACGCTGACGTGGAAGAACGCACTTCTCAGTGACTGGGGCACCTGAAGGTGACCGAACAGTTCAGCGGCTCGCGCGGCGTGGATCAGGCGCGTCGGCGGTGGGGGCCGCGGAAGACGGCCAGGCGCAGGACGACGAAGCGTACGACGGTGACGGCGACGGACGTGGCGGCGAGGACCGCGGTCTCGGCGGCGGGCGAGGCGTCGGGCCGCCGGTGCGTGAACCACAGCACGGCACCGGAGGTGACCAGGTAGCCGAGCAGGAAGAGGCCGCCCGCTCCGAGGTGCGCGCGGGCCGCTCCCGTGGCGGCGTGCCGGAACGTCAGCCGCCGGTTCGCCTCGGTGTTCAGCACCGTCAGGACGAGGAGCGAGACCAGGTTGGCGACCGCCGGGGGCGACCACGGGCGCAACCCCCAGTAGAGGAGCGCCTGGCCCGCGGTCGACGCGACGCCGATCGCGACGAACCAGCCGACCTCCCGCGACCACATCGCGCGCCCCACCGATCCGATCCGTCGACGAACTCCCCGGTGGCGCAGGGTACTACGACACCACCAGGCGCTTTGCCTTTTCTTTGCCCATCGGGAACCCTGTGGTTCCCGGCCGCGTTCATCGTGGTGACCGCGGGAAATCGCGGCCGAGGACAGACCGATGGACAGCGACAGAAGCCGAGGTGGCACGAGTGGCGATGTGGGACAAGATCAAGGACCAGGCCAAGACCTTCCAGCAGTCCCAGGGCACTCGGGGAGCGAGCGGATCCGGGCAGGGATCGCACGGACCCTCGACGGGCAGCAGGCCGGGCTCGTCCTCCGGCGGTTCCAAGGCCCAGGTGATCGGGATGTTCAAGTCCCAGCTCGCCTCGGCCAAGAACGAGCTCAAGAGCGGCGCCTACCGGGACGCCAGCATGGCCATGTGCGCCCTGGTCGCCGCCGCCGACGGCCGGGTGGAGCCGGCGGAGCGGCAGCGCGTGGAGGAGCTGATCGTCTCCAACGAGGTGCTGCAGAACTTCCCCGCGGACCAGCTCCGCCAGCGGTTCAACCAGCACGTGGACCGGCTCCTCGCCAACTTCGAGCAGGGCAGGGCCGAGGCCCTCCAGGTGATCGCCAAGGCGGCGAAGAAGCCCGCCGAGGCCCGTGCGGTGGTCCAGACCGGCATGGTGGTCGCCGGGGCGGACGGGAACTTCGAGCAGTCCGAGCAGTACGCCATCCGCGAGGCCTGCACCGCGCTGAACATCCCGCCCTCGGAGTTCGGCGTCTGATCACCCGTCGGCCCGGCGCCGGTGCGCCGCGACCCGCTCCCGGGTCGCGCAGCGGCGTGAGCAGTAGCGGCGCTCCGGACCGCTGCCGCGGGCGATGAAGACGTTCCGGCAGCTGCCGGAGAGGCAGACCCTGCCGGGCGGGCGCTGACGGTCCCAGACCAGGACCGTCAGCGCCATGCAGGACGAGGCGAGGAACCATTCGGGCCACGGCGCCTCGTCGTCGCGGTCGAGGTGCGGGTGCCAGGGGGTTCCGCCCCCGTGGGACGTCAGGCGCAGGCGTCCGGTGTGTGCGCCCAGGAGACGGTTCAGGACGTGCGCGGCGGCGTCGGCGGACTCCGCCGCGAAGACCTCCCGCAGCAGGACGGCGGCCTCGCGCATCCCCTCCACGTCACGGGCGGTGAGGTCGAGGGGCTCCTTCTCGCCGTAGGCGCGCAGCACCTCGGCGACCGCGTCGGGGGCGGGAGCCGGACCGCCGCCGGGGGGTACCGCCGAGAGCACGTTGACGAGAGCGGCGGTGCGCCGCGCCGTGGACAGCACGGAGTGCCTCGTGGACCAGTCGTCGTCGAAGGCGTGGGCGTCGCCAGGAGTGGGCACGGGCCGAATGTAACGCATATTGCGCAGTTTTGAGTTACCTCCGTAACGTCTTCCCGGTGCCGAAGGGTTACTCGCTACGCTTCTACCTGGCCGCGGCGACGGCGGCGCGCGCCGGTGACGAGATGTCCGGACCGGCGCTGCTGCTGGCCGGCCTCGCCGTCACCGGTTCGACGACCAACGCGTCGACACTGCTCGCGGGCATCACGGTCTCCGCCGCGGTCGGCGGACCACTGCTCGGGGCGCTCCTGGACCGGGCGGGGCGACCGGGCCGCCTGCTGGCGGGCGCGCTCGCGCTGTACGCGACGGGGCTGATGGTGATCCTCGCGGGGCTCGGCCGCCTCCCCCTGGCCTGCACCCTCCCGCTCGCGGTGCTCACGGGGCTGCTGGGTCCCGCGCTGTCGGGCGGCTGGACCGCGCAACTCCCCCGCGTGGCGGCGGACGCGCGGCTGCCCCGGGCCAACGCGCTGGACGCGATGACCTTCGGCGTGGCGAGCCTGGCCGGTCCGGCATTGGCCGGGGGCGTGGCCGAGCTGCTGGGAGCCTCCACGGCCCTCGCGCTCGCCGCGGCACTGATCACGGCGGCCGTACCCGCCGCGTGGCGGTTGCCCGCACGCGGCGCCCCGGGCCGGGACTCCCGGCCGGCCCCGGTGAGCGGCGCTCTCGCCGCCGGGTTCCGGGTGGTCCTGCGGCGCCCGCTCCTGGCCCGGGCGACCTTCACGTCGGTCGCCTCCTGCGCCGCCCAGGGGATGCTGGCGGCCTGCGTCCCGCTCCTCGGCGCACAACTGCTCGGTGCGGCCGGGCGCGGTGTCCTGCTGTTCTCCGGCGCGGCGGTGTCCGCCCTGGCGGCCAACGCCGTCCTCGCCCGGCGCCCGCTCGCCGTCGCCCCCGACACGGTCGTCCGGGCGGGCGCCCTGATCCAGGCGGTCGCGCTGACGCTGGCGGCGACGGGCCGGCCGGTGGCGCTGGTGGTCGCCGTGCTCGTCCTCGGCGTCGGCGAGGGCCCCCAGCTCACCGCGCTCTTCGCGGTGCGCCACCGGGAGGCCCCGGAGCACCTGCGGGGCCAGGTCTTCACCACCGGGGCGAGCTTCAAGATCACCGCGTTCGCCCTGGGCGTGGCCGTCGCCGGCCCCCTCGTCGCGTGGTCCCTGCCGGGCACGCTGATGTTGGCGGCGGGGACGGCGGCGGGCGGGGCACTGGCCCCCGGCCGGAAAGCGTTTGACGGCCGTCCGCGTCGAAGGGTCGGATGAGGGCCATGAGTTCAGCGCAGACGCATCCGGACCGGTGCCGTGTCGACGACCGTCTGGTACGGCGCCTGGTCGACGGGCAGTTCCCGCGGTGGTCGGGGCTGCCCGTCGAGCGCTTCCCCTCCGGCGGCACGGTCAACGCGATGTACCGGCTGGGCGAGGACATGGTCGTACGGCTGCCGCTGATCGAGGGCGGCGTGGCGGACGTGGCGACGGAGCGGGTGTGGCTGCCGCGGCTGTCGCCCCTGCTGCCCACCGCGGTGCCCGAGGTGCTCGGGGAGGGGGTGCCGGGCGAGGGGTACCCGTGGCCCTGGTCCGTCTACCGGTGGCTGCCCGGGGAGATCCCCGAGGCAGGAGCGCTGACCGACCCCGTGCGGCTGGCGGAGGATCTGGCCGCCTTCGTGGTGGCGATGCGCGGCATCCGCCTGCCCGACGCGCCGGAGGCGTACCGCGGTGGGCCGCTCGCCGCGCTCGACGCGGAGACACGGGCCGCGCTGGACGAGCTGCGCGCCCTTCCCGAAGAGGACGTCGACTGCGACGCGCTGGCCGCCGTGTGGCAGGACGCGCTGCGCGCACCCGGCGGGGAGGGGCCGCCCTGCTGGCTGCACGCGGACCTGATGCCGGGCAATCTGCTGGTGGACGGCGGCAGGCTGTCCGCCGTGATCGACTTCGGGTGCATGGGCGTGGGCGATCCGGCCTGCGACCTGTTCCCGGCGTGGAATCTGCTGCCGCCCGGCGCGAGGGAGGCCTTCCGCGAGGCACTCGGCGTGGACGACGCGACCTGGCGGCGCGGCCGGGGCCGCACCCTCTCCCAGGCGCTGATCGCCCTGCCGTACTACCGGAGGACCAACCCCGCGATGGCCGGCAACGCCCGGCACGTGATCCGGGCGGTGCTGACGGAGACGGAGGGCGGCTAGGCGGGCGGCCGCCCTCCGCCGGGTTTCACGGCCTACGGGGCGATCCCCACGCCCTCGATCCTGCTCCACGCCCGCTCCTGCGCGGCCGTCATGGCGGGCCAGGCGAGACCGCCCGGCCGGGGCCGCACCCGGGCGGCGTACGGAGCGGGGTGGAAGCCGGGGTCGTAGAAGCAGCCCTCGCCGTACTCGGCGTCGAAGGCGGCACAGGACGCGGCGATCGAACGCGGGCTCGGCCGGTGGCCGGTGCGCACCCAGGAGTCCAGCGCGGCGAGGGAGCCCGCGTATTCGGAGTCGCTCAGCGAGCTGTGCTCGTGTTCCCGCGTGAAGGTCTGGACGAGGTTCCGGTCCCGGCCGGCGCCCCGGAGCGTGGCGCGGTAGGCCGCCTCGTGCTCCACGAACGCCGTCGGGTCGTCGATGGCGTGCAGGGTGAGCACGGGGAGGGAGACCCTGCCCGTGAGGTCGCTGTCCCAGGACAGGTCGCGGCGTGCGGTGGGGTCGGCCGAGAAGCGCTCGACGCCCGCGTTGAGGGCCTTGTCGTCGTGCGAGCCCGAGTAGCGCACTCCGAGGTTGCTCCAGGGGTTCCGCCCGTCGAGCCGGTTGGTCACGATGTCCCGGAACGTGAAGGTGGCGAACCGGAGATGGGATTCCAGGGTGCGCTCGGGGATGCCGGTGACGGCGAGGATGTCGTCGAGGTTGCGCTGCTGCGGCGCGGTGCGGTCCGCCGGCGCGGAGGCGTAGCCCGTGCACTCCTGGAGCCGGGCGCGCAGGCCCGCGGTGGTCATGGTGGAGCCGGGGCGCAGGCCCTGCCACAGGGGGTACTGCGGCTCGGTGGGGCGCGGGTGGTTGTGGCAGTAGTACTGGTAGACCACCCGCAGGTCCACGCGGTAGTCGTAGCCGCGCGAGCCGCCGCCGAGCACGCCGTTGGTCAGCAGCACCCCGTCGTAGGCGCCGGGGCGCCGGCCGTAGGTCTCGGCGGCCTTGGCGGCGACGTTCCCGCCCCAGGACTGGCCGTGCAGGTAGGTGTGTTCCGGCCGGCCGAACCGGTCGGTGAACAGGCGGCGCACGTTCTCGGTGTCGGCGGCCGCCATGCGGGCCCCGTAGCCGCCGCGCCGGTAGGAGGAGGCGGCCCAGGCGTACCCCTGGTCGACCATCACCGCCCAGCGTTCCAGGTCCTCGGTGCTGCGGGCGGGGTCCGAGGCGTCGCCGAGGTCGGGGCCGCCGTGGGCGTGCACGACGAGGGATCCGTTCCAGCGGTGGGGTACGGCCATCGTGTAGTAGGCGCCGTTGGCATCCCGGCCGGTGTAGCAGGTGGCCTTCCCGCTGAGGGCGGGCGGGCAGTCGGCGGCCGACGGCCGTCCGGCCGCCGACTGTCCGGCAGGCGGCTGTCCGGCCGCCCGTGCGGGGGCGGCGGAGACGTTGCCGAGCGTGCCGAGGAAGACGGCGGCGAGCGCGGCGGCCACCACCGCCGGGCGGCTTCTGCGGTGAGTGGGCCGGGTGTCGTGCCTGGGAGCGGGGGGTGTGGTCAAGGTGCGGCTCCTGTACGTGCTGCGGACCGGCGCGAAGTTGCGCTGCGAGCGGGGATGTTAGGAATCCCCCGGATCCGGAGCCACCCCTTCGGCCGTTGCGTTCATAGTGTTCGCCGAGCGCCGCCCGCCCGGACCTCCGCGCGTTGCTGCGTGGCCTCTTGACGCCGCATTGGTCTCTACCTATCGTCACCGCCCAGTCGAACGTTCAGAACAGCACTCAACGTTCACATACTCGAACGGATGGACCCCCCACATGTCCTCTGCTCCCACGCGCCGCCACCGCAGATCCCGCGCCGTCCTCCTCGCCACCCTCACCGCCGCACTCGTCGGCGCCCTGCTGGCCGGACCCGGCTCGGCCACCCCCCGCGCGGACGCCGCACCGGCCGCGTTCACGCATCCCGGAGTCACCGTCTCCCAGGGGCAACTCGACTTCGTCCGCGCCAAGGTCGACGCCGGGGCCCAGCCCTGGAAGGGCGCCTTCGACCAGATGATGGCGAGCCGGTACGCCGACCCGAACCGCACCCCGAAACCCCGCGCGGTGGTCGAGTGCGGCTCCTACTCCAACCCCAACTACGGCTGCACGGACGAGCGCGAGGACGCCATCGCGGCCTACACCAACGCGCTGGCCTGGTACTTCACCCGCGACGAGCGCTACGCCCGCAAGTCCATCGAGCTGATGGACGCCTGGTCCGCCGTGCTCCGGGACCACACCAACAGCAACGCGCCGCTGCAGACCGGGTGGGCGGGCTCGTCCTGGCCCAAGGCCGCCGAGATCATCAAGTACACGTACGGCGGTTCCTGGGCGAACTCCGGCCGGTTCGCCACCATGCTCCGCGACGTCTACCTGCCCGAGATCATCAACGGCTCCAACTCCAACGGAAACTGGGAGCTGACGATGACGGAGGCCGCCGTCGGCATCTCCGTCTTCCTGGAGGACCGGGCCTCCTACGACAAGGCGATGGCCAGGTTCCGGACCCGCACGGCCGCGTACGTGTACCTGGACTCCGACGGAGCCCTGCCGAAGACCGTCCCGAGCCAGCACCTCGACACCCGGGACAAGATCGTCAAGTACTGGCAGGGGCAGTCCACGTTCGTCACCGGGCTCACCCAGGAGACCTGCCGGGACTTCACCCACACCGGATACGGCATCTCGTCCATCTCGCACGTCGCCGAGACCAGCCGCATCCAGGGGCAGGACCTGTACGGCACCGACGTCGGCGAGCGGCTGCGGCACGCGCTCGGCTTCCAGGCCAAGTACCAGCAGGGCGCGGCCGTCCCGAGCTGGCTGTGCGGGGGCGAGGTCGACCTCGGCCTGGGCCCGGTGACCGAGGTCGGTTACAACGCCCTGCACAACCGCCTCGGTTTCGCCATGGACAACACCGAGGCGCTCACCGAGCGCACCCGCCCCTCCGGCACGAACAACCTGTTCGTCGCCTGGGAGACCCTCACCCACGGCGACAACCCCGCCTGAGCGGACCAGGGGCGACGTCCTGTCAGCTGTCGTAGTCCACGGTCAGCTCCTCGGAGACAGGGTACGACTGACAGGTCAGGACGTAACCGGCGTCGACCTCCGCCGCCTCCAGCGCGTAGTTGCGGCGCATGTCGACACTGCCGTCGGTGACGAGGGCCCGGCAGGTTCCGCAGACCCCGCCCTTGCAGGCGAAGGGCAGGTCGGGGCGGGTCTGCTGGGCCCCGTCGAGCACCGACCGCTCCCGGGAGAGCGAGGAGGTCGTCGAACGGCCGTCCAGGGTGATGGTGACCTCGCTGACGGGGCCCTCGGGACCGCTCTCCTCGTGGCGCACCTCCCGCACGGGCTCGTCGTCGGCGTAGAACAGCTCCCGGTGGACGCGCTCGCCCGGGACGCCGAGGCCGGCCAGGACCTGCTGGGCGTCGGCGACCATGCCCTGCGGTCCGCACAGCCACCAGTGGTCCGCCCGCTCCACGTCCACCAGGGAGCCGATGAGCGCCGCGAGCCGTCCGGCGTCCAGACGGCCGGAGAGCACCTCGGCCTCGCGGGGCTCGCGGGAGAGCACGTGGGCGAGGTGGAAGCGGGTCGGGTGGAGGTCCTTCAGGTCAGCCAGCTCGTCGGCGAACATCACGGTGTCCGTGCGGCGGTTGCCGTAGAAGAGGGTGACGGTGGAGCGGTCGTCGGCGGCGAGCACCGACTCGGCGATGGACACCATCGGCGTGATGCCCGAACCGGCCGCGACCAGGACGTGGTGGCCCGGGGTGGAAAGGTCGGGTGTGAAGAGGCCGGTGGGCGCCATCACCTCGACGGTGTCGCCCGGGTGCACCTCGCCGACCAGCCACGCCGAGAACAGCCCGCCCGGCACCACGCGGACCCCGATGCGCGGCGCCGAACCGGCCGGTGCGCAGATCGAGTAGGAGCGGCGCTCGTCCCGGCCGTCCACCTCGCGCCGCAGGGTGAGCGACTGACCGGGCGCGAAGACGAACTCCCCGGCCAGCTCGTCGGGGATCTCGAAGCTCACGGCCGCCGCGTCCGCGCACAGCCGCTCGACGGCCGCGACGCGCAGACGGTGGAAGGCGGGCCGGCGGCGGGTGCGCACCGGGGCCGCCGGGACGGGGGCGGTCGGGGCCATCAGATCTCCTTGACGTACTCGAACGGCTCGCGGCAGGCCCGGCAGCGCCACAGCGCCTTGCAGGACGTGGCGGCGAAGCGGGAGGTCTCCTCGGTGTCCGCCGAGCCGCAGCGGGGGCAGGGCACCGCGGGCCGGGTGGGCGACAGCACGAGAGAGACCGGGCCGCGGGGCGCGGCGCCGGGCGGGGCGATCCCGTGCTCGGCGAGCTTGCCGCGGCCCGAGTCGGTGATCCAGTCGCTGGTCCAGGGCGGGTCCAGGACGGTGCGGATCTCCACCTTCGGGTATCCCGCCGCGCGCAGCCGCGCGGCGACGTCCGCCCGCATCTCGGCCATGGCCGGGCAGCCCGAGTAGGTGGGCGTCAGGCTCGCGACCACGGTGCCGTCCCCGGCCACCTCGACGTCGCGCAGGACACCGAGGTCGGCGAGGGTCAGCATGGGCAGCTCGGGGTCGGGCACCTGCTCGGCCACGTGCCGGGCGCGGCGGGCGTCCAGCAGTGCGGGGGTTCCGGTCACCATGTCGCCTCCGGGTGGGCGCGGGCGACGCCCTGCAGCTCGGTCAGCAGCGGCGCCAGGTGTTCGGTGTGCTCGCCGGCCCGGCCCGACCCCGGCAGCGGCCGGTAGACCGGCAGGGTCAGTCCGGCGGCCTCGGTGACCTGGCGCAGGTCGTCGGCGACCTCGTCCCGCACGTCGTACGCCGTGTGCAGCTCGCCGAGGTAGGGGGCGACCTCGTCCAGCGCGGCGCGCGTCCTGCGGTGCGACTCGTCCGTGCCGTCGCCCAGGCGCACGCACCACTCGGCGGCGTACTGCCGGTGGTAGGTCAGCTCCTTGACGCCCTTGGCGGCGACCGCCGCGAGCACCGGGTCGGGGTGTGTCTCCAGCCGCCGGAAGTGGGCCAGGCGCCAGCTGGAGAGGACCAGCAGCCGCACCACGGCGAACGCGAAGTCCCCGCCCGGGAGTTCGGCCAGGCGGACGTTGCGGAAGTCGCCCGCGTCCCGGAAGTAGGCGTAGGCGTCCTCGCCGCGCCCGGTGCCGTCGGCCTGACCGGCGCGGGAGTAGAGCAGCCGGGCCTGGCCGAGGAGGTCGAGCCCGATGTTGGCCAGCGCCACCTCCTCCTCCAGCTCGGGCGCGCGGGTGACCCACTCGGCGAGCCGCTGGGCGCTGACCAGGGCGTCGTCGGCGAGCGCCACGCACTCGGCGGCCAGCGCCCGGGCGTCGACGCCCTCGGGGACGGTGGTGTCGACGCCGTGCAGCGGGTCCTCGAAGCCGGTGCCGTAGGCCCAGCGGGTGTCGTCCTCGTGCCCCTCGGCCAGGGTGAGGTAGACGTGGTCGTCACTCATGCCCTGCTCCTAGATGTGCGGGACGTCGTCGGGGATGTCGTAGAAGGTCGGGTGGCGGTAGACCTTGTCGGCGCTGGGGGCGAAGAAGGGGTCCTTCTCGTCGCGGGTGGAGGCGGCGATGTGCTCCGAGCGGACCACCCAGATGGAGACGCCCTCGTTGCGCCGGGTGTACAGGTCGCGGGCGTGGGTGAGGGCCATCGCGTCGTCGGCGGCGTGCAGCGAGCCGACGTGGACGTGGTTGAGGCCGCGCTTGCCGCGCACGAACACCTCGTACAGCGGCCAGCCCCGCTTGTCGGGCTGCTGGGCCTTCTCGGGGGTCATGCCGCCGCTCCCTTCTCCGCGCGGGCTGCCTGTTTGGCCGCGTGGGCGGTGGCCGCCTCGCGCACCCAGGCGCCCTCCTCGTGGGCGGTGCGCCGCCGCTCCATCCGCCGGTCGTTGCAGGGCCCGTCGCCCTTGATGACCCGCATCAGCTCGTCCCAGTCGGGGGTGCCGAAGTCGTGGTGACCGCTCTCCTCGTTCCAGCGCAGCTCCGGGTCGGGCAGGGTGACGCCGAGCTTCTCGGCC
Source organism: Streptomyces sp. NPDC111628 (assembly GCF_055635195.1). NCBI lineage: Bacteria > Bacillati > Actinomycetota > Actinomycetes > Kitasatosporales > Streptomycetaceae > Streptomyces > Streptomyces sp. NPDC111628. The sequence continues at coordinate 1,193,171 of NZ_JBVKBZ010000002.1, read as the reverse complement.
TGCGGGACGGTCATGTCGACGAAGCGCCGGCGCAGCTCGTCGTTGCTGTGCCGCTTGATCTTCCAGGCCATGGACCGCGCCGAGTTGGGCGAGGCGTCGTCGGGCGGGCCGAACATCATCAGGGACGGCCACCACCAGCGGTTCACCGCGTCCTGGACCATCTCGCGCTGGGCGTCGGTGCCGCGCATCATCGTCATCAGCAGCTCGTAGCCCTGCCGCTGGTGGAAGGACTCCTCCTTGCAGATGCGCACCATCGCGCGCGCGTAGGGCCCGTAGGAGCTGCGGCACAGCGGCACCTGGTTGCAGATCGCGGCGCCGTCCACGAACCAGCCGATCACGCCGACGTCGGCGAAGCTCAGGGTCGGGTAGTTGAAGATCGACGAGTACTTCTGGCGGCCCTCGATCAGCCGCTCGGTGAGGTCGTCGCGGTCCGCGCCGAGCGTCTCGGCCGCCGAGTACAGGTACAGCCCGTGCCCGGCCTCGTCCTGGACCTTGGCGAAGAGGATCGCCTTGCGGCGCAGCGACGGGGCCCGGGTGATCCACTCGCCCTCGGGCTGCATGCCGATGATCTCCGAGTGCGCGTGCTGGGCGATCTGCCGGACCAGCGTCCTGCGGTAGCCGTCGGGCATCCAGTCCCGCGGCTCGATGCGCTGGTCGCGCGCGATCGTCGCGTCGAAGTGCTCCTGGAGCCCGTCCGGTGCCTCCGGGGGCGGCGCCTCGGCGGCGTGTGTCGTGGTCATCGTCATCAGCTTCCCAACCGACCATTCGTTCGGTATCAGTGTGACGTGTTTCCGTGCGCCGGGCAAGAGACCGGACCTCGCCGGTCACACTCTTGACAGCGCCACCGCGTGGCTGGATTACTTGGCCTTGCCGCGCGCTAACCGAATGGTCGGTCGGGAGACAAGGTGGTGGATACGGTGTCGCAGGCCACTGAGCAGACGCCGACGGAGGCGATGTTCTCCGCGGACGAGGCCTCCCGGGGGCTCGGGATCGAGCTGGTGGAGCACGGGGAGGGGACCGCACTGGTCCGCATGACCGTGACTCCGGCGATGGTGAACGGACACCGGATCGCCCACGGCGGATTCCTGTTCCTGCTGGCCGACACCGCCTTCGCCTGCGCCTGCAACAGCCACGGCCCGGTGACCGTGGCGGCCGGCGCCGACATCGTCTTCGTCGCCCCGGCCCGCGAGGGCGACGTGCTCGAGGCCCGCGCCGAGGAGCGGGCCCGGTACGGACGCAGCGGGATCTACGACGTGAGCGTGCGGCGCGGCGACGAGGTGGTCGCGGAGTTCCGGGGGCGCAGCCGCAGCGTGCGGGACGACCGGCGCGACCGGAGTCCGCGGGACGACGGAGGCAGCCGCGACGCGCGGCAGGACACGGCGCGCCAGACGCCGGGGACGACGACGAAGGAGTCGCGATGAGCAGCGAGCCGACGACCGGGGCGGCCCCGGCACCCCGACCGGGCGAGCCCCTCCCCCACGACCTGCTGGACGACGCCGAGCGTCTGTCCCGCGAGCAGCTCCGGGAGCTCCAGCTCGACCGCCTGCGCGCGACCCTGCGGCACGCCTACGACAACGTGGAGCTGTACCGCAAGAAGTTCGACGCCGCCGGAGTGACCCCCGACGACTGCCGCAGCCCGGCCGACCTGTCCAGGTTCCCCTTCACCACCAAGGCGGACCTGCGGGACACCTACCCCTTCGGCATGTTCGCCGTCCCGATGGCCGACGTGCGGCGCGTGCACGCCTCCAGCGGCACCACCGGCCGCGCCACCGTCGTCGGGTACACGGAGAACGACCTGTCCATGTGGGCGGACGTGATAGCCCGTTCGATCCGCGCCGCGGGCGGCCGCCCCGGCCACAAGGTGCACATCTCCTACGGCTACGGCCTGTTCACCGGCGGTCTCGGCGCCCACTACGGCGCCGAGCGGGCCGGCTGCACGGTGATCCCCGCCTCCGGCGGCATGACGGCGCGTCAGGTGCAGATCATCCAGGACTTCCGGCCCGAGATCATCATGGTCACCCCGTCCTACATGCTCACCCTGCTCGACGAGTTCGAGCGCCAGGGCGTCGATCCGCGCACCAGCTCCCTCAAGGTCGGCATCTTCGGCGCCGAGCCGTGGACCGAGGAGATGCGGCGCGAGATCGAGGAGCGCATGGACATCCACGCCGTCGACATCTACGGCCTGTCCGAGGTGATCGGCCCCGGCGTGGCACAGGAGTGCGTCGAGACCAAGGACGGGCTGCACATCTGGGAGGACCACTTCTACCCCGAGGTCGTGGACCCGCTCACGGACGCCGTGCTGCCCGAGGGCGAGGAGGGCGAGATCGTCTTCACCTCCCTGACCAAGGAGGCGCTCCCGGTGATCCGTTACCGCACGCGCGACCTGACCCGCCTGCTGCCGGGCACCGCACGCCCCGCGTTCCGCAGGATGCAGAAGGTCACCGGCCGCTGCGACGACATGATCATCCTGCGCGGGGTGAACGTCTTCCCCACCCAGGTCGAGGAGATCGTGCTGCGCACGCCGGGCGTCGCCCCTCACTTCCAGATCCGGCTCACCGAACGCGGCCGCATGGACCACATGACGGTGCGGGTCGAGGCCCGGCCCGACGCGGCTGCCGAGCAGCGCGAGGCCGCCGCGAGGGCGATCGCCCAGGGCGTCAAGGACGGGGTGGGCGTGACCGTGGAGGTGGAGGTCGTCGAGCCGGAGACCCTGGAGCGCTCGCTCGGCAAGATCCGCCGGGTGTGGGACCTGCGGGGCGCCTGAAACGTGAGCACGGACACGTCCGTTCGCCGGTCGTGCCGGTGTGCGGGAAGAAACGGATGGGCAGTAAAGGCATGATCGGGGGAGGTTGAGTACATCCTGGGGGGACATCCCGTGCGTGTGTGTGTGATCGGTGCAGGCCTGTCGGGGCTGGCGATGGGCCATGCCCTGAAGGAGCGCGGCATCTCCTTCGTCTGCCTGGAGAGGGCACCCGACGTCGGCGGGCTCTGGCGTCAGCCGGGGGCCGGTGAGCGGGGTCCGGGCTATCAGTCCCTGCATCTGAACACCGCCAAGCAGCTGACCGGTTACGCGGACTTCCCGATGCCGTCCTCGTACCCGCTCTACCCCCGGCACGGTCAGGTCGCCGCCTATCTGCGGTCCTTCGCCGAGTGGGCGGGCCTGCTCGGCCACGTCGAGCTGCGGACCGAGGTGGTGTCCGTCCGCCAGGACGCGGACGGCATGTGGACCGTCGTCAGCAGGGACGCGGAGGGCGTGCGGAGTTCGCGCCGGTTCGAGCGGGTGGTCGTCGCCTCCGGACACCACACCGACCCGGCCCTGCCCGACCCCCTTCCGGGCGGCGCGGAGTCCTTTGCCGGAACGATTCTTCACTCCCTCGACTACCGCGACGGCGCCGACTTCGCCGGCCGCCGCGTCGTCGTGGTGGGCCTCGGCGCCTCCGCGGTGGACATCGCCGCGGACCTCTCGCGGCACGCGGAGCGGACCCTGCTGTCGGTGCGCCGGGGGCTGCACATCGTGCCCAAGCAGCTCTTCGGGATGTCGGTCGACGAGATCGCCGAGGCCCCCTGGTGGAACGAGATGTCCTTCGCCGAGCGGCGCCAGTGGGTGGAGCAGGCGCTGCTGGTGGCGCGCGGCCGTCTGTCGGACTACGGCCTGCCAGAGCCCGACCACCCGGTCTTCTCCTCCGCGACGACCCTCTCGGACGAGATCCTCAGCCGGATCCGGCACGGGGCGGTGACCCCCAAGCCCGCGATCGCCTCCTTCGAGGGCGACCGGGTCGTCTTCGCGGACGGCAGCTCCGAGACCGCCGACGCGGTCGTCTACTGCACCGGTTTCCACATGACCTTCCCCTTCCTGCCCCCCGGCTGCCCGGTGGCCGCCGACGGATCGGTCGAGCTGTACCGACGGGTCGCCCCGGCGGACCGGCCCGGTCTGTACTTCGTCGGACTGGTACGGCCCGTGGGCGCCATCACCCGGCTGGTGGAGGCCCAGGCGGAGTGGGTGGCCCGCCTGATCGGCGGCGCCGCCGCACTGCCCCCGGCCGAGGAGATGCGCGAGGAGATCGGCACGTATCTCACCGGCATCGTCCAGCGCTACGGCCGGACCGAAGGCGCCTCGATCCAGGTCGACGTGGGCCCGTACCTCGCCGAGTTCCGGGAGTCGCTGCCCGTGTGAGTGTGCCGCCGGGCGCCGCCGCACCGGCCGCGACGGTGCCGGGCGCCCCGGCCATGACAAGGGCCCGGCCATGACAGGGCTCCCGGCGGATCGCGCCGGGAGCCCTGTCGTGTGCGGACGGTCCGGTCAGGACACCGGCACCGGTCGGCGGACCGTCTCCACGACCGGCGGCCGCACCGCGTACGCCTCCGAGGAGAGGTACACCGTCACCCGGGGCGGCTGGTCCCGCTCGTGGGCCAGCGCCAGGTAGGCGATCAGACCCCGCCCGTCCTCGGGCCGCCGCTCGGTGAGGGCGGCCAGGGCGCGGTCGAGGACGGAGGCGTCCATGCCGTGGTGGCGCAGCACTCTCGACGCCCGGGCCAGGGCCTCCCCGTCGTGCGGGACGTAGTCCCTGACCGGGATGTGCAGGGTGAATCCGCTCGGCCGCACGGTGCCCGTGTCGGTGAAGGAGTGGCAGGACAGGCCGGGCCGCCTGCCGAGCCCCCTCGCGTCGGGGCCGAGGCCCGCGGCCGCGCGGAAGAAGCCCTCGACCGCCGCGGGCCCGGGGCCCGCGTCCATCCGGGACAGGCGCCCGGCCTGCCCGGCCGTGAGGTTGTCGTGCCGCACGTAGACCTTCACCCGGGGTTGAGCCCAGTCGCCGAGGTCCAGGGCGAGGAACGGGTATCCGCTGCCCTGCGGCAGGCCGTCGAAGGCCTGCCGGTGGCCGAGCCGGTGCAGGGCCTCGCGCACCGTCGTGGCGGAACGTTCCTCCCCGCCCGCCGCCGGGTTCAGATAGACCTTGACCCTGGGCACCCCGCCGGGCCTCAGCTCCAGCGCGCACCACAGGGCGAGGGGGCCCCGCGGGACGGGCGGCAGGAAGAGGTCACGGAGTTCGTCGAGGACGTCGGTGGCGAAGTCCCAGCGCCGCGCCATGGCCCGGATCGCCTCGAGTCCCTTGCGGCCGTTGCGAACCAGGCTGTCTGCGCCGCAGCCCGGTTCCACGAGGAGCCGCATGGAGGGTTGTGCGTCCGGCCGGAAGGAGAGTGAGAACTCCACCGGGGTGTGGTCGTCGGACAGGAAGGTCCGGGTGGGCGGTGCGAGGCTCAGGGGCCGCTCGGCCACCGGGCCCAGTGCGTCGGTCAGGACCCCTGCGTAGGTCTCGACGTCGGCCCGGGACAGGCCCGCCACCGCGCCCAGTCTTCGCAACTGGCCGCCGGTGAGAGAGCCGAGGGTGGGTGTGCCCCGCGGGTCCGTGCTCCTCGGTGCGGCGGTCACCGGCCCGTCCCCGGCCGGAGCCGCACAGAGCGATACCCGCCTCGGGAGGCGGGTATCAGGGGGTCCGGCGCCGGGAAAGCGGCGTTCGTGGATATGTGGTCCACGACACCTCCTTTGACTCGTAAGCAACTTGAGTACCGCGTTGCTCACTACCCGTGCCGTTCGATCTTCATGCAAATGGTGCGGGTTGGGGAGGTGTTGCGCAGATCACCGTGTGAGCCAGTTGAGGAACTGGCTCCACATGCCGCCGCGTTCGGCCGTAGAGGCCTGGCTCGCCGCCGGTTCCCGCTCGCCCGCGGTTGCCGGTCCCGGCTCGGCCCGCCGGGCGGGGCGCACCGGGGTGAAGCGCGCCGGAAGCGTGGCCAGGGCCCGGTTGAAGGGGCCCGGACGCCACGTCAGGCTGTCCTCGGGCACGGCGAGTTCGACGTCCGGCAGCTCGTTGAGCAGGTGCTCGACGGCCGTGACCGTGATGTGCCGGGCGGGCTCCTTGGACGGGCAGGCGTGCGGGCCCGCGCTCCAGGCGAGGTGCGCGCGGTTGCTGCCCGCCTGGCGGGAGGCCTTGAGGGCGGGCCCGGTGTTGGCCGCGGCGAAGCTGACCAGCACGAGGTCGCCCGCCTGAAGCTGCTGGCCGGCCAGTTCGGTGTCGGCGGCCGGGTAGTGCGGGGCGTAGTTCGCCATGGGCGGGTTCTCCCACAGCGTGTCGTCGAGCGCCTCGTCGATCAGACCGCCCTCACGGGCGTACCGCTCGTGGGTGAGGAGTCGGTGCAGGGTGTTGCCGAGGAGGTTGCGCAGGGGTTCGGCGCCCGCGCCGAGGAGCAGGGCGAGCTGGTGGACCATCTCCTCGTCGTCGAGCCGGGCCTCGTGCTGCATCAGCCAGGAGGTGACGTCGTCACCGGGCTTGCGCCGCTTGAGCGCGACGAGTTCGCCCACCGCCTGGAAGAGCACCGCGGTGGCCTTCTCGGCGTTGACGCCGTCGAACATGCCGGTGATGCCGAACAGCACCCGGTCGCCGATGTCCGCCGGGCAGCCGAAGAGCTCGTTGAAGACGAACAGCGGCAGCTGCTTGGCGTAGTCCCCGAGCAGGTCGGCGGAACCGCGGGCGCCGAACTGGGAGACGAGGTAGCCGGAGATCTGCTCGGTGCTGCGGCTCAGGCGCCGGGTGTCCACCCGCGCCATGCTGTCGGTGACCGCCTGGCGCAGCCTGAGGTGGTCGGCTCCGTCGGCGAACATGCAGTTGGGCCGGTAGGCCAGCAGCGGCGCGACCGGGCTGTCCGGGCTGATCCTGCCCTCGTTGAAGGCCCGCCAGCGGCGCGCGTCCTTGCGGAAGGTGCCGGAGTCCTGCAGCAGTTGGAGCGCCGCCGCGTAGTCCGTGACCAGGGTCGCCTCGACGCCCGGGGCCAGTTCGACGGGGGCCGCGGCCCCGTAGTGGCGCAGGTACTCGTAGTACGCCTGCGGGTCGGCGGCGAACTCCGGCCCGTGCAGCGGCACCCGGGCGCCGGAGCCGTGGGCCGGGCAGCCGGGCGGCGGCACCGGGGCGGTGTCGTGGGCGTTCATGTCTGCTCCCAGCTCCTAGCGGGTGCGGTCCAGCAAGTAGCGGACGAGGGTGGTCAGTGCGGCGGCCGAGGACTTCTCGTCGCGGGCGTCGCAGGTGACGACGGGGGTGTCGTCGAGCAGGTCGAGCGCCTCGCGCAGCGCCCGTTCGTCGCGCAGCGGCGCGCCGTCGAAGTGGTTGACGGCGATGGCGTAGTCGAGTCCGTAGTGCTCGATGAGGTCGATCACGGGGAAGGAGTCCGCCAGCCGCTCCGGGTCGACCAGCACCAGGGCGCCGAGCGCGCCGCGGGCCATGTCCTCCCACATCTGCACGAAGCGCTGCTGGCCGGGGGTGCCGAAGAGATAGAGCACGACGCGGTCGCTGATGGTCAGGCGGCCGAAGTCCATGGCGACCGTGGTGGTGGTCTTGCCCTGGACCCCCTTGAGGTCGTCGACCGACTCGGCGGCCTGCGTCATCGTCTCCTCGGTGGACAGCGGCTCGATCTCGGAGATGGAGCCGATGAGGGTGGTCTTGCCCACCGCGAAGTGCCCGACGACGAGGATCTTGACCGCCGTCTGGGTCGCTCCCTCGCGGACGTAGTCCCGCTCATCCAAACTTGGCGCGGAGCCCATTGAGCACCTCCTCCAGTATCTCCTTGTCCGCGAGGCGGGCGCGGGCCACCGGCGGGCGGGTCATGAGGTGCCCGCCCTCCATCAGGGAGGCCAGCAGGATCCGTACGACGCCCAGCGGGAAGTGGGTGTGTCCGGCGATCTCGGCGACCGAGAGGTAGCCGGCGGAGCAGAGGTCGAGCAGGCTCTGCTCCTCGGGGGACAGCCGGGCCGGCCGCTGCGGCTGGCCGGCGGAGGCGGTGACCAGGGTGATGAGGGAGAGGTCGTCCTCGTCGGGCAGGCCGCGGCCCTTGGTGATGACGTACGGCCGCACTAATTCGGGCGCCTCGGGCTGCCAGCCGTCGTGGCCGGTCATGAGCGGGCGCCCAGGTTCTCGCGCGGCGGTGTCGTCAGCCGCTTGCCGAGCTGGGCGACGAGCTGCTGCATCCGGAAGGTGATGTCCGCCATGTCGACCTCCGGGGAGGCGGACACACCGAGGTAGGCGCCCTCGCCGGCGGAGATCAGGAAGACCCAGCCGCCGTCGAACTCGACCAGGGTCTGCCGCCAGGACTGGCTGGGGTCCTCACAGAAGAAGGCCAGGGTGCGGCTGAGCGACTGCACACCGCTCATGGCGGCCGCGACCCGGTCGGCGTCGTCCTTGTCGAAGTCCTGCGTCCGGGCCATCAAGAGGCCGTCGGCGGATATCAGGACCGCGTGCAGGGCGCCCGGAATCTCCAGGGCGCTGTCGAGCATCCATGACAGATCGTCGTTCACGAGACCTCATGTCCTTCGCTGCTTGCACCAGGTGTGTCGCTCGTCCGGCCGGCGTCGTCCGGGCTGTCCGGTCCGGTGACCCGGCCGGACTGCGTTCCGCGCTGGAACGCGCCCATGACCTGCGCCTGCTCGGAGTCGGAGCGGCCCGCGGCGCGGGGGGTGGACGCGCTGCCGGGCACGATGGCCATCGGCCGCTTGCGGCGGCGCCGGGGCAGGCCGTCGCCGGTCTGGGAGGAGGTGAGCGCGGTCTCCGGTCCGCCGTCCGGGACCGGCCGCGTCGCGCCGCGGGCCGCGGGGGCGGCGGGGGCGGGTGCCTTCCTCTCCGGCATGGCGGTGAGCAGTTCGTGCGGCAGCAGGACCACCGCCCGTACACCTCCGTAGGGAGAGGAGGAGTCCACCGACACCTCGAACCCGAATCGTTCGCACAGCAGGCCGATGACGGCGAAGCCGAACTGCGGCGGGTTGCCGAGCCCCGCCACGCCCGAGGCGCGCTCGGTGGCGAGCAGCTTGTCGGCGCGGGCCCGCTCCTCGTCGCTCATACCGACACCGGCGTCGTCGACCACGATGCAGATGCCCTTGGGCACGGTCCGGATGTTGATCTCGACAACGGTGTCCGGGCTGGAGTAGCTGGTGGCGTTGTCGAGCAGCTCGGCCAGGGCCAGGGCGACGGGTTCGACGGCCCGGCTGGTGATGCCGAAGTCGACCTGGGAGAGGATGTCGACCCGGCGGAAGTGGCGGATGCGCCCCTGGGCGCTGCGCACCACGTCGTAGACCGAGGCGGTGTCGCGCCGTCCGCCGAGCCAGCCGTCGCACAGTACGGCGATGGACTGCGCCCGTCGGCCGAACTGCGAGTTGGTGTGGTCGATCTCCAGCAGGTCCTGGAGGAGGGCGGAGTCGCCGTACTTGTTCTGCAGCCGGGAGAGCACCAGCTGCTGTTCGGCCGCGAGGCCCTGAAGCGTCCGCATCGCGGACTTCAGCACGGTTTTCGTCTCGTCCTCGGCCCGCTCCTGGGCGGCCTGTACGGACTTCCCGTAATCGTTCTCCAGCTCGGTGTAGTGATCCCTGAGCCCCTGGACCTGCTGCCGCAACGCCCGTGCCGCCTTGCGCTGGCGGCTGACGAGCACGGCGGCGGCGACGAGGGCGACGAGGGCGACCCAGAGCAAGGGGTTCCCTGTGTATTCCGTCATAAGACTCTCTTCAGGCGACTGACAGCCGGCTTGCTGAATTCCCGTCCGTGCGGGCGGCCCGGTGGAGTGCCCGCGCCGGGAGTAGCTGCCCGGGCTGCCCCTCATGTCGGGGATGCCGTTTTTCACCCATCCGCCCGCTCCGCAAACGCGGTGATCGTATCACCGCATGATCAGGTGAATTAACGTCAAGAAGTGCCCAGGCAAGACCGGTTGAGACCGGCAAACACGCGGTCCGGAGCGATGGGTACAGTCGGCCCCGTGAAAGATGCACAAGACACCTTCCGGCCGCCCACGGGTCCGGCTCCAGGGGGTGACGTTTGGATCAGGCCGGCTCCAGGCAACGGTGCCTCGTGGCACCCCGCGGCCCCGGCAAGATCCAAACGACACCCCCTGGGTGGCACGGGGTGACGCCGGAGGCCATGGCCGCGGTGTTCACGGCCGGCGTCGGGGCCGGCGCCATCAACAGCGTCGTGGGCTCCGGAACGCTCATCACCTTTCCCGTGCTGCTGGCCACGGGGCTGCCGCCGGTCACCGCCACCGTCTCCAACGCGCTCGGCCTGATCCCCGGCTCCATCAGCGGGGCCATCGGCTACCGCAAGGAACTGCGCGGCCAGCGCGGGCGCGTCCTGAAGTTCGGCTCCGGAGCGCTCCTCGGCGGCCTCGCGGGCGCCACCCTCCTGCTGACGCTGCCCGCCGACGCCTTCGAGACGATCGTGCCGGTCCTGGTCGGCCTCGCGCTGCTGCTGGTGGCGTTCCAGCCGCAGATCGGCAGGCTGGTCCAGCGCCGCCGGGCCCGCACCGGCACCTCCCCCCGCCGGGACGGCGGTCCGCTGCTCTTCACCGGCCTGACGCTGGCCAGCGTCTACGGCGGCTACTTCACCGCGGCCCAGGGGATCATCTACCTGTCCCTGATGGGCATGCTCCTGGACGAACCCCTGCAACGGCTCAACGGCGTCAAGAACGTCCTCTCCGCCGTCGTCAACACCGTGGCCGCGCTCTTCTTCCTCTTCGCCGCCGACTTCGAATGGACCGCCGTCGGGCTCCTCGCGGTCGGCTCGGGCCTCGGCGGTTACGTCGGCGCCAAGGTGGGCCGCCACTTCAGCCCCACGGTCCTGCGGATACTGGTCGTGACGGTCGGCACGGTGGCCCTCGTGCAACTCCTGCTCCGCTAGGTACTCTCCGGCCCCTCGGACGCCACCGCACCCCCCCCGGCCACCGCCCCCGGGCATAACGCCGCGTTATGCGAAGCCGGGACTGCCCGGCCGGGGTCCGGGCCCGACATGCTGTGGGCGCCCCCACACATCAGCACGCGCCCACGCGCGTGTCGTCGGAATCGAGGAGCCTTGCGAACAACGAGACTCGTCCCCACCCTGCTGGCCGCCCTCGTGGCCGCGCTGCTGTCCGCCCTCGCGCTCTCCCCGAGCGCCTCGGCGGTGGAGCCCCGTCCCGGGGACGGCGGCCCCCAGCCGATCATCGGCGGCGGCTACGCGCAGAACGCCCCCTGGGCGGCCCGGCTGTTCTCGGGCGGCGCCCAGACCTGCACCTCGACCATCATCTCCCCCACCTGGATCCTCACCGCCAAGCACTGCGTCGGCGGCGGCAACCTGTCCTTCCGGATCGGCAGCCTCGACCAGGGCTCCGGCGGCACGGTGGCGAACGGCGTCCAGACCGTCACCAGCCCTTCGGCCGACCTCGCGCTGGTCCGGCTCGACCGTTCCGTCTCCGCCTCCTACGCACGGCTCGGGCAGCCGGGTACGGTGCGGGTCGGCCAGACCGTGCAGGTCTACGGCTGGGGAGCGACCTCCCGGTGCGGCTCGGAGATCAACTGCCAGTCCCAGTACCTCAAGGTCGCCAACGTGAGCGTCACCCGGGGCTGCTACGACGCCTATTACGGTCAGGCGATATGCGCGCGCCCGGTCGACGGCATCACCGCGGGCGGCGACTCCGGCGGTCCGATGATGGCCGGCGGTGTCCAGGTGGGCGTCGCCTCGACCAGCGACCGGCAGAGCACCACCGCGTACACCAATGTGACCGCCTACCGCTCCTGGATCCAGTCGGTGGCGGGCGTCTGACCCCTCCCGCCCTCCGGCACCGGTCCTGCGCCCGTCTCCGTCACTGCGGAGGCAGGCGCAGGACCCCGCGCTCGTCGCGGATGTCCGTGAGGACTTCGACGACCTCGGCGTCGCGGCCCTGCGGGTCCGAGGTCACCAGCGCCGCCAGGTCCCCGAGGCAGCGTTTGCCGTCCGCGGGCGGCCGTTCGCAGAACAGCACGTACCCGCGCATGCGGCGGACGGTCCCCGGCTCCAGCCGCCACACCCCCGTTCCCGCCCCGCCGCTGGTCACCGCATCCGGGTGTGTCGCCCGCAGCGCGGGCAGGACCGACGCGTCGATCCGCCGGGAGAAGGCCTGCCGCTCCTCGAAGGGCGAGACGATCCGCAGGCCGGCCGAGGCGGCGTCGACGGTCCGGTCCGCGTCCCGGCCGACCGGGTAGGCGGCCACGTAGTACGGATCGCGCGCCAGGGCGGCGAGCCGGGGACCATGGGCGAACCGCAGGACGGCGGGCAACGTGCTCCTCGCCGCCGGGAGGTCCGCCGCCGCGCCCGGGGCCACGAGGTTGACGGTGACCCACTTCGGCGCCACACCGGGATCCCGCTCCGCGCGTGCGGTGACCCAGCGCTGCACGCAGGCGCCGACGCGGGCCAGCACGTCGTCCACCGTCCGATCGGTCAACCGTGCCGCGATCCAGGGGGCCGAGAGCTTCTCGTCCGTGGCCAGGAGCGGCTGCCCGCAGCCGTCGAAGGCGGTGCGCATCGCGCGCAGGTGTCCGGCCTCCCGCCGGGCCCGGTCCACCGCCTTGCGAAGGGCGTCCGGGCAGTCCGAGCCGCCGTCGCAGCGGTCCTTGTCCCCGTCCACCCGGAACCTGACGGCCGCGTCCGGGTCGTCGTGGACCGACAGGGTGACCTCCGAACCGGTGGTCTCCGGGAACAGGATCCGGGCGTCGACGACCTCGAGCTGCCCGGGGTACGACTCCTCGGCCAGCTCCTGGGCCCGCCGCACGTCGTCCTCGGTGTCGAACGCCGCGCAGCCGGTGGCGAGCAGCCCCACCAGCAGGGCCAGGAGGCCACCACCGACGCGCCCCGTCCGCCGCCGTCCACTCCCCCGCGCAGTGCCCCGACGCCCCATGACTCCCCCTCCGTGTCCCACCGACGGCGCCACGATAGGAGCCGTGCCCGGCACCGCGGATGAGTACGAGGACTCATCCGCGCCCTGAGTGCCGCTGTGAGTGCCGCCGTGGGTGCCGCGGCCCACCGTCCAGGAAGCGGACGGCCGGGGCAGGCGCGTGGTGAGTACATCTAGTGTTCGCGGTGACCGAGAGGTGCCCCGCGCGTGAAGGAGTCACGGCATGACCGCCCAGACAGCCCGCTACCAGGCCGACGCGGACGAGGCGGCCGTGCTCCGGCTCCAGGACGTGAGCGTGCGCCGCTTCACGCCGGACCAGCTGATCCTCGACGGCGTGGACTGGACGGTCCGGCCGGGCGAGCACTGGGCACTGCTGGGGGCCAACGGCGCCGGAAAGACCACCCTGCTGCGGCTGCTCGGCGCGCTCATGCACCCCACCACGGGCACGGTCGAGGTGCTCGGCAGCCGACTCGGCCGGGTGGACGTCCGTGAACTGCGGGCGCGCATCGGCCACGTCAACTCCGCCCAGCGGGTGCCGCAGGACCTCTCCGCCCACGCGGTCGTGCTCACCGGCCACAGCGGCACCGTGCAGCCTCTGTGGCGGACGTACGACGAGGAGGTCCGGCTGCGGGCCCGCGACCTGCTGACCGAACTCGGCGTCAAGGAGCTGGCCGACCGGCCGTACGGGGTCTGCTCGGGCGGGCAGCGGGCGCGGGTCCTGATCGCCCGGGCGCTGATGGCCGATCCGGCCCTGCTGCTCCTGGACGAGCCGTTCAACGCCCTGGACCTGCCCTCCCGCGAGGACCTCGTCGAGGCGATGCACCAACTGGCCGAGGGGAGGCCGCGGCTGGCCACCGTCACGGTCACACACCATCTGGAGGAGCTGTCCCCGGCCGTCAGCCACGCCCTGCTGCTGCGCGAGGGCCGGATCCTGTCCCGGGGTGCGGTGGACGAGGTCCTGACCGGCTCCCTGCTGACGTCCTGCTTCGGACGGGACATCACGGTGGCCCGGCGCGAGGGCCGTTGGTCGGCCTACTCGGGCCGCCGCGTTTCCGGCAGCTGACCCGACCGTGACGGGCGAGGGCGGCCCCGGGCGTATCGGCGTACGCGACGTCCGGGGCCGCCGCTCGGCTCCCCCGCCGGGGACTGCCCGTGCACGGCTCGGGGGAAACGGGACGCGGCGTGACCGGCGACAAGTGCACACCTACGGGCTACCCCGGTCAACCCGGCGCGGACAGGGCGGCCCGGAGGCCGCCGTCAGGCGCAGCCCCAGGCGGACATCCCCTGCAGACGGGCGAGGCGTTCCGCCACGGCGATCTGCTCGGCGCGGGTGGCGAGGTCCGCGCGCGGGGCGTACTTGAGGCCGCCGGCGGCGATCCAGCTGGACCGTGCGAACTGCAGGCCGCCGTAGTAGCCGTTGCCGGTGTTCGCCTGCCAGTTGCCGCTGGACTCGCACGCGGCGATGGCGTCCCAGTCGGTGCGCAGGGGCGTCGAGGGCGCGGCCACCGCTTCGCCGGTCGCCCCGAGTGCGGTCGCGGCGACCAGGGTCACCGCGGCGGTGCGGATCCTGAGGCCACGCGAACCGCGCACGTCGCTCTGACGATCATTTCGTCTACAGATCATAAGAAGACTGTTACACCAGGTGACCGTCGGTCGCCGCACCGGCCGGCGTGCCTTGGGCCAGTCGGAGCACGCGCCCTCCCCCCGCCCGTCACCGCCTCACGGCGCCGACCGTATGCGCCCCGCGCCGTCCGGCACCGCCGCCTCGGCGGCGAGGTAGTCGGGGACCGCCTCCTTGTCGACGAGCCGGTTGAGCCGGCTCGGGACGTCGAAGCCGATCAGCACGATCACCACGAGGGTCAGCGAGAAGGTCAGCACGGCGAGCGACTGACCCAGCGACATGGTCGACGCCAGCCGCGCGCCGAGCACCGGGGCGACGGCCCCGCCCAGCGCGCCGACGTTGTAGGTGAAGCCCAGGGACGCGGCCCGGGTCTCGGTCGGGAAGTGCCCGGCGATGAACTTGGGCAGCAGCCCGGAGATGCCCTGCATGCAGGCGAGCATCAGGAACAGCAGGATGCCCAGCTGGAGTTGGCTGTCCCGGACGGCGAAGACGGGGAAGACGAAGGCGATGCCCACCACCAGGGTGCAGGCGTACGCCCTGCGGGTGCCGAACCGGTCGCCGACGAAGCCGGTGACGATGCAGCCGGCCATCGTGCCGAACCCGGCGTAGTAGAGCGCGTCGCTCACCTGTGCCGGGCTGAAGCCCAGCTCGGTCTTGAGGTAGGTGGGCAGCAGTGCCTGGACCGGCCAGCTGTAGAGGAAGGCGCAGAACACGGTGACGCAGAGCGCGAGGAACAGCACCCACCGCTTGCGGCCTCCCAGTTGTACCGCGAAGGCGACGAGACAGGCCGCCGCCAGGACGGACAGGACGGGCACCGCGCCGGCGCCGAGCGGGGTGAACACCGCGAAGAGCGAGCCCGTGGCGACGACGACGAGCACCGTGTTGACCGTCGCCCGGCGGCGGCCGGCGAACAGCGGCCGGAAGGGGTTGGGCCGTTCACCGCTCGCCCCGACCCGCGCCTCCCAGTCGTCGGCCTCGGGCAGCGCCCGGCGTACCCACAGCGCGACGACGACGGGGAACAGGCCGATGTAGAACAGCCAGCGCCAGCCGTGGCCGGGCACCACGTGCTCGTAGACCTCGGCCGCCAGGACGCCGCCCAGCGAGAAGCCGGAGATGAGGAAGCCGGAGGCGCGGTTGCGCAGCCGGGCGGGCCAGCTCTCCAGGACGTAGGTGGCGCTGGCGCTGTACTCGCCCGCCATGCCCATGCCGATGAGCAGTCGGGCCGTGAACAGGCTGGTGTAGTCCCAGGCGAAGCCGCAGGCGAAGGTGCCGACCGAGTACAGCAGGATGCTGGCCACCATGGCGCTCTTGCGGCCGAAGCGGTCGCCGAGCGCGCCGAGTACGGCACCGCCGAGCCAGCGGGTGATGAAGGCTCCGGAGACGAGGCTGGCGGACTCGACGGTCGACAGCCCGAAGTCGTCGGCGATCTCGGTCAGGACGAGCGTGATGAGGACGAAGTCGAAGCCGTCGAGGAGGTAGCCGATCCAGGCGGCGAAGAAGGCCTTCCACTTCTCCCGGGTGATCTCGCGGTACCAGGGCGGGGAGGTCGGGGTGGTGCGCGCAGATGACATGGCGATCCTATTGCGGGTGGGGAGACGCGCGTCGGGGACGAGGGCGGTCGGGGACGAGGGCGGTCGGGGACGAGCGCGGGGGCCGGGGCGGGAAACGGGGCGGACGGGACCGGGTTCGGCGGTCACCGGCCCGGTCCCGGGGTCACAGGAGTCCGGCCTCGGCGAGCCGGGCGCGGACCCGGCCGACGGCCGGTGCGTCGAGCGGCACCTGTGGTGCCGCGGTGGCCGGGCAGTCGATGAGGCCCAGCAGATGGGCGGCGGCCTTGAAGGCGCCGAGCGCACTGGAGCTGCCGCCCATCAGGGCGGGGTCGCCCGCGTCGGTGAGGGCGAACAGGGCGGCGAGCCGGTCCTGTTCGGCCCGGGCCGCCGCCCAGTCCCCGGCCCGGGCGGCCTCGTAGAGGCGTACGTAGCCGTGGGCGTCGACGTTGCCGAGCCCGGGCACGACGCCGTCCACGCCGGCCAGCAGCGCGCCGTCGACGGTGAGCTCGGAGCCGGTGAGCACGGTGAAGCCCGGGGTGCGGTGGCGCAGTGCGGTCAGCAGGCGGCGCAGGGAGCCCTCGTCGCCGCTGGAGTCCTTGAGCCCGGTGAGGATGCCGTCCCCGGCCAGGTCGAGGACGACGTCGCGGGGCAGCTTGGTGTGCACGGCGACCGGGATGTCGTAGGCGAACAGCGGCAGTCCGGCGCCCTCTCGCACGCGCCGGAAGTGGTCGGCGACCTCCACGGGGTGGGTGCGGGTGTAGAAGGGCGCCGTGGCCACGAGCGCGTCGGCGCCGGCCCGGACCGCGTCGGCCGCCCGGTCCAGGACCCGGGCCGTGGTGGTGTCGATGACCCCGGCGAGGACGGGGACCCGGCCCGCGGCGGCGTCGGCTGCGGCCTCCAGGGCGGTCAGCCGCTGGGCGTCGGTGAGGTAGGCGGTCTCGCCGCTGGACCCCAGCAGGAACAGGCCGTGCACACCGGCCGTGATCAGGTGCTCGGTGAGCCGGCGCACGGAGGCGGTGTCCACCTCCCCCGTCGGGGTGAGTGGGGTGATGACCGGGGGGACGACGCCGCTCAGCGGCGTGGGGATGGGCATGCGGTACTCCAGGTCGTGCTGTTCTCGTCCCGGGACGGCGGCACGCAGCAGCGTGCCGAGGCCCTGGTGACGGGGACGTAGGATGTCCCACGTCCTGTTAGAGTGACACATGGCAGAGCAGGGGATGTCAAGGGTCGAGAGGGGACGTCACATGCGCTCGGTCGCCGCCGACGCCGAGGAGAGGGTCAAGGAGCTGATCGTCGAACAGGGCCTCGGCCCCGGCGACCCGCTGCCCACCGAGACGGAGCTGATGGAGCGTTTCGGCGTCAGCCGAAACTCGCTGCGCGAGGCACTCAAGTCCCTCCAGGCCATGCACATCGTCGAGATCCGGCGGGGCTTCGGTACCTACGTCGGGACCATGTCGCTGGAGCCGATGACCGAGGCCATGGCCTTCCGCACGGTGGTCGGGCACCGCCGGGGGCAGGGCAGCCTGCTCGAACTGCTGCAACTGCGCGAGGCGCTGGAGGCGGGGCTCATGCACCAGCTGGCCGGCCGGCTGCCCGCCGAGGACCTGGCCGAGCTGGACGCGCTGGTGGAGACCATGCACACCGAGGTGCGCGAGGCGGGCGAGATCGCGGCGCGCACCGACCGCGCCTTTCACCGGGCGCTGCACCGCTCGCTGGACAACGACCTGCTCAGCGAGTTGCTCGACGCCTTCTGGAGCGCCTTCCACCGGGTACGCACCCAGGCGCAGGGGATCGGCGCGGCGGCCGACGGCGAGGAACTGGCCCGGATGCACGCCAGGATCGTCGAGGCCGTGCGCGCGGGCGACGCGAAGGCGGCGGAGACGGCCGTGCACCGGCACTTCGACGACATCCGCGGACGGCTGTCGCAGCACTGACGGGCGAGGCGCCCGCGGCCCCTCGTTCGTGTGAAGATTCGTATGAAGAAGGGCCAGGGTGTCGCCCAGTCGGGTGACGGCCGGGTGGGCGCGTCGCCGCGCGCGCTTACGGTTTCGCGGTGACCTCGATCTCCACTGACCCGCGCCCCCTGCGAACCGCCGACCTCGGCACCCTCGTCATCATGTCCTGGAGCCGCGAGACGCCCGACGGCGACGTCCCCTTCCTCCTCGCCTGTTCGCTCGGCGACGGGGAGGGCGGCCCGGAGGCGGCCCCGGCCGCCGTCGAGGGGCTGCTGAGCCGCTCCGGACTCGCGGTGGGCGGCGACACCGTCCTGGACGGCACCGTCCTGCCCGGCCTGCCGATCGGCCTGCTCGTCGTACCGGGTGCGGCGGCCCTCACCATGCCGGGGGTCAACGCCCAGTTCGTGCCCACCCCGCAGTGGCGGGCGGCGGTCGACCGGCGAGGGTACGCCTGTCTCATCTTCGCCACCCGCCCCTGGTCCGGGGGCGAGCCCGGCGACGGCGAGGCGGTCGCCGCCTTCGCCAACCACGCGGACACGCTCTCCTCCGCGGCGCAGGTCGTCCTGCCCGTACGGAGCCTGCGCGGCTGAGGCCGGGCACGCGACCCGCCGCCGGTCCGGCGGCGGGTCGTCTCACGTCCACAACTCGCCGCTGTGGCACACCCGGGCGCCCATGTTCCGCTCCATCATGCGCAGCGCCGCGTCCGCCAGATCGGCGTGGATGTGGGCGACCGCGTCACGCGGAACGATGACTTGCAGATGGCGGATATGGGCGTCCAGCGCCGAGTAGAGCACGCACTGCTCAGTCACCTGCCCGCACAGCACGAGCCGGTCGATCCCCTGCTGGTGGAGCAGATAGGTGAGCGGGGTCTCGAAGAACACCGAGTGGCGTGCCTTGACCACGAAGAGGGAGGACTCGTCGGGCTTCAGCGGCTCGACGAGCCGGGAGTGCGGCCCGGAGAGGGCCTTGTCGAGGATCTCGCCGTGGTGCGAGCGCCACTCCCCGAAGTTGTCGTTGACGTAGATCACGGGGACGCCCTGCCGCCGCGCCCGGTCCAGCAGGCCGGTCACGTTCGGCAGCACGGATTCCACGGCGGGGATCAGGGACTCGGCGTCCTGGTGATCGTAGGTGTTGATCATGTCGATGACGATCAGCGCGGTCTTGCCCATGCCGCCCAGGTTGCCACCGAACGGCGGTTCGGCGGCCGTTCATGACACGCCGTCGGATGGCTCATCCCGCCCGTGGTCCAATAATTCCGGCATAACGTGCGCAATATGAAGAAATGCCATGTCGTGTACCTGGTGTGCACCGCAGCCATGATCGGGACGGGGCTCGGCGCGGCCCCTGCGTTCTCCGTCCCCGTGACCCATCTGGTCCACCCCGGGGAGTCGATCCAGAAGGCGGTGGACGCCGCCAAGCCGGGCGACACCGTCCTCGTCACCACCGGCACGTACCACGAGAGCGTCAAGGTGGGCACCCCCGGGCTCACCCTGCGGGGCATGGGCCGCTCCACGGTCATCAGGCCCAGCACCCAGAAGGCCGCCGACAACACCTGTGCCGAGGGCGGCAACGGCATCTGCGTGATCGGCACGAAGGACGAGAACGTCAAGGGCATCACCGTCTCCGACCTGACGGTGACCGGGTTCACCCGCACCGGCGTGTTCTCCATGGCCACCGACGGGCTGACGGTCCGGAACGTGAACGCGGTGAAGAACGGCGTCTGGGGCATCGCCCAGGAGCGGTCGGTCCACGGCATCATCCGCGGCAACACCGCCCGCGACAACGGCGACGCGGGGATCTTCCTCGCCAACAACATCAAGGCCGAGGAAGGCGCCGCCGACACCGAGGGCACCCTCGTCGCGCACAACCGGCTCGAGGGCAACCGGATCGGCGTCACCGTCCGGCGCCTGCGCAACCTCGCCGTCGCGGGCAACCAGATCACCGGCAACTGCGCGGGCGTCTTCGTCGTCGGCGACGAGAACACGCCCAAGGCCGGTGACCTGGTCGTGCGGGACAACCGTGTGCTGCGCAACAACAAGTCCTGCCCGAAGACCGACCGGCTGGAGGCCCTCCAGGGCTCCGGCATCGTCCTGACCGGCGTCGAGAAGGTCCTGGTCGCCGACAACACGGTCGAGGGCAACTCGGGCACGTCGTCGATGTCGGGCGGCATCGTCCTGGCCTCCAGCATGGTGGGCACCGCCAACTCGAAGAACGAGGTCAACGGCAACCGGCTGAGCCAGAACTCCCCCGCCGACCTGGTCAACGCCGGGACCGGCGACACCGGCAAGAGCAACACCTTCACCGGCAACACCTGCGGCGCTTCCAAGCCCGCGGGCCTGTGCTGAGCCGGCCGTAACCACCCGTGGACCGAAGAAGGCCCATGGACCGAAGAAGGAAGGAAGGCGGCACATGACGACCGCACAGACTGCCCCACCCCCGCCCATGCGGCTGCGGGAGCTCGTGTTCGGGGCGGCATGTGCCGCCGCCCTCCGCGCGGCCGCACGGCTCGGCGTCGCCGACGCGCTCGGCGACACCCCCATGGCCGTGGAGGACCTCGCGGCCGCGGTGAAGACCGAGCCCAAGCCGCTGCGCCGGCTGCTGCGCGCCCTGACCTGCTACGGCGTCTTCACCGAGCACAAGAACGGGACCTTCGCGCACACCGACATGTCCCGCCTGCTGCGCGAGGACGACCCGCACAGCCTGCGCAACATCACCCTGTGGTGCACCGAACCGTGGACCTGGGACGCCTGGCCGCTGCTCGACGAGGCGGTGCGCACCGGCTCCAACGTCGTCGAGGGCCTGTACGGCAAGGAGTTCTTCACCTACCTCAACGAGGACGCGCCCCAGTCGGCCGAGGTGTTCAACCGTGCCATGACGACGTCCAGCCGGCAGTCGGCCCAGGACGTCGCAGCCCTCCTCGACCTGTCGGCGAGCAGCTCGGTCGCCGACATCGGCGGCGGGCAGGGGCACGTGGTGGCCAGCCTGCTGGAGAAGTACCCGGCCATGCAGGGCACCCTGCTCGACCTGCCGCGGGTGGTGGAGAACGCCGACCCCCGGCTGCGCGAGGGCGGTGCGCTCGCGGACCGCGTCCGCATCGTGCCGGGCGACTGCCGCGAGACCATCCCGGTGCGGGCCGACGTCTACGTCATCAAGAACATCCTGGAGTGGGACGACGACAGCACCGCCCGCGCCCTGCGTAACGTCATGGCGGCCGGCGGTCCCGGGGCCAGGGTCGTCGTCATCGAGAACCTCGTCGACGACACCCCGTCGATGCGGTTCAGCACCGCCATGGACCTGCTGCTGCTCCTCAACGTCGGCGGTGCCAAGCACACCACCGACAGCATGGTCGGCCGGCTGACCGACGCGGGCCTCGTCATCGACGACATCCGCCCGGTCAACCCGTACCTGCACGCCTTCGACTGCACCGTGCCGAAGTGAGCTGACCCGGGGCCCGCACGCGCGTCGGCCGCCGGACCGCACGGTGGCGGTCCGGCGGCCGACGCGTGGGTACGGACCGGTCAGGCGTCCGGCGCACGCCGGTCGGTGACCAGCGCCATCCGGGCGCCCTCCAGCGCGCGGACGAGTCCGCCTCCGGTGGGGGAACCGGCGTCGGTGAAGCCGTCCAGAAGGGTCGTCAGCTCGGACACCCGGCCCGGGTCCGGAAGGCCGAGGGTCACCGCGGGATCGCCGTCGTGGAGGTCCCCGCGTACGTCGACCAGCCGCACCACGACGTCGTCGCGCTGGAAGATCGTGCTGCACAGGACCGGGCTGCGCGGATCCCTGGCCGCCGCCTCGTCGCGCTCGGCGAGCAACTCGGCCAGCCGCATGCCGCAGCCCGGACGGGCCGGGTACGACAGCGCGTGCCGCTGCGCCAGGTCCTGCTCCTCCCCCGCCGTCACGTGGTGGACGGCGGGCAGCGCCGCCCGCGTGTAGAACACCCGGGCGGACTCCGGGTCGCCGAGGTCCCGGTCCTGCTCCAGGTACGGGTTGATGGCCTCCTCGACGGCCCGCACCTCGGGCTGCTCGGCCACGTGCCGCAGGGCCGCGAGCAGGTCGCCGCGCACCTCGATGGCCCGCACCACGCGGTTGCCGTGCAGGAACAGGGACGTGCGGCACAGACGCGTGGTGTCGTCGACCCGCGGCTCGGGAGAGGCGTAGTCGGCGAGGATCTTGCCGACCGCCTCCTCGCTGCCCGGCTTCACCGTGAAGGTGAGCGCGTGCCGGATGACGCCGTCGCCGACGCGGGGCGCGGCCTGCAGTCCGCCCCGGGCGGGATCGGCGCCGCTCGACGGGTGGCCGGTCTCGCGGACCACGTGGAAGCGGAGCGACCGGGTGTCCCGCACGCAGCTGTGCAGCGGCTTGACCATCCGCACGTGCTCTTCGCTGCTCACCCAGTTCAGGAACGGCGGCGCGCTCTCCCACTCGCTGGTGATCAGCCACTGGGAGGGGTTCTCGATGGACTGGCACAGCTGCTCGCCGATGTGCCCGGGGACGGACTCGACGTGGCTGCGCAGGTTCTCGTACGTCTCGAGGAACTGCTGCTGGGCTCCGTCGTAGACCTCCACCAGCAGGACGACCCGCAGCCGGGAGCCGTCGAACACGGACTGGGAGACCTGGTGCGACAGCTGTCGCGTCAGCGGTTCGGAAGCACGGGTGGGCGTGGTGGTCATCCTGCGCACATCTCCTTCGCGGGGGGCGGGTCCGAACGTCGGCCGCGGTGATGCGGCGCCGGCTCCTCGATCCTGTGGCCGGCCCCGACGGCGCGCGACTCGTGTGCGGTGCGCGGGTGACCGGCACCGCGGCCGGCCCGGTACGCGGCCTCAGGCGAGGTGCGCGAAGACGACCAGGTTGTCCGTGTAGTCCTTGACCTTGTGGTCGTAGTCGCCCGCGCAGGTGATCAGTCGCACCTCGGGCCGGTCGGCGTCGCCGTAGACGCGGTCGCTCGGGAACTCGTCCTTGGCGAAGGTCTCCAGGCTGTCGACCACGAAGGTCGCCTTGCGCCCGTCCGCGCGCCGGACCTGGAACTTGTCGCCCTTGTCGAGCTGGTCGAGGCGGGCGAAGACGGCGGCCGACGTCTTGGTGTCCACGTGTCCGGCGATGATCGAGGTGCCCTTCTCGCCGGGCGAGGCGCCCTTGGCGTACCAGCCGACGAGGTTGGTGTCACCGGCCGGCGGCGGCTGGAGCTGCCCCTTGTCGCCGATGGCGAGGTCGGTGAAGGGGGCGTCGACGGAGATCTCCGGGATCAGCAGGCGCACCGGCTTCGACCGGGGCAGGGCGGAGTCGGCCGCGCCGGTCGCGGGCGGGGCGGACGAGGCGGTGGTGCCGGGGTGCGCGGGCAGCGGGGGGCGGGAGGAGTCGGCGGACGTGTCGTTGCCGCCGACCAGGCTCACCGCCAGGATCAGCAGAGCCACGGCGCACAGCACCATCAGGCCGGAGCGGGAGCCCTGACCGGTCGTCGTCTCGTCGTCGGCCGGGGCGGGGGCGGAGGGGGGGACTGACATCGGGGACGACCTCACTGGGACACGGCGGCAGAACGGACACGAGGGGCGGAGGGTGGGCGGAGGGGGCGAGCCGGGCCGCCCCGTGGTTCCTGGGTGGCGGCCCGGCTGCTATCGCGCCCGGCACGGCTTACGCCACTCCGTGAGCCGACTTCTTGCGTCGGACGGCGTACAGGCCGGTCGCGGCGACGGCCAGGACGGCGAGCCCGCCCGCGGTCGTGGTCGGCGTGGCCAGTCCGCCACCGCCGGTGTGCATGCCGCCGCGCGGCTTCTCGTGCTCACCGCCGCCCCTGGAGCTCTCGCCCTCGTCCTGCTGGTAGGTCTGCGAGCCGCCCTCCTTGGACTCGCGGCCGCCGCCCTCCCAGTCGCCCTCATTCACCGCGGCCAGCGCACCGCCGCCGGTGTGCATGCCGCCACGCGGCTCGTCGTGCTTGCTTCCGCTGTCGTGCTCCTTGCCGGAGGACGCCTCGTCGTGGTCCCAGTCGCCCTCGTTCACCGCGGCCAGCGCGCCACCGCCGGTGTGCATGCCGCCACGCGGCTCGTCGTGCTTGCTTCCGTTGTCGTGCTCCTTGCTGTAGGAAGAGTCGTCGTGGTCCCAGTCGCCACCGGCCGCCGCGTAGGCGCCGGGGGCACCGAGGACGAAGACGGCCGAGGCCGCCGCCGTGGTCAGGAGCATCCGAGCAGAACGCATCTGTGGTTCCTTCCGTCACGGCCGGGCAGCTGGTGCTTCGTCAGCTGAGGTGACCCGGCCCCGACGTGAATCACCGTCAGCCCGCCGTCCGTCTCGCACCACTCAAGGCGCTCAGCCGGGTGAAGACGCCGCCCGTTCGGGTGCCGGGCCCGCTTCCCGCCGGGCCGCGAACTGGTCCGGGCGGTTGTGGAGTTGGGGCGGTCCGGACGGGGTGTCACCCCGCGACTGCCTGTCACCCCCGCCCGCGCACCCCCCGGGGTCCGCTACTCCTCCGGGTCCACGTGGGTCGGGTCCTGCACCTCGGCCTCCTGGCGCAGGGAGCCGGGAGCGGCCCGGTCGGGGGCGGCCTCGCTCTGCCCGGACTGGGGCGGCGGGGGCGGCTCGGTGTCGCCGGGCGCGCCCATGCCGGCGGCGGGCAGGCGCAGGGCGAGCAGGGCGACGTCGTCCCCGCGGGGCGCGATGCGCGCGAGCAGTTCGTCGCAGAAGTCGTCGACGCTCACCCTGTCCGCCCGCCGGGCCAGTACGCCGGCATGGTGGCGGAGCTGGTCCATGCCCACGTCGATGGGACGGTCGCGGCTCTCGACCAGGCCGTCGGTGTAGAGCAGGAGGATGCTCTCGGGCGGGAGTTCCTCGCGCGTGTCGGGCCAGTTCAGGCCGAGGCGCAGGGTGGCGCTCATGCCGATGAGCGGCCCGTGGCCGCCCTCCAGGAAGCGCGTCGTGCCGTCCCGGGTGACCAGCAGGGGCGGCGGGTGGCCGGCGTTCACCCAGTGCAGCCGCCAGGGGCCGCCCTCGGCCCCTTCGACGCGGGCGAACACGAGGGTGGCCATGGGCGCGTCGCTGGTGTTGGTCACGGCCTCGTCCAGCCGGCGCATGATCACGCTGGGCGGCTCCTGGTGGTCCCAGGCCAGGGCGCGCAGCATGTTGCGGACCTCGGCCATGTGGGCGGCGGCCTGCAGATCGTGTCCGACGACGTCCCCGATCACCAGGGCCATCACGCCGTCGCCGAGGAGGAAGGCGTCGTACCAGTCGCCGCCGACCTCCATGGCGCTCTCGGCGGGCCAGTAGCGGGCGGCCATCCGGAGGTGGTCGACCTGCGGAAGCGGGGTCAGGAGCTGGCGCTGCATCGTCTCGGCGACGTTCTGCTGCTCGTGGTAGAGCCGGGCGTTGTCCAGGACCAGTCCCACGCGGCGTCCGATGTCCGCCAGCAGGGCGACCTCGGCCTCGGTGTGGGCGGGGCGCTCCCCGGCGCGGCCCACCGTCAGGATGCCGTAGGACCGCTGGCGGGTGCGCAGGGGGATGGCGACGGCCGCGTGGCCGCCGAGCCGTTCGAACAGCACCCGGTGGGTGGCGGCGAGCGGGTGCTCCGGGTCCCGGAACAGGTCGTCGGCCTTCAGCGGGACGGGCCGGTCGCCCTTGATGAGCAGGGTGAGCGCGGCGCGGGCCTGGTCCGGCAGCGAGGTCATGGGCCCGCGCAGGGGTCTGGCCCGGTCCGGCTGGGTGCTGCTGCGTACCGCCGCCCGTTCCAGCAGGTCCGACTGGCCCGGGTAGACGTCGACCGCCGCCCACTGGCCCAGTTCCGGCACCAGCAGCCGCACGAGCCGGCGGAGGGTGGTGGAGGTGCGCTCGGTGGGGACCAGCACGGTGGAGATCTCGGCGACCAGGTGCAGCTGGGCGGTGAGTGCCTCCAGGGCGGTGGTCCGCGCCTCGGTCTCCTCGGCGGCGCTGCGGTGCAGGCTGAAGTCGTGGAAGACGAGCACCAGCCCCTGCTGCCGTCCGTCGCGGACGAGAGGGGTGGCGGCCCAGATGATGGGGACCGTGGTGCCGTCGGCCCGCTGGAAGTACTCCTCGCTGCCCTCCTCGGCGGGCACCCCGTGCAGCGGGCGGCGCAGCGCGCACCGCTCGCGCTGCACCGGGCTGCCGTCGGCGTGCCGGTGCAGGAGGTCGTGTGCGTCGTGCCCGAGCATCTCCTGCTCCGACCGTCCCAGCAGCTGCTCGGCCCAGGGGTTGACCGAGGTGATCCGGGCGGTGGGGCCGAGGGTGAGGACTCCGGCGCCGAGAGCACGCAGGACGGCGCGGGAGAAGTCGGGCTCCACGGGCTCGGGCACGCCGTGCGCCGCGTCCGCCGCACCGTGCGCCTCGTCCGCCGCGTCGTGCCCTGGTTCCTCGCCGTCCTGGTGGCCCGCCCAGCGTGACGTCACGACCCTCACAGCCTTCCGATGCCGTCCATCCCGCCAGGTTCCCCAGGGGGCGGTGATGAACCGCTCCGCACGGCCGAGGAGGCGGATCGCGGGTGCGTAATCCGGTCGCCCGGCCCGGCCCGCGTCCCGTACGTTCACGTGATGTCCGAACTTCGAACCGATCGTCTCGTGCTCCGCGGCTGGCGGGCGTCCGACCTGGACCCGTGGGCGGCGATGAACGCCGACCCGGTGGTCCGCGCGTACTTCCCCGAGGTCCTGACCCGGGCGCAGAGCGAGGCGTCCGTGGCCGGCTTCCAGGCCGACCTCGACCGGCGGGGCTGGGGCTGGTGGGCGGTGGAGATCGCCGCCACCGGCGAGTTCATCGGCTTCGCCGGGCTCGATCCCGTGGAGGACGGCATGCCGTTCACCGGGGTGGAGGCGGGCTGGCGGCTGGCCCGTCCGGCCTGGGGGCACGGCTTTGCCACCGAGGCCGCGCGTGCCGCGGTGACCCACGCCTTCGAGGAACTCGGGCTGCCGGAGGTCCTCGCGGTGACCGCGGCCGGCAACCTGCGCTCGCGGGCGGTGATGGACCGCCTGGGCATGACCTACGATCCGGCCGAGGACTTCGACGACCCGGAGATCCCGGAGGGCCCCCTGCGCCGCTCCGTCGTCTACCGCCTCCGGTCCCGGGACCACCGGCCCGGCGCGCTGTAGCGGGGGCCGGGCGGTGAACGGCGGTGTCCCGTCACCACGCGGGACGGGGCGGCCAACACCACGCACGCCGGTGGCAGGTCACGGCCCGGAGCGGAATGCCCCGCCGCGCAGGCGGGTGCCACGCCACCGCCCACCAGGGTCCCGCCATCGCGCCACCTCCTACGACACCGCCCAGCGCTTGCCCGGTCGGCGCCCACGCACCTGCTGCACGACCGCCGAGAGCGAGCACCGCCACCGGGCGAGCAGGTGCCGCGCACCGTCCGCAGCACCCCCCCCGCCACCACGCGAGCAGGCGCCGCGCCGCCGCGCCGAGCAGGGCCCGCCGCCGGGACGGGCAACCGTCGCCTCCGGGCGGTCCCGTCGCCGCGCGCGGGGCGCGTCCTCCCGGACAGGTCGGACCGGGCGAGTCGGACCGGCCGGGTCAGGCCGGGCGGCCGAGGGTGGCCGTGCCGTTCAGGTCGTCGGCGAGTCCCACGGCGGCCCTCATGCGCTTGCCGACCGGCTCCCGGTGCACCTCGAAGCTCTCGCAGACGGCCATGACGATCTCCAGCCCGTGTCTGCCGACCCGGCCGGGGTCCGCGGGTCCCGGCACCGGGAGCACCGGTTCGCTGTCCCACACCGTGACCTCCACCCGGTCCTCCGCCAGTTCCAGATCGACCAGCGAGGGGCCGGGCGCGTACTTGCAGGCGTTCGTCAGCAGCTCGCTGACCACCAGTTGCACCACTTCCACCGCGCGGTCGGACACCGGGGCGCCCTGCGCCGCGCGCACGCGTGTCAGAAACCGCCGGGCCAGTTCCCGGCCCCTGGCGATGTCGCCGGGCATGCCCTGGTACTCCGCCGAAACCTTGACCGACCCGTCTCTGCGCCGGTCCCCCGTGTGGGCAGCCCCGTCCATCCGATCCGCCCTCTTCCTGAGCCTTGACCGTTACGCCGACCCGTCTACCCCCGAATCCGGCAAACATCACCCGCCCCACGGAGTCGTGCGGCGCGCAGGCGTCAGGCCTCCGTCGGGCGCAGGACCAGGCAGAGGAAGCCCAGGCAGTCCCGGTAGCCCCGCAGCCACCCGTCACGGTGGGCGGTGGCCGTCTCCAGTGCCTGCGCGCGGTCGGGGTCGGCGGGGTGGTCCAGGGCCCACGCGGCCAGTGTCCCGGTCCAGGCCCACTCGTAGTCGTCGAGTTCCCGGCGGGTGCTGATGTGCCCGCCCACGGGCGTCCAGCCGTCCGCGACGACCCGGTCCACGGTGGTCGGCAGGTCGTCGAGGTCACCGAGCGTGTCGACGGCCTCGGGGGACGGCTCGCGTTCCCAGAATCCGTCGCCGACCAGGACACGTCCGCCGGGCGCCAGGTGCTCGCGTGCGGCGGCGAGGGTGGCGGACAGGCCGCCGAACGCGTGCGTGGAGCCGACGCAGAGGACCAGGTCGAAGCGGTGCGGGGCGGTGAACCGCGCGGCGTTCCCATGGTGCAGCGTCAGACGGTCCGCCACCCCGAGCCGGGCCGCGGCCTCGCGGGCGTGGTCGAGCGCGCTCGCGGAGACGTCGACGCCCTCGGCCGTGAGGCGTGGATGCTCGGCGAGGGCCCGCAGCAGCCACTCGGCGCCGCCGCAGCCCAGGTCGAGGACGCGCGCACCGTCGCCGGGGACCGCGCGGGCGAGGAGCCGGCGTACCGAGTCGTCGTCGAGCGGTGCCGCGATCGGGTGGTCGGCATGGGCGAGTCGGGAGATCTGTTGACGGTCCACCGGCGGAGCCTCGCACGGCGGCCCGGTCGGCGCACCCGGTTTCCGGGCAGTCCGGCCCGGCAGGTGTACGGCCGCCCGGCCGGCGGATTCCGGCACCGTCCGACTCGGCGGATTCCGGGGCTGGCCGGCGTCGCGCGGGTGGCCGATCCTGTTGACCACGTCGTCGAGCCGGGTGGCCGCCGGGGCCGCACGGCCGGAGTGGGGGGTGGCCACGTGGTGCAGGACGGAAGGGTCTCCGCGCGGAAGGCCGACCGGGGCCGGGCCGGGCCCGCGTGCCCGGTCGACCGGGCGGCGGACGGGACCTGGCAGGTACACGATTTCGCCGTCGCGCGGGCGCTGCTGCGCGGTCCCGGCACCGTGCAGGCCGGTCTCGGCATCGAGACGGTGGAGAAGCTCCCGCCGCGCGTCCGCCGGCCCGTGCTGTACCGGGACGGCCCCGAGCACCGGGAGCACCGCAGGCAGACCGCCCGCTACTTCACTCCCCGCCGGGTGGACGAGCACTACCGCGAGCCGATGGTCCGGATCGCCGAGGAGCAGCTGGCCGTCCTGCGCTCGGCCGGCGAGGCCCCGCTGTCCGACCTCGCCTTCGGTCTGGCCGTCGGCGTGGTGAGCGAGGTCGTCGGGCTGCGCTACAGCAGGCCCGGCATCCGCCGCAGGCTGGAGCGGTTCTTCCCGGAGGAGTTCGGCGAGCCGGGACTGACCAGTGTCCGGGGCCTGTACTGGCTGGTGCGGCAGAACACCAACTGGCTGCGCATCCACCTGGCCGACGTGCGCCCGGCCGTCCGCGCGCACCGCCGCCGTGAGCACGACGACCTGATCTCCCACCTGATCGCGGAGGGCTGCTCGGACGTCGAGATCCTCGGCGAGTGCCTGACCTTCGCCGCGGCGGGCATGGTCACCACGCGCGAGTTCGTGTGCCTGGCCGCCTGGCACCTGTTCTCGGACGCCGAACTGCGCGGCCACTACCGGACGGCGGACGAGACCGGGCGTCTGGCCCTGCTCCAGGAGCTGCTGCGACTGGAGCCCGTGATCGGGCGCCTGCGCAGGCGGGCGACCGAGCCGGTGGAGCTGTCCGGCCCCGACGGGCCGGTGACGGTGTGCCCCGGCGAGTACGTCGAGGTCCACCTGGACGACGCCAACGCGGACCCGAAGGCCGTGGGCGAAGAGCCGCTGCTCGTCCGCCCGGAGCGCGCCGGGACGGTCGGCGCGGGGCTCTCCTTCGGCGACGGGCCGCACCGGTGTCCCGGGGCGCACATCGCCCTGCTGGAGACCGACGTGTTCCTCAGCCGCCTGTTCGCCCTCGACGGCGTGCGGATGAGCGGTGCGCCGCGCGTCGCCTTCCAGGAGGCCATCGACGGTTACGAGATCCGCGGGCTGACGGTGGCACTGTCCCGGGCCGGCCGCGGCTGACCGGCCCGGGGACCGACGTACGGCGTCGGCGCTGCGACGTCAGCCGCCCAGGGCGCCGAGGACGACGAGTTTGGCCTCGTCCTGCACCTGCCTGAGGTGGTCCGCGCCGAGGAAGGACTCGCCGTAGATCTTGTAGACGTCCTCGGTGCCGGAGGGGCGGGCCGCGAACCAGGCGTTCTCGGTGGTCACCTTGATGCCCCCGATGGGGGCGCCGTTGCCGGGTGCCTCGGTGAGGACGGCGGTGACCGGCTCCCCGGCGAGGGTGTCGGCGGTGACCTGGGCCGGGGACAGCCTGGCCAGGCGGGCCTTCTCCTCGCGGGTGGCGGGGGCGTCGATGCGGGCGTAGGCGGGATCGCCGAACCGGGCGGTGAGCGCGGCGTAGTGCTCGGAGGGTGTCTTCCCGGTGACGGCGGTGATCTCGGAGGCGAGCAGCGCGAGGATGATGCCGTCCTTGTCGGTGGTCCACACGGAGCCGTCCCGGCGCAGGAACGACGCCCCGGCGGACTCCTCGCCGCCGAAGCCGAGGGAGCCGTCGACCAGTCCGTCCACGAACCACTTGAAGCCCACGGGCACTTCGACCAGGCGGCGGCCGAGGTCGGCGGCGACCCGGTCGATCATACCGGAGGAGACCAGCGTCTTGCCGACGCCCGCGTCGGCCGGCCAGCCGGTGCGGTGGGCGTAGAGGTAGGCGATCGCGGTGGCGAGGTAGTGGTTGGGGTTCATCAGGCCGCCGTCGGGGGTGACGATGCCGTGGCGGTCGGCGTCGGCGTCGTTGCCCGTGGCGATGGTGAAGCGGTCGCGCTGCTCGATCAGGGAGGCCATCGCGTACGGCGAGGAGCAGTCCATGCGGATCTTGCCGTCCCAGTCGAGCGTCATGAACCGCCAGGTCGGGTCGGCGAGCGGGTTGACCACCGTCAGGTCGAGGCGGTGCTGCTCGGCGATCCGGCCCCAGTAGGCGACGGAGGCGCCGCCCAGCGGGTCCGCGCCGATGCGTACACCGGCCGAGCGGATCGCGTCGAGGTCCAGGACGCCGGGCAGGTCGCGGACGTAGGCGTCGAGGAAGTCGTGGCGGCCGGTGCCGGGGGCGGCGAGCGCCCGCGCGTACGGGATGCGCCGTACGTCCTTCAGTCCGGCCGTGATGATCTCGTTGGCCCGGTCCTGGATCCAGGAGGTGGCGTCCGAGCCCGCGGGGCCGCCGTGCGGCGGATTGTACTTGAAGCCGCCGTCGGCGGGCGGGTTGTGCGAGGGGGTGACGACCACGCCGTCGGCGAGGCCCGAGGCGCGGCCCCGGTTGTGGGTGAGGATGGCGTGGGAGACCGCCGGGGTGGGGGTGTAGCCGTCCGCGCTGTCGACGAGGACGGTCACGTCGTTGGCGGCGAACACCTCCAGTGCGGTGACCCTCGCGGGTTCGGACAGGGCGTGCGTGTCGGCGCCCAGGAAGAGCGGGCCGTCGGTGCCCTGTGCCGAGCGGTACTCGCAGATGGCCTGGCTGGTGGCGGCGATGTGGTCGTCGTTGAACGCCGCCGCCAGCGACGAGCCCCGGTGCCCGGACGTGCCGAAGGCCACGCGCTGGGCGGGCTCGCCGGGGTCCGGGTGCAGGGCGTAGTACGCCGTCACCAGCCGGGCGACGTCGATCAGGTCCTCGGGGCCGGCCGGCTTCCCGGCTCGGTCGTGCTGCATGCGCCCACTCCTCCGCGTAGGTCGGGACTTCGCTCGCGGGTCCCATCTTCCCCTGTCCGCGGAGTGGTGCCGTGCGTGGCGTCCGGTGTCAGATCCGGCCGCCGGTGAGGCGGGTGAGGGGGCCGTGCGCGTGTCGTCCGGCGCGGCGGCCCACCGCGTAGGAGGCGGCGCTCACGACGGTGAGGCCTGCGCCCACACCGGCGGCGACGAGTTTGCGGTGGGCGACGACCGTCCACGCCGTCTTCGCCGTGGCCGCGACCTGGCCCGAGGTGCTGGAGACGGCCTGGCGGCCGGCCGCGACGCCCTTGGCCGCCGTCCGGACGGCGCCGTTGGCGGCGTCGGCGGAGCGCTGGACCCCGGTCCTGGCCGCCGACGCGGCGTCACCGGCCTTGGACTCGACGGTCGCGGTGCCGGTCGGCTTCTTGCTCGTGTTCTTGTTCGCATCGCTCATGGACACCGCCTTGCCCCTCACCGCGCGGACAAACGCGGACGCCCCGCACCGGTCGTCACGGCGGTCGCGACGCTCAACGGGGCTCGGCCGTCGAGGTGTTGTCCCGGTGCCCGGCATGAACCGCTCACCGCCGGGACCGTTCACCGCCGCGGACGGTGCAGCTCCCGCGGCTCGATCCGCTCCTCCACCGCGGTGTCGCCGTCGCGGACCACCACGTAGGCGCCCCTGCCCGGGACTTCGGTGACCGCCTCGGTCAGTTCCGTGCCGCGGTAGACGAGTCCGACCCCGTCGTCCGTGCAGTGGGCCGTCGGGAGGGTGCCGTCGGCGACGAGGCGGTGGATCAGGGGACGGCGGCCCGGGTCGACGTCGTAGTGGACGCCGTTGCCGTAGGGCAGGAAGTCCAACGCGTCAGTGATCGGACGCAGTTCGGGACCGAAGGAGTCGGTGGCGCCGCCCCGGAACCAGCACAGGGAGCCCGCGCTCACGCCGCTGAGCACGACGCCCGCCTCCCAGGCCCTGCGCATGATCCGGTCCAGGCCGTGCACGCGCCACACGGCCAGCAGGTTGGCCACCGAGCCGCCCATGACCCAGACGACGTCCTGGTCGAGCACGGTCTCCTCGACGTCCTCGACGTTGGGCATGGGGAACAGGTGCAGCGGTGTCAGGTCGAACCCGGCGACGCGGGCGGCCTCCGTCATGCGGGCGGTGAAGTGCTCGGCGTCCCCTATGGCGGTGCCCACGTACAGGACGCGGGGGCGCCGGCCGTGCGCGCCCGAGAGGTCCACCGCGTGATGGACCAGGGCGTCGAAGGCCACCATGGTCCGCCCGCCCGCGCGATGGCCGCCCGAGGTGGCGAGGATGGTGGGTTCCGGTGCCGTCATGCGGTGATCCTAACGACGGCTCGACGGCGGCAGCTGGGCCGGGCTCACCTGCTCGCCCAGCACCTCCGCCAGGAACTGCACGAGCCAGCGCTGGGCCGGGCTGCGCGAGGACTCGTGCCGCGCGTACAGGGCGATCTCGATGGGTTCGGTCTCGAACGGCAGCCGCACCAGGCGCACCCGGTGGGAGGCGGTGAAGACCTCGCCGACGTACTCGGGGACGATGGCCACCAGGTCGGTCTGTTCCAGCAGGTAGGGCAGCATCGAGAAGCGGGTGGCGTCCACGGCCACCCGTTCCAGGAGCCCGTGCGCGCCCAGCAGTGCCCGGGGCGTGACATGGCCGCTCGGTCCGAACACCGTCGCGTGGTGCTCCGCCGCGAGGTCCGCCGGTGTGACCGCGTCGCCGCGTACGCGCGGATGGTCGGCCGCGACCATCAGGACGTACCGCTCGCGGAAGAGCGGGATGCGCACGGTGAGGTGCGAGGTGATCACCGGGGTGGCCACGAACGCGTCGAGGTCGCCGCGGCGCAGCTGGCCCTCGGCGTCCTCCACGTCGAAGGGGCGGACGGTGAACGACACGCCCGGCGCCCGCTCGCGCGCGGTGGCCACGAGCCTCGGCAGCAGCGTCGCCTCACCGAGGTCGGACAGGGCGATGGTGAACCGGCCCGACATGCTCCCGGCGTCGAAGAGGTCGCCCTGGCGGACCGTCCCGTCGATCTCGGCCAGCGCGCGCTGGAGCGGCAGGTACAGCCGCCGTGCGCCGGCGGTGGGGGTCAGCCCGCGTCCGTTGCGGCGGAACAGCTCGTCGTCGAAGTGCCGCCGCAGCTTGCCCAGGCTGTAGCTGACCGTGGGCTGCGTGACATGGAGCGTCTCGGCGGTGGCCGTGACGCTGCCCGTCTCGTAGAGCAGGACGAACACGCGGGCCAGGTTGAGATCGAAGGTGCCCATATCGACGAACTCTATATCGGAGTGGCGAAACATCTATTGGTGCCCATGTCGTGGGGTGCCTAGCGTGTGCCGCGTCACTTCGAAAGGAACCGTCCGTGCCATCCGTGCGTCGTGTCTCCCACGAGTTCCTGGAGCGCCAGGGGCTCACCACCGTCTTCGGCAATCCGGGCTCCAACGAGCTGCCCTTCCTCGCCGGGCTGCCCGACGGCTTCCGCTACGTCCTCGGTCTGCACGAGGGCGCCGTCGTCGGGATGGCGGACGGGTACGCCCAGGCGACCGGCCGCCCGGTGCTGGTCAACCTGCACGCCGCCTCCGGTTCCGGCAACGCGATGGGCGCCCTGACGAACGCCGTCGCCTCCCGTACGCCGCTCGTGGTGGTGGCCGGGCAGCAGGTGCGCCCCGCCATCGGCCCCGAGGCCAACCTGGCCAGCGTCGACGCCCCCTCCCTGATGAAGCCGCTGGTCGGCTGGGCGGCGGAACCGGCCTGTGCCGGGGACGTGCCGCGTGCGCTCGCCCAGGCCGTCTTCGAGGCGCGGCTCCAGCGTCGGCCGACCTACCTCTCCGTGCCGTACGACGACTGGTCGGCCGACGTCGACGACAACGCCCTGGCCGTGCTCGACCGGCGGGTACTGCGGGCAGCGGTGCCCGGCGGCGAGCAGCGCCGGTGGCTCGTGGAGCAGGTCGCCTCGGCCCGGCGCCCCGCGCTCGTGCTGGGCGGTGACATCGACTCGGCCGGCCGCTTCGACGACGCGGTGCGGCTGGCCGAGCGGCTGGGCGGTCCGGTGTGGGCGGCGCCCTCGCAGTTCCGGCTGCCGTTCCCGAACCGGCATCCGCAGTTCCGGGGGGTGCTGCCCGCCGGGATCGCACCGGTCTCGGCGGCCTTCGAGGGCCACGACCTGGTGCTCGTGCTGGGCGCGCCGGTCTTCCGCTACCACGAGCACCTGCCCGGCCGGTACCTGCCCGAGGGCACCCGGCTGATCCAGGTGACCGAGGACGCCTCCGCCGCGGCGCGGGCGCCGATGGGCGAGGCGCTGGTCGCCGACCCGGGTGCCGTCATCGACGTACTCCTGGAGTCACTGGACGCGTCCGGCGGGCCCGCGGGTGCGGCGGCGGGTGACTACCTCCCCGTGCCCGAGCCGCTCGCCGCCGAAGGGCCGGGGCTCCATCCCGAGCAGGTCTTCGCCGCGCTGCGCGACGAGATGCCGGAGGACACCGCGTACGTGGTCGAGTCGACGTCGACCAACGCGGCGTGGTGGCGCCAGATGGACCTGCGCCGCCAGGGCTCCTACTACTTCCCGGCGGCCGGAGGACTCGGATTCGGGCTGCCCGGCGCGGTCGGCGTGGCGATGGCACAGCCCGGCCGGCCGGTGGTCGGCGTGATCGGGGACGGCTCGGCCAACTACGGCATCACCGCCCTGTGGACGGCCGCGCAGCACCGGGTCCCGCTGACCGTCGTCCTGCTGCGCAACGGCACGTACGGGGCGCTGCGCTGGTTCGGCGGCCTGCTCGGCGTGCCGAACACGCCGGGTCTCGACATCCCGGGCCTCGACTTCACCCGCATCGCGGAAGGCTACGGCGTCCGCGCCCAGCACGTCGGCGGGGCGGCTGAGCTGCGCGCCGCGCTCGCCGAGACGCCGGACCACCCCCGGCTGATCCAGGTGGACACGGCGCTCACCACGCCCTCCTGAACCGACTCGCCACACCACACCGAAGACCCCGACGAGAGGGAAGACGATGACACTCCTGGACAGCGCCGTCTGGGGCGGGAAGTTCTCCAGCGACGGCTGGCAGGGCTCCCCCGCCGAACAGCCGGTGACCGAGCCCGCCACCGGTGACCGGCTCGGCACGGTGGGCCTGGCCTCGGCCGAGGACGTGAACCGCGCCGCCGCCCGGGCCGCCGAGGCCCAGCGCACGTGGGCGGCGACCTCGCCGCAGCAGCGGGCCGCCGTGCTGCGCCGCGCGGGGGAGCTGTTCACCGAGCACGCCGCCGAGATCGAGGACTGGCTGGTGCGTGAGGCCGGCTCGGTGCGGTCCAAGGCGGCCTTCGAGGCGGGGCTGGCGATCGGCGAGTGCTTCGAGTGTGCCGGGCTGCCGACCCATCCCCAGGGCGAGGTGCTCACCTCGGAGGACGCCCGCTGGTCGCTCGCCCGGCGCCGCCCCGCAGGTGTCGTCAGCGTGATCGCGCCCTTCAACTTCCCGCTCATCCTCGGCCTGCGTTCGGTGGCCCCCGCGCTGGCGCTGGGCAACGCCGTGCTGCTGAAGCCGGATCCGCGCACCGCGGTGAGCGGCGGTGTCGTCATCGCCCGGATCTTCGAGGAGGCGGGGCTTCCGGCCGGTGTCCTGCATCTGCTGCCGGGCGACGGGTCGGTCGGCCGGGCGGTGGTGGAGGCACCCGAGGTGCGGGTGATCTCGTTCACCGGTTCCACGCCGGTCGGGCGGGCGATCGGCGAGCAGGCCGGGCGGCTGCTGAAGCGCGCGCACCTGGAGCTCGGCGGCAACAACGCACTGGTCGTGCTGCCCGGCGCGGACGTGGCGAAGGCGGCTTCGGCGGGCGCCTTCGGCTCGTACCTGCACCAGGGGCAGATCTGCATGACGACCGGCCGGCACATCGTGCACGAGTCGCTGGTCGAGGAGTACACCGCCGCGCTCGCCGCGAAGGCCGAGGCCCTGCCGGTGGGCGACCCGGCCCGTGCGGACGTGGCGCTGGGTCCGATCATCGACCGGAAGCAGCTGGAGCGGGTACACGGCATCGTCACCGACAGCGTCGCGGCGGGTGCCAAGGTCGCCGCGGGCGGCGAGATCGACGGCGCCGGATACCGGGCCACCGTGCTGACCGGCCTGACGACGGACATGCCGGCCTGGCGCGAGGAGATCTTCGGCCCGGTCGCGCCCGTCATCTCCTTCGCCACCACGGAGGAGGCCGCGCGGATCGTCAACGACTGCGAGTACGGGCTGTCGGTCGGCATCCTCGGCGACGTCGGTACGGCGATGAAGCTCGCCGACCGGATCGACTCCGGCAAGGTGCACATCAACGAGCAGACGGTCAGCGACGAGCCCAACGCCCCCTTCGGCGGGGTCAAGGCGTCGGGCACCGGCTCCCGGTTCGGCGGCGCCGCGGCCAACGTCGAGGCGTTCACCGAGACCCAGTGGCTCACCGTCCGCCCGGACATCGCCGACTACCCGTTCTGAACCCTCCGGTCACCCACCCGTACCGGTCCCGGCCGGCCGCCCCGGCCGGTCCGGCTCCGCTCACCCACACCCGTCCCCGGGGGGAGAGTCATCATGGCTTCCACCACCACGTCCGGTGCGCCCGCGCAGACCGGCCGCACCGTCGGCGGCACATGGACGGTGATCCTGTGCTGGATCACCGTCCTGCTCGAGGGCTACGACCTCGTCGTCCTCGGCGCCATCATCCCCACTCTGCTCAAGACCCACCACCTCGGCATGACCGCGGGCGACGCGACCACCATCGCGACGCTCTCGCTGGTGGGCGTCGCGATCGGCGCGGTCTGCGTCGGTCCGCTGGCCGACCGGCTGGGCCGCCGCCGCCTGCTCATCGGCTCGGTCGTGCTCTTCTCGGTCCTCACGATCGTGGTGCCGCTGGCGAACTCCGTCGCGATGTTCGCCGCGCTGCGCCTCCTCGCCGGTCTGGGCCTGGGCGCCTGTATGCCGGTCTCGCTCACGATGATGGCCGAGCACATGCCGGCCAGCCGCCGGGCGCGGGCCAGCACCCTGACGATGACCGGCTACCACACCGGTGCGGTGATCACCTCGCTGCTGGCCCTCCAGGTGACCGACGACTGGGAGATCCTCTTCTACCTCCTCGGCGTCGTCGGCCTGGTGATCGCCGCGATCCAGTGGTTCAAGCTGCCGGAGTCGGCGGCCTTCGAGCGGGCCAAGCGGGACGGGGCACAGCGGGTGCCGTTCACCGAGCTGCTCAAGCCCGCGTACCTGCGCGCGGGCATCGGCATCTGGGTCGCCTCGTTCATGGGCCTGCTGCTGGTCTACGGCCTCAACACCTGGCTGCCCAAGCTGATGAACGACGCGGGCTACCCCGTGCCGACGGCCGTGACCCAGCTCCTGGTGCTCAACATCGGCGGCGTCGTCGGCCTGGTCCTCGGCGGGTACGTCGCCGACCGGCGGGGCATCAAGGGGACCACCATGGTCTGGTTCGCCGTCTCGGTGCTCATGCTGGGGTGCCTGAGCATCAAGATGGAGAGCGACCTGCTGCTCAACGTGGTGGTCTTCTTCACCGGTGTGTTCGTCTTCTCGGCCATGGTGCTGGTCTACGCCTATGTGACGCACTACTACCCGGCGTCCGTGCGCAGCACCGCGCTCGGCTCCGCGTCCGGGATCGGCCGGATCGGCTCGATCGTCGGCCCGTCGATCACCGGCGCGCTGGTCGCGTCGGGGGTGGGGCACCCGTGGGGCTTCTACTTCTTCGCCGCGGTGGCGGTCCTCGGCTTCCTGGCCGTGCTGACGCTGCCGCGCGGCGGCGGGGACGAGCCGGCCGGGGCCGGGTCGCCCGCCGCGCCGGCCGCGCCGGCCGGGTGACGTCCTGAGGACACGACATGAGGAACGGGAGCAGTGGGCCGCTCGGCCCGCTGCTCCCGTCGGTGTCCGGGGGCCTGTGTATCAGTCCTTGTCGACCTTCTGGCTCAGCACCTTGCCGTTCGCCGCGTCGACGTCGACGGTGGTCTTGTTCCAGTTGCTCTTGTCGACCACGTCGACGCCCCAGACGACCTGCTGGTCGTCGTTGTCGCCGAGTTCGACGTGGGTGACGGTGCCCTTGGCCTTGGCGGTGGCCGCCTTGACCGCCTGCTCCGGGGTCTGCTTGGCCTTGTCCAGCCACTCGGTGACCTGGGTCTTGTCGTCGGGGTCCTGGTCCGGGTCGACCATGGTGCGGAAGACCTTGCCGCTCACCGCGTCGATGTCGATGCGGTGCAGGGTGCCGTCGGACTGGGCGACCTTGGCCTCCCACTCCGGGGCGCCCTCGCTCGGAGCGGGGTTCGGCATGCTGGGGCTCGCCGATCCGGTCGGCGAGCCGGACGGCGACGCGGTGGCGTCGGCCTCCACGCGCTTGAGTTCGAGGTCCACGAGCTTGCCCTCGGGAACCTCCTTCACGGCGGTGTCGGCGGCCTTGTCCCAGGTGACCTTCGTCGCGGAGACGAGGTCCTTGCGCTCGGTCTGGTCCTCGTTCATCGAGGGAGAGCCGGTGGGGGACGGGGACTGGGTATCGGTGCCGGTCGGGGAGGGGGACTCGGTCTGAGCCGCCTCCGCGACGCTGGAACGGGTCGTATCGGCGTTCGTGCAGGCCGTCAGCAGCAGGGCGGAGGCGCCCAGGGCACCGACCACGGCCAGCGAACGCAAGGGGGGAAGTCGTCGTGCAGAGCTCATGATGCTGTCCGTAACCGCTCCGTCACGCAGACACACCGGCCCGGTATGAAAATCACCCTATTGGCTTCAGCGGGCCCGTACGAACTCCACCCGACCGCCTCCCGCCGCGGTCACCGGACATCGGGGCAGCGTCCGGATCCCGCCCCCTTCCAGCCACTCCCGGTAGGCGGTGGACTGGCGGGCGACCTCCCAGTACGCGTCCTCCAGGGCGGGGAAGACGGCCTCCAGCTCGGCGCGGGTACGGGCGGCCAGCAGCAGGCGTACGCCGAGGGGGTCGCCGTACAGGCGACGCACCGCCATGTCGGGGCGGGACTGGGAGCTGG
The DNA here is from genome assembly GCF_055635195.1 of Streptomyces sp. NPDC111628. NCBI lineage: Bacteria > Bacillati > Actinomycetota > Actinomycetes > Kitasatosporales > Streptomycetaceae > Streptomyces > Streptomyces sp. NPDC111628. Next base: position 1,153,436 of record NZ_JBVKBZ010000002.1, on the reverse strand, counting down.
GCTGGCAGACCGTGACGACCTCGCCGGTGGCGACCAGGGAGGCGGCCGTGTGGTAATCGCCGTGCAGCACCCGGGGGTTGAGGCCGACGGCGCGCAGCATGCGGTGCACGCCGTCCCATTCGCCGTCGACGGTGGGGTCGACCATCCACCGGTCGTCGGCGAGGTCGGCGAGGCGGACGACGGGCCGGACGGCCGCGGGGTGGTCGGCGGGCAGCATGACGAACTGCGGTTCGCGCTCAACCAGGACGCGCAGCCGCAGGCCCTCGGGGATGTGCAGCGCACAGCCCTCGACCTCGTGCACGAAGGCGACGTCCAGCTGCCCGTCGGTCACCCGGCGCAGCAGCGCGTTGGCGGAGACGTCCATCTGCAGGGTCGGTTCCAGGCCCGGCCGTCTGAGCCGGCGCAGCCAGCCGGCCAGGGCGCGGCTGGCGGTGGAGCCGACCCGCAGCCTGCTGTCGCCGCCGGCCGCGGCGGCGCGGGCCTCGCGGACCAGGGTGCTCATGTCGGCCAGCAGCGGACGGGCCCGGCCGAGCACGGTGCGGCCGAGCGGGGTGGGGCGGCAGCCGGTGCGCTCCCGGGTGAACAGCGGTCCGCCCAGGGTCTGTTCGATGCGGGCCAACTGGGTGCTCAACGTGGGCTGCGCGACACCCAGTTGGCGTGCCGCCCGGTGCAGGCTGCCGGCGTCGGCGATGGCGCACAGTGCGCGTAGGTGCCTCACCTCGAGCTCCATGCAGGGAGCGTAAGGCGGAACAGTAGGTTGCGCCAGGTGAACAAAAGGCGGCGGATCAGGGCGAGTTCTGCACTCTGGTCAAAGCCGCAACGAGTGGCCGGGCGGTGGGTGATAGCCCGGCCCTATCACCTGTTGCCATCATCACAGCGGGCTCATGGGCGCCCCACACTCACCGATGACGACTTCTCCCCACTCCCCCACTCAAGGAGTCATCGATGCGTATCACCCTGCCCCTGCTGTCCACCGCGGTCGGTCTCGGCCTGACGGCCGCCGTGCTCGGCACCGGCCCCGCCGCTGCGGCCGCGGCGCCCCAGGAGCCGGTCAGAGCCGCCCAGCTCGGCTACCAGCCCTCGGCCGGCTCGGGCGAGGACGCGGCCGCCAACCGCGCGTTCTTCGAGGCGGTCGTCAAGTCCGTCGCCGAGAAGCGCGCCGCCAACCCGTCCGCCGCCGCGGCCGTCACCGTCTACTACAGCGCCACCAACGCGCCGAGCTTCCGTTCCCAGATATCCCGCTCCGCCCAGATCTGGAACAGCTCGGTGTCCAACGTGCGGCTCACGGAGTCGAGTTCCGGCGCCGACTTCGCGTACTACGAGGGCAACGACTCGCGCGGCTCGTACGCCTCCACGGACGGGCACGGCAGCGGCTACATCTTCCTCGACTACCGCCAGAACCAGCAGTACGACTCGACCCGCGTGACCGCCCACGAGACCGGGCACGTGCTCGGTCTGCCCGACCACTACTCCGGGCCGTGCAGCGAGCTGATGTCGGGCGGCGGCCCCGGCCCGTCCTGCACCAACCCCTACCCGAACTCCACCGAGCGCAGCCGGGTGAACCAGCTGTGGGCGAGCGGCTTCCAGGCCGCCCTCGACAAGGCGCTGGAGAAGGCCTCCCAGCGCTGACGTTCTTGGCGGACACCGTGTGGGCGGCCCGGCGGGCCGCCCACACACGCGTGTGCCCGGGGGCGCCCCGCTCAGGGGTGCCCGGCGGCGGGGAGCGCGGCGTGTACCGCCCGGTGGACGGCCCGGGCCAGCCGGGCGCCCCACTCGGAACGGGGTCCCGCGAAGGCGTGCACCCCGGCGTCGCCGCCCGGGGCCCGGGCGGCGACGCACACCGCGTCGGTGGGGGTGCCGGAGCAGTCGAGACCGGCGTCGAGCAGCGCCTGGACCTTGGCCTCGGTCGCCGTCATCACCGCGTTGACCAGGGCGGCGTCGCTCAGTGCGACCGGCAGCGCGGCGACGATGTTGATCGTTCCGGGCGGCACGGCCCCGGTGGCGCCCTCCTCCGGCGCGGCCGCCCAGCCGCGCACCGAGATGCCGGCGGTCGCCACGGCCTCGGCCCCGCCGTCCCGCGCCCGGCCGTGGGCAGACACGTCGGCGGCCGTCATCAGGCCCACGCCCGGCCCGCGGGCCCCGGCGGCACGGGCCAGGCCGGCCAGGTGCCGTGCGGGGTCGGTGCGCCGGTAGCCGTGGGCGACCTGGGCGTTGAGCACCCACGCGCGCTCCCCCGTCCCGCCGCCCAGCACGGCGCTGCTGACCATCCGCCAGCCCGGCCCCGGGCGCCACAGCAGGGCGTGCAGCCGTTCGCCGTCCTCCACCCGGGTCAGGTCTTCCGGGTCCAGCAGGCGGTCGGCCCCGGTGCGGGGCGGCGGCAGGAGGGCGGGCACGGAGCGGGCTCCCAGCGGTGATCGGCGCAGGTCGGGGGCGGACCGGACGATCGTACTCGGGGCCGGTGTCCCGGCGGCCGGCCGGCCGGTCCGTCGCGGGGCGCGTTGCGGACCCGGGTCCGGGCACCTTCACTGAACACAACTTCGCCACCAGGCGACGGATCGGAGGCCGCGATGCTGTCCCACACCCTGGAGCATGGGGTCCTGGTCATCACGGTGGACCAGGACCCGGGTATCGCCGGGCGGGCCACGCTGACCACGCACATCACCAACCTGGTCGACGCCCATCAGCCGACCCCCGTCGTCATCGTCCTGACCGAGCGGGCGGGCGGCCACGCCGCGGTCAGCGCGGTGCTGCGGGCCCATCAGTGGTGCGGGCGGCTCGGTGTCCTGATGTCCGTCGTGACCCACAGCGCGCCCGTCCGGCGGCTGCTCGAGGCCAACGCCGACTCCTCGGGGCCGCGCCTGGTGGTGCACGCCCGCGTCGACACCGCGATCAGCACCGCGTTCACCGCCGCGGCCTAACGCCCGTACCGGAGTTCCGCCCCGGGCATCGGCGGCCGCCACCGCCGCTACCGCTGTCCGAGCCAGAGGTCGGGGCCGAAGACCTCGTAGTGGATGGCCTCGGCGGGCACCCCGCGGCGCAGCAGGTCGCCGCGGACCGCGCGCATGAAGGGCACCGGGCCGCACAGGTAGACCGTGAGGTCCGCGGGCAGGTCGAGGCCGGTCAGGTCGGCACGGCCGGTGGACGCCCCCGGCGCCCGGTCGCCGGGCTCCTCGTACCAGAGGTGGAGCCGGGCGTCGGGCAGCGCGCGTATCAGGTCGAGCTGCTCCTGCCGGTGGGCGTGGTGGTCGGGGGTGCGGTCGGCGTGCACGACGGTCACCGGGCGGGTGGCGCCGGCGGCGGCCAGGTGGTCGAGCATCGACAGCATCGGTGTGACGCCGATACCGGCGGAGGCCAGCAGCAGCGGGCCGTCGTGCTCCGCCAGGGCCAGGTCCCCGGCCGGCAGCGACACGTTGAGCAGGTCGCCCTTGCGGGCGTTCGCGTACAGCCAGGAGGAGACCTCGCCGTCCGGCCGGCCGTCGTCCCGGACGCGCTTGACGGTGATGCGCCAGTCGGACCGGCCGGGCGCGGCGGACAGGCTGTACTGGCGGATCTGCCGGGCGCCGTCGGCGAGTTCGACCTGGACGCTGACGTACTGGCCGGGCTGGAACGGCACGACGGGACGGCCGTCGGCCGACCCCAGGACGAGCGAGACCGCGTCGGCGCTCTCCTCGACCCGGTCGACGATCTCCATGGGGCGCCAGACGTCTCCCTCCGCGACGCCCTTCTCGGCGTAGAGGCGGGCCTCCAGGGCGATGAGCGCGTTGGCCATCAGCCAGTAGACCTCGTCCCAGGCCCGGGCGACCTCGGGGGTGACGGCGTCGCCGAGCACGTCGACGACGGCGGCCATGAGGTGCCGGTGGACGATCGTGTACTGGTCGGGGGTGATGCCGAGCGAGGCGTGCTTGTGCGATATGCGGGAGAGCATCACGTCGGCGCGTTCGTCCGGGTTCTCCAGCAGCAGGCCGGCAAACGCGGCGACCGAGCCCGCCAGGGCCCGCTGCTGCTCGCCGTTGGCCTGGTTTCCCCGGTTGAACAGGTCCCGCAGCAGCTCCGGGTGGGCGTCGAAGAGCTTGCGGTAGAACAGGTCGGCGATGTCACCGATGGCCGCTCCGACGGCGGGAAGAGTGGCTCGGACCACGGGAACGGACTGTTCGGAGAGCACAGCGACTCCTTAATTGGTAGATGATATTCGTGTTTTGGGTCACAGCTCGACGGCCTTCCGGGACCGCCGCCCGTCACCCCGAGGGGCGGTCCGTCAGGCCGAGCAGAACCGGGCCGGTCGGTGAGGCCACCAGGTCGGTCACGGTCAGCGGGTCGAGCGCGGCGTAGAACGCCTCCTGGGCGTCGCGCAGCGCACGGCGCAGCCGGCAGGCCCCGCGCAGCGGGCAGGGGTTGTCGCCCTCGCAGTCGACCACCTCGGCCTCGCCTTCGAGTTCGCGCACCAGCCAGCCCACGGAGGCACGCCGGCCCAGGCCGGTCAGCGTCAGTCCGCCGCCGCGACCGCGTCGCGCCTCCACCACACCCAGGTGCTGCAGGCGGGTGATGGCCTTCGCCGCGTGCGTGTACGGCACCCCGACGACCTCGGCCACCTCTCGGGTGGCCAGTGGTTCGTCACCGTCTCTCACGACCGCCAGGCGCATGACCGAACGCAGCGCCAGGTCGGTGAACTTCGTCAACCGCACACCAGGACGCTATCAAATGCGCATGCTAGATTCGCCTTTACCCGGGGTACTGAGCCTGTGCGGTGCGTCACTGGACCGGCCGCCCCGGCACGGACCGCCCAACGGGGCGGCGTACGGGCACGGTTGGGCACACGGAACGGCGGCACCTGATGGCAGCGGAAGACGGCGGCTCCCCGGGTCCTGCGGGCCCTCCCCTCCCCCGGGTGCTGTGCGACACGGCGGAGCTCCTGTCCCCGGGCGGCGACGTGCCGGCCGGCGCCCTGTGGAAGCTGGCGGAACCCGGCCGGCAGCTCGACGCCAACGTGGTCCGCCTCCCCGCCGGCGGCCGGGTGGACACCCACACCGAGCCCGACCTCGACGTCCTGCTCCTCGTCCTCGAGGGTGCGGCCCGCCTCGACTCCACCGACGGCGAACATCCCCTGCGCGCGGGCGTCCTGACCTGGCTGCCGCACGGCTCGACCCGGGCCGTCCTCGCCGGGCCGGACGGGGTGACGTACCTGACCGTGCACCGTCGGCGCCCCGGCATGCGCATCCAGCCGCCGGAGGCCGCCGACCGGCTGAGGCGGTCCCTCGGCGGCGACGCCTGATCAGTTCCCGGGCGACGCCGGCGGGCCGGCGGTCTCCGCGCGCGCCAGGGACCGCAGCGCCGTGTCGTCCGCACTGCCCGGCCGCGGGAAGTACACGTACAGCACGTGCCCTTCGGGGCCGGCGAGTGCGAACGTCTCGAAGTCGAGAGAGAGGATCCCGACACCGTCGACCGCGAGGCGCTTGCGGCCCGTCACGCGGTCGTACACGTCGTGGGAGTCCCACAGGGCCCGGAACGCCTCGCTGCGCCCGCGCAGGGCCGCCACGAACCCGGCGAGCTCCGCGGGCCTGGCGGCCGCGGTGGTGCGCAGCCCCGCGACCGCCTGGAGGCCGATCTCCTCCCAGTCCGGGTAGACCTGCCGGGCCCGCGGGTCGAGGAAGGTGAACTCGACGAGGTTGTGTCCCGGGCTCCACGCCGGGTTGACGCGGTGCGCGAGTGCGGTGGCGGCCAGGACGTCACGGCGGGGACCGACGACGAAGGCGGGCAGGTCGGACCAGCGCTCCAGCAGGACCCGCACCCCCGCCCGGACGGTGTCGGCCGGGGCCGTCGCCCTGTCGTCGGCGGCTGCGAGGGACGGCGCGACCAGGGACCAGAGGTAGGTCCGCTCGGTGTCGTCCAGGCGCAGCACGTCGGCCAGCGCCTGGAGGATTTCGCGGGAGGGATGCCGGTCACGGCCCTGCTCGATACGGCTGTAGTAGGAGGGGCTCACCCCGGCGAGCAGCGCCAACTCCTCGCGGCGCAGGCCCTTCACCCGCCGCCGCGTGTTGTCGACGACGCCTGCGGAGGCGGGGTCGATCCGTTCCCGGCGGCTGCGCAGGAAGGAACCGATCGGATTGCCGTCGGTGTGGTCGTCACGGGACATCGGGCCGACTGTACCGGTGCCCGACCACCTGCGGCGACGCCGCCGGCAGACCCTCCGGGGGCCACCCTCGAGGAGGTGTGGCACCACCGCCCCGCGTCCGGCTGCAATGGGGGCATGAAGAATCGAACCACCGCACTGGACGCCGACCCCGCCCCCACCTCCGGCACGTCCGGTGGGACGCCGGTCTGGCTGATCACCGGATGCTCGGGCGGCCTGGGGCGTGCCCTTGCCCGGCACGCCCTGGAGCGCGGCGACCGGGTCGCCGTCACCGCCCGTGACACGGCGGGCGTCGCCGCCCTCGTGGAGGCCTACGGCGACCGCGCGCTCGCCCTCCGGCTGGACGTCACCGACGCCGCCTCGGTCACCGCCGCCGTCGAGAAGGCCGAGCAGGAGTTCGGACGCATCGACGTCCTGGTCAACAACGCCGGATACGGCTACCTCGCCGCCGTCGAGGAAGGTGAGGACGCCGCGGTGCGCGCCCTGTACGACACCAACGTGCACGGCGTGGTCACCGTCCTGAAGGCCGTGCTGCCCGGCATGCGGGAGCGCCGCTCGGGGCGGATCGTGAACATCTCGTCCTTCGGCGGTCTCGCGGCCTTCGCGGCGACGGGCCACTACCACGCGACCAAGTTCGCCCTCGAGGGACTGTCCGAGTCGCTGGCCGCGGAAGTCGCGCCGCTCGGCATCGCGGTCACCATCGTCGAGCCCGGGGGCCTGCGCACGCAGTGGGCCGGGACGTCGATGCGGCAGTCGCCGACGCGGCTTGAGGACTACGAGCAGACCGCGGGCAGGCGCCGGGCCGCCACCCTCTCGGTCTCCGGCCGCCAGCCGGGCGATCCCGTCCGCGCCGCCGCCGCGATCGCCACCGCCGTGGACGCCGCGACTCCGCCGCTGCGGCTCCTGCTCGGTTCGGACGCGCTGGCCGGTGCCCGCATCCGCCTGGAACGGCTGCGGCAGGAGATCGACGCCAACGAGGGCCTCACCCGCAGCACCGACCTGGAGCGGGCGTCCTGAACCGAAGGCCGCTCACCGTGTCTCGGCGCGCAGTTCCGTGAGGGACCGCGCCGTCAGGGGGCGCGGGTCCGCGTCCGGGTCGACGAGTACGACGGTGCAGGTGGCCGCGTGGGTGAGGGCGCTGGTGAAGCTGCCGTCGGCGAACTGGACCAGCGGGCCGCGCGGGGAGCGGCCGACCGCGACCGTGCGGGCCCCCACCTCGGCGGCGTGCCGGGCCAGGGCGCGGCCCGCGGCGGCATGGTCGCCGACGCCGGTGAGGATCTGGCCGGTGGCGGCCACCCCCATGCCGCCGAGCCGGTCGAGATGCGCGGTGACGGCGGCCCTCGCCTGGTCGTCGGTCTCGGTGTCGGCGGCCTGTTCCTCGACGACGGCGGTCCGCCGTACGTGGACGACTTCGAGCGGGCTCGCGGTGTCACGGGCGAGGCGGGCCGCGGCGTCCACGACGGCGGCCGCCTCGCGGTGGGCTCCGACGGCCACGACCACGGGGGACACGTCGCTCGCCGCCGGCGCCCCGACGGGGGTGAGCGCCGGGGTCAGGGGCTCGCCCTCGCCGGTGTCCGTCTCGGCCCGGCGCAGCAGCCGGTGGCCGCTGGCCAGGACGGGGACGGCGAGGAGGAAGGTGGCGGCGCCGAGGTAGAAGGGGACGCTCAGGTCGGTGGCGTCGGCGAGCTTTCCGGCGACGTAGGGGGCCAGCCCGCCGCCGATGAAGCGCAGGAAGCCGTACGCGGAGGAGGCCACGGGGCGCTCCACCGGCGAGACGAGCATGACGGCCTGCGTGGTGAGGGTGTTGTGAAGGCGCCGCTGACGACGACCGCGACGATCACGGTGGTGGGGTCGGTGACGCCGGCGGCTATGACGGCCATGACGACGGCGAGGCCGAGCAGGTTGGCGTAGAGGACGGGCGCGGTGCCGTAGCGGGCCTGTAGACGAGGGGCGAAGAAGACGCTGAAGGCAGCGACCAGCAGGCCCCAGCCGGTGAAGACCAGGCCGAGCTCGTGGGCGTCCAGCTCCATCGGGTACGGCGCGTAGCCGAGCATGGTGAAGAAGCCCCAGTTGTACAGCAGGGCCATGATGCCCATGGTGAGCAGGCCGCGGTGGCGCAGGGCCTTCAGCGGGGCCAGCGGTGAGGTGACCTTCTTGGGCCTGGGCAGGTCGGGGACGAAGGCGAGGGTGGCGATCAGGGCGACGGCCATCAGGGCCGCGACGCCGAAGAAGGGGCCGCGCCAGCTGATGCCGCCCAGTTCGCCGCCGAGCAGGGGGCCGACGGCGATGCCGAGCCCCAGGGCGGTCTCGTAGAGGATGATCGCGCCGCTGAAGCCGCCGCTGGCCGAGGCCACGATGACCGCGAGGGAGGTGGCGATGAACAGGGCGTTGCCCAGTCCCCAGCCGGCCCGGAAGCCGACGATGCCGTTGATGGATCCGGTGGCGCCCGCCAGGGCGGCGAAGACGACGATGACGGCGAGGCCGGTGACCAGGGTGCGCTTGGCGCCGATGCGGCTGGAGACCCAGCCGACGAAGAGCATGGCGACGGCGGTGACGATCAGGTAGCTGCTGAACAGCAGGGAGACCTGGCTGGGGGTGGCGTCCAGGCTCTCGGCCAGCGCCGGCAGGATCGGGTCGACCAGGCCGATGCCCATGAACGAGATGACGCAGGCGAAGGCGACCGCCCAGACGGCCTTCGGCTGCCGGAAGGGACTGGCGGCCTTTCCACGTGGTGCACTCATGCGCGGTCTTCCTCCGAGGTGTCCTGACGGTTGCGGATGACCCGGGCGAGGGCCAGGAGCGCGGTGGTGGTGGCCTGCTGTTCCGGCCCGGTCATGTCCTCCATGAGCTGCCGGAGGGCCACGGCACGCTCGGCGCGGCGCCGGTCCAGGACCTCGAGGCCGGCGGACGTCACCGCCACGAGCACGCCGCGGCCGTCGCTCGCGTCGGCGGTGCGCCGGGCCAGGCCCGCGCGTTCCAGGCGCGTGACGAGCTGGGTCATGTTCGGCTGGGAGACGCCCTCGGCCCTGGCCAGTTCGGTCAGCCGCTGGGGGCCCTCGCGGCTCAGCCTGGCCAGCGTCGAGGAGGCCGCGGTGCTCAGACCGCCGGTCCGGGCGCTCTGCCGCACGTAGCGGATCATCTGCTCCACGGCGATGATCAGGTCGTCCGGGCCCTCCGATGACGTGTCCATAAGCGCATTATGCATTTAGATGTAGTACGAAACAAGATGGACCGCGGCAGCCTCCGCCCTGTTGCTTCCGGCCACCGCGGGGCACTCGTCACAAGAGCGAGGGAGGAGACGGCATGGACGACTGGCGCGGCTTCGCGCAGCAGATGGCCTCGCTGGCCCGCGATCTGCTGGCCCAGGAATCGCTGCACGACACACTGGAACGGATCACCGCCTCGGCCACGGAACTGGTGGAGGACTGCGACGCCGCCGGCATCCTCATCCTGCGGGGCACCAAGGTGCAGTCACTGGCCCCCACCGAACAGGTGGTGATCGACAGCGACGAACTGCAGGGGCGCGTCGGAGAGGGCCCCTGCTTCGACGCCGCTCGCAGCTCCACGGGGGAACGCCAGTTCCGGATCGCCGACTTCACCGACGAGGCACGGCGCTGGCCCAGGTACGTCCCCGAGGCACGCAAGCTGAACCTCGGCAGCATGATGGGTTTCCTGCTGTTCACCGAGGACGAGGACCTCGGCGCGCTGAACATGTACTCCTACCGGCCCGGCGCGTTCAGCGAGGCCGACGAGACGGCCGGCTGGCTGCTGGCCTCGCACGCGGCGGTCGCCTTCTCCAGCGCCCGGACGCACGCCCAGTTGCAGGAGGCGATCGGCACCCGGCACACCATCGGGGAGGCCATGGGCATCCTCATGGGCAGACACCACCTCACCGAGGACCAGGCCTTCACCACGCTGCGCCGGTACTCGCAGGACCGCAACGTCAAACTGCGCGACGTGGCGGCACAGGTCTGCGAACGGGGCGGTCTGCCCTGAGCCAACGGACAAAAGATGAACGAGTTTCCGCTCTTTCGGATCACGAACCCTCGTATAGTGATCGTCAGTTGAGTGCCGCGTGACAGCCCTCGGCTCGCACGCGCCCCGTTGGACGACACGAGGGCCGCCCCGGCGGCCAGGCGAGGACCCGATTGATGACCGCGCCCGCCCGCCCCGGCGACCGCCCCACTCCCCGCGCCCTCGCAGCAGTGGCCCTGCCGTGCGCCGTCGTGTCGGCACTCGTCGTCGGCGGGGCCGTCGCCGCAGCGCCCTCCTCGGTACGCCTTCCGCTCGGACTCGGCGCCGGTGCCGCGGCGATCCTGCTCTGCGCGGCACTGACGGCGGCCGTGCACGCGGTCCGCGCGGAACGGGCCACCCGCCGGCTGCTGACGGCCGCCCGGACGGAGGCGGATGCCGGACGGACCCGGGCCGCGGCCACGGCCGAACGTGAACGGGACGCCCTGGTGGCCGAGTTCTCGCGCGAGCGGGAGCGGCTCGCCGAGCAGCGGGACCGGGAGGTGGCACGGCTCACCGGGGAGACGGCGCGGCTGGGCGAGCGCCTCAAGCAGGCCACCGGCGAGCGGGCCGCCGCCGTCTCCGCGACCGCCAACGCGGCCGGCCGGATGCAGGCGCTGGCCACCGGCATGCTCGCCGACCTGCGTGCCATGGAGGAGCGGCACAGCGACGAGGCCGTCCTCGCCGATCTGCTCCATCTCGACCACCGCACCGCGCAGGCAGGCCGGCTCGCCGACTCCGTCGCCGTCCTCACGGGCGCCCGCTCCGGCCGCCGTTGGGCGCGTCCGATCGGCATGGAGTCCATCCTGCGCGGCGCCATGGGCCGGATCGCCGGCTACCAGCGCGTGCGCGTGCACTCCAGCAGCGACACCGCGGTCGCCGGGCACGCCGCCGAGGGCGTCATGCACGCCCTGGCCGAACTCCTGGACAACGCCGCGAACTTCTCCCCGCCGACGGCGGAGATCCATGTGTACGTCGAGGAGGTGCCGGCCGGTGTCATCGTGTCCGTGGAGGACAGCGGGCTGGTGATGGGCGAGGTGCAACTGCGCCGGGCCCAGCAGGCGGTGGCCGGTGAGACGGCGGGGCTCGGCGGCCTGACCGGCACCCGGCTGGGGCTGGCCGTGGTGGGGCGGCTGTCGGCCAAGTACGGGCTGAAGGTGTCCTTCCGGCCGTCCGCGCGCGGAGGTACGGGCGTACTGATGCTCGTCCCCCAGGACATCCTGAGCGGCCCCGCCGTCCCCGCCGCGCCGGGGGCGGCCCCGGCGGCGGCGACACCTCCGGCGGTCCGGGACGACCTGCGACACACCCCCGCCCCGCCCGCGGCCGAGCCCGCCCCGGCCGACGTGGCCCCCGAGCCGCCGCCCGTCCACGATCTCGCGGACCACGACCAGGACTCGGACCCGGACCAGGACCCGCGGGAGCAGGACCGACAGGAGCAGGACGGGGAGCTGGACCGGTCCGCCGCGGACCTGCCCAAGCGCCGTCGTGGCCGTACCCTCGCCGCCGCCGAACGCGCCCGCGCCGCCACCCGGGCCGCCGAGCCGCGCGCCACGCCGTCCGCCGGCGACGCGAAGGCCCGCGCGGCCCGCTTCAGCAGCTTCCGCCAGGCCGTTCGGACCACCACCACCGGCGCCGCCGCCGAACCGGCCGCGACGGCCCCCGACCTCCCGTCCCCCTCATCCGCGCACCCGGAAGGCGACACCACTCCATGACCGGCTCGACCACCGCCGACGAGAAGCTCACCTGGCTCATCGAGGGCCTCCTGGAGCGCACGCCGGGCGCGCGGCACGCGCTCGTCCTCTCCCGTGACGGACTCAAGCTGTGCCGCACCCCGGAACTCTCCGTCGACCAGGCCGACCAACTGGCCGCCATCGCCGCCGGCATCCAGTCGCTGTCCCACGGTGCCTCCGTGGAGTTCGGCGACGGCAGCGGCGGGGTGCGTTCGGCGATGACCGAGTTCTACGGGGGGATCCTGTTCATCGTGGAGGCCGGTGAGGGCGCGCACCTCGCCGTGGTCACCTCCGAGGACGCGGACGCGGGGCTCGTCGGACACCACATGAGCGAACTCATCGAACAGCTCGGCGAGCACCTCACCGCGCAGCCGCGCACCTCATGAGCCGCCCCGGCAGGGACGACGCCCCCGACCGGCTGTACACCGTCACCCAGGGACGCAGCAGCTCGGGCCCCGACAACCCCTTCGACCTGGTCACCCTCGTGGTCGCCGAGTGCGCGCCGATGCCCGGCATGCAGTCGGAGCACACGGCGATCCTGAGGCTGACCGAGGCCCCCACGGCCGTCGTGGAGATCGCCGCCGAACTGCGGCTCCCGGTGAGCATCACCAAGATCCTGCTCGCCGACCTGCACGCCGCAGGCCGGGTGAGCGCACGCCACCCGTACACGGCAGCCGTCCCCGATCCCGACATCCTGGAGCAGGTGCTCGTTGGACTCCGCAATCTCTGACGCCCGTACCCCGGCGAGCGCCCCGGCGCGCACCCCGCTGGGCGCGGCCGCCGACAACGGTCTGAAGATCGTGGTCGTGGGCGGCTTCGGTGTCGGCAAGACGACCATGGTCCGTTCGGTCAGCGAGATACGTCCCCTCAACACCGAGGAGACGATGACGCAGGCCGGCGAGGCGGTCGACGACATCAGCGAGGTGCGCGGCAAGTCCGCGACGACCGTCGCCTTCGACTTCGGCCGCATCAGCCTCGACGCGCGCAACGTGCTGTACCTGTTCGGCGCGCCCGGCCAGGAGCGGTTCTGGTTCCTGTGGGACCGGCTGTTCTCGGGCACGCTCGGCGCGGTGGTCCTCGTGGACACCCGGCGCATCGACGACTCCTGGTACGCGATCGACCGCCTGGAGCACCACGGCACGCCGTTCATCGTGGCCTGCAACGACTTCGGCGGCCCGGAGCATCCGCCCGAGGCGGTCCGCGAGGCCCTCGACCTGGATCCGCGGGTGCCGCTGGTCTCCTGCGACGCCAGGTCCCGGGAGTCCAGCAAGCGGGTGCTGATCACGCTGGTCGAGCATCTCCAGGCCCACTACGCCGGTCCCGCCGCCCGGCCCCGACAGGAGTTCCTGTGAGTACCGACGCCCACGACGTCCCGGGCGCCGTACCGCTCGGCGGCCCCCGCTTCCAGACCGATCCCGCCCTGCTGTACCGGCAGATGCGGCGCGAGCACGGTGCCGTCACGCCGGTCGTGCTGGACGGCGACGTACCGGCCTGGCTGGTGCTCGGGTACCGCGAGCTGCACCAGGTGACCGGCGACCCGGTGCTGTTCAGCCGGGACTCGGACCTGTGGAACCAGTGGGAGAACATCCCGGACGACTGGCCGCTGCTGCCGATGATCGGCCGCAGGCAGCCGTCGATCCTGTACACGGTCGGCGAGCGGCACCGCGAGCGCGCCGCCATGATCAGCGACGCGCTGGAGGCCGTCGACCCGCACCTGCTGCGCGGCCACGCCGAGCGGTTCGCCGACGAACTCGTCGACCGGCTGTGCGCGAAGGGCGAGGCCGATCTCGTCGGCGACTACGCGATGCTGCTGCCGGTCCGGGTCCTGGCCCGCCTGTACGGGTTCCCCGACGAGCAGGGTCCGGCACTGGTCACCGCGCTCAACGACATGATCGACGGCCGGGAGCGGGCCCTGGCGGGCCAGACGCACCTCGCCACCTCGATGGCGCGGCTGCTGGCCGAGCGGAAGGCGGCGCCCGCCGACGACGTCGCCTCCCGGATGCTGGCCGACGAGAGCGGCTTCACCGAGGAGGAGGTCGCCCAGGACCTGATGGTGATGATGGCCGCGGGCCACCAGCCGACGGCGGACTGGATCGGCAACTCGCTGCGCCTGATGCTGACCGACGACCGCTTCGCCGCCTCCCTCTTCGGTGGCCGCAACAGCGTCGCCGAGGCCATGAACGAGGTGCTGTGGGAGGACACGCCCACGCAGAACGTGGCCGGCCGCTGGGCCGCCCGGGACACCCAGCTCGGCGGGCGCCGCATCCGGGCCGGCGACCTGGTGCTGCTCGGGCTGCAGGGCGCCAACTCCGACCCGCAGGTCCGCACCGACGGCTCCGCGCTCACCGGCGGCAACAACGCGCACTTCTCCTTCGGCCACGGCGAGCACCGCTGCCCGTTCCCCGCGCAGGAGGTCGCCGAGGTGATCGCGCGCACCGGCATCGAGGTCGTGCTCGACCGGCTGCCGGACATCGACCTGGCGGTGCCCGCCGGGTCCCTCACCCGTCGCCCCTCGCCCTGGCTGCGGGGGCTGACCGAGTTGCCCGTGCGGTTCACCCCGACCACTGCCCTGGGAGGCACGTCAGCATGACGACCGGCACCGAAGAAGCCCGGATCCCGCTGGACCCGTTCGTCACCGACCTGGACGGCGAGAGCGCCCGGCTGCGCGCGGCCGGACCGCTCGCCGCCGTGGAGCTGCCGGGCGGCGTGCCCGTGTGGGCGGTCACGCACCACGCGGAGGCCAAGGCCCTGCTCACGGACCCGCGGCTGGTGAAGGACATCAACGTGTGGGGCGCCTGGCGGCGCGGCGAGATCCCCGCCGACTGGCCGCTGATCGGGCTGGCCAACCCGGGCCGCTCGATGCTCACGGTGGACGGCGCCGAGCACCGCCGGCTGCGCACCCTGGTGGCGCAGGCGCTCACGGTGCGCCGGGTGGAGCACATGCGGGGGCGGATCACCGAGCTGACCGACCGGCTGCTCGACGAGCTGCCCGCGGACGGCGGCGTCGTGGATCTCAAGGCGGCCTTCGCCTACCCGCTGCCGATGTACGTCATCGCCGACCTGATGGGCATCGAGGAGGCGCGGCTGCCGCGCCTGAAGGTGCTGTTCGAGAAGTTCTTCTCGACGCAGACCCCGCCCGAGGAGGTGGTGGCGACCCTCACCGAGCTGGCCTCGATCATGGCCGACACCGTCGCCGCGAAGCGCGCGAACCCCGGGGACGACCTGACGAGTGCGCTGATCCAGGCGTCCGAGGACGGCGACCGCCTCACCGACGCGGAGATCGTCTCCACTCTCCAGCTGATGGTGGCCGCCGGGCACGAGACGACGATCTCGCTGATCGTCAACGCCGTCGTCAACCTGTCCGCCCATCCCGAGCAGCGGGACCTGGTGCTCTCCGGCAAGGAGGAGTGGTCCGCGGTGATCGAGGAGACCCTGCGCTTCTCGACACCGACCTCGCACGTCCTGATCCGGTTCGCGACCGAGGACGTCCCGGTCGGCGACCGGGTCATACCCGCCGGGGACGCGCTCATCGTCTCGTACGGCGCGCTGGGCCGCGACGAGCGGGCGCACGGTCCGTCGGCGGACCGGTTCGACATCACCCGCACGTCCGGGAACCGGCACATCTCCTTCGGCCACGGCCCGCACGTGTGCCCCGGTGCGGCCCTGTCCCGGATGGAGGCGGGCGTGGCGCTCCCGGCCCTGTACGCCCGCTTCCCGCACCTGGACCTGGCGGTCCCGGCCGCGGAACTGCGCAACAAGCCGGTGGTCACGCAGAACGACCTGTTCGAACTGCCGGTCAGGCTTGCCTGACCCCGCCCGGCCGCGGCCCGGTCCCCCACCCGCGGGGCGTTTGCATCCCGCCCCGCGGGTAACTCCGGCATTCCGGACACCGATCCCCGGGAGTCGCCATGTGGAAGCGCAAGGGCAGGAAGGACCGCCGGGCCGCCAAGCCGGTCCCCATGGAGCTGTGCGACCTGTGCGCCAGGGTCTTCCCCGAGGACGAGTCCGTGACGGGCTACGTGCCGGACTCCTCCGCGGCGCACGCCACCAACGAGTGGTTCGACGGGCTGCGGCTCATCACCGCGTGCTCGGACGACCACTTCGACGTGATCAAGGACGGGTACGCGCACCGGCCCTTCGTGGACGAGGAGCTGTGGGCGGCCAAGCTGACCCGGGCCCTGACCACCGGTCCGCCGGCCCTCTCCATGGACCAGCTCGGCTGCCGGACGGGCCTCCAGGAGCCCCAGATCCGGGCGGCCGTCGTCTGGCACAACGAGCGCATGCGGGAGGCGCAGGAGCGCAGCGACCCCTGAGGGCCCGGATCAGCGCGGCGGCCGGACCCCGTACACCCGGTAGGGCTCCGCGTCGGCCCACCTCACCTCCAGGCCGAGGCCCGGCCGCGAGGTGTCGGGGCGCAGCGCCCCGCCCTCGGGCGACGGGGGGCCGTCGAACAGCAGCCGCTCGACGCGCACGTGGTCGTGGAAGTACTCCAGGTGCCGCAGCCGCCGCACGGCGCAGAAGGCGTGGGCGGACACCGCGGGCGCGCAGTGCGCGGACAGGTCCAGGTGCCGGACGGCGGACAGCCCCGCGACCTCCAGCACTGCGGTGATGCCGCCGCACCGGGTGACGTCGGCCTGGAGGCAGTCGACGGCCGGCCCCTCGGTCAGGTTGGCGAAGTCCTGCGCGGTGAAGGCGTACTCCCCCGCGGTGATCTCCAGCCTCGCCGGGCCCCGCTCGCGCAGCATCCGCAGCCCCTCCAGGTCGGCGGATGCGACCGGCTCCTCGAACCAGCGCACGTCCCACTCCTCGTGGAAGCGGTGCGCCCAGTACAGGGCGTCCTTGCGGCCGAGCGCCCCGTTGGCGTCGGTGAACAGCTCGGGCCCGTCGCCGACCGCCCGGCGTACGGCTCTCAGGCGCCGCGGGTCGGCCTCCGGGTCCCGCGAGGTCTTCAGCTTCACGCGCCCGATGCCCTGCCCGACCCAGCCCGCGAGCTGGTCGGTGAGGCGGTCCAGGGGGTAGTTGGTGAAGCCGCCGCTGCCGTAGACGGGCACCCGGTCGTGGTGGGCCGGCAGGAGGTGGACCAGCGGCAGCCCCAGCAGCCGTGCCTTGAGGTCCCACAGCGCCACGTCGACGGCGGACAGGGCCATCGCCCCGGCTCCGGGGCGGCCCGCGTTGCGCATCCGCGCCCCCATCCGCTCCCACAGCGCGGGCGGCGAGGAGACCGGCCGGCCCTTGACGACGGGCGCGAGCACGGAGTGCACGAAGGACGCCACCGAGACGTCCCCGTAGGTGTAACCGAGGCCGGTGCGGCCGCCGGCGTGCACGCGCACCAGCACCAGGGTCGTGGCGTCCCACTCCAGGGTGCCGTCCTGCTCGCGGCCCTCGGG
This sequence comes from Streptomyces sp. NPDC111628, assembly GCF_055635195.1. Taxonomy (NCBI): domain Bacteria; kingdom Bacillati; phylum Actinomycetota; class Actinomycetes; order Kitasatosporales; family Streptomycetaceae; genus Streptomyces; species Streptomyces sp. NPDC111628. The sequence continues at coordinate 1,136,181 of NZ_JBVKBZ010000002.1, read as the reverse complement.
GCCGTCGGTGGGGACCTCGAAGGCGTGCACGTCGACCGCGTCGACCACGCACTCGTCCAGTGCCGGTGTGTCCGGGCCGGCCAGCGACGTCATCGCGCACTCCTCGCCTTCGCGTACCGGGGCCCGGTTCCCCGCGCCGTCCGGTCCATGCGGGCCGTCCGGGTCAACCGACGTTTGTCCGGGCGCGGGCCGGGTCACTCAGTCTCCCGTCGCGAGCCATCGAAAGGACGCCCGAGGAGCACCCGTGAACCGGTTGTGGCGGCCGTTCCACCGTGTGTGGGACTGGCTGGCCGCGTCCGCCCTGGTCCGGCGCGGCCGGGACCTGGAGCTGATGCACAGGGCCATGGGCTTCGCCACCCTCGCCCTGGTCACGCTGGCACCGCTGCTGATCGTGGTGGCGGCGGCCGACCCGCTGGGGCGCGGGGGCTTCGCCTCGTGGCTGGCCGACGGCATGGGGCTGTCCGGGCGGTCGGCGAAGGTGCTGACCGACATCATCAGTCCGCCGACCAAGGTCGTCGGCACGACGAGCCTGTGGGGCGGAATCCTGCTCGGCGTGTTCGGCGTGTCCTTCGCGGCGAGCGTCCAGAACGGCTACGAGCGCATCTGGGAACTGCCCTCCGGCCCGTGGCACCGCATCTGGCGCCAGATGACCTGGGTGATCATGCTGACCGCCTACCTCTACCAGGAGGTGCAGACGCGGACCGCGCTGCACGGTACGGCGCGGATCGCCCTGTCGACCGCCAGCGGCATGCTGTTCTTCTGGTGGGGCCAGCACTTCCTGCTGGGCGGCCAGGTCCGCTGGCGCGACCTGTTGCCGGGGGCGTTCGCCACGATGGTGGGGCTGATCGGCCTGCGCGGCTTCTCGTACCTCTTCTTCACGCCGCTGATCCTCGACAACGCGTTCAGTTACGGCGCGGTCGGCATCGTGCTGGTGGTGGAGTCCTGGCTGATCGGGGTCGGGTTCGTCGTCTTCGGCGGCGCGATGGTCGGGCACTGGTTCTGCGAGCACCACTGGTGGGCGCGGAACATCGACCGGAGACCGCCGGACTGACCGTCAGCCCGCGCGTCGGCGCAGGCTCCCGGCCAGGGTGGCGGCGACCGCCCCCGTCACGGCCGTGGCCAGGGCCAGCGGCCGGCGGTTGCGGGAGATCCAGAACTGGACACTGCGCGCATGCGCCTCGTCGTCGAAGATGCCGTGGGCGCCGTAGTCGTCCGGCGCGGTGTCGTCCGGCGGCTTCCAGAGGTTGACCGGCCGCGACGGGTCGACGGCCCGGTCGGTCTGCTGCCCGTCGTAGCCGGTGCGCGCCAGATAGCGGTCGAGGAGCCCCGGGGCGAGCTTCTGGCCCAGCAGGGTGGCGACGGTGGAGCCACCCACCCAGTACATGCGCCGCTCGGGGTGGTCGGCGGCGTGCAGCACGGCCCGGGCGGCGACCTCGGGCTGGTAGACGGGGGCCACCGGGCGCGGATGGCGGGGCAGCCGGGTGAGGACCCAGCTGAACTGGGGCGTGTTGAGCCCGGGCATCTGGACCATGGTCACCCGCACCCCGCTGCGGTCGTGCAGCAGCTCGCAGCGCAGTGACTCGGTGAACCCCTGGATGGCGTGCTTGGCCCCGCAGTAGACCGCCTGGAGCGGGACGCTGCGTTCGGCCAGGGCCGAGCCGACCTGGACGATGGTGCCGCGGTCGCGCGGCGTCATGCGCCGCAGGGCGGCCTGGGTGCCGTGCACGAAGCCGAAGTAGGTGACCTCGGTGGCCCGCCTCAGCTCCTCGGGACGGATCTCCGCCACGGGCGCGAAGACGGTCGAGAACGCGGCGTTCACCCATACGTCGATCGGGCCGAGTGCTTCCTCGACACGCGTGGCCGCCGCGTCCACGGCCTCCGCGTCGGCGACGTCCACGACCAGGGGCAGCGCGCGCCCGCCTGCCTCCTCGACCTCCTCGGCCGCCCGCTGGAGGGCGTACTCGCCCCGCGCGAGCAGGGCCACCGCGGCCCCGCGGGCGCCGAAGGCGCGGGCGGTGGCCCGGCCGACACCGCCGGTCGCGCCGGTGACGACGACGACCTCGGTGCCGTTCGTCCCCCGGTGACGGATGCCGCTCACTTCTTGCCCCGGCCGGGGAGGTGCTCGGCGTACTCGGTGAGCTTCTGGCGTACGCCCTTGGTGGCGATCCCGGTCAGCTCGGGGTCGTGCAGCGCCGCCTTGATGGCCTTCTTGCCCTGGTCCTTCATGATGTGCGGCGGGATCGGCGCGATCTCCGCGTCGACCTTGAACTCCAGGACCACGGGCCGGTCGGCGGCGAGCGCCTCGTCCCAGGCGGAGCCGACCTTCTTGGGGTCGGAACAGACGATGCCCTTGAGGCCGAGGAGCTCGGCGTAGGCGGCGTAGGGGACGTCGGGAATGACCTGGGAGCCCGGGTACTTGGGGTCTCCGGCCATGGCGCGCTGCTCCCAGGTGACCTGGTTGAGGTCCTGGTTGTTGAACACGCAGAAGATGAGCGGCGCCGACCCGGACAGGCGGTCCAGATAGCGCTTGACGGTGATCATCTCGTTCATGCCGTTCATCTGGAAGGCGCCGTCCCCGATGAAGGCGATCACCGGACGCTCGGGGTACGCGAACCGCGCCGCGATGGCGTACGGCGTCCCCGGGCCCATCGTGGCCAGGGTGCCGGAGAGCGAGGCCTGCATGCCGTCGCGCAGCAGGAGGTGGCGCGCCCACCAGTTGGTGCCCGAGCCGGAGTCGGCCGTCAGGATGACGTCGTCCGGCAGCCGCGGGGAGAGTTCGGCGGCGACGGCCTGGGGGTTGATGGTCTTGCCGAAGTGCTCGCCCGCCCAGCGGTCGCACAGGTCGTGCCACTCCCGGACGTCCTTCTCGATCTTCTCCCGCCAGCCGCGGTCCTCCTTGCGCTGGAGCATCGGGATCAGGGCGCGCAGGGTCTCCCTGGAGTCGCCGACGAGGTGGGCGTCCATGGGGTAGCGGATGCCGATCATGCGTCCGTCGATGTCGATCTCGACGCCCCGGGCCTGCCCCTCCTCGGGCAGCCACTCCGAGTACGGGAAGCTGCTGCCGACCATGAGCAGGGTGTCGCAGCCCTGGATCATGTTGTCGCTGGCCTTGCTGCCCAGCAGGCCGATGGGACCGGTGACGTAGGGCAGGTCGTCGGGCAGGACCTGGCGGCCGAGCAGGGCCTTGGCGACTCCGGCGCCGAGCAGTTCGGCGACCTCCTTCACCTCGTCCTCCGCGTTGGCCGCGCCCTGGCCGACGAGCATGGCGACCTTGTTGCCCGCGTTGAGCACGTCGGCGGCCCTGCGCAGCTCGTCGAGGTCGGGCAGCACCCGCGGCCTGCTCCAGCCCACACTGGAGAAGACGGACCCGTGCTCCCTGGGCGGGGAGGGCTGGGCCTCCTCCTCCTGGATGTCGCCCGGGATGATGATGGTCGCGACCCCGCGTGTGGTGAGCGCGGTCTTGAAGGCCCGGTCGATGACGTGCCGGGCCTGGCCCGGGTGCACGACCATCTGGCAGTACTCGGACACGTCCGCGAAGAGCTGGTCGAGGGCGATCTCCTGCTGGTAGTGGGTGCCGAGCGACAGCCGCTTCTGCTGGCCCACCACCGCCACCACGGGCTGGTGGTCGAGTTTCGCGTCGTACAGGCCGTTGAGGAGGTGCACGGCGCCCGGTCCCGACGTGGCGATGCAACAGCCCACCTCGCCGGTGAACTTGGCGTGGCCGCAGGCCATGAACGCGGCCATCTCCTCGTGCCTGGCCTGGATGAACTCCGGGTCGCCGTCGGCCCGGTCGAAGGCGCCGAGCAGACCGTTGATGCCGTCGCCCGGATAGCCGTACACCCGCTGGACGCCCCACTCGGACAGACGCTGGAGCACATAGTCGGCGACTTGGGTCATGGAGCTCTCCCGGACGTGGGGTGACGACGGTCGGCTTGTGGGGTTACCCTCCCGGCCGCTCCCAAACCGGCCGTCCGTCCCCTTCGTCCGCTCCCGCGCCCCGCCCCTCTACCCGGGCGGCGGCGCCGTGCTCGCCCGGGTCACCAGCCGGGTCGGCACCAGCGTCGTGCCCTGTTCCGGACCCGCCGCGCGCATCTTGCGCAGCACGGCCCGCACGCACAGCCGCCCGACCTCGGCGAAGTCCTGGTGGACGGTGGTCAGCGGGGGCAGGAAGGAGCCCGCCTCGGCGATGTCGTCGAAGCCGATGACGCTGACGTCCTCGGGCACCCGCCGGCCGCGTTCGTGCAGGGCGCGCAGCAGGCCGAGGGCCATCTGGTCGTTGGCCGCGAAGACGGCGGTGCACTCCTCGCGGGCGGCGAGTTCCAGGCCGGCCCGGTAGCCGGACTCCGCCGACCAGTCGCCCCTCACGAGCGGCGGCGGGGTGCGGCCGGCCTCGGTGAGCGTGCGCCGCCAGGCGTCGGTGCGGCGCTGGGCGGCGAAGGAGCCCTCGGGGCCGCCCAGGTGCCACACCGTGTCGTGCCCGAGGTCCAGCAGGTGGCGCACGGCGGCGCGGCTGCCGCCGGCCTGGTCGGTGTCGACGACGGTGTAGGTGTCGCCGGCGTCGGAGTCGACCACGACGACCTGGACGTGCGGCGGCAGTTTGAGGGAGGCCGCGTCCAGCAGGTGGACCTCCATGATGACGATGACCGCGTCGACGGCCAGCTCCTCCAGCCGCGAGAACGCGCCGCGCACCTCGTCCTGGGTGGGGACGGCGACCGGCAGCAGCGTCACCGCGTACCCCTCGCTCGCCGCGGAGGTCGCGATGGCCTCCAGGGTGCGCACGTTGCCGGTGGTGGCCAGCGTGAAGGTGATGACTCCGATGGTGCGGAACTCGCCGCGCTTGAGGGCCCGGGCCGCGCTGTTGGGCCGGTAGCCCAGCTCCTTCATGGCCGCCAGCACCTGCTGCCGGGTCTCCTCGGTCACGCCCGCGTAGCCGTTGGAGACGCGGGAGACGGTCTGCGAGGAGACTCCGGCCAGCCGGGCCACGTCCGCCATGGAGGCCGTGCGGTCCCGGCCGCGCCGGGGAGGCGCGGGTGCGCTCGTCGGGACTTCCTCAGCCGTGCTCACTCGCCGTCAGCCGCCTCTCTGTCGCTGTCGGGTCCCGGTGCGCGAGGACCCTTGACCGTCGTCATCGGGGCAGTGTAGACATGCCGCCATCAGATGTTTACGTAAACATAGCAGCTCGTCGCTCTTTCGCGGTGCGCCATGTTTACGTAAACATCAGGCGAAGCTCCAGGACGTGGACGAGCGAGGAACGACATGACGACGCTGCAACCGCCGGCCGCCGCCGAGCCGCGGCCGGCCCCGCCCCCGGTGAGGCGGGACCGCCGCTCCTGGACGGGCTGGGGGTTCCTCGGCCCCTTCGTGGCCGTCTTCGCCCTGGTGTTCCTCGCGCCCATCGCGTACTCGGTCTACCTCAGTCTCTTCCGCGACCAGCTGATCGGCGGGACCACCTTCGTCGGCCTGGACAACTACGCCGAGGCGCTGAAGGACGACCGGTTCTGGGCCTCGCTCGGCCGGGTCTCGCTCTTCCTCGCCGTACAGGTGCCGATCATGCTCGGCATCGCGCTGCTCGTGGCCCTCGCGCTGGACAGCGGCCGCCTCTACGGCCGGGACTTCTTCCGCATCTCCATCTTCCTGCCGTACGCCGTGCCCGCCGTGGTGGCCACCCTGATGTGGGGCTTCATGTACGGCACCCGCTTCGGCCTGGTCGGTGACATCAACGGCGCGCTGGGCGTCTCGCTGCCCGACCCGCTCTCCCCCGACCTGGTCCTTGCCTCCATCGGCAACATCGTGACCTGGGAGTTCGTCGGCTACAACATGCTGATCTTCTACTCGGCGCTGCGCGTCGTGCCGCACTCGCTGTACGAGGCGGCCCAGATCGACGGCGCCGGGCAGATCCGCGTGATCACCGCCATCAAACTCCCGGCCATCCGCGGGGCCCTGGTGATCGCCACGATCTTCTCGATCATCGGCAGCTTCCAGCTCTTCAACGAGCCCAGCATCCTGCAGCCCCTGGCGCGCAACGCCATCACCACCGACTACACGCCGAACTACTACACCTACGCGCTGTCCTTCAACGGTCAGCAGCACAACTACTCCGCGACGGTCGCCATCGTCATGGGGCTGATCACCATGGTCATCGCCTACGCCGTGCAGCTGCGCGGCATGCGCAAGGGAGTGTGAAGCAGCGATGACCAGCCCCGTCGCCACCGCCTCGGACCGTTCCGCGCCCACGCCGTCCGGTACCTCCGGCTCCGCCCCGCGGCTGCGTACGCCCCGGCGCCGGCACTCCGCCGACCGGCCCCGGCGCAGCGTGCTGCTGACCGTGCTCACCTCGCTCGTCCTGCTGTACAGCCTGGTTCCGCTGGTCTGGCTGGCCGTCAGCGCCACCAAGACGCAGGAGGGGCTGTCCCGTTCCGCCGGTCTCTGGTTCGACGGCGACTTCGCGCTGTGGGACAACATCACCGAGACGTTCACGTACAACGACGGTGTCTTCACCCGCTGGCTGCTCAACACCCTGCTGTACGTGGGGCTCGGCGCGGGCGGCGCCACCTTCCTCGCCGTGCTCGGCGGTTACGCGCTCGCCAAGTTCGACTTCCCCGGCCGGCGGTCCGTCTTCGCCGTCGTCATCGGCGCGGTGGCCGTGCCGGGCACGGCGCTGGCGGTGCCGACCTTCCTGATGTTCAGCAAGATGGGCCTCACCAACACCCCCTGGGCGGTGATCATCCCGTCCCTGATCTCGCCGTTCGGCCTCTATCTGATGTGGGTGTTCGCGACCGAGGCCATCCCGACCGAGCTGATGGAGGCCGCCCGCATCGACGGGGCGGGCGAGGTGCGCACCTTCTTCCGGGTCGCCCTGCCGCTGCTGGCGCCCGGCATCGTCACCGTCCTGCTGTTCACCATGGTCGCCACCTGGAACAACTACTTCCTGCCGCTGGTCATGCTCAAGGACCCCGACTGGTACCCGCTGACCCTGGGGCTCAACAGCTGGAACCAGCAGGCCGCGACCGCGGGCGGCGAGGCCGTCTTCAACCTCGTCGTCACCGGGTCACTCATCACCATCCTGCCGCTGATCGCCGCGTTCCTGCTGCTCCAGAAGTACTGGCAGTCCGGTCTCGCCGCCGGAAGCGTCAAGGAGTAGCCCTCCCTCCGTCCCTCGCCCGTCCCTCGCCCGTCCCCAGCCCCGCCCGACCCCCGACCACCAACCTCGCCAACCCTCAACGGTGCCGGTTCCGGCCACGAAGAAGTGGAAGCACGCCCATGCCCACACACCTGACCAAGCACTCGCGCCGCCTCCTGCGCGGCACGGTCCTCGTCTGCGCCCTCGCCCTGGGAGCGACCGCCTGCGGCGACTCCGACGACGGGGGATCGAGCCAGAAGGCCGTCTCCGAGGCGGACATACAGGCGGCCCTCAAGGAGGGCGGCACCATCACGGTGTGGGCGTGGGAGCCCACGCTCAAGCAGGTGGCCACCGACTTCGAGAAGGAACACCCCGGCGTCAAGGTCGACCTCGTCAACGCCGGCACCAACAAGGACCAGTACACGGCGCTTCAGAACGCCATCTCCGCGAAGAAGGGCGTCCCCGACGTCGCGCAGATCGAGTACTACGCCATGGGCCAGTACGCCCTGACCAAGCAGCTCACCGACCTCAAGTCCTTCGGCGCCGACAAGCTCTCCGCCCAGTTCTCCCCCGGTCCGTGGAACGGGGTGAAGGCCGGTTCGGACGGCGTCTACGCGCTGCCGATGGACTCCGGTCCGATGGCGCTGTTCTACAACAAGAAGGTCTTCGACAAGTACGACATCAAGGTCCCCACCACCTGGGCCGAGTACCTGGACGCCGCCCGCGACCTGCACAAGGCCGACCCGAAGGCGTACATCACGGCCGACAACGGCGACGCCGGGTTCGCCACCAGCATGCTCTGGCAGGCCGGTTCGCGCCCCTACACGGTCGACGGCACCAAGGTGAAGATCGACTTCACCGACCAGGGCGCCAAGACGTTCACCGACACCTGGCAGCAGCTCATCGACGAGAAGCTGCTCGCCTCCGTCCCCGCCTGGACCGACGAGTGGTACAAGGGCCTCGGCGACGGCAGCATCGCGACGCTGGCGACCGGCGCCTGGATGCCCGCCAACCTGGAGTCCGGCGCGAAGGCGGCCTCCGGTGACTGGCGGGTCGCCCCGATGCCGCAGTGGACCGCGGGCGGCAAGGTCAGCGCGGAGAACGGCGGCAGCGCGCTCGCGCTCCCGGAACTCGGCAAGAACGAGGCACTGGCGTACGCCTTCGTCGAGTACGCGAACGCCGGTGACGGCGTACAGACCCGGCTGAAGAACGGCGCCTTCCCGGCGACCACCGCGGATCTGCAGTCCACCAAGTTCCAGGACACCGCGTTCCCGTACTTCGGCGGCCAGAAGGCCAACAAGATCTTCGCCGAGTCGGCCGCCGAGGTCCCCGACGACTGGTCGTACCTGCCCTACCAGGTCTACGCGAACTCGGTCTTCAACGACACCGTCGGCAAGGCCTACGTCTCCGGTACCACGCTCGCCGAGGGCCTCAAGTCCTGGCAGGAGGCCTCGGTCAAGTACGGCGAGGAGCAGGGCTTCACCGTCGAGAAGTAGCGCACGCCCCCACCGGAAGGACCGCCATGATCTCCACCCTCCACTCCCGCCTGCACCGCGGGGCGGACGGTGCGCCCGCCCCGCGTCTCGCCTACGGCGCCGACTACAACCCCGAGCAGTGGCCCCGGGAGGTGTGGGAGGAGGACGTACGGCTGATGCGGGAGGCCGGGGTCAACATCGTGTCGCTCGGCATCTTCTCCTGGGCCCGCATCCAGCCGGGCCCGGACGCCTGGGACTTCGCCTGGCTCGACGAGGTGATGGACCTGCTGCACGAGCACGGCGTCGGCGTCGACCTGGCGACCGCCACCGCGTCCCCTCCCCCGTGGCTGACCACCGCGCACCCCGAGATCCTCCCGGTCACCGACCGGGGCGAGACGCTGTGGCCGGGAGCGCGTCAGCACTGGCGCCCGACCTCGCCCGTCTTCCGCGAGCACGCCCTGCGCCTGGTCCGGAAGCTGGCCACCCGCTACGCCGACCACCCGGCGCTCGTCGCCTGGCACGTCAACAACGAGCTGGGCTGCCACAACGTCTACGACTACTCCGACGACGCCGCCCGCGCCTTCCGGGAGTGGCTGCGCGCGCGGTACGGCACCACGGACGCCCTCAACCACGCCTGGGGCACGGCGTTCTGGTCGCAGCGCTACGGCGACTGGGCGGAGATCCTGCCGCCCCGGCTCGCCGCCTCGCATCCGAACCCGACCCAGCAGCTGGATTTCAAGCGCTTCTCCTCGGACGCGCTCAAGGACCACCTGCGCGCGGAGCGGGACCTGCTGCGGGAGCTGACCCCGGACGTCCCGGTCACCACCAACTTCATGGTGATGCCCGGCACCAAGGGCATGAACTACGCGGACTGGGCGGGCGAGGTCGACTTCGTCGCCAACGACCACTACGTCGTCCCGCACCCGCAGGCCCGCGACGAGCTGTCCTTCTCGGCGAACCTCACCAGCGGCATCGCGGGCGGCCGCCCGTGGTTCCTGATGGAGCACTCCACCAGCGCGGTGAACTGGCAGCCGGTCAACCTCGCCAAGCAGCCGGGCGAGATGGCCCGGGACTCGCTGACGCACGTGGCGCACGGCGCCGACGCGGTGTGCTTCTTCCAGTGGCGCCAGTCGGCGGCCGGTGCCGAGAAGTACCACTCGGCGATGGTCCCGCACGCCGGTGCGGACAGCGACCTGTTCCGCGCGGTCACCGCGCTCGGCGACACCCTGAAGGCGCTCGCACCCGTCGCCGGGAGCGAGCGGGAGCCCGCCGAGGTCGGCATCCTCTTCGACTGGGAGTCCCGGTGGGCCAGCGAGCAGGACTCGCACCCGACCTCGCTGCTCGACTACCACCAGGAGGCGCTCGACTGGTACTCGGCGCTGCTCTCCCTGGGCGTCCGCGCCGACGTCGTCACCACCGGCGCCGACCTGAGCCGTCACCGGGTGCTGATCGCGCCGGTGCTGCACCTGGTCCCGGCCGAGCTGGCCAAGGACCTCACGCGCTACGCCGAGCAGGGCGGGCACCTGGTCACCACGTACTTCTCGGGCGTCGTCGACGAGAACGACCACGTCTGGCTCGGCGGCTACCCGGGCGCGCTGCGGGACCTGCTCGGCATCCGCGTCGAGGAGTTCGGCCCGCTGCCCGCCGGGCAGAGCGTGGAGCTGGACGGCTCGGGCAGCGGGGACCTGTGGACCGACCGGATCACCGTGACCGCGCCGGAGACCGAGGTCCTGGCGCACTACCGCACCGGCTCCCATGCGGGCCGCCCCGCCGTCACCCGGCGTCCGGCGGGCGGCGGCTCGGCCGCCTACGTCTCCACCCGGCTCGGTGCCGAGGGGCTCGCCGCGCTGCTGCCGAGGCTGCTGGAGCCGGCCGGGGTGACGAGTGAGCTGCCCGCCTCGGTGCGGGGACGGGTGGAGGCCACCGTGCGCCGGGGCGCCGGGGGACGGTTCCTGTTCCTGGTCAACCGGACCGACGAGGCCGTGACCGTCCCCGGGCTCACCGGAGAGGTCCTGGTGGGCGACACCGGCGACGAGGGCGCCGTCGTCCTGGCGGGCCGCGGGGTCGCCGTCCTGCGCACGCCCACCTCCTAGGGGGTGTTGTTCGGATCAGGCCGGCTCCGGGCGACGGTGCCTTGCTCGGGTCGGCAAAATCCAAACGACACCCCCTAGGCACCCTCCCCGTACCACCCCATGCTCCCCGGAGCGGGCACGGCCCGCTCCGGGGCCATCCCCCGCTGCCCCGAACCGGGCGGCCGGGGCCACCGCAGCGACCACACCTTTCCGTTGGGAGCACACGATGGCACGCCGTACCCGCGACAGACGCCTCCTCGGCGCCGCGGTCCTGACCGCACTGACCACCGGGGCCGCCCTGCTCGCCGTCCCCGCGCAGGCCGAACCGGCCGCCGCCCCCGCCTCCGTCACGGTGCGGCCGGACCCCTCGTACCAGCAGGAGAAGTTCGAGGGCTGGGGCACCAGCCTGGTCTGGTTCGCCAACGCCACCGGCGACTACCCGCCCGAGATCCGCGAGAAGCTGGCCCGCCTGCTGTTCGGCGACGACGGCCTCGGACTGAACATCGCCCGCTACAACATCGGCGGCGGCAACGCGCCGGACGTCGAGGACTACCTGCGGGCCGGCGGGGCGGTCGAGGGCTGGTGGCAGGCGCCCGCGGGCACCACGCGCGAGGACACCGACTGGTGGAGCGCCGACGACCCGGCCGACTGGAACGAGGACGCCGACGCCACCCAGCGCTGGTGGGTGGAGCGCATCAAGGACGACATCGACCACTGGGAGACGTTCAGCAACTCCCCGCCCTGGTTCATGACCGTCAGCGGTTACGTCTCCGGCGGCTTCGACTCCTCCGCCGACCAGCTCAAGTCCGAGTCGGTCGACGACTTCGCCGCCTACGTGGCCGGGGCGACCAGGCGGCTGGAGAAGGCCGAGGGCATCAAGGTCGACACCGTCGACCCGTTCAACGAGCCCAACACTCCTTACTGGGGTACCCAGCTGGGCGCGGACGGCGAGCCCGTCGGCGGCCGGCAGGAAGGGGCCCACATGGGTCCCGAGCTGCAGCGCAAGGTGCTCCAGGCCCTCGCGCCCGCGCTGAAGAAGGCGAAGGTCAAGGCGGACGTCTCGGCGATGGACGAGACCAACCCGGGGACCTTCGCCAAGAACTGGAGCGCCTACTCCGACGCCGACCGCGCCCTCGTCGGGCAGATGAACGTCCACACCTACGGCACCGGGCAGCGCACCACCGTGCGGGACCTCGCCAAGGCCGCGGACAAGCCCCTGTGGATGAGCGAGGTGGGCGGCGACTGGGGCGACGGCCAGGACTTCGAGGACATGCGGCCCGGCCTCGGCCTCGCCCAGCAGATCGTCGACGACCTGCGGGAACTGGAGCCCCGCGCCTGGGTGTTCTGGCAGCCCGTCGAGGACTACGACAACATGAAGCCGGGCGGCGAGTCCGCGAAGGGCGGCAACTGGGGCAGCATCCAGCTCCCGTTCGACTGCACGGCCCAGGACACCCTGGAGACCTGCCCGATCCGGACCAACACCAAGTTCGACACCGCCCGCAACTTCACCCATTTCATCAAGCCCGGCGACCGGCTGATCCAGACGGACGACACCTCCAGCGCCGCCGCGGTCACCCGCGACGGCAAGGGCGCCTCGCTCGTCCACGTCAACCGCACCACCGAGGCCCGCACGGTCACCCTCGACCTGTCCAGGTTCCGCGACGTGAGCCGACGGGCCACCGTGACCCCGGTCGTGACCAGCGCCGACGGCAAGCTGGAGAAGCAGTCACCGATCAGGGTGAGCGACCGCACGGCCACCTTCACCGTGCCCGCCCAGTCCGTCACCTCCTTCGCGATCGAGGGTGTCTCGGGGGTCGCGAAGGACGCCGCCGGGCTGCGCAAGGGGCACACCTACACGCTGACCGGCGTGCAGAGCGGCAAGGCCGTCACCGTGGCCGCGGACGGCACGAACCTGGTCCTGGGCGACGGGGCCGACGCGGGCGCCCGGCAGTGGCGGCTGAGCGCGGTGCGCCACGACAGCGGCGCCCGCGACCGCTACGTCTTCACCCGGCCCGAGGCCGGCACCCGCCTCGCCGTGCGCGACGACGTCCCGGTGGCCGAGCCCCGCACGGGCAGACGGGACCGGGCCGCCGAGTGGCTCGCCTCCAGCACCGGCGACGGCACCTGGACCCTGGTCAACGCGGCCACCGGGCGCCTGCTCGAAGTGGGCGGCCAGGCGACCCACGACGGTGCGGCCGTCACGACCTGGCCGCCCAACTCCGGTGCCAACCAGCGCTGGACGCTGACGGACGTGTCCGCCGGCTGAGCCCTTCCCCGGTTGCCGGCGGTCCCGGCCGCACGCTCACCGACGCTGCGGACGGGGCCGTCGGCCCACCCCGTACGGATGCGAGGAGACCGCATGACCACCGACCCCCGTGAGCGCGAGGTCCGCCGCAGGATGGCGGCCCGTGAGCTGTACTCGGACGGCGCCCCGGGTCTTCAGGCCCTGGCGGAGGAGCGGCTGCGCGGCAAGGAGCTGGCCGACGCCTACAACCGGACCGGCGCGCGCGACGAGGAGGGCCGCCGGGCGCTCCTGGAGAAGATGCTCGCCTCGCTCGGCACGGGGGTGTGGATCGAGCCGCCGCTGCACGTGGCCTACGGCAGCCGGGTGCACCTGGGCGACGACGTGTACGCCAACTTCGGCCTCACCCTCGTCGACGACGTCGAGGTCTTCGTCGGCGACCGGGTGATGTTCGCCCCGCACGTGACCGTCAGCACCACCGGGCACCCGGTCCATCCGGACCTGCGCAGGGACGGCACCCAGTTCTCGGCGCCGGTGCGCATCGAGGACGACGTGTGGATCGGGGCCGGCGCGCTGATCATGCCGGGGGTGACCGTCGGCCGGGGATCGGTGGTCGGCGCGGGCAGTGTGGTGACGGCACACGTGCCGCCGATGACGGTCGTCGCCGGTACTCCGGCGCGGGTGCTGCGCGAGATCACCGACGCCGACCGCGAGTGGAGCTACCGTCCGCCCCGCACCCTGGGCCCGGGTGGGGACGGGTGACCGGGGGCCCGGGATGCCCGGGATGACCGGCAACTTCCGCCGCCCGTCCGTCACATGGCACCGCGACCCCGCAGTACGATGATCCAGAACTGCGGCGGAGCGTCACCCTCCCGGACCACGGAGCCTGCCATGACCACGGACCACACCCAGCCTCCCCACATCGACACCGGCCGGGCCCACCCCGCGCGGGTCTACGACTGGCTGCTGGGCGGCAAGGACAACTATCCGGTCGACGAGGCGGTGGGCGAGACCCTGCCGCCCGAGGCGCGGGACGCCGCGCGGCAGAACCGCGCGTTCATGAACCGCGCGGTGGCGCACCTCGCCGCGCGGGGCATCGACCAGTTCCTGGACATCGGCACGGGCATCCCGACCGAGCCGAACCTGCACCAGATCGTCCAGCGGACGGTGCCGACGGCCCGGGTCGTCTACGCCGACAACGACCCGATCGTGCTGCGGCACGCGGAGGCCCTGCTGGTCAGCAGCCCCGAGGGGGCCACGGACTACATCCAGGCCGATGTCCGCGAGCCCGAGGAGATCGTGCGGCACGCCCGCGGGATCCTGGACTTCGACCGGCCGATCGCACTGTCGCTGATCGCCCTGATGCACTTCGTCCCCGACGACCAGGACGCCCACGGAATCGTCCGGGGTCTGGTCGAGACCCTCCCCGCGGGCAGCCACCTGGTCCTCTCGCACGCCGCGCTCGACCTCTTCCCCGAGCTGGCGGAGCAGGTGATCGCCCAGTACGCCAAGGGCGGCATCCGTCTCGGCTTCCGCACCCGGGCGGAGGTCGCGCGATTCTTCGACGGCCTGGAGCTGGTGCCGCCCGGCCTGGTCACGGCCACCGAGTGGTACGGCGAGGGCCTGGAGCCGCCCGCGCCCGAGGAGAGCGGTATCTACGCGGGCGTGGCGCGCATCCCCTGACGGGTGACGAGGGTGCGGGTCGGCTCAGCGGCGGCGCCCGCGCGGCGCCCAGCCGCTGCCGATCCCGGCGACGTGCAGGGCCAGCAGGGCGAGTCCGACGAGCATGACGTTGGTGGCGGTGAAGACGTCGTTGGTCGAGACCTCCGCCGCGTTGATCAGCCAGGCGATGAGGAACAGAACCGCCGCGATGATGGCGAGCACGGTGTACACCCCTTCGGATCGGCGGCACCGGAGCGGCGCCGTGTCTCGCGTATGCCCCCGACGGGCCGCGTGACACGGCGGAGGGCACCGCGCGCTTCGTACAGTGGAGGACCGGACCCCGGCGAAACCGCCCGGTCCCTCCCGCACCACGCCCCGGAGCCCTCATGCACGACCCGTCCACCGCGCCGGACGACGGCTCCGGCACGCTGTTCGGCCTGGACGCCCTGACGCCCGGTCCGCCGCCCGCCGCCGGACCGCTCTTCCGGGACTCCGCGGCCGCCCGCAGGCTGCTGCCGGTGCGGGAGATCCACGCCGAGCCCGCGGCGGCCGCCTCCCCGCGCGGCCGGCAGGTCCTCGCCCGGTTCCCGGAGGCCCGGCTGGTCGAGGTGGACTCCCACTGGGGCATCCCGGGGCTGCACGGCAACGAGGGCAACGTCGAGCGCTGGGTGCGTGTGAAGGGCGAGACGCTCGTCCTGGGCGAACGGAAGACGCCGGCCACCCGGCCCAACGGCCGTTCCGCGGACTGGATTGCGCCGGGCGCCTCCAACGGCTGCGCCATGGCCTGCGCCTACTGCTACGTGCCGCGCCGCAAGGGGTACGCCAACCCCGTCACCGTCTTCACCAACATCGACCGGATCGTCGCCCACCTCGGCCGGCACATCGCCCGCCAGGGGCCCAAGCGCGAGCCGAACCAGTGCGACGCCGAGGCCTGGGTCTACGACATCGGTGAGAACGGCGACTGCTCGGTGGATGCCCTGATCTGCGACAACACCGCGGACCTGGTGCACGCCTTCCGTCAGTGGCCGACGGCCAAGGCCTCCTTCGCGACGAAGTTCGTCAATCCCGACCTGCTCGCCCTCGACCCGCGCGGCCGGACCCGGGTCCGCTTCTCCCTGATGCCGCCTGACGACTCCCGGCTGCTGGACGTGCGCACCTCGCCCGTCGCCGAGCGCATCGCCGCGGCCGGCGACTTCGTGGCGGCCGGTTACGAAGTGCACTTCAACCTCTCCCCCGTCGTGCTGCGGCCGGGCTGGGAGGAGGCCTGGGCCGAGTTGCTGCGGCAGCTCGACGACGTCCTGCCCGACCGGGTCAAGCGGCAGGCCGCCGCCGAGGTGATCATGCTGACGCACAACCAGGGGCTGCACGAGGTCAACCTGGGCTGGCATCCCCGCGCCGAGGAGGTGCTGTGGCGGCCGGAGATCCAGCGGCCCAAGCGCTCGGAGAACGGCGCGCTCAACGTGCGCTACCGGGCGGACGTCAAGGCCCAGGCGGTGACCCGGCTCCGTGCGCTGGTCGCCGCCCACGCGCCCTGGCTACGGATCCGTTACGCCTTCTGAGCGCGGCCCCCGATAATGTTGCGTGTGCAACAACCGCCGGAGGCAAAGCTTCCGGCAGTTCCACGAGCACACTGGGGAGCCGGCCTTGCCGCACACGATCGACACGACCGGAGACCGGCCGGACGCCGCCACCGCCACCGCCACCACCGAAGAGGGCTGGGTCGAACTCGGCTCGCGCGCGCAACTGCGTGAGCTGCTGGGCGAGCCCTGGCCCATCGTCATCGACAAGGTGCACGACCGGCTCACCAACGACGACCGGGACATCCTGGCCCGCTCCCCCTTCTGCCTCCTGGCGACCTCGGACGCGGGCGGCAACTGCGACGTGTCGCCGCGCGGCGACGCAGCCGGCTTCACCCACGTCCTCGACTCCCGCACCCTCGCCCTGCCGGACCGGGCGGGCAACCGACGAGGGGACAGCTTCCACAACATCCTCGACAATCCGCACGCCGGCCTGCTCTACCTGATCCCCGGCGGCAAGGAGGTGCTCCGGGTCAACGGCCGGGCCCGCATCCTCACCGACGCGCCCTTCTTCGACGCGATGGCGCGCGACGGACGGCGTCCGGACCTCGCCCTGCTCCTGGAGATCGACGAGATCTACCTCCACTGCCCGATGTCCCTGAACCGGGCGGGACTGTGGAAATCCGGTTCCGTGCAAGCGAGTTGAGCCCTTCGCTCCGCCGCCGCGACGGGGGACGGGCAGCGTCCGCGGAGCCCTTGTGACCCCCGCCTCTACCAGCACTTCTTAGGTTAGGCTAACCTTCACCGCGTGAGATCAGGTGAAGACGCAGCCGGTACCCCGCGCCTGCGCGGACATGAGCTGTCGGCCACGGGCGTGACCGTCGCGTACGACGGTGTCGATGTCGTGCACGACGCGGGGGTCAGGCTCAGGCCCGGCGAAGTGACCGTCCTGGTGGGCCCGAACGGCAGCGGGAAGTCGACGCTGCTGCGGACCGTCGCCCGGCTGCAGCGGGCCCGCAGTGCCACGCTCAGCCTGGACGGCGCCACCGACGGACTGGCGCTGACGTCCCGTGAGTTCTCGCGGTACGTCGCCCTGCTGACGCAGGGACGTCCGACGCCCGGCGGGCTGACCGTGCGGGACGTCGTCGAGTTCGGCCGCTACCCGTACCGGGGCCGCTGGGGGCGGCCCGATCCGGACGGCCCGGCCGCCGTCGACCGGGCGCTCGCGCTCACCGGCGTCGACGGCCTCGCCGACCGCGGCGCGGACCACCTCTCCGGCGGGCAGTTGCAGCGGGTGTGGCTCGCGAGCTGTCTCGCCCAGGAGACCGGCGTACTGCTCCTGGACGAACCCACGACCTACCTGGACCTGCGCTACCAGGTCGAACTCCTCGACCTCATCCGCGACCTGGCGGACGACCACGGCATCGCCGTCGGTGTCGTCCTGCACGACCTCGACCAGGCAGCGGCCGTCGCCGACCGGATCACGCTCCTCGAAGCGGGCCGGATCGTCGCCGACGGCCCGCCCGAGGACGTGCTGACGCCAAAGCGGCTCACCGCCGTCTACGGCATCCGGATCGACGTCGACACCGACCCCCTGACCGGCCGGCTGCGCACCCGCCCGATCGGCCGCCACCACATACGGACCCCCCGCACACGAACCCCCGAAAGGCTCGGCACCACCTCATGAGACGCCTCCTGCTCACCGCGGCCGCCACCACCGCCGCGGCGCTCACCCTGGCCGCCTGCGGCACCACCGAACCCGCCGCCGACAAGACGGAGAAGAAGGCCTCCGAGGCGATCACGCTCAAGGACGGCAAGGGCACCGAGGTGAAGCTCGACGGGCCGGCCACCAAGGTGGTCGCCACCGAGTGGAACGTCGTCGAGAGCCTCGTCTCGCTCGGGGTGGACCCGGTCGGCGTCGCGGACGTCAAGGGCTACAAGACCTGGGACAGCGCCGTTCCGCTCAAGAACGAGCCCAAGGACATCGGCACCCGCGGCGAGCCGAGCATGGACACCGTCGCCTCCCTCGCCCCGGACCTCATCGTCGCCACCACCGACCTCACCCCCGCCGCCGTGAAGCAGCTGCGCGAGGTCGCCCCGGTGATCGAGGTGACGTCCGCCGACGGCACCGGCCAGATCGACCAGATGCTGGAGAACGTCGACCTCATCGCCAAGGCCACCGGCACCACGGACAAGGCGAAGTCGCTGCGCGAGGGCTTCGAGGCCAAGGTCGCCGAGGGCAAGAAGGCCCTGGCCGACGCCGGGATGGCCGGCAAGGACTTCGCCTTCGCCGACGGCTACGTCGCCTCCAACCAGGTCTCGATCCGCCCCTACACCGCGAACTCGCTCATCGGTGAGGTCAACGAGGCCGTCGGCCTGAAGAACGCCTGGACGGTCAAGGGCGACGAGGCCTACGGACTCGGCGCCACCGACGTCGAGGGCCTGACCAAGCTCCCCAAGGACACCCAGTTCGCCTACATCGGCAACGAGGACGACCCGAGCGCCACCCCGTTCAGCGGTGAGCTGGCCAAGAACCCGGTGTGGAAGTCCCTGCCGTTCGTGAAGGCCGCAGACGTGCACCGGCTCGACGACGGCATCTGGATGTTCGGCGGTCCCGGGTCGATGGAGGCGTACATCGACGCCGTCGTCGGCGCGCTGACGAAGTAGCGGGGCCATGGCCGTCACCACGACCGAACCCGCCACCGAGCCCACCGCGGCCCGTCCCTCGACGGTCCCGTCGTCCCGCTCGGGCGCGGCCGCGGTGACGGCCGGAGTCGTCCTGCTGGTCGCCGTCCTCGCCGTCGTCGACATCACCCAGGGCACCGCCGCCGTCGGTCCCTCCGAGGTCCTCAAGGCCCTCACCGGCCGGGCCGACCCCGACGACGCGTCCGTCGTCGTCGCCTCCCGGCTGCCCCGGATGACCGCGGGGCTCCTGGTCGGCGCCATGCTCGGCATGGCCGGCGCGGTGCTCCAGGCGGTCAGCCGCAACGTGCTGGCCTCACCCGACACCCTCGCGGTGAACGCGGGTTCCTATCTGGCGCTCGGGCTGGCCGGCGCCACCGGCGTCTCGCTGCCGATGCTCGCCTCGTCCGGTATCGCCTTCGTGGGCGGCCTGGCGGCGGCGGCCGTCGTGCTCGGACTGTCCGGCCTCGGCACGGGCACCGTCCGGCTGGTGCTGGCCGGCACCGCGCTGATGCTGGGTCTGCACTCCATGACGCAGGGACTGCTGCTGCTCTTCCCGGAGCAGACGAAGGGCCTGTACGAGTGGAACCAGGGCAGCATCGCCCAGAACGGCTTCGACGGCGTCGTGCAGATGCTGCCGATCGCCCTGGTCGGTCTGGCCGGCCTGCTGCTGACGGCCCGCCGGGTGGACGCGCTGGCCCTCGGCGACGACGCGGCGCGCGGGCTCGGCGTCCCGGTGCGGGCGACCCGGGTCACGGTCGTCGTGCTCGCGGCGCTGCTGTCCGCCGCCGCGGTGACGCTCGCCGGCCCGATCGGCTTCGTCGGGCTGTGCGCGCCCGCCCTGGTGCGCCCGCTCGCCCGCCGCTTCCGCGGCTTCAGCCGCTCCCGTACGGCCATGCCCGCGGCGGCGCTCACCGGCGCGGCGCTGGTGCTGGGTTCGGACGTGCTGCTGCGGGCGCTGATCTCGGACGACCGCTCGGTGTCCGTGCCCACGGGCGTCGTCACGAGCCTGGTCGGGGCCGTGTTCCTGGTCGCCATGGCGCTGCGGGTGCGGGACACCGCCGGGGCCGGGGCACCGGACCGGCTGCGGATCCCGAGCCGGGCGGTGTTCCTGGCCACGGTCGCCGTCCTGGTCGTGGTCCTGGTCGGGCTCGTGATCGCCGCCGTGCTGGTGGGCGACAGCAAGCTGCTCCTCGGTGACGTCGTCAACTGGGCGCAGGGCCGGGCCGGCCGGACCGTCTCCTTCGTGCTGGACACGCGGGTGCCGCGGGTGCTCGCCGCGCTGGGCGCGGGCGCGGCGCTCGCGCTGGCCGGCACGCTCGTGCAGGCCGTCACCCGCAACCCGCTCGCCGAACCGAACGTCCTCGGCGTGACCGGCGGCGGCGCGCTGGGTGCGGTGATCCTGGTGACCACCGTGCCGGCCGCCGGGACGTGGGGCGTGGCGGGAGCCGCGTTCGCGGGGTCCGCGGTCACCGCCGTCCTCGTCTTCGGGCTCGCCGCGCGGGGCGGTTTCCGGCAGAACCGGCTGGTCCTCGTCGGCATCGGCGTGGCCTCCGGGACGGCGGCGCTGATCAGCCTGCTGATCGTGCTCACCGACCCCTTCAACGCCAACAAGGCGCTGACCTGGCTGTCGGGTTCGACCTACGGGCGGACCATGCCGGACGTGCTGCCGGTCGCGCTGGCGCTGCTGGTCGGCATCGGCGTCGCGGTCGCCCGGCGCACCGAGCTGGACCTGATCTCACTGGACGAGGACACGCCGCGGCTGCTCGGCCTGCGGCTGGCACCCGGGCGCCTCGGCTTCCTGGTGCTGAGCGTCGTCCTCAGCGCGACCGCGGTGGCCTGCGCGGGCACGATCGGGTTCGTCGGGCTGGTGGCGCCGCACGCGGCCCGCGCCCTGGTGGGCCGCCGGCACGTGCGGGTCGTGCCGGTCGCGATCCTCCTCGGCGCCACGCTGGTCTGCGCCGCCGACCTCCTCGGCCGGACGGTCATCGCCCCGGCCCAGCTCGGCGCCGGACTCATGACGGCGGTGATCGGGACGCCGTACTTCCTGTATCTGCTGGTCCGGAGCCGTCGCTAGGCGGTCCCGGGACGGAAAACCGGGTGCCCGCGGAGCCGTGCCCCCGTACGGTGCCGCCATGGACCGGCGCGGCGCGGACGGGGGCCACGCGGGCCTGCTGAACGTCATCGATCTCGAGGCCACCTGCTGGGACGGGCAGCCGCCGCCCGGCGCGGTGAGCGAGATCATCGAGATCGGGCTCGCCGTGGTCGACCTCGACGCCCGGGAGCGGGTGGCCCGGCACCGGATCCTGGTGCGGCCCGCCCGCTCCCGGGTGAGCGCGTTCTGCACGGAGCTGACCGGTATCACCCAGGCCGAGACCGATCGGGGCGTGAGTCTCGCCCAGGCCTGCGACACGCTGGTGCGTGAACACGGCGCGGGCGTGCGGCCCTGGGCGAGCTGGGGCGACTACGACCGCAAGCAGTTCGTCCGCCAGTGCGCGGCGGACGGGGTCCCCTACCCCTTCGGCCACCCGGCCGAGCGCGCACACACCAACGCCAAGGCGGTCTTCGCCGGTGCCCACGGGCTGCGCAGGCGCCCCGGCATGGCGCGGGCGCTGGAGATCGCGGGGCTGCCGCTCGAGGGACGGCACCACCGGGGTGTGGACGACGCCTGGAACATCGCGGCGCTGGTGCTCCGGCTGGCCGTCCAGGGCGCCTGGCCCGGCTCTTGTTAGACAGGACGTCAAGTTACTGAACCGTAATCAGTCAGGTGCTACCCCTGGTAACCCCTGTCCGGTTACGGTCCCGTAACCCCACAGGAGCAACGCGACCACGGACCTGACCCCACGGGACCGCGGACGACCGGATCCGGCCCTTCCCCAGGAGGTTCGCCATGCCCCCACGTCCCCGCATGCTCGCCGCGGCGATCACCGCCGCGCTCGCCCTCGGCGCCCAGGCCGTCCCGGCCGCCGCGGCCGACGGCCCGGCCGCCGACTCGACGACCACGACGTCCCGCGGCGTCGAGATACCCGCCTTCTACACCCCGCCGTCCGAGCTCCCCGGCGCCGACGGCACGCTGATCCGCAGCGAGCCGCTCCCCCTGGCGCTCAGCCTGCCGGGCATCGACGGCCCCCTCCCCGGCCGGGCGACCCGGCTGATGTACAAGTCCACCGACGCGAACGGCGAGGCGGTCGCCGTCACCGGCGCCTACATCGAACCGGCCGCGAAGTGGCGCGGCGACGGGCCCCGCCCCCTGGTGGCCGTCGCGCCCGGCACCATGGGGCAGGGCGACCAGTGCGCCGCCTCGATGGCCCTGGAGCACCCGTTGCAGCTCAACGGGCAGACCGTCTCGGTCGGTTACGAGGACCTGTCGGTCTACCGGCTGCTGCTGCGCGGCGTCGCCGTCGTGGTCACCGACTACGTCGGCCTCGGCACCACCGACCGGCTGCACACCTACGTCAACCGCGTCGACGGGGCCCACGCCGTACTGGACGCCGTACGCGCCGCACGCTCCCTCGACTCGGCGTCCGTCACCTCCGGATCCCGGGTGGGTCTGTTCGGGTACAGCCAGGGCGGCGGCGCCACGGCGGCGGCGGCCGAGCTCCAGCCCTCCTACGCCCCGGACGTCCCACTGTCGGGCACCTACGCCGGCGCCCCGCCCGCCGACCTCACCAAGGTGACGAAGGCGATCGACGGCAGCGACCTCGCGGGCGCCCTGGGCTGGTCGCTCAACGGCTTCCTGCAGACCGAGCCCGCCCTGCGGCCCATCGCCGACCGGTACATCAACGAGGCGGGGCAGGACGCGCTGAAGGACCTGTCGACGATGTGCGTGGGCGACGCGCTCTTCGGCTACGGCGGCGACAGCAGCACGGACTGGACGAAGACCGGTCAGTCCATCAGCGACGTCATCCGCGCCGAACCCGCGCTGCAGAGCTTCCTCGCCGAGCAGCGCATCGGCTCGACCGCACCCGGCAGCCCGGTCCGCGTGGCCACGGGCGTCAGCGACGACCTGGTCCCCCACGGCCAGGCCCGCCAACTGGCCGTCGACTGGTGCGGCAAGGGCGGCGAGGTGACCTACGTGCCCGTGCTGCTCCCGGGCGTGGGCAGCGGCCTGCTCAACCACTTCGCCCCGTTGCTGACCGATCAGGGCAGCGCCATCGCCTGGCTCACCGACCGGCTCTCCGGCGAGCCCGCCGGCTCCAACTGCTGGAGCATGCCCGTACAGCCCTGAGCCCCGCCCCGGCATGCGCCCGCCCCGGGTTCCTGCACAGAATTCGCTCAGGCGAATCGTGGCGGAGCGACGGAGAGGCGACGGCGTGGTGGAGGCGAAGCCCGACGGCGGGACCGGCCCCCCGGACGGGGCGAAGATGCCGAGCTCGATCGCGCACCTGCCGCGGCAGGTGCGCGAGGAGCTGACCCGCCGGCTCCGCCGCACCAGGCGGGCGTTTCGCGAGGAGGACGTCCAGGTCGTCGAGAAGCCCCTGCTCAAGCGCGCGGTCGGGGCCTCGGCGCTCGGCAACTGCATGGAGTGGTTCGACTTCGGCGTCTACAGCTACCTGGCCGCCACCATCGGGAAGGTGTTCTTCCCCGGCGCCTCTCCGGCCGCCCAGGTCATCTC
Source organism: Streptomyces sp. NPDC111628 (assembly GCF_055635195.1). Taxonomy (NCBI): domain Bacteria; kingdom Bacillati; phylum Actinomycetota; class Actinomycetes; order Kitasatosporales; family Streptomycetaceae; genus Streptomyces; species Streptomyces sp. NPDC111628. The sequence continues at coordinate 1,112,796 of NZ_JBVKBZ010000002.1, read as the reverse complement.
CTCCTTCGCCACCTTCGCCGCGGCCTTCGTCGTGCGCCCGCTCGGCGGCCTGGTCTTCGGGCCGCTGGGGGACCGCATCGGGCGGCAGAAGGTGCTCGCCACCACCATGATCATGATGGCTCTCGGCACCTTCTCCATCGGCCTCATCCCCAGCTACGCCACCATCGGCGTCGCCGCCCCGATCCTGCTGCTGCTCGCCCGGATGGTCCAGGGCTTCTCCACGGGCGGCGAGTACGGCGGCGCCACCACCTTCGTCGCCGAGTACTCACCCGACCGGCGGCGCGGCTTCCTCTCCAGCTGGCTCGACTTCGGCACCTTCGTCGGCTACGCCGCCGGTTCGGCGCTGGTCACCGTCCTGAACCTGGCGCTGACGGACGCCCAGATGCTGCACTGGGGCTGGCGGCTGCCGTTCCTGATCGCCGGGCCGCTCGGTGTCATCGGCCTGTACATGCGGCTCAAGCTGGAGGAGTCGCCCGCCTTCCAGCAGCAGCTCGACGAGCACGAGAAGGGCCTGGCACAGGAGTCGGCGGGCAGCGAGTTCAAGACCATCGTGCGCGAGCACTGGCGCCCGCTGCTGGTGTGCATGGGCCTGGTACTGCTCTACAACGTCACCAACTACATGGTGACCGGCTATCTGCCGACGTACCAGACGGAGACCCTGGACCGCTCCAGCGGCTTCGCGGACGTGCTGGTGCTGATCGGCATGGTGTGGATCGTGCTGCTGATCACCTTCCTGGGCCGGCTCAGCGACCACGTCGGCCGCCGCCCGCTCTACGCCACCGGCGCCGCGGCGATGATCGTCCTCGCCGTCCCGGCCTTCCTGCTGCTGAGGGCGGACGGTGTCTGGGCGCCGGTGGCCGGGGTCCTGCTGCTGTCCACGCTGCTGGCCTGCTTCGCCGCGCCGAGCGCCGCCACCCTGCCGGCGCTGTTCCCGACCGCAGTGCGCTACGCCGCCATGGCCATCGGCTTCAACTTCGCCGTCGCGGCCTTCGGCGGCACCACACCGCTGGTCGCCGAGGCGCTGGTCAGCATCACGGGCGACGAACTGATGCCCGCCTACTACCTGATGGTCGCGGGCGCCGTCGGCCTGGCGACCGTGAAGTTCCTGCCGGAGAGCGCCCAGGTGCCGCTGCGCGGTTCGCAGCCCATGGTCGGCTCCCGGCAGGAACAGCGGGAACTCATCACGACCTCGAAGGACCTCTACAGCTTCTCCAAGGACCGCTCGGGCGCCGTCTGACGCTCCGCCGCGGTCCCTCGTCCGCGCGCGAGCGGGCGCACCGCGCCCGACCCCACGGCGACCCCGGCGAAGACCAGGGCGCTGCCCACGGCCTGGGCGGCGCCGTAGGAGCCGGTGCCGACGAGCGGTGCCGTGCACGCGGCGGCGACCGGGATCAGTCCGGAGAACAGGGTGGCGCGCTCGGCACCGATCCGCTGCATGCCCATGTACCAGCACACGAACCCGACGACGGTGACCACCACCGCCTGCCACAGCAGCGCGCCCGCCTCCACCGCGTCCGGCCGGCGCAGCCACCCGGTCCCGTCGGCCAGGACACCGGCCAGCGCCGACTCGGCCGCCGCGACGCCGCACACCACGGTGGACAGCAGCCGCGGGCCCAGCGGCCGCAGGACGGGCACGGCCAGCACCGCGAAGCCCACCTCGCCGACCAGGGCGCACACGGAGAAGGCGATGCCCGCGCCGTCGGTGCGCCCCCAGCCCTGGACCGTGAAGGCGCCCACGGCGACGAACAACGCCCCGTACAGGACGATCCGTTGCGGACGGCGCCCCTCCAGGAGGGGGACCAGGACGGCGACGACCACGGGCGCGCAGCCCACGAAGACGCCGGGTACCGCGGGCTCGGCCGTGCGTTCCGCGGCGAGGACGGCCAGGTTGAAGCCGACCATGCCCACGGCCGCGAGCAGTGCGAGGCGCAGCCACCGGGCGGCGCCGAGGGCGCGCAGCCTGGTCGCCGCGCCGGGCCCGGCCAGCGGGACGAGCAGCAGGAAGGCCAGTCCGTAGCGCAGGAACTGGCCACCCGCGTACGGGTAGTCGCCGAGCAGGCTGTTGGCGGTGAAGGATCCTCCGACGAGGACGCAGGCGAGCGCGGCGAGCAGGGACCCGCGCGTGGTGGTGGCGTTCATGGCCACGACGCTAGAGAGCGCGGCGGCCCGTCACGGGGTCCACTTCGTGTGCGCCGTCGGGGACCAATCCGCGACGACGACCGCCTGAGCCGTCCTAGGCGTCGCCGCTTTCCGGCTCCCCGCGCTCCCGGTCCGAGCGGGGCCACACGTAGGGCAGGTCGTCGGGTACCCCGGGGAACAGTTCGGCGTAGGCCGCGGGGTCCTTGCGCACCAGTGCCGAGCGGTGGCTGCGGTGGAAGGCCTCGCCGCCCAGCCAGGGCGGCAGTTCCCCGGCGGCCGCCAGCTCCTCCTGGGCGCGCACCGGCTCGCCCGGACGGACCTCGGCGAGTCCGGCGACCAGCGAGGCCGCGCAGCTGTCCTGGTGCCCGTGCTCGCGCCAGACCCGGCAGACGTCGAGGCCGTAGCGGACCAGTGCCTCCTCGTAGCCGGTCCACATCCGCACCGCCGGGTGCCGGCGCCAGCCGTAGCCGGGGACGGTGAGTCCGCGCAGCACCTGGAGCGCCTCCACGCGCTGTTTGCCCAGGCGCCGCCGGTCGAGGGCGAGTGCCGAGTCCCGGAAACCGGGGTGGGGGAGGAAGGTCTGCATGCCGGTGCCGCTCCGTTCAGCCGGGGAAGAGGCCGCGGGCGCGCAGGTGTCCACGGCGTTCGGCGTAGGCGAGGTCGTCGCGCCACAGGCGGCCGGCGGCGGCGCGCATCAGCGGGCGCAGGGCCGGTGCCAGGCGGCGGACCAAGGGGAAACCGGGCCGGTCCGAGGTGGCGAGCACGGCCTCGACGACCGCGGTGCGCGGCCGCCCGCTCGAGTCCGGGCCGAGTGGCGTGGCGTGGCTCTCCACGACGGATCCGGTGCCCTCGCCCTCCGTGATGCGCATGACGACGGTGCGGGGTCCGGGCGCGGTGAACTCGGCGCGTACGGGGACGACCAGACGGCCGGTGAGTCTGAAGGACACGTCCACCACGAAGCGGTCGCCGTCCCCGTCGTCGCTCCGGTCCTCCGGGGTCGTGCCGGGCGCCCGGAGGACGGTGAGGTCCACGAAGGAGTACGGGTGGAACCAGGCGCCGTGCCACGGGTCGAGCCGGTTGGCGACCACGTCCTCGGGCTCGCAGGTCCCCACCCCGCGCCACACGGACGTCAGCGCCGTCTCGCGCGGCGGCCGCTCGGGCACGAGGGGCGCCGGGGTCGGTGGCTCCTCCCCCACGGTGTCCAGCCGTACCCACACCAGTACGCCGTCGTCGTGGACCGGCAGCGGCTCCCAGCCCGCGAACGGGGCGCCGTCCAGGGCGAGTCCGTGCCAGCGGCACACGAGCGTGCCGCACCGCACGGGGCTGTCGGCGAGCGGGGCGCCGAGGTGGGGGCAGACGCCGGGGCCGCCCACCAGACGTCCCCGCGCGTCCCGCCAGACGACCACCTCGACGCCGGCGACGGTGCCGGACAGCGGACGCGCGGGGCGTACGTCCGTGCCCGCGCCGAGGACGTACCAGTTGCCCGAGGGGCGTGCCAGGGCCCGGTCGAGGGCCGCGGCGATGACGCCGGGGCGTGCCTCGCGCCAGGTCGGCCGCTGGTGCTGCCAGGGGACCGCGTGGCGCCGCAGTCGCAGGGGGACGCGCCCTCGGCGCGGGCGGGGACCGGTGCTCATCCGGGCTCCTTCACGTCGAGGGCGTCGGCGCCTCGGGGCACCGGCGGGGACGCGGGGGTGCGACGTGCGCCGAGCCGGGCGGAAAGGACGCGCACGAGCCCGTCGGCCGCGACGGCCGCACGGCGCCGGCGGGACACCACCGCACGGCGGTGCAGGACCGCGTACCCGCCCTCCGCGATGGTGTCGAGGATGTTCCGGTAGAGCAGGCAGGCGGTGCGGATGCAGGGCCGCGCGACGGGGTCGAGCATGGCCAGTCCGGGCTCGGCCTCGCGGTAGACGGCCCGGGTGAGGTCCTCGGCGGCCCGCAGCGCGCCGGTGATGCGCGGGTCGCGGTGGCCGGTGCGCCTGCTCCAGAGCAGCAGGTCCCGGTGGACGCCGTGCGCGGCCAGCAGGTCGGCGGGGAGGTAGATCCGGCCGCGGTCCAGGTCCTCGCCCACGTCCCGCAGGAAGTTGGTCAGCTGGAAGGCGACGCCCAGCGCGGCGGCGTGCGGGGCGGCCAGGGCGCGGGCGGTCACGGTGCCGAGGACGGGCAGCATCTGGAGGCCGATGACGGCGGCCGAGCCGTGCATGTAGGCGCGCAGGTCGGCGTAGGTGGCGTAGTCGGTGACCGTGAGGTCGGCGCGCATCGAGGCCATGAAGTCGGTGAAGTGCGCCGGTTCGATGGCGTACCGGTCGGCGGTGTCGGCCAGGGCGAGCACCACGGGCTCGTCGGTCGCTCCGCATCCGGTGAGCGCCCGCCGCAGCAGTCGGTCGAGGCGGGCGAGGGCGGCGGCGCGCTCGGCGGGCGTGGCGCCGTCCCCGGTGTCGTCGACGATGTCGTCCGCCCACCGTGCGAACCCGTACAGGGCGTGCACGGCGGGCCTGCGGTCGGCGGGCAGGAGGCGGGTGGCCAGGAAGTAGGTGCGTCCGTGGCGGGCGTTGAGGAGCCGGCAGCGGATGTAGGCGGCGCGCAGCCGGGGGTCGGTGATGCCGGCGGCGTCGAGTTCGCGCCGCGTCATCGGCGGGCCTCCCGCGCCGCCGCGGGGCGGGCCCGCGGTCCGGTGATGCGGGCGGCGGCCAGTTTCCCGGAGAGCAGTACGGTCGGCACGCCGACGCCCGGAGTGGTCCCGCAGCCCGCGAGGACCGCGTTGTCGGTGCCGCCCACCAGGTTGCGGGGCCGGAAGGGCCCGGTCTGGGCGAAGGTGTGGGCCACCGAGAAGGGGGTGCCGGCGGCATGCCCCTGCGCGGTCCAGTCGGCGGGCGTCACCAGGCACTCCTGCTCGACCGCGGCGGCGATCCCGGTCAGTCCCCGGCGTTCCAGGGTGGCGAGCAGGCGGTCGCGGTAGCGGGGGGCGAGGTCGTGCCAGGCGTGGGCGCCGGGGCCGATGTCGGTGTTGGGGCAGGGCGCGAGGACGTAGTGGAGGTGGCGGCCCTCGGGGGCGAGGGTGGGGTCGTGGGCGGTGGGTCTGGTGATCAGCAGGGACGGGTCGGTCATGAGGGTGCCGGTCCTGGTGAGTTCGTCGAAGGTCCGGTGCCACGCGGCGCCGAAGGAGAGCGTGTGGTGGGCGAGGTGCGGCCAGGTGCGGGTGGTGCCGGCGTGCAGGACGACGGCGGAGGGCGCGTGCCGCAGGGCGAGGGGACGGCGCGGTCGGCGGCCCAGCAGCCGGTGGGCGACGGGCAGGTCGGGGGTGAGGACGACGGCGTCGCACGGGATGCGCTCGTGCTCGGTGACGACCGCGGTGACGCGGGTGCCGGACCGCTCCAGGCGGGTGACGTCGCGCCCCAGGCGCAGGTCGGCCCCGGCGTCCACGGCGGCACCGGCCATGGCGCGGGGCAGGGCGTGCATGCCGCCGCGCGGGAAGTACACCCCGGCCACGGTGTCCATGTACGCGATGACGGCGTAGGCGGCCAGCGCGCGGGCCGGTGCGACACCGGCGTACAGGGCCTGGAAGGAGAAGACCCGCTTGAGCCGTTCGTCGGTCAGGAACCGTCCGACGCGGGCGTCGAGTCGGCCGAAACCGCCGAGGGCGGCGAGCCGGGCCAGGTCGGGGGTGAGCAGGCCGAGCGGGGAGTCGAAGTTGGCGTCGATGAAACGGCGCAGCTGCACGGCGTACAGCCGCCCCAGCCAGTCGCGCAGCCGCCGGTACCCGGCCGCCTCCCTGGTCCCGGCGAACCGTTCGACCTCCGCCTCCATGGCGTCGGCGTCCGTGTGGACGTCCAGTGCGGTGCCGTCGGCGAAGCAGGCGCGGTAGGCGGGGTGCAGGGGCAGCAGTTCGACGCGGTCGCGCAGCCGCTCGCCGACGGCCGCGAAGGCCTCGTCGGCCAGGTCCGGCATGGTCAGCACGGTCGGGCCGGTGTCGAGGTGGTAGCCGCCGAGTTCACGCCGTCCGGCCCGGCCGCCGGGCCGGGGTTCGCGTTCCACGACGGTCACCCGCCGTCCCGCGCCCAGCAGGTGCAGGGCGGCGGACAGCCCGGCGAGCCCGGCCCCGACCACCACGACGTGGTCCGTGCGTCCGGGCACCGTCCGCGTCATCGCACGTCCCGGACCGCGCGCGGCCGGCCCGTGCCGTGGGTTCCGTCGTCGACCGTGCCAGGGCGCATCGCGGGTCCTCTCGTGGGGTCGGCGTCATGCCTTCCCCCTTCGCTTCCGGTACGACGCGGCAGGGGCCGGTTCCCGTCCGGCAGCCACCCGTCCGGCAGCCACCCGTCCGGCCGTCACCCGTCCGGCCGTCACCCGCTCGGCGGCGCCGCGGCCCTCGGCGGGCGCCCGTGTCGCGCCGTCCAGCGCGCCGTACGGCCGCAGGCGGCGACGGGCGGAATACTCCGCCGCACCGGATCGGACCGGCGGACGGACCGACGGGAAGGAGGCGGGTGTGCTCGACGCGGACATCGTGGTCGTCGGTGCGGGAGCGGCCGGGCTCTCCTTGGCGCACCGGCTCCCGGCGCGGGCGTCACCCCGTGCGGTGTCCTCCGTAGTCCTGGTCGATCCGCCGCCGGGGCCGCTGCGGCCGCCGCGTCGCACCTGGTGCTTCTGGGAGGCGGGGCCCGGCCGCTTCGACCCGGCGGCGACCGCGTCGTGGGAGTGGCTGCGGGTGCACGGCCGGGACGGGAGGGCCGTCCGGCGGCACATCGCGCCCGCCCGCTACAAGATGATCCGCTCGGACGACTTCGAGGCCTTGGTGGAACGGGATCTGAAGGACCGTCCGGGGCTGCGGCGCGTCGAGGCCGTCGTCGGCGCCGTGACCGGACTGCCGGACGCCACCGTGCGGGTGGCGGCCACGGACGCGGCGGGAGCACCGGTCGACCTGCGCGCCCGCTGGGTCTTCGACTCCCGTCCGCCGGACCGCCTGCCGGCCGCCCGCACCCGTCTGCTCCAGCACTTCCGCGGCTGGTTCGTCCGTACCGAGCGGCCGGTCTTCGAGCCGGAGGCGGTCGACCTGATGGACTTCCGCACCGCCCAGCCCGCCCGGGGGCTGTCGTTCGGCTATGTGCTGCCGACCGGACGGCACACCGCGCTCGTCGAGTACACCGAGTTCGGCCCGGAACCCCTGACGACCGAGGCGTACGACCGCGCGCTGGAGGACTACACGGGGCGTGTCCTGCGCACCGGCGCGACGGAGGTGCTCTCGGCCGAGCAGGGCGTCATCCCGATGACCGACGCCGTCTTCGACCGTCGGGCCGGGGGCAGCGACCGGGTCTTCCGGATCGGCGTCGCGGGCGGCGCGACCCGGGCGTCCACGGGCTACACCTTCGCCGCCGTGCAGCGGCAGTCCGAGGCCGTGGCGCGTGCGGTGCGCGCGGGCCGCCGTCCGGTGCCTCCTCCCCCGCATCCGGCACGGGCCCGGCTGATGGACGCGGTGCTGCTGCGCGCCCTGGACACCGGCCGGGTCGACGGGCCCGACCTCTTCTTCCGGCTGTTCGACCGCGTACCCGCCGACCGGCTGCTGCGCTTCCTCGACGGCCGGTCGCGGCTGTACGAGGACCTCGCGGTCGGTCTGCGCGTGCCCGTCCTGCCGATGCTGCGCACAGCGGCCGAACTGCCGTGGCTGCGCCGCCGCCACCTGCCCCTCCACTGAGCGCCGACCGAACCGGGAGCCCTCGATGCCCTCGATGCCCTCGCCGCCCGACACCGCGCCGGCCACCGCGCCCGACCGCCCGGCAGGCCACCGCGGCCGGCCGCCCGCCGCCGGACCGGGCCGCCATGCCCACGCCCCGCCCTCCGCCCGCCGGGCGGAGGGCACCGAGCCCCGCGGCGGCGGTGCGCGGTGATCCGGCGCGGTGGGGCCGGACACGGGGGCGAGGGGCGGCTTCCCGGGAGGGACCGGCGGGCGCGGGTGCTGCCCCCCGCACCGGGGCGGGAGCGGGTCGCGGGCGATCCGCCGTCGGTGGCGGTGGTCGGCGGCGGCATCGCGGGCCTCGCGGCGGCGACCGCACTGGCGGAACGCGGGGTGCGCGTGGTGCTGCACGAGCGCGAGCCGGTGCTCGGCGGCCGGGTCGGGGGCTGGACGATCACCCTGCCGGACGGCACTCCGGCCACGATGAGCCGGGGCTTCCACGCCTTCTTCCGCCAGTACTACAACCTGCGGAGCCTGCTGCGCCGTTGCGATCCGGGCCTTGCCATGCTGACCGGACTGCCGGACTACCCGCTGCGGCACAGCGGCGGGCTGTGCGACAGCTTCCGCAGGATTCCGCGCACTCCCCCGTTGAGCGCCCTCGCCTTCGTCGCCCTGAGTCCCAGCTTCGGCCCGCGCGACCTGACGGCCCTGCGGCCCTCGGCCGCGCTGCCGCTCCTCGACGTCCGTACCCGCCGCGTCCACGAGCGCCTGGACGGCGTCAGCGCCCACGAGTTCCTCGACTCCCTGCGCTTTCCGGCCGCCGCGCGCCATCTGGCCTTCGAGGTGTTCTCCCGCAGCTTCTTCGCGGACCCGCGCGAGCTGTCGGCCGCGGAGATGGCGCTGATGTTCCACATCTACTTCCTCGGCTCCAGCGAGGGGCTGCTGTTCGACGTACCGCGCGAGCCGTTCCCGCGGGCGCTGTGGGACCCCCTCGCGGGACACCTGGCACGGCACGGGGCCGAGCTGCGGACGAGCACGTCCGTCGAGGCCGTCCGGCCCGGTCCGTCCGGCGGGCAGCTCGTGGTCGACGCCGCCGGGGCCCGGGCGTACGACGCCGTGGTGCTCGCGATGGACACCGGCGGGCTGCGGGGCGTGGTCGCCCGCTCACCGCACCTGGGCGACGCCGCCTGGCGGGCGCGGGTGGCAGGGCTGCGCCACGCTCCGCCGTTCCTGGTCTCCCGGCTGTGGCTGGACCGCCCGGTCGCCTCCGGCCGGCCCGGTTTCCTCGGCACGAGCGGTTACGGCCCGCTGGACAACGTCAGCGTGCTCTCCCACTGGGAGGGCGAGGCGGCCCGCTGGGCGGCCCGCACCGGCGGCTGTGTCGTCGAACTCCACGCCTACGCCGTGCCGCCGACGGCGGTCCGGGAGGTCGAGGAGAAGCGGCTCGTCGACGCGTTGCACCAGGTGTATCCGGAGACCCGTCGGGCCCGGGTGGTCGCCGCACGCCACGAGTGGCGGGCGGACTGCCCGCTGTTCACCGTCGGTGGCTACCGCGACCGCCCCACGGTCCGCACCCCCGATCCGGCCGTCGTCGTCGCCGGGGACCTGGTCCGTACGGGTCTGCCCGTGGCGCTGATGGAGCGCGCGGCGACCTCCGGTTTCCTCGCCGCAAACGCCCTGCTGGAGCGGTGGGGCGTGCGGGGCGAGACGCTGTGGACGGTGCCCGACCGGGGCCGCTCCGCGCCGCTGCGTGCCCTGGCCCGACGGTTCGGGACGCGCTGACCCGGCACCGCGTCGGCACCAGCGGCTACGTACGTGTCCCCGCCGCGTGGGCGGCCCGGCCGCCCGCGCCGAGCGGACCGGTGGGTCCCAGCGCGTCCTCGGCCTCCAGGCGGGGCAGTTCACGGCGGGACAGCCGTGCCACCGCGGGCGGCAGTGACGCGCGCCCCAGCTGCACCAGGCGCAGCCAGCCCGGCACGTACACGGCGGTACGGCGGCGCTCCAGCGCCCGGACCAGCCGGGCGGCGACGTCGTCCGCCGGGAAGGTGCGGCGGGCCGGGGGCGGCATGTGGCCGCGCAGTTCACGCAGGACCGGGTGGCGGTCGGCGTCGCGGATCATGTCGGTGTCGATCCAGTTGAGATAGGCGATGCCCACGGCGACGCCACGGTGGGCCACCTCGGCGCGCAGCGAGTGGGCGAAGGCCTCCACGCCCGCCTTGGAGGCGCAGTAGGCGCTCATCATGGGCGCGGCACCGAGCGAGGCCAGCGAGGCGATCTGGAGGTGGTAGCCGGCGGTGTCGAGCAGGTCCGGCAGGAAGGCGCGGGCCGTGTGGGCGCTGCCGGTCAGGTTCACGTCGACGACGCGGCGCCACTCGGCGGGGTCCGACGTGGCGAAGGGTCCGCCGTGCGCGATACCGGCGTTCGCCACCACGACCGACGGCTTTCCCAGGCGCCGGCGCGTCTCACCGGCCGCGTCGGCCAGCGCGGCGGGGTCGGTGACGTCGGCCTCGACGGCGAGCGCCGGGGTCGGCAACTCCGCCGCCAGGGCGTCCAGCCGGGGCTTCTCGAGACCGAGCAGCGCGATCCGGGCGCCGCGGAGTGCGCAGGCGCGGGCCAGGGCGGCACCGAGTCCGCGGGCGGCGCCGGTCACCACGACGGTGCGGTTCTGGAGGGGGCTGTCTGTCACGGTCGGCCCTTTCCTCGGTGCTTGGCATACGGTCGCGGGGTGCTTGGCATACGGTCGCGGGGTGCTTGGCATACGGTCGCGGGGTGCTTGGCATACGGTCGCGACGGTCAGTGCCGGTCACCGGCCCGGTCCCGCCGGGTCAGGGCCCGCTGGAGCCGGGCGAGGCCCGCGAACCGGTGCTGGCGCAGTGCGGCGCGCGCGGCGTTGGCGCCGGGCGCTCCGTGCACCCCGCCCCCGGGGTGGGCGCCCGCGGAGGCGAGGAAGAGACCGGCCACCGGAGTCTCGGGCCGCCCGGTGCCGGGCACGGGCCGGAAGACGAGCTGCTGGTGCATGGCGGTGGTGCCGCCGTTGATGGCGCCGCCCTCCAGGTTGGCGTTCATGGCCTGGAGCGTCGGCGGGGCCAGCACGCGACGGGCCCGTACCAGCGCCCGGAAACCGGGCGCGAAGCGTTCCACCTGGCGTTCGACCCGGTCCGCCATCAGTTCCCGCTCCCCGGTGTCCCACGTGCCCGTGATGCCCTCCTCGCCCGCGTCGGCGCGGATGTCGTGGGGGACGTGGGTGTAGGCCCAGGCGGACTCCGTGCCGCGCGGTGAGCGGGTCGGGTCCGTGGTGGTCATCTGGCCGAACAGCGAGAAGGGACGGTCGGGGACCTGCCGCATGGCGATCTGGGCGGCGAACCGGGTCAGTTCGTCGAGGCCGTCGGACAGGTGCACGGTGCCGGCCCGCGCCGCCGCCTCGCACTGCCAGGGCACGGGCCCGTCCAGTGCCCAGTCCACCTTGAAGGTGGCGAAGTCCCACTGGAAGCGCCGCAGGTCGGTGAGGACCTGGTCCGGCAGGTCCGCCGGGGCGACGAGCCCGCCGTAGAGGGCGGGCACGGAGACGTCCGCGAGGACGGCGCGGCGGGCGGTGACCGTCTCCCCGTCGGCGGTGCGCACGCCGACGGCGCGCCGGTCGCGGACCAGGACCCGTTCGACGCGCCGGCCGCAGTGCAGCGTGCCGCCCCGGGCGCGCAACCGGTGGACCAGGGCCTCGGTGAGGGCGCCGGAACCGCCGACCGGCACGGGGAAGCCGTAGGTCTGTCCGAGCATCGACATCAGCCAGCCGAAGCCGCCGCTGCCCGCCGCCTCGGGGGCGAGGTCGGCGTGCAGGGCGTTGCCGGCCAGCAGCAGCCTGCCGCCCTCCCCGCGGAACTCCTCCTCGCCCATGCGGCGCACCGGCAGCACCAGGGTGCGGGCGAGCCTGAGTCCGCCCGCGCCGCGCAGCCGCAGGGCCAGTCGGGCGGTGGCGCGCACCGGCGGGAAGGGTGTGAACAGGGCGTCCAGGATGTCGGCCCGGTAGCGGTCCCACACCGCGTGCAGCCGCTCCCAGGCGGCGCCGTCCCCGAGGGCGAAGGCGTCCAGGGAGGCGGCGGTGGTCGCGACGTCACGGTCGAGGACCGCGCAGGTCCCGTCGGTCAGGGGGTGGGCCAGTACGTGGGGCGCGTGGGCCCAGCGCAGCCCGTGCTCCTCCAGCCGCAGTCCGCCGAGGACCGGGGAGGCGGCGGCGAGCGGGTAGAAGGAGCTGAACAGGTCGTTGACGAAGCCGGGGGCGACCTCGCCGTCGTGCCGCACCGCGCCGCCGGGCTCGGGCTGCTCCTCCAGGACCGTCACGCTCCAGCCGGCGTCGGCCAGCAGGTTCGCCGCCACCAGGCCGTTGGGTCCGGCCCCGACCACGACGGCGTCAGGCACGGCCGGTTCCCGGCCGGTACTCCACGGATCCCACCGCGTCCGAGGGGTCGGGACGGCACCGCTCACCGGCCGCGGACTCGCACAGTTTCGCGAGCCTGGCGAGCATGGCCCGGTGCCGCACCTGGATCAGCGCCTCGACGCCGACGTTGTGCAGCAGGCCGCCGGGGCCGCGCAGGGGGTGTTCGTCCACGATCACCAGGCACTGCTCGCCCCAGGGACGCAGTTCGACGGCGATCCGGGCCGTGCCGAGCCTGCCCGCCTTCGCCTCCAGCTCCAGCTCGGAGCCCGGCACGCAGCGTCTGACCACCGACTCGTTGTGCAGCCGCAGCGGCCCGAGCCGCACCTCGTACGCGATCGTCGCGCCGACCTGCGGCCACTGTCCGGCCCTGGGGGTGACCTCGGAGGGTCCCACGACCCATTCCACGTACAGGTCGCCGTCCGCGAGGACGTCCCAGACCGCGTCCGGGGTCGCCTGGATGAGCCTGTGCCGAACCGCCACGCGTACCTCCCACGTCCAGTGGCCGCCGTGCGGCCGTCATCGCGAGGACGCAGCACTGAGTGCCCCGTCGGCGCCCGGTCAACCGGAGGGAACGGGTCGCCGTGGCGCCGAAGCGGCGGCACGGAAAGGCCGTGCATTGGCATGGACCTGATGACAAGGGCTGGCTAAGCTCGAAGCGACCCGATGAGAGCGCTCTCAAACCGCGGTTGTTCCATGCCATCTGTTCCACCCCCACCTTGCTGGAACGACGAAGGGCAACTCCGTGAGACGCAGCAGACTCAGGCACCTCGGCCTGGCCGGACTCCTCGTGCTCGGCAGCCTGACCGCGGTCGGCACCCTGCCGGCCTCGGCGGCCGAAGCCCCCACCCACTCCCCTTCCTCCTCCGACCCCTCCTCCGAGCAGCCGGCCTCCGCCGGTCTGCTGGACGCCATGCAGAAGGACTTCGGCCTCACCCGGGCCGAGGCCGAGGACCGGCTCGCGGCCGAACGCGACGCCACCGGCATCGAGCCCGCGGCACGCCGGGCGGCCGGAAAGGCCTTCGGCGGCTCGTGGTTCGACGCGGACGCCGGACGGCTGACGGTGGCCGTCACCGGGGACGCGGCACCCTCGACCCTGCGGGCGGTCCGCGCCACCGGCGCGCAGGTCCGCACCGTGGAGCACAGCGCACAGCAGCTCGACGCGGCCAAGGCACGCGTCGACCGTCTCGACGCACCGGCCGGAGTGAGCAGCTGGCGCGTCGACCAGGCCACCAACAAGGTCGTCGTGGACGTGGTCGCGGGTGAGCGTGCTGACAACGATGTCCAGAGCTTCCTGAAGCAGGCCCGCGAGGCCGCGCCGGTCACGGTGCGGACGGTGCCGTCGGCCCCGCAGACGTTCGCGGCGGGCACCGTCGGCGGTGACCCCTACTACACCGGCAACGTCCGCTGCTCCATCGGCTTCTCGGTGCACGGCGGGTTCGTCACCGCCGGGCACTGCGGCCGGGCCGGGGCCGGCGTCAGCGGCTGGGACCGCTCGTACATCGGCACCTTCCAGGGCTCGTCCTTCCCCGACAACGACTACGCGTGGGTCAGCGTGGGCAGCGGCTGGTGGACGGTGCCGGTCGTGCTCGGCTGGGGAACCGTCTCCGACCAGCTCGTGCGCGGCTCGAACGTGGCACCCGTCGGTGCCTCGATCTGCCGCTCCGGGTCGACCACGCACTGGCACTGCGGCACCGTGCTGGCCCACAACGAGACCGTCAACTACAGCGACGGCTCGGTGGTGCACCAGCTGACCAAGACCAGCGTGTGCGCCGAGGGCGGCGACTCCGGCGGCTCCTTCATCAGCGGTGACCAGGCGCAGGGCGTCACCTCGGGCGGCTGGGGCAACTGCTCCAGCGGCGGGGAGACCTGGTTCCAGCCGGTCAACGAGATCCTCAACCGCTACGGCCTGACCCTGCACACGGCCTGACCGGACAGCGGTGGGGAGGGCCGGACCGGGTCCGCACCGTCCGGCCCTCCCCGGCCGCCGATGCCCACGGTCCGTCCCTCCCCGGCCGCCCCCGTGTCCGCGGTTCCGCGCCCCCACCTGCCGGTGGGCTCAGACGTCGCCGGGTCCGGTCCCGGGCTCCGGCACGTCCAGGCCCGTCGCCGTGGTCAGCCGACGGTAGGCGGCCCGCGCGTGGACCAGACGGGCCAGCGCCGTGCCGACGAGGGCAGCGCCGAGCAGGCAGGCCAGCCAGAGCGCGTCCCGCCGGCCGGCCCAGGTGAGCACGCCGGCCGGTGGTATGGCGAAGCCGTTGAGGGACAGCCAGCACAGGACGGCCGTCCCCGGGGCGGCCGTGAACCGGGCGCAGAGGCCGAGCAGGGCCGCCAGCAGGGAGAGCGCGACCAGGGCGAGCCCCGGACGCCCCGAGCCCACGGTGCCGTTGAGCAGCGCGACCAGGAGGAGGGCGCCACCGAACGCTCCCGCCCACACCAGGGGAGCCGCGACCGGCCGGGGAACGGGTCTGGCACCGCTGCCCAGGGGCACCCACTCGATCATGCTGACGGCTCCTTCCGGTCCCGGACGCGTCCGACCACGGCGTCGGACAACGACCCTGTGGGCAGATTGTCCCACCGGGAGCCGGCCCGCCGTGCCGCCCGGGGCGACGACCGGCCACGCCCACGGGCCTCGTTGCGTGGCCCTTACCGTCCCCGGCCGGGCCCTAGTGCTCCGCCTCCGTGTGCTCCGAGGAGGACGACGACCCGAACGAGGGAGCGGCCTGGGCCGGCACCGGCACCGGGTCCGCCTCCGGGCGGCCGTCCCCCTCCGTCTCCGCGCCGGTCCCGCCGCCCGCGGCCGCGACCGGTGTCCTCGTCCCCGGCAGGAGTCCGCCGACGGCTCGCAGGGCGGCGGCGAGGACGTGGGCGCGTCCCGCGACGATGGGGCCGAGGACGGCGAGGACGAGTACGTATCCGGCGATGAAGGGAGCGAGCCGGGCGTCGAGTCCGGCGCCCGCGGCCATGGCGGCCAGGATCAGCGCGAACTCCCCGCGGGCGACCAGGGTGGTGGCGATCTCCGCGGCCGGTTCGGAACCGTAGTGGTAGACCCGGGCGACGCACAGCCCGGCGACGATGTTCATGACGATGGTCAGGGCCGCCGCCGTCGCGACCGGACCGGCGACGGAGGCGAGGTCGCCGGGGTCGATGGCGAGCCCGAAGGCGAAGAAGAAGATGGCCGCGAAGGCGTCGCGCAGCGGGTGCACCAGTTCGCGGATCCGCGGCCCCGAGGGGGTGCCGGCGAGGATCAGACCGACCATGAAGGCGCCGATGGCGTCGGCGACGCCCAGCACTTCGGAGACTCCGGCGACGAGCACCGCGGCGCCGAGGAAGCTGATGACGAGCAGTTCGTTGTCCCGCGTGTGGATCAGGCGTCCCACGAGCCGGGTGCCGTAACGGGCCGCGGCGGCCAGTACCAGCAGGAAGCCGAAGGCCTTGCCTGCCTGGAGGGCCGTGTCGGCGACGCCGTGCGCGCCCGAGATCACCGGCTGCAGGGCGGCCAAGTACAGCGCGAGGAAGATGTCCTCGACGACGATGATACCGAGGATCAGGCGGGTCTCCGGGCGGCCGATCCGGCCCAGGTCGATGAGGATCTTGGTGACGATCGCGGAGGAGGAGATGCCGAGCACACCTGCCAGCACCAGGGCCTCGCGCACCCCCCACCCGAGGACGAGTCCGAAGCCGAGTCCGGCGCCCACGTTCAGGAGCAGGTAGATGCCCCCGGCGGTGAGCAGCCGTTTGCCGCCGTTCTTGAGGTCGTCGAGGTGGAACTCCAGCCCCAGGTAGAAGAGGAGCAGCACCAGTCCGAGTGCGGAGAGCATCTCGAAGTCGTGCGCGTCCTCGACCAGGACGAAGCCCGGTGTGTGAGGGCCGAGCAGGATGCCGGCGAGCATGAACAGAGGGATCGTCGGAAGTCCGATCCTCCCGCCGAGGCGGGCGAGGAACGCGGCGGCGACGAACGCGCCGCCCATGGCGAGCAGGGTGTCAGCGTGTCCCACGGGTCACCGCCTTCGACCGCGCGGAGGTTCGGGAGGGCTTCACTTGACGGGGATGGATGCGGGTTCTCCTTCTTGGGGGATGCGTCGTCGGACGGTCGGGAAGCCGGGCAGACGGTCGAACGGGCAGACGGGCAGACGGACATACCGGCACAGGGGCACAGGGGCACGCGGGCGAACACGCCGCGCGGGGCGTCCGTGCCACGACACCGCCCCCGGCACCCGGGGTGCGCACCGCACACCCGGAACGAATCACGCGGCAACGCCACTGAACGGGCGGCGCCGGTCCACGGTCACACGCCGGGCCACCGCCCGGCCATCGGGGACGACACCCAAATGGTCCGGCGGCCGACACCCATCGCGCCCGCGCGGGAGGCCGCTCGGCGGCCCGAGGAGGATGCGCCGCGGCCGACTCGGGGATCCCGGCCGCGGCGCATCCTGCCGCCCCGGGTGCGGGAGGACGACGCGCGCCGGGGCATGACCGGCGACTTCCCCGGCTCCCCGCCACGACACTGCACCAACCGAGTGATCGTCAGGGACCGCTCCCCCGCACCCGGTTCCCGGCCCGGACACGCCGTCCGCCCCGCCGCGGGATGCGACGGGGCGGACGGCTTGCGGACGGTCCGTCAGCACGGTGTGGTTGCCATCAACTTCTCGAAGGAAGCCATGCAGTCCGGGCAGTGACGTGCCCGTTCACCGTCGGATGCCTCGATACGTTCACGGAGCTGCTGTCCGCAGAGTGTGGCCGCGGCCTGTTTGGCCAGTACGTGCCACACCAACGCTCCGCCCGCCTTCTCCGGGCCCACGCACATTTCGTACATGATCGGCCTCCCAGCCTGGACGCCGCTGACACTCTCCAGGAGACACCGGTTCGGCCGTGACCAGTACCGTGCGGGGTCCATTCGGGTGACGGCCGCTTCGCCCGCCCGGGTCGGACGCCCACCCGGAGGACTGCAAACGATCAGCCAACCGGCCCTGCACAGGTGGTCGCATGACATGTCGTCGACGGGTCCCCTGACGCCTGGTCAGGGTGCGCGTACGCCGGTGACGGCGAAGCCGCTGCGGGGGCGGGCCGGGACGCGGCGCAGCGGGATGCGCAGGTCCTGCTCGGGGACCGTGCAGTCCAGGCGCGCCAACCGCACCGCCAGGGACTCCAGCAGCCCGACGGTGACGCGCTCGCCGGGGCAGCGGTGCCCGTCGGCGGGGTCGCCGCCGCCCTGCGGGATCAGCTCGTCGGGACCGGGCGGCCGGTCCACGAAGCGCTCGGGCCGGAAGGTGCAGGGGTCGCCCCAGAGTTCCTCGTCGTGGTTCTGTCCGTAGACGTCGAGCAGCAGGATCCCGCCGGCCGGCAGGGATTCGCCGTGCCAGGTCAGTTCCGTGACGGCGCGGCCGCCGAGGAACGGGACGAACGGGCAGAAGCGGCGGACCTCGTGCGCGACGGCCGCGGCGAACGTGCCGTCGCCGCCGCGCAGCCGCTCGCGGTGGGCCACAGCAGGGCCGGGGTGCGGTCGATCAGTGGGCGGCGGTGTGCGTCCATGGCGCGTGGGTGCCCCGGGGCGGCGGGCGGACACCCGGGCCCGGTCCTCGGGGTTGTCCTCAGCCGGCCGCGTTGTCGGTGCGCAGCCTCACCTGTTCCTCCAGCCGCCGCAGGCTGCCGTCGAGGGCCTCGGCCACCGTCCGCCGCCCCGGGTCGTGGCCCTCGTCGAAGAAGGACAGGTGCACCGTGACCTCGCTGGCCCCGCTGTCGAGTCCGGCGACCTGGAGCCAGCCGGCGTAGCTGCCCTGCTCGCGGGTGCCCCACTCCAGCCGCAGCTGCTCGGGCCGCGCGCTCAGCAGCGCCGAGGTGTCCTGGTCGGTGCGGTCCTCGTGCACGGTGACGGCGGGTGGTTCCTCCGGCTCCACGTGCAGGTCCCGGGGCAGCCAGGTCTCCAGCTGTCCGACGTTCGCGGCCTGGTCGAAGACGTGCTCCGGCGGGGCGGGCATGGTGCGGGAACGCTCGTACTCGGTCATACGGCACCACTCCTCGGCGCTCGGGATCGTACGAAGGGACGCGTGCCCCTTGTGCCGGGGCCGAAGCGCTCGCACGGGGCGCTTCGGGCCGACGGGCGGCGCGGGCCGGGCGGTGCCAGACTGCTGGGCACCGGCCCCGCCGGGGCGGGCCCACGGCGAGAGGAGACGAGGTGTCCACGTCGGACCCGGACGACGCGGGGCTGCGGAGCTTCCTCGCCGATCCGGCCCGCCTCACCCTGGACCTGCGCACCGCCACCGCCCGGTGCGCCAAGGCACTGGGACTGCGGCAAGCCGTCGTCTACCTCGTCGACCTCCAGCAGCGCCACCTCGTGCCCCAGACGGCCGTGGCCCCGTCCGTCCCGGTCGACGGCTCCCTGGCGGGGTGGGCGTACCGCACCCAGTCGCTGCGGGTGGAGGAGTCCGGAGCGGGCGGCGGCATCACCGCCTGGTTCCCGCTGCTGGACGGCGCGGAGCGGCTCGGCGTCCTGGCCGTGCACGAGACGGCCCTCACCGCCTCCTCGCTGTCCCGCGGCCGGGCGCTCGCCTCGCTGCTCGCGATGGTGATCACGTCCAAGCGGCTCTACGAGGACTCCTTCGTGCGGCGCACCCGCACCGAGCGCATGCAGCTGCCCGCCGAGATGCTCCGCGCCCTGCTGCCGCCGCGCACCATCGGCAACGGCAACGTCGTGTCGACGGCCGTGCTGGAACCCGCCTACGAGATCGGCGGCGACGCCTTCGACCACGCGCTGACCGAGACGACCCTGCACGTGGCCGTCCTGGACGCGATGGGGCACGACCTGGCCTCCGGACTGACCAGCACGGTCTCGCTGGCGGCCTGCCGCAACGCCCGGCGCACCGGTGCCGACCTGCCCGAGCTGGTGCGCGGCGTGGACGAGGCGCTGTCCAGCTGGCTCCCGGACAAGTTCTGCACCTCGGTCATCGCGCAGCTCGACCTGGTCACCGGTGTGCTGCGCTGGGCCAACTGCGGCCACCCCGCGCCCATTCTGATCCGCGACCAGCGGTTGATCATCGACGCCATGGAGCGCGACGCCGACCCGCCCATGGGCATGCCGTCCCGGCTCAGCTCAGGCGTGCGCCGGACGCACGAGATCTCGCTGGAGCCCGGGGACCGGGTGCTGATGTACACCGACGGGGTCGTGGAGGCCCGGACCCGGGAGGCCAAGCTGCTGGGCCTCGAACGCTTCGCCGACTACGTCATCCGGGCCACGGCGGGCGGTGAGCTGGCGCCGGAGTCCTTGCGCCGTCTGATCCACTCGATCCTGGCCATGCAGGAGGGGCGGCTGCGGGACGACGCGACACTGCTGATGTTCGAGTGGCGGCCGCCTCCGTGAGGGGGCACCGGTGTCCGCCTCACACGGCGTGCCCGCGGGCGCGCAGCCAGGTGTGCACGGTGTCCTTGTCCGACGGTGTGATCCGCACGGGGCCCGCCACGTAGGGGCCCTCGTCCTCGGTGAAACCGGTGTCCGTGACCCTGGCGGTGACCCAGGTGGCCAGGTCCTGGGCGGCCCGTTCGGGCAGCGCACCCCGCTCCCATCCGCCCCGGGCCGCGCCGGCGGCCTCGGGATCGTGCTCCTCGGTCTCCGCCAGCCACGCCGCCACCAGCCGTTCCACGGTCCGACGGTCGGCCGGGTCGTCGGTCCCCTGTCGCATCCGCTCGTCGTTCATGCCGGACGAGTGCCCTCGATCGCCGTAGGCCCCACACCGCCACGCCCGCGCCCCACAACCGCCACGCCCGGGCCCCGGACCGGCGAGGCCCGCGGTGTCGGCGGTACGGCGCCGGGTACCCGCGTCGACAGGGGAGGGCCTGTCCGGTCCGTTCCGCCGACGGCGACAGCCCGGGAAGGGGACAACGATGAGGCAGCCCGCCGACGACCACGCCACCGGCCGACGCGCCGGCGTTTCCGAGCTGCGTCCGGCCGCCGGGGACACCGGTCCCGTCCCCCGGCGCGAGGCACCTCGCGAGGATCTCCCGCTCGACCGCAACCAGGCGATCCTCCAGGCCGCCAAGCAGGTGGGCTCCACCCTCAAGAAGGCGGAGCACCCGTTCGCGCTGGCCGGCAGCGTCGCCGTGTACGCCCACGGCGGCACCCAGAACCTCCAGCACGACGTCGACTTCTGCATCCGGCCCCAGGACGCGGACGCCGTCGCCGCGACGCTGCGGGAGGCGGGGCTGACGGTCTACACGCCGCCCGAGGACTGGCTGCTCAAGGCGGACTGCCTGGGACAGCAGGTCGACCTCATCTTCGAGCTGGCGCACGAGCCCGTCACGACGGCTCTGCTGGCCCGGGCCCGGGATCTCTCGGTCGACTCGGTGCTGATGCCGGTCCTGTCGCCGACCGACCTGCTGCGCGGGCTGCTGGCCGCCTTCTCCGAGCACCACTGCGACTTCGGTGCGGTGCTGCCGATCGCCCGCACCCTGCGCGAGAAGATCGACTGGGAGGCGCTGCGCCACGACTGCGGCGACGCCCCGATGCCCGCCGCGTTCTTCTTCATTCTCGAACGGCTGGAGATCATCCCCCCGGCCCGTCCGCCGGCCACCGCCTCGAAGGAGGAGCAGCGATGAGCGACCCAGGCGTCCAGAACATCGAATACCGCGTGGCGCATCTGCAGGACCGGCTCGCCGCGGAGGAACTGGGTGAACTCGGCGTCCGTGCGGAGGTCCGGGCGGGGGCGGTCGCGCTCACCGGCACGGTGCCCTCGGCGCAGTGCCGCGAGACCGTGCTGCGCCTGGCCCGGGAGGAGCTGGCCGGACTGACCGTGCACACCGACCTGGTGGTGGCCGAGACCACCCGCCCCGACCACGCGGAGGAGCTGTGACGATCCGGGTCGCCGCCGTCGGGGACATCCACATGGGTCCCGACAGCGAAGGGCTGCTGCGGCCCGCGTTCGAAACCCTGCCCGACTGTGCCGACCTGCTGCTGCTCGCCGGGGACCTCACCCGGCACGGCACTCCGGAGGAGGCGCGGGTGGTCGCCCGGGAGGTGCGCGACCTGCCGGTGCCGGTGGTGGCGGTCCTCGGCAACCACGACCACCACGACGAACGGCCCGAGACGGTCACCGCGATCCTCCGGGACGCCGGTGTGACCGTGCTGGAGGGCGAGGGAACCGTCGTGGAGTGCGCCGGGGGCCGGCTCGGAATCGCCGGGACCAAGGGGTTCGGCGGCGGGTTCGTGGGGCGCAGCGCCGGTGAGTTCGGTGAGCCGGTGATGAAGGAGTTCGTGCGGACCACCCGCCGTTCGGCGGACAGCCTGCACGCCGCGCTGAAGCACCTGGACGAGGAGGACTGCGCGGCGCGGGTGGCGCTGACCCACTTCTCCCCCGTCGCCGACACGCTCGCCGGGGAGCCGCCGGAGATCCATCCGTTCCTCGGCAGCTATCTCCTGGCGGAGGCGATCGACACGGCCGGCGCCGACCTGGCCGTCCACGGACACGCCCACCTGGGCTCGGAGCACGGGATGACGGCGGGCGGAGTCCGGGTGCGCAACGTGGCGCAGCCCGTCATCCGCCGGGCCTTCAACGTCTACCGGCTGGGCGGGGACTGACCGCCCGTCAGCGCCCCGTGTCCTGCGTGGTGCGTCCCAGGCAGGTGACGTCCGCGGGGTCGAGGCCGGACGCCGCGATCTCGTGGAAGCCCAGGCGGTCGTAGAAGGCCCTGGCCGGGGTGTTGGCCGTCGCCATGACCAGGTGGACGGCGGGGACGCCACGCTCGCGCAGGGCCCGCCACAACGTCCGCATCAGGGTCCGGCCGTGGCCCTGCCCCTGCCAGTCGGGCAGCAGGTCGATGTGCAGATGGGCGGGATAGGCCGCCAGTTCCGGGACGACCATGCGCTCCGGGTCGTGCAGCAGTCCGGCCATGATCTCGTCCGGGGTGCGGGTGCCGGGCGGGCCCTGCGGGGCCGGATACCGGTCGGCGACCCTCGGCAGCCACTTCGCCCGGAACTCGGCGGCGAAGCGCGCGGTGTCCGCCGTGCCGAGGATGTAGCCGACCGCGCGGCCCCGCCCGTCGTCCAGCACGAAGGCCAGGCCGGGGTCCAGGTGGACGTAGGGCGCGGCGAAGATGGCCGGCAGGACGGCGGGGTCGGCGTACACGGGCCGGCTGTCCCGGCCGTTGTGCGCGGTCCGGATGCAGATGTCGTCGAGGGCGGGGGCGTCGGCGGGGCGGTAGGGGCGTACCGAGGCAGTCGCTGTCACCTCGGCATCCTGCCCGCCTGGGAGCGCTCCCACAAGTGGTTCGCTTCGATCGGTGACGCTCGGGTACCCGCCGCCCGGCAGTAGGACGGAACGAGGAAACGTTGGCGGGAGCCGACGGAAGTTGGCGGGAGGCCGGCGATGGAGGATGCGACGGACCGGATCGCGCGGCCGTGGGGCGCACGGGTGCCCTACGGACGGCACGAGACCTGGCCGGTCCGGGTGGACACGTTCCTCGCCGACGGGGTGGAGCCCGGGGCGGTGCAGCGGTGGGTGCAGTCCGCGTCGATCCTGCACTCGGACGGCGACGCCATGGACATCGCGGTGGCCGACGGCCGCATGGTGGGCGTGCGGGGCCGGGACGTGGACCGGGTCAACCGGGGGCGGCTCGGTCCGAAGGACCTGTTCGGGTGGCAGGCCAACGCCTCCCGCGACCGGCTGACCCGGCCACTGGTGCGGCGGAACGGGCAGCTGGTGGAGACGGACTGGGACACGGCGATGGACCTGGTGGCCGCCCGCTCGCGCGAACTGCTGGACTCGCGCGGGCCGGGCTCGATCGGCTTCTACACGAGCGGTCAGCTGTTCCTGGAGGAGTACTACACGCTCACGGTCCTGGCCCGGGCCGGCATCGGCACCAACCACCTCGACGGCAACACCCGGCTGTGCACCGCCACCGCCGCGGAGGCGCTGAAGGAGACCTTCGGCTGTGACGGGCAGCCCGGCAGCTACGACGACTTCGACCACGCCGACGTGATCGCGCTGTTCGGCCACAACATCGCCGAGACCCAGCCCGTGCAGTGGATGCGGCTCCTCGACCGCTTCGAGGGTGCCGACCCGCCGCGGCTGCTGTGCGTGGACCCGCGCCCCACCCGCGTCGCCGCACACGCCGCCGTCCACCTCGCGCCCCGCAGCGGCACCAACGTCGCCCTGCTCAACGCGCTGCTGCACGAGACGATCCGGCACGAACGGATCGACCGGGACTTCATCGCCGCGCACACCGTCGGCTTCGACGAGCTGGCCGCCCGGGTCGCCGACTGCACACCCAAGTGGGCCGCGGAGATCTGCGACGTGCCCGCCGCCCGGATCGAGGAGGCGGCCGAACTCGTCGGCACCACCGACGCGTTGGTCTCCACGGTCCTCCAGGGTGTCTACCAGTCCCACCAGGCGACCGCCGCCGCCGTCCAGGTCAACAACCTGCACCTGATCCGCGGAATGCTGGGCCGGCCCGGCGCCGGACTCCTCCAGATGAACGGCCAGCCCACCGCCCAGAACACCCGGGAGTGCGGGGCCAACGGCGACCTGCCGGGCTTCCGCAACTGGCAGAACGACGCCCACGTGGCCGACCTGGCCCGGGTGTGGAACGTCGAGCCGGAGACCGTCCCGCACTTCGCGCCGCCGACCCACGCGATGCAGATCTTCCGGTACGCCGAGCAGGGCTCGCTGCGGATGCTGTGGATCAGCGGCACCAACCCCGCCGTCTCGATGCCCGAACTGGCCCGCATGCGCTCGATCCTGACGCAGGACCGGCTGTTCACGGTCGTACAGGACCTGTACCTGACGGAGACGGCGCAGCTCGCCGACGTGGTGCTGCCCGCCGCGACCTGGGGCGAGAAGACCGGCGCGCTCACCAACGCGGACCGCACGGTGCACCTGTCCTGCAAGGCGGTGGAGCCGCCCGGCGAGGCCAGGCCCGACCTGGACATCTTCCTGGACTACGCGCGGCGCATGGACTTCCGGGACAAGGACGGCGGACCGCTGGTCACCTGGGACGACCCGGAGTCGGCGTTCGAGGCGTGGCAGCGGTGCAGCGCGGGCCGCCCCTGCGACTACACGGGCCTGTCCTACGACAGGCTGCGCGACACCAGCGGCATCCAGTGGCCCTGCGACGAGCGGGCCCCCGAGGGGACGGCACGGCTCTACACGGACGGCATCAGCTGGGCCCACCCCGACATGTGCGAGAGCTACGGCAAGGACCTGGAGACCGGGGCCTCGCAGGAGGTCGTGGAGTACCGCTCCCTCAACCCCGACGGCAGGGCGATGCTGAAGGCGGCCGCCTATCTGCCGCCGCACGAGGAGCCGGACGAGGAGTACCCGTTCCAGCTGACGACGGGGCGGACGCTCTACCACTTCCACACCCGGACGAAGACGGGGCGCGCGCCCCAACTCAACGACGCCGCCCCCGACGTGTGGGTGGAGGTCTCGGCCGGGGACGCGGAGCGGCTCGGCCTGGGCGAGGGCGACCTGGTCGAGGTCACCAGCAGGCGCGGCTCCCTGCGCGGACGGCTGCGGGTGAGCGGTATCCGGACCGGGCTGCTGTTCGTGCCGTTCCACTACGGCTACTGGGACACCGCGGGCGGGTCGGGTCCCGGCCCGGACACTCCCGGGCGGGCCGCGAACGAGACCACGATCACCGACTGGGACCCGGCCTCCAAGCAGCCGCTGTTCAAGACGGCCACGGCCGCGCTCACCCTCGTGGAGCGCGGGGACGGCCGGCCCTCCCCGGCGCCGACCACCACCGCGTCCGCACCGGTCGCCGCCGGTGCCGCCCCGCCCACCTCGGGCGGACCGGCGGCGCGCATCACGGAGCAGGAACCCACCGAGTTCCCGCACGGCCACGAGGAAGGCGCCCAGTGAACGGCATCAACCTGACCCTGCGCACGCTGCACCGCGGCGAGCGGCGTATGGCCCACGACCTGGTGACCGTCGCCGAGCGGCACCGCACCGAGCACGAGGTCCACCATGTCGCCACCGACCTCGCCCGCTGGTCCCGCGCGCACATGCGGCGGCTCGCGGAGACCGCCGCGGAGCGCGGCGTGAAGCTGGGCGAGCCGCCGGACCACTCCACGGACGGCGTCTTCGCGACCCTGCGCAAGAAGGCGTCCGAGGCGGTCGTGCACCGGCCGGAGCCGGGTCTGCTCCTCCTGCGCGACCTGCGGGAGCTGCATGTCCTGGCGGCGGAGAACTCGCTGCACTGGGAGATGCTGGCCCAGGCAGCCCAGGCGTCGGGGGACAGCGGACTGCTGACGCTCGTCTCCTCCTGCCACCCGCAGACACTGCGCCAGATGCGCTGGACCAACACCATGATCAAGAACTTGTCGCCGCAGATCCTCACCAGCCTCTGAGCTGCGCCTTCCCCGCCCGGTGCGGTGCCCGGCAGCGCCGGTGCGCCACCGGACACCGAATGGCGGCGACGGGCCGGGGCACCTGATGATCCCCGTGGGGCACCACCCCGCCGGCGTTCCGGTCGGCACCCCCTCCAAGAGAGCGAGACAGCGTCATGAGTCTTCTGCGTCTGGCCGGCCGGCCGATGCTCGCCTCGATGTTCGTCGCGGGCGGCCTGCAGTCTCTGCGCAGGCCCCAGGACGTGGCACCGGCGGCCGAGCCGGTCGTGCGGCCGGTGGCCGACCGGGTGCCGGTGCTGCCGGACAGCACCGAGCAACTCGTACGGCTCAACGCCGCCGTGCACGTGGTGGGCGGGATCATGCTCGGGCTCGGGCGCTGTCCACGACTGGCCGCGCTGGCCCTCGCGGTGACACTGGTCCCCACCACGCTGGCCGCGCACCGGTACTGGGAGGCGGAGGACCCGTCCGACCGCGCCCAGCAGCGCGTCCACTTCCTCAAGAACGTGTCCATGATGGGCGGGCTGCTGATCGCGGCCGACGACACGGGCGGCGCCCCCTCGCTGCTGTGGCGCGGCCGGCACGCCGCCCACGACCTCCGGCACGACGCCCACCTGGTGCACCGCTCGGTCCGGGCCGCGGCCGGCCCCGCGGCGCGGGCGGGCGGTGCCCGGGCCAGGCTCGGGGTCTGACCGGGCGTCGACCCGCGACAGGGGCCACGGGGGAAACGCCGTCGACGAGCGACTCCTCGCGACCCGCGCGTGAGGAGCCCGCACGTCCGCCACTCCTCGGCCCGCCACTCCTCGACGCCCCCCTCCGCCCCGCCCGCGGCCGCCGTCGGACCGGCTCGGACGTTCGCGGAAGGCGGCGACGGCGCGTTCCGAGCCGTCCCGCCCGGCCTGCCCGTCCACACCCGGGGATGCGACCCTGTACCGCGTTCGCCGATCACCGGGTTCCCGCTCGGCTCACCGGTGTGGAGGAGCAGTCCTGAGTACCACCGTCCTGTCCGAGGCCGTCCCCGTCGTCCTGCTGCTGGGCGTCCTGGCCTTCGCCGTGCTGCGCCCCCGGGGGCTGCCGGAGGCGGCGGCCGCCGTGCCCGCCGCCGTGCTGGTCGTGGCGCTCGGCTTGGTCTCCCCGCACCGGGCGTGGGAGCAGACCCGTACGCTGCTGCCGGTCGTCGCCTTCCTCGCACTCGTGCTGATGCTGGCGTACCTGTGCGCCAAGGAAGGCCTGTTCGAGGCCGTCGGCGCGGCCGTGGCCCGCAAGTGCGGCGGCAGTCCGCGGCGGCTGCTGACCGGGGTCTTCGGCGTGGCCTGCGCGGTCACGGCGGTGCTCAGTCTGGACGCGACCGCCGTACTGCTCACCCCCGTGGTCCTGGCCACCGCGTCCCGGGCCGGTGCGCGGGCCCGCCCGCACGTGTACGCGACCGCGCATCTGGCGAACTCCGCCTCGCTGCTCCTGCCGGTCTCCAACCTGACCAACCTGCTGGCGTTCGCGGCCAGTGGGCTGACCTTCACCCGGTTCGCCGCGCTGATGGCGCTGCCCTGGCTGGCCGCGATCGCCGTCGAGTACGCCGTGTTCCGCCGGTTCTTCCGCACGGACCTGGCCGAGCCGGTGCCCGTGGCCCCCGCACGGGTCGGCTCCGTGTCCGTCGCTCCCGGACCCGCCGGACCCGCCTCCGCGAAGGCTCCGGGCGGCGCCCCCGGTGACGGGCCGAGCGTGGCGTCCGCGCCGACCGCGCCCGCCGTGCCCCGTTTCACCGTGGTCGTCGTGGCCCTGACCCTGGCCGGGTTCGCGGTGGCCTCGCCGGCCGGGGTGGACCCCGCCTGGGCCGCGCTCGGCGGCGTGCTGGTGCTCGGGGTGCGGGCGCTGGCCCGGCGCCATGTCACGCCCCGGGAGATGGTGGGCGCCGCCTCGCCGCTGTTCTGCCTGTTCGTCCTGGCCCTCGGCATCGTGGTGCAGGGGGTGGTGGCGGGCGCGCCGGCCGCCGGGCTCGGGCGGCTGCTGCCGGACGGGGACTCGCTGCCGGCGCTGCTCGCGGTGGCGGCGGTCGCCGCGGTGCTGGCCAACGTCGTCAACAACCTGCCCGCCGTACTCGCCCTGCTCCCGCTGGCCGCGCCCGCCGGTCCGGCCCAGGTCCTCGCCGTGCTGATCGGGGTGAACCTGGGCCCCAACCTGACCTACGTCGGTTCGCTGGCGACCCTGCTGTGGCGGCGGATTCTGCACCGGCACGGCATCGAGGTGGAGCTGCGCCGGTTCACCGCGCTGGGGCTGCTCACCGTGCCGGCCACCGTCGCCGCGTCGACGGTGGCCCTGTGGGGGGCGCTGCGCCTCGTCGGCGCCTGAGGCCCGCGGCACCGCGGCCCGCCGGACGTGCGCTCACTCGGTGGCCACGACGATGCAGCGCCTCAGTTCCGCCACGGCCCGGGGATCGCCCTCGACCGCCACACCGGCGTCCCCGTCGGCACCCGCCCGGTTCCAGAGCGACCGCAGCACGCTCTCCGGAGGGCCGCTCAGCGTCACGTCGGCCGTGCCGTCGCCCGCGCCGTCCGTGACGGTGAACTCGCCCGGCCCGGTCCGCACCCGCCATGCGGCGTCGTCGCCGGCCCGTACCAGGAACGTGTGCCCCGGCGAGCCGTCCAGGATCTCGGTGAAGTACTCGCCCCACTCGGCCACGGCGTACGCGGCGAAGACCTTGAGCAGTTCGTCGACCCCGTCCACGGCGAGGTCGTCCGGTACGGGGGTGACGGGGGCCCCGGTGGCGAGTTCGGCGTCGATGCGGTGGACGACGGTCTCCTGCGCCATCCGCCGGATCCAGAAGCCGACGCTCTGGTCGGGGCCGTACCAGGTGCCGGCCGGGTCCTCGGGGGCGCGGGCGGCGAACTCGGCGCGCAGCGCGGTGTAGCCACGGTCGAGCAGCGCCGTCGGTGCCTCGTCGGCGAACTCCTCGGGCGGCCAGGGCTCGGGCTCGACCCCGTCGCGCATGGCGGCTGCCTTGTGCAGGTAGACCTCGCCGACGTGACGGGTCAGATCGGCGACGGTCCAGCCGGGGCAGGTGGGCACCGGGGCGTCGGGGGCGGTCTCGACGACGCCCCGCAGCCGGTCGTGGTCGGTCGCGAGGCGGTCGAGGAAGCGGGTGAACTCCATGCCGCCGACCCAAACACACGTTCAGGGCCGGGGCACGCCGTTTTCCACGGTCCCGGCGTCCCCGCGCCCGTGCCCCCTCGCCCGGCCCGCGCTCACCACGCCGGGCTGGGGACGGCGGGGCGCCGGACCGCTTCGGCGGCGTCCCGCAGGTGCAGCGCGACGGAGATCAGGGCGCGCAGCGCGGAGGGCCGCAGGCTCTGGGCGCTCTCGGCGGCCAGCACCAGCAGGCAGCCCGCGGCCTGCTCGACGACCGGGACGGAGAAGGCGAAGTCGTCGCCGTCGGCTCCGCGGAAGGCGCGCCACGGGGTGGCGGCACCGTCGATGGCCTTGTGCACCGCCTGTTCGAGGTGCTGTGCGGCCTGCCGGCACACAGGGGCGGGCAGAACGATGGTGCGATGAAACGCTGAACTGGTCATAGTCCCACTGCTCCCCCGCACCCGGGCTCTTCGATCGGCACCCCGGGCGCTTTTCACCGGGTCGGCGGCAGCGGCGTCCCGAGCAGTAATGTCCCAGCGGGTCACATGTCCCACTGGGACATTTTCAGGTGTACGCTCGGAGGCATGACGGCAACGAAGCCCTCCCCCGCCACCGAGGACCGGCGGCAGCGCAAGGCGCGGCAGACCCGCGACGCGCTCGCCACCGCCGCCTGCGACCTGATCCTGGAGCGCGGGTCGGCGGCGGCCACGGTGGAGGCGATCGCCGAGCGCGCGGACGTCACGCGCCGCACGTTCAGCCGGCACTTCGCCGGCAAGGAGGACGCGGCGCTCGACTTCGTCCGCCGGGACGGCGACCGGATCAACGCGCTGCTGCGCTCCCGCCCCGCCGAGGAGCCGCCCCTGCTGGCCTATCGCCGGGCCGTACGGGAGTGGCTGGCCGACCGGGAGGACCCGGCCTGGCACGTGCGTCCGCGGATGCGCCGCCTGCTGGCCCTGGCCGACACCGAGCCCGAGCTGTTCGCCGCCTACCAGCGCATCCGGGTCGACGCCCAGGAGGAGTCGATCCGCATCGTCGCCGCCCGGCTCGGCAGCGACGACGTCCGGGACGTGCGCCCGGCCGCCGTCGTGGACGCCGCCGCCGGGGTCCTGATAGCCGCCCTGCGCCTGTGGGCGCGCGGCGGTGAGGGGGACTCGGCAGCCGCAGACCTCGCCGCCCTCGTGGAGCAGGCCTACGACGCCCTGACCTCGGAGGCCGCGGCCGCGACCCCCGAAAGCACCACCGAAGAGTGAGAAAAGCACCATGAGCACCACCGGCAGCACCACCGGCACCACCCCCGCCACCGCATCCACTCCCGGCCGGGCGACCGAGTTCGGCGGACGCACCGCCCTCGTCACCGGCGCCGCCTCCGGCATCGGCCTGGCCACCGCACGCCGGCTCGGCGCCGGCGGCGCCCGGGTCGTCGTCGCCGACTACAACGCCGAGGGCGCCGAGAAGGCCGCCGCCGACCTGCGGGCCGCGGGCGTCGAGGCCGCCGCGGTCGAGCTGGACGTCACCCGTCCGGACTCCGTCGAGGCGGCCGTCGGGTTCGCCGTCGACACGTTCGGCTCGCTGGACCTCGCCGTCAACAACGCCGGCATCGGCGGCCCCAGCGCCCCGACCGGCGAGTACGACGTGGAGGCCTACCAGCGCGTCGTGCGCACCAACCTCGACGGTGTCTTCTACTCGATGCGCTACGAACTGCCGGCCATCGAGGCGGCCGGCCAGGGCGGTTCCGTCGTCAACGTCGCCTCCATCCTCGGCTCGGTCGGCTTCGCCGGTTCGCCCGCCTACGTCGCCGCCAAGCACGGCGTGGTCGGGCTGACGAAGGCGGCCGCCGCCGAGTACGCCGCCCGGGGCATCCGGATCAACGCGGTCGGCCCGGGCTTCATCGACACCCCGCTGCTGAAGACCATGGACGAGGCCGCCTACAACGGCCTGGTCGCCCTGCACCCGGCCGGCCGCCTCGGGCGCGCCGAGGAGGTCGCGGAGCTGATCGCCTTCCTGCTGTCCGACCGCGCGTCCTTCGTCGCGGGCAGCTACCACCTGGTCGACGGCGCCTACACCGCCGTCTGAGCAGCGCTCACCCGTCTCGGGGGGAGAGAACAAAGGAGTTCGATCATGAAGGCACTGCAGTACCGCACCATCGGGGCCCCGCCCGAGGTCGTCACGGTCCCGGACCCGGAACCGGGCCCCGGCCAGGTGCTGTTGAAGGTGACCGCCGCCGGAGTCTGCCACTCCGACATCGCGGTGATGAGCTGGCCCGCCGAGGGCTTCCCGTACGAGCTGCCGCTCACCCTCGGCCACGAGGGCGTCGGCACCGTGGCCGCGCTCGGCGCCGGGGTGACCGGGCTCGCCGAGGGCGACGCGGTCGCCGTGTACGGGCCCTGGGGCTGCGGCACCTGCGCCAAGTGCGCGGAGGGCAAGGAGAACTACTGCCTGCGCGCCGACGAGCTGGGCATCCGCCCGCCGGGACTCGGACGCCCCGGTTCCATGGCCGAGTACCTGCTCGTCGACGACCCCCGGCACCTGGTCCCGCTGGACGGGCTCGACCCGGTCGCG
Organism: Streptomyces sp. NPDC111628; assembly: GCF_055635195.1. Lineage (NCBI taxonomy): Bacteria > Bacillati > Actinomycetota > Actinomycetes > Kitasatosporales > Streptomycetaceae > Streptomyces > Streptomyces sp. NPDC111628. Next base: position 1,081,545 of record NZ_JBVKBZ010000002.1, on the reverse strand, counting down.
GCGGTGCCGCTCACCGACGCCGGACTGACGCCGTACCACGCGATCAAGCGGTCGCTGCCCAAGCTGGTGCCCGGCTCGACCGCGGTGGTCATCGGCACCGGTGGTCTCGGCCACGTCGCCATCCAGCTGCTGCGCGCCCTGACGTCGGCCCGGGTGGTCGCCCTGGACGTCAGCGAGGAGAAGCTGCGCCTCGCCCGTGCGGTCGGCGCGCACGAGGCGGTGCTGTCGGACGCGAAGGCCGCGGACGCGGTGCGCGAGCTCACCGGCGGTCTCGGCGCCGAGGCCGTGTTCGACTTCGTCGGCGTGGCGCCCACCGTGCAGACCGCCGGTGCCGTCGCGGCCGTCGAGGGCGATGTCACCCTGGTCGGCATCGGCGGCGGATCGCTGCCCGTCGGCTTCGGCATGCTGCCGTTCGAGGTGTCGGTCAGCGCACCCTACTGGGGCAGCCGCAGCGAGCTGATCGAGGTGCTGAACCTGGCCCGCTCCGGTGCCGTGTCGGTGCACACCGAGACGTACTCCCTGGACGACGCCCCGCTCGCCTACGAGCGGCTGCACGAGGGCAGGGTCAACGGCCGCGCGGTGATCCTGCCCCACGGCTGACCGGCCCGGACCCCGTGGCCGCGGCATGATCCACCGCAGCGGCCGAGGGGGCGCGACCGGTCCCCCGTTCCGGTCGTGCCCCCCTCACGTCGAACCTACGTGGACGGGTCCGCCGTTGTGAATCGTGCCGGTGCCCGCTGCCGGGCCCGGAGCACTCACTCGTGCACAGGTGAGTCCGGATGGCCCGGTTTCGTCCCGTGCAGGAGCGGCTGGCCGAGGTCACCGGCCGCCAGGTGGGCCAGCACGACCTCGTACAGGTCGCTGCCCGCGGCGAGCAGCTGGCGTTCGAGGACGGGCTCGGCGCTGCGGACGTGCTCGCGGACGGTCTGCGCGTGCATGCCGAGCTTCTGGGCGGCGCGCTCGGCGTTGCCGCCCGCGGCGATCCAGGTGCGCAGGGTGCGCCGCAGGTCCCGGCCGTCCGGGTCGAGGCGGCCGAGCAGGTCGACGGCCCAGGTGTGCAGTGCGGGCCCGGACAGCAGGTCGGTGAGCCGGGCGGCACCTGCCCGGGCCCCGGCGCCCGGCGGGGGTTCGGCGAGGCCCACCTGGGCGTTCAGGGCCAGGTGGACGGCGGCCCGGACGGTCAGGTCGGCGAAGTCCGTGCGCAGCAGCGACTCGACCCGGTCCATGCGGGCGCGGACCGTGTTGCGGCTGACGCCGAGGACCTTCGCCGTGTTGACGGCCGTGAACTCCAGGCCGAGCCGGGTGGTGGCGATCAGTTCGGCGCGCGTGGGGTGCGACAGGCTGTCCAGCGGGCTCAGCACGTCCGCCGTCCAGTCGTGCAGCGCCGCCGGGTCCATCAGTCGCTCGGGACGGGTCCGCTCGGCGTACAGGGCCGCCTTCTCCGGGCGGAACCGGGCCACGGCCAGGGCGCTGACGGCCTGTCCGTAGGCGGCCGCGGTGCGGGCGAGGCCCTGCCGGGCGCTGCCGCCGACGAACACGCCGGGGCGGCGGCCGACGAGCGTGCGCAGTTCCTGCCCGGCCGTGTCGCGCGGGGCGAGCACGATGACGTGTCCGTCGACCGCCGGGCACCGCACCACCAGCGCCCGCTCCCCCGTCGCCGACAGGCACTCCTCGGCGAGGCGGTCCCGTTCGGCCGGGCTGCTCTCCACGACGTACACGCACGCCGTGTCGGTGTCGAGGAGGCCGGGCCAGAGTCCGGCGGCCACGCGGCGGGCGGAGACGGTGTCCTCCACCATCAGCAGTTGCAGGATGGCCAGGCGCAGGTCGGCGGTGGCCCGCCGCAGCCGGTGTCCGGCCGCGGTCGACTCGTGGCCGGCCAGCAGCAGCTCCAGCACCTGGGCGGCGTGCGTGACGATGTCGGAGACACGCCGGTCGAAGGGCTCCTCGCGGGCGACCGCGAGGACGGCGGCCGGTGCCGGACGGGACCGCTCCACGCGCACCAGCCGCAGATGGCGGCCCCGGTCCTCCAGTGCGGCGGACGCGATCCGGCCGGAGGTGACGTCGGCGGCCAGGACCTCGTCCACCGGGACCCGGGTGCCGGCCAGCAGCCGGCCGGTGTCGTCCTGCAGCGCGACGCTCGCCCGGGTGATGCCCGCGAGCCACGCCACGACCCGGTTCAGGTCGCGGCCGGCCGGCCGCAGGTGCTCGAGCAGCTCCTGCGCCCATCCCGCGTGCTCACCGGCCCCGGACGTCCGCTGACGTCCGCCGTCCTCTCGGCCCGCCACGTCGGCCTTCTCCTCGTCTCGCCTCGTCCCCGGCCCAAGTCGGGGACGTTACCTCATGGCTCCGCGCACGGGACCCTTCCGGCGTCGGCGGCGGGGCCGCGCCGGGCCTGTCGGGCGGGGCGGGCGAGCGGGCATAAGCTCGGTGAATGGCGAAGTACTTCGACGTGCACCCCGACAACCCCCAGCCGCGCAGCATCGCCCAGGTCGCCGACAGCGTCCGCTCCGGCGCGCTGATCGCGTATCCGACGGACTCCTGCTACGCGCTGGGCTGCCGACTGGGCAGCCGCGACGGGATCGACCGCATCCGGTCGATCCGGCACCTGGACAACCGGCACCACTTCACCCTCGTCTGCCAGGACTTCGCGCAGCTCGGGCAGTTCGTGCAGATCGACAACGACGTGTTCCGGGCGATCAAGGCCTCGACACCCGGCAGTTACACCTTCATCCTGCCCGCGACGAGGGAGGTGCCGCGCGCGCTCCAGCACCCGAAGAAGAAGACGGTGGGTGTGCGCATCCCCGACCACGTCGTCACCCAGGCCCTGCTCGCCGAGCTCGGTGAACCGCTGCTGTCCAGCACGCTGTTGCTGCCCGACGAGGAGGAGCCGATGACGCAGGGCTGGGAGATCAAGGACCGGCTCGACCACGTGCTGGACGCGGTCGTCGACTCCGGGGACTGCGGCACCGAGCCCACCACGGTCGTCGACTTCTCCGACGGCGAGGCGGAGATCGTGCGGTACGGCGCGGGCGACCCGACCCGGTTCGAGTAGCGAGACGTCCGCCGCCCGACCGCACGAACCGAGAGCGGCAGGCCCCACCAGCGGGAACCGCCGTCGGCATCCCCACCGGCGACGGCACCCGCCTTCGGCATCCCCACCGGCGACGGCACCCGCCTTCGGGCTGCGCCCGAGCCCGCGGTCGACGGCCGACCGGCCGGCCGGTGCCGGGTACACCGACCCGGAGGCGACCGAGCGGCACTGACCGGCTCTGCCCGGCCTCCTGAAGCGGACGTTCTGACCCCGGACGCCCCGAAACGGCCCGTCCTGAGCGGGAGTTGGCGTGCCTCCCCCCGTCCGGCCCCGGGTGCGGGCGTTGTTACCGTGCCCGGGTGTCCAACTCCTCACGCGATTCAGCCGAAGGCGCCGGCTGGGGCTCCGCCGAGCCCGGCGCCTACCGAACGCTCATGCCGGGACGCACCGAGAAGCTGTCCTGGCTGAACCCGAGAACACTGTGGGCCGCCCGCAACGGCGTGCTGGCCTCCTGGTTCGGGGACCCCACGGGCCGGACCCGCTCCCGGTGGGTGACGCAGCGGGCGGCGGCCGGCGTACCGGCCGACAAGGTGATCCGCCGGGACGACCCCGACCGGTTCTCCTTCCTGGTCATCGGGGACACGGGCGAGGGCGACGATCCCCAGTACGCCGTCGTGCCCGGGCTGTTGGAGGCCGGCCGGGACACCCGGTTCGCGGTCCTCGCGAGCGACGTGATCTACCCGGTGGGCAGTGCCGACGACTACGGCACGAAGTTCTTCCGCCCCTACCGCGACTACCGGGCGCCCATATACGCGATACCGGGCAACCACGACTGGTACGAGGACCTGGGCGGCTTCATGCGCGTCTTCTGCGACGACGCCCCGCCGCTGCCGCCGCAACCCGCGCCGCGCCCCCTCACCCCGGCGTGGCTGCGGTCGCTGTTGTGGCACCGGCCGCGCCCGGACGACGGCGGCCGCCTGGACGAGGCGCGCAAGCTGCGCCCCGCACCCTCCCAGCAGGCCGCCCAGCCAGGACCGTACTGGGCCGTCGACGCCGGTCCGGTCAGGATCGTCGGCATCGACACGGGTCTGCTGGGCACCGTCGACGCCGAGCAGGGTGCCTGGCTGCGCGAGGTGTCGGCGGGAGACCGGCCGAAGATCCTGGTCACCGGCTCGCCCCTGTACGTGGACGGCGAGCACCACCCGTGCGAGATCGAGGGCGGCGGCACGGTCGACGACATCGTGCGCGACCCGGCCCACCACTACGTCGCGGCGATCGGCGGCGACATCCACAACTACCAGCGCTACCCGGTCGACGTGGACGGCCGCACCGTGCAGTACGTCGTGGCGGGCGGCGGCGGCGCGTTCATGCACGCCACCCACACCATCCCGCGCGTCTCGGTGGCCGGGGTCACCGAGGACGACTTCCGCTCCTATCCGCTGCGCGGCGACTCGCTGGCCTTCTACAGCGCCCTGTACGGCCGCCGGCTGCGGATGCGGCGCCTGTTCACCCTGACGGAGGCCGAGGCGACGGCCGTGATCGCCGAACGCCTCGGCATCCGCACCGGCCGCGCGCCGGGCGACGGCGCCCGGGTCACCCGGCGCACCCGGATCGTGGCCGGGCTGCTCGGCACCGCGCGGCGGCCCGAGCGCCGCAAGCGGTTCCGGCTGCCCGTGCGCAAGATCTACACGTCGGTGTTCTCGCCGGGGTCGGCGACGTACAGCCCGCCCTTCTTCAAGTGCTTCCTGCGCCTGGACGTGACGCCGGAGGCGGTCAGGCTGCGCTGCTACGCGGCCACGGGCAACCGGGCGCAGGAGGTGGACCCGCCGGTCGAGGACGAGGTGACGATCCCACTCGGGTGACCGCCACCCGCAACGGGGCAGGCCCTCCGCCGGGCCGTCCGGTTGATCACCGGTCCTTCCCTGGGCGAGGCTGGAGGGGCGGCACACCGCCGCGCACAGTCGAGGGAAGGTCCCACGGTGATCAGCACCCCCGCGTACACGCTCAACGACGGCACCACCCTCCCCGCCCTGGGCCTGGGCACCTGGCCGATGAAGGACGAGGAGGCCGAACGGGCGGTCCGCACGGCCCTGGAGACGGGGTACCGCCTGATCGACACGGCGACGAACTACCGCAACGAGACCGGCGTCGGCCGCGGGGTCGCCTCCGCCGGTCTCCCCCGCGAGGAGATCGTCGTGACGACCAAGCTGCCCGGCCGGCACCACGGCTACGAGGAGACGCTCGCCTCCTTCGAGGAGTCCCGCGCCCGGCTCGGTCTGGAGTACGTCGACCTGTACCTGATCCACTGGCCGCTGCCGCGCGTGGACAAGTACGTCGACTCCTGGAAGGCCATGGTCAAGCTGCGCGAGGACGGCCTCGTACGTTCGGTGGGCGTCTCCAACTTCACGGCGGAGCACATCGAGCGGCTGGAGAAGGAGACCGGCGTCCTGCCGTCCGTCAACCAGATCGAGCTGCACCCGCTCCTTCCGCAGGACGAGCTGCGCGTCTACCACGAGCGCAAGGGCATCCGCACCGAGAGCTGGAGCCCGCTGGGCCGGGGCAGCGACCTGCTCGACGACCCCGCCGTCGCCGCGGTCGCCGCGGCGCACGGTGTGACGCCCGCCCAGGCGGTGCTGCGCTGGCACACCCAGCTGGGCGCGGTGCCGATCCCGAAGTCCGCCGACCCGGAGCGGCAGCGGGCGAACCTGGACGTCTTCGGCTTCGAACTGGACGCCGGGCAGATGCGCGCGGTGGCGGACCGCGTCCACCGGCGGATCGGCGGCGACCCGGAGGTGCACGAGGAGTTCTGAGCGGGGTACCCGGTCCGGGTCGGCGAGGAGCGCCGGTCTCCCGGGAAGGAGCGGCAGGTGGACGGCGAGGGCGACGGACTGCGGGACTACCACGGCAAACGGGACTTCGGCCGGACCGGGGAACCCGCGGGACCGGGGGCGCCCGGCGAGGGCGGAGCCCCGGGCGAGGGCGCAGCCACGGACGAGGGCGGGCCACCGCGCTTCGTCGTGCAGATCCACGACGCGAGCACCCTGCACTTCGACTTCCGTCTTCAGGTGGCCGACGTGCTGAAGTCCTGGTCCGTGCCGAAGGGGCCGTCGGCGGATCCGAGCGACAAGCGGCTCGCGGTGCCGACGGAGGACCATCCGCTGGAGTACGAGGAGTTCGAGGGCGTGATCCCCGCGGGTGAGTACGGGGGCGGCACGGTCATCGTGTGGGACCACGGCACCTACGAGCCGCTCAGCCACGACCGGCGGGGACGGCCGGTCGACTTCGCCGAGTCCCTCGCGCACGGACACGCCAGGTTCCGGCTGCACGGCGCGAAACTGCACGGCGAGTACGCGCTGACCCGGTTCCGCGGCGGCCCGGACCGCGGCGCAGGCGAGGACGCGGCGTGGCTGCTGGTGAAGACGGCCGGCGGCGGGCGCGGGCACGGCACCCCCGATCCCCGGCGGGCCCGGTCCGCGCGCACCGGCCGGACGCTGGCGCGGGTGGCGGCGGAGGACGGCCAGGGGTAGGCAGGCGGTTCATTCACTCCGTGGGCAGCTGCTGTTCGGCCCAGATGGTCTTGCCACTGCCCGTCTGCCGGCTGCCCCAGCGCTGGGTGAGCTGGGCCACCAGGAGCAGTCCGCGGCCACCCTCGTCGTAGGCGTGGGCGCGGCGCAGGTGGGGTGAGGTGGAGCTGGCATCGGAGACCTCGCAGATGAGGGCGGTGTGGCGGATGAGGCGGAGCTGGATGGGCGGCTCGCCGTACCGGATCGCGTTGGTGACCAGTTCGCTGACGACGAGTTCGGTGACGAAGGCGGTGTCGTCCAGTCCCCAGGCCGTCAGCTGTTCGCCGACGGACCGCCTGGTGGCCGCCACTCCGGCGGGGTCCGGGGGGACGTCCCAGGTGCGTACCCGGTCCTCGCCCAGCGCCCGGGTGCGGGCCAGCAGCAGCGCTACGTCGTCGCCGGGCTCCTCGGGCAGCACTGCCTTCAGGACGCCGTCGCACAGCGCGTCGAGCGAGGTCGCGGGCGCGGTCAGCGCCCGGCACAGTTCCGCGGTGGCGTGGTCGACGTCGCGGTCCCGGTCCTCGACGAGTCCGTCGGTGTAGAGCGCGACGACGGAGCCCTCCGGCAGCTCCAGCTCCGTCGCCTCGAAGGGCAGTCCGCCGACGCCGAGCGGTGGCCCGGCGGTCATGGCGACCAGGCGGGTGGTGCCGTCGGGGAGGAGGAGGGCCGGCGCGGGGTGACCGGCGGCGGCCAGGGCCAGTCGGCGCGAGACGGGGTCGTACACGGCGTACAGGCAGGTGGCGCCCAGTTCCGCGATCTCCGCCTCTCCGCCGTCGTTCGCGCCGCCGGCCGCGAGGTGGGTGACGAGGTCGTCGAGGTGGGTGAGGAGCTCGTCGGGGGGCAGATCGACGTCGGCGAGGGTGCGTACGGCCGTGCACAGGCGGCCCATGGTCGCGGTGGACGGGATGCCGTGGCCCACGACGTCGCCGACGACGAGGCCGACGCGGGTGCCGGAGAGCGGGATGACGTCGAACCAGTCGCCCCCGATGCCCGCCGCGGACGCGGAGGGGAGGTAGCGGTGGGCCACCTCGACCGCGGCCTGCCCGGGCAGGTCCCTGGGGAGCAGGCTGTGCTGGATCGCCAGGGCCGTGGAGCGCTCGCGCGCGAAACGGCGGGCGTTGTCCACGGAGACGGCGGCCCGGGAGACCAGCTCCTCGGCCAGTACGGCGTCCTCCCTGGCATACGGCTCCCGGGGCACGGTCCGGGCGGCCAGCGCGACGCCCAGGGTGGTGCCGCGGGCGCGCAGGGGGACGGACAGGGTCGAGCAGACGGCGTCACGGAACGGGCGGTTGTGCGGGGCCTCGGCATCGCGGGTCCGCATCCACCGGTCGAAGTCCGGGTCGCCGGGGCCGCTGAGGACGACACGGCCCTCCCGCACCGCCCGGGCGGGCGGACTGTCCGACGGGTGGATCTCCTGCCCGCCGAGGTGCACGGCGGGGGTGGGGAAGCCCTCGGTGGCGGAGGCGTGGGCCACCCGGCGCAGTTCGCCGGTCCCGGGGGGCGCGGCGAGGGGTTCGTCGGTGCCGAGCACCCAGTCGAGCAGGTCCACGCTGGCGAAACCGGCGAAGCGGGGTACGAGGAGCCCGACCAGTTCCTCGGCGGTGCGGACGACGTCGAGGGTGCTGCCGACCGCGCCGGCCGCGTTCAGCAGGGCCAGCCGCTCCCGGGCCCGGTGCTGTTCGGTGCTCTCCAACGCCGCCATGGCGACGGCGGTGAGCGTGCCGGAGGCGTCGTGGACCGGCCACATCTCCACGGTCCAGGCGTGCAGGCAGCTGCCGGCGGGCGCGGGGGCGTAGCTCTCGTACTGGACGGGCCGTCCCCGGTCGGCCACCACCCGCAGGTGGTGCAGGAAGCTCCGGGGGTCGCCCTCGAAGTCGGCCAGCGTGTCGGACAGGCTGCGGCCGAGCAGTTCCTCCGCGGGCCTGCCCAGCATCCGGCACGCGGTGTCGTTGACGCGTACGAAGCGCAGCTCGGGGTCGAGGACGGACATGGACAGGGAGGCCTGCCGTACGGCGTCGTCGACCAGGCCGGGCGCCGGGCCGCCGGGTGCGTCGGCGGTCGCCAGGTAGCCGCCGGGAGCGCCGTCGGCGCCCCGCAGGGGGCAGATCCGCAGCCCGAGGCTCACCGGGCGGCCGTCCCGGTGGCGGACCACGACGGTGCCGGACAGGGCGGTGCCGGCCGGGTCGGTGCGGGACAGGGGGCGGGTGGGAGCGCCCCGCGCGAGCAGGTCCCGCGCGGGGCGCCCTACGACCTCCTCGGCCGCGTGTCCGGTGAGCCGCCTCGCGCCGTCGCTCCAGCCCGTCACCAGTCCGCGGGCGTCGACGGTCATCGCGGCGGAGGAATCCTCCATGCCGTCCAGGATCATCCCAGGACGATGCGGTATCAACCGGGGCGGGGCGCCGGTGGTCCGGTCACGGTCGGTGAGCGCGGAGCGCGGCGAGGGCGCGGTCGGCGTGGGTGTTCATCCTGATCTCGCTGCGGACGACCTCCAGCAGGGTGCGGTCCTGCCCGACGACGAAGGTGACCCGCTTGGTGGGAGCCAGGCTGAAGCCCCGCTTCACCCCGAACCGCTCCCGGACCGCGCCGTCGGTGTCGGACAGCAGCGGCATGCCCAGGGTGTGGCGCCCGGCGAACTCCTGCTGGCGTTCGACGGGGTCGCCGCTGACGCCGACGGGCCGGGCGCCGACCGCGGCGAACTCGGCGGCGAGGTCGCGGAAGTGACAGGCCTCCGCGGTGCAGCCGGTGGTCAGGGCGGCGGGGTAGAAGAAGAGGACGACCGGGCCCTCGGCGAGCAGGTCGGACAGCCGGCGGGGGGTGCCGGTCTCGTCCGGCAGCGTGAAGTCCTCGACGGTGTCGCCCACGGCGGGGAGCGCGCTCATGACCGGCTCCCGCTGCTCTGGGCGACGGCGCGGGCCCACAGCACGAGCGGCACCTGCACGGGCAGCCGTCCGAGGGCGGCGGCCTGCTGCGGAGCGGGGCGGTGCCGCCAGTCCCAGGCCATCTTGACGTTGGCGGGGAACACCCCGACGAAGAAGGCGGCGGCACTCAGCGCGGCGGCCTTGCGGGTGCGCGGCACGGCGAGTCCGGCGGCCAGCGCGAGTTCGGCGACGCCGCTGGCGTACGTCCAGGCCCGGGGGGTGCCCGGCAGGGAGCGCGGGACGGTCGCGTCGAAGGGGCGGGGTTGGGCGAAGTGGGCGACGCCCGCGGTGGCCAGGAGGCCGGCGAGCAGCAGGGGCGAGCGTTCGGACCGTGACACGGTTCCTCCTCATGGGGGCCTGCCGCGCGATATTACTCGACGGTAAGAACCGGGTGGTGATCGGTTCCCGCCCGGCGGTTGCGGGTGCCGGGCGTGCAGCCGAACGCACGGCGGAAGACCTCGATGAACGCGCTGGCCGAGGACCAGCCGCAGCGGTGGGCGACGGTGGTGACGGGCAGGTCGTCGGCGAGCATGCGCAGGGCGTGGTAGAGGCGGGACTGGGTGCGCCACTGGGGGAAGGTCATGCCGAACTCGCGGCGGAAGAGCCGGCTGAGGGTGCGTTCCGCGGTGCCGGTGGCCGCGCCGAGGGCGGCCAGGGTACGGGTGTCCGCGGGGTCGGCGTGGACCAGCGCGCAGACCTCGGCCAGCCGGGGGTCCCTGGGGGTGGGCAGGCGCAGGGGCTGCTGCGGCGAGGCGCGCAACTGGTCGCACAGCACGGCCAGGAGGCGGCCGCGTTCCGGGCTCGTGTCCCGGGGGTCGACGGTGTAGGCGACGATCAGCTCGCGCAGCAGCGGGCCGACGGCGAGGACGGCGGGGCTGTCCAGGCCGAGCGGGTTGGCGTCGGCGGGCAGGCCGACCAGGTGCAGGTCGAGGCGTCCGTGGGCGCGGTGGGAGTGCACGGTGCCGGCCGGGATCCAGATGGCCCGCGTCCCCGGCGCGAACCAGGTGCCGGACTCGGTGGTGACGGCCACGACTCCGGACCCGGCGTGGACGATCTGGTGCTCGTCGTGGCGGTGCGCGTCGATCCGCTGCCCGGCGACCAGCCGCTGGGCACGGGTGGGTGCCGTGGGCGTGTGGCGGACGGACGGAGTCTGGCGGTTCTTCGACACAAGAGGGCAGGTTATCGAAAGCGGGCCACCGGTGGAAGGCGTGACGATCGATGCGTGACCCCGAATCGGAACCGGCCCCTCGTCCTGCTGTCCTTCGGCCACGCCTGCGTCGACGTCTACCAGGGCACCGTGGCGGCCCTGGTGCCGTACTTCGTCGCCGAGCGGGCGTACGGCTACGCCGCCGCCTCGGGCGTCGTGCTCGCCGCCTCGCTGCTGTCGTCGCTGGTGCAGCCGCTGTTCGGGGCGCTCACCGACCGGTGGGCGCTGCCGTGGCTGCTGCCGCTGAGCACCCTGACCGCCGGGGCGGGCATCGCCCTCGGAGGCGTCACCGACTCCTACCCGCTCACCCTCGCGGCCGTCGCGGCGGGCGGCGTGGGGATCGCCGCGTACCACCCCGAGGCGGCGCGGGCGGCGCGGGCGGCCGCACGGGGCAGCCATACGGCGATGGGGTGGTTCTCCCTGGGCGGCAACGTCGGCTTCGCACTGGCGCCTCCGCTGGTGTGGGCCGTCGTCGGCGGCGGAGGTCTCGGCGCGTCCTGGCTGCTGGCGCTGCCCGCGGTGGTGGGAGCCGTGCTGTGCGGGGCGGCGGTGCGTTCGGCCGGGGCGGCCCGTGCGGCGGGCGGCCGTACGGCGCTGGCGGCGGGCGCCGACGACTGGGCGTCCTTCCTGCGGCTCACCGGCGCAGTCGTGTGCCGTTCCGTCGTCTTCGTCGGCCTGAGCACGTTCGTGGCGCTGTACGTGCGGGAGCGGGTGGGCGGCGGCAGCGCGGCGGGGACGGTGGCGCTGTTCGTGCTCTATCTGGGCGGCGCGGTGGGCACCGTCGCCGGGGGCCGGCTCGCGGACCGGTACGGGCGGCTGAAGGTGGTGCGGCGGTCGTACGTCCTGACGGTCCTCGCGGTGGCCGGGGTCGTCCTCGTGCCGGGTCCCGCGGTGTACCTGTTCGTCGCCCTGACGTCGGCGGGGCTGTACGTGCCGTTCTCCCTGCACATCACGCTGGGCCAGGACTACCTGCCGCGCCGGGTGGGGACGGCGAGCGGGGTGACGCTGGGGCTGGCGGTGAGCGTCGGCGGGCTCGCCGCCCCGGCGCTGGGCGCACTGGCCGACGCGTCCTCGCTGCGGGCGGCCCTGCTGCCGCTGGTGGCGCTCCCCGCGGTGGGCAGGCTGCTCCTGTGCGGCCTGCGCGATCCGGGCCCGCCCCCGGCGCCGCCCGCCGTCGGGCCACCGACGACACGCGACGCCGACATGCGGGGGCGGTGAGCATCGGCTCCCCAGCGCCGGGCACACCGACCGACGCGTCCTCGCTGCGGGCGGCCCTGCTGCCGCTGGTGGCGCTCCCCGCCGTGGGCAGGCTGCTCCTGTGCGGCCTGCGCGATCCGGGCCCGCCCCCGGCGCCGCCCGCCGTCGGGCCACCGACGACACGCGACGCCGACGTGCGGGGGCGGTGAGCATCGGCTCCCCCGGCGCCGGGCACACCGGCCGACGCGCGAGCGCTCCGGCGACGTCCTTGTCGTCAACCGCACCGACGCCACCGTCACCCGGGTCGACCCGCGCCGGGGCGCCGTGGAGGAGACCGTGACCACTGGCGCCGACCCCAACCACGTGGAGATCGCCGACGGCACCGCCTACGTGGTCGACCAGCCCGCGCCGCCGAGGGCACCGTGACCCGGAACCGTCTCGCCCGCCGACCGCGCCCCGTCGTCTTCCGGCGCCCGTCAGTCCCCGCCCCGGGGCGTGACGGGGGCCAGCCACATGCCCACGATCGCGTCCACGAGGCCGTCGGCCGCGTCCTGCCAGCTGGCCCGCGGGGTCGGGCGGTTCCCGGCCAGGGCCCGCTCGCGCTCCTCCGCCGTGTGCACGATGAGATGACGGGCCATGTCGCCCCGCTCCGCGCTGACCTCGTCCGGCAGCGCGGGCATGCACCGGCGGCGCCCCTCGATGATCGCCCGCAGGGAGACGGAGGCCCGGGACTCCTCGGTCAGGATCTGCCGCAGCGCCGGGTCGGTCATGACCTGGGCGCAGAACCGCGCGTACCAGGTGGGGCTGCCCAGCGCCGCCAGGTGGTCGAACTGGGGGCGGACCAGGCAGTCCACCCAGTCCCGCAGGTCCGGTGAGTCGCCGAGGGCGGCGAGCTGCCGGGCGCGCAGCTCCTCGACCCGCTCCGAGTGGCGCCGGGCGATGGCCCGGACGAGGTCCGTCTTGGTGCCGAAGTGGTAGCCGACCGCGGCGTTGTTGCCCTGCCCGGCGGCCTCGCTGACCTGTCGGTTGGAGACCGCGTACACCCCGTGCTCGGCGTACAGCCGCTCAGCGGTGGTCAGGATCAGCTGCCGGGTCGCGCTGACCTGTTCCGTCCGGACCGCCCTGCCCGCCATGATCACCACCGCGCCGGGACTTTTCCGCACCGCCCGCGACGACCAGTCCCTCGAGTCGTCGCAGGTCCGCCGACGTACGGCGGGTCTCACGAAAGCCTACGGCGCGGCGGCGGGGCATCGCCGCCCGGCCCGGACGGGCGTTCGCCCCTCACACCCCGTAGGATACTTCAAGCGACTGACTTAAAAGCTCGCGTTCCGTTTTCTCCCACCCGTTTTCTCCCACCGTCGCAAGACTCATCGCCGGAAAGGCTCTTCCATGCCCGCTTCCCCCGCCTCACCACGGCCGAACGCCGTGGTGGCGGTACTGGCCCTGGCCGGGATCGTCGTCGCGCTGATGCAGACCCTGGTCATCCCGATCATCCCGGAGCTGCCGAAGCTCCTGGACGCGTCGGCGTCGGACGCGGCCTGGGCGGTGACCGCCACCCTGCTCGCCTCCGCGGTGGCCACTCCGGTCGTCGGCCGGCTCGGCGACATGTTCGGCAAGCGGCGGATGCTGCTGCTCAGCCTGGTGCTGCTGATCGTCGGTTCCGCGGTCTGCGGACTGAGCGACGCGCTGGTCCCGATGGTCGTCGGCCGCGCCCTGCAGGGCCTGTCGGCCGCCGTGATTCCGCTCGGCATCAGCATCATGCGCGACGAACTGCCCGTCGAGCGGCTGGCCGGTGCCACCGCCGTGATGAGCGCCTCCCTCGGCGTCGGCGGCGCGCTCGGCCTGCCCGCGGCCGCGCTGATCGCGGACAAGCTCGACTGGCACATGCTGTTCTGGCTCTCCGGCGCGCTCGGAGTGGTGGCCCTGGTGCTCGTGCTGTCGCTGGTGCCCGAGTCGGCGGTGCGCACCGGCGGCCGCTTCGACCTGCCCGGCGGCATCGGCATGGCCGCCGGCCTCGCGAGCCTGCTGCTGGCCATCTCCAAGGGCGGCGACTGGGGCTGGTCCTCGGCCACCACCCTGGGCCTGTTCGCGGCGGCCGTGGTGATCCTGCTGGTCTGGGGCTGGTGGGAGCTGCACACCCCGGAGCCCCTGGTGGACCTGCGCACCACCGCCCGCCGCCAGGTGCTCTTCACCAACCTGGCGTCCGTCGCCATCGGCTTCTCGATGTTCGCGATGTCCCTCGTCCTTCCGCAACTGCTGCAGCTGCCCGAGGCCACCGGTTACGGACTCGGCCGCTCGCTGCTGACCACGGGTCTGGTGATGGCGCCGTCCGGCCTGGTGATGATGGCGTTCGCCCCGGTCTCCGCGAAGGTCTCCAAGTCCAGGGGTCCGAAGGTGACGCTGATGATCGGCGCCCTGATCGTGGCGGCCGGCTACGGCCTGAACATCGTGCTGATGGCCGAGGTCTGGCACCTGGTACTGGTCTCCTGCGTCATCAGCGCGGGCATCGGCTTCGCCTACGGCGCCATGCCGTCGCTGATCATGGGCGCGGTGCCGCCGAGCGAGACGGCCGCCGCGAACAGCCTCAACACCCTCATGCGGTCCCTGGGCACGTCGGTCGCCAGTGCCATCGCCGGTGTGATCCTGGCCCAGATGACCATCGACCTCGGCGGCTTCGCCCTGCCGTCCGAGAACGCGTTCAAGGTGGTCATGGCCATCGGCGCGGGCGCGGCCCTGCTGGCCACCGCCCTCGCGTCCTTCATCCCCCGGCACCGCCCGGCCGGCACCCCGGCGGGCCCGGCTCCGGCCGACGGTGTCGCCTCGGAGCCCGCCTCCGTCCGCTGACGGCGACGGCGCCGGTCCTGCCCGGGGCCGGCGCCGTTCAGGCGAACCTGGCGGGCAACGCGCGTGACGGCGCTCCGGCGGGTCGAGTACTGACCCGTGGAGCTGCCTGCGATCCCTCCGATGCTCGCCACCGCCGGCGCCCTGCCGCCCGCCGGGCAGGACGCGCGCTGGGCCTACGAGACCAAGCAGGACGGGCAGCGCGTGGTGGTCTACCTGCCCGGCGACGGGAGCGTCCTGCTGCGTGCCCGCTCCGGCCAGGACATCACCGTCGCCTATCCGGAACTGGCGCCGCTCGCCACCGCGCTCGGCGAGACCCCCGCCGTACTGGACGGGGAGGTGCTGGCCCTGGACGAACAGGGCCGTGCCGACTTCCAGTTGCTCCAGTCCCGGATGGGCCTCGCGCACACCCCGGCCCGGGCGGCGCACCGGGCGGCGAAGGTCCCCGTCCACCTGGTGCTGTTCGACGCCCTGCACCTGGCGGGCCGCTCCCTGCTGCGCCTGCCCTACACCGGCCGCCGTGAGCGGCTGACGGAGCTCGGGCTGAACGGGCCGTCGTGGTCGACCCCGGCCGCGCTGGTCGGGCACGGCGCACAGGCCCTGCGGGCCACCCGCGAGCACGGCCTGGAGGGGCTGGTGTGCAAGCGGCTGGACTCGGTGTACGAGCCCGGGGTCCGCTCCCGGGCCTGGATCAAGATCCGCAACATGCGCAGCGAGGACGTCGTGGTCGGCGGCTGGCTGCCCGGCAAGGGGCGGCTCGGCGGCCTTCCCGGCGCCGTCCTGGTCGGCCAGCGCGCCGCGGGCCGGCTGCGTTACGTCGGCGGGGTGGGCACCGGCTGGAGCGCGGGCGAGCGGACCGAGCTGGCCGCACTGCTGGCGGCCGCCGCGAGTGACGTCTGCCCCTTCGACCCGGTGCCGCGGGTGCCGGGGGCGCGCTGGGTGGTGCCCCGGCTGGTCGGCGAGGTCCGCTACAGCACCCGCACCCGGGAGGGCATGCTGCGCCAGCCGTCCTGGCTCAGGCTCCGCCCGGACCTGGCGCCCGAGGAGTCGGCCGCGGACCTTCCGGACGACCTGGTGTGAGCGGGCGACTCCGGGTCGGGTGTTGGGCTCGCCTTCACCGCGGGGACGCCTGTGCGCCCTTGGCGCGGGAGGAAAAAGAGGGGAACCTGAACTCCCCTTCCCCCCACAGCCGTTGGGCTGCGCCAGCCCGAGGAGGACGCGATGTCCCCGCGTACCACCGCGACGCCCCGCCACAGATGGCTCACCGTACCGCTCGGTGCCCTCGCCCTCGTCGTCGCCTTTCCCGCCACCGCCTTCGCCGCCCCGCCGCCGGGGCTGCCCGGCAACGCCGACAGCCTGGAGCGGATGTACCAGCCCGCCTACGACTACGACACCGACGGCTGCTATCCCACACCGGCCATCGGCGCCGACGGAGCGGTCAACGGCGGGCTCAACCCGACCGGCGCGCTCAACGGCAACTGCCGGGACGCCGCCGACCTCGACAACACCAACGGCTACGCCCGCGCCAAGTGCGACGGCGACTGGTGCGCCTACATGTACGGCCTCTACTTCGAGAAGGACCAGGCCCTGCCCGGCACGAGCCTGGGCGGCCACCGGCACGACTGGGAGCACGTGGTGGTGTGGGTGCGGGACGGCACCGCGCAGTACGTGTCGACGTCCAACCACGGCTCGTTCAGCGTGCACGAGCGGTCGGCCATCCGCTTCGACGGCACCCACCCGAAGATCGTCTACCACAAGGACGGCATCAGCACCCACTGCTTCCGCCCGGCGACCTCGGGCGACGAGCCGCCGGAGAACCACAAGGGGACCTGGCAGTACCCGGCCCTGGTGGGCTGGAACGGCTATCCGGCGGGCCTGCGCTCCAGGCTGAGCGGCTACGACTTCGGCAGCGCCAACTTCGGCCTCAAGGACGGCAGCTTCGCCTCCCACCTGGCCGCCGCCAAGCCCGCCGGCATCCCCTTCGACCCGAACGCCTGACCCTGCGGGGGGCGGACAGTGGGCCGGTCGGGCGAAGCGGTCGGCCCGGGCTCCCCCGGAGCACTATCGTGTCCGCATGTCCGCCCCCGAACTCATCCGCATCGTCTCCCGCGACTCCCCCATGGCACTGGCTCAGGTCGAGCGCGTCCGGGCCGAGTTGACCGCCCTCCACCCCGGCGTCCGCACCGAGGTCGTACCGGTGCGGACCACCGGCGACAAGTGGCTCGGGGACCTGTCTCTGGTGGAGGGCAAGGGCGCGTTCACCAAGGAGGTCGACGCCGCGCTGCTGTCGGGCGAGGCCGATCTCGCGGTGCACTGCGTCAAGGACGTGCCCGCCGACCGGCCGCTGCCCGCCGGTACGGTCTTCGCCGCGTTCCTGAAGCGGGACGACGTGCGGGACGCGCTGGTCCACCCGGGCGGGCTCACGCTGGACGAGCTGCCGGAGGGGACGCGCGTCGGCACGTCCTCCGTGCGCCGTGTCGCCCAGCTGGCCGCCACCCACCCGCACCTGCGGTGCGTTCCCTTCCGCGGCAACGCCAACCGGCGGCTGGCGAAGCTCGACGCGGGCGAGGCGGACGCGCTGCTGCTCGCCGTCTCCGGACTGGAGCGCATCGGCCGGACCGACGTGATCAGCGAGGTCCTCTCGGCCGAGACGATGATGCCTCCGATCGGCGCGGGCATCCTCGCCCTGCAGTGCCGCGAGGGCGACGGTGCGCTGATCGAGGCGGTCGGCGCACTCGGCGACCCGCGTACGCACCGGGAGGCGACGGCGGAGCGCATGTTCCTGCACGTCCTGCAGGGGCACTGCAACAGCCCGATCGCCGGGCACGCGCACGTGGACCGGAGCGGTGAACTCTCGCTGCGAGCCTGCGTGTTCACCCCCGACGGCAAAATCCGGCTGAACGCGCACGAGTGGGCCGGCCGCCTCGACCCGGCGACCCTGGGCACGTCGGTCGCGGTGGCCCTGCTGCGGCAGGGCGCCCGGGAGATCATCGACGGCATCGCGCACTGAGCGGCGGCCGCCCGGCGGGTCAGGCGGTGCCCTCCTCCGACTGGCCCCGCAGGAACGCGCTCACCTGGTGTACGAGGCCCTCGTCCCGCACCCCGCCGCACGGGGCGGCGCCGGCGCCGTCGGGCAGCCCGGGGGCACCGCTCCACAGCCGGCGGTCGGCCCACTCCTCGTCCACCCTCAGCTGCACCTGGACGTCGACCTGGCTCAGGCTCGCCTCCGGCCCGGCCGCGTAGAGCACTGCGGTGGCCCGGCGCAGCGGGTAGACGTCGAAGCCCTCGATGAACTGGGAGTTGCGCCAGTCGAGGAAGGCGCTCTCCCCGTCGGGGCCGATCCGCACGTCGATCTGGCCGTCCTCCAGGTGGATGCCGAGGTGCCGCCCGCCCCGGTTCTCCACGGTCACCCGGACCCGGAAGTACGTCAGCCCCTCGGCGGCGTCGTCGCGGCCCCGCGGCGGCTCGGCCGGCTCAAGACCGTGGACGCGGACCCGCAGGCCGGCGTGCTCGTCGTACTCCTGCCAGTCCCCGACCACGTTCGGCTCGTACACGGTGCCCCTCTCGACCTCTCGACGCTGCTTCCTATCCGTACGCTCAGCGCACTGTCAAATGAGCGGAATGCGCTGTGGCCAGGGACTTCGTCCCTTTTGATCGGTGATCAAGCGCTGCCCAGGGACGATCCGCCGACGCCGGTCCGCGCGATCACCGGGAGCGTGCCGCACATCACGTCCCGCGACGGGGCGGCCGCACCGGTCCCGGCATGCAGCCGTTCGAGTGGCCGTCCGGGGGATTCGCGCTCAGTATCCATATATACGAGGACTTGCCAGCACCCCTGCTGAGGGAGGTGCGCGTGATGCGTGTCGCCGGCAGAACCCAGCCCCACCCGCACGACGACGCTCCCGACACGGCCGCTGCGTTCGAACGGCTCGCCGGGCTGCCCGAGGGACCGGAGCGCAAGGCGCTGCGGGACGAACTGATCCGGGTCTGGCTGCCCATGGCGGAGCGGATCGCCGTCCGCTTCCGGGGCCGCGGCGAGAACCTGGAGGATCTCTATCAGGTGGCGGCCCTCGGCCTGGTCAAGGCCGTCGACCACTACGACCCGGCGCGCGGCCACGCCTTCGAGGCGTACGCGGTGCCGACCGTGACCGGCGAGATCAAACGGCACTTCCGCGACCACATGTGGACGCTGCACGTGCCGCGCCGGATCCAGGACCTGCGCAACCGGGTCCGCAGATCGGCGAAGGAACTGGCGCAGACCACGCCGGGGCGCGCCCCGACCGTCGAGGAGATCGCCGAGCACGCGCAGCTGACCACCGTCGAGGTGCGCACCGGCATGGAGGCCCTGGAGTGCTTCTCGGCGCTGTCGCTGGAGGCGGAGATGCCCGGCACCGACGGGTACGCCCTCGGCGACGCGCTGGGCGGCCCCGACCCCGCCTTCGACGCGGTCGTGGACCGGGTGGCGGTCCGGCCCTGCCTGGAGGCGCTGCCCGAGCGCGAGCGCACCATCCTCTACCTGCGCTTCTTCGGAGGGATGACGCAGAGCCGCATCGCCCAGCAGCTCGGCATCTCGCAGATGCACGTCTCCCGGCTGCTCACCGGCTGCTTCGACCGGATACGCGAGGAGATCCTGACGGAGGCCCGCTGAGTCCGGGCCCGCCGCACACGGGCCGCCCCAGGCGGTCCCCCAGGGCGGCCCGGATCTCCGGCGGCATCACTCCGGTGCGCCCCCAGATGAGTATCGTTTCCGCCACATTGCGGAGTTTGATGTTCGTATGCTGGGAAACTTCCTTCAGGACGATCCACCCCTCGTCCGGCGTCACCCCGTCGAGGGCGATGACCACCCCGATGGCCTGGTCGACGACGGCGTGCGAGACGACCGCCTCCTTGAGCTGCCGGACCTCCTCCTGCAGCCGGAAGATCTGGTCCGAGTCGGAATCCGGGTCGGGGTTCGGGCGCACGCCGGTGGGGGGCACGGTCACCTCGGGGCCTCCGTTTCGGCGCCATGTGCGGGGTACTCGCCAGGCGCCCGCCGCACTCCCGGCCGGACACTGGTGTGGAGCCGGTGGCTGCCGGTGGACGAGACCAGGACACGACTGCCATGAACCACGACACGACCTCCTCCACCCGCGGGGAGAGCCTTCTGTCCACGCACGCCGTGTACGGGGCCCCCTGCTGGGTGAGTCTCACCAGCCGTGATCTGAAGGCCACCGAGGAGTTCTACTCCGCCGTGCTGGGCTGGCGGTGGCGGCCCGCCCGGCTGGGCGAACCCTTCCGGATCGCCCTGGCCGACGGGGTGCCGGTGGCCGGGATCGCCGCCGTCGCCGCGATGTGGCAGATGGCGGTGGCATGGACGCCGTACTTCGCCGTGCGCAGTGCGGACGAGGCCGTGTCCCGGGCGCAGGAGCGCGGCGGCACCACCGCGGTCGGGCCGATCTCCCTGCCGCCGGGGCGGGCGGCCCTGCTCGCCGACCGGGACGGCGCGACGTTCGGGATCTGGGAGGGCGAGCTCTTCTCGGACTGGGACGCCTGGCGCACCAAGCGCCCCGCCTTCATCCGGCTGCACACCCGCGACGCCTTCGACGCCGCGATCTTCTACGGCGAGATCTTCGAGTGGGCGTCGGGGCAGGGCGGCTGCGAGGTCCGGTACGAGGGCGACGAGGTGGTCCTGCGCCACGAGGGCGAGGTCGTGGCCCGCATCGAGTCGGGAGCGCTGGGCGCTGCTCCCGACCCGGCCGTCCGGCCGCACTGGCAGATCCACTTCGCGGTCGAGGACGTCACGGCCTGCGCCCGCGTCGCGGAGCGGCACGGCGGCAGCGTGCTCTCGCTGAGCCCGGACGAGGCGGTGCTCCGGGACGCCGACGGCGCGCAGTTCACGGTGACCGCGCGCCGCCTCGGCAGCTGATCTCACCGGCTCACCGGCCGGTGCGGGAGGTCCGGGAGAGCAGCACGAGGCTGCGCTGCTCGACGGTCAGCCGGGTGCCCGCCTTGTGCTCGGCCTCGTCGGGGACGCCGTCCGGGTCGGCGGTGTCGACCAGGGCCGTCCAGCGTTCGCCGTAGCCGGCGTCGGGCAGCCGGAAGTCGGCCGGCTCCCAGTGGCTGTTGAGCAGCAGCAGGAAGGAGTCGTCGACCACGGGCCGGCCCCGGGGGTCGGGTTCGGCGATGGCGTCGCCGTTGAGGAAGACGCCGACGGTGTGCGCGTCGGAGCGCTGCCAGTCGTCGTCGGTCATCTCCCGCGCGTCGGGGAGCAGCCACACCAGGTCGGGCAGCGGCTGGTCCGCGTGGGTGAGGGTCTCGCCGCGGAAGAAGCGGCGCCGGCGCAGCACCGGGTGGTCGGCGCGCAGCGCGATCAGGCGCCGGGCGAAGTCCAGCAGCGCGCGCTGCTCGCCGCCGAGCCGCCAGTCGATCCAGGAGATCTCGTTGTCCTGGCAGTAGGCGTTGTTGTTGCCCCGCTGGGTGCGGCCCAGTTCGTCGCCGTGGCACAGCATCGGGATGCCCTGCGAGAGCAGGAGCGTGGCGAGGAAGTTGCGCTGCTGCCGACCGCGCAGCTCCCGGACGGCCGGGTCCCGGGTCTCGCCCTCGACGCCGCAGTTCCAGGAGCGGTTGTGGCTCTCGCCGTCCCGGTTGTCCTCGCCGTTGGCCTCGTTGTGCTTGTCGTTGTACGAGACGAGGTCGTGCAGCGTGAAGCCGTCGTGCGCGGTGACGAAGTTGACGCTGGCGCGAGGGCGGCGGCGGCTGTGCTGGTACAGGTCGGAGGAGCCGGTCAGCCGGGAGGCGAACTCGCCGAGCGTGTGCTCCCCCGCGCGCCAGAAGTCCCGTACGGCGTCGCGGTACTTGCCGTTCCACTCCGACCACAGCTGCGGGAAGTTGCCCACCTGGTAGCCGCCCTCGCCCACGTCCCAGGGCTCGGCGATCAGCTTGACCCGGCTGATCACCGGGTCCTGCTGGATCAGGTCGAAGAACGCGGACAGCCGGTCCACCTCGTGGAACTGCCGGGCGAGGGTGGCCGCGAGGTCGAAGCGGAAGCCGTCGACGTGCATCTCGGTGACCCAGTACCGCAGCGAGTCCATGATGAGCTGGAGCACGTAGGGGTGGCGCATCAGCAGGCTGTTGCCGGTGCCGGTGGTGTCGTAGTAGTGCTGCCAGTCGCCGTCCACCAGTCGGTAGTACGAGGCGTTGTCTATGCCGCGGAAGGAGAGGGTGGGGCCCTTCTCGTTTCCCTCGGCGGTGTGGTTGTAGACCACGTCGAGGATCACCTCGAGTCCGGCCTCGTGCAGGGTCTTGACCATCGACTTGAACTCGCTGACCTGCTGGCCGCGGGTGCCGAGGGCGGCGTAGCCGTTGTGCGGCGCGAAGAAGCCGATGGTGTTGTAGCCCCAGTAGTTGGCGAGGCCGCGGTCCTGGAGCACGCCGTCGTGGACGAACTGGTGCACCGGCATCAGCTCCACGGCGGTCACTCCGAGGGAGGTCAGGTGCTCCACGACCGCCGGGTGGGCGAGGCCCGCGTAGGTGCCGCGCAGTTCCTCGGGCACGTCGGGGTGGGTGCGGCTGAGGCCGCGGACGTGGGCCTCGTAGATGACGCTCTCCGAGTACGGGCGCCGGGGCGGGCGGTCGTCGCCCCAGTCGAAGAAGGGGTCGGTGACCACGCCGAGCATGGTGTGCCCGGCGCTGTCGCCCGGGTCGGCCTTGCCCCTGGCCCGCTCGAAAAGGGAGGCGTGGTTGTCCACCAGCCCGTCCACGGCCCGCGTATAGGGGTCGAGGAGCAGCTTCGCCGGGTTGCAGCGGTGACCCACGGCCGGGGCCCACGGGCCGTGGACCCGGTAGCCGTAACGCTGTCCCGGGCCGACGCCGGGCAGGTAGCAGTGCCACACGAAGCCGTCGACGTCGGGCAGCGGGATGGTGCTGTGGTTGCCGTCGTCGTCGACGAGCACGAGGTCGACCCGCTCGGCGACCTCGCTGAACAGGGCGAAGTTCGTGCCCTGCCCGTCGTACGCGGCCCCCAGGGGGTAGGGGTGCCCGCTCCACACGGGCGACCCCTTCCAGTTCGGCCTGGCGCGGGTCACCGGGCCTCCTCCAGAACGCCGCCGCCCGTACGTGCCCAGCCGGCCACCTGGGCCACCGGCATGATCTCGCGCGGCACTTCCAGCCCCTCCTGGGTGATCGGCTCGGGCTCAGTCGCCACCAGCGGGACGCGTTCGCCGGCCCGGGCGCGGCGCGAGAACCAGATGACCTTGGCGCCGGTGTCGGTGGCGCAGCAGCCCCAGCCGTCACTGTTGGCGGCGAGGTGCTGCAGACAGCTGCGCAGGTCGTGGTCGGGACGGAGCGCGTGGTCGTTGCCCGCTACGGCCGTGATCAGGTGCTGGCGGTTCCACCACATCTCGATCGACGTGTTCTTGTCGCTCGCGTGCTCGTCGATCGCCAGCAGCAGCATCTCGGCGCCCGAGCAGACGGGTTCGACGAGGTTCTCCAGGTTCCAGAACCGGAGGTGAGCGGCCAGGATGCGCCTGACCTGTCCGACCCGTTCCGGGCTCACTTCCACGTCGAGGTGGTAGTAGCAGGGCACTGCGGTCTTCATCGTCGTGGCTCCTCACCGCGAAGGCTCTCGCTCCTCCTCGTCCCTTGGGGGACGGGCTCCCCGATCACGAAGCGTGAGCGCTGATCGCTTCTGAGTCACTCCAGAGTGGGAGCGGTAGTCCATTCGTGCAACACGAGCAGGTCGGGGGCCGAATTCGGGGCCCAGCGGATGACGGGAAACAGTTGAAGATCCAACAAGACGGGGCGTCACCACCCGTGCACCATGTGTGAAGAACTCGATCGTCCGTACCACCGGACCGTCCGGAAGGTGACCGGCCATGCTGCTCCCCGCGAAGAGCGAAGTCGCCCGGCAGCTGCGGCATTACCGCGCCTGGGAACGCTCGATGCTCGCATCCCCCACGGACGTCACCGTCCGGACCACCTTCGAGGACTCCGGCTACACCCTCTGCGTGCTGATGGGGAAGCGGTGTGCACGCGAGGCGGCGGACGCCGCCGAACGGTATCTGCGGACGAACCTGGTCACTTACGCGCAGGAACAGCCGGACCGGCTCGCCCCGACGGGGCACAAGGCCCCCTCCGGAGCGGCCTGACCCGATCGGCCCAACCCAACCCAACCGGCCGGGCCCGCGCCCGGCCACGAGCACGGCGGAGGTGAGATGCGGATGAGCGCGACCGTGGGGATCGGACGTATCCCGGTCCGGGACGTCCAGCCGGTGGTGGAGTACGGCAGGCGTCCGGCGAAGGCGGTGACGGGAGAGACATTCCGGGTCACCGCCACCGTGTTCCGTGAGGGGCACGACGCGGTGGCCGCCAACGTCGTGCTCAAGGACCCCGAGGGCCGGCCGGGCCCCTGGACGCCGATGCGGGAGCTGGCCCCGGGCAGCGACCGCTGGGGCGCCGAGGTCACCCCGGGCGCGCCGGGCAACTGGACCTACCGGGTGGAGGCGTGGAGCGACCCCGTCGCCACCTGGCGGCACGTCGCGCGCATCAAGGTCCCGGCCGGCATCGACGCCGGCCTCGTGCTCGAGGAGGGGGCCGAGCTGTACCGGCGGGCCGCCGCGGGAGTGCCGAAGGACTCCGGACGGGACGTACTGCTGGCCGCCGCCACGGCCCTGCTCGACGACACGCTGCCCGTGGCCACCCGCCTGGCGGCGGCGTTGACGCCCCAGGTGGACGCGGTCCTGGCCCACCATCCGCTGCGAGACCTGGTCACCTCCTCCGACCCGCTCCCCCTGCTCGTCGAACGCGAACGCGCCCTCTACGGCGCCTGGTACGAGTTCTTCCCCCGCTCCGAAGGCACCCCCGACACCCCGCACGGCACCTTCCGCACCGCCGCCCGACGCCTGCCCGCCATCGCCGCCATGGGCTTCGACGTCGTCTACCTCCCCCCGATCCACCCCATCGGCACCACCCACCGCAAAGGCCGCAACAACACCCTGAGCGCCACCGGTGACGACGTCGGCGTCCCCTGGGCCATCGGCTCCCCCGAAGGCGGCCACGACACCGTCCACCCCGCCCTCGGCACCCTCGACGACTTCGACCACTTCGTCACCCGGGCCACCGCACTCGGCCTCGAAGTCGCCCTCGACTTCGCCCTCCAGTGCTCCCCCGACCACCCCTGGGTCCACAAACACCCCGAGTGGTTCCACCACCGCCCCGACGGCACCATCGCCCATGCCGAGAACCCACCCAAGAAATACCAGGACATCTACCCCATCGCCTTCGACGCCGACCCCGACGGACTCACCGCCGAAACGCTACGGATCCTGCGCCACTGGATGGACCACGGCGTACGCATCTTCCGCGTCGACAACCCCCACACCAAACCCGTCGCCTTCTGGGAACGCGTCATCGCCGACATCAACACCACCGACCCCGACGTCATCTTCCTCGCCGAGGCCTTCACCCGCCCCGCCATGATGGCGACCCTCGCCCAGATCGGCTTCCAGCAGTCCTACACCTACTTCACCTGGCGCAACACCAAGCAGGAACTCACCGAATACCTCACCGAACTGTCGGGGGACGCCGCCTCCTACATGCGGCCCAACCTCTTCACCAACACCCCCGACATCCTGCACGCCTACCTCCAGCACGGCGGCCGCCCCGCCTTCGAGGTCCGCGCCGTCCTCGCCGCCACCCTCTCCCCCACCTGGGGCATCTACAGCGGCTACGAACTCTGCGAGAACACCCCCCTGCGCCAAGGCAGCGAGGAATACCTCGACAGCGAGAAATACCAGCTCACCCCCCGCGACTGGGCCACCGCCGCCCGCGAGGCCACCACCATCGCCCCCCTCGTCACCCGCCTCAACACCATCCGGCGCGAACACCCCGCGCTGCACCGGCTCAGGAACCTCCGCTTCCACCACACCGACAACGACGCGCTCATCGCGTACAGCAAGCGCGTGGGCTCCGACGTCGTCCTGGTGGTCGCCAACCTCGATCCGCATCGCACCCAGGAGGCCACGATCTCGCTCGACATGCCGCAGCTCGGCCTGGACTGGCACGAGTCGGTGCCGGTCCACGACGAACTCACCGGCCGGACCTACCACTGGGGCCGGACGAACTACGTGCGGCTCGAGCCCGGCCGGGCTCCCGCCCACGTCTTCCACGTCCGGCATCCGTCCGCCGCCGCGCCGCAGAACGGAGGGTCAGGAGCCTCATGACCGTCAACGAGCCCGTACCTGACACCTTCGAGGACACCCCCGCGGGGGACCGGCACCCGGACTGGTTCAAACGAGCCGTCTTCTACGAGGTCCTCGTCCGCTCCTTCCAGGACAGCAACGGCGACGGCATCGGCGACCTCAAGGGCCTGACCGCCAAGCTGGACTACCTGCAATGGCTCGGCGTGGACTGCCTGTGGCTCCCGCCCTTCTTCAAGTCGCCCCTGCGCGACGGCGGTTACGACGTCTCCGACTACACCGCCGTGCTGCCCGAGTTCGGCGACCTCGCGGACTTCGTCGCCTTCATCGACGCCGCCCACCAGCGCGGCATCCGCGTGATCATCGACTTCGTCATGAACCACACCAGCGACCAGCACCCGTGGTTCCAGGAGTCCCGCAAGAACCCGGACGGGCCGTACGGCGACTACTACGTCTGGGCCGACGACGACACCCGGTACGCCGACGCCCGCATCATCTTCGTCGACACCGAGGCCTCCAACTGGACCTACGACCCGGTCCGCGGCCAGTACTACTGGCACCGCTTCTTCTCCCACCAGCCGGACCTCAACTACGAGAACCCGGCCGTGCAGGAGGAGATGCTGGCCGCCCTCAAGTTCTGGCTGGACCTGGGCGTGGACGGCTACCGTCTCGACGCCGTGCCCTATCTGTACGCCGAAGAAGGCACCAACTGCGAGAACCTGCCCGCCTCGCACGCGTTCCTCAAGCGGGTGCGCCGCGAGATCGACGCGCAGTACCCGGACACCGTGCTGCTGGCCGAGGCCAACCAGTGGCCCGAGGACGTCGTCGACTACTTCGGCGACTACGCCACCGGCGGCGACGAGTGCCACATGGCCTTCCACTTCCCGGTCATGCCCCGCATCTTCATGGCGGTCAGAAGGGAGTCCCGCTACCCGGTCTCGGAAATCCTCGCCAAGACCCCGGCCATCCCCTCCGGCTGCCAGTGGGGCATCTTCCTGCGCAACCACGACGAGCTGACCCTGGAAATGGTCACCGACGAGGAACGCGACTACATGTACGCGGAGTACGCCAAGGACCCGCGCATGCGCGCCAACATCGGCATCCGCCGCCGGCTCGCCACCCTGCTGGACAACGACCGCGACCAGATCGAGATGTTCACCGCACTGCTGCTCGCCCTCCCGGGATCACCGATCCTCTACTACGGCGACGAGATCGGCATGGGCGACAACATCTGGCTCGGCGACCGCGACGCCGTGCGCACCCCCATGCAGTGGACGCCCGACCGCAACGCCGGCTTCTCGACCTGTGACCCGGGCCGCCTCTACCTGCCCGCGATCATGGACCCGGTCTACGGCTACCAGGTGACGAACGTCGAGGCGTCCATGGCCTCACCTTCCTCGCTGCTGCACTGGACCCGGCGCATGATCGAGATCCGCAAGCAGAACCCCGCCTTCGGCCTGGGCACCTACACCGAGCTGCCGTCGTCCAACCCGGCGGTGCTGGCCTTCCTGCGGGAGTACGAGGACGACCTGGTGCTGTGCGTGAACAACTTCGCGCGGTTCGCCCAGCCCACCGAGCTGGACCTGCGCGAGTTCGCCGGTCGCCATCCGGTCGAGCTGTTCGGCGGGGTCCGCTTCCCCGCCATCGGTGACCTGCCGTACCTGCTGACCCTCGGGGGCCACGGCTTCTACTGGTTCCGGCTCACCCGAGTCGCATCCCGCATCGGCCGCCGCGCTTGAGCGTGGGCCGAGGAAAGGACGCGTCACCATGCCGAAGACCGCACCCCTGCGCCCCAGACGCAGGCAGCTCGCCGAGCCGATGGCGTCGCTCGGCGAGTTGCTGCGCCAGTGGCTGCCGCGCCAGCGCTGGTTCGCGGGCAAGGACCGGCCCGTGGCCGAGCTGGGTCTGCTGTCGATGACCGAGCTGTTCCCGGGCTGTCTGCACCTTCTGGTGCACACCGGGCAGGGCTCCGTGCCCTCCCCGGGCGGCGCTCCCCCGGCCGGGGACTGCTACCAGCTGCTCCTCGGCGTGCGCGAGCAGCCCGCGCCGCGGCTGGGCCGGGCCGTCATCGGGCAGGTGCAGGACGGGCCGCTGGCCGGGCGGACGGTCTACGACGCGCTGCACGACCCCCGGACCGCACAGCTGCTCCTGGAGCGGCTCCGGCACCCGGGGAAGGCGGGCCCCCTGCGCTTCGAGGCCGACCCCGCGCGGCCGGTGCCCGGCGGTCTCGCGCCGCGGCTGCTGGACGCCGAGCAGTCCAACTCCTCACTGATCTACGGCGACGAGTTCATCCTGAAGCTGTTCCGCCGCATCCAGCCCGGCGTCAACCCCGACCTGGAGGTGCCGGACGCGCTGGCCCGGCAGGGCTGCGGCCGGGTACCGGCGCCGGTGGCCTGGATGCGTACGACCCATCCGTACGGGGCGACGCTCGGCGTGCTCCAGCCGTTCCTGCACGGCGCCTCCGACGGCTGGACCCTGTCCCTGAACGCGCTCGCCGCCGGGGACGAGTTCACCGTGCAGGCCCACGAGCTGGGGCAGGCGATGGGCGACGTGCACCTCGCGCTCGCCTCGGCCTTCCCGGTCGGCGCCCCCGGCGAGAACGGCCGCACCGCGGCGGCCATGACCGAACGCCTCACCTCGGCCGCGCACTGCGTCCCGGCGCTGCAGCCCTTCGTCCCCGGACTGCGGGCGGCCTTCGCGGCGCTGTCGACCTGCGACTGGGGCCCGCCGGCCCAGCGCATCCACGGCGACCTGCACCTCGGTCAGGTGCTGCGGGCCGGCCGGGACTGGTTCGTCATCGACTTCGAGGGCGAGCCCTCACGTCCGCTGGCCGAGCGGCGCAGCGCCCACTCCCCCGTGCGGGACATCGCGGGGATGCTGCGTTCCTTCGACTACGCCGCCCGGCAGCGCCGCCCGTGGCGCCCCGAGTGGGCGCGCCGCTGCCGGGAGGCGTTCTGCGCGGGCTACGCCGCCCGCGCCGGATGGGACCCCCGTAAGAAGCACGGCCTGCTGCGCGCCTACGAGACCGACCGTGCCGTGTATGAGGTGCTGTACGAGGCCCGGCACCGCCCCGACTGGCTTCCCGTACCCATGGCGGCGATCGAACGACTCGCCGTGAGAGGAGACTGACCCGTGGCCCTCCGCGACACCTCGATCCCCGAGCCCTCCGGTCCCGTCGCGCCCGCACCCGGTGCGTGCGCGACCGCGCCGCCCCTGGACCCCACCGACCGGGGGCGCCTGCTGGCGGGCGCCCACCACGACCCGCACGCCCTGCTGGGCGCCCACCCGGTGCCCGGCGGCATCGCCTTCCGCGCGCTGCGCCCCTTCGCCCGCGAGGTGGGTGTGGTCGTGGACGGCGAGCGCCACGCCCTCGCGTCGGAGGAGGACGGCCTGTTCTCCGGTGTCCTGCCGCTCGCCGGGGTCCCGGCGTACACCCTCGTGGTGGCGTACGAGGGCGCGGAGCCGCAGGAGACCCACGACCCGTACCGCTTCCTGCCCGCCCTGGGCGAGCTGGACCTGCACCTGATCGGCGAGGGCCGGCACGAACAGCTGTGGCAGGCCCTCGGCGCCGAGCCGATGACCCACGAGGGCGTCACCGGCACCCGGTTCACGGTGTGGGCGCCGAACGCGCAGGGGGTGCGCGTCGCGACCGACTTCACGCACTGGGACGGCACCGCGTTCCCGATGCGTTCGCTGGGTTCGTCCGGGGTGTGGGAGCTGTTCCTGCCGGGCGTCGGCGAGGGCACCCGGTACAAGTTCGAGATCCACTCGCGGTACGGGCACCGGTTCCTCAAGGCCGACCCGATGGCCCGCGCGGCCGAGGAGCCGCCGAACACCGCGTCCGTGGTGACCGCCTCGCGCTACGAGTGGGGCGACACCCAGTGGATGCGGACCCGCGCCGACACGCCCGTGCACGAGGCGCCGCTCTCGGTGTACGAGGTGCATCTGCCGTCCTGGCGGCCGGGCCTGACCTACCGCGAGCTGGCCGAGGAGCTGCCCGCGTACGTGAAGGACCTTGGCTTCACCCACGTCGAGCTGATGCCGGTCGCCGAGCACCCCTACGGGCCGTCCTGGGGCTACCAGGTCACCGGCTTCTACGCGCCGACCGCGCGCCTCGGCTCGCCGGACGACTTCCGCTTCCTGGTCGACGCGCTGCACCGGGCCGGGATCGGCGTGATCATGGACTGGGTGCCGGCGCACTTCCCGAAGGACGACTGGGCACTGGGCCGCTTCGACGGCGACCCGCTGTACGAGCCCGGGGACGACCGGCGCGCGGAGCACCCGGACTGGGGCACGTACACCTTCGACTTCGCGCGGACCGAGGTGCGCAACTTCCTCGTGGCGAACGCCGTGTACTGGTGCGAGGAGTTCCACATCGACGGCCTGCGCGTGGACGCGGTCGCCTCGATGCTGTACCTGGACTACTCGCGCGACTCCGGCCAGTGGGAGCCCAACCAGTACGGCGGCCGGGAGGACCTGGCGGCCATGGCCTTCCTCCAGGAGATGAACGCGACCGTCTACCGGCGCTGCCCCGGCGTGGTGACCATCGCCGAGGAGTCGACCGCGTGGGGCGGGGTGACCCGGCCGACCGACACCGGCGGGCTCGGCTTCGGCCTGAAGTGGAACATGGGCTGGATGCACGACTCGCTGGAGTACGTCGCCCACGAGCCGGTGCACCGCAAGTACCACCACCACGAGATGACCTTCTCGATGGTGTACGCGTACAGCGAGAACTACGTGCTGCCGATCTCCCACGACGAGGTGGTGCACGGCAAGCAGGCGCTGGTGTCGAAGATGCCCGGCGACTGGTGGCAGCGGCGGGCGAACGTGCGCGCGTACCTGGGCTTCATGTGGGCCCACCCGGGCAAGCAGCTGCTGTTCATGGGCCAGGAGTTCGCCCAGGGCGCCGAGTGGTCGGAGAAGCAGGGCCCCGAGTGGTGGCTCCTTGACGAGGGGTACCACTCGGCGGGCGACCACCGCGGGGTGCGGGACCTGGTCCGCGAGCTCAACACCCGCTACGCCCGCACGCCCGCCCTGTGGCAGCGCGACACCGACCCGGCCGGCTTCCGGTGGGTGTCGGTCGACGCGGCCGAGGACAACGTCTTCGCGTTCCTGCGGTACGGCACGGACGGCACCCCGCTGCTGGCGGTGTCGAACTTCTCCCCCGTCGTCCGGCACGGGTACGGGCTCGCCGTCGGCGACGAGGCCGTCGCCTGGCAGGAGGTGCTCAACACCGACGCCGAGGAGTACGGCGGCGGCGGCGTGGCCAACCCGGACCCGGTGAAGCCGGAGGACGGGAGCATCCGGATCACGCTGCCCCCGCTGGCGACGGTGTGGCTGATGCCGTACGCCCTGTGAGCCGGCCAGGTGTCCGGCCGGCTGTCCGGGGCAGTCGGTCGGTGGCACCGGCCCACAGAGAGGCGGCATCACGTGCGCACCGTCGGAGTGGAGGAGGAGCTCCTCCTGGTCGATCCCGCGACCGGTGAGCCGCGGGCGCTGTCCGCCGCCGTACTGGCCCGGGCCTTCCTCGACGGCTCCGGGCAGGACATGTTCGAGAAGGAGCTGCACGAGCAGATGCTCGAGTTCGCCACGCATCCGCAGGCGGACATGGAGCGGCTGCACGCCGAGATCGTCCGCTGCCGCGAGGAGGCCGGGCGGCATGCCGGGGGCATCGGGTGTGCCGTCGCCGCGCTCGCCACCTCACCGCTGCCGGTGACGCCCTCCATCGGCGTGAACCGGCGCTACGAGTGGATGGCCGAGCAGTACGGCGTCGTGGTCCACGAGCAGCTGGTCCTGGGGTGCCACGTGCACGTCTCGGTCGACTCCGACGAGGAGGGCGTCGCGGTGATCGACCGGGTGCGGCCCTGGCTGCCGGTGCTGGCCGCGCTGAGCGCGAACTCGCCGTTCTGGCAGGGCCGGGACTCCTCGTACAGCAGCTATCGCAGCCGGGTGTGGCAGCGCTGGCCGTCGGCCGGTCCCACGGAGCTGTTCGGCTCGGCGGAGCGCTACCACCGCAGGGTCGCGGACATGCTCGCCACCGGGACGATCCTGGACGACGGGATGGTCTACTTCGACATCCGGCTCTCCCAGCGGTATCCGACGGTCGAGTTCCGGGTCGCGGACGTTTGTCTCGACGCCTCCACCGCGGTCGTCCTGGCCGCGCTCGCCCGCGCGCTGGTCGACACGGCGGCGCGGGAGTGGCGGGCGGGCGCGGAACCGGCCGAGCACAGTGTGAGCCTGCTCCGCCTCGCGGCCTGGCGGGCCGCCCGGTCCGGGCTGACGAGTGAGCTGCTCCACCCGGCGACGATGCGGCGGATGCCGGCCGAGACGGTCGTACAGGACCTGCTGGAGCATGCCGGGGAAGCCCTCGCGGCCGCGGGCGACCTGGCACGGGTGCGCGAGGGCGCGGAGGAGTTGCTGCGGCACGGCAACGGCGCCCGGGTCCAGCGCGAGCTGCTGGCGCGCACAGGCAGCCTGCGGGAGGTCGTCGCCGCGTGCGTGCGCCGTACGCAGGCGGCCTGAGACATCAGTGGGTCAGGGGCATCAGTAGATCAGCGCGAGCGCGTAGCCCAGCAGGCCCACCGCGAAGATCAGCACGACCGCGAGGATCAGGGCCATCGGCCCCTTGGCCCAGCCCTTGGCCGGATTGCTGAGCAGGTCCTGCGGGCCTGCCTCGGGCATGCTGCTCTCCGCCGGCGGGGTCTCCCCGGGCGGCACGCCGCCGCCCGGCTCCAGGCCGGTGCTGAGTCGGGGTTCGGGATCCGGATTCACATAGCTCATGTCCCCCGAGTCCCCCGATCGGGCGAGATCACCGGGTGGGAACACTTCTGCCGTCCGGGCCCCCCGCCGCCTGCGGCTGGGCTAGCCTCCGAGCACCGTCGACCACGGTGTTCGTCGGCGACGTCACCGTCCGTACACGTCAGGAGCCGGCGCATGCACGACCCCGCACTCGCTCCCCGGACCGTCCCGCCGCTGACCGGCGGTCTCGCCGACAGCCTCTTCCAGACGGCCGCCCGCACACCGACCCTGCCGATGCTGGCCCGCCGCCGCGGCCCCGGCTCGACGGCGTGGGACGAGGTGACCGCGGTGGAGTTCCGCGACGAGGTGGTCGACCTGGCCAAGGGCCTGATCGCGAGCGGGGTCTCGCCGGGCGACCGGGTGGCGATCCTGGCCCGCACCCGGTACGAGTGGACGGTCTTCAGCTACGCCCTGTGGACGGTGGGCGCCGAGGTGGTGCCGATCTACCCGACCTCCTCGCGCGACCAGGTCGAGTGGATCCTGCGGGACGCGGGCTGCGTGGGCGTACTGGTCGAGGACGAGCAGAACGTGATGACCGTCGGCTCGGTGTGCGCGTCGCTGCCCGCGCTGCGCCACGTCTGGCAGCTGGACGCGGGGGCGCTGGACACGCTGGTGGCGCGCGGCGCGTTCCTCCCGTCGGCCACGGTCGACTCCATGCGCCGCATCGTGCTGCCGGACGCCACGGCGGTGGTGGCGTACACCTCGGGCACCTCCGGCCGCGCGCTGGGCTGTGCGCTGAGCCACCGCGGCCTGGCCGGCCCGTGCGACACGCTGCTCGCCGGCTGGGGTCACACGGTGGCGCCGCCGGGAGAGCAGGGCGCGGTCCTCGCCTACCTGCCCTTCTCCCACGTGTACGGGCTGATGATCCAGAACCTGTGCGTGCGCGGCGGGTTCCTGATGGCCCACGAGCCCGTGCTGACCGGGGAGGCGCTCACCTCGGCCCTGCGTTCCTTCCGTCCGACGTATCTGTACGCCGTCCCGTCGGTCCTGGAGAAGATCTACAAGAACTTCCTGCGCACGGCCCAGCAGGCGGGACGCGGTGCCCTGTTCGAGCGGGCCGCGGACACGGCGCGCGACTTCGCCACCGCGCTGGAGCGCCGACGCCTGGGCCGGGGAACCGGGCCCGGATTCGACCTGCGCCTCCAGCACGCCCTGTACGAGCGGACGGTGTACCGGCGGCTGCGCACCGCGCTGGGCGGCCGGGTGACCCGGGCGACGTCGGGCGGTTCGCCGCTCAGCCGCGAGCTCTCCCTCTTCTACGAGGGCATCGGCGTCTACGTGCACGACGGCTACGGGCTGACGGAGACCAGCGGCGGGCTGACGATGCAGCCGCTGGGCCGGGAGAAGTCGGGCACCGTCGGACAGCCGCTGCCCGGCATGGAGATCCGGGTGGCCGACGACGGGGAGATCCTGGTGCGCGGGCCGTCGCTGTTCCAGGGGTACGTCGGCGACGAGGCCGCCACCCGCGAGGTGCTGCGCGGCGGCTGGCTGGCCACCGGCGACCTCGGGCACCTGGACGACGAGAACTACCTGGCGATCACCGGCCGCAAGAAGGACGTGATCATCACCAGCGGCGGCAAGAGCGTGGCCCCGGCCGCCCTGGAGCAGCGGCTGCGGATGCACCCGCTGGTCCACCAGGCGGTGCTGGTCGGCGACAACCGGCCCTGCGTCGGTGCGCTGATCACGCTCGACCCGGAGTTCCTGACGCACTGGCGGGCGTCCCTTGCCCTGCCCGGCGACGCCCCGGCCCGGGAGGCACGCGAGGAGAACGCGCTGCGGGAGGAGGTCGCGCGGGCCGTGGCCGCGGCCAACAGCGCGGTGTCGCGCTCGGAGTCCATCAGGGTCTTCCGGGTCCTGCCCGACCCCTTCGACGTGGCGGGCGGACTGCTCACCCCGTCGATGAAACTCCGGCGGGACGAGATCGTGCGGACCTATTCCCTGGAGATCGACGCCATGTACGAGGCGCGGTCCCACCGCCGGCCGGCGCCGCCGCCGCAGGAGCCGGCCGGCTGGGAGGACACGGACAACGTGTTCCTCCGCTGAACCGGCGCCCGGCCCGTCCCCGGCCCGGCAGGCACACCGGCGCGACTAGGTTCGGCCTGCACGGGAACTTACAAACGAAGGGGATGCAAAGGAGACGGAACGACGCCCGGCCGGTGCCGGGCCGGGAAGGCGCAATGGCAGCCGAGTCGCGTTGGGACAGGACACTGGCTTCCGAGGAGATCACGAACCGCACCGCCAGCTTCACCGGGGAGCTGCACAACGTGACCGGTGCGCGGCTGGTCGCGGAGGAGTTCCTCTACGACCTGGCCCGTGCGGCGCCGCCCGCGGCGCCCGAGCACTGGGACGACATACTCCTCGTCGTCACGGAGCTGGCGGCGAACGCCGTGCAGTACGCTCCGGGGCCGTTCCAGCTGAGGTTGCGGCGGACCTTCGACGGCGTGCACGTGGTGATGCACGACACCAGCACGACGGAGCCCGCGCCGCGCCCCTTCCATCCGAGCAAGGGCGGCGGCGGCATCGGCTGGCACCTGATCCACACCCTGTCCGACCAGGTGAGCGTCGTCGCCGGGGAACGGGGCAAGGACATCCACGTCTTTCTGCCCTGGTGAGGGGCGGCCGCCGGGGAGTGCGGGGCGCGCGGCGGAACCGGCGCGCTGATATTTTTCTGCTGGGTGCGAATCCGTGAACTGCGCGAACGCGGGCACGGCGGGCCGGACCGCCCGAACGGTCCGGCAGGGGGTGGTGGGTCCTCGCCGCGAGGACTCCCGGGGAGCGGAACGAGGGTGCGCATGACCAGCGACAGCACGGGACCGGTCGACGCGGTTCCGGGCGATCAGGAGTTGCGCCGTCTCCTGGCGGGCCTGACGGCCGTGCGGGACGGCGACTTCGGCACCCGTCTGCCGGACGACGCGGACGGGCTGATGGGTGACATCGCCAAGGTCTTCAACGGCATGGTGGACCAGTTGTCCGTGTTCACCTCCGAGGTCACGCGGGTCTCCCGCGAGGTCGGCACGGAGGGTGCCCTCGGCGGGCAGGCGCGGGTGCCGGGGGTCTCGGGCACCTGGGCCGACCTGACGGACTCGGTCAACGCCATGGCGGGCAACCTCACCACCCAGGTCCGTGACATCGCCCAGGTGGCCACGGCGGTCGCCAGGGGCGATCTCTCCCAGAAGATCGACGTGGACGCCCGCGGCGAGATCCTGGAACTGAAGAACACCATCAACACCATGGTCGACCAGCTCTCCGCCTTCGCCGACGAGGTCACCCGCGTCGCCCGCGAGGTCGGCACCGACGGCCGGCTCGGCGGCCAGGCAGACGTCCAGGGCGTCCGGGGCACCTGGCGCGACCTCACCGACTCGGTGAACTTCATGGCGGGCAACCTGACCAACCAGGTCCGCAACGTCGCCCAGGTGGCCACCGCGGTGGCCAAGGGCGACCTCTCCCAGAAGATCACCGTGGACGCCCGCGGCGAGATCCTGGAACTGAAGAACACCATCAACACCATGGTCGACCAGCTCTCCGCCTTCGCCGACGAGGTCACCCGCGTCGCCCGCGAGGTCGGCACGGCCGGGAACCTGGGCGGGCAGGCCCGGGTGCGCGGGGTGTCGGGCACCTGGAAGGACCTCACCGACAACGTCAACGTGATGGCGTCGAACCTGACCGGCCAGGTCCGCTCCATCGCCCAGGTGGCCACCGCCGTGGCCCGGGGCGACCTGTCGCAGCGCATCACCGTGGACGCCGAGGGCGAGGTCGCGGCGCTGGCCGACGTGATCAACACCATGGTCGACACGCTGTCGGCGTTCGCCGACGAGGTCACCCGGGTCGCCCGCGAGGTCGGCACCGACGGCCGGCTCGGCGGCCAGGCGAACGTGCCGAACGTCGCCGGTACCTGGAAGGACCTCACCGACAACGTCAACTCGATGGCCAACAACCTCACCAACCAGGTGCGCAACATCGCCCTGGTGACGACCGCGGTGGCCCGGGGCGACCTGTCCAAGAAGATCGACGTCGACGCCCGCGGCGAGATCCTCGAACTCAAGACGACCATCAACACCATGGTCGACCAGCTCTCCGCCTTCGCCGACGAGGTCACCCGGGTGGCCCGCGAGGTCGGCACCGAGGGCCGGCTCGGCGGCCAGGCCGAGGTGGAGGGCGTCTCCGGCACCTGGAAGCGCCTCACGGAGAACGTCAACGAACTGGCCGGCAACCTCACCCGCCAGGTCCGCGCGATCGCCGAGGTCACCTCCGCCGTCGCCGAGGGCGACCTGACCCGCTCGGTCAACGTGGAGGCGTCCGGCGAGGTCGCCGAGCTCAAGGACAACATCAACGCGATGGTGGAGTCCCTGCGCGAGACCACGCGGGCCAACCAGGAGCAGGACTGGCTCAAGACCAACCTCGCCCGCATCTCCGGCCTGATGCAGGGGCACCGGGACCTGCCGGTCGTCGCCGAGCTGATCATGGACGAGCTGGTGCCGCTGGTGTCGGCCCAGTACGGCGCCTTCTACCTGGCCGAGGACGGGGACGACGGACCCGAGCTGCGGCTCGTCGGCTCCTACGGCTACCCGGAGGACACGGCCAGACCCACCCGTATCGCCTTCGGCCGCACCCTGGTCGGCCAGGCCGCGCGCAGCCGGCGCACCATCATGGTGAACGAGCTTCCGCCGGGCTACCTGACCATCTCCTCGGGGCTCGGCGAAGTGGTCCCGGCCGCGCTGGTGCTGCTGCCCATCGTGGTCGAGGGGCAGGTACTCGGGGTCATCGAACTGGCCTCGGTCGCCGCCTTCAGCCAGATCAACCAGGACTTCCTGGAAATGCTGATGGAGACCATCGGCGTCAACGTCAACACGATCGTGGCCAACGCCCGTACCGATGAACTCCTCGCCGAGTCGCAGCGCCTGACGGGTGAACTGCAGGCCCGCTCCGCGGAGTTGCAGACCCAGCAGGAGGAGCTGCAGCACTCCAACGCGGAGCTGGAGGACAAGGCCTCCCTGCTCGCGGCGCAGAACCGGGACATCGAGGCGAAGAACCTGCAGATCGAGCAGGCCAGGCAGGAGCTGGAGGCGCGCGCCCAGCAGCTGTCGCTGGCCTCGAAGTACAAGTCGGAGTTCCTGGCCAACATGAGCCACGAGCTGCGCACCCCGCTCAACAGCCTGCTCATCCTGGCCCAGTTGCTCGCCCAGAACCCCTCGCGCAACCTCACCCCGAAGCAGGTCGAGTACGCGGGCATCATCCACTCGGCGGGCTCCGACCTGCTCCAGCTGATCAACGACATCCTGGACCTGTCGAAGGTCGAGGCGGGCAAGATGGACGTCTCCCCCGAGCGCGTGACGCTGGGCCGGCTCATCGAGTACGTCGAGGCCACCTTCCGGCCCATGACGAGCCAGAAGGGCCTGGAGTTCACGGTCACGACGGCCCCCGGGGCACCGGCGGACCTGCTGACCGACGACTCCCGGCTGCGACAGGTGCTGCGCAACCTGCTGTCGAACGCGGTGAAGTTCACCGAGCGGGGCGGCGTGGAGCTGGCCGTCGAACCGGCACCGGACGACGAGGTGCCCAGGGGCGTGGTGCGGGGCGGGTCCGTGGTGGCCTTCCGGGTCAAGGACACGGGCATCGGCATCCCCGAGCAGAACCTGGAGTCGATCTTCGGTGCCTTCCAGCAGGCGGACGGCACGACGAGCCGCAAGTACGGCGGCACCGGGCTCGGCCTGTCCATCACCCGGGAGATCGCCCGGTTGCTCGGCGGCGCCGTCACGGTGGACAGCACGCCCGACCGGGGCAGCACCTTCACGCTCTACCTGCCGGTGGCCCGGCCCGACTTCGAGGACCTGCTGGCCCGCGCCCCCGAGCACCTTGCGGCCGACGCGTCGTCCGACGTCCTCGACCGTCCGGCACCGGTGGCCGAGCTGACCGGCGGCCACCGCCGGCGGCCGCGGCGCCTGCTCGTCGTGGAGGAGCGTCCGCGCGGTCTGCTGACCCTCGTCGCGGAGAGCGTGGTCGCCGACCTGACGCACGGGCGGGACGACGCGGGCGACCGGCCCCCGCTCGACGTCATCACGGCCGTGAGCGCCGAGGAGGCCGCCGGAGCACTGGCCGCCGAGCCGTGCCACTGCGTCGTCCTGGAGCTGGGCATGCCGGACGACGAGGCGTCCCGCTTCCTGCGGGCGTTGCGGGGCGACTCGGCGCTGGCGAGCGTGCCGGTGCTCGTGCACAGCGGTCACCGGGCGGACGCCGCCGTGGAGGAGGACCTGCGCTCGCGCGCGGCCGGCGGGACGCTGGAGTTCCTGGCCGGCCTCGACGAGCTGCGCGAGCGCATCGCGCTGCACCTGGCCGCCGAGGAACCCGGGGACGTGCTGTCCCTGGTGCGGCCGGAGGAGCCGCCGCGTCCGGACCCGCGGGCCGGTCAGGGTCCGCCCGCCGGGCGCACCGTCCTCGTCGTCGACGACGACGCGCGCAACCTGTTCGCGCTCAGCGGGATCCTGGAGCTGCACGGGTTCCGGGTGCTGCACGCGGAGAACGGCCGCCGGGGCATCGAGGCGCTCGTGGACCACCCGGAGGTCGCGCTGGTCCTGATGGACGTGATGATGCCGGAGATGGACGGCTACACGGCGACGGCCGAGATCCGGCGCATCCCGCGCTACGCCGAGCTGCCGATCATCGCGGTCACGGCGAAGGCGATGCCCGGCGACCGGGAGAAGAGCCTGGCCTCGGGTGCCAGCGACTACGTCACCAAGCCGGTCGACACCCAGGACCTGATCGCCTGTGTCCGCCGGTGGCTGCCCGCATGAGCGTGTCCGAGCAGCCCGGCGAGCCGGGCGGCGGTGTCCGGCGGGGCCTGTCCGACCCGGTCGGCATGACGCCGCTGTCGCCCGTGGGCAGGCTGGCGGCCACGGTGGACCGGCTCAGCCGCGAGGTGCGGGCCGCCCAGGCGGAGGCCGAGGGCCGGGCGCTGATCGAGCTGGCCAAGGGCGTCCTGGTCGCGCGGCTCGGCTGCGGCCCGGCCGAGGCCGCCCGGCAGCTCGCCGAGCTGGCCGAGCAGTCCCGGGCGACGCCGCTGGAGTTCGCGGTCGACGTCATCAACCAGGCCGCCCGGGACCGTGTGTCGGAGGTGACGGACGCGTTCCTCGCGGCCACCGCCGCGGTGCGGGCCGCACCCCCCGAAGACGACCCGGACGACCCGGACGGCACGGGCGCCGGGGAGGCGGGCGGGACGGTGGCCGAGTCCGCCGCCGTACGCCTGCGGGCGGCCGAGAGCGGCGCACTGGCCGCGGACGACACCCAGGCCGTCGCCGACGCGCTGCTGGAGCAGGCGCTGCGCCCGCTCGGCGCGGTCGCGGTGGCCATCTGGTCGGCCGGGTACGACGGGGCGCTCACCCTGGTGGGCAGCGCCGGGTTCCCGCCCGCCGAGGCGGCCCGCTGGCGGTACGTGCCGCCGGACGTGGCGACGGTGGCCCGGTGCGGACTGACGGAGCGCTCGGGGCAGTGGTTCGCGTCCCTCGCCGGGACGGGGCTGCCCAGCGTGGGCCGGCACCAGTACCCGGACGGCGGCAGGGTCGCCGTGCCCGCCGGCACCGGGGGGCGCATCCACGGCGTGCTGGAGATCGCCTGGCCGGTGCCGCTGGCCCCGCAGCCCCCGCAGGTGGTCCGTCAGGTGGAGGCCCTGGCGGAGCTGTGCGCGCACACCCTGGAGTCGTACACGCCGCCGCGCGAGCCCGGGCAGGAGCCGCGGGTCGTCCCGGACGCGGTGGAGCTGATGGACCTGGCCGACGGGCTGCACGACCCCGCCCTGGTGCTGGTGCCGCACCTGGACGCGGCGGGGCAGCTGGCGGACTTCCGTATCCAGCACGTGAACAGGCGCTTCATGGATCCGGCCGGACGGCCGCGTGCCGTCGTGGGCGGTGCGCTGCTGCTCGAGGCCTATCCGATGGCCGCCGGGGACAGCGAGCTGTTCCAGAACGTGGAGCGCGTGTACGCCACGGGCGAGCCGTTCCGCGCCCGGCATCTGAACCTGACCGCGCTGGTGGACCAGGTGCCGCTGGCGGCGGTCGCGGACATCAGCATCAGCCGGCACGGCAACGCGGTGCTGCTCATCTGGCGCATCGAGGACGAGACGGCCCGGCTGGCCAGCCTCCTCCAGCACGCCCAGCGGCTCGGCCGCATCGGCGGTTTCGAGGAGAACCTGCTGACCGGCGAGATCACCTGGAACGGGCAGCTGTTCGACCTGTACGGGCGCCCGCACACGAGCACGCCGGTGCCGCTGGAGGAGCTGGCCGCCCACGCCCACCCGGACGACGCCGTGACCATCGGGCGGTTTCTGCGCACGCTGCTGCACCACCGGCGGCCGGCGTCGGCGGCGTTCAGGCTGCGGCGGCCCGACGGGGTGACCCG
Source organism: Streptomyces sp. NPDC111628 (assembly GCF_055635195.1). NCBI lineage: Bacteria > Bacillati > Actinomycetota > Actinomycetes > Kitasatosporales > Streptomycetaceae > Streptomyces > Streptomyces sp. NPDC111628. Next base: position 1,040,428 of record NZ_JBVKBZ010000002.1, on the reverse strand, counting down.
GCACGTGCGGGTGGTGGCCGAGCCGGTCCTGGACACCGACGACCGGCTGCTCCTGGTCCGGGGCGCCTGCCAGGACATCTCGGCCCAGCACTGGACGGAGGTGGCGCTCGCCGCGACCCGCGACCAGCTGGCGCACACCGAGCAGCAGGCCGTCGAGCGTGCCCGGCTCACCCTGCAGTTGCAGCACGCCATCATGCCGCCCGCCCAGACCCCGCTGCGGGTGCCGGACCTCCAGGTGGCCGTCCGGTACCGGCCCGCGGAGACGGAGCAGCTGGTGGGCGGCGACTGGTACGACGCGGTGATGCTGCCGAGCGGTCTTGTGCTGCTGTGCGTGGGGGACGTCGCCGGGCACGGGATGGAGGCGGCGACCAGCATGGTGGTGCTGCGCAACGCGCTGCGCGGTCTCGCGGTGACCGGGGCCGGTCCCGGACAGCTGCTGTCCTGGCTCAACATCGTGGCGCACCATCTGACGGGCGGGGTCACCGCCACGGCGGTGTGCGGCCTGTACGACCCGGCCCGGCGCACGCTGCGCTGGGCCAGGGCGGGCCATCTGCCGCCGGTGCTGGTGCGGGGCCCGGGGGCGGAGCCGCTGCCGCTGGTGCGGGGCATGCTGCTGGGCGCGGTGGCGGAGGCCGCGTACGAGGAGGCGGAGGCCCAACTGGCCGCCGGGGACACGCTGCTGATGTACACCGACGGTCTGATCGAACGCCGCGACCGGCCGGTGGAGGAGGCGCTGGCCCAGCTGCTGAGCACGGTGCGTCCGACGCCCAGCACCCTGGACCAGCATCTGGACCGGCTGCTCACCTACAGCAGGTCGGACACGGACGACGACACGTGTCTGGTGGGCATCCGGGTGGGGTGAGTCACGGCGGGGCGAACGGGCCCGGCCGGCAGGTGTGCAGTCGGAATTCGGGGGTAACCGCCCGGCGCGGTGGGCCACAACGACGGCCCGCCGCGCCGCCGCGTTGTTGGAGGTACACGTGCCCATAGCCCAGAACCCGTTGTCCGTCGAGGTGACGCTGCCCCGGGAGGATGTCGCGCTGCTCAAGGTTGAGGGTTACCTGGACGTCGACACAGCGACCGAGTTCCAGCACCATCTGGCCAACCAGCTCCACCACGGCCGCAGGCACTTCCTGCTGGATCTGTCGGCGGTCCCGTTCATGGACTCGTCCGGCATGAACATCATCCTGCGGGTCTACCAGGAGGCCCGCGAGCTGCCGGGCAGCGTGCACATCATCTCGCCGGCCCCGGCGGTGCTGCGCGTCCTGGACCTGACGGGGGTGAGCATCACGGTGCCGGTCTCGCAGAGCCTCGACGAGGCCCTCGCCCGGGTGGACGCCCGGCCGGAGGGTCCGCAGATACCCGACGCCTGAGCCGCCGCACGCTCGCGTCCCGCCCCGTACCGGTCGTGCGGAAGCAGGTCACGCGCCAGGTCGGCGGGTGGTTAGAGTTGTCGACCGGCTGGGTCACGCCGCCGGTACACCGTCCCGGTCGGGGTGGGGTGCGGCGCAACGCGGATGAGGAGTGGGACAGGTGCCGGAGCAGGCGGAGGGAACGGCGGGAGCGCCGACGCGCGAGGTCAGGGACTTTCTGCGGCGCCACCGTGAGCAGATCGCCCAGCGATGGGCGGACGAGCCCTTGTTCCGGGCGGTGTTCACCGTCTCGCGCGACGAGGCGGTCGAGGCGGGCAAGGCCGTCGTGGACGCGCTGGCCCAAGTCGCGGACGCGGCGCGGGTCGAGGACCCGGACGCCGCCGGATTCACGACGGTGCGCGAGCAGTTGGCCCGGATGGGCGCGGCCCGCTCGCGCGCCGGGCTGAGCACCGCGCAGGTGTCGAGCGAGCTGGCCGCGCTGCGTCCGCCCGTCGAGAACCTGCTGGTGGCCGCCCTGCCCGAGCAGTCCCCCGCGGAACACGTCCGTGACTGTGTCACCGCGCTGAACGTACTGATGGGCACCCTGCGGGTCGTGGTGATGCAGACGGCGCTCAGCGAGGGGCAGGCGCTCATCGACCGCCAGCGGCTGCAGCTGCTGGAGGTGGCCACGCCGGTCATCAAGCTGTGGGACGGCATCGTGGCCGTGCCGCTGATCGGCACGCTGGACAGCGCGCGCAGCCAGGTGGTGATGGAGACCCTGCTGGAGTCCATCGTGGAGCAGCAGGCGCGCTACGCGATCCTGGACATCACCGGCGTGCCGACCGTCGACTCGCTGGTGGCGCAGCACCTGATGAAGACGGTCGCGGCGGCCCGGCTCATGGGCGCCGAGTGCATCGTCTCCGGCATCCGGCCCGCGATCGCGCAGACCATGGTCCACCTCGGTCTGGATCTGGGCACGGTGGTCACCCGGGCGAGCCTCGCCGACGCGCTGGGGTACGTGCTGCACCAGCTCGGGGTGGGCATCGTGACGCCCGACGCGAACGGTGCGGTCGCACGGTGAGCCAGGCGTTTCCCGGGCCCCACGGGGCTCCGGTGACAGGGCATGTACCGGTGCTCCGGCTCGGTGAGGTCCTGCTGGTCACCCTTCAGGGGGACCTGCACGACAGCACGGCGCAGCAGCTCCAGGAGGATCTCGCCGAGACCATCGTGCGCAGCGGCGCCACCGGCGTGATCATCGACGTCTCCGGCGTGGAGATCGTCGACTCCTTCCTCGGCCGGGTCCTGGCCGAGATCGCCGGGCAGACCGGTCTGCTGGCGGCGCGGACCGTGCTGGTCGGGATGCGGCCCGCGGTGGCCATCACCCTGGTGGAGCTGGGGCTGACGCTGCCGGGCGTGCACACCGCGCTCAGTACCGAGGTGGCCCTGGAGCTCCTCAGGCAGCAGGCCCCGTCGTCCCGCTTCGGCGGCCTGCGCCAGGAGAGTCAGTGATGCACACCGCCGCGGGCTCCCAGGCCCGCCTGCCGATCCGTTCGGACATGGATCTGGTATGGGTGCGACAGCATGTGCGCCAGGCCGCAGCCCAGCTCGGCTTCGGCCTGGTGGACCAGACCAAGCTGGTCACGGCGGCCAGTGAGCTGGCCCGCAACACGCTCGTGTACGGCGGTGGCGGCACCATGGAGACGGAGTCGCTCGCGGAGGGGACCACGCACGGGCTGCGGCTGACCTTCAGCGACGAGGGTCCCGGCATCCCGGACGTGGAGCAGGCGCTCAGCGACGGGTTCACGTCCGGCGACGGCCTCGGCATGGGGCTGGGCGGCGCGCGGCGCCTGGTGCACGAGTTCGCGATCGAGAGCGCCCCGGGCTGCGGAACGACCGTGCGGGTGGCGTCCTGGGTGGGCCGGCCGCCACGCCCACGTGAGGAGTCCTGATGCCCCGCGTGTGGGACGTCCCGGTGCACGACTCGACCCGGGTGCGGGACGCCCGGGTGGCCGCCGAGCACGCGGCGGCCGTGGCCGGTCTCGACGAGCAGCGGACGTCGGCGGCGGCGCTGGTGGCGACCGAGCTGTCCACCAACCTGCTCAAGCACGCCGGGGGCGGCCGGGTCGTCGTCGACGTGGTCGCGCCTCCCGCCCTCGCGGCCGACGGGGAGCCGAGGCCGCGGGTGCAGGTCGCGACGCTCGACCACGGCCCGGGGATCGCCGACGTGTCCGCCGCGCTGCGCGACGGTTTCACCACCACGGGCTCCCTCGGCGCGGGCCTCGGCACCTGCGCACGCGTCGCCGACGACTTCGACCTGCACAGCGTCCCCGGCCGGGGCACGGTGGTGGTCGCCCGGATCGGCGTGTCCGAGGCCCGCGCCGCCGGTCCCGGTCCGGCGGAGCGGTTGCGGGCCGGCGCGGTGAACGTACCGTTCGGCGGTGCGGAGTACTCGGGCGACGCCTGGGCCTGGGTGCGGGACGGCGACCTCGTCACACTGATGCTGGCCGACGGTCTGGGCCACGGCCCCGAGGCCGCCCGTGCCTCGACCGCAGCCGTGGAGGCACTGCGCGCCTCGGCCCACCTGCCGCCCGGCGAGGCGGTGCGGCGACTGGACCGGGCGCTGTCCGGCACCCGCGGCGCCGCCGTCGCGGTGGCCCAGGTCGACACCCGGGCCTCGGTGCTCCGGTTCACCGGCGTCGGCAACATCGGGGCGCGGCTGTGCGAGGGCGGTACCTGGCGGCACCTGGTGTCGCGGCCCGGCATCGTCGGCACCCACCGGCCCAGCACGCTGCGCGAGGAGGAGACGGCCTGGGCGGACGACCGGGTACTGGTCCTGCACAGCGACGGTCTGCCGAGCCGGTGGTCGCCGACGTCCGACACCTGCCGCACCACGACCGACCCGGCGGTGACCGCCGCCGTCACGATCCGTGACGCCAGCAGCTCGGCGCGGCCCGTGCGGGACGACACCGCCGTCGCCGTGCTGGCCCCGACCCCGCCGGATGGCCCATGACCCGTACCTGGCAGATCAGCGACGTCACCGACGCGGCGGCGGCACGCATCGCCGCCGCACGTCTGGCGACGGCCTTCGGTGTGCCGCCCGTGGAACGGGCGCGGCTGACGGCCTCCCTCGGCGCACAGCTGCGGCTGTGCCTGACCAAGGGCGGCACCTGGCGGCTCGCGCTGGAGACGGGCACCGTCTCCCGCGCCGCTCCGGAGACCGCGGAGCGCGTGCTGCACGCCGTGGTGACGCCCTCGCCCGAGGCCGCTGCCGCCGGTCAGCTGCCGTGGCGGGTGACGGTGCCGTGTCCCGAGGAGACGGCGGACGTCGGCACCGACGCCGGTGCCGTGGCGGACGACCCGGCGCAGCTGGCTCAGGCCCTCCTGGGTGCCGACGAGGACACGGCGCTGGTGCTGGAGCGGCTCACCGAGCAGGAGGGTCTGGTCGACTTCCACTGGGAGGAGCTCCAGCAGACCAACCAGGGCGTGGTGGCGCTGCACGCCGAACTGGACGCCGCCGGGCGGGCCCAGCGCGAGGCGTTCGCCGCCGAGCGCAAGGCGCGTACGGAGGCGGAGCACGCCCGGCGCAGACTGACGTTCCTCGCGGACGCGAGCGCGGTGCTGACCGCGTCGCTCGACCATCACGAGATCGTGCGCAGGCTGCCGGAGCTGCTGGTGCCGGAGTACGCGGCCGGTGTGGACATCTGGCTGTTCGACCAGGACGGCGACCGGCCGGGCCCCGCTCACGCGGCCGCCGCGGTGGTCGCCGCCCGCACGGGTCGCCCGCAGTACGCCGCCGCGCACCCCGGCGGGCTGCCCGGCGTCGACGACCAGCCGCCCTCGGCGCTGGCCCCGGACCGGCCGCTGCTGTGCATTCCGCTGCCGACGCGGCAGGCGCCGCTGGGCGTGGTGACCCTGTCCCCGCCCGGGGACCGCTGGGACCCGGACGACGCCGTGATGCTGGTGGAGCTGACCCGGCGGGCCAGCATCGCGATCGACCACGCCCAGCGCTACCAGCACAACCGCGACATCGCCGAGACGCTTCAGCGGGCCCTGCTGACGGAGCTGCCGGCCCCGCCCGGCCTCGCCCTGGCCGCGCGCTATCTGCCGGCCACCCACGGGCTGAACATCGGCGGCGACTGGTACGACGCCTTCCGGCAGCCCGACGGCGGTGTCATCGCCGTGGTCGGGGACGTCACCGGGCACGGGCTGCGGGCGGCCGTGATGATGAGCCAGCTGCGCACCGCCCTGCGGGCGTACGCGGTCGACGGGGGCAGCCCCGGGCAGCTGCTGACCCGGCTGCACACCTTCCTGCACCATCTGCAGCCCGACCTGTTCGCCACCGCGGTCATCGCCCGCTTCCACCCCGACGACCCGACGGTGACGTGGGCGGCCGCCGGTCATCCGCCGCCGGTGCTGCGTACCCCGGACGGAGGGGTTCGCACCCTGGACGCCAAACCCGGTGCGATGCTCGGCATTCCGATGCGCCAGGAGATCGCGGACCACACGGTGCCGATGGCGCCCGGTTCGACGCTCGCGCTGTACACGGACGGTCTGGTGGAGCGCCGCGCCCGCGGCATAGACCCGGGCATCGCGCGGCTGGCGGACGCGCTCGGGTCGTTCGGTCCGGCGGAGCTGGACACGGACCTGGAGGGCTCGGCCGACGGGATCCTGCGTCCGATGCTCAGCGACTCCGAACGGGACGACGACGTGTGTCTGCTGCTGTGTCACCTGCGCGGTACGGGCTGATCCCCGGGAAAAGTTCCAAACGGTTCGCTCCCGCCCGGTGCGCTGCGGGCCCGGGCGGGGCATGGTGGTGATCAGGACGTGTCGCCTGCCTGCCGCACCCGGCTGGCCGAAGCGGTGCGGGCGCGGTGGCATGGACGAGGTGCGAAGCGGCGATCCACGGGCAGGCGAATGGCGTTCGCGGCAGACCGCCCCGGAGCCGCAGAAAGGGATGAACACCGTGACACGACCCAGGATCCTGGTGGTCGGCGCAGGTTTCGCCGGCGTGGAGTGCGTCCGTCGTCTGGAGCGGCGGCTCTCGCCCGACGAGGCCGACGTCACCCTGGTGACGCCGTTCTCCTACCAGCTCTATCTGCCGCTGCTGCCGCACGTCGCCGCCGGGGTGCTCACCCCCCAGTCGATCGCGCTCTCGCTGCGCCGCAGCAGCCGCTACCGGACCCGCATCATTCCGGGCGGCGCGATCGGGGTGGACCTCGAGGCGAAGGTCTGCGTGGTGCGCACCATCACCGACCGGATCGTCAACGAGCCCTACGACTACATCGTGCTGGCGCCCGGCAGCATCACCCGCACCTTCGACATCCCGGGGCTCACCGACAACGCGTTCGGCATGAAGACCCTGGCGGAGGCCGCGTACATCCGCGACCACGTCATCTCCCAGCTGGACCTCGCCGACGCCAGCCAGGACCCCGTGGAGCGGGCCTCCCGGCTGCAGTTCGTGGTGGTGGGCGGCGGTTACGCGGGCACCGAGACCGCGGCGTGCCTGCAGCGGCTGACGCACGCGGCCGTCAAGCGCTACAACCGGCTGGACCCGGCCCTGATCAAGTGGCACCTGATCGACATCGCGCCGAAGCTGATGCCGGAGCTGGGCGAGAAGCTCGGCCGCGACGCGCAGCAGATCCTGACGCGGCGCGGCATCGACATCTCCCTGGGCGTGTCCATCGCCAAGGCGGCGCCCGAGGAGGTCACCTTCACGGACGGCCGGGTGGTGCCCACCCGCACGCTGATCTGGACGGCCGGCGTGGTGGCGAGCCCGCTGATCGCCACGCTGGGCGCGGAGACGGTCAAGGGGCGGCTCGCGGTCACCGCCGAGATGTGCCTGCCGAACCACGACGGGGTGTTCGCGCTGGGCGACTCCGCGGCCGTGCCCGACCTCGCCAAGGGCCAGGAGGGTGCCGTCTGCCCGCCGACCGCCCAGCACGCGATGCGGCAGGGACGGCACGTCGCCGAGAACCTCATCGCCACCCTGCGCAACCAGCCGATGCGGCCGTACGTCCACAAGGACCTGGGCCTCGTCGTCGACCTCGGCGGCACCGACGCGGTCTCCAAGCCGCTCGGGGTCGAGCTGACGGGACTGCCCGCGCAGGCGGTGGCCCGCGGCTACCACTGGTCGGCGCTGCGCACGGGCGTGGCCAAGGCCCGGGTGGCGGCCAACTGGGCGCTCAACGCGGTCGCCGGCGACGATTTCGTCCGCACCGGTTTCCAGGCCCGCAAGCCCGCCAAGCTGAGGGACTTCGAGTACACCGACGCGTATCTGACACCGGAACAGGTGCGGGAGCGGGTCGCGGAGGCGGACCGGGCGAAGCCGTGACCCCCGCCCGCCCCCACCTCCCGTGACGGACCGGGGCATGACATGCTGAGAAGTGGATCTCGGCGTGAACCGGCCGGGACATGGCTGGAACCGGCTGTCAGGGCCGGCTGTGAATCGGGAGAGTGTACGGCGGCGTGAAGGCAGCGGGACGCTCGGCGCGGACACGGCTGCGCGACCGCGTCGCCGCGTCCGACCCGGGTCTGTTGCGGCTGACGGCGGGTTTGCGGACGGTGGGCGCCATCGCGCTGACGCTGGGCGTGCTCGCCGTGTTCGGCGTGGACGTCAAGCATCTGGTCGCGGGCGCCATGGCGGCGATGGTCGCGACCTTCTCCATCCGGGAGAAGGAACCGGGCCCGCAGGCCCTCACGCTGGCGCTGGGCCTGCCCGTCGCCCTGGCCTCGGTCTCGCTGAGCACGCTGCTCACCTCCCTGGTCGTGGTCGGCGACGCCTTCTTCGTCGTCCTGATCTTCTGCGCGGTCTTCGTCCGCCGGTTCGGCGACCGGGGCACCGCGCTCGGGCTGATCGGCTTCCAGGTCTACTTCGTGTCGCTGTTCGTCGGCGGGAAGGTGTCCGGGCTGCCGGGGCTGTGGGCCGCCGTCGCCGTGGCGTTCGCGTCCAGCGCGGTGGTGCGCTTCGGGGTGGTCCCGGCGACACCCGCGCGCATCCTGGGTCTGCTGCGGCAGGCCTTCCGGGCCCGGCTGGCCCAGCTGATCGCCACGCAGATCGAGTTGCTGGACGCCGGTCCCGACGACATCGACAAGACGCTGGAGCGCCTGCGCGAGGGCACCGCGCGCCTGCACGAGACGGCCCTGATGATCCAGTCCCGGCTGGACGAGGGCACGCCCGACGCGTCCACGGCGCGCCTGGTGCAGCGGCGCGTCGCGGACGCCGAGATCGCCGCCGAGCGCCTCGGTCTGCTGCTGCTGACCGCGCGCAGCGCCGAGCGGGCCGACACCCTCACGCTGCATCTGCCGGGCGCGCCCGCTCCCGCGGTGGGCCACTCGCCCGCACCCGGCGAGGCCACGGAGCTGCTGCGCCGGGATCTCACGGCGCTGCGCACCCTGGTGCTGCGGCCGCCCGCGGAGGCGCGCGGCACGGCCCTGTCCCACCTGCGCAACCGGCTGCTCGGCTACCGCGACGAGGAGAACCTGCCCGAGGCGACCGCGGCCGTCCAGGACGTGTTCCGCGGCATCGGAGAGACGGCGCGCGCGGTCATGGGCCTCAGGATCGCGCTGGACGGGCCGCAGGACGAGTCCGACGACTCACCGGCCACCGCCCGTTCCCGGGAGGAGCTGGACGCCGAGGACGCGGCCATCGACGCCGGTGAGGAGGCGGCCGAGGAGGAGGAGCAGACCGGGTGGCGGCGGCCCACCACGCGCGCCGCGGTGCAGGTGGCCGTGGGGTCCTCGCTGGCCATCGTCGGCGGCGAGTTCCTGTCCTCGCAGCGCTGGTACTGGGCGGTGCTGACCTGCTGGATCGTCTTCATCAACACCGCTTCGACCGGCGAGATCCTGGTCAAGGGCTACCGCCGGCTGCTCGGCACCGTGCTGGGCGTGGTGGCGGGCATCGTGCTGGCCGGTCTGGTCGGCAACCACACCTGGACCGCGTTCGGGCTGGTGCTGGTGCTGATCTTCGCGATGTTCTACACGGCGCCGCTGTCCTACACGCTGATGTCGTTCTTCGTCACCGCGATGCTCGGGCTGCTGTACACGCTGCTGCACACCTACAGCCTGTCGGTGCTGCTGCTGCGGGTGGAGGAGACGGCGCTCGGCGCGGCCTGCGGGATCGTGGCCGCGGCGCTGGTGCTGCCGATACGCACCGACCGGCGGACCAACGACCTCCTCGGCACGGTGCTGGAGCGGCTCACCGACGTCACGGAGGGCGCCGTCGACCAGCTCAGCGGCGGACCCGCGGCGGATCTGCTGGACACCGCGCGGGAGCTGGACCAGGCGCTGGGCGACCTGCGGGCCGCCACCCAGCCGCTGACCCATCCGATCACACCGCTGCGGGCCCGGCGGGACACCGCCCAGTACGTGGTGGCGCTGCTGGAGACCTGTGCCTATCACGCGCGGTCGCTGGCGGCGACGGCCGAGCTGCTGCCCACCCATCCGTCGATCGCGGCCGACCCGCGGCTGCGCGGCGCGGTGCGGCGCACGGTGCGCAACATCGAGGCGATCGCCGCCCACGTCGCGGACGAGAACGCCGGGACGCAGGTGGAGACCGGGCCGAGCATCGCCTCGCTGCTGGAACCGGACGCCGCCGGAGTGCCGCGGTACGGCCGCATCACGGGCCGGGTACTGCGGCACCTGGAGCGGCTGGACGAGGCGGTGGTCGGCCTCGCCCGGCCGCTGGGCGTGTCCGTCAGGGCGCCGCAGCGCTGACGGCCCCGCCCGGGTGATGAGGGTCAGAAGTCGCTGGGCAGACCGCTCGCCTCGGCGATGCCGCGCAGCTCCTCGTTCTGCTGGTGGCGTTCCTTGAGGTAGTCGGCGATCTCACCGAGTCGTTCGGGGTCGGAGGCGGTGGCCGCGTCGGTGACGACCCGTACCGGGCCGGTCTCGTCGGTGCTGATCTCGACGACCTCGTTGTCGAGACGTCCGGTGACGGCGGTGGCGATGACCAGTGCGGCCTCGTCCCTGATCTCCTGGGGCAGCGCCTCGGTGCTGTCCCCGTCCAGCGAGAAGTCGATGGTCGGCATCTGCTGCTCGTCGATCGCCTGGAGGACCGGTTCCACCACGCTGAGCAGCAGCTGGTAGTCGTCGCTGGCCATGCGCACGCGCAGCAGGTCGAGGTAGACGTCCACGGGACGTCCGTCCGGCGGAGGAATCTCGTGTTCGTTCATTCGCCCCGTGTTCCCCGTGCCGGGAGGCTCAGACCCTCCGGCGGCGGGCGAGGACGAACGAGAAGACGCCGAACAGCACCAGCCCCGCGGCCACCAGGGCCAGCAGCCAGGGCCCGAGCGGGGTGCCGGCGAAGGAACGGAGGGTGTCGTCCAGTCCCTTCGCCCGGTCGGGTTCGTAGGCGACGGCGGCCCGTACGGCGAAGGCGCCCGCCGCGGCGAACACGATGCCGCGGGCCGTCCCGCCGCCGACGCCGGTGACGTCGACCAGCAGCCGGGCTCGGGGGTTCAGTCCGCCGAGTTTCATCTTCTTGCGATAGGTGCGGCGCAGCGCCTGTACGCCGATCACCACCCCGGCGACGACGATCGCGACACCCGCGGCGCCCACGAGCCACCGGCCGGCGGGCATCTCCATCACCCTGGCCGTGACGTCCCGGGACTGCCGGTCGCTGGAGCCGCCGCCGCCCGCGCCGGCCGCGAAGGACAGGACGGAGTAGGCGACGAACGCGTAGAAGACGCAGCGGGCCGCGGCGGGCAGGCGCTTCTTCGCCTTGTGTCCGTCCTTGCCGGTGACTCCGAAGGCCGCCTCGGACAGCCTCCACAGGGCCATTCCGACGAGTCCGGCGCCCAGCGCCCACAGCAGCACCGCGCCGAAGGGCCGGTCCGACAGCTCGGCGAGGGCGCCGCCTCGGTCCGCCTGCCGGTTCCCGCCGCCGAAGGCGATCTGCAGGGCCAGGATGCCGACCAGCAGGTAGATGACCCCGCGAGCGGCCAGTCCCGCCCGGGCGGCCCCCTCGGCCGCCGATCCGTTCGCCGCCCGCCGGGCGCGGCCTCGCCCGGTACGGGCCAGGTCGCCCGCGACGCCTGCGTTCATGTGGACCTTCCCTCCCCGGCTCCGCACGCGGTGGTGCCGTCGTGCGCCCGCCCGTTTCCCGTCTCAGTCCGCCACGCCCACGGGTGCGGGTGCGGCGCCGGGCCCGGGCTCCGGCGCCGAGGCGTCCGCGAGGTGGCGCCGGGCGGTCTCCAGGGCCCGCCGTACGTCACGCGTGCCGGTCGACACGCACAGCGTGTAGGCCAGGTCCCGGGTCCGCGGGCCCGGCTCGCCCGTCGCGTCGGCGGGCTCGTGCACCGCGGCGGCCTCGTACTCCGCGAGGAGTCTGCTCAGCACCGCGGGGTGTGGCATCAGCATGCGTCCCGTCCCCTCCTTGTGTCCCCTGTGTCCTCCGTGTCCTCCGTGTCACCCATCAGGTCCGCGCCGGGTGGCCGGGGCGGACCGTGCGCTGCCCCATCGCCTCGTCGCGGACGCGGGCGCAGCTGCGGCTGATGAGCCGCGAGACGTGCATCTGCGAGATGCCCAGGCAGTCGGCGATCCGGCTCTGCGTCATGTCCTCGAAGAAACGCATGTAGAGGATGGCGCGCTCCCTTTCGGGTAGCCTGCGCAGGCCCTCCTTGGCGGACTCGCGGTCGATCACCGTGTCGTACGAGGCGTCGGCGGCGCCCAGGGTGTCCGCGAGGCTGTAACCGTCGTCGCCCGCCGACAGTTCGGCGTCCAGCGAGAGGGTGCTGAAGCTCTCCAGCGCCTCCATCCCGGCGCCGACCTCGTCCTCGCTCAGCCCGGTGTGGGCGGCGAGGGCGGCCACCGAGGGTTCGGGACTGCCCGGGCTCTGGGCGAGTTCCCGGCGGGCGACGCGCACCTTGTTGCGCAGTTCCTGGACCCGGCGGGGCACCCTCAGGGCCCACATCCGGTCGCGGAAGTGGCGCTTGACCTCGCCGGTGATGGTGGGCACGGCGTAGCTCTCGAAGGCCCCCCGCTCAGGGTCGAAGCGGTCGATGGCCTTGACCAGGCCGAGCGCCGCGACCTGGCGGAGGTCCTCGATGGACTCCCCGCGGTCCCGGAACCGGCCGGCGATGCGGTGGGCCATGGGCAGCCAGGCCGTGACGAGTTCGTCGCGGACGGCGTCGCGTTCGGGTCCGTCCGCCAGCCCCGCCAGCCGGCCGAAGAGGACCATGGTGTCGGGGGCGTCGTCGTGGCGGCGGCGTGCGGAGGCGGTGGAGGGGTGGGCGGGCTGGGTGGGCTGGGGGGTACCGGGACGGATGGTGGGCGTTTCTATGAGCATGCGGATCCGCTCCTGAACGGTGGTCTCAGGGACTTTCCGCGGGAACGGCGCTGTCCGGGTCGTCCCCGGCACAGCCGGGGCACCGAAGCAGCCCTACCGCTCCCGCTGCTGCGCCTCCGGTCCGAAGCACGAATTTGCGACTGCCCCCGGCCCGGTGGAACAAACTCCGCTTTTCGAAAAGTCATCAGGACAGCGGAACGACCACCGTGATGCACTTGCCGCCCGAGGGAAGATCTGCCACCCGCACCTCGCGGGCCAGCATGCAGACGATCGGCCAGCCCCGGCCGCCGAGGCGTCGACGGCCCCGGTCGTCCGTGGCCGGCACCGCCACCGGCAGGTCGTGGCTGCGGTCGCACACCGAGAGGCGCACGCCCGGTCGCACGCCCGGTCCCACGACGTCGACCTGGAAGTCGGTGATGCCGCCGCCGTGCAGGATGGCGTTGGTGGTCAGCTCCGAGGCGACGAGCACGGCGTCCGACAGGGCCCCCGCGTCGCACGACGCGCGGCCGCCGGCGCCCCGGCACTCGGTGACGGCGCGTTCGACCGCCGCGCGCGCGTCGGCGGGCCGGCACGGCCGGTACCGGCGGCCGGTGTTCCTGCCGTGCTGCTCGACGACGGGTTGAATCGTGTCCCTGTCACGCATCGGTCAGCTCCCTGGTCGGTCGGACGGTCCGGTTCGGCCCTGCGCTCGGCGTGCGGCCCGTCACCTTCGGCTGACCTCTGCCGGTGGGGGCAAACCTCCGGTCGTCCGTGCGGCCCAAGGGCCATCCGGGCGCCCTGCGGGGGTACGCGGAGTGCATGACAGATGTTGTGGACGCGGACGAACTACTGCGCCGGATGCACCGCGCGAGGACCTGCGCGCTGGAGGAGGGGCGGAGCTGGCGGGCACGCAGCGAGGCGCTGCGGTCGACCGACCCGGAGGGCTCCCGGGAGGCCGCCGTACGGACGGTGGCGTACGAGGCGGTGCTGCGAGTGCTGGACGAGGTGCTGACGCCGGGCCGGAACGCGGAGTGGCGGTCCCCGGCGGATTGACGCGGCGCCGGACGGGAAACCGGGTCGGCATGACAGTCGACCACCGCCGAGCACCGGTCCTGGAAGCCCTCGTCGAATACCGCCGTGCGGGACGGCTGTCGTTCACGCCGCCCGGGCACAAGCAGGCGCGCGGGGCGGACCCCGCGGTGCGCGAGGTGCTGGGTGACGCCGTGTTCCACGGGGACGTGCTGGCGACCGCCGGCCTCGACGACCGGCTCACCCGGGGACGGGTGCTCCAGCGCGCCCAGGAGCTGATGGCGGACGCCGTCCACGCCGATCACACGTTCTTCTCGACGTGCGGGAGTTCCCTGTCGGTGAAGGCGGCGATGCTGGCGGTGGCGGGGCCGCACGAGAAGCTGCTGATCGGCCGCGACGCCCACAAGTCGGTGGTCTCGGGTCTGATCCTGTCCGGCATCGAGCCGGTGTGGGTCGAACCGCTCTGGGACGCGGAACGGCATCTGGCCCATCCGCCGTCCGCCGAGTCGTTCGAGGAGGCGTTCGTGGCACATCCCGACGCCAAGGGTGCCCTGGTCACCAGCCCGACGCCGTACGGTGCGAGCGCGGATCTGCGGGCCGTCGCCGAGGTCTGCCACCGGCGCTCGCTGCCGCTGATCGTCGACGAGGCGTGGGGGGCGCATCTGCCCTTCCACCCGGATCTGCCGTCCTGGGCGATGGACGCGGGCGCCGACATCTGCGTGACCAGCATCCACAAGATGGGCAGCGGTCTCGAACAGGGCTCGGTGTTCCACCTGCGCGGCGACCTGGTGCCGCCCAAGCTGCTCGGCATGCGCGCCGACCTGCTGAGCACCACCAGCCCGTCGGTGCTGATCTTCGCCGGTCTCGACGGCTGGCGCCGCCAGATGGCGCTCGGCGGGCAGGAGCTGATGAGCGGCGCGCTGGAGCTGGCGGCCGGAGTCCGGGCGGCCGTCGAGGAGATCGACGGCATGCACGTCAACGACCGTGAGGACTTCTGCGGTCCGGGGCTGGCCCACGGTTTCGATCCGCTGCCGGTCGTCATCGACCTCGACGGGCTCGGCGTCTCGGGCTTCCGGGCGGCGGACTGGCTGCGGGAGCACCGCGGTGTGATCGCCCACCTCACCGACCACCGCCGCATCGGCGCGCAGATCACCCACGGCGACGACCGGGGGACCGCCGACGAGCTGCTCACCGCCCTCAAGGACCTCGCCCGGGCCGCCCCGGGCCTGAAGTCCGCTCCGCGCGTCGAGGTGCCGTCGCCGGCCGGGCTGCGGATGCCTCAGGTGTGCATGCCCCGGGACGCCTTCTTCGGCCCCACCGAGGACGTGCCCCTGGACCGGGCCGCCGGCCGGGTCGCGGCGGAGATGATCACTCCGTATCCGCCCGGCATTCCGGCCGTGCTGCCGGGCGAGCGGCTGGCCGAGCCGGTGCTGCGCTATCTGCGCAGCGGCCTGGAGGCGGGGATGTACCTCCCCGACCCGACCGATCCGGCACTGGAGAGGGTCAGGGTCGTCGCGGAGCACCGCGAGTGAAACGGGTCACGTGTCCCCGTGTCGGTTTCGCGGAACGCCCAGAGATGGTTTAGCGTTCATCCATACGTGGCGACGGAGTCGATCGAAATGTCCTCCGCGGTCACCGCTTACGGCCCTGGCCGGCCTCCCCCGTCCGGCCAGGGCTTTTTCACGCCCTCGCACCCCCGTCCCCGGTTCCGGCACGGAATCCGTACGGGATCCCGCCGTCCGCCGAGGTGCTCAGCGCGGCGACAGAGACTGAAATGGGCATAGGGAAAGCCCCGGAACCGAATCGCCGGCGAGGAGCCCCGTGCCATGACCAAAGCGATCAAACTGCTGAACGCTCTCCCCCTCCCCCAGCGCGCGCGGCTGATGGAGCTGGCCCAGGAGGTCTCCTTCCCGGAGGACGACCGGATCTTCGAGGCGGGAGGCCGGGCGGACCGCTTCTGGGTCATCCGCTCCGGCGCGGTCTCCCTGACCCAGCAGGTGACGTCCGTGCAGCGGGTCACGGTCGCCAGTCTCGGCGTGGGCGACCTGCTCGGCTGGTCCTGGCTGTTCCCGCCCTACGAGTGGGACTTCGGCGCCGAGGCGTTCAGCCCGGTGCGCGCCTACGAGTTCGAAGCGGCCGCGGTGCTCGACCTGTGCGAGCGGGACCCGCAGCTGGGCATCGTGCTGGTGCGGTCGGTCGCGGAGATCCTCGCGCACCGGCTGGAGTCCACCAGGGGCCGGCTCATGGAGCACTACGCCCTGCACGGGCGCGGTTCCCTGTGAGCCGCCGTCAGACGCGGTAGCGGCGCAGCGCGGGCATCGCGACGGCCAGGGCCAGCATCACGGCCACGACGAGCAGACCGCCGCCGGCCACGGCCTGCCGGGCGCCGAGGGCGGAGCCCGCACCGCCGTGCAGGACGTCGGCCAGCCGCGGGCCGCCCGCCACGACGACGGTGAACACGCCCTGCATCCGCCCGCGCATCTCGTCGGTGGCGGCGGACAGCAGGATCGCCCCGCGGAACACCATGGAGACCATGTCGGCGACACCGGCCACGACCAGGAAGGCGACCGCGAGCCACAGACTGCCGCTGAGCCCGAAGCCGGTGATGGCGGCCCCCCAGACCACGACCGCGCCGATCACCATCCAGCCGTGCCGGCGGGCCCGCGAGAAGGTGCCGGAGAACAGTCCGCCGGCCACCGCGCCGATGGGGATCGCCGCGAACAGCAGACCGAGCGCGAGCCCTTCGCCGTACGGGGCGTACGTCTCGGCGGCGAGCTGCGGGAACAGGGCGCGGGGCATGCCGAACACCATGGCGACGATGTCGGCCAGGAAGGACAGCAGCAGCACCTTGTGCCCGGCGATGTAGCGGAAGCCGGCCACCACCTCGCGCACGCCCGCGCGCCGGACCGCCGTGCCCGCGAGCGGCGGCAGCGCGGGGAGCTTGTAGACCGCCCACACGGTGACGCACAGGGCCAGCGCGTCGATCAGGTACAGCTCGGGCAGTCCGATCACCGGGATCAGCGCACCGGCGAGCAGCGGCCCGACCACCTGCCCGGTCTGCATGACGGTCGAGCCGAGGGCGTTGGCGGCGGGCAGCTCGTCCTCGGGCACCAGGCGGGCGATGGAGGCGTTGCGGGCCGGGGCGTTGAGGCCCCAGAAGGCCTGCTGCAGCGCGAGCAGCAGCATCAGCGCGGCCACCGACGCCATGCCGGTGACCGCCTGTACCCAGAAGAGCAGCGAGGTCACCGCGATGCCGGTGTTGGTGATCAGCAGCAGCTTGCGGCGGTCCATGGTGTCGGCCACCGCGCCGCCCCACAGGGCGAAGACGATGAGCGGCAGCAGCCCGGCGAGGCTCGCGGCGCCGACCCAGGCCGAGGAGCCGGTGATGTCGTAGATCTGCTTGGGCACGGCGACCGCGGTGAGCTGGCTGCCGACGGCCGTGACGATGGTCGAGGACCACAGCCTGCGGTAGGCCGGGCGGCGCAGGGGCCGGGTGTCCATGGCCCAGCGGCGCCATCCGCGCTGCCGCGTCCCGTCCGGCGCCGGGGCCTTCGCGTCCGGTTCGGTGCCGCTCTCGCTGCTGCTCTCGCTGGTGTCCACGCGCTTCCTACATGCTCGATACATCTTTCGATTGCGAGGATCACTATCGCAGCTTCGTTCGAGCTCGTCGGGGCGTGTGCGGCCGGATCCGGCCCGATCCGGCCGCTCAGGCCCCGGCGACGAGGGAGACACCGAGGACGATCATGGTGGCGGCCACCAGTCCGTCGAGGACCCGCCAGGCCGCCGGCCGGGACAGGAAGCGGCCGAGGTAGCGGGCGCCGAAGCCGAGCGCGGCGAACCAGACCAGGCTGGCGGCGGCGGCTCCTAGGCCGAAGGTCCAGCGCAGCGGCCCCCGGTCGGCGGCGACGGAGCCCAGCAGGAACACGGTGTCGAGGTAGACGTGCGGGTTGAGCCAGGTCAGCGCCAGGCAGGTGAGCACGGCCCGGCGGCGCGAGCCCGCGGCGTCGCCGTCCGCCCGCAGCGCGCCGGACGGCCGGAACACCCGCCGGGCGGCCAGGGCCCCGTAGCAGAGCAGGAAGGCACCGCCGATCCAGCCGACGGCGGTCAGCGCGCCCGGCCAGGCCACCACCACGGCGCCGACCCCGCCGACGCCCAGGGCGATGAGCACGGCGTCGGACAGCGCGCAGATGCCGACCACGGCGAGCACCGCGTCCCGGCGGGCCCCCTGGCGCAGGACGAAGGCGTTCTGGGCGCCGATGGCGACGATGAGCGAGAGGCCGGTGCCGAAACCGGCGGCGGCCGCCGTGAGCGCGTTGTTCATGCCCTCGACGCTAAGCGGACGATCACCGGACGTACAGCTAAAGATTCTTACGTATCATTAGCCGATGTGATGACGACATGACGTCGGCCTGTGCGCCGGCCTTCGCGGATCTGCCGCTGGACCACGTGCGCACCCTGCTGGCCGTGGTGGACGAGGGCACGTTCGACGCGGCCGCCGCCGCCCTGCACGTGACGCCGTCCGCGGTCAGCCAGCGGGTGAAGGCACTGGAGCAGCGCACCGGCCGGGTACTGCTGCTGCGCACCAAGCCGGTGCGGGCGACCGACTCCGGAGCCGTGCTGGTGCGGCTGGCCCGCCAGGTGGCGCGGCTGGAGCGGGACGCGTCGGCCGAGCTGGGCCTGCGGGGGGCGGGCGAGCCCACCCGGGTGTCGGTGGCGGTGAACGCGGACTCGCTGGCGACCTGGTTCCTGCCCGCCCTCACCCGGCTTCCCCCGGAGCCCCCGCTCTGCTTCGAACTGCGCCGCGAGGACGAGGGCCACACGGCGACGCTGCTGCGGGAGGGCGTGGTGATGGCCGCGGTGACGTCGTCGCCCGAACCGGTGCCCGGCTGCACGGTCCGGGCGCTGGGCCGGATGCGCTATCTCCCCTGCGCCGCCCCCGAGTTCGCCGCCCGGCATCTGGACGCGCCGCGGGAGGCCGTCGCCGACGCCCCGGTGGTGGTCTTCGACCGGCGGGACGACTTCCAGGACTCCTTCGCGCGCCGGCTCGGTCACGGTGGCGCAAGCGCCGCACGGCACTACGTGCCGACCTCGGAGGGCTTCGTCGAGGCGGTCGCCGCCGGGCTGGGCTGGGGCATGGTCCCGGGGCCGCAGGCCGAACCGCTGCTGCGCACCGGTCGGCTCGTCACCTTCGCGCCGGACCTCGCGGTGGACGTCACGCTGTACTGGCAGCAGTGGAAGCTCGACTCCCCGGCGCTGGCCGCGGTGGCGGACGCGGTGGTGGCGGCGGCCGGGGACGCGCTGAGCCGGTAGGCGCACGGCGACGGACACGGCATCCCGCGAGCACCACCCCGGTTTCGCCCCGCGGTCGACAGGTCACCCGCAACGGAGTAAGCCATGCACGAGGGCGCGAACGATACCGATCGCAGGTGACTTTGATGGACAACTGGCGCGAGCACGCCGCATGCCGGACGGAGGACCCCGACCTCTTCTTCCCGATCGGCACCACCGGTCCGGCCGCTTTGCAGACCGAGCAGGCCAAGGCGGTCTGCCGGACCTGTCCGGTTCAGGAGCAGTGTCTGCGCTGGGCGCTCGACACCGGGCAGACCCTCGGCGTCTGGGGTGGCACCAGCGAGCTGGAACGCCGGGCGCTCAAGCGGCGCGAGGCCGCGCGCCGGAGGTCCGGCTGACCCTCGCCGCCCGCGCCGGAGGTAGCCTGGCGCGGGCACCGTCGGCCGTGGGAGGACCGCCATGAACGTGCGTGTGCGCCGGGTCTACGACCCGGCGGAGCCGGACGACGGCGTACGGGTCCTCGTGGACCGGCTGTGGCCCCGGGGCGTGTCGAAGGACGCGGCGCGGGTGGACGAGTGGCCGAAGGGACTCACCCCGTCGACCGAGCTGCGCCGCTGGTACCACGCGGGCGAGGGCTCGTACGAGGAGTTCGCGCGCCGGTACGAGGCGGAGCTGAGCGCCCCGGAGGCGAGCGAACTCCTCGACCGTGTACGGAAGCTGGCCGAGGCGGGCGACGTGACACTGCTGACCGCGGCCAAGTCGCCCGGCGAGAGCCACGCCGCCGTGCTGCTCCGTCTCCTCGACGAGGTCTGAGACGAGGTGTGAGGGGCGCGGAGCGGACGGCCGGCGGGTCCGTCGCTCAGGCGGTCCGTCGCTCAGGCGGTCTGCCGTGCCGCGGCCCGGCCCGCCGCCCGGCCGGAGAACAGGCAGCCGCCGAGGAAGGTGCCCTCCAGCGCGTTGTACCCGTGCACCCCGCCCCCGCCGAAACCGGCCACCTCACCGGCCGCGTACAGGCCCTCGACGGGGGTGCCGTCGGCGTCCAGGGCGCGGGAGTCGAGGTCGGTCTGGATGCCGCCGAGGGTCTTGCGGGTGAGGATGTGCAGCTTGACGCCGATCAGCGGACCCGCCGCGGGATCGAGGATGCGGTGGGGGCCGGCGACCCGGCCGAGCCGGTCACCGATGTAGCGGCGGGCGTTGCGGATGCCCTGCACCTGGGCGTCCTTGGCGTACGGGTTGGCCAGCTGGAGGTCGCGGGCCTCGATCTGGCGCCGGAGCGCGGCGGCGTCCAGGAGCGGCTTGTCGGTCAACCGGTTCATCTTCTCGACCAGTTGCTCCAGGTCCGGCGCGGTCACGAAGTCGGCGCCGTTGCGCAGGAACGCGTCCACCGGACCCGGGGCCCCCTTGCCCAGCACGCGTTCGCGCAGGAAGCCGGCGCGGTCCTTGGCGGTGATGTCGGGGTTCTGCTCGGAACCGGAGAGCGCGAACTCCTTCTCGATGATCTTCTGGGTGAGGACGAACCAGGAGTGGTCGTGTTCCGCGAGCCCCTCGGCCGTGCGCAGGTGGCGCAGGGTGCCCAGGGTGTCGTAGCCGGGCAGGTACGGCTCCGGCAGTCGGCGGCCGAGCGCGTCGAACCACATCGAGGACGGTCCCGGCAGGATGCGGATGCCGTGGCCGGGCCAGATCGGGTCCCAGTTGCGCACGCCCTCGGTGTAGTGCCACATCCGGTCGCGGTTGACCAGGCGGGCGCCCGCCTCGGCGCTGATGTCGAGCATCCGGCCGTCGACGTAGGCGGGGACGCCGGTGACCATCTCGGCGGGCGGGGTGCCCAGGCGCTCGGGCCAGTGGCGGCGGACGATGTCGTGGTCGGCGCCGATGCCGCCGGAGGTGACGACCACGGCGCGGGCGGTGAGTTCGAACTCTCCGGCCGGGTCGCGGTGGGAGGCCACGCCGCGCGGTGAGTCGTCCGGGGCGAGGACCGTGCCGCGCACCCCGCGCGCGGTGCCGCCCTCGACGACCAGGTGGTCGACGCGGTGGCGGTGGTGGAAGGTGAGCAGCCCGTCGCGCGCGGCCTGCTTCGCGTACCGCACGAAGGGCTCGACGACCCCCGTGCCGGTGCCCCATGCGATGTGGAAGCGGGGCACGGAGTTGCCGTGCCCGCCCGCCCTGAGGTCGCCGCGCTCGGCCCAGCCGACGGTGGGCAGGAAGGTGATGCCGTGCCCGGCCAGCCAGGACCGCTTCTCCCCCGCCGCCCACTCGACGTACGCCCGCGCCCAGCGCACCGCCCAGGAGTCCTCGTCCTCGGTCCGGTCGAATCCGGCGCTGCCCTGCCAGTCGTTCCAGGCCAGGTCGAGGGAGTCCTTGACGCCGAGCCGCCGCTGCTCCGGGGAGTCGACGAGGAAGAGGCCGCCGAAGGACCAGAAGGCCTGCCCGCCGAGGTTGGCCGCGTTCTCCTGGTCCACCAGGGCGACCCTCCTGCCCCGGCTGGTCAGCTCGTGGGCCGCGACCAGACCCGCCAGACCCGCTCCGACCACGATGACGTCGGCATCCATGGCGACCGTCCCTTCCTGTTGTGTCGGTGACCCTGTGGTCAGTGACGCGTGCTGCCGTCGGTGAGCAGCGCGGTGAGCAGCTGTCCCAGCCAGACCCGGGCGCCCGCGACGTCCCGGTCCAGGAGCAGTTGGGTGGTGACCCCGTCGTACGCGGCGACCACGGCGTGCGCGGCCTCCTCGGCGTCGCCGGGCACGGCGGGCAGGGCGGTGTGTCCGCGGGCCCGGGCGAGCCGGTCGGCGATCGCCCGCCTGAGGCGGGCCCGGTGCTCCAGCAGGGTCCGGGCGACCTCCGGGTCGCGGGCGGCGTGCACCAGGAAGTCCGTCTTCACCAGGAGCCAGTCCCGGTCCAGGAGCAGCACCTCGGTGACGCGTTCCACGGCGGCGGGCACGTCCAGGCCGGGGCCGTCGGCGGCGAGGGCGGTGGTCACCTGCTCGGCGATCAGGTCGGCCCGTTGCTCGTAGAGGGCGAAGAACAGCTCGTCGAGACTGTCGAAGTTGGAGTAGAAGGCGCCCCGGCTGTACCCGGCGGTCTCGCAGACCTCCTCGATCGACACCCGCCCGAAGCCCTTGGCGGCGAACACCGCGAACGCGGCGTCCAGGAGGTTCGCACGGGTGCGCACGCGCCGCCTGGTCACCCGCCCCGTGGTCGCCTTCGCCGTCATGTCCGGCTCCTTCGCTCGGTTCGATACGGGAATGTATCGGATACACCAGCGTATCGAAAGAGACGGTCGCGGACCGGCGGCGATGTCATCGATAGAACACATTTTCGAATGAGGAGTACGCTGGTCCCATGACCACGCACCACCTCCAGGGCTCACTCTTCGACCAGACCGACGAGGTCCGGCTGGGCCCGCTCGACGGTCTGCGCCGGACCCACCTCGGCCCGGGAGCCTGGATCGACCTGCTCCCCGGGTGGCTGGGCGGCGCCGACGCGCTGTTCGAGCGGCTGGCCGCCGAGGTCCCCTGGCGCGCGGAACGGCGCGAGATGTACGAGCGCGTCGTCGACGTACCCCGGCTGCTGGCGTTCTACGGCGCGGGCGACGCCCTCCCGCACCCGCTGCTGGCCGAGGCGCGCGACGCCCTGTCGGCCCACTACGCCGAGGAGCTGGGCGAGCCGTTCACGACCGCGGGCCTGTGCCACTACCGCGACGGCCGGGACAGCGTCGCCTGGCACGGTGACCGGATCGGACGCGGCGCGCGCCAGGACACGATGGTCGCCATCCTCTCGGTGGGCGCACCCCGGGACCTGCTGCTGCGCCCGGCGGGCGGGGGCGGCGAGACCGTGCGCCGCCCGCTGGGCCACGGCGACCTGATCGTGATGGGCGGCTCCTGCCAGCGCACCTGGGAGCACTGCGTCCCCAAGAGCACCCGCGCCGCCGGGCCCCGCATCAGCGTCCAGTTCCGCCCGCACGGCGTGCGCTGAGGGCCGGGCAACCGCCCGCGCCCGGGTTCTGGTTGGCTGTCCCGCGCGGGGACCACAGACCTGGAACGCGGGAGACCATGAGCGCGGATGTACGGCAAGTGGCCGACGGCACCTATCTGGTGCACGGCGGCAACACCAACTGGGTCATCCTCACCGACGGCGACGCGGTGACCCTCGTCGACACCGGATACCCCGGCGACCGCCGGGCGCTGCTCGACTCCCTGGCCGCCGTCGGGAGTTCGCCCGAGGCGGTGACGGCCGTGCTGATCACCCACGCCCACAACGACCACCTGGGCTCGGCGGAGTACCTGCACGCCGCGCACGGCACCCCGGTCCTGCTGCACGAGGCCGAGGTGCCGCACGCGCGGCGCGACTTCCTCCAGCAGGTGTCGGTGGGCACGGTGCTGCGCAACGCCTGGCGGCCGGGCGTACTGCCGTGGATGGTGCACGTGCTGCGCACCGGCGGCACCGAGCAGCACCCGGTGACCGCGCCCGCGGCCTTCCCGGCGCACGGCGCCCTCGACCTGCCCGGCCGGCCCGTGCCGGTGCACACCCCCGGGCACACCGACGGGCACTGCGTGTACCACCTCCCCGACGCAGGGGTGGTGATCTCCGGCGACGCGCTGGTGAGCGGGCACGCCATCTCCCGGATCGAGGGACCGCAGCTGCTGCCCGACCTGTTCCACCACGACCGGGCGGGCGCGGTCGCCTCGCTCGACGTCATCGCCGGTCTGGAGGGCGACCTGCTGCTCCCGGGGCACGGTCCCGTCCACCGCGGACCGGTGAAGGACGCCGCACAACGGGCCCGGGAACGGGCGTTCTAGAGTCGGGGCATGGCCTTGCAGATCAGCGCCACCAATCCGGAGCACCCCGCGCTCCTGCTCGAACTGCCCTGGCAGCTGCCGCTGGAGCAGTGGCCCGAGGAGTACCTCGTGCCGCTGCCCCGCGGCATCTCCCGGCACGTGGTCCGCTACGCGCGCGCCGGGGACGAGGTGATCGCCGTCAAGGAGCTGGCCGAGCGGCCCGCGCTGCGCGAGTACCAGCTGCTGCGCGACCTGGACCGGCTCGCCATCCCGGCGGTGGACGCGCTGGCCGTGGTCACCGGCCGCTCCGACGCCGCCGGTGAGGCGCTGGAACCGGTGCTGGTCACCCGGCACCTGGGCGGCTCGCTGCCGTACCGGTCGATGTTCGAGACGACGCTGCGCCCGGCGACCATGCACCGCCTGATGGACGCCCTCGCGGTACTGCTGGTCCGGCTGCACCTGGCCGGGTTCGCGTGGGGGGACTGCTCGCTGTCCAACACGCTCTTCCGGCGCGACGCGGGCGCCTACGCCGCCTACCTGGTCGACGCCGAGACCGGCGACCTGCACCCGCGGCTGAGCGACGGGCAGCGCGACTACGACCTCGACCTGGCCCGGGTGAACATCAGCGGCGAACTGCTCGACCTGGAGGCCTCGGGGGCGCTGCACCCCTCCGTCGACCCGGTCGACTTCGGCATGGAGATCTGCGCCCGCTACCAAACCCTGTGGGAGGAGCTGACCCGCACCTCCGTGTATCCGGCGGGCAAGTACCACTACATCGAGCGCCGCATCCGGCGCCTGAACGACCTCGGTTTCGACGTGGCCGAGATGCAGATCGAGCATGCCTCCAACGGCGACACGGTCACCTTCGTGCCCAAGGTCGTCGACGCCGGCCACCACCAGCGCCAGCTGCTGCGCCTGACCGGCCTGGACGCCGAGGAGAACCAGGCCAGACGGCTGCTGAACGACCTGGAGAGCTGGATGGCCACCCAGGACGACTACGCCCCGGGCGACCCGCTCGGCGCCCGTCCGGAGGTCCTCGCCCACCGCTGGGTGCGCGAGGTCTTCCGGCCCACCGTGCGCGCCGTGCCGGTGGAGCTGCGCGGCGCGATGGACCCGGCGGAGATCTACCACGAGCTGCTGGAGCACCGCTGGTACCTCTCCGAGCGGGCCCAGCACGACATCGGCCTGGACACGGCCGTCGAGGACTACCTCGTCAACATCCTGCCCAGGGCCCGGGAGACCCTGCAGCCCACGGCCGACTGAGCGGCGCGGCGGCCGCTCAGGTGTGCGGGACCACCGCCACCGGGCACTCCGCGTGGTGCAGCACGCCGTGCGCCACCGAACCGATCCGCGCGCCTACGGCCGTACGGCGGGCGCGGCGGCCGACGACCATCAGCTGGGCGTTGGCCGCCACCGTCAGCAGGACCTGGCCCGCGCTGCCCATCTCCACGTGCTCCACCACGGGAACATCGGGGAAGCGCTCGCGCCACGGTGCGAGCGCCTCGGCGAGCGCCTTGCGCTCGTACTGCTCCAGGCCTCCGGCCTCGTCCGCGAGGGCCATCGAGCCGGGGCTGTAGGTGAAGACCGTCGGCAGGGCCCAGGCCCGCACGGCGCGCACGGTGGCGCCCCGCGCGGCGGCCGCCTCGAACGCGAACCCGATGACGTCGGCGCTGTCCTCCGGCTCGCCCTGCTGGCCCACGACGACCTCGCGGCCCCCGGCCTCGGCGGCGGCCTCGTCACCGGCCCGCACCAGGACGACCGGCCGGGTGGCCTCGGCGATCACCTGCTGGCCGACCGAGCCGAGCAGGAAACCGACGACCGCGCCGTGCCCGCGCGAGCCGAGGACCAGCGTCTCGGCGTCGGCCGCGGCACCGAGCAGGGCCGCGACGGCGTCCCCCTCGCGGACGTCGGTGGTCACCGTGAGGCCGGGGTGCCGTTCGGTCACCGTCCCGACCGCCTGGGAGAGCGCGTCGCGCGCCCAGCCCTCCTGCCTGTCCCGGTCCACCGAGCCGGCCACGCCCTGCCCCTGGAACCGCCAGGCGTGCACGACGTGCAGCGGTGCGCCGCGGCGCACCGCCTCCCTCGCCGCCCAGGCCAGTGCGGCCAGGCTCTCCTCCGAACCGTCCGAGCCTGCCGTGATCGGGCGCGTCATGCGGGTCCCTCCCTGGGTCGCGGGAACGTCGTTCTCGCAGCCCAGTCTTCCCCAAGCCGTCCGCAGGGCCGCGCCGGGGGAGCGGACGGACGCCGGCGGCCCGCCCCCGCCGCCCGAGCGAGGACCCGCGATCGAACATACGATGGCCGCAGGCCGGTGCGGTGACGGGGACGCCGTGCCGTGAATCCGGCCGCTCGACGTGGGGGACGTATGGCACAGGCCGACGGGGAGACACGGACCGTCATCATGACCGTGGACGACGATCCGGGGGTGTCCCGCGCCGTCGCCCGCGACCTGCGGCGGCGCTACGGCGCCACGTACCGGATCGTGCGCGCGGAGTCCGGCGAGTCGGCGCTCGGCGCACTGCGGGAACTGAAACTGCGCGGCGATCTGGTGGCCGTCATCCTGGCCGACTACCGGATGCCGCAGATGAACGGCATCGAGTTCCTGGAACAGGCCCTCGACGTGTACCCGGGCGCCCGGCGGGTGCTGCTGACGGCCTACGCGGACACCAACGCGGCGATCGACGCGATCAACGTCGTCGACCTGGACCACTACCTGCTCAAGCCCTGGGACCCGCCCGAGGAGAAGCTCTATCCGGTCCTGGACGACCTGCTCCAGGCCTGGCGCACCGGCGACCACCGTCCGGTGCCCAGCACCAAGGTCGTCGGGCACCGCTGGTCGGCGCGGTCCTCTGAGGTCCGGGAGTTCCTGGCCCGCAACCAGGTGCCGTACCGCTGGTACTCCTCGGACGAGCCGGAGGGGCGGCGGCTGCTGTCGGCGGCCGGGCAGGACGGACAGCGGCTGCCGGTGGTGATCACGCCGGACGGGACCCCGCTGGTGGAGCCGGAGGCGCCCGAGCTGGCCTCGCGGGTGGGTCTCGCCACCACGCCGACCTCGGACTTCTACGACCTGGTGGTGATCGGCGGCGGCCCGGCCGGGCTCGGCGCGGCCGTCTACGGGGCCTCGGAGGGGCTCCGTACGGTGCTGGTGGAGCGGTCGGCGACCGGCGGGCAGGCCGGGCAGAGCTCGCGCATCGAGAACTACCTGGGCTTCCCCGACGGCGTGTCCGGCGGGCAGCTGACCGAGCGGGCCCGGCGGCAGGCGTCGAAGTTCGGCGCCGAGATCCTCACCGCGCGCGAGGTGACCGGCCTGGAGGCGAACGGCGCGGCGCGCGTCGTCCGGTTCTCGGACGGCTCGGCGATCGCCGCGCACAGCGTCATCCTGGCGACCGGCGTGTCCTACCGGCAGCTGACCGCTCCGGGCACCGAGGACCTGGCCGGCTGCGGGGTGTTCTACGGCTCGGCGCTCACCGAGGCGGCCTCCTGCCAGGGCCACGACGTGTACATCGTCGGCGGCGCCAACTCGGCCGGGCAGGCGGCGATGTACCTCGCCCGGGGCGCCAAGTCGGTGACCCTGCTGGTGCGCGGCGGCTCGCTGGAGGCGTCGATGTCGTACTACCTGATCCAGCAGATCGAGGAGACGCCCAACATCCGGGTGCGCTGCGGCACCCTCGTCGAGGGCGCGCACGGGGACGGCCACCTGGAGCGGCTGACGCTGCGCGACGCGGCGAGCGGCGCCACCGAACTCGTCGACGCGCAGTGGCTGTTCGTGTTCATCGGCGCGGCCCCGCTGACCGACTGGCTGGACGGCACGGTGCTGCGGGACGAGCGCGGCTTCATCCTCGCCGGTCCCGACCTCACCCCGGACGGGCGGCCACCGGCCGACTGGGAGCTGGACCGGCCGCCGTACCACCTGGAGACCAGCGTCCCCGGCGTCTTCGTGGCGGGCGACGCCCGTGCGGAGTCCGCCAAGCGGGTCGCGTCCGCCGTAGGAGAGGGAGCCATGGCCGTGATGCTCGTCCACCGGTACCTGGAGCAGTCGTGAGCGGGCGGCCGATGCCGTGCAGCCCCGAGGAGATCGGGAAGCTGTTCCTGTTCGAGAAGCTGACGCCCGAGCAGCTGGGCCGGCTGTGCGCCGAGGGCCGGGTGGAGCTGTTCGGCCCGGGTCCGGTGTACACCGAGGGCGAGGACGCCACCTGCTTCTACGTGATGCTGGAGGGGACGGTCGTGCTGACCCGCCGGGTCGGCGGGGACGACGTGGAGACCAACCGCACCTCGCAGCCGGGGGTGTACGCGGGCGCGATGCAGGCGTACGTCGGTGACCGGGTGCCGCAGGTCTACAACAACTCCATGCGGGTCACCGAGCCGACGCGCTTCTTCGTGCTTCCGGCGGACACGTTCGCGGCCGTCATGCGGGAGTGGTTCCCGATGGCGGTGCACCTGCTGGAGGGGCTGTTCTTCGGCTCCAAGAACACCCAGCGCACCATCGGGCAGCGCGAACGGCTGCTGGCGCTGGGCTCGCTGTCCGCGGGTCTCACGCACGAGCTGAACAACCCGGCGGCGGCCGCGGTGCGGGCCACCTCGACACTGCGGGAGCGGGTGGCGAAGATGCGGCACAAGCTCGCCGTGATCGCCGAGGGCCCCTTCTCCCGCGAGGCGCTCGCGGGGCTCATCGAGATCCAGGAGCGCACGGCGGAGCGGGTCGCCAAGGCACCCTCGCTCAGTCCGCTGGAGGCCGCCGACCGGGAGGACGACCTCGGCGACTGGCTGGAGGACCACGGCATCGAGCACGGGTGGCAGCTCGCGCCGACCTTCGTGCAGGCCGGTCTGGACACCGAGTGGCTGGAGCAGGTCGCGGCGGCCGTGGACGAGGAGATCCTGCCGGGAGCGGTCGGCTGGCTCAACTACACGGTGGAGACCGAGCTGCTGATGAACGAGATCGCGGACTCCACCGCCCGCATCTCCCACCTGGTGGACGCCGCCAAGCAGTACGCGCAGCTGGACCGGGCGCCCTACCGGACGGTCGACGTGCACGAACTGCTCGACAGCACCCTGCTGATGCTCTCCGGCAAGATCGGCCCGCGGATCGAGGTCGTCAAGGAGTACGACCGCACGGTGCCCGGGGTCCCCGCGTACCCGGCGGAGCTGAACCAGGTGTGGACCAACCTGATCGACAACGCCGTCGCCGCGGTGAACGACGCGGGCGGCGAGGGGACGCTGACCGTGCGGACGGCGCTGCACCACGACCGGCTGCTGGTGGAGTTCCGGGACACCGGCACCGGGATCGCACCGGAGATCCGGGAGCGCATCTTCGACCCGTTCTTCACCACCAAGCCGGTGGGCGAGGGCACCGGGCTCGGGCTGGACATCTCCTGGCGGATCGTGGTCGACAAGCACCACGGCAGCCTCCAGGTCGAGTCCGTGCCGGGCGACACCCGTTTCCAGGTCCTCCTGCCGCTCACCGCCGCGGAACCCGACCAGACCGATCCAACCGACCCGACCGACCCGACCGACCCGACCGATCCGACCGAGGAGCCGGTATGACCAGCGACACCGGAATCGATCCCACCGTCCCGCCGAGCGGCACCGGGTGCGCCGAGTGCGACGCGGTCGGCGGCTGGTGGTTCCACCTGCGGCGCTGTGCGAGCTGCGGCCACGTCGGCTGCTGCGACAGCTCACCGGGACAGCACGCGACCGGCCACTACCGCTCCACCGGGCACCCGGTGGTGCAGAGCTTCGAGCCGGGCGAGGAGTGGTACTGGGACTACGCGACCAACGAGGTGCGCGAGTCGGGCCCGGACCTCGCCCCGCCCGGCAGCCACCCCGCCGACCAGCCGTCCCCGGGCCCGGCGGACCGGGTCCCGGCCGACTGGGCGAGCTCGCTCCACCGCTGACCCGGTGGCGGGTCCGGCGGCCGGGCCCCGAAACCGGGAAGCCCGCTGTCGGACCCGCGTGTCAGGATGGGCGGCGTGTCGCAGACCTCACTCACCAGCCCGCTCGTCGGCCGCGAGGACGAACTCGCGCGTCTCACCGGCGTACTGGAGCGCGCCCGCGCCGGTGAGGCCCGCGCGGTCCTCGTCGCCGGGGACGCCGGGGTCGGCAAGACCCGGACCCTGGACGAGGTCGCCGGGCGGGCCGCCGCGGCCGGGACGACCGTGCTCACCGGTCACTGCGTGGACCTGGGCGACGTGGGCCTGCCGTATCTGCCGTTCACCGAGATCCTGGGCCTGCTCGCCGCCGACGAGCGGTTCGCCGCCGTGCTGGCCGGGCATCCGGTGGCCGACCGGCTGCTCGGCGGCGGCCCGGACGACGGGACCGACGCCGCGCCCTCACGCCTCAGGCTCTTCGAGGGCGTGGCCGCCCTGCTGACCGACCTGGCGGACGTCGCACCGCTGCTGCTGGTCCTGGAGGACCTGCACTGGGCCGACCAGTCCTCCCGGGACCTGCTGAGGTTCCTGCTCGGCCGGGGGGTCCTGCAGCGCCCGGCGGGCGGGGCGCCCGGCCACCGGCTCGCGCTGTTCGCCTCCTATCGGGCGGACGACCTGCACCGCCGCCATCCGCTGCGCCCGCTGCTGGCCGAACTGGTGCGCCTGCCCGGCGTGGAGCGGCTGGAGCTGCGGCCGTTGCCGGACGCCGACGTGGCCCGGCTGGTGCGCTCGCTGCGTCAGCGGCGGCTGCCGGACAGCACCGTGCGCCGGATCGTGGAGCGGGCCGAGGGCAACGCCTTCTACGCCGAGGAGCTGGTCGCCGCCACGGACGCGCCGGCCGGGGGCGTCCCCAGCGGCCTGGCCGACGTCCTGCTCATCCGGTTCGAGCAGCTGTCCGAGACCGCCCAGCAGGTGCTGCGCACCGCCGCCGTGGCGGGCCGCCGGGTGGGGCACGACCTGCTGCGGGACGCCGTCGCGCTGCCCGAGGAGGAGCTGGAGTCGGCGCTGCGCGAGGCGGTGGAGCGGCAGTTGCTGGTCTCCGGCGACGGGGACACCTACTCCTTCCGGCACGCCCTCGCCCGGGAGGCGGTCTACGCCGATCTGCTGCCCGGTGAACGGGCCCGGCTGCACGGTGCGTTCGCCCGGCTGCTCGCCGGTCCCGACCGCCGGTCCGACAGCGCGGCCGAGCGTGCGCACCACTACCGCGAGAGCCACGACCTGCCCGAGGCGCTCGCCGCCTCCCTGGAGGCCGCCGACCACGCCCAGCGGGTCGGCGCGCCCGCCGAGGAGCTGCGGCACGTCGAGGCCGCGCTCGACCTGTGGACCGCGGTCGACGCCACCGCGCGGCCCGCCGGTCCGGACGCGGTGACGCTCACCCTGCGCGCCTCCGCGGCCGCCGTGCACGCCGGAGAGCTGCACCGCGCGGTCTCCCTCACCCGCTCCGCGCTGGCCGGCCTCGGCCAGGACGCGGACCTGGAGCTGGCCGCCCGCGTCCGCTACACCCTGGCCGGCAATCTGCTGAGCGTCGACAACCTGGAGTCCGCGTACGCCTACAGCAGCGAGGCGCTGGGCCTGATCCCCGCCGAGCCGCCCTCGTCGACGTGGGTGTGGGCGGCGGCCACGCACGTGACGGCGGCCCGCCAGGTCGGGGAGAACGAGACGGCGCTGCGGGTGGCCCGCCGGGCGCTGCGGGTCGCCGAGGAGCTGGCAGTCACCGACGCCCGCGCCGACCTGCTGATCTCGCTGACGAGCCTGGAGGGCCAGAACCGCGCCACCCCCGAGGGCCGGGAGCGGCTCCTGGAGGCACGCGAGCTGGCGCGGCGGGCGGGCAACGCGCCCGTGGAGCTGCGGGCCCTGTTCAACCTCGCCATCGGCTGCTTCGAGTCCGGCGACCTGGAGGAGTGCCTGCCCTGGGCGTCCGAGGGACTGGACCGGGCCCGCCGTTCCGGGCTGCTGTCCTCGCCGTACCCGCGGGAGATGCGGTATCTGCGGCTGCTCGTGCGGTACACGCTGGGCCACTGGGACGAGGTGCTGCGCGAGTCCGCCGAGCACGCCGGGGAGCGCTCGGCCGTGGACGGTCACGCCCTCGGGCCCGGGCTGTACGTGGCACTGGCGCGCGGCGACTCGGGGGTGGCCGACCGGGCGCGGGGCCTGCTGAACGGGCCGTTCGACTGGATGGCGCGGATGGTCGCGGCGATCGTGCTGACCGACGCGGCGGCGCTGCGCGGGGACGCGGAGGACGCCGTGCGGTGGATGCGCTCCAGCGTCGAGACGCTCACCGAGGCGGGCACCCGGCCCACCGTGACCCTGCGGCTTGCCACCCTCGCGCTGTCCGCCGTCGCCGACACCGTGACCGAGCTGCGCCGGGCCGGGGACGACGCCGGGGTGGCCCGCTGGTCGGACACGGCGGCCGAGCTGCTGGCCGACGCCCGCTGGTCCGCCGGGCACGGCTACGACGACGTCCCGCAGGGGCCGGAGGGCCAGGCGTGGCTGGCGCGCGCGGAGGCCGAGTGGTCCCGGGTCGCCGACGCCGCACCGGACCCGGCGGCCTGGGAGAGGGCGGTGGCCGCCTTCACTTACGGCGACGCCTACGAACGCGCTCGGTGCAGGCTGCGGCTGGCCGAGGCGCTGCTGGCGGCCGACCGCCGCGAGGAGGCGGCCGCCGAGGCGGGCAGCGTTCGCGGGGAGGCCGACCGGCTCGGCGCGAGGGTGCTGCGCGAGCGGGTCGACGACCTGGTCCGCCGCGGCCGGCTCGCGGGCCCGGCACGGGCCGGGGCGGGCGCCGCGGTGCTGACCGCCCGCGAGCAGGACGTCCTGCGGCTGCTCGCCCTCGGGCACAGCAACCGCCGGATCGGGGAGGAGCTGTTCATCAGCGCCAAGACGGCGAGCGTCCACGTGTCCAACATCCTCGCCAAGCTGAACGCGGGCAGCCGTACGGAGGCGGTCGCGGTCGCCCACCGGCAGGGCCTGGTCGCCCCGGAGCCGACGTCGTCGCACTGAGGCGGGCCCCGGGGAACCCCGGCCGCCCGGCGGACGTTGACCCGGCACCGACAGCCGCGCCCGGAGCGCCCACCACGACACAGGACGGCACGATGAGCGACTTGGTCCCCGGGGGCAACGTCCCTCTTCCGGGCGGCCCCGTGAGCGTACGGGTGCCCGGCGGCTTCGACGTGTCGGCGCTCGTCACGGACGACGGCGGCAAGGTCGGCGGCGACGAGGACTTCGTCTTCTACAACCAGCCGGAGGCACCCGGCGCGAGGCTGCACGGCGACACGCTCACCGTCGATCCGGCGCGGCTGCGGCCGGGCGCCACCCGCGTGACGGTGGCGGTCGGACCTTCGGACCCCGGTACCCCGCTGAGCGCGCTCCCCTCCCCCACGGTCCGCGTCACCGACGCCCGCGGCCGGGCCGTCGCCCGGTTCGCCCCGGCGCGCCCCGGGCGGGAGACCGTGCTGCTGGTCGTGGAGTTCTACCGGCGCGGCGAGGGCTGGAAGGTGCGCGCCCTGGGCCAGGGGTACGCGGACGGACTCGCCGGTCTCGCCCGGGACTTCGGCGTGGAGGTGACCGACGACGCGCCGCCGGAGCCGGTCACGGCACCGGGACCGCCCATGCCCGGTGCCGACCCCGACGGGTTCCTGGATCTGGTCAACTCCGCCCGTTCCGCGGCCGGTTCGCCCGCCGTACGGACCGATCCCCGGCTCCGCTCGGCGGCCCGCGCGCACGCCGCCGCCATGGCCGCCGCGGGCACGCTGAGCGTCGAGACCCGGGACGGCGTCTCGGTCCATCAGCGCGTCGTCTCGGCCGGGTTCGCGTATCTCACCGTCGGCGAGCACCTGGTCTCGGGCCCGCGCACGCCCGCCGAGTTCGTCGCGTACTGCCTCGGCGCCGAGCGCACCCGGCGCACGCTGCACGACACCGCCTTCACGCACGCCGGGTGGGCGTACGTCACCGGAGGACCCTCGGGCGACACGTACTGGACGGCGCTGTGGGCCGTGCCGCTCACCCCGGACGGCCTGGCCCGCACGACGGCGGAGGTCGTCGGCCTCACCAACCGGGAGCGGGCCGGGGCCGGGCTGCCCGCCCTGGCCGTCGATGCCCGACTGACCGCCGCGGCACAGGCCCACAGCGCGGACATGGTGGCCCGCGACTTCTACTCCCACACCGATCCGGACGGCGGCGAGCCGTGGGACCGGGCCGCCGCCGCGGGCGCCCGTCGGCGCACGGTCGGCGAGAACATCGCCTGTGGTCAGCGCTCCCCCGCCGCGGTGGTGGAGGGCTGGATGAACAGCCCGGGACACCGGGCCAACATCCTCAAGGCCGGCTTCACCCACATCGGCGTCGGTCTGGCCGGCGGCGGCCGGGCGGGCACGTACTGGACGCAACTCTTCGGTGGCTGAAGGATGACCCCATGAAGGGTGACCTCTTTTCCAGCGAGCACATGGTGCAGCCCGCCACGGCGCCGGGCATGACCGTCGAGAACTCCAAGTGCATCCGTTACGCCGTGAACGGCGAGATGCTCGCCCGGCAGGGCGCGATGATCGCCTACCGCGGCAGTCTGCAGTTCGAGCGCAAGGGCCAGGGCGTGGGCGGCATGCTCAAGCGCGCGGTCACCGGGGAGGGACTGCCGCTGATGGCGGTGCGCGGACAGGGCGAGGCCTGGTTCGCGAACGAGGCGCAGAACTGCTTCGTCGTCGAGGTGGAGCCGGGCGACGAGTTCACCGTCAACGGCCGCAACGTGCTGTGCTTCGACGCGTCGTTGTCGTACCGCATCTCCACCGTGAAGGGCTCGGGGATCGCCGGGGGCGGACTGTTCAACAGCGTCTTCACGGGACATGGCAGGCTGGGCCTGGTGTGCGAGGGCAATCCGCTGGTCATCCCGGTCTCGCACCAGTACCCGGTCTACGTCGACACGGACGCGATCGTCGGCTGGTCCGCGGGGCTCGCGACCTCCCTGCACCGTTCGCAGTCGATCGGCTCGATGCTGCGCGGCGGTTCGGGCGAGGCCGTGCAACTGGTGCTCCAGGGCGAGGGCTTCGTCGTGGTACGGCCGAGCGAGGCGACCCCGCAGAAGCCGCAGCAGCACTGAGCACTCCCCCGGAAGGAAGACTGCCTTGATCGCGATCACGGAGATCGAAGCCGCCGCCGAGCGGATCGCCGGACATGTCGTACGCACCCCGACCGTGCCGAGCCCGGGTCTGTCCGCGCTGCTCGGCGTGCCGGTCACCGCGAAGCTGGAGCTGCTCCAGCGCACCGGTTCGTTCAAGGCACGCGGGGCCACGGCGAAACTGCTGTCCCTGACCGAGGCCGAGCGGGCCGCCGGTGTCGTCGCGGTCAGCGGCGGCAACCACGGCATCGCGGTGGCGGTGATGGCCGCCGCCCTGGACGTGAAGGCCACGGTGGTCATGCCGCGGACCGCGCCGGCCCGTTCCGTGGAGATCGCCGAGGAGGCGGGCGCGCTGGTGCGGCTCACCGACGGCATGGACAGTGCCTTCGCGATGGTCACCCGGCTCCGGGAGGAGGGGCTGACCCTGGTCCACCCCTTCGACGACCCCGTGGTGATCGCGGGGCAGGGCACCGTGGGGCTGGAGTTCGCCGAGGACGCCTCGGACCTCACCGACGTGCTGGTGAGCATCGGCGGCGGGGGGCTGATCGCGGGCGTGGCGGCGGCGCTGCGGGCGCTGCGGCCCGGGGTGCGGGTGTGGGGTGTGGAGACCGAGGGCGCCGAGGCCATGTCACGGGCGCTCGTGGCGGGCGGGCCGCTCACGGTGCCCCTGTCGTCGGTCGTCACCACGCTCAGCGCGCCGTCCGTCTCGCAGCTGACGTACGACCATGTGGCGGAGCTGGTCACCGAGGTGCTCGTGGTGCCGGACCGGGAGGCCGTCCGGGGTTCGCTCGCGCTCGCCGAGCACGCCAAGGTGTGGACCGAGCCGGCCGCCGGCTGTCTGCTCCCGGCCGCCCGGCGGGTGGTGGAGCGGGTGGGGGACGAAGCCCGCATCGGGCTCGTGGTGTGCGGGGGCAATGCCACGGTGGGCGACATGGCGGTGTGGGCGGACCGTTTCGGCCTGCGCTGACGTCGGGCCGGGCCCGCACCCGGCGGGCCCCGGTTCTTGAAGAAGGGTCAGAAACGGGGCCGGGACGCGCGGTCGCTGAACACACCCCGGTGCCCCCGACGTACCTCTGGTCGAGCGAAGAACCGGCGGTGCGAGCGAGGGATGGCCATGGGCAGGGCGCACGTCTCCACACACGAGCTGGTCGCCGGACGCTACCGCCTGTTCGAGGTCGTCCAGCGCGAGACGAACCGGGTCTGCTGGTCCGGGGAGGACGCCACGACCGGCCGCCCGTGCCTGGTCACGCGGATCGAGCTGCCGGAGGGCCGGGCGGGCGAGGCCGCCCGCAGGGCCCCGGGCCGGGTGATCCGCACCGGCGAGACCATGGCGTCGCTGTGCCCCGGGCGGATCGCCCCGGTGCTGGACGCGGTGGTCGCGGACGGCATGCTGTGGACGGTCACCGATTGGGTCGCCGGAGTACCGCTCGGCGACCTCCTCGACCGTCGGGGCGCGTTCAGCTACGCCCGGGCCGCACGCGTCGGTCTGGAACTGCTCGCGGTGCTGGAGGCGGCCCACTCCCACGGGGTGACACACGGCGAGCTCAGCCCTGGGCAGGTGTTCGTGCGCGAGGAGGGGTCCGTCCTCGTCACCGGCTTCGGGCTGGCCGGCGCCACCCTCGCCCCACGGCTGACCGCCCCCGCGTATGCCTCGCCCGAGCAGGCCCGCGACCAGCGGATCGGGCCCGCGGCCGATCTGTGGACGCTGGGCGCGATCCTCTACACGATGGTCGAGGGCCGTCCGCCGTTCCGTGACCGGGGCCGGCCCGAGGCGACGCTGAAAGGGGTGGACCGGCTGCCGCTGCGCACCCCGGTGCGCGCCGGTCCGCTCGCCCAGGCCGTGACGGGACTGCTGCGCAAGGACTCCCGGGAGCGGCTGACCCGCCCGGTGGTGCGCGCGGCCCTCGCGCGGGCGCTGACCGAGGACCCCGGCACCACCGTGGCCGAGGTGACCACCAGGCCCGGGCTGCGCGGCGTGTACGCGGCCGCCCGGAAGGCGGGCCGCGACCGGTCGCGGCGGACCGTGGCCGCCGGGACCGCTCTGGCCGTCGTGACGGTCGCGGTCGCCGTCCTCGCGGTCCTCGCCGTCACCGACGGGCTCCCCGGTACGGGCGACGGCGCCGCCACGGGCGCACGGCAGCGACCCTCGCCGAGCGCCGCCCCGCCCACCGGATCCGCGCCCGCCGCCTCCCCCGCGCCCCCCTCTTCCCCGGCCTCCCCCTCCGCCCCTTCCTCCCCCGCCGACCGGCCGGGCGCGAGCGCCTCGCCGTCGGAGCCGGGCGTCCCCGCTCCGGCCGGGTTCCGCCGCTACGACGCGCCGGAGGGCTTCTCCGTCGCCCTCCCCGAGGGCTGGCGGCGCCTGGACACCTCGAGCGCGCCGGGCGGCGCGTACCGGGTGGTCTTCGGCGCGACCGGCGACCCCCGCACGCTCGCCGTCACCTACAGCAGGCGCGCGGGCGCGGACCCGGTGGCCGTCTGGCGCGACGACGTCGAGCCGGGCCTCGCGCGCTCGGACGGCTACCGGCGGATCGGCGAGATCCGCGCGACCACCTACCGGGGGCGTGCGGCGGCCGACATGGAGTGGCTGGTCCGGGACGACGGCACCCGGGTCCGCACCTTCGGCTGCGGCTTCCTGCTCGGCGGCGGACGCAGCTTCTCGCTGCGCTGGACGACGCCGGCCGGCGACTGGGACGACAGGGCCAACGAGCGGGCGCTCGCCGCGTTCCTCGGCACCTTCCGGGAGGAGACGA
The DNA here is from genome assembly GCF_055635195.1 of Streptomyces sp. NPDC111628. NCBI lineage: Bacteria > Bacillati > Actinomycetota > Actinomycetes > Kitasatosporales > Streptomycetaceae > Streptomyces > Streptomyces sp. NPDC111628. The sequence goes on along the minus strand of NZ_JBVKBZ010000002.1, from coordinate 1,002,945 downwards.
CCTGACCCCTTCCACCCCGTTTACACCTGTTTTCCCTCGGGCCGGGCGGGGACCCGGCCGCCATGGCACACATCGGATACACGATGATGACCGAGCAGGCCGGCCCGCGGGAGCTCGTCGGCCATCTGGTGCGGGCCGAGGAGGTGGGATTCGACTTCTCAGTGACCTCGGACCACTACTTCCCCTGGCTGCGCGCGCAGGGCCACTCGCCCTACGCCTGGAGCGTGCTGGGCGCCGCGGCGCAGGCGACCTCGCGCATCCCGCTGATGACGTACGTGACGTGTCCGACGTTCCGCTACCACCCGGCGGTGGTGGCGCAGAAGGCGGCGACGCTTCAGTTGCTGTCCGAGGGCCGGTTCCGGCTGGGTCTCGGCTCGGGCGAGAATCTCAACGAGCATGTGGTGGGCGGCGGCTGGCCGTCCGTCGACGTACGGCACGAGATGCTCCGGGAGGCCGTGGAGATCATCCGGGGGCTGTTCGCCGGCGGCCACGTGAACCACCGCGGCACCCACTTCGACGTGGAGTCGGCCCGGCTCTGGGACCTGCCCGAGAGCGCGCCCCCCATCGGCATCGCGGTCTCCGGCGAGCGTTCCTGCGAGCTGGCGGGCGAGTTCGCCGACCTGGTGATCGCGACCGAGCCGAAGGCCGGGCTGCTGGAGTCCTTCGACCGGCACGGCGGCACGGGCAAGCCGCGCGTGGGCCAACTGCCCGTCTCCTACGACCCCGACCGGGACACGGCGATCGAGCGGGCGCACGCGCAGTTCCGCTGGTTCGGCAGCGGCTGGAAGGTCAACTCCGAACTGCCGCATCCGGACGCCTTCGAGGCGGCCACCCAGTTCGTGACCCCCGACGACGTCGCCGAGTCCATCCCCTGCGGCGACGACCCGGACGCCTTCGTGGCCGCCGTACGCCCGTATGTCGAGGCCGGGTTCACCGACGTCGCCCTGGTGCAGATCGGCGGCGATTCGCAACCCGCCTTCCTGGACTGGTCGGAGAGGACCTTGCTGCCCGCCCTGCGAGAGGCGTTCGGGCGCGACTGAAACCCGGGGACGGGCGAATCACCCGGATGACTGAGCATCTTGCCGGTGGGCGGGGTACTAGAGGGCTCTACGTCCGTCCTCCTGGAGGCCCCCGTGAACACCGTCGTGCACAAGACCCTGGTCGTGCAGCTCCAGGCGGGCGCGACCGCCGACCGGTTCCCGGTGCTCGCGCACCTCGCGTACGACGCGGCGGACCCGTTCGCCCTCACGGCGGTCTTCAGCCACGACGGCCGGGTGCTCGCCCGCTGGACGCTGGACCGGGAGATGGTCGCCGAGGGGCTCACCCGTCCGGTGGGCGTGGGCGACGTGCGGCTGCGGCCGGAGTCGCGCGGCATGTGGGACGAGCTGCGCATCGAGCTGCTGGGCGACGACCGGGCCGACGGGGAGCGCCACCGCGCGGTGGTGTTCGTGTGGGCCGCGGCCGTCGAGGCCTTCCTGCGCGAGACCCATGCGGTGGTCCGGCCGGGGCGGGAACAGGTGCGCGTGGACGACTTCCTCGCCGAGCTGACCGCCGAGGGCTGAACCGCCGGGGTCCGCGGGGCCGGGGGCTCGGACGCCCCGGGCTCCTCAGCGTGCCGTGTGGCGGTGCCGGGTCCACAGCGGGATCCCGAACCAGCACAGCAGGTACCAGAACACCACGCCGGTGACGAGGTAGGGCACGAAGCCGTCGTGGGTCGCGACCCGCAGGATCAGCAGGAGCGAGCAGGCCGTGGTGGCGAGCAGCAGCACGAGGCCGAGCACGGTCAGCCGGGAGGCCCACCGCACCGCCTGGGGCTTCACCCGGCGTCCGGAGACGAGCCGGTGCAGGGACACCGGGCCGATCAGGGCGCCGGTCGTCACGGCGCCGAGGACCACCGTGATCAGGTAGATCATCTGATCGGTGTCCGAGAGGCTCTCGTACTTCGGCTGGAAGACGACCGTGAGCAGGAAGCCGAACAGGATCTGCACGCCCATCTGCGCGACGCGGACCTCCTGGATCAGCTCGGTCCACATCCGGTCGGCCCGCTCTTCCTCGGTCTCGTTGCGGCCCCTGCGCCGGCCCGAGCCCTCAGCCGCTTCCGCGTCCCTCACGTCGTCCTCCCGGTGCCCGTCGCCTGCGTCCTCTTCCCTGTTCCCGGGATCCCGGTACTCAGGCGCCGGGCCGGGGCGGTGACACCCGGTTTGGGTGATCGGCGGGCGGTTACACGGGCCGGGACCCACCCAAGCGCGGCAAGGAAGGCAAAGGATGTCCGACACTCGGCTCACCGTGACGCTCGACGGCGGCGGCATCGACGACGCGCGGGCGATCGTCCGCGCACTGGAGGGCGTCTTCGGGGCTCCCGACGGCCGGCCCGCGGACGAGGGGGCGACGGTGCGCACCGCGACCTTCGACGTCCCGGGCGCCCCGCACGTCCCGGACGCGTCCTCGGCGGCGCGCACGACGGGCGGCGCGCTGTCCGCACCGGTGACGGTCACCGTTCAGGGCACGCCGCAGGCGGTGGAGGCGGCGAGCGGGACACTGTCCCGCGCCTTCACCGCGCGGAACGAGGGAGCGGCCTCGGGCGACCAGGAGCGGGAGCGGGAGTTGCTCCTGGTGCCGTGAGGCCGGGACCGCTCACCCGTCGGCCGCCTACCAGCGACCCTCGACCTGGTCCTTGACGCGCCGGTCGTAGAGGTCGCGGACGGCGGCCAGGGTGTCCTCGGACAGCTCCGGCAGCCGGGCGGCGTCCGTGTTGGCGCGGGCCTGCTCGGGCGAGCGGGCGCCCGGGATCACGCTCGTCACGCCGGGCTGCTGGACGATCCAGCGCAGCGCCAGCTGGGCCGGGGTGTATCCCTCGGGCGCGAGCGCGGCGAACTCTGCGGCGGCCTCCACCCCGGTGGCGTAGTCCACGCCGGAGAAGGTCTCGCCCTGGTCGAAGGCCTCGCCGTGCCGGTTGAAGTTCCGGTGGTCGTTGGCCGCGAAGACGGTGTCCTTGGTGTACTTGCCGGTCAGCAGGCCGGACGCCAGCGGCACCCGGGCGATGATGCCGACGCCGGCCTCGCGGGCCGCGGGCAGGACCTCGCGCAGGGGCTTCATCCGGAACGGGTTGAGGATGATCTGGACGCTCGCCACGTTCGGCCGGGCGATCGCGGTCAGCGCCTCCGCGCAGGTCTCGACGCTCACGCCGTACGCGGCGACGCGCTCCTCCTCGACGAGGGTGTCCAGGGCGTCGAACACCTCGTCGCTGGAGTAGACGGGCGTCGGCGGGCAGTGCAGCTGCACCAGGTCGAGGCGGTCGACGCCGAGGTTGCGGCGGGAACGGTCGTTCCACTCCCGGAAGTTGTCCAGGACGTAGTTCTGCGGGATCTGGTCGGCCCGGCGGCCCATCTTGGTGGCGACCAGGACGTGCAGGTCGGGCCTGCTCGCCAGGAAGGTCGCGATGGTCTGCTCGCTGCGGCCGTCGCCGTAGACGTCCGCCGTGTCGAAGAAGGTCACCCCCGACTCGGCCGCCGCCTCCAGTACCGCGAGGGCTTCCTTGTCGTCGACGTCTCCCCAATCGGCGCCCAGTTGCCAGGTGCCGAGGCCGACCACCGACGCGTGCTGATCCGACCTGCCGAAAGTGCGCTCGTCCATGGTGTCAGTCTGTCATCCGCGGTGCGCGGGCACCGCGTCGGGACGCCCGGAGCGGCCCCGCCCGTCGCCGGTGGCGAGCCTGCGGGCCTGGACCGTGCGCGCGATCACGGGCCCCAGCCGGCGCTTGACCCTGCGCAGGGTCTCCAGCCGGCCGGCCGCCCGGTCGATCCGGTAGTACAGCCGGGGCGGGAGGTGCGGCAGCAGCGGCGAGTGGCGCTGGCCGAGCAGGGCGAACATCTGCTCCGGCGGCAGGTGGATGTAGCGCGGCAGGTGCTCGTACCACTGGGCGCTGAGCCGGGCCGCGCTCTGCACCGGCAGCAGGGCCGCCCGGCGTTCGCGTTCGTAGTGGGCGAGGGCGTCCGGGCGGCTGTCCCCCTCGCGCAGGGCGGTGGCCAGGGACATGGCGTCCTCCAGGGCGAGCGTGGTGCCGGCGCCGATGGAGTAGTGCGTGGTGTGGGCGGCGTCGCCGAGCAGCACGAGGTTGTCCCGGGACCAGGTGCGGTTGGTGAGGGTGCGGAAGACGGGCCAGGCGGCACCGGCCCGGCCGGAGGACCGCGCGGTGAGCGGGTGTCCGTCCAGGACGTCGGCGAAGAGCTTCTCCAGCAGGACGAGCCCCTCGGCCTCGTCGGCGCGGTCCAGGCCGAGGCCGGTCCAGGTCTCGGGCGGGCACTCGACGACGCAGGTGCTGCCCTCGGGGCCGTAGCCGTAGCCGTACGCCCAGATCCAGCCGTGGTCGGTCTCGACGAAGGCGAAGGTGAAGGCGTCGAAGACCTTGGTGGTGCCGAGCCACACGTAGTGGTCGCGGCCGCCGGTGATCTCGGTGCCGAAATGGTCGGCGTGGTGGGTGCGCAGCGCGCTGCCCGCCCCGTCGGCCGCGACCACGAGGTCGGCGGCGGGCGGGTTCGCGCCGGTGACCGGGTGCTCGAACTCCAGGCGTACGCCCAGCTCGCGGGCGCGGGCGGCGAGGATCGCGAGGAGCCGGTGGCGGCCGATGCCGAAGCCCTCGTCGCCGTGGTGCCGGGTGGCCAGGTCGCCCACGTGGGCGACACCGTCCCGCCAGCACACGGAGTGTTCCTCGACGGCGCGCGCCGAGTCGGGGTCGTGGTCGCGGAGCCGGTCGAGCAGTCCGCGCCAGTAGGTCACGCCCCAGCCGTAGGTGGAGCCCTCCGGGTCGCGTTCGTACACGGTGACGTCATGGGTCGGGTCCTGCCGCTTCAGCAGGATCGACAGGTACAGTCCGGCGGGCCCACCGCCGACGCAGGCGACCTTCACACGCACCCCTGGTATGCACTCATAACGGCCATTACGGCTATTCGAGACCGCAGAGTAACAAGGGAGGGGCCGTCGGCCGCTGCCGCGCGGCCGTGGGCGGGTGCGGTTTATCCGGCGACCGCCGTGCGGCACTCCGGGTGGCCCCAGCCCTGGTCGTTCTTGGCGATGGGCTCACCGGCCGCGTACCCGCGGCCGCACAGGCAGCGTCCGGGGAACTTCGCCTTGATGGTGCGGGCCGAGGAGCCGCCGCCGCTCTTGCGGGCCGCTCCGGAGGACCCCCGGCGCGGTGCCTTGCGGGCCGCCGGGACGTCCGGCGCGGGCGGTGGCTCCGGCGAGCCGAGGGCGCTGCCCGCGGCTTCCTGGACGACGGCCGACTGGCTTGCGGCGCGGTCGGCGAAGTCGTTGAGCCGGTCGCCGTCGACCTGGTGCGCGGGCACGTAGCGGAACTCGACCGAACGGCCGTCGAGCAGCTCGTCGATGCGCACAACCAGCTCCTGGTTGGCCACGGGCTTGCCCGCGGCCGTCTTCCAGCCGTTGCGCTTCCAGCCGGGCAGCCAGGTGGTGACGGCCTTCATGGCGTACTGCGAGTCCATGCGGACCTCGAGCGGCACCTCGGGGTCGGTCGACGCCAGCAGCCGCTCCAGCGCGGTGAGTTCGGCGACGTTGTTGGTGGTCCGGCCGAGCGGACCCGCCTCCCAGCGGACGGGGTTCTCCGAGGCGTCGGCGATCACCCAGGCCCAGCCGGCCGGACCCGGGTTTCCCTTCGAAGCCCCGTCGCACGCGGCCACTACACGTTCACGCATGCGCTCGATCATGCCATGGCCCGGCGGGGTGTCCGGACAGGGTTCAGGAGACGTCCGTGACCTTGGGCATCTCCCCTTCGGCGGTCGTGATGTCGATCACCGAGAAGCTCGCGCCCTGCGGGTCGCCGAGCGCCGCGAACCGGCCGAAGGGGGTCGTGACCGGACCGAACCGCAGGACGCCGCCCCGCTCGGTGGCGCGGGCCACGGCCGCGTCGCAGTCGCCGACGGTGAAGTAGACGTTGATGTGGGGCGGGACCTCGGGCGGGAAGTCCTCCGTCATGGCCATGCGGCCCAGGACCGGGTCGTCGCCGAGGTCGAAGAGGCGGAAGTCCACCCGGTCGTCCTGCATCTGCTGGGCCCGGTAGGAGAAGACCGCCGGGAAGAAGGCGTCCGACTTCGCGGGCTCGCGGGTGAAGACCTCGGCCCAGCAGTACGCGCCGGGCTCGGCCGTCGCCTCGAAGCCCTCGTGCTGGTCGCCCTGCCAGACGCCGAAGACCACCCCGCTCGGGTCGCGGGCCAGACACATGGTGCCGAAGTCGCCGACCTTCATCGGCTCCAGCAGCAGCTCGCCGCCGGCCTCGCGGATCCGCCCGGCGGTCGCCGCGGCGTCCGGGGAGGCGAGGTAGAGGCACCACTGGGACTGGTCCTCGTGACCGGGCGGGGGCGGGACCACGGCGGCCACCGCCTTGCCGTCCGCGTAGCACTGGGTGTAGTTGCCGAACTCCGACGACGTTTCGCCGAAGGTCCAGCCGAGGACGTCGCCGTAGAAGCGCTTGGCTCCCTCGACGTCGGTGAACATCGCGTCGGCCCAGCAAGGGGCCCCTTCGGGTTGCACGGCCATGACTGCCGCCTCCTGTGCGAACGTGCGTGGGGGGGTGGGGGTGGGGGTGGGGTGGGGGTCGGTGCGCGTCACCCCCCGGCGTACGCCTGCTCCAGCGCGGCGATGTCGAGCTTGCGCATCGACATCATGGCCTTGTTGGCCCGCGCCACCCTGGCGGGGTCGGGGTCGCGGAACATCTCCTCGAGCCGGCGCGGGACGACCTGCCAGGACACGCCGAACCGGTCCTTGAGCCAGCCGCAGGGCCCGTCCTCGCCGCCGCCCTCGGTGAGCCTGGTCCAGTAGTGGTCGACCTCGTCCTGGTCCTCGCAGGTGATCTGGAAGGAGATCGCCTCGTTGAACCGGAACTGCGGGCCGCCGTTGAGGCCCACGAACTTCTGGCCGTTGGCGGTGAACTCGACGGTGAGCACCGAGCCGGCGGGCTGCGGTGCTCCCTCGGGGTAGCGGGTGACGGCGCCGATACGGGAGTTCTTGAAGACGGAGACGTAGAAGTGGGCGGCGTCCTCGGCGTCGCCGTCGAACCACAGGCACGTGGTGAATCCGTCGGTGCTCATGACTGCCTCCTCGGAGCGGAACAGGGTCACCACTGTCGACCGGCACGCACCGCGGAACTCATCGCTCTGCCGGTGGCGAATCTGCCCCGGGCAGAGAAAGCCCCGGTCCGGGTCTCGGCGGGCCGAGAGTGGAGGAACCGCGGCGCTGCAGGCCGCGCATCCCGCACCACCCCGCCACGACTGGCCACGACTCGACAAGGAGCGCCGATGTCTCCATTCACCGCCGGCCCGGCCCAGGCCCGACCGCCCAGGGCCGAGGAGGGCGACACCCCCGCGACCCGGTTCGACGACCGGCTCGCCGAGCAGCTGCTCGACCAGCGGATCGTGCTGCTCGGCACGCAGGTCGACGAGGTCTCCGCGAACCGCGTCTGCGCGCAACTGCTGATCCTGTCCGCACAGGACCCGCGCACCGACATCAGCCTGTACGTCAACAGTCCCGGCGGCTCCGTGCACGCGGGGCTCGCCATCTACGACACCATGCGGCTGATCCCCAACGACGTCTCGACGCTCGCCATGGGCTTCGCCGCCAGCATGGGGCAGTTCCTGCTGAGCGTCGGCACGGCGGGCAAGCGCTACGCGCTGCCGAACGCGCGGATCATGATGCACCAGCCTTCGGCGGGCATCGGCGGCACCACCGCCGACATCGAGATCCAGGCGGACAACCTGGACTTCACCAAGCGGACCATCGAGCGGATCACCGCCGAGCACACCGGTCAGAGCCCCGAGACCATCTCCCGGGACGGCGACCGCGACCGCTGGTTCACGGCCGAGGAGGCCAGGGAGTACGGAATGGTGGACCAGGTCGTGCAGTCCCTCGCGGACGTGCGCCCGGCCGCCACCAGGCGACGGATGGGACTGTGACATGGGGAGCTACACGATTCCGAACGTCGTCGAGCGGACCCCGCAGGGCGAACGGTCCTACGACGTGTTCAGCCGGCTGCTGTCGGAGCGGATCATCTTCCTGGGGACCGACATCGACGACGGCGTGGCCAACGTCGTGATCGCACAGCTCCTGCACCTGGAGTCGTCGGCCCCGGAGAGCGAGATCGCGATCTACATCAACTCTCCGGGCGGCTCGTTCACGTCGCTGATGGCGATCTACGACACGATGACCTTCGTGCAGGCGCCGATCTCGACGTTCTGTGTCGGGCAGGCGGCGTCCACGGCGGCCGTGCTGCTGGCGGGCGGGGACCCCGGGCGGCGGTTCGTGCTGGAGCACGCTCGGGTCCTGCTGGGGCAGCCGGCCAGCGGCGGCCGGCAGGGCACGGTGTCCGACCTGGCGCTCCAGGCCAAGGAGATGGTGCGCATCCGCTCCCAGGTGGAGGAGGTGCTGGCCCGCCACACGCACCACGACGTCGGGACACTGCGCGCGGACATGGACCGCGACAAGGTGTTCACCGCCCAGGAGGCGGTGGCCTACGGGCTGGCCGACGAGGTGCTCGCGCGGCGCCTGGCGAGGGTCTGAGCTGCCGGGCCGGCGTCCCCGCGGTGCGGGGGCGCCGGCCCGTGCGCGTCCTCAGGCGGCCAGGCACATCCCGTCGAACCGCGCGCCGGACGTCCCCCGGCCCGCTCCCGCGCCGGTGTGCCGGGAGGTGAGCCGGATCAGCTCGCCCTGCGCGCGGGCCAGCAGGTCGCCCAGGCCCAGTCCGAGGGCGCCCGCGGCGGCGGCCAGTACTTCGGAGGACGCCTCCTTGCGGCCGCGCTCCACCTCCGAGAGGTAGGGCATGGAGATCCGGGCGGCCTCGGCGACCTCCTTCAGCGTGCGCTCCTGCTCGAGGCGTTCACGCCGCAGGACGTCTCCGACCAGGTCGCGCCACAGGGGCTCTCGCACGGTGGGCGGCCTTCGCTCCTCAGGAGCCGGTGAGGCGGCGGGCCGCGTTCCCGGGCGGGCGGCCTGCGGGCGCAGCGGAATGACGCGGGCTTCGTTCGGCACGTGGCTGGTCACCTCCTCAGCCTAGGGTTCCGACCGCGTCCCGGAAGGGTGCGGCGTTCCGCCCTCAGGAGAATCCGCCGGCGCTCCCCCGAGCGGCCCGGATGCCGCGGACCGTCGGCGGGACTAGGCTGGGCAGAAATGGGGGGCATGCGCCGTCGCGACCCGGGTACCCGCAAGCGCGAAAAGCCTAGGGAGAACCGTGACTTTCGTGGGAGAGGCAATGCAGACCGCCGTGGTCCGTCCGCAAGCGCAGGTTGTCGGGAAGACCGCCGGGAGCGAAACGGGTGCGGGATCTCCGCGGGACGTCATGGACCCCCGCAGCGTGGCACCGCGCGACGCGCGCCAGCTGTCCCGTCAGTTCTTCCGGCGTCTGACGGAACTCGAAGAGGGCACGGCCGAGTACCAGTTCGCGCGCAACACGCTGATCGAGATGAACATGTCGCTCGTGCGGTTCGCCGCGGGCCGCTTCCGCGGTCGCGGGGACGACATGGAGGACATCGTCCAGACCGGCATGATCGGCCTGATCAAGGCCATCGACCGCTTCGAGCTGGCGCGCGAGGTCGAGTTCACGTCCTTCGCGCTGCCCTACATCGTCGGCGAGATCAAGCGCTTCTTCCGGGACACCACCTGGGCGGTGCACGTCCCGCGCCGGCTCCAGGAGCTGCGTGTGGAGCTGGCCAGGGCCCGCGAGGAGCTCTCCACCCGCCTGGACCGCGAGCCCACGGTCGCCGAACTCGCCACGCTGATGAACATCGGCGAGGACCAGGTGATCGAGGGCCAGATCGCGTCCAACGGCTACAACTCCTCCTCGCTGGACGCCGCGCTGACCGGTGACGGACCCGAGCACGGCGAGTCGGTGCTGGCCGACTTCATCGGTGTGGAGGAGGACGGGCTGCGGCTCGTCGAGGACTTCCACTCGCTGGCCCCGCTGATGGCCGAGCTGAGCGAGCGCGACCGGCAGATCATCCATCTGCGGTTCGTGGAGGAGGCCACCCAGGCGGAGATCGGCGAACGGCTCGGCTGCTCGCAGATGCACGTCTCCCGGCTGATCAAGCGGATCATCACCCGGCTGCGCGAGGGCATGCTGGGCGAGCTCGGCTGCGCCTGAGCCCAGGCCCCGCGGTGGCGACGGTGTCCTTCACCCTTCGGTGAGGGGCACCACCGCGCGTACCCGCTTGCCGACCGGGACGAGTTCGACGACGACCGTCTCCACCAGGGCGTGCACGATCTCCAGGCCGTGGCCGCCGACGCGCTCGGGGTCCCTGGCGAAGCGCTCCGGCACGGCGCCGCTGCTGTCGTAGACGGTCACCGCGACCGAGCTGCCCGTGCCCTCCAGCTCCAGGATGTACGGCCCCCTGCTGTGCCGGTCCGCGTTGGTGACCAGCTCGCTCACCACGAGGAGCACCGCACCGTCGGCGCGGGGGCCGATCGTGGCGCACCACTCGGTCCTCAGCTGGTCGAGGAAGAGCGAGGCGAAGGAACGCGCCTGCGCTATGCATCCCGGCTCACCGGAGTAGTGTGCCGCCCGCCTCAGCGGTTCAACGGGTACGTCGAAACCAGTCGGTATCACTGCCCCGTCCAGGTACTCGGTCATGCGTTTCTCTCTCGGAAGCCGGACTGGCCGGACGCTGCTGCACCTGTCCTCGTACCCCGAGCCGCGCGTCGCAGTCCACGTCTCTTCGCAGTGCGGGCATCGTCACAGTGGTCCGGGGAACCCGTGGGGGCGAGAAGGTGTGCGATCGGGACGGGGGAAGGGTGTGCGATGGACGAACTGATGGCCGCGCGAAGCCTCACCACCCGGCCGGTGGTCACCCTCGGCGGCGATGCCGTCGCCCATGTGAAGGACACCGTATGCGACGCCGACGCGGAGCGGATCACCGGTTTCACCCTGACGGGACGGGGCCTGCTGTCCGGCCCGCTCAAGGAGGGCCTGCCGTGGTCGGCCGTGTACGCGCTGGGCCATGACGCGGTGATGATCCGGGACCGGCGTGGCCTGGTGAACGCGGCGGCGATGACGGCGCACCAGCAGAACCTCCGGGCCCGGTTGCGGGGGGCGAGGGTGCTGACCGAGGCGGGGGCGGAGATCGGCACGGTGCTCGACGTCGTGGTGGAGGGCGGCACCGGCGGCCGGGTGGTCGGCTTCCGGGTGGCGGCGAGCCGGCGGTTCGTGCCGGGCCCCACCCGGCACCGGCGCCGGGTGTACGTGCCGCGCGGCCGGACGCTCACCGTCACCGGCCGGGCCCTGGTGCTTCCCGACGGCGTGGTCCGGCACGTCGCGGACGACCTGCCCGGCTTCACCGCCCTGGTCGGCGGTGTGCCCGGGCCGTGGCAGGGGTCGCTGCCGTGATGCTGTTCACGGAGGTGTGCGGGCTGCCGGTGGTACCGCAGGAGGGCACCGCGCCGCTCGGCGCCGTGACGTCCCTGGACGTCGACGTCGTCTCCGGCTCCGTCAGCCATGTCCGGTGGCGCGGCGGCCGGTTCCGGCGGGAGTCGGTGCTGCCCTGGGACGCCGTGCACAGCGTCGGACCTGGCGCGGTGCGGGTACGGTCCGCGACCGCCGAACCGGTGCCACCCCACCACGACCTGCTGGGCCGCCGGATCCTCACCGAGACGGGAACCGAGCGGGGCACGGTGCTGGACGTCGCGTTCGACACCCTGAGCGCCCGCCTCCTCGCGCTCTTCACCACCCGCGGCGAGCTGCCGCCCGACCGTCTGCTGGGCCTCGGCGACTATGCCCTGGTCGTGCGGGTGGTCTGAACGCCGGCCGGTCCGTGGCCGGAGCCGGACCCGCCGTCCGACGCGTACGGACCTGTCGGCGGGCGTGCCCGGCGGGGGCTGCTTAGCGTGGCAGCGTGAGTCCGCAAACCCCCGCAGTACCACCCGTACCTCCCGGGCCTCCCGGCTCCCCCGGACCTCCGGGGCCTCCCGGATCTCCTGGCCGGGCGGTCGCCCGGCACGGCTGGGCGCAGGCCCTGGGTACGGTACTGGCCGGGCTGGTCGCCATGGGGGGCGTGGCGGCGCTCGGGCTGTGGGCGGCCGGTGCCGCGGACCTGCCCGACCGCGCCTTTCCCCGGGTGGTCGTGGCGACCGTCGTCACGTCCGTGGGCGGTGCGGTGGAGATGTCCGGCGACGCGGGTGAGCTGGCGACCACCGACGCGGGTCTGACCGTGATGCCGCTGTCCGTCACCCTGACCGGTGCCCTGGTGATCGCCCGGGGCTTCCTGCGGCCGCTGCGCCACCGGGCCGTCGCGGGCGCGCGGGAACTGGCCGGATGGGCGGGGCGGATCGCGGTCCTGTGGCTGCTCGCCCTCCTCGGGGCGGGGTTCGCGGCGCGGCAGACGTTCGAGGTCTCCCTCGGTGAGGGGCTGCTGAGTGACCTCGGCGACCTGTTCGGCGTGCGTCCGACGGTCGGTTTCACCACGGACGTGCCGCTGACCGTCCTCTTCGGGCTGCTGTGGCTGGCGGGGGTACTCGTCCTCGCCCTGCTGGTCTCGCACCGGGCGCCGCTGCCCGGGCGGCTGCTGCGGCTGCGGACCTCGGTGCGGCCCGCCGCGTATGCGATGGTCGCGCTGCTGCTGGCGTACGTGGTGATCGGGGCCGTCGTCGCGCTGGTCGTCGCCGCGACGCGGGACCGTCCGGCGGACACCTTCGCCGTGCTGCTGCTCGGGCTGCCGAACCTGGCCTGGCCCGCGCTGACGATCGGGCTCGGGGCCACCTGGAACGGGCGGGTGGAGGGGCCGTTCGGGCTCCCGATGCCGCAGGTGCTCGACGAGGTGCTGCGCACGCCGGACGTCTCGACCGTGAACGTGGGCACGCTCGCCGAGCACGACGGGCGGATGTGGTGGCTCCTGGTCGCCGCGGCGGTCCTGGTCCTGTCGGCCGGTTTCCTCATGGCGTCCCGCTGCCCGGCCCGGCTGCCCGCCTGGCTGCACGCCGTGCGCCTGGCCGTCGCCCTGGCGCTCACCGTCCTCATGATCGGCCTGGTCGGCCGGGTCTCCGCCCACTACGGGCTGTCGGTGCTCGGCATCGGCGACCTGGGCGGCGGGCTGGCCGGGCAGGTGTTCCTGCGGCCGCGTCTGTGGGGTGCGGTGGGTCTCGCGCTGCTGTGGGGGCTGGTCGCCGGGTTCCTGGGCGCGTTGCTCGCACGGTGGCTGGGCGGGCGGTCCCGCCGGGTCCGGCTCTGACGGGTGCCGGTCCGGGGGGCGAGGTTCAGGCGACGGGGACGACCAGGGGCGGCGCGGCCCGCTGCATCCGCAGCGCGTCCACGGACTCGGCCATCAGTTCGTACTCGGTGGTCTCGTCACTGGTCGCGAGGCGTACCAGATTCCCCGCGGCCAACTCGTCGGCGACCAGCTCCTGCTGTACGTCGTCGGCGCACCAGGCGCGCAGCCTGAGCGGCACGTCGGGCGCGTCGTCGGCGACGGGAGTCAGGGCGCCGCGCGGTAAGTGGGGGGTGTCGGGCTGCGGGTCCAGCCGCTCGGCGATCCACATCGCCCGGTCGCGCAGCCACCACAGGGCGAGCGCGAGGGTGGGAGCCCGGTAGGTGCCCAGGGGGACGCCGATGCGCCGACCGTCACAGACACCGTAGGCGGTGACATGGCACAGGAACTCGTCGTGCACTGCGACCCTCCCCCGTCACTCAGCCCGTCTGCCGGTCCGGCATGACGTCCGTGCGGCTCGTGTGCTGTGCGTGAGGGCGCTGTCGCATGGTGTGAAAGGCCCTAGTGGTGAGTATGTTCACTACTGAACCACTGTCACCATGAATTTCCGGCCAGTCTCCTGGCATATTCGCGGCGCCGGTTGGCCGAAATGCCGCGCCGCCGCCACGCCGGGTGCCATGACCCCGCGGGTAATCGACGGTGCCGGCGGGCGCGGGCAGGGTGGTCGTACCGGGTCACCGAGACCGGGACCCGGTCCCTGACCAGCACACCCACCTCATTGGAGGCTGATCGCCATGTCCGCACCCACCCGCCGTTACGAGGACGCCGTCGCCCGCTACCTCGAGGCCTGGAACGCGAGCCCGGACGCGGTGGCCAAGGCGGTCGCCGCGGCCTGGACGGAGGACGGCGGCTACACCGACCCCCTGGCCGACGTGCGCGGCCACGAGCAGATCGCCGCCGTGATCGGGGCGGCGCACGAGCAGTTCCCCGGCTTCTCCTTCCGGCTGTCGGGCGCCGTCGACGGGCACCACGACACGGCGCGCTTCTCCTGGGAGCTGGTGAGCGACGCCGAGGAAGGCCGGGCGCCGGTGGCCGGGTTCGACGTGATCACCCTGGACGGCGAGGACCGCATCCGCTCGGTCTTCGGCTTCCTGGACCGGGTGCCCGCCGGGGCGTGAGCACCGGGGACGCACACACACGACGGCGGTTCCGCAGGCGCCGTACGCCTCCGGAACCGCCGTGCACGTCCCGCCCGGTCGCCGCCTAGCCCTGGACGATCTTGTCGATGCGGGCCAGTTCGTCGGCGTCGAAGTCCAGGTTTCCGATGGCCGCGACGCTGTCCTCCAGCTGCCGCGGGCTGCTCGCGCCGACCAGCGCCGAGGTCACCCTGCCCTGCCGCAGCACCCAGGCCAGCGCCGTCTGGGCCAGCGACTGGCCGCGGGACCCGGCGATCTCGTTCAGGGCGCGCAGCTTGCCGACGAGTTCCTCGGTGACCGCGTCGGAGTTCAGGAAGGGGCTGTCGCTCGCGGCCCGCGAGTCCTCCGGGATGCCGTTCAGGTAGCGGCCGGTCAGCAGGCCCTGCTCCAGCGGGGAGTAGGCGATGGAGCCGACTTCCAGCTCGTCGAGGGCGTCCAGCAGGCCGCTGGTCTCGGGGCGCCGGTCGAGCATGGAGTAGCGCGGCTGGTGGATCAGCAGCGGGGTGCCCAGCTCCGCCAGGATGCGGGCGGCCTCGCGGGTCTGCTCCGGCGAGTAGTTGGAGACGCCGACGTAGAGCGCCTTGCCCTGCTGCACCGCCGTGTGCAGGGCGCCCATCGTCTCCTCCAGCGGAGTGTCCGGGTCGGGGCGGTGCGAGTAGAAGATGTCGACGTACTCCAGGCCCATCCGGGACAGGCTCTGGTCCAGGGACGACAGCAAGGACTTGCGCGAGCCCCACTCGCCGTACGGTCCGGGCCACATCAGGTAGCCGGCCTTGGTGGAGATCACCAGCTCGTCGCGGTACGGCGCGAAGTCGGCCTTGAGGGCCTCGCCGAGCGCGGACTCGGCCGAGCCGGGCGGCGGCCCGTAGTTGTTGGCGAGGTCGAAGTGGGTGACGCCGAGGTCGAAGGCGCGGCGCAGGATGGCGCGCTGGGTCTCGACGGGGCGGTCCGGGCCGAAGTTGTGCCACAGGCCGAGCGAGAGCGCGGGGAGCTTCAGGCCGCTGCGTCCGGTGCGCCGGTAGGGCATCTCCGCGTAGCGGTCGGGGTGTGCGGTGTACAACGCGACTCCAGAGGGGTTGGCCCCCGAGGTACGGGGCTTGGGTGGAACCGTCCTCCACTCTCGCGTGACCTGCGTGCAGTGGTCCAACAGAAGAATCCGATGGGATTGCGCGGTTAGGCTTCTGAGTCATGGAACTGCGTCATCTCCAGCATTTCGTGGCGGTCGCCGAGGACCAGCACTTCACCCGCGCGGCGGAACGGCTGCTGGTGTCCCAGTCCGGGCTGTCGGCGTCGATCCGGGCGCTGGAGCGGGAGCTGCGGGCACCGCTGTTCGTGCGCACCACCCGCCGGGTGACGCTGACGGAGGCCGGGCGGGCGCTGCTGGAGGAGGCGCGGCGGATCCTCGCCCAGGTGCGCTCGGCGCACGAGGCGGTCGCCGCGGTGCAGGGCGTGCTGCGCGGGACGCTGTCACTGGGCGCCGAGCAGTGCATCGCCGGGGTGCCGGTGGCCCGGCTGCTGGCCGCGTTCCGGCGCAGCCACCCGGACGTGGAGATCCGGCTGCGGCAGGCGGGCTCCGGGGAGCTGGCCGAGGAGGTCGCGGCGGGGCGGCTCGACCTGGCCTTCGCCTACCGCACCGAGGCGGACACGGACCAGCTGCGCTCGGTCTCGCTGGCGGGCGAGCCGATGACGGTGCTGTGCCACCCGGACCACCGGCTGGCGGCGGACGGCGCGGTGCTCACCCCGCACGACCTGGCCGACGAGGTGTTCGTCGACTTCCACCCGGACTGGGGTCCACGCCGCGTCACCGACGCCGTCTTCGCCGCGGCGGGCGTGCGGCGGACCGTGCCGCTGGAGGTGAACGACGTGCACGGGCTGCTCGACCTGATCGACGAGAACCTCGGCATCGCGGTGGTGCCGCGGCACTTCCGCCACAAGCGGGCCGCCCTCACCTCACTGCCGCTCAAGGACGCCGACGGCACGGAGTACGAGACCATCGCGCTGCTCCCGTCCGCGCAGGCGACCAGCCCGGCGGCGCGGGCGCTGATGGGGTTGCTGGAGACGGGAAGCGCGTGAACGGGGGGCGCGTGAGGGCGGACTGCGCGATGGTGGACGTATGCATGCGAAGGACATCCTCATCGAGGGCTACGGCCGTATCCAGGAAGAAGTCCACGCCGCCGTCGAGGGCCTGGACCCCGACGGCCTGAACGCCCGCCCCGCCGCCGACGCCAACTCCGTCGCCTGGCTGGTCTGGCATCTCACCCGCGTCCAGGACGACCACGTCGCCGACGCCTTCGGGCTCGACCAGGTGTGGCTCTCCGGGGAGTGGGAGAAACGCTTCGGCCTCGGGCTGCCCCGCCACGACACCGGGTACGGCCACAGCACCGCCGAGGTCGCGAAGGTGCGGGTCGACTCGGGCGAGCTGCTGACCGGCTACTACGACGCGGTGCACGAGCAGACGCTCACGGCCCTGCGCTCCCTGACCGCGAAGGACCTGGAGCGGGTCGTCGACGACAACTGGGACCCGCCGGTCACACTCGCCGTGCGGCTGGTCAGCGTCCTGTCCGACGATCTCCAGCACGTCGGACAGGCCGCCTATGTGCGCGGGCTCGTTCAGAGCGCGGACGCGTAGCCCGGCAGGACCACGTCCCGGATGAGGGCGTTGCGCTCGTCCAAGGGGAGGAAGGCGCTCTTGAGGGCGTTCACGGTGACCGTGCGCAGGTCCTCGACGCCCCAGCCCGCCTGCTCCACCAGCAGGGACATCTCGCGCGTCATCGTCGTGCCGGAGACGAGGCGGTTGTCGGTGTTGAGGGTGACGCGGAAGCCGAGGTCCTTCAGCGCGGTGATCGGGTGCTCGGCGATGGAGGTGGCGGCACCGGTCTGGAGGTTGGAGGTCGGGCACATCTCCAGGGCGATGCGGCGGTCGCGCACCCAGGCGGCGAGCCGGCCGAGCTTTCCGGCCGCGAGGTCGGGGATGTCGTCGGTGAGGCGCACGCCGTGGCCGATGCGCTGGGCGCCGCACACCTGGAGGGCCTGGTGGATGCTGGGCAGCCCGTGCGCCTCCCCGGCGTGGATGGTGAAGGGCACGTTCTCGCGGCGCAGGTGCGCGAAGGCGTCGAGGTGGTCGGCGGGCGGGAAGCCGTCCTCGGCGCCGGCGATGTCGAAGCCGACGACCCCGGCGTCCCGGAAGGCGACGGCGAGGTCGGCGGCCTCGCGGACCCGGTCGAACATCCGCATGCCGCAGAGCAGGGTGCCGACCCGGACGGGCGTCCCGGCGGCGGCGGCCTTGGCCATGCCGGCGTGGAGACCCTCCTGGACGGTCTCCACGACCTCCCGCATCGACAGCCCGCCCCTGGTGTTCAGCTCGGGTGCGTAGCGGACCTCGCCGTAGACGACACCGTCGGCGGCGAGGTCGAGGACGTACTCCTCGGCGGTGCGCAGCAGCCCCTCCCGGTTCTGCATCACGGCGAGGGTGTGCTCGAAGGTGGCGATGTAGCGCACCAGGTCGCCGGAGTTGGCGGCCTCGTAGTACCAGGCGGCCAGCTCGTCGGGGTCGGTGGTGGGCAGGGTGTGGCCGACGCTCTCGGCCAGCTCGACGACGGTCGCCGGGCGCAGACCGCCGTCGAGGTGGTCGTGCAGAACCGCCTTGGGAAGGCGGCGGAGAGTCTCGGTGTCTATGCGCGTAGATGACATGTGCGGTGGTTCCTCGGCGATTCTGGGGGGGGGGACGATCAGGGAGCTGCGGGCTGGAGCAGGTCCCAGCGGTTGCCGTACAGGTCCTGGAAGACGGCGACCGAGCCGTAGGGCTCGTGCCGGGGCTCCTCCAGGAAGGTCACGCCGGCCGCGGTCATGCGGGCGTGGTCGCGGGCGAAGTCGTCGGTGTACAGGAAGAACCCGACGCGCCCGCCCGTCTGGTCGCCGACCCGGGCCCGCTGCGCCTCGCCCTTGGCGCGGGCCAGCAGCAGGGCGGCGCCCCGGCCCGGGTCACCGGGCTCGACGACGACCCAGCGGGAGCCGTCGGGGCGTGGCGTGTCCTCGGCGAGGCGGAAGCCTAGGGCCTCGGTGTAGAAGCGGATCGCCTCGTCGTAGTCGTCGACGACGAGGGCGACCAGGGCGATGCGTGTCATCGGCACCTTCCGGGACGGGCGATTGACGGGAGAGGTTATACGTAAAACTCCCTGGACGCCAAGTCCCCGCCCCCGGGATCGGGGACCGTGCGGCGGACGTCAGCCCGTGCGCACTGCGTCGAGCCGCGCCAGGTCCGCGTCGGTGAGGCGCAGGGCGCCCGCGGCGACGTTCTCGACGAGGTGGCCCGGGTCGCCGGTGCCGGGGACGGCCAGCACGTGCGGGCCCTGGTGCAGGGTCCAGGCGATCCTGACCTGCGCGGGGCTCGCCCCGTGCGCCCGGGCCACCGCACGCACCTCCTCCTCGTGGGCGGTGCCGGCACCCCGCGGCCCGGCCTCGCCCGCGATGGCGTAGAACGGCACGAAGGCGATGCCCTGGGCGCGGCACTGGGCGAGGAGCGCGTCGGTGGCGGGGTCGTGGAAGCCGAGTCCGTACCGGTTCTGGACGCTCACCACCGGGGCGATGGCCTGCGCCTCGGCGAGGTGCCGGGGCTCCACGCCGGAGAGGCCGAGGTGGCGGATCAGTCCCGCCTCGCGCAGTTCGGCCAGGGCGCCGAAGTGCTCGGCGACCGAGTCCTGGCGCATGCGGCGCAGGTAGACGACGTCGAGGTGGTCGCGGCCGAGCTGGCGCAGGTTCTCCTCGACATGGGCGCGCAGGTCCTCGGGGCGGGCGGAGGTGCCCCACTCCCCCGACCAGTCGCGGTACGGGCCGACCTTGGTGGCGACGACCAGGTCGTCGGCGTAGGGCGCGAGCGCGCTGTTGATCAGTTCGTTGGCGGAGCGCAGGGAGGAGAAGTAGAAGGCGGCGGTGTCGATGTGGTTGACGCCGAGTTCGACGGCCCGGCGCAGTACGGCGAGGGAGCGTTCGCGGTCGCTCGGGGTGCCGAGGTGGAAGGCGGCACTGCCCGTCAGCCGCATCGCGCCGAAGCCGACAGGCGGACGGGCAGGTCGCCGAGGTGCCAGGTGCCGGAGGACTCCGCGGTGATCGTTTCCGAGGTCATCGGCGGAGTTTCGCACACCCGTCGCGGGTCAGCAGTAGAGGTTGCCGCCCGGGGAGACGCCGAGGATCTGACTGAACTGCTGGTACTTGGTGACGCGGCTCTGGACCTGGGCGGGGTTCTTGCCGTCGCACTCGACGGCGCCGTTGATGGAGCGGATGGTCTGGCCGAAGCCGGCGCCGTTGACCATGGCGTTGTGCCCGGTCATGCTGCCGGGCCCGGACTGGGTGTTCCAGTACCACAGGGCGGTCTTCCAGGCGACGGCCGAGTCGTTCTGCACCAGCCAGGGGTTGCCCAGCAGGTCGATGCCGAGCGCGTCGCCCGCGGCCTTGTAGTTGTAGTTCCAGCTGAGCTGCATCGGGCCGCGCCCGTAGTAGGCGGCGTTTCCTGCCGGACAGCCGTAGGGCCGGCTTGTGTCGCAGTAGTGGGGGTAGTTGGCGGTGTTCTGCTCGACGATGTGCACCAGGCCGCCGGTCTCGTGGCCGACGTTGGCGAGGAAGGCCGCGGCCTCCTGCTTCTTGGTGGTGTCGCTGCCGGTGTTGGCGAAGCCGGGGTAGGCGCTGAGCGCGGCGGTGAGGCCGCTGTAGGTGTAGAAGGAGTTCCGGCCCGGGAACATCTGGTTGAACTGGGCCTCGCTGACCACGAAGTTGCCGACCGGCGTCTGCGAACCGCCGTCACAGGCGTACGGGTTCCAGTACCAGGTGCTGATGAGCGGGTCGTAGCCCGGATTGGCGTGCTCGGCGACGTAGGCCTTGCCGTCGGTGTAGCGGACGATGTCGCCGGTGTTGTAGTTCGCGTCGGCCGACCAGGCGGGATAGCTCGAACACGAGGCGGCGGAGGCCTCGTTGGCGGGCATGAGCAACGGCACTGCGCCGGCGAGGGCGAGCGCGGTCAGCACGGCGGATATACGGCGCCTCGACACAGGTCTGTCTCCTTCTGCGGAGCACGGCCGCTCCCGTACAGGGGCAGGGTGGGGCGCGGAACCTGTGCGCACGTGCCGGTCGGACCGGCCACGGCGTGGGGGCGGCCGTGGAGGGGGGTGTGGAGGCACACTCAACCGCTTTGGTCTGTACCAGTCAAGGGTGTAGACCAGTTCAACTTGCCGCGGCCAGCGCGGGGGAGGCCGGCCGGGGGGCGGCCGGACGTCCGGCCAGGGCGGCCGAGAACTGGTCGACCACCTGGGCGAGGGCCTCCGCGGCGCCCGGGGCTACGGTGACCGTGCCGTCCTCGTGCGTCGTGATGTCGCGGTCCAGGGTGAACCAGCCCTGCACGACGTGCGCCGCGCCCATGGAGTTCAGCACCGGGCGCAGCGCGTAGTCGATCGCCAGGACATGGGCGGTGGATCCCCCGGTGGCGAGCGGCAGCACCGTCTTGCCGGTGAGCCCGTACTGCGGGAGGAGGTCGAGCAGGGCCTTCAGAACGCCGGAGTACGACGCCTTGTAGACGGGCGTGCCGACGACGACGCCGTCGGCACGGGCGAACAGTTCGGCGGCCTCGGTGATCGCGGGGTGCCCGAGGTCCGCGCCGAGCAGCGCCTGTGCGGGGAGGGCGCGGACGTCGAGCGGGATCACCTCGTGTCCCTGGGCGGTCAGCCGGTCGTCGAGGTGGCGCAGCAGCCGGTTGGTGCGCGAGGAGGCGGAGGGACTGCCGGAGACGGACAGGACGGTGGCCATCGGGTCTCTTTTCGGGAAGGCGGACGCGGCGGGACGCCCGGCAACGGGTGGGCGTCGCGGCCGGGTCGGGACGGCGGGGAGCGTCACGTTCGGGCGAGTGGAGGGTCACGCGCAGGGCGGCACCGGCCGATGCGGCGGCGTGCGGACGATGCGACGGATCGGCGGATCGGCGGATCGGCGGATCGGCGGATCGGCGGATCGGCGGATCGGCGGGATCAGACCGCGGTGCGACAGGAGGCGCTGGAGACGCGCGCGAGGTCGACGTGGCGTCGCCGCGTGAGATCCGGTCGCATTGTCATGCCTTGGATCGTGGCAGCCGCCGCCGAGAACGGTCAAGGAGGACCGGCCCGGTCTCACCACCCGGCCCCGGATTTCACATGGGCGTGACACTGCGGACCGGCAGCTCCCGGCCCACCTGCGACGCGCGCACCATCGGGAGATCCCTGCCCTGGCACCACTACACATAAGGGAGAAATAAGAGCAGAATGCACTTATGCGGCGCTACCGCACACCGCATCCGAAGCGGTCGGCCCTGCAAGTCAAAGGAGACGACTCATGGCCAACGTCTCGCACCCCCGAGGTGACATCACCAGCCACCCGGACGCCCCGGAAATGCAGGCGCGCTACGCGCGCGTGCTCGGTGGTCGCGACGTGGCACTCGTGGACGGCCCGGTGTTCCTGCTCGGCCTCTACTGTGCCGTGTCCCCGTGGATACTCCACTTCACCACCAGCCAGCCCTCACTGGTGGCCCACAATCTGATCGTGGGCATCGCGATCGGTCTGCTGGCCCTCGGGTTCACCCGCGCCCCGGAGCGCATGTACGGCCTCAGCTGGGCCATGTGCGCGATCGGAGTCTGGATGATCATTTCGCCCTGGATCGTGGGCTCGAGTCCGGACGCCGGTGTCATCTGGAACAACATCGTCATCGGCGCCCTGGCCCTGCTCCTGGGCATGGTCTGCGCCGGTACGGCGGCGCGGAGCGCCCCACGCAGGCCCTAGACGCACCGGAAGGAAACGGCACGGGCCGGTCCCGCACCCGCGGGCCGGCCCGTCGCCCGTGCCATCGCCGCCGGCCCGACGGACTGCACCCGCGCGCAGCGGGCAGACGCATCACTGCGGGGGTCTGCGGGGGTCTCGGGAAGAGGGGTGGAGATGGAGATCGACGGCATTGTCAGCGCCATCGTCATCGGCGTCGTCATCGGTGTGCTGGGCCGGCTGGTCGTCCCCGGCCGGCAGCGCATCGGCGTCCTGTGGACGATCCTGGTCGGCATCGTGGCCGCGCTCGTCGGTTCGTGGGTCGCCTCGGCGTTCGACGTGGCCGACACGGACGGCGTCGACTGGGTCGAGTGGCTCATCCAGATCGGCCTGGCCGCGGTCGGCGTGGCCGCACTGGACCGGTCCCGGTCACGACCGGGCCGTTGAGGGCCCGACCGTCACCGGCTGCGGAGCCATGCCTCGTACCAGGTGACGGTCGCGTCCACGGCGTCCGCCAGCGGCGTCGGAGCCGCCCCGAAGAACCGCTCGAAGGCACCGGAGTCCATGATCTGCGGCTCCGTGTGCTGGTAGAACATCTCCTCGTACTCGGCCATCAGCAGTTCGTCGAAGGGGCCGTAGGGGCGGGGCCGTTCCAGTACCACGACGTTCAGCGGGCGGCCCACGCGCTTCTCGATCAGTGCGTGGATCTCGCGCGTGCTGACGGCGGGCGCGGTCGGCAGGTGCCAGACGCGACCGTCCCCGTCGGGACGCTCGCCGAGGGTGGCGAGAGCGGCCGCCACGTCCTCGATGGCGGTGTAGCTGTGCGGCAGATCGATGTTCCCCATGGCCACGACGTCCCCGCCGGTGAGGGCGCCGGGGAAGACGGCCGCGCCCAGGGACGAGTTGAGCACGCCGGGCCCGAAGAAGTCGGCGCTGCGGCCGAGGACCACGCGGGCCCGGCCGGACCGGTGGGCGGCGAGGTACCGCTCGTCCAGCTCGGCACGCATCCGTCCCTTGCGACTGGTGGCCTTCCAGGGGCTGTCCTCGGTCATCACCGCTCCCCCGGTCTCGCCGTACGGGTACAGCGTGTCGAGCACCACCAGCCGGGCGCCGCTCGCCTCGACTGCGGCCAGGACGGCCTCCTGAACCCGGGGCATCACCTCGACCTGGAGGTGGTAGGCGACGTTGACGCAGTGGTACACGACGGCCGCGTCGCGTATGGCGGTGCGGGCTCCGTCGGCCGTGCTCACGTCGGCGGGGATCCGCTCGACTCCTTCGATGGCGGGACCGGCGGCCCTGCGGTCCACCAGGCGGACCGGGTGACCCCTGCGCACCAGCTCACGAGCGAGCGCGGTGCCGGCGGGACCGGATCCCAGGACGACGTGCGGGGCGGGCTGCTGCGGGGTGGCGGCGGACATGGCGCTCCTCTTGCCTCGAATCGCTATGGTCACTTGCTTCTGTTAGAGACTCTAACGCCAGCGATGATGGATAGCAAGATGGTCGGGTCGGGGGCACATAGGCTGGCCGGGAAGGATCACGTCACGAGGAGGGTGGTGCGCCATGGTCGTGAAGGACGCCGAACTGCCACACCTGCGCCGTTGTGTGGAGCTGGCGGCCGAGGCGCTGGAGGCCGGCGACGAGCCGTTCGGGTCGGTGCTGGTGGGCGGCGACGGTACGGTGCTGGCCGAGGACCACAACCGGGTGGCCTCCGGCGACCGGACCCGTCACCCGGAGTTCGAGCTCGCCCGCTGGTCCGCCGCCCGCCTGACTCCCGGGGAACGGGCCGCGGCCACGGTGTACACGTCCGGCGAGCACTGCCCGATGTGCGCGGCCGCACACGCGTGGGTGGGCCTGGGACGCATCGTGTACGTCGCCTCGTCGGAGCAACTGGTGGGCTGGCTGGAGGAGTTGGGCGTACCGGCCGCGCCGGTGCGGCCGCTCCCGGTGCGGGAGGTGGCGCCCGGCGTGACCGTGGAGGGCCCGGTGCCGCAACTCACCCGGGAGATCCACGCCCTGCACCGGCGCTTCCACGCGGGACGCACCTGAGCCGGGGCACCCGCCCTGACGGCGGATGCCCCGGTCGGCGCGGTCAGTGCCCGGAGCCCGGCCGGAAGCGCCGGTAGAGGACGGTGCCGCCCAGCACGAGCGCGGCGCCGCCCGCGAGGGTGGGCAGGGTGCGGTCCGTCCCGGTGTGGGCGAGGGACACCTCTTCCCGGGGCGGGTCGGCGTGCGGGGCCGGTCCGGGCCCGGCGCGCTCCTCCTCGGGGGCGGACGGCTCCGGCTCCGCCGGGGGCCGTACGGGCTCCGGGTGGTCACCGGAGCCGTTCGTCGACTCGTTGCCGACGGCCGGGTTGCCGATGCCGACCACGTTGACGCTGTTGCCGCTGACGTTCACCGGGAGGTGCACGGGCAGCTGTACCCCGTTGCCGGAGAGCACGCCGGGCGAATCCTTTCCGCTTCCCTCGGCGGACGCGCCGCCCGACGCAGCCTCCGACGCACCCCCGGACGGGCTGTCGGACGTGTCGCCCGAAGCTTCCGACCCGTGGTGCGACACGTCCGTCTCCCCGGTGTTGGCGCAGCCGTTGCCCGCGGCCGGGTTGAGGAGCCCCACCACGTTCACGGTGTTGCCGCACACGGCGACCGGCACGTCCACCGGGAGCTGGACGGTGTTGCCGGAGATCAGCCCGGGGGAACCGGCCGCTGATCCCTCGGCGCCCGCCCCGTCGGACGCGAACGCCGCGTACGCCGGCATCGTCACGGCCAGCGCGCCTGAGGCGGCGACGGCGAGCACACCGTTTCGGGTAACCCTTCTCATGAGGCTCCCTGCCTTCCAGACATGGTCGCGGGCAGTCGCCCGCACCGTCTAAAACGCGGGCGCACCATCCGAGTTATGGCTTATCGGTCTTTCACCCCATCGAGTGGGCGGTTCATCGAACAAGCGGCGCACCGTCCGGTGCGATGCCGCCCGGAGGCGCCGGGTGCGCGGCCCGCTTATGGTGAGCGAGGGCGCCGACCACCGGTCCGCGACGGGGCGCCCTGGAGGCATCGATGCAGGCCAAGCTGGAGACTCGGCCCTCGGTCCGGCGCTGCGCGGTCACCGGAGCGCTCGGCCTGGCCCTGCTGGGCGCGGGACTGCCTGCCGCCGCGAACGGCGCGGTCACCGCGACCACCGCGACCACGCGGGACGCCGGATCCGGGCTGTCCCGGTTCTACGACCAGCGGATCAAGTGGACGGCGTGCGAGGGCACGGACATGCCGAAGGACCTGCAGTGCGGCAAGGTCACCGTCCCCCTCGACTACGCGCGCCCCCGGGGCGGGACCCTCGACGTGGCCCTCGCCCGGTACCGGGCGACCGGCGACTCACGGGGCTCGGTCCTGCTGAACTTCGGCGGGCCAGGCGGCTCCGGCATCAATGAACTCGCCGCGGGCGGCAAGGAGTTCATGCACCTCACCAACGGCTACGACGTGGTGACCTTCGACCCCCGCGGCGTCGGCCGGTCCTCCCCGGTCTCCTGCGGTCCGGCCACCCTGAAGATCATGGAGGCGACCGACGGGGACGGGGGGATGAGCGACCCCGAGGACGTGCTGAAGCGGCTGCGGGACGCGGCGTCCGAGTGCGCCAAGTACTCCGGCCCCGTACTGACCCACATAGGCACGGTCGACGCGGCACGCGACATGGACGTGATGCGCCGGGCACTCGGCGACGACCGGCTCAACTACCTGGGCTTCTCGTACGGGACCCGGCTGGGGGCGGTCTACGCGGCGCGGTTCCCCGACAAGGTCGGCCGGATGGTCCTGGACGGCGTGGACACGCTGACGGAACCGCTGGCCGAACAGGGGCTGGCCGGGGCGCGGGGGCAGCAGACCGCGCTGGAGAACTTCCTCGACTGGTGCGTCGAGGACATCGCCTGCCCGTTCGGCCAGGACGCCCGGGACGCCCGGGACCAGGTCGAGCGGCTCGTCGCCTCCCTCGACTCCGACCCGGTGCCGTCGGCCTTCGGCGAGCCCTTCACCGGGCAGGACATGGTCGGCGCGATCGGCCAGGCCCTGTACAGCCGGGAGTTGTGGCCCTCGCTGGAGCGGGCACTCGCGCAGTTGCTCGGGGACGGCGACACCCGCGGCCTGGAGGGCTTCTCGTCGGGCGGCGTCACCTTCCCGGTCCGGACACCGGTCCAGGCACCGGTCCAGGCACCGGTCCGGGGCGACAGGACGGCCGGCCTCACCGACGAGGAGGACGTCCCCATGGACAACCTTCCCGCCGCCCTGATGGCGATCAACTGCGCCGACGACCCCGACCGTCCCACCGCCGCCCAGGTCACCGCGTCCCTCGACCGGCTGCGCGCACGGTACGAGGACGTCTCGCCGGTCTTCGGCCGGTACCGGCTCACCCAGGTGCTCATGTGCTACGGCCGGCCCAGGGGAACGGACTACATCCGGGACGACGTGAAGGACCTCGACACGGCGAAAATGCTCCTGGTCGGCACCCGCGGCGACCCGGCCACGCCGTACCGCTGGACGACGGAGACGGCCGACCGGCTCGGCCCCTCCGCCGTGGTCCTGGACAACCGGGGCGAGGGACACACCGGCTACGCGTCGTCCAAGTGTGTGCACCGCAAGGTCGACGACTTCCTGCTGTACGGCTCCCTGCCGCCCGACGGCAGCTCCTGCGGTCCCGAGTCCACCGGCGCCGGGGCCGACTGAGCGGCGACGGGTCCGACCGAGCGGCGGCCCGCACCGAATGCCCGATATGCCTTATATACCCGTGGAGCATATCGTGCTGACATGGAGCACGATCTGAGTCCCGCCACCCTCGCCGGACTGCGGCGCCCCCGCCCGTATCCGGCCGTGTCCGTACTGACGCCGACGCACCGCCGCGAGCCGGACAACGCGCAGGACCGCGTCCGGCTGCGCAACGCGGTCGCCGCGGCCAAGAAACAGCTGGAGGAGGATCCGGCGGTCAGCCGTGACCGGCGCGCGGAGGTGTCCCGCGAACTGGACCGGGCGCTCGCCGAGATCGACCTGACGTACGCCGAGGACGGTCTGGCGATCTTCGCGGCACCCGGTGAGCACCAGGTCTGGACGCTCAGCCGTTCCGTGCCCGAGCGCGTGGTTCTCTCGGACACCTTCCTCACCCGCAACCTCGTCGCCGCGCAGGCGGCCGAGCGGCCGTTCTGGGTCCTGTCGGTCGCCGCCGACCGCGTCAAGCTGTGGAGCGGCGGCGCGGGCCGCGTCGTGGAGGAACACCTCGGCGGCTTCCCGCTCGACCGGCCCGCGGAGGACTTCGACCCCGAGCGCCAGGAGCGGATCGGCGACGCGCCGAGCACCTTCCGGGACGAGGGCACCCGCAAGTTCCTGCGCGACGCCGACGCCGCGATGGGCAAGGTCCTGCGCGCCCGGCCCCGGCCGCTGTACGTCACCGGCCCCGAGCCCGCCCTGTCCCTGTTCGAGGAGGCGGGCGCGCTCGCCGCCGACGCGGTGCTCGTCCCGCACGGCGGGCTCGCGCACGGCACCGCCGAGGCGGTGTGGCAGGCGGTGCGGCCCGTGCTCGAGAAGGAGGCGCGCGGGTCGGTCGAGGCGGTGGCCAGGGAACTGGACGCGGCCCGCGGCCGCAAGGACTTCGCGGCCGGGGTCGACGAGCTGTGGGAGAGCGCCCACACGGGCCGCGTCCGGCTGCTGGCCGTCGAGGAGAACTTCAAGGTGACGATGCGCGACGACGGCGAGCACCTGCTCCCGGCCGACGACGGCGACCTCGACGCCCGGGAGGACATCGTGGACGAGATCGTCGAACAGTGCCTGGAGACCGGCGCCGATGTCCGTTTCGTGCCGGACGGCGCACTCGCGGACGCGGACGGCATCGCGGGAGTACTGCGCTACTGACGCCGGCCGCCCGCCCCGCGGACCGGTCATCCCCTGCCTCTTGACGCGCGTGAAAGCCTGTTCGCCGTACACGTACCCGCTGCCGGCGGGTGCGCGGCGGACGACGAAGGAGCGGGCGCGGCGTGAGTGAACTTCTGGGTGTGGCGGTCCTGGGTGCGGGACACATGGGTGCCGACCACATACGACGCGTCGACCAGGTGGTGAGCGGCGCCCGGGTCGCCGCGGTGGCGGACCCCGACGCCGAGCGGGCGAAGGAGGCCGTGGGCGGGATCGGCGGGCTCGGCAGGATCACGGTGCACACGGACGTCGAGGCCGCGCTGGACGCGCCGGGTGTCGAGGCCGTTTTGATCGCCTCGCCCGGCGAGGCGCACGAGGAGGCCCTGCTGGCCGCCTTCGCGCGGGGGCTGCCGGTGCTGTGCGAGAAGCCGATGACGCCGGACTCCGCGGGCGCGCTGCGCGTGGTGGAGGCCGAGGCACGCCTCGGCAGGAGGCTGGCGCAGATCGGGTTCATGCGGCGGTACGACGCCGAGTACCGGCAGTTGAAGTCCCTCCTGGACGGCGGGCGGCTGGGCCGCCCGCTGATGCTGCACTGCGTGCACCGCAACGTCTCCTCGCCCCCGCACTTCACCTCGGCGATGCTGATCAACAGTTCCGTCTCGCACGAGATCGACGCGGCCCGCTGGCTGCTCGGCCAGGAGCTGACCGCGGTGACCGTGCTGCGTCCGCGCCCCTCGGCGGGTGCGCCCGAGGGCCTGCTCGATCCGCAGCTCGTGCTCTTCGAGACCGAGGGCGGCGCCGTGGTGGACGTGGAGGTCTTCGTCAACTGCGGCTTCGGCTACGAGGTGCGCTGCGAAGCCGTCTGCGAGGCGGGCAGCGCCCGGATCGGTGCGGCGCACACCATGGTGGTCACGGCGGCGGGCGGCGCGCGGGAGGACGTACCGCAGGACTACCTGGTGCGGTTCGCGGACGCCTACGACCACGAGGTGCAGAGCTGGGTGGACGCGACCCGGCAGGGCCTGGTCACCGGGCCGGGCGCCTGGGACGGGTACGCGGCGGCCGCGGTCGCCGAGGCCGGGGTGCGGGCGCTGGGGACGGGCACGCGCACACCCGTCGACATGGCACCCCGTCCGGCCCTGTACGACCGGGCATAGAACAAGGGTCCACCGAACACCAGGGCGACGACGTATCCGGGCCCTCATCCACCTCAAGTCCCGTAGAAGACCTACGACTTGCCCGGCAGCCCGGCTACGCCGAACACGTACCCGAGTCACCCGGGGAAGACTGTGGCATATGCCGGAAGCACCACCGTATCGTGTGTTGCCGAATCCCTTACGAGGCATGGCGGGCTGTGCAACAGTCGTAACGGCCCTTCCGCCGGCCCCGGTTCCACCTTGGTCGTACCGTCAGCACATCGGAGTGCGTCATGTCGTCCCATCTCTCCGCGGACCACCCGGCCGCCCAGCCACCGGGACCCGGCTCGGTCGAGGCGCTCATATCGCAGACCCGGCGGCTGCGGGGCGACGTGGACGCGGTGCGGCGGGACAGCCAGGACGACACGACGGACCCCCGGGGACGCTGGCAGCGCGCCCTGTACGACCTGGCACTGCACCAACTCACCGACCTCGACGCGCATCTGGCCCAGCTCCGGGACGGCCCGGCACCCGCGCCGCGCGCCGGTTCGCTGCTCAGCCGGGTCGGCAGCGCGGAGTGGAACCTGCTGACGGACGAGGCCGAGTGGTCCGCGGAACTCTTCCAGATCCTGGGCCGCGACCCGGCCTCCGTCCCGCTCAGCCTCGACGAACTCCCGTCCCTCGTACTCACCGAGGACCGCCCGAAGCTCACCGCGATGGTCACGGACTGCCTCGTCGACGGCCGGCCCATCGACGGCGAGTTCCGCGTGGTGCGCCCCGACGGGAGCGTACGCACCGTGCACATGATGGGCGAGCCCGTCCTCGACGCCGACGGCAGCACCGCATCGATGTGGGCGGTGCTGCGGGACGTCGGCGAACTGCGCCGCAGTCAGCGGGCGCTGAGCGAGACCCGTGACTCGCTCCGGCACCGTCCGTCGCCGCCCTGGCAGGGTCTCCTGCGCTTCCCGGACGAGGGCCGGCCCGGCCTGGACCTGGCCGCCGCGCACCTCCCGTCGACGTCCGCGACGGGCCGGCGGTCCCGGTACGGCGGGTGGTACGACGCGTGTCCGCTCGGCGGCGACGGCGAAACCCTGCTCACCGTCGGCGACTTCGGACGCCCGGAGGCCGAGGGGCACGGCCCGGCGGTGCTGATCGGCGCCCTGCGCGGCCTGGCACTGGCCGGCACCCGGCCGGGACGACTGCGGGACCGGCTCGCCGAACTGCTCCGGGCCACCGCCCTGCCCCCGGTGGACGGCGCCGTGTACTGCGGCTACCGGCCGGACACCCACACCCTGACCTGGACCCACGCCTCGGGCCCCGTCCCGCTGCTCTTCCGCGGCGGAACGGGGCGTGCGCTGTCCGGACAGGACGGACCGTCGGGACAGGCCGAGACGACCCTCGAAGCGGGCGACCTGCTCCTCCTGCACACCGGGACACTCGAACCGGCGGCCGTGGAGCACCTCCTCTCCCTGGCCCCCCGACTGACCGCGACGAGTTCCGCCGGGGACGGCGTACGGCTCGTGACACGGGAGCTGGACGAGCTTCCGGGTCGTCAGGACGCCTGTGTGCTGATGGCCCGGGTGACGCCCTAGGTCTGCGGAGCGCGTCGCGCCCTACGCCGACGCGATGGTGCCGCCCGGCCCCTTCCCCCTGGGTGACCTGCCCTTGGGCAGCGCCAGCTTGATCTCCTCCCGCAGCTCCTGGATCTTCGGGTATCCGGCGTACTCGGCGGTCAGCCGGTACATCTGGCGCAGCCGGTCCCAGGTCCGCTGCGAGGAGTTGGAGCCCATCGACACCAGGGCCAGGCGCGCGTACCGGTCCGCCTGTTCGGGGTCGTCGGCGATGAAGCAGGCGGAGGCCATCGACAGGTAGTCGAAGATCTTCGACCGCTGCCGGCCGTCGATCCTGAGGGCCAGAGCCTTGTCCGCGTAGTGCTGGGCGTGTGCGGCGGCCCCCGGTTCGAACTCGGCGAGCGTCCGGTAGGCGAGGGCCTGCATGCCGTACAGGTCCTCCTCCTTGAACGTCTGCATCCAGTCCGGGGGCGGCACGTCCGCCTTGTCGGAGACGAAGAGGTCCTCGGCCCGGCCCAGGGTGCGGCGCATCGCCTGGCCCTTGCCCATGGAGGCCTGCGCCCAGGCCTCGATGGTGTACAGCATGGCCTTGGTGCGCGGCAGTACCTGCTCGCCGGAGCCGGACTGGGCGAGCTTCATGAGGTCCAGGGCCTCGTCGGGCTTGCCCAGGTGCACCATCTGGCGGGCCGCCCGGGACAGGGCCTCGCCCGCCCGGGGCCGGTCGCCGCCCTCGCGCGCGGCGTGCGCGGCGATGACGAAGTACTTCTGGGCGGTCGGTTCCAGGCCGACGTCGTGCGACATCCAGCCCGCGAGGACGGCGAGGTTGGCGGCGACGCCCCACAGGCGCCGCTGGAGATGGGGTGGGTGGTGGTAGGCGAGCATGCCGCCCACCTCGTTGAGCTGGCCCACCACGGCCTTGCGCTGGAGGCCGCCGCCCCGGGCGGCGTCCCAGGCACGGAACACCTCGACCGAGCGCTCCAGTTCCTCCACTTCCTGCGACCCGATGGGGGCGGCCTCGTAGCGGTCGAACCCGGCGGGGTCGGCGTGCAGGGGTTGATGGAGGTCGGGGGCGTCGGCCGCGAGGGCCGGGTCGGTGTGCAGCCAGTCGTGCATGGCGCTGCTGAGTGCGGAGCCCGCGGCGAGCGCGGCGCCCGCGCCCACCAAGCCGCGTCGGTTGAGCATGAGGTCCATTCCCGTGAATTCGGTGAGGACCGCCGCAGTCCGCTCGGGCGCCCACGGCACGCCGTCGGGATGCTCTTCGCTCCCGTCGCGTGGCCGTTTCCCCGCACGCCCGTGCCGGACCAGACCGAGGTCCTCGATGGTCACGACACGGCCGAGACGCTCGGTGAACAGAGCCGCCAGCACCCGCGGCACCGGATCGCGCGGGATCTCTCCCATGTCGATCCACCGCCGCACCCGCGAGGTGTCGGTCGCCAGCTGGGGGTGGCCCATGGCCGCCGCCTGCCGGTTGACCAGCCTCGCGAGCTCGCCCTTGGACCAGCCGGCCAGGCCGAACAGGTCCGACAGGCGGGTGTTGGGTTCTTTGCTCACTACAAGCCCCCAGGTTCTCGGCTGAGTTGACAGTAGCCCCGTGCGGGTTGCCGGGCGACTATTCGCCACCGTTCGCCAGGGTGCGCCAGATGGTGTGCCACGGGCGGCCGGGTGTCAGGTAGGAATGCGCCACCCCGACCCGGTCGCCGCGGGGGTACTCCCCAGGGTGGCCCCCGGCGGCCGGTCGGGCGGCGCGACGGCTTTCGGAAGACGTGCCGCCCCCGGTACCGAACGGACCGGACCGGCACCCCTCTTCAGGCAGGCACAGCAGGCACACGAAGGGATCTGTCTCGCCCATGTACGCAGCATCGTCCTCCGTGTCCGCCCCGCAGCGCTCGCTGCACCCCCGCCCGACGGCGGGTGGCGGCCCCTATCTCGCCCCAGCGCGTCCGGCGGCCCCGGTGCTCGGGGCCGGCAGGGCGCGGCTCGGCGCGGGGCCCGGCACCCAGCCGCTCAGCGGGAGAATCGACCTGTCCGGCCCCCAGGGGGCCCAACTGCGCACGGCGATCGCCGCCGTGCACCGGATCTGCCCGGAGTTCTCGCCCGTGCAGGTGCTGCGGCGCAGCGGGCGGTCCGTGCTCCTGGTCGGCACGACCGGGCGCAGTACGGCGGTGGCCAAGTGCTTAGTGGACCACTCCCCCGCGTGGGCGGAGCGCAGCCGGCACGAGATAGGGGCATACCGCTCGTTCGTCCGGCAGCGCCCTCCGGTGCGGGTGCCGAGACTGATCGCGGCGGACCCGGACAACGGCACGCTGGTCATCGAGCGGATGCCCGGAAGAGTGGCGGCGCTGCAGCGGCATCCCCTGGAGGCCCCGCCGCGGGCGGACATCAGGGCGGCGATCGGATCGGTCTGCCGGCTGAACGCCTGGCGGCCGCCGGCCGGCACCTTCGACGCACCGCTGGACTACGCGGCCCGGATCTCCCGCTACCACGAGCTGGGGCTGCTCACCGACCGGGACCTGGGCGACCTGCAGAAGCTGCTGCACGGCATCGCCCACGCGGGCGGGCGCCAGGGCATGGGCCAGTTCTGTCACGGTGACGCGCTGCTGTCCAACGTCCTCATGTCCCCGGCCGGTCCGGTGCTGGTGGACTGGGAGCACGCGGGCTGGTACCTGCCGGGCTACGACCTGGCCACGCTGTGGGCGGTCCTCGGGGACGCTCCGGTGGCCCGCCGTCAGATCAGCCAGATCGCCCAGGCGACGGGCACGGCGGCGCGCGACGCGTTCCTGGTGAACCTGATGCTCGTACTGACCAGGGAGATCCGTACGTACGAGACGGCCGTGCAGCGTTCGATGCACGACCCGGTCGGGGCGGCGCCGGGACCGGCCCATCCGGGTGCCGCGCCGACCGGCGAGGAACAGCGGCTGCTGCTGCGCCGGTTGCACGACGACTGCCAGATGGCCCGGCGGGCCGTGCGGGCGGCGGTCGGCACGCGCTGACGGGACGGCGCGAGGAGGACGACGGTGCGCGGTGTGCCCTTCCGACAGGGGGGCGCACCGCGCTTTTCGTGTCCGCCCGCCCGGGGGTGTGCGCAGGGACCACAGGTGTACGCCACTGACGCCCCGCAGGCCTGTGGGCCGCCGCCACGAAACTCGCCGAACCCCTTGCTGACGTGGGAAATCACCATGATGACGGCATGATTGACGGATCGTCGGACCGCCGGGTACGACTGACCCAGCCCGGCCCCGCACGCCCGTCACGTCCCCACCCGCCCGACCGTCACAGGAGGCCGTTTTGCGAGGATCCCCCGTCGTGCCCGCCCTGGCCACCGCGGCACTGCTGCTGCCGCTGCTCGGCGCGGCCCCGTCGGCCGCCGTGCCCACGGACGCGCCACCCGCCCCGGACCGCCTCCAGCGGGCGTTCGCCACCGCGGCGGCCGAGTACCACGTGCCGCAGAGCGTTCTGCTCGGCGTCTCCTACCTCCAGTCCCGCTGGGACGCGCACGGCGGCGCGCCGAGCGTGACCGGCGGCTACGGCCCGCTGCACCTCACCGACGCCCGCACGGCCCTGGCCGCCGGGGCCTCGCACCACGGCGGGGGCTCGGAGGATCCGCGCGGCGACGACGCGCGCGCCGCGCTGCACCCGGCGGGCGGTGCCGTCGCGCCGTCCGGCGACCTGCCGGCCCGGCTGACCACGCTGCCGAAGGCCGCCGCGCTGACCGGGCTGAGCCCCGAGGCGCTGCGCACGGACCCGGCCGCGAACGTGGCCGGCGGTGCGGCGCTGCTCGCCGCCGCGCAGCGCGACCTGGGTGAGCCGCTGAGCGCGGACCCTGCGGACTGGTACGCGGCGGTGGCCCGCTTCTCCGGCGCGGAGGACTCCGCGACGGCGGCGGCGTACGCGGACGACGTCTACGAGGTCATCCGCACGGGTGAGCGGCGCACCACGGACGCCGGCCAGCGGGTCTCGCTGGCCGCCCGCCCCGGCGTGGCGCCGGACGTCTCACGGCTGGACGGCGCGGGCCTGCGCGCCTCCTCCGCCGCCGGTACCCAGTGCCCGAGGTCGGTGTCCTGCGAGTGGGTCCCGGCCCCGTACGAGGAGTTCGGCGACGGCGACTACGGCAACCACGACCTGGGCACCCGGCCGGCCTCCCAGCGCATCCGGTACATCGTCGTGCACGACACGGAGGGCACCTGGAACGGGGTCCTCAACATGGTCCAGGACCCCACCTATGTGTCCTGGAACTACACGTTGCGCTCCACCGACGGTCACATCGCCCAGCACGTGAAGGCGAAGGACGTGGCCTGGCACGCGGGCAACTGGTACGTCAACGCGAAGTCGATCGGTCTGGAGCACGAGGGTTTCCTGGCGGAGCCGGACGCCTGGTACACGGAGGCGATGTACCGGTCGTCGGCGCGGCTGGTGAAGTACCTGGCGAAGAAGTACGACATCCCGCTGGACCGGCAGCACGTCCTCGGCCACGACAACGTCCCCGGCACCACCACGGCGACGATCCCGGGCATGCACACCGACCCGGGCCCGTACTGGGACTGGCGGCACTACTTCCAGCTGCTCGGCCGGCCCTTCCAGCCGACCGCCGGCAAGAAGTCCGCCCTGGTCACGATCCGCCCCGACTACGACGCCAACCGCCCCGGGTACACCGGTTGCAAGACGGCGGGCGAGCCCTGCGCGGCGCACGGCTCCAGCGAGGTCCGGCTGTACTCCGACCACGACGTGAACGCGCCGCTGATCAAGGACATCGGCCTCGGCACCACCCCCACGACCGGAGTGAACGACCTGTCCTCCCGGGTCTCCACGGGCCAGCAGTACGCGGTGGCCGACCGGTGGGGAGACTGGACGGCCATCTGGTACCTGGGGCAGAAGGCCTGGTTCCACAACCCCGGGAAGAGCCCGGCCGCGGTACCCGCCTCGGGGCGCGTGATCACTCCGAAGAAGGGCCTCGCGAGCGTCCCGGTGTACGGGCGCGCGTACCCGGAGAAGGCCGCCTACCCGGCGGACGTTCCCGCCCAGGCGGTGTCACCGTTGCCGTACACCCTGCTCGCGGGGCAGAAGTACGTGGTCGGTGAGAAGGTGCCCGGCGAGTACTACTACGCGGTCACCTTCAACGAGGCGTCCCACCGGGTGGTGACCGGAAAGGACCAGTACTACGAGATCCAGTACGGTCACCGGGTCGCGTACGTGCGCGCCGCCGACGTGACGGTCTCCACGGCCCGGTAGGCCGCTGCCGGGAGCCGGGTCTCAGCCCTGCTGGAAAAGCTCCGCCGGGAGCGGCTTCAGCAGGGCGTACAGGTCGTCGGTGATGGGGCGGTCCCAGGCGGCGATGGTCACCAGGACGCCGTCGCTGCGGTCGAACTGGACGCAGGAGATCCGGCTCTCGGAGAGCTTGAGGCGGCGCACGATGAGCAGGTTGTCGCCCTGCATCACGGGGACGTCCTCGGCGCCGACGACGGTGATCTCCTCGTCGTTCTCCAGCGCGAGCAGCAGCTGGGCCACCTCGAAGGGGATCTCTCCCTCGGGGACCTCGCGGGCCGGTGAGCCGTCCGGGAGATTGCCGATGATCATCGCGGGGCCGCGGCCGCCGAACAGGTCGTAGCGCAGGAAGACGCCCTGACAGCTGCCGTCGGGCGCGGGCAGCAGACCGGCGCCGAGATTGCCGGGCCAGTCGCCCGGGTCCATGGCCAGTACGTCGAAGTCGGGCCCGGCGGGCGTGGCGCTGCGGCGGCGGAGGAACGACATGCCGCCATGGTACGTGGCCGGGGGCCGGGAACGGCGTGCGGGCGGCGGCCCGGCCGGGCTACGCGGATCGCCGCTGCCGGTCCTGGTGGCGGGCCACCCTGGCCCGGTTGCCGCAGGAGGGCTTGCACCACTCCTGACGCGGGTGCTCCTTGAGGAAGTAGCGCACGCAGCGCGGCGCGTGGCAGGCCCGCAACCGCTTCAGGTCGGGCCCCGCGAGGAAGCCGATCACGGCCTGTGCGAGGGCGGCGGCCAGGTCGGCCCGTACGCCCTCGGCGGGGGCGGCGCGTACGACGGGCTCGGCGGTGTCGGCCCAGGCCAGGACGGGGACGGTGGGGGTGCGGGCGGCGGCCTCGTTCAGGCGCCGCAGCGCCTCGGGCACGGGCAGCAGCCGGGCGGCGTCGGCGGGGCTCGGCTCGCCGGGGCGCACGGCGCGGGCGAAGAGGGCGCGGGCGGCGGCCCGTACCTCGCGGACGGCGGCCAGGGTGGACGCGTCGGCCTCGAAGACCTCGGCGTCCGGCACCGCATCGGGGTGTGCCCCGACCCAGGCGGTGAGCCCGGCCGGGCCGGCCAGTTCGTCGGCGACGCCGCCGTGCCCGTCGTGCCGGACGGTCAGCGCCAGGGCGAGCGCGATCCGGGTGTCCCTGCGGGGCGAGTCCTGCATGCGGCCGATGATAGGCACGCCGTGCGGGGCGGGGTGTCACTCCTGCGGGGGAGCCGGCGGCACCACCGCGATCGGGGCCGCCGCGTGCAGCAGCACGGCGTGGGTGACCGAGCCCATCATCCGGGCGGGGGCCAGCAGGCGCCGGCGGTGCCGGCCGACGACGATCAGGTCGGCGTCCTTGGAGGAGGCGACCAGGTTTCCGGCGGCGTCGCCGGGGACGACGTGGGTGTCGGCCCGGACGTCGGGATGGCGTCCCCGGTAGGGGGCGAGCAGGCCGTCGGTCAGGACCCGCGTCTCGCTCTCGACGGAGACCTCGTCGATCACCAGGGGCATCATCTGCCCCGCGGCGGCCCAGGTCTGCACCGGCCAGGGGTAGGCCGCGACCACCTGGAGGCGGGCGCCGCGCAGTTCGGCCTCGGTGAAGGCGAAGGACAGGGTGGCGTCGTCGGGACTGTCGACGTGCAGGCCGACCACCACCCGGGGGCCGGGTTCGGCCGGTGCCTCGCCGTGGACCTCGCGCCCGGGCCGGGGCACCACGACGACCGGGCATTGCGCGTCACGGGCGGCGGCCATCCCGTTGGAGCCCAGCAGCAGGCCGGCGAAGCCGCCCCGGCCCCGGGAGCCGAGGACGAGCAGCTGGGCGTCGGCGCCCAGTTCCGGCAGCAGGGCGCCGGGAACGCCTTCCATGCCCACGTACTCCGTCGGCACCGCGAAGGCCCGTCCCTGAAGGTGCGCCCGTGCCTGGTCGAGCGCGGGGTCCTCGGCGGTGTCCGGCGGGCCCGCGACCAGGACGTCGGTCTGGGCCCAGGCGGCGTACTGGCGCACGTGCACCACCCGCAGCGGTGCCTCGCGCCGGTGGGCGGCGTCGAGCGCCCAGTCCAGGGCGCGCAGGCCGTCGTCCGAACCGTCGACCGCCGCGATGACCGGCAGGGTGCTCATGGGTCCTCACCTCCGGAGTACGGACTTCCCCCCGGCGGCGGACCGAACACCCCGGTTCGGCCGGTCGGCGCACCCCGCGCCGTCCTACGTGAGGTCGAACTCCCCTTCCCGCGCTCCCGACACGAACGCGCCCCATTCCGCGGGGGTGAAGATCAGGGAGTGGCTCTGCGGGCTGCCGCTGTTCCGCATGGCGATGAATCCCTCGACAAAGGCGATCTGGACATCCCCCAGGCCTCGGCTGCTGGACTGCCACTGCGCGTTGCTGAGATCCAGCTCCGGCTTGTCCCAGCCCATGAGCGGGCGCTGGTGGGTGGTGCTCTCGGCCACGTCCGTGCTCCTCCCGGTTTCGTCGTCCGCGGCCAGCCTAGCGACCGGGTCCGACCGCCGACAGGCCACGACGGGGGTGCCTTGCGAAGAGGAGTGGCGGAGATCAGTTCGGCCCGAGGAACGCGGCGATCCGGTGGGCGAACCAGCGCGGGTCGTCGAGCCACGGGTAGTGTCCGGCGCCGGGCTGGACGGCGACCTCGGCGTGCGGGAAGACGTCGGCGCAGCGGCGCGCCAGCTCCGGGCCGGGACCGCCGTCGCGCTCACCGGCGAGGACGAGCACCGGAGCGGGGCAGCGGGCGAGCGCGGCCCGGGTGGCGGGCGGGTCGAAGGCGTCCGGGGAGAGGAAGACGTCGCCCGCCTCGTCGTTGCTCTCCTTGTCGGCGAGCGCGTCGTGTTCGCGGGCCGCGTCGTCCCAGCGGCCGAAGAAGAAGGGGGCGAACACCGGATCGAACTCGCCGCTCCCGGCGAGCCAGGCCCGGAAGGGACCGATGGCCTCCTCGAACCAGGGCTCGTCCGCGCGCAGGAGCGCCGCGCGGAGCCGGTCCTCGGCCGTCGGCCGCATGTCCAGGGCCCAGGGGGTGGCGGTGACCAGGACGAGCCGGGACACCCGTGCCGGGTGGCGGGCGGTGTACAGCATCGCGAGGCTGCCCCCGGCCGAGTGCGCGAGGAGGTCCATCCGGTCGAGGCCGAGGTGCTCGCGCAGTGCCTCGACGTCGTCCACGACCCGGTCGCAGCGGTACGTGGCCGGGTCTTGCGGAACGGCGGAGTCGCCGGTGCCGCGCAGGTCGAGCAGGATCAGCCGGCGGTGGGCCGCGAGGCCGCCGAGGCCGCCGAGGTCGCCGAGGTAGGCGGAGGCGCGCATGGGTCCGCCCGGCAGGACGACCAGCGGCTCCCCCTCGCCCCGTACGTGGAAGGCGAGGCGGGTCCCGTCGTACGCGGCGAAGGTCTGCATGGCGCCGATCCTCACCGGTCGCCGCTCTGCCGCGCAACGCGGTTGTGGAAGCCGGCCCCGGGGTCAGGAGCCTGTGAAGCGGTCCCGCAGTTCCCTCTTGAGGATCTTCCCGCTGGCGTTGCGCGGCAGGGCGTCCACGAACAGGACGCGTTTGGGTGCCTTGAACGCGGTGAGTCGCTCGCGGGTGTGCGCGATCAGCTCGTCCTCGGTGACCTCCGCGCGGGGGACGACGACAGCCGTGACGGCCTCGATCCACCGTGCGTCGGGCAGGGCGATCACGGCCGCCTCGGCGACGGCGTCGTGCGTGTAGAGGGCGTCCTCGACCTGGCGGGAGGCGACCAGTACGCCCCCGGAGTTGATGACGTCCTTCACCCGGTCGACGATGGTGTAGTAGCCGTCCGCGTCCCGGACGGCGAGGTCGCCGGAGTGGAACCAGCCGTCGCGGAAGGCGGCCTCGGTCTCCTCGGGCCGGTCCCAGTAGCCGTCGCACAGCTGCGGGGAGCGGTAGACGACTTCGCCGGGCGTGCCGTCGGGGACGTCCTTGCCGTCCTCGTCGACCACACGGGCGTCGACGAAGAGGACGGGGCGGCCGCAGGAGTCCATGCGGCCCGCGTGCTCGTCCGGGCCGAGCACGGTGGCGAGGGGGCCGATCTCGCTCTGGCCGAAGCAGTTGTAGAAGGCGAGGTGCGGCAGGCGTGCGCGCAGTCGCTCCAGGACCGGCACCGGCATGATCGACGCGCCGTAGTAGGCCTTGCGCAGGCCGGTCAGGTCGCGGGTGGCGAAGTCGGCACGGTTCGCGAGGCCGATCCACACGGTGGGCGGTGCGAACAGGCTGTCCACACGGCCCGCTTCGATCAGGTCGAAGAGCCGGTCGCCGTCGGGCGCGTCCAGGATGACGTTGGTCGCGCCGACGGCGAGGTAGGGCAGCAGGAAGACGTGGGTCTGGGCCGAGTGGTAGAGCGGGAGCGCGTGCACGGGGCGGTCGCCGGCGCCGAGGTCCAGCGCGGTGATGGCGCTCAGGTACTCGTGCACCAGCGCCCGGTGGGTCATCATCGCGCCCTTGGGCAGCGCGGTGGTGCCCGAGGTGTACAGGAGCTGCACCAGGTCCTCGGCGCCCGGCTCGGGGCCGTCGTACGGGGGCGTCGCCGCGAGGCGGGACAGGAGCGAGTCGTCGGTGTCGCGCAGCGGCAGGGTGCGGACCCGGCCGGGGAGCCGGGCGGCGAGGCCGGGGTCGGTGAGGACCAGGGTGCTGCCGGACTGGCCGACGATGTGGGCGAGGTCGTCGCCGGTGAGGTTCTGGTTGACGGGGACGTGCACCAGGCCCGCGCGGGCGCAGGCCAGGAACGCGATCAGGTAGGCGTCGGAGTTGTGGCCGTAGGCGGCGACCCGGTCGCCCGGGGACAGTCCCTCGCCCAGCAGGACGCTCGCCGCGCGGGAGACCGCGGTGTCGAGTTCCGCGTACGTCCAGGAACGGTCGCGGTACTCCACCGCGACGCGTGCCGGAGTGCGTCGGGCGCTGCGGCGCAGCACCCCGTCAACGGTGCTGCCGGTGCTGCCGTGTCCGGGCGTCATGACCTGATCCTCGGCCGGTCGCGGGGGCGGGTCAAGCGGTGTGCGCCGGTCCGCCGGCTCCTCGCGCCCGCTTGGTCCGACCCATTGACAGGGCCCGTCGCTGACAGGAAAGTTTCACTCCGCACGGCGATCCGGGAAAGATACTTTCAGCTTCGGTGGCGGGAGGCTCTTCGATGGCCGGTCAGGCGACGAACGGATTCAGTCGGCGTCAACTGGGCGCCGGCGCCCTGGCGCTGGGGGGTGCCCTGGCCATCGCCCCGTTCGCGGCCGGGCCGGCCGAGGCCGCCTCCGGCCGGGGCCGTCGGCCCACCCTGCGGCGCGGTTCCGCCGAACGCGCCGGGCTGCTCCCCGGCCATCTGCGCCAGCTCGTCACCGACGCCGAGGCGTTCCTCGGCCCGTCCCCCGAGCACCCGTGGTACGCGGGCGCCGTGCTGCTCGCCGGCCGGGGCGGCACGGTGGCGCTGCACGAACCGATCGGCATGGCGGTGCGCTACCGGGCCTACGACGAGGGGACGGACACCGGCGTCGAGTTCCCGCCGGGCGAGCAGATCCCGATGGCCGGGGACACGGTGTTCGACCTCGCGTCGATCTCCAAGCTGTTCACCTCGATCCTCGCCGTGCAGCAACTGGAGCGGGGCGCGCTGGAGCTGGCGGCGCCGGTCGCCTCGTATCTGCCGGACTTCGGCCGGGCGGGCAAGCAGCACATGACGATCCGTCACCTGCTGACCCACACCTCGGGCTTCCGGGCGTGGATCCCGCTGTACAGCGCGCCCACGTACGAGGAGAAGGTCCAACTCGTCTACGACGAGGCACCCGTCAGCGCGCCCGGCACGGCGTACCTGTACTCGGACCTCAACATGATCTCCCTCCAGCTGGTGCTGGAGGAGGTCACGGGCCGCACCCTGGACGTCCTGCTGCGCGAGGAGATCACGAAGCCGCTGGGTCTCACCCGCACCCGCTACAACCCGCCCGCCTCCTGGCGTCCCGGGATCGCGGCCACCGAGGACGCCCGCAAGCCCTGGTCCGGTCTGGACCGGGGGCTGGTGTGGGGAGAGGTGCACGACGAGAACGCCTTCAGCCTCGGCGGCGTCGCCGGTCACGCGGGAGTGTTCTCCTGCGCGTGGGACCTCGCGGTCCTCGGTCGCACCCTGCTCAACGGAGGGTCCTACGGGCGGGCGCGGATCCTGCGGCCGGAGTCCGTGGAGCTGATGTTCACGGACTTCAACACCGACTTCCCGGGCGACGAGCACGGCCTGGGGTTCGAGCTGTACCAGCACTGGTACATGGGCGCGATGGCCACGCCGCGCACGGCCGGGCACACCGGTTTCACGGGCACCTCGCTGGTGCTCGACCCGACGACCGACTCGTTCCTCGTCGTCCTCGGCAACTCCGTCCATCCGGTGCGCAGTTGGCGTTCCGGTTCGGCTCCCCGGGTGGCGGCGGGCACCAACCTGGCGCGGGCGGTGCCGGTCCGTCCGGCGCACGGGCGCACGGCGTGGTTCTCGGGGACGGCGGGTTCCGCCACGGCCACGCTCACGCTGCCCGCCCTGGACACCTCGGCCGGGCGGGCCCGACTGCGCTGCGCGCTGTGGTGGGACACCGAGCCCGGCTCGGACGTCCTGGTCCTGGAGGCCTCGACCGACGGCGGCGCGGGATGGCGGCCGGTCCCG
This sequence comes from Streptomyces sp. NPDC111628, assembly GCF_055635195.1. Lineage (NCBI taxonomy): Bacteria > Bacillati > Actinomycetota > Actinomycetes > Kitasatosporales > Streptomycetaceae > Streptomyces > Streptomyces sp. NPDC111628. The sequence continues at coordinate 960,345 of NZ_JBVKBZ010000002.1, read as the reverse complement.
TTCACCACCACGCGCCGCGGCGAGGCGCCCCTGGACCATCCGGCGGGCTCGGCCACCGGCTGGTCGGGACGCGTCTGGCACCGGCTGAGCGCCGACCTCCCGGCCGCGCACGGGCTCACCCTGCGCTGGCGGTACACGACCGACCGGCTGTACGTGGGCCGCGGGGCGTACGTCGACGGCCTGCGCGCGGAGGCGGCCGGCGACGTCCTGTTCCACGACGCGCGCCCGGCGGACGCGGCACGCGTCGTGGCCGAGGGATGGACGGCGTCGGCGGACTAGGGCCTGTCCCGTTCCAGGACCGCCATCGCCGCGTTGTGTCCCGGGACCCCGCTCACCCCTCCGCCGCGCACGGCGCCCGCGCCGCACAGCAGGACGTTGGCGCGGACGGTCTCCACGCCCCAGTGGCCGGTGCCCTTCTGGGCGTGGGGCCAGGACAGCTCGCGGTGGAAGATGTTCCCGCCGGGCAGGCGCAGGTCGCGTTCCAGGTCGAGGGGCGACCTGGCCTCGATGCAGGGCCGGCCGTCGGCGTCGGTCGCCAGGCAGTCGGCGAGGGGCTCGGCCAGATGGGCGTCGAGCTGGGCGAGGGTCGACTTGAGCAGTTCCTCGCGCACGGAGTCGTTGTCCCGGGCGAAGAGGCGGGCGGGTGTGTGCAGGCCGAACAGGGTGAGGGTGTGCATGCCCTTCGCGGCCAGGCCGGGTCCGAGGATCGTGGGGTCGGTCAGCGAGTGGCAGTAGATCTCCGAGGGCGGGGCGGCGGGCAGTTCACCGGCGGCCGCTTGGGCGTGCGCGGCGGCCAGTTGCTCGTAGCCCTCGGCGATGTGGAAGGTCCCGGCGAAGGCCTCGCGCGGGTCGGCGTCCGGGTCGCGCAGCCGCGGCAGCCTGGTCAGCAGCATGTTCACCTTGAGCTGGGCGCCCTCGGCCGGTGCGGGCGGGGCGTCCCCCGTGAGCGCCGCCAGTTCGCGCGGGGAGGCGTTCACCAGGACGTGGCGGGCGGCGGCGACGCCCTCGCCGTCGGCCGAGCGGAAGGTGACCTCGGCGGTGTGCCCGTCCGCGTCGATCCGGACCGCCTCGTGGCCGGTGGCGAGCACCGCACCCGCGGCGCGCGCGGCGTCGGCCAGCGCGTCGGTGAGGGCGCCCATGCCGCCGACGGGTACGTCCCAGGCGCCGGTGCCGCCGCCGATCACGTGGTAGAGGAAGCAGCGGTTCTGGGCCAGGGAGGGGTCGTGGGCGTCGGCGAAGGTGCCGATCAGCGCGTCGGTGAGGGCCACGCCCCGCACCAGGTCGTCGGCGAAGTGTTCCTCGATCGCGACGCCGACCGGCTCCTCGAACAGGGCTCGCCAGGCCGCCTCGTCGTCGACCCGGCGGCGCAGTTCGTCCCGGGTGGGCAGCGGTTCGGTGAGGGTCGGGAAGACCCGCTGGGCCACGTGGCCGGTCATGGCGTAGAAGCGCTGCCAGGCGACGTACTCCCGCTGCGAGCCGGTGAGCCGGGCGAACGACTCGCGGGTGCGGCGCTCGCCCCCGCCGACGAGGAGCCCGGTGGGCCGCCCGGCGCGCTCGACGGGCGTGTACGAGGAGACGGTGCGCGCTCGCACCCGGAAGTCCAGGCCGAGGTCCCGCACGATCTTCTTGGGCAGCAGGCTGACCAGGTACGAGTAGCGCGACAGCCGTGCGTCGACCCCGGCGAACGGCTCCGTGGACACGGCCGCTCCGCCGGTGTGGTCCAGTCGTTCGAGGACCAGCACGGAGCGGCCGGCCCGGGCCAGGTAGGCGGCGGCGACCAGGCCGTTGTGGCCGCCGCCGACGATGACGGCGTCGTAGGTGCGGGAGGTGCTGGGCGGGGGCGTCATGGCTCTTGGTAGCACGGCCCGATCGGGGGCGGCCAGCCCGCCGTCGCGCACCGTCCCCGGTCAGCGGGCGGCCACCGAGCGCAGTGCCGCGACCCTGCGGTACAGCTCCGCGGCCTCGGCCGCGCGGCCGAGCTGCTCCAGGCAGTGGGCCTCGTCGTCGCGGGCGACGAGGGTGTCGGGCCGGTCGGGGCCCAGGACCCGTTCGCGGGCGGCGGCGACCAGACGGTACTCGGCGAGGGCGGCGGCCCAGCGGCCCAGCCAGCCCAGGGCGACGGCGACCTCGCGGTGGCTGACCAGGGTGTCGGGGTGGTCGGGGCCCAGGACCCGTCCGCGGATCGCGCACACCGCGCGGGCCTCGTCCAGCGCCTCCCCCCAGCGGCCCAGCCTGCCGAGGTTGACGCCCCGGCCGTGCCGGGCGCGCAGGGTCTCGGGGTGCTCGGCGCCCTGGGCGCGGGCGCGGTCGGCGATCAGTTCCCCGTACGCGGTCAGCGCTTCGGCGCAGCGGCCGAGACGGCCGAGGGCGACGCCGGTCTCGTACCGGGCGGCGAAGGTGTCGGGGTGGTCGGGGCCGAGGGCTCTCGCGCGGGCGGCGGCGACCTCGCGGTAGGTCGCCAGAGCCTCCTGCCAGCGGTCGAGCCGCCCGAGTTCGTAGGCCACCTCGTAGCGGGTGACGAGGGTGTCGGGGTGGCCGGGGCCGAGCACGCGGGCCCGGGCCGCGGCCACCTCGCGGGCCATCCGGTGGGCGTCCTCGGTGCGGCCGAGCCGGCCCAGGTTGAAGGCCAGGTTGTGCCGGCAGCGCAGGGTGTCGGGATGGTCGGCGCCCATGGTGCGCTCACGGGCGGTCAGCACCGACGTGTACACCTGGTGGGCGTCGGCGTGGCGGCCCAGCCGGCCCAGGGTGTAGGCCATCTCCTGGCGGACGGCGAGGGTGTCGGCGTGGTCGGCGCCCAGCGTCCTGATCCGGGCCTGGGCGACCCCCTTGTAGGCGCGCAGCGCGTCGGCGGCCCGGCCGGTGCGCCCCAGCGTGAAGGCCGCCTCGTAGCGGCTGGCGAGCGTGTCGGGGTGGTCGGGACCGAGCCGCCGCTCGCGTTCGGCGGCGACCGCACGGTGTACCCGGCCCGCCTCCTCCCAGCGGCCGAGGCGGCCCAGGCTCAGCGCCGCGTTGTGGCGGGCGGCCAGCCCGACGGCGGCCTCGGTCGCCGGGTCGGGCCACTGGTCCGGGGCGGGTCCGGCGGTCCGTTCGCCGTCGGTCCCGTCACCGGTGGGCCGCGGGATCCACTCGCCGGACAGGCCCGCCCCGGGGTCCGGGGGCGTGGCCCGCAGGCCGGTGCCGGTCGCCTTGTGACCGGTGGTCATGCCGTGGGTCCAGGAGGGCAGCCCCGCGCGGCCGCCGACCGGCCGCGACGTCCGCGGCCGGGGTGTCGCGAGGGCCGGCACCCGGGCCGGTGCGGTGCGTCCGGCGGCGATCCGGCGGCCCAGCTCACCGGCGTCGTCCGGGCGCTGCTCGGGCCGCTTGGCCAGCAGGTCCAGGATGATCCGGTCCAGGTACCGGGGCAGCCCGGCGCGGTGGGTGCGGGGCGGTTCCGGCTCGGTGTCGCGGTGGCCGACGAGAATCGCCCAGGCGTCGTCGAGGTCGAACGGCGGGACGCCGGTGGCGATCTCGTAGAGCACGCAGCCCAGGGAGTACAGGTCGCTGCGCAGGTCGACCTCGTCGCCGCCGATCTGTTCCGGCGACATGTAGTGCGGGGTGCCCATCGCGATGCCGGTGCCGGTCAGCCGGGCGGTGAAGCCCGCGTCGTGACCCAGCCGGGCGATGCCGAAGTCGCAGATCTTCACGGTGCCGTCGGCGGTCCGCACGATGTTGGCGGGCTTGAGGTCGCGGTGCACGATGCCCTGCTCATGGGTGTAGGCGAGCGCGGAGGCGACCTGTTCGGCAATGTCGACGACGTCCGCGACGGGCAGCGGATGGCCCTTGTTGTCCTCCAGGAGCCGGCTCAGGTCGTGTCCCTCCAGGAGCTCCATGACCAGGAAGAGCACGCCGTCCCACTCGCCGAAGTCGTGGACGACGGTCACCCCGCGGTGCTGGAGCGCGGCGGCCACCCGGGCCTCGCGCCGGAATCTCTCCCGCAGGACGCGGGTGAAGGAGTGGTCGTGCTGCGTACCCAGCGGTTTGAGGCACTTGACGGCTATGCGGCGGCCCAGTGACTCGTCCCGCGCCCGCCACACCTCGCCCATGCCGCCGCGCCCGATCCGCTCGAGCAGCCGGTACCGGCCCTGGATCAGCGTGCTGTCCCCCATGACTTCGCCCGCCCCCGTGGTTCAGTCCGCCGCGCCCTCCCCTGGCCGGTCCAGTATGGCCGCTTGTCGTCCGATTTTGTATGGCGCCGGGCGCACGTCCGGGCCGAGCCGGGCCATGGCGCGCAGGATGTGTTTGGGCGGCAGTTGCCAGCGCAGACGTGCGGGAACGTGGCGCAGCAGGGTGCCCGTGGCGCGCAGCCGGCGGGTGACGGCGGCGGGCGGGGGTGCGGGTCTGCCGTAGAGCTCGTGCGCGTACGGCGGTAGGGAGTCGTACGCAAGACGGGCGACCCGGCGCCACAGCAGCGCGCGGGCCGGGACCAGGAGGGGGTGCGTGGGCGGGCGGAGCAGGAAGTCGTCCACCTCGTGCGCGTCCGCTCCCGCGGCCAGTTCGGGCCGTACCCGCGCGAAATAGGCGGCCAGCTCGGCCCGGTTCGCGGGTACGGCGGCGGGGTCGAGGCCGACGAGGCGGGCGCTGTGCCGGTGTTCGGCGAGGTAGCGGTCGGCGTGGGCGTCGGTGAGCGGGAATCCGGAGCGGCGCAGGACGTGCAGGTAGGAGCCGATCTCGGCGCAGTGCACCCACAGCAGCAGGGCGGGTTCGTCGACGCCGTAGCGCTCGCCCGTGTCGGGGTCGGTGGCGCCGAGCATGCGGTGGATCTTCCTGACCCGGGCCCCGGCCCGCTCGGCGGCCTCGGTGGTGCCGTACGTGGTGGTGCCGACGAAGCCCGCGGTGCGCATCAGCCGGCCCCACGCGTCGCGCCGGAAGTCGCTGTTCTGCATCACGCCGCGCACCGCGCGCGGATGCAGGGCCTGGAGGTAGAGGGCGCGGATGCCGGCCACCCACATCATCGGGTCGCCGTGCGCCTGCCAGGTCACCGAACGCGGGCCGAACAGTCCCGGGTCGCCGTCCGTCCGTGTCGCCGCCATACGGGCAGGCTAACGCGGCGCGGGACCCGTTCCCAGGGCCTCAGCGCAGGGTGGCCAGGAACTCTCCGCAGGCGCGGGCGCAGGCGCGGCAGGCCCGGGCGCTCTCCTCGGCACCCTGGTGTCCGTCGAACACGTGCGCGCTCTCCAGGCACACCTGGCGGCACCACTCCAGCTGGGCGCGGATGGCGGCCTCGTCCACCTGGTTCTGCTCGGACAGCACCCGGCAGGTCGCGTCGCAGACCTCCGCGCACATGATGCCCCTGCGCCGCACGAGTTCCTGGTTCTCGGTCCCGTCCGGGTCCACGAGGCTGGCCCGCAGGGCGCAGGCCCGGGCGCACTCGGTGCACGCCTGTGCGCACGCGAAGCGGTCCTCGAGGAAGCGGAACAGTTCCTGCTGGGAAGTCGTCGTCGATGTCACACCGAGCGGGTTGCCGCCGGCCGCGGTGCCAAACGGCCGGACCCGGTGTTTCCAAGGGTTCCGGGCCGTTTCCGATCGGAAAGGCCGGCTCTTCGCGGACGCAGACGCGGACGGGCGTCGTGGTTGCGGCGAGCAGGTTGGTCGCGCGGGCCGCGGGTACCCGCGCTCCATGACCAACGCATGGATGGACCTGGCCGCGGGCGGCTCCGGCGCCCTCGCCGTCTGGCTGATCGTCGCGGCCGTCGTGGTGGTGGCCGTGCTGATCGGCGCGTTCGCCTTCGGCAGTCGGCAAAAGCGCCGGGAGCCGCCGCCGCCTCGTCCCGAGGAGCAGCCCCGCATGCCCGACGACGGTCCCGTCCACGAGGAGCGGGAGCGCCGGGAGCCCGACGCGATGCCGCGGAGCGACGAACGCACGCTGCCGCACGAGATGGGGCACCAGGGCAGCCGTACCGCCTCCGACCAGAAGCGGCCCCGCTGGGACGAGGGCAGCAGCGGCTCCTTCGGCAGCGGCGGCCCCGGCGGACGCTGACCCGGCAAGCCGAAGGGTGACCGTACCGGGGCGGTGCGTAGTTTCCGGCACGGGCGGTGGGGAACCCATGCGCCGTGCTGTTGCAGAGGAGAAGGGCCCGCGCCGGTGCGCGGGCCCGCCACGCGGCCGAACACACCGTCAACTGGGCCGACGGACGGCTCCCCGTCTCCGAGGGCGGGGGGCTGTTGCGCAAGGCCTTCCCCGAGCACTGGTCGTTCCTGCTGGGCGAGATCGCCCTGTACAGCTTCGTCGTGCTGCTGCTGACCGGGGTCTGGCTGACGCTGTTCTTCAAGCCCTCGATGACGGAGGTCGTCTACGACGGCTCGTACGAGCCCCTGCTGGGGGTGAGCATGTCGGAGGCCTACCGCTCGACGGTGGACATCAGTTTCGACGTGCGCGGCGGGCTGCTGATCCGGCAGATCCACCACTGGGCCGCGCTGGTGTTCCTTTCGGCCATCGGAGTGCACCTGCTGCGGATTTTCTTCACCGGGGCGTTCCGCCGACCGCGTGAGGTCAACTGGCTGATCGGCGTCACGCTGTTCGTGCTGGCGCTCGCCGAGGGCTTCGCCGGCTACTCGCTCCCGGACGACCTGCTGTCCGGGACGGGGCTGCGCATCGCGCAGGGGATCATGCTGTCCATCCCGGTGGTGGGGACGTACGTCAGCATGTTCGTGTTCGGCGGCGAGTATCCCGGCGACGACATCGTCCCGCGGCTGTATTCGGTGCACATCCTGCTGCTCCCGGCGCTGCTGGTCGCGCTGGTCACGCTCCATCTGATCCTGGTGTTCTACCTGAAGCACACCCAGTGGGCGGGCCGCGGGCGCACCAACCGCAACGCGGTGGGCAAGCCGATGTTCCCGCAGTTCATGACGAACTCCACGGGCCTGTTCTTCATGGTCTTCGGCGTCCTGACGGTGCTCGCCGCGGTGGCCGAGGTCAACCCGATCTGGACGTACGGCCCCTACCGCCCCGACATCGTCTCGACGGGCTCCCAACCGGACTGGTACGTCGGCTTCCTGGAGGGCTCGCTGCGGCTGATGCCCCCGTTCGAGACGGCGGTGGCGGGCCACACCGTCATGTGGAACGTGCTGGTGCCGGCGGTCCTGCTGCCGGGCGCCCTGTTCGCGGTGCTGTACGCCTACCCGTTCTTCGAGCGCTGGGTGACGGGCGACCACGAGGAGCACCACCTGTGCGACCGGCCCCGGGACAAGCCGGTGCGCACCGGGCTGGGCGTCGCCGCGATCGTCTTCTACGCGGTGCTGCTCCTGGCGGGCGGCAACGACATCCTCGCCCACACGTTCCACATCTCGCTGAACCTGCTCACGTGGATCTTCCGGGTCAGTCTGGTGGTGGCGCCGCCGCTGGCCTTCGTCGTGACCAAGCGCGTCTGCCTGGCGCTGCAGGAGCACGACCACGAGCGGCTGACCGAGGGCGAGGAGACGGGCGAGGTGCACCAGACCCTGGCGGGCGGCTACGCCGAGAGTCACGGCCCACTCGACGCCGAGGAGCGTTACGTGCTGCGGTCCCGCAGGCAGCCCGAGCCGCTCGCGCCGTCCGCGGCGGAGGGCGACGCTCCGCACGTGGGCCGGCTGCGGGCGACGCTCAGCGGGTGGTACTACGGCGACCGGGTCGACGCCGAGGACGCGGGGCCGGAGCCGGAACGGGAGTCGGTGGCGGAGGCGGTGGCGTCGGCGGATGCGGTGGAACGGGACGCCTACTCGGGCGAACCGGAGCGCTGAGCGCCCCGGTCTGCGTACTGGAAGACCAGTCCGCAGACCCCCATGGCGAGCAGCCCGAAGCCGATCAGCGCCAGCCACAGGCCGAAGACGATGCCGAACGCGAGCACCACGGCGGCCAGGGCGATCGTGATCGGCCAGGCGCTGCGCGGCGGGAAGAAGTCGAGCGGGCCCGCGGTGTCCACGACCTCACCCTCGCCGCGGTCCTGCGCCCGCAGTCCGCGCCTGCGGTACTGCACGCGCAGGAAGAACGCGACGAGCGAGGCCATGAGGAAGGCGATGACGAGGGCGGCGGTGCCGGCGGGCTCACGGGACCACCAGCCGTAAAGGGCCGCCTCGGCGCCGAAGAAGACCGCCACACCGGTGAACAGACGGGATTCGGTCCTCACTGCACATGCCTCTGATCGTGTCGGCTGACGTCGGGGTGGTGCAGGTCGAAGGCCGGGGACTCGGAGCGGATCCGCGGCAGCGACGTGAAGTTGTGGCGCGGCGGCGGGCAACTGGTGGCCCATTCGAGGGACCGGCCGTAGCCCCAGGGGTCGTCGCGCCCGACCTTCTTCCCGTAGTGGTGGGTGTGCCACACGTTGTAGAGGAACGGCAGTGTGGACAGGCCGAGCAGGAAGGAGCCGATGGAGCTGACGGTGTTGAGCGTGGTGAAGCCGTCGGCGGTGAGGTAGTCGGCGTAGCGGCGTGGCATACCCTGCTCGCCGAGCCAGTGCTGGACCAGGAAGGTGGTCTGGAAGCCGACGAAGAGCGTCCAGAAGTGGATCTTTCCGATGCGCTCGTCGAGCAGCTTGCCGGTGAACTTCGGCCACCAGAAGTAGAAGCCTGCGAACATCGCGAAGACCACCGTGCCGAACACCACGTAGTGCAGGTGCGCGACGATGAAGTACGAGTCCGTCAGGTGGAAGTCCAGCGGCGGGGAGGCGAGCAGGACGCCGCTCAGCCCGCCGAGCAGGAACGTGACCAGGAAGCCGCACGACCACAGCATGGGTGTCTCGAAGGACAGGGAACCGCGCAGCATCGTGCCGGTCCAGTTGAAGAACTTCACCCCGGTCGGCACGGCGATGAGGAACGACATGACGGAGAAGAACGGGAGCAGCACGGCGCCCGTGGCGAACATGTGGTGGGCCCACACCACTGCGGAGAGCATCGTGATGGCGATGGTGGCGCCGACCAGGCTGACGTAGCCGAAGACCGGCTTGCGGCTGAAGACCGGGATGATCTCGGTGATGATGCCGAAGAACGGCAGGGCGATGATGTACACCTCGGGATGGCCGAAGAACCAGAACAGATGCTGCCACAGCAGTGCTCCGCCGTTCGCGGCGTCGAACACGTGCGCGCCGAACTTCCGGTCGGCCTCGAGCATCAGCAGCGCGGCGGTGAGCACGGGGAAGGCGGGCAGCACCAGGATCGAGGTGAACAGCACGTTCCAGGTGAAGATCGGCATCCGGAACATGGTCATGCCCGGGGCCCGCAGGCACAGGACCGTGGTGATGAAGTTGACGGCGCTGAGCGTGGTGGACACGCCGCTCAGCACCAGACCCATGATCCAGAGGTCCCCGCCCGGCCCGGGGCTGAAGGTCGCGCTGTTCAGCGGCGCGTAGGCGAACCAGCCGAACGAGGCCGCCCCGCCGGGGGTCAGGAAGCCCGCCGCCACCATCAGGCCGCCGAAGAGGTACATCCAGTACGAGAGCGCGTTGAGCCGGGGGAACGCGAGGTCCGGGGCGCCGATCTGCAAGGGCATGACGGCGTTGGTGAACCCGGCGAACAGCGGGGTCGCGAACAGCAGCAGCATGATCGCGCCGTGCATGGTGAAGAGCTGGTTGTACTGCTCGTTGCTGAACAACTGCAGTCCCGGCCGGGCGAGTTCACTGCGCATCAGCATGGCGAGGACGCCGCCGAAGAGGAAGAAGCCGAACGATGTCGTGAGGTAGAGATGGCCGATCACCTTGTGATCGGTCGTCGTGGCCCACCGCACCAGCGCCCGGCCCAGCGTGCGGTTCGTCCGCTGCCGAGCCGGTGTCCGGCGCGGCGACTCCGTCCTTCTGTCCACCGCCATGCGGCGGAGAGTACCCAGGCGCAATGGGCTCAGACCGACGACCACGCCGAGGCCGGCGCCGGGCGTCCGGCGGATGGGCCACCTGGCGCACGCGGGCGCGGTCCGGACGGTGCCGGGTCCGCACCCGCGCGCGGCGATCGGGTTACGGGGCGTCGAGCACGGTGCCGGTCAGCACCGGGCCCTGCGGCTCGCCCTCGTCGTCGGTGTTCTGGAAACCGACGTACTCGGTGGGCTCCGCGACCTCGTCGCCGACGGTGGGCACGGTCACCTCGGTCTCGGTCTCACCGGGCGGGACGGAGACCCAGAGCGCGAAGTAGTCCAGCCGGGAGAGCGGGACCTCCCCGTCCGGGACCACACCCACCGTATCGACGAGCCAGTCGTGGTCGACGTCCTTGGTGGACAGCTCGGGACGGGTGTCGTCGGGGACCGGTACCAGCACGGTGTTCAGGTCCACGTCGGCGGGTTCCGAGAGCGAGACCCGCCAGCGCAGCGGCTGCCCCTCGGTGACCTTGTCGGCGACGGGCGTGACGTCGATCTTCGGCATCGGGTCGTCCTCCGCGACCGTCACGCCGCCGGCGTAGGAGCCGACGACCGAGCCGTGTACCGCCTTGACCAGCAGGTCGTGGTTCGAGTCGCCGCCGTAGCGCTTGTTGCCCGTCACCTTCACGGGCACGTCGACGAACGGGCGGCCGGACCGTACGGTGACCAGGCGCTCCTCGACCGCCGTGCCGAAGCCTTCCATGACGTACATCCGGACCGTGCCGGTGCCCTTGCCGGAGACCCGCACCGGGACGTGAAAGGTGCGCACGCCCGCGTCGCCCTCCTCGACCGTCGTCCGGCCGACGTCGACACGGGCCAGCGGGGCCGGCCGCACCTGGGGCGTACCTGAGTGCCACGCGTAGGCGTCCATCAGCCAGGCCTTGCCGGCGCGGGAACGGGGCGTCAGTTCCAGTGCGGTGACGCGGCGCAGGTCGACTCCGGCGCGGGTGGCGGCGGTGAGCGGTACGCGCAGTTCCTGCGCCCAGTAGGACGCGGTGCGTTCGCTGCCCGGCAGGCCGTCGGCGTGGACGCCGCCGAGGGTGGCACGCCGGCCGGCGGCGTCGGTGACGGCCACGTCGAGCCGGGTGCCGGTGCTGCCCGGCGGCACGATGACGCGCAGGGCGAGGCTCCGCGCGCCGTTCAGGGAGACGGGTGCGGCGGGACGGACCCGGGTCGCGGTGCCGGGCGCGGACCAGTCCAGGGCGATCGCGCCGCGGCCGGTCTCGCGTTCCGGCTGCCAGTAGGCGAAGTGCGGTGAGGAGCCGTGTGCGTCCTCGCCGAGGCAGGCGACGCCCGGGTCGGGGTCGACCGCGGAGCACAGGCGTCCGCCGCCGGTCACCTGAACGCCGGCGTCCGGCAGGAATCCGGCGCCGCGGCCGGCGCCGACCGCGTGGGTCAGCACCCGGGCCGGGTCGGCCGAGGGAGCGCGGCGGCCGGTGCCGTCGACCAGTTCACGCACCCGGTCGTCACCGGCGACGAACAGCCGGGCGGCAGCGGCGATGTAGGTCGCGCCGGCCCGGTGCTGCTGCCCGGCGGTGAGCCGGGTGGGACTGTCCGCCGAGCAGACCGGGTCGGGGTCCTCGGGGTCCTCCCAGAAGTCGTCGGACGCGGGTGCCTGGGCCTGGCCGGGCGTCCACTCGCTGTTGAAGTAGTTGTGGTTGGCGCCCGTGATGTGGACCGCGCTGTGCAGGGCGCGGCCCCGGCTCACGCCGCGGGTGCCGTCGACGTACAGCTGCCCCTGGAGGTCGGAGACGTCGCCGTCGCAGCCCGGCAGGACGGTCAGCGACGGCACGTCGGGCACCGGGTTCTGGCCGAAGGCGGTGGGACCGATGAGCACGGTGCCGCGGATGTTCCAGCGGGCCCGCCCCGGGCGACCGTCCTGGGCCGCGGGCGGCGGGTACAGGCTGTCCATGGCCGCCCGGTCGACGCCTTCGCCGCCGCGGGAGTGGCCGACCAGCATGACGCGGGAGAGGTCGGCCTGCGGGCCCCGGCGTACGGCGGCCGGAGCGGTGGAGGTCCTGGCGGCCCAGTCGGCCCAGCGGGCCAGGTGCGAGCGCACCAGTGACGAGCGGGCCTGGGCGCCGCCGTCCTCGAGGCCGCCGTCCTGGCCGTTGATGCCGTTGGCGGAGACCGAGACGGTCACATAGCCCTGGGAGGCCAGCAGTTTCTGGTCCTGGAGGTAGCCGCGGTGGCTGGGGATGGGCCGGGCGTCGTCGGCGCAGGGCCAGTCGATCGTGACGGCCTCCTCGCCCTGGCCGGGGACGTAGCAGGTGGCGTGGCGGCCGTGCAGGAAGAGCGCGAGGGGGCGTTTGCCGGTCGCTCCCTTCGGCGCGACGACCACGCCGCGCATTTCGACCGGGGCGGACAGGCCGGGCAGTCGTACCGGGTCGAGCGTGTACTCGCCGGTGGCGGTGGCGAACCGGCCGGGCCGGCCCGGGTCGACGGTGCCGGCGGGGAGCTGGGGCGGGAGTTTCGCCGGGGGCGCCTGGGAGGGGCGGCGCTGTCGGGCGGCGGCTCCCGGTTCCTGGTCCAGCCGGCGGCCTGCGGCGCGTACCTGGAGGTCGGTCAGTCCCTGCGGTGCGCCCGGCCGGGTCTCGTCCAGCGGTAAGCGGAAGGTCCTGCCGTCGCGGTCCGGTTCGGGGACGCCGAGGAGGCGGCCGGCGGTGTGGAACTCCACCCGTGCGTCGCCGGGCGGGACGATCCGCGGGGAGCGCCACTCCAGGGATCTCGCCCCGCCGGTGCCGGTGATCCGCCAGCCGGGCGGCAGGTCGGCGGTGCCGTTCGCCACCGCCCGTACGGATGCGGGGCCGCCGGGGGGTTCCGGTGCGGCCTGGGCCGCGACGGGCGCGACGCCCACCAGGGTCAGGGCCGCTGTCGCGGCGGCCCATATCGTTCGAGCACGTATCAAGAATCCGCTCCTCAACACCTCGGTGGTACCTCGGTCGAGGGCAACGCCCTTGCGGGCGCCCCCGGTTGGAGGAGGGGAAGGAGATCCTTGGGGTTGCCTGTGAGCCGTCAGCCGTCAGCCGCCGGTGCCGCCGACGCTGCCGCCGGTGCCGGGGGTCGCCGTTCTCTCGGCGGTCCCGGGGCCCTCGGGGGTCTTGCGGTCGGCGCCGACCGGGCAGTCGTCGCTGGAGCGGCCGGCCAGCCGCCCGCCGGGCTGCTCGACGGTCACCTGCGCCCTGCCCAGCGCGGGGTCCTGCCGCAGCCGGGCGACGGCGACCGTGCAGGCCAGTTGGTCGACCGCCGTGTCGCTGAGGATCCCAACGCTCCGCGACAGCTGGACGGTGACCCCCGTGCCGTCGGTGCGGATGGTGGGGGCCTCGGCCGCGGGCGGCAGTTCGGTCGTCAGCCCCCTGCCGCGTTCCTGGTCGTCCGGTCCCTTGAACAGCATGAGCACGCTGGCGCCGAGGTCGGTCGAGCCCGGCACCGTGCGGTCCACCGCGACCAGGGACCCGTCCTCGACGAAGTAGAGCGGAACCTTGACCAGGGGTACCGCCTCGGGCACGGACTCCGAGGGCGCGGACGTGACGCCCGGATCCAGGACGCCGGTGGCGGGTTCGCCCGCCTCGACGACTCCGGTCTCGGGTATCCCGCAGGCGGAGAGCGGGAGCAGCGCCGCGAGCAGCAGCGGGAAGGCGCGCGCGGACGGTTTCATGTGCGGTCCTCCTGCGCCGGGGGCGGTGTCCGGTCCTCCGTGTCGTCCGGTCGCAGCGGCAGGACGACCGTGAAGACGGCGCCGCCCTCCGGGTGGTTGGCCGCCCGGACGGTGCCGCCGTGCAGGCGTACGTTCTCCGTGGCGATGGACAGCCCGAGGCCGCTGCCCTCGCTCCTGGCGCGGGCGTCGGCCGACTTGTAGAAGCGGTCGAAGACGTGCGGCAGGACGCTCTCGGGAATGCCGTCCCCGCCGTCGCGGACGGTGACGACCGCCTGCCTTCCGGCTCGGGGGTCGGCCTGGGCGTGCAGGTCCAGGCGGACCGGGGGCGCGCCGTGCCTCAGGGCGTTGGCGACGAGGTTCGCCACGATGACGTCGAGGCGGCGCGGGTCGACGCGGCCGCGCAGCTCTCCCGGCTCCGGCAGGCCGGTCTCCACGGTGTCCTGCCAGCCGCGGGTGGCGAGCGTGCGGCGCAGGGACTCGGCGAGATCGATCTCGTCCAGGTGCAGGGCGGCCGCGCCCGCGTCGAAGCGGGAGATCTCCATCAGGTCGTCCACGAGCGCGGCCAGCTTCGTGGTCTCCGTGCTGATCAGGCGCACCGCCGTCGCGGTGTCCTCGTCCAGCCCGGCCGCGTCCTCGTCCAGCACGTCGGTGACCGCCGACATCGCCGCCAGCGGGGTGCGCAGTTCGTGGGAGACGTCCGCGGCGAAGCGGCGGGCACCGGCCTCCATGCGCCGCAGTTCGGCCACCGAGCCCTCCAGCGCCGCGGCGGTCTCGTTGAAGGTGCGGGAGAGATCGGCGAGTTCGTCGGAGCCCTGCACCGCGAGCCGGGTGTCCAGGCGGCCCTCGGCGATGCTCCGGGTGGCCCGGCGCAGCGCCCGCACCGGCCGCAGCACGCCGCGGGCGGCCAGGAGCGCGATCAGGACGGCCAGCACCAGGGCGGGCACGGTGGCGCGTTCGATCGCGGTGACCAGCGCGTCGACGTAACCCTGCTCCTCCTGCTGCGGCACGGTGAGGTAGACCTCGAGTCCGGAGGCCCGCCGCTCGGTGCTGTACTGGCCGGCGAAGGTGACGGGCATGCCGACGACGAGCGCGGAGTGGCCGTCGTGCGAGACCCGCTGGAACACGGTGGCCCGGCGGGAGCGCACGGACTGGCGCATCGCCGGGGACAGTTCTCCGAAGGAGTCCCCGGGGACGGACGTGGCGCTCTTGTCCCGGTAGGCGACCAGGACCCGCCACTGCTGGGACCGCCCGCCCCTGGACACGTCGTTGGCGAACGAGTTCAGGCCGGCCGCGTCGGGCGGGAACCGGTAGTTGGGGACCAGGGTGTTGACGCGGTGCCGGAACTCCTCGATCACCGTGTCCTGGCTCTGCTGCAGGACCCCGGTCCGCGCCTCGCGGAAGGTCAGTGCGCCGGTGGTCACCGTGGCCACGACGGCGACGAGCGTGAAGGTCACCACCAGCCGCAGGCGCAGCCCCATCAGTGCGCGCAGCACCCGGGGAGCTCTCACCGGGGTCCGAACCGGTAGCCGAAGCCGCGCACGGTGTGGACGTAGCGCGGGCTGCCCGGGGACTCACCGATCTTGGACCGCAGTCGCTTGACGCAGGCGTCCACGAGCCGCGCGTCCCCGTGGTAGTTGTGCTCCCACACGGCCTCCAGGAGCTGCTGGCGGCTGAACACCTGCCCCGCCGAGGCCGAGAGGGTGAGCAGCAGCCGCAGTTCGGAGGGGCCGAGGGCGACCGGCCGTCCCCGGTGGGTGACGGTCAGCCCGGCCCGGTCGATGACCAGGTCGCCGTGGTGTTCGGTGCGCGGTGTGCCCTGGTCGTCCGCGGTGCCGCCCACGCGGCGCAGCACGGCGCGTATGCGGGCGTCCAGGATGCGGGCGCGGACCGGTTTGACGACGTAGTCGTCGGCTCCGGACTCCAGTCCGACGACGATGTCGGTGTCGTCGCCGCGGGCGGTGGCCATGATGATCGGCACCTGGTCGTGGGCGCGTATGCGGCGGCACACCTCCAGGCCCGACATGCCCGGCAGCATCAGGTCGAGGACCACGGCGTCGGGCCGGAAGGACCGGAGCTGCTCCAGTCCGTCCTCGCCGGTCGCGGCGGCGGCGACCTCGTGCCCCTGCCGGCGCAGGGCCAGTCGCACGCCGTCCCGGACGGCGCGGTCGTCTTCGATGATCAGGACCCGTGGCATGGACCTCAGTATGCGTGTGCGCGGGTGGTGGACCACGGGCGGGTGACGGCTGTTACACAGCGGTCCAAAAGCGGTCCACGGACGATCACACGCCCCGGGCAGGCTTTGTGATCATGAATGAGCGCCGCCGACCGTCTCCCCCACCGTCCTCCGCCGCGGGCCGCCGACGCCGCGACGGCCGCTCCCGCCGACGACGGGGTGCCAGGCCCCGCCTGCTGTGGCCGGGGCTCGCGGCCGGGGCCGTCCTGGTGCTCGCCAGCGGGCTGGCTCTCAGGGGTGCCTCGGAACCCTCCGGCGGCCCCACCGACACGGCCGGTGCGTCCTCCGTGACCGAGGGACCCGGGTCGCACCGTGACGGCGGGACGGGGGACGCGCCGACGGACGAGCCTACTCCCTCGCAGGCGAAGGAGAAGGAGAAGGAGAACGGGGAGGGGAAGGAGAAGGCCGGGTCGGACGAGGACGAGAAGCCGGACCCCGGCTCGATTCCGTCCTCCGGACCCGGGACGTTCGCCACCGCGGACGGAGGCGGTGACCGGGTCGGCGGGAGCGGGCGGACGCTGACGTACGTGGTGCAGGTCGAGGACGGCATCGGGATCTCGGCACCGGACGTCGCGGCCGAGGTCGAGCGCATCCTGGCCGACGAGCGAGGCTGGACGGCCGACGGGAAGGTGGGATTCCGGCGGGTGTCGGGCGGCGCGTCCGACTTCCGGGTACGGCTCGCCACGGCGGGGACGGTGGACGACATATGCGGCCAGTACGGCCTGGACACCGGCGGCGAGGTCAACTGCAACGTGGGCCAGGACGTCATGGTCAACCTCAAGCGGTGGCTGCTGGCCACGCAGTACTACGCGGACGACGTGACGTCGTACCGGGCGCTGATCATCAACCACGAGGTCGGGCACTTCCTCGGCCACGGCCATGAGGGCTGCCCCGGGGCGGGCCGTCCGGCGCCGGTGATGATGCAGCAGATCAAGGGGCTGCACGGCTGCCGGACCAATGTCTGGCCCTACGACGCCGACGGCCGGCCCGTCACGGGGCCCGCTCTCGGCTGAGTGCGGCTTATTCATGGTCGTGAACAGAAATCATATACCAGACCGTTGACGCGTCCACGGCAAGTCTCTAGTGTCCGACGGGAAGACCCGGGAAAGCGCTTTCTCCAGTCGATCCTCCCACCGAGTCCTGGTCGGACCCAACCCCCTGGAGACACGATGCAAGTGAGACCCGTCATCGCGAGCGTCGCCCTGCTGGGCGGCACGCTCGTCGCTCTGTCCGGCACGTCCGCGCAGGCCGCGTCCGCCCGTTACGAGGCCGAAACCACGTCGGCGGTCTGCACCGGCACCATCGACTCCGACTGGTCCGGCTACTCCGGCAGCGGCTTCTGCAACGGCACCAACGCCGTCGGCGCCTTCGCCGAGTTCACGGTGACCGCGCCCGCCGCGGGCACCACGACGCTTTCCGTGCGCTTCGCGAACGGCACCGACGGCGCACGGGCCGCGGACATCATGGTGAACGGTTCGAGTGTCGCCTCGGCCTCCTTCGAGACCACCGGCGCCTGGGACACGTGGGTGACCAAGACCGTCACGGTGCCGGTGCGGGCCGGGAACAACACCGTCAGGCTCAGCCCCACCTCGTCCGCCGGACTGCCGAACGTCGACTACGTCGATGCCGAGGTGGCGGGCGACGACACCACGCCGCCGCCGTCCGGCTCCGCGCTGTACGTGTCGCCGGACGGCAGCGACGGCGCGTCGGGGACGGAGTCCGACCCGACCACCCTCACCTCGGCGATCGACCGGGTCTCCCCCGGCGGGACGATCTACCTGCGCGGCGGCACCTACCGGTACGCGCAGACGGTCACCGTCCCGCAGGGCAACGACGGCACCTCGGGCGACCGCACCGAGCTGACCGCCTACCCGGGCGAGACACCGGTGCTGAACTTCTCGGCCCAGTCGGAGAGTTCATCGAACCGGGGGCTCGCGGTCAACGGGTCGTACTGGCACGTCAAGGGGATCGTCGTCGAACACGCCGGGGACAACGGCATCTTCGTCGGCGGCAGCAACAACGTGTTCGAGCGCACGGTGACGCGCTTCAACCGCGACACCGGGTTGCAGCTCTCGCGGACGACCTCCGACACGCCCCGCGACCAGTGGCCGTCCGACAACCTGATCCTGAGCGCGGAGTCGCACGACAACGCCGACTCCGACGGCGAGGACGCCGACGGCTTCGCCGCGAAGCTCACCGTCGGTCCCGGCAACGTCTTCCGCGACGCCGTGTCCCACAACAACATCGACGACGGCTGGGACCTCTACACCAAGTCCGAGACGGGCGCGATCGGCGCGGTCACCATCGAGGACTCCCTGGCCTACGAGAACGGCACCCTCTCCGACGGCACGCAGAACTCCAGCGGTGACCGCAACGGCTACAAGCTCGGCGGCGAGGACATCGAGGTCGACCACGTGGTGCGCCGCAGCATCGCGTACCACAACGGCAAGCACGGGTTCACCTACAACTCGAACCCCGGCTCGATGACGATCTCGGACAACGTGGGCATCGACAACGCCGAGCGCAACTTCTCCTTCGACAAGGGCACTTCAGTGTTCCGGAACAACACCTCGTGCCGCGCCGACGACGGGTCGAACGACAAGACCGTGGGCGACGCCGACGGTTCGAACCAGTTCTGGACCGGCTCGAACGGCTCCCGGTGCGCCGCGTACGCGGGCGCCCTCGACTGGTCCTTCGACTCGGACGGCACGCTCGTGGTGACCTTCGGCGGCAACCGGGTCACCCCGTAGAGCTCACGCCGCGTGGCCCTCGGGAGGCACGCCGTTGGCCCTGGCCGCGTCGGCGAGGGCCTGGGCGGCGGCCTCCGCGGCCTGCGCCGTGTCGCTGGCCGCCTGGGCGGCCCCGTCGTCCGACGGGCTCTCCCGGGTGGCCGGCGACTGCGGCAGCGCTTCGGTGAAGGCCCGGGAGACCCCCTGGAGCGCGGAGGTGACCTCGCTGGGGATGACCCAGAACGTGCTGCCGGAGCCCTGCGCCAGCTGGGGCAGCACCTGGAGGTACTGGTAGGCCAGCAGCTTGGGGTCGGGGTCGTTGCGGTGCACGGCCTGGAAGACCTCGTCGATGGCCCGGGACTGCCCCTCCGCCTTGAGGATCTCGGCGGTGCGGTTGCCCTCGGCGCGCAGCACGGCGGCCTGCTTGTCGCCCTCGGCGGTCAGGATCTGCGACTGGCGCTGGCCCTCCGCGCCGAGGATCGCGGCCCGCTTGTCCCGCTCGGCCCGCATCTGTTTCTGCATGGCGTCCTTGATGGACTGCGGCGGGTCGATCGCCTTGATCTCCACCCGGTTCACCCGCAGCCCCCATTTGCCGGTGGCCTCGTCGAGCACGCCGCGCAATTGGCTGTTGATGGTGTCGCGCGAGGTGAGGGTCTTCTCCAGGTCCATGGAGCCGACGACATTGCGCAGGGTGGTGACGGTGAGCTGCTCGACCGCCTGGAGGAAGTTCGCGATCTCGTAGAAGGCCGCGCGCGGGTCCGTGACCTGGAAATACAGCACGGTGTCGATCTCGACGACCAGGTTGTCCTCGGTGATGACCGGTTGCGGCTTGAAGGAGACCACCTGTTCACGCAGGTCGATCACCGGATAGACCCGGTCGATGTACGGGATGACCACGCTGAGCCCGGGTTTCAGCGTGCGGTGGTAACGGCCGAGCCGTTCGACGTTGCGGGCGCGGGCCTGCGGCACGATACGCACCGCTCGCACCACGGTGAACACGGCGAGAAGCGCGACGATCACACCGGCGATGAGGAACGCCGAGGCTTCCATGGTCACTCCCGGGGATAGACGAATGCGGTGGTGCCGCTGATCTCCAGGACATCGACGGTCGCACCCCGGGGAATCACCAGCGTCTCGTCGTAGGAACGGGCCGTCCATTCCTCACCGCCGATACGGACCCTGCCTTCCCTTCCGGTCACGTCGGAGACGACGTAGGCGGCCTGGCCGACCAGGGCGTCCACCCCGAATCGCTGCGTCTGGGGCTGGACGAGGTGGCGCAGCGCGACGGGCCGCAGGAAGAAGAGGGTGACCGCGGAGACGACCGTGAACACGAGGAATTGAAAAGGCGTGGAAAGACCGGCCGCCGCGGATCCGGCGGTGATCAGCGCAGCCACTCCCAGCATTCCGAGCGCGGCGGTCAGGGTGAAGATCTCCGCCAGGATCAGGACCGCCGAAACGATCAGCCAGATCAGCCACGGATCCATCACGACCCCCTTTCCGCTTTGGAATTATTTTACCGGCTTTCCGGAAAAGCGGACCCGTTCGTCACCGGCCGGCGTCCGGCTCCGACGGGGGGCCGGCGCGCGCCGTGGCCGGCGCGCGCCGCCCCGTCGCGATCACGCGGCCGCACAGGCTCCGAGGTCTTCCCAGACGCCCCATTCGCCGGTGGTTCCGGGCTCCTCGCCGGTCACCCACCACTTGGCGCGCCAGTTGTGGCCGCCGAAGGAGACGGTGTCGCCGCCGCTGTAGACGCTGCCGGCGCTCCACACCGGCCCGTCGCAGGCGCCCGGGTCACCGTCGCCGCCCCCGTCGCCGCCCCCGTCGCTGCCGCCGTCGCTGCCGCCGATGTTGACGTCGATGCAGGAGTAGAAGGCGTTGCCGGTGTCCGCGACGTTCCAGACGGCCAGTACCTTCTGACGGCCGGTGAAGCCGCCGAAGTTCACCTGGTGACTCACGTCCGGGGCGGGCTGCGCGCCGTGGCCGTCGAATTCGGCGATCTTCTGGCTGCCGATGAAGTACTGCCAGTTGGCCGTGGCGTGGCGTGCGGTGTGGTGCCAGGTGAAGGTGTGCGTGCTGGCGACCGGAGTGACCCGCCAGCCCTTGCTGTCGTCGTCGAGTTCGGCGAACTGGCTGTTTCCGCCGCTGCAGCTGCTCAGACCCTTGGGGCCCTCGACGCTCTGGGGCTCGTACTTGATCTGACCGCAGTCGACGATCCCCGCGGCGCACTGGTCCTGCCGGCTGCCGGGCGAGGTCACCCACCCGTGCGCGCTTGCCGTGCTCGCCGGAAGGCTGACGGCGAGCAACGGAGCGACCAGCGCCCCGACCGCGATGGCCACCCGTCTCTTGGTGCGCATGTCGTGCCCCTTTCGGATACAGGTCTAGACCTGACGACTTCAGGTCTAGACCATAGCGGCGGAACCGGTCCGGTCAAGAGCCCGCACAACATCAACCGGCGTGAGGCGGTGCGCAATTGACGCGACGACCCTCGTGCGCAACTCGTTGCGCTATTGGTCTAGACAAGGGTCGTCGCGATGGTTAAAAGTCGAATGGGTTGCGCGTCTCTCCCCCTCCCTCGGGACGCCGTCGGCCCCGCCCCGTGCTGCGCACCATCCCCACCGGCCGCCCGGTTCCTCCGGCGGTCGTTGCGCAAGAGAGGAGCACCACCGTTGGAAGCGCTGGAAAAACGCAGGGAGCACGTGATCGCACTCTTCCGCATCGTCGTAGGCCTGCTGTTCGCCTGCCACGGAGCCGCCACCCTGTTCGACGTCATGGGCGGTCCGCACGGGCCCGCTCCGGGCTTCGCCGCGTGGCCCGGCTGGTGGGCCGCCGTGGTGCAACTCGTCGGCGGCACGCTGGTCCTGTGCGGTCTCGCGACCCGCACGGCGGCCGTCCTGTGCTCCGGGTCCATGGCGTACGCCTACTTCGTCGAACACCAGCCCGACGGGCTCTTCCCCATCGAGAACGGCGGGGAGTCGGCGGCCATGTTCTGCTGGTCGTTCCTCCTGGTCGCCGCCCTCGGCCCGGGCCGCTGGAGCCTGGCCTCCCGTATCCGCCCCCGGCGGGGTGACGGCGGCCGCCCGGCCCCCCGGACGCTGCCCTCGGACACGCCGACGTCCGCCTGAGGCGGCGGGACCGGAACCGGGCAGCGGTCGGCCCTTCACGAGCGGCCCGCACCGGGGGACGCCGAACCGCTACCGCTGTCCGGCGAACATCTCGATCAGACCGTGCGGCGCGTCGTCGCCGAACATCAGCGCGTGCAGCCGGGACGCGTCGGCGGCCTCCGCCGCGCTGCGCGGGAACAGGTCCCGCTCGTACGCGGCGAGCGCGGCCTCCACGTCACCGGGGTGCGCGGCGACGGCGGTACCGAGTTCCGCGCCGTCGTACATGGCCAGGTTGGCGCCTTCGCCTGACGGGGGCATGAGGTGGGCGGCGTCGCCGAGCAGGGTCACTCCCGGCACGCGCTCCCACCGGTGGGCGGCGGGGAGGGTGTGCAGGGGGCGCAGGACCGGCGCGGTGTCGGCGTCGGTGATCAGCGCGGTCAACTCCGGCGCCCATCCGGCGAACTCCCGCGCCAGTCGCGCGGCGCCCGCCGCCCCGGGGAGACCGATGCCGTCGAACCACTCGCGCGGCCTGCGCAGGGCCACGTAGGCGTGCAGGGTCCCGCCGCGCTCCCGGTGGGCCTGGATCGCCTTCCCCGGTGCGAGCGCGAACATCGCACCCTCGCCGACCGCCTTCGCCGTGGCGGGGTGCCTGGTGTCGGCGTCGAGCAGGTAGGTCTCGACGAACGACATGCCGACGTACTCGGGTGCGGCGCCGGAGAGCAGCGGCCGCACCCGGGACCACGCGCCGTCGGCGCCGACCAGGAGGCTCGTGACGACGGAGGTGCCGTCGGCGAACGCCACCTCGTGGCGGCCGTCGCCGAGGGAGCGGGCGGCACGGACCGTGCGGCCCCAGCGGACGGTGCCGGCCGGCAGTGAGTCGAGCAGCATCCGCCGCAGTTCGCCGCGCATCACCTCGGGGCGCCCGCCCGTGCCGTCGTCACCCTCCTCGAACAGGACGGTCCCGTCCGGGGCGAGGGCCCGCGAGGCCTGACGGCCCTCCAGGACGAGCCCGCGGAACTCCTCGGCCAGCCCCGCGGCCCGGAGAGCGGGTTGGCCGTTGCTGTCGTGGATGTCGAGCATCCCGCCCTGCGCGCGTGCCTCCGCGGAGGCCTCGGCCTCGTGGACGGTGACCGGGATGCCGTGGACGTGCAGGACGCGGGCGAGCGTGAGGCCGCCGAGTCCGGCGCCGACGATCGTGACGTGCGTGGTCATGGTGCTTCCCTCCTGATGGCGGTCCCGGGGCGGAGGCCCGGCAGGACCGAACACAATGGAACGGCGTTCCAGCACTCCCAGGGTGGAACGTCGTTCCAGTTCCTGTCAAGCTGGAACGACGTTCCAGACGGTCTAGGATGAGCGCATGGCAACCAGGTCGCGCCGTCCGGAACGGCGGCAGGAACCCCTCTCGCGGGAGCGCATCGTCGGGGCCGCCGTCGAGCTCCTCGACACCGTGGGAGAGCGCGGCCTCACCTTTCGCGCCCTGGCCGAGCACCTCGCGACCGGCCCCGGGGCGATCTACTGGCACATCACGGGGAAGGCCGAGCTGCTCGGCGCCGCCACGGACGCGGTCGTCACCGCCGCCGTGACCGTCGGACCCACCGGTGCCGCCGAGTCGCCCGAGGACGCGGTCCGCGCCGTCGCACTGGGCCTGTGGGACGCGACCGAAGCACACCCGTGGCTGGCCACGCAGCTCGCGACGCAGCTGTCCCGCACACCCTGGGGGACGGTGGCGCCGCGGATCTTCGAGAGCCTCGGCCGCCAGGTCCAGGCGATGGGCGTGCCCGAGTCCGACTGGTTCACGGCGTCCTCGGCGCTCATGCACTACATCCTCGGCGCCGCCGGCCAGAACGCCGCGAACTCCGCGAGCGCAGGCCCGGCGGCGGCCGACGTGGACCGGGGCGAGTTCCTGGACACCGTCTCGACGGCATGGGAGGGGCTCGACCCGGACGCGTACCCGTTCACCCGGGCCGTGGCGGACCAGGTCCGCGGCCATGACGACCGCGAGCAGTTCCTCGCCGGGATCACCCTCGTCCTGACCGGTATCACGGCACTTCACCGGCCCGGCCGGTAGAACCCGGGACCGACCGACCGCCTTCGGGCGGCCTTCGGCGTGTGCGCCGTCTCACGCATCCCATGGCCGCCCAAGTTGCGTGGGTCACTGCGCAAATGCCCCTTTCGCGGCCATGCTCGAAGTGAACGGGGCCGGGCGAAGTGGCGCGTGCCGCCGCCGACTTGGCCACGGCGTACTGACGTGAGCCGTGCCACAGCACACGTGGCTCTTCCCCCCCTCCCCCGTTCCCCTCCCTCCCCCACCCGTTCCCCTTCCTCACCTGCTCCGCAGCAGACCCCGTAGAAAGGTGCCGATCGTGGCCGCATACCTGTGCGCTCCCGCCGTGATACACGGCGAGCACTCCGTCGAGACCCGAGAGATCGTCGAGGAAGTACGCGACCGGCACCCACACGCGCCGTGGGCACCGCGGATCGACGGCATCGCGGCCAGTACGGGCATCGAGAGCCGCGGCTGGATGCTCCCCCTGGAGGCCGCCGTCGCCCCCGGCGCCGGTGGCGACCTCGCGTCCGCCCGGGAGGCGCTGGTCCGCGACGGGTTCACCGAGCAGGAAGCGGACCGCGTGATCGACGCCCTGAAGGCGGTACCCGCCTCCCAGACCGTCCAGGAGCGCACCGCCCCGGCCTGGGAGGCCGTGCAGTCCTACGGGGAACGCGCGGCGCGCGGCGCCCTGCAGATCGCCGGGCTGGACGTCGCGGACGTCGACTGCCTGATCACCAGCAACTCCACCACCCCGGCCCTGCCCGGGCTGGACGTCGCCCTGGCCAACCGGCTCCCGCTGCGCGGCGACACCATGCTGCTGCCCGCCACCCAGTGGGCCTGCGTGGCCGGGACCCGTTCCCTGGCGCTGGCGGCCGACCTCGTGGCGGCGGACCCGGACCGGGTGGTCCTGGTCGTGATCTCCGAGGCGCTGAGCACCACCTACCAGCCCGCGGACGACACCCTGGAGTCCCTGATCGTCCGGCTGCTGTTCGCGGACACCGCGGTCGCCGCGGTGGTCACCGGCCGCCCGAGGCCCGAGTCGGTGCTCCGGCTGGACTCCGCCTGGCACCACACCCTGCCCGGCACGCGCGACCTGCACCGCCTGGAGACGCGGGCGGACGGCACCCACTTCGTGATGGACCGGCGCGGGCCGCGGGCCGTGCAGGAAACGGTCACCGCGATGTGGGAGTGGCTGCGCGTCCGCTACGAGGACGACCCCTCCTCCTGGCACCCCGACGTCCTGCTCGCGCACCCCGGCGGGACCCGGGTGCTGGAGTACATGGAGCAGACGATGCCCGACGAGTGGCCCTCGGGGCTCCTGGAGTACAGCCGGGACAGCTACACCAGCGGCAACCGCGGAGGCGCCGCCGTGTTCGACATCCTGCGCCGGGCGCACGACGCCGGGCAGAAGGCGGGCAGCCGTGCCGTCCTGTACGCGGCCGCCCCGGGCCTGACGGCCACCGCTCTGGAAGGGGAGTGGCTGTAGGGGGCGCTCCGGGGCCACTCCGGGGCCACCTCCTGCCACTTTCCGTGTTCACCGCGCGGTCGGCTGATGTGGGCGAAGCGTCCGCGCGTGTTATTGAATGGGGTGTGCGGTCGGGATCCTCGGGGGCTCTTCCGCACGGGTTCGGGTACGGCCCCGGCACTGTGCCGGGGTTGGCGAGCGAGCTGAGGGAGCCGCATGGACTCCACACCCTCCCCTTCGTCCTCGTCGCCGTTCGACCTGGTCAGCAGCGCCCTGGGGCGGTACATCCCGCGTGGCGGAGCCGCGGCCGCCGGTCCTGCCGAGTCGCGGGACGACTCCGGCGGACACCGGCCGGAGCACGACCGTCCGCCGGTGGGAGGGCAGGAGCAGATCCTCGGTGCGGTCAATCTGGACCGGGAGCTGAGGGTAACCCACCGCAATCTCGAGGCCCCCGTCTTCGCGGGACTGGACGCCGCGGTCGGCAGCCCGTTCATCGATCTCCTGCCGCCCGGGGACGTACCGACGGTCACCCGGCGACTGCGCCAGGTCCTGGACACCGGTGAGGCACACGTCGCCCGGGTCCAGCGGCTGCGGCGCGGCGACGGGTCGGAGCTGGTGGTCTCGATGAGCATCCTGCCCGCGGCCGCGCCCCGGGAGGGCCTGACCGTCTCCGTGATCGCCATGGCCAGAAGGCTGCACCTGTACGCCGCCGAGACCGCGATCGGCACCTCGCTGGACATCGGCGAAACGGCGCAGTCGCTGGCGGAGTCCCTGCTGGCCTGGGGCGACGTGGCGGCCGTCGACCTCGACTTCGCCGTGTGGACGGGCGAGGGGGTCACCGAGCGGGCGCAGGGCCGGATCCGGCTGCGCCGGGCGGCCCTGGTGCCGGACCGTGCCTGGCCCGAGGGGTACGTGACTCTGGGCGAGGATCTTCCCAGCGACGCGAGTCGTCTGCTGTCGCAGGCGATACGGCGCGCCGACGCCCCGCAGTCCATCGTCATCCCCGACCGGGAGGCGATCGAGCGGGTGCTCGGCAGCCCGCGGCTGGTGCGAGCCCTGGTGCCCGGGGACCGGTCGGCGGGCGTGGCGTGCGTACCGCTGGTCCTGGAGGGCGATCCGCCCGTGGTCCTGGGCGTGGTGGAGGTGTGGCGGCGGGCGGACCGCCCCTTCGCCGACAGTGAGCTGTTCGACCTCCAGGAGCTGGTGGCCAGGACCTCCCACCATGTGGACCTGGCCCGCCAGCACCAGCGCGAGCACACGCAGGTGCTGGCCCTGCAACGGCGGCTGCTGCCGCGCTCCGCCGGTGGCACCGTCCAGACCGCCAGCGTCTACCAGCCCGCCACCCCCGACAGCGCGGGCGTCGGGGGAGACTGGGTGAACAGCTTCCCGCTGCCGGACGGCCGTACCGCGCTGGTCGTCGGCGATGTCGTCGGGCACGGCCTGGGCGCCGCGGCCACCATGGGCCAGCTGAGCATGGAGGCCCGCGCGCTGCTGTCCGCGGGGCTCGCCCCGGACGAGGTGCTCGAGCACCTGGACGAGACCGTGACGCTGCTGGACGACGCGGAGTCCGGGCTGGCGGCCGGGTACAGCGCGCTCGGGTCGACCTGCTGCATCGCCGTCTACGACCCCGTCAGCCACCGGGTGACGCTGTCCAGCGCCGGCCACCTCCCCCCGATCCTGGTGTCGCCGGACGGGCATGCCGGCCCCCTCCCGGTCCGCCCGCACCCCGGCCTGGGTACCGAGTTCGCGCTGCGGGAGCCGTACGGCGTGCACACCTTCGTCGCACCCCCGGGCTCCCTGCTCGCCCTCTACACCGACGGTCTGGTCGAGGATCCGGCCGTGCCGATCGACGAGGGCATCGCCAGGCTGGCGGACGCCGTGTCCGGCGTGCATCCGTGGGACTCGTTGCCGCAGGCCGCGCGCCGGGTGGTCGCCGAGGTGATGCCGGCGCACCAGCGCGACGACGTGACCCTGCTCATCGCACGCACGATCGGCTACCGCAAGGGGGACACCGCGACCTGGCGGCTGCCGGCTCGCGACGACGCGGCCGCCCGGGCCCGCGCGCTGGTCTCCGCGCTGCTGCGGCAGTGGCGCACCAGGGACAGCACTCGGGACAGCGTGCTGCTCCTGGTCAGCGAGCTGGTCACCAACGCGGTCCGGTTCGCCGGCGGCCCCATCACGGTGCGGCTGATCAGGGCCGGTCCCGGCCTGCTGTGCGAGGTCGGCGACACCGGCAACGGCAGACCGCGGCTGGGCCGGGGCGGGCTCCTCGACGACGGGGGCCGCGGCCTGCACGTGGTGCACCGGCTCACCACCCGGTGGGGCGTGCGGTGGACGGACACCGGCAAGGTGGTCTGGGCCGAGGTCGTGCGCTGACGCGCCTGCGGGAACGTACCTCCTTTCGCGGCTCAGCGGCTTTCACGGCGTGCGGGGAACCAACGCTGGGGGCCCGGCGTCCGTTGACGTACAAGATCGTCTGTGCGCCCCGAGGAGTCCGACATGACCGGCAAGGCCACCCGTTACCTCTACCTCGCGCGGCACGGCGAGGCCACACCGGACGAGAGCGGGCTGACGGAGGCCGGTCGGCGCCAGGCCGCCCTGCTCGGTCAACGCCTGTCGGACGTCCCGTTCGACGCCGTCCACCACGGCCCGCTGCCGCGGGCGGAACAGACCGCACGCCTGATCGCCGACGAGCTGAAGGGCGTGACGCCGCGCGTCTCGGAAGCCGCCGGTGACTACGTGCCCCACATACCCGAACGGTCCGAGCTCCCGGACGGGTCGGCGGACCTCTACCTCCGTTTCCTCGCCGGTACCACCGACGAGGAACGCGAGCGCGGCGCGGGGCTCGCCCGTCAGGCGCTGCGTCGTTTCACCGGGGTGGTGACGGACGGCGCCGAGGACCGGCACGAGCTGGTCGTCACCCACAACTTCCTCATCGCCTGGCTCGTCCGGGACGCCATGCACGCGCCGAAGTGGCGGTGGCTCGGCCTCAACCACGGCAACGCGGCGCTCACGGTCATCCGTTACGCACCCGGCCGGGCGGCCTCCGTCCTGCTCTCCAACGACATGCGGCACCTGCCCGCCGAGCTGCGCTGGACCGGATTTCCCGCCGAACTGCACGTCTGACGGCCGGAGTCCGCGCACGGGCCGGAGCGCCGCCGCACCGCCGCACCGCCGCACCGCCGCAGCGGCCGGTGCTCAGGAGCCGAAGTTGCTCAGGTCGGCCGCCAGCGAGCCGATGGCGGCGGGGTTGCGCGGACTCTCGACGAGGTCGACGTAGTCGAGGGTGACGATCCGGTCGTTCTTGACGGCGGAGACGTTGGCGAGCGGCTTGTAGGACTTGAGGAAGCGGCGCTTCTGCTCGGCGGTGGTGTCCCCGTAGTCGTTGATCACGATGACCTCGGGGTCACGGGCGACGACCGTTTCCCAGCCCACGGTGGTCCAGCTGTCCTTCAGGTCCTTCATGACGTGGTCGCCGCCGGCCTTGGTGATGATGTCGTGGGGCCCGGCGTAGGCCCCGGAGGTGAGCGGCTTGTCCTCGCCGCTGTCGTAGAGGAACACCCGGGGCCGGTCGGCGCCCTTGGGGGCCTTCGCCTGCGCCTGGGCGACCTGGTCACGGAACCGGGCGACGAGGGTCTCGGCCCGGTCCTCGACGTCGAACACCTTCCCCAGGTTGCGCAGGTCCGTGTAGAGCGCGTCGAGCGGGGGCATCACGCCGCGGGCCTTGCCCTGTCCGTTGCGGCACGACTCACTGAGCAGGTACGAGTCGATGCCCAGGCTGCGCAGCGCCTGAGGGGTGAATCCGTCTCCCTCGCTGAAGCCGTAGTTCCAGCCCGCGAAGACCAGGTCGGCACGGGCGTCCAGGACCAGTTCCTTGTTGATGCGCTCCTTCGACAGCCAGGTGGTCTTCCGGTAGCCGTCCTTCCACGGCACCTTCGTGAGATCGCCCTTGTCGTCGGGCATGACGTATCCGGCCATGTGGTCCTCGAGGCCGAGGGCGAACATGATCTCGGTGATTCCCACGTCGTTGGTGACCACGCGCCGCGGGGCCTGCTCGAACGTCAGCCTCTCGCCGCAGTTCTCGACCGTCACCGGATAGTGCCCGTCCGACGACGCCCGGGCGCCGCCCCCCTTCCCCTCCTCCGGCGGGACGTCCGCCCCGCAGCCGGAGACGGCGAAGGCGAGGACGGGGGCGAGGGCCAGGACCAGGGCGGCGGGGCGTGCGCGGTTCGGCATGCTGGTGGTGACTCCTTCGAGGGCGGGCGAAGCGGACGAGGCAGGGCGAACGAGGCGGGGCGAACGAGCGGGGCGTACTACTGAGCCGGCAGGCGGTCGAAGAGCAGCTGGAGCGCGCCGGTCTCCGGGTGGGCGACGCGGTGCGCCCGCACTCCGAAGACGTCGGCCAGCAAATCGGCCGTGAGAACGTCGTGCGGGGCGCCGGAGGCGACGATCCGTCCGCCGTCGACGACGTGCAGGCGGTCGCAGTGGAGCGCGGCGAGGTTGAGGTCGTGCAGGGCGGCGAGCACGGTCGTCCCGCTGGCCCGCACCAGGGACAGGACCTCCAACTGCTGGGCGATGTCCAGGTGGTTGGTGGGCTCGTCCAGGACGAGGATCCGCGGCTGCTGGGCGAGGGCGCGGGCGATCAGCACCCGTTGCCGCTCCCCGCCGGAGAGGGTGAGGAAGCCGCGGTCGGTCAGATGGCCCGCGCCGACTCCTGCCAGGGCGGCGGCGCAGACGTGCCGGTCCTCGTCGGAGGTCCGGGCGGCCGCCCCTTGGTGCGGCAGTCTGCCCATGGCCACGACCTCGGCCACCGTGAAGTCGAACTCCGCCCCCGATTCCTGCGGCAGGACGGCGAGCCGGCGCGCGCTCTCCCGCGGGCTCAGGGAGGGCAGGTCGTCACCGCCGAGCCGGACCACGCCGGCGGTGGGGCGCAGCGCCCGGTACACGCAGCGCAACAGGGTCGACTTGCCGCTGCCGTTGGGCCCGACGAGCCCGACGAACCGGCCGCTGTCCGCGCGCAGCGACACCTCGTCGAGCACCCGCGCGCCGGACATCTCCACCGTGAGTCCCTCGACCTCGACCTGCATCACACACCTCCGAAGGTGTAGGTACGGCGGCGCATCAGCAGGACGAAGCAGGGCACGCCGATCGCGGCCGTCAGTACGCCCAGCGGCAGTTCGGCGGGGGCGAGCGCGACCCGCGACAGGATGTCGACCCAGACCAGCAGTACGGCCCCGCCCAGGGGCGCCACGGCCAGCAGCCGCCGGTGGTCCGCGCCGACCAGCATCCGGGCCGCGTGCGGGACCATCAGGCCCACGAAGCCGATCGCCCCGCTGACCGCGACGACCGCACCCGTGACGGCCGCGGCGGTGAGGAACAGTTCCTTGCGCAGCCGCCCGGGGTCCACGCCGAGCGCGGCGGCGGTCTCGTCGCCCATCGCGAGGGCGTTCAGGCGCCGGGCCGACCAGCCGAGATGGACGAGGCCGCCGACGACCGCGCCCGCGGCGATCGGTACGGAGGACCAGTTCGCCCCGCCCAGGCTGCCGAGCAGCCACATCATGGCGGACCGCGCCGCTTCGCCGTGCTCGGCGGCGAACACCATGAAGGTGGTGACGGCCGAGAAGCCGTAGTACATCGCGGTACCGGTCAGCACCAGCCGGAGCGGAGTCAGGCCCCGCGGGGTCCGGGCGATCGCGTACACCAGCACCATGGCCGCGAGCGCGGAGAGGAACGCCGCCGTGGACAGCGCCCAGAGACCGAGTGCGCCGAAGGCCCCGAAGATGAGCACGGCGTTGGCCCCCACGGCGGCACCGGAGGAGATGCCGAGGACGAACGGGTCCGCCAGCGCGTTGCGGACCATGGCCTGGACGGCGACGCCGACGGACGCCAGGCCGGCGCCGACGACCGCCGCGAGCACGGCTCGTGGGAACCGGAGTTCCCAGACGATGGTGTAGGCGGCGACGTCGTCCGCGCCTATGGTCCCGCCGGTCAGCCCCGCCCAGAGGTAGTGCAGCGCCTCGCTCCAGGAGAGCCCCGACGCGCCGATGCCCGCCCCGCACGCCAGCGAGACGGGAAGCGCGACGCACAGCCCGGTCACGAGCAGGGGCAGTGAGGCGCGCCTCGGTGGTGGGGGCCCGACGTTCGTCGTGCGGTGCGGTGGGGCGGTGGGTGTCCGGTCGCGGAGCGTGGCCACAGGCGTTTCGCTTTCGCCTCGGGCCGTGCGCCTGCGTGATCGAAGGAGCGGGCCCGGACGCTGGGCGCCCTGCACAGCACCTCTCGCAGTCCACGGCGATTGACAGGGGCTTCACCACCGCGGGTAATCGGGCTTACGGATCCCCGTACAGGGCTCCGCCTACCGTTGCGGGTCAGCGCCGGACTTCGACCGGCTTCCCCCACGAGGCGCTTCGCAGCGTACCTCGTCACCGCCGCCGATCCGGAACCGCACCTGGACTCCGACGGCTTGCTGTCCCGTAGATTGGCGCAGCCCCAGGTCAGGCCCATGTGCGGAGGCCCTTGGTCAGCAAACTCCCAGCATGAGTCAGGAGACGTACTCGTGGCGGCCCAACCGCGATGCCGCCGGGCGGCAACGCGAGGAGGCCGGGTGCGCGCCGTCGGCACGGTGGTCATCGGTGGTCGCCGAACCGCGCTCGCTCAGGCCCGGTTGGTCGAGGCGGCGGACTTCATCCGGGGTCGGCGCCCTCGGGGATGGCCCACAGGGCAGGGACGCCGCCCGCGTCGACCTCGGCAAACTCGTGCTCCTTGCTTGGATCGGGTGGCGGCCGCCCGATCGGCCGGTCGCCCGGAGGTCAAAGGTTGATCATGTGGCCGGTGAGGCCGTGGAACGCTTCCTGGAGTGCTTCGCCGAGGGTGGGGTGGGTGTGGACGTTGCGGGCCAGTTCGGTGGCCGTCAGGTCCCACTTCTGCGCGAGGGTGAGCTCGGGGAGAAGCTCCGCGACGTCCGCGCCGACCATGTGTCCACCGAGGAGCTCGCCGTGCGCGGCGTCGGCTACGAGCTTCACGAAGCCGCCCGGTTCGCCCAGACCGTGGGCCTTGCCGTTGGCGGTGAAGGGGAACTTGGCGACCAGTACGTCGTGGCCTTCGGCGCGGGCCTGCTGCTCGGTGAGCCCGAACGAGGCGACCTGCGGCTGGCTGAAGGTCGCCCGCGGCATCATCCGGTAGTCGCCCAGCGGCATCGTCTCGGCTCCGGCGAGGGTTTCGGCGGCGACGACGCCCTGCGCCTCGGCGACGTGGGCGAGCTGGAGCTTGGCGGTGACGTCGCCGATCGCGTACAGGTGCGGCGTTGAGGTCCGCATGTGCTCGTCGATCGCGATGGCGCCGCGTTCGGTGAGGGTGACACCGGTGTTCTCCAGGCCGTAGCCGGTGGTGCGCGGTGCGAAGCCGACGGACATCAGGACCTTGTCGGTGCGGATCTCCGACCGTTTGCCGTCGGCCGTGGTGTAGGTGACGGTGACGGAGGTCCCCTCGTCCTCTACGGTCTCGACCTTGGTGGAGGTCAGGAGGGTGACGCCGAGCTTCTTGTACTGGCGGGTGATCTCCTTGGACACCTCGGCGTCCTCGTTGGGCAGGGCGCGGTCGAGGAATTCGAGGATCGTGACCTCGACGCCGTAGTTGCGCAGTACGTAGGCGAACTCCATGCCGATCGCTCCGGCGCCGACGATGACGATGGAGGCGGGCAGCTCGCGCTGGAGGATCTGCGTCTCGTAGGTGACGACGTTCTCGCTCAGCTCGACGCCGGGCAGCAGCTTCACGGTGGAGCCGGTGGCGATGACGGCGTCGTCGAAGGTGACGCTCTGCGTGCCGCCGGCGGTGAGGGCGACGTCGATGGTGCGGGCGTCGGTGAAGGTGCCGTGGCCGTCGATCTCGGTGATGGCGTTCTTCTTCATGAGGAAGTGCACGCCTTTGACCCGGCCGTCGGCGACCTGGCGGCTGCGGTCGTAGGCGGCGCCGTAGTCGAAGCTCACCTCGCCCGAGATGCCGAACTGCTTGGCCTCGTGGTGGAAGGTGTGGGCGAGTTCGGCGTTGCGCAACAACGCCTTGGAGGGGATGCAGCCGACGTTCAGGCAGACGCCTCCCCAGTACTGCTTCTCGATGACGGCGACACTCTTGCCCAACTGGGCCGCGCGGATCGCGGCGACGTACCCGCCGGGTCCCGCGCCGAGGACGACGACGTCGAAGTGCGTGCTACTCACGGAGAATCCTCCCTGCTCTCGCTGTTTGACTTGTGGTGGCCGGCGTGACCGTTGCCGCGAGCATCGACGAAATGCGTCCGCTGTCCGGAGCACAGTGAAGCCGATGCGCCAGGCGCCGGCGACCTTCCTCCAGCGCCTCCGCCGGCCACGGACGCCTCGGCGCCCACGCGTGCGGTCGACGTGTACCCACACCGCACCCTTGATCAGCCTGCTTCGGTCAGGGCCGCGCGCGCGGCGCCCAGTATCTCTTCGGAGAGCGGGGAGCCGTTGGTGGCCCGGGACAGGACCAGCGCTCCGAACAGGGTGCAGAGGCGGACGATACCGTCCTGGTCGTCGGTGGCGAGGAAATCGGCGAAGTCGGCCACTCCCTCGGTGTAGACGCGACGGGCCTCACGTCCCCCGCCTTCGCGCGCGATGTCGGAGGCGAGGGCTGCGACCGGACAGCCGTCCGCCGGGCCGTCGCGGTGCTCGACCGAGAGGTAGGTGTCGATCAGCACCTGCTGGGCGGCGTCGCGCCGCCCTTCATAGCGCTCAAGCCCCTCGGTGTGGCGCCGAGCGAGCTCGGCGAAGGCGTGGGCGGTTGCCTCGTCGACGAGCGCCTCCTTGGAGGCGAACTGCTTGTAGAACGCGCCGTGGGTCAGACCGGCCGCCTTCATCAGGTCGACGACGCTGACCTGCGTGCCCTGTTCCCGGAACAGCCGGGAGGCGGTGTCCACCACCCGCCTGCGATTGTCCTCCGCCTGTGCATGCGATACGCGGCCCATGGCCACCTTCCGTTTGGATGTCGACTGGCATCTATCGTAGACCCGTGTTTAGATTATAGACGTAATCTAATTTACTGCGGGTGCCGACGGTGCCCGCCAGGACCAGGAGCGAGCATGGAACTGAAGAACGCGGTCGCGGTCGTCACCGGCGCCAACCGGGGACTCGGACGACACCTGGCAGCCCAGCTCGTCGAGCGCGGCGCGAAGGTCTATGCGGCGGCCCGACGCCCCGAGGCGGTCGACGTGCCGGGCGTCGTCCCGCTGCGGCTGGACGTCACGGACGAGGCGTCGATACGGGAGGCCGCCCGCGTGGCGTCCGACGCGACCCTGCTGATCAACAACGCGGGCATCTCCACCGGCGAGACGCTGGTCGGAGGCGGCCTGGAGGAGGTACGTCGCGAGATGGAGACCAACTTCTTCGGCCCGCTCGCCGCGACCCGCGCCTTCGCCCCCGTCATCGAGGGCAACGGCGGCGGCGCCGTGCTCAACGTCCTGTCCGCGCTGTCATGGTTCCACCCGGCCGGCCTCGGCTCCTACGCGGCCTCCAAGGCCGCCGCCTGGGCGCTGAGCGACGCGACCCGTGAGGAGCTGGCGCCGCGCGGGATCACCGTCTCGGCGCTGCACGTCGGTTACATGGACACCGACATGGCCGCCGCCGTGCCCGCCGATCAGAAGGTTGCCGCCGCCGACGTCGCGGCCCAGGCCCTGGACGGGATCGAGACCGGCCTGCCCGAGATCCTCGCCGACGAGACCAGCCGGTACGTCAAGCAGAGCCTGTCCGCGGCACCCCAGCCGACCGCGGGCTGACGCTCACCCCTCCGCCGTGTGTCCGAGTACGGCCTCGTCGAGCGCACCGCCGTACCGCGCCTCTGCCCAGGGGCGCCTGAGCGACCTGGGCATGGTCATCCACACCAAGAGCACCGACCGGAAGACCGGCGTCGTCGACACCGTCCTGGCGATCGCCGAGGAGACCGGCGTGGCGCCCGCCCAGGTGGCGGTGGCCTGGGTGCACAAGCGCGCCGCCCGCTCCGTGGCCACGCCCGGGATGCGTGCCGCCGAGCTACCCGACCTGCGGGTAGGTGCCGACGATGTCCTGGTCGAGATCCACGCGGCGGGCGTCAACCCGCTGGACATCAGGATCCGCAACGGAGACTTCAAGGCGTTCCTGCCCTACTGTCTCCCGCTCGTTCTGGGCAACGACCTCGCAGGGACGGTCGTCACCCGCTTCGCGGTGGGCGACGAAGTCCACGCCCGGCCCGGCTGCCCCGGGGCGAACGCGAGCCCCTCTCGCCTGACACGTCCAGGTCTCGCCCCGACTGGCCGCGAGCGCAGACCGGAGTCGGGCCGGCCGACCCGGTGCACGGGGTGGCGTCAGGCGCCGGTGTGCTCGTGGCCGAGGCCGCCGCCCAGTTCAGGTGGATCTTCGATCCCAGTTTGCCGCGGTCGGTCGCATTCGGTCCCGTCAGTGGGCGAAGTCCGTCGCGTTCGGTATGAAGGCAGGTGAAAGTAGCCAGATCAGACGGTAGTTGGGCAGGACGAACGAACGGAACACGAGACCCCTAGCACCTGCGCAGTTCCTCGACAGTCGTGGTGTCCATCCGGATCCGCGGTCGCCCGGCTCCGGCGTCGTCGGGCGTTGAACCCCTTCTGAACCACGCAGACCGGCCGCTACGAAACTCGGGGCAGCTCACAGGCTTATGCCCTGTTCGACAGGTAATAGATCCTTGCCAGGGGCTGTCCCGTAAAAGATCTCCGGGGGACGGCGGTGCGCTACCCCATGACCGCGCGAGCCGCGTCCAGAAACGCCAGCCGGTTGTCCTCCAGGTAGTCCCGCACGCTTTCACCGTCGGGCAAGCCTTCCCATACCGTCCGGTTGAGGTCGAGGAAGTACGCGCGGGCCGCGTCGTGCACCGGCAGAGGGAACTGGATGCGGATGAGCCGCTCCGCAACCCACAGCCTGTTCATGACGTCCCGGGTCGTGAGGAACCAGGCGTCCGTGTCCTCCCACTCGGAAGGCCGACTAAAGGCGGAACGTTCGGCCTCGGCCCCCACCTCGACGAACCGCTCCAACAGCGCCAGCCGTTCCCCGCGCCGGGCCTCCGACAAGGCGAGCTGCTGTCGTTGCTGTTCAGCGCGTTCCGCCGAGAGTTGAGTTCTGTGCTGGACGAGGTAGGACAACGAGCCGCCGAGGACAACGCCGACCAGCGATATGAATGACACCCAGACCTGACCTGACATGGCGGCCATCGTGCCATGCCGTCGATCTTTGCGAGGGTGCAGACGCGGTCCGCAAGGGTCGGCCGTGGGGCCTGCCGTTGGAGGATCGGGCGCTGCTGGTCGCCGCGTACTGGCGCACGAACCTGACCATGCGCCGGCTCGCTCCAGCCCCGCAAGCGGTTCGCCAAGGGCACCGTGCTCATCGTGGACGGCACCCTGGTCGTCGTCGTGGGCCGGACGCTCGCCGGAAACCGCAACGACTGCAAGGCATGGGACGAGTCCGGCGGCTACCCGGGCACCGGGCTCGTCATGCCCCACAGACATGAAAGATCCTCCGCGACTGCAGATCGGCCGGCGTCAGTGGCAGGCGAACCGGTGCAGGGCGTCGCGTACGGACGGCGCGAGCGTGTTCGGGTGGTCGGCGTCGTGCAGCAGATGGTCCACTCCCGGCAACGTCACTCGGCCCGGTGCACCGGCATGCGCGTGGCGCAAGGCGGCCGTCAGGGCGTTCGTCGTGGCGCACGGAACTTGGGCGTCGTTCGTTCCGCACGTCAGCAGCACCTTGGTCCCTGGCCGGAGTGCGGCGGCGGTGTCCGGTGGATACACGGCGTCGTCGCTCAGCACGAACCGGGCGTTCGGGCCTTGGAATGCCTCGAAGAGCCTGGTGATCGCAGGGGGCAAGCCGGTGGTGTCGACCGGCCGGTGTGCGCGCAGGGAGGTGACGGCGGCGTCGATGGCCGCGTTGACGGTGCGTTGCTGCTCCGGGGTGAACTGGCCCTGCCGGGTCGCTTCGGCCACCTGAGCCCTGAGTTGGAGCGCGACCAGGTCCAGCATGCGGATCGCCTGCGGTTGCAGGAGCGCCAGGCCAACAGGGCGCGGGTGGACGGTGTCGCCGAGCAGCAGTCCCGTCATCGCGCCCTCGCTGTGTCCAACGACCAGCAGGGTGCGCGGATCGACCTCCGGCTGATCGCGCAATGCCACGTAGGCGGCCTGCGCCTGGCGGACGAATGCCGGGTAATCGAGTTCTTCCGGGTGGTCCTGGTAGGTGCCGAGTCCGGTGCGGCCGGTGCCGTACTTGTCGAACCGCAGCGTGGCGATTCCGTCCCTGTCGAGCGCCTCGGCCACCTGCGCCAGGGTGTGCGGCGCGGACCCGGGCGGTTGGTTGCCGTCACGGTCGGTGGGTCCGCTGCCGGGCAGCAGCAGTGCCGCCCGTAACCGCTGCCCGGCGCGACGCTCGGGAACGTGCAGGGTGCCGTACGCGGTCGTACCGTCGGCCGTGAAGACGACCTCGCGGTCGACGGCGGGCACGGGAGCGGGCGTTGCCTCCGCGGGAGTGGCCGTGACGACGGCCAGCGCCATCACTGCCGCTGCCAGGTGGCGAAACATGGGCCTACTTCCTTTCAGGCAAGCTTCCGAGCAAGGGCCTTCTCCACCAGGGCAACAGTCGCGCGAGGGTCGTCCACCTGGAGAACCAGGCGTGCGTATTCCTCGTCGGCGAGTTCGACCACGACAGCCTTCGACGGGTTCTTGACGCTCCAGAAGACCTTTTCACCATCCTGATGGAATGTGCCTGCGGTGATCAGACCAGGTACGTGGGAGCCCGGTGCGCGGATTCCCTTGGGATCGGTGGCGATACCGGGGTCTGCGGTCGCACCGCGGACGTTGGCCAGCGGGATGGTCAGGCTGCCCTTGAAGGACCAGAGCTTGTCGAGACCCTCGATCGCGACGACGAGGTTGTCGCCGTCGATACGTATCAATGCCATGTCGGGTTCCCTTTTCAGGTGAGAAGGCCGAGGTGTTGGGTCAGCGCGGTGGCGGCGTTGTCGGGGTTGCCCCGCAAGAGGATGCCCAGCGCGGCGGCGGTGAGGGCGGTGGCCAGCTCGGCGGGAACGCCGAGCGCGTCGGCGATCGCCTGGTCGACGGCGGCCAAGGCGGCCTTCACTTCGCGGGCGACCTCCTCGTCGACCGGTGCGCGTTCGATCGTCGCGAGGAGAAGCAGGTTGAGGTCGGCCGACGTGACCAGTCGCAGTGCGGCTGCGGCATCCGACACGCCGGCGAGAGCATCGACCAAAGGGCGGACATCGTCGGCGAGGTGGCGACGCAGAGCGATCAGATAGAGGCCGCGCTTGCTGCCGAACGTCTTGTACAGGCTGTTGCGGTGCATGCCAAGGTGACTGACGAGGTCGTCGATGGACACACCGTCATATGCACGTCCACCGAACAGTCCCACGGCGGCACGCACCGCCTCATCCTCGTCGAACGCTCTCGGCCTGCCCATGATCACCACAGTAGACAGTTGAGGAACGATCAGTCAAGAACGATCGGTCCTAAAACTCTGATCCGCTCAGGCGGCGGCCCGCAGATGTTCGTGCGCCCACTCCTCGAAGCCGGTCAGGCCGATGCCCAGCGCACGAGCGAACTCCGGCCGGGCCGGCTGGCCGACAACCTCCATGAACTCGTGCGTGGCACCCATGTCTCCCATTCCGGCGGCGCGGGCCTGCTCCTCAGTCATGTCCGGGGCCGTCAGCGGGACCCCCAGGGTGCGGGAGAGAATCTCGGCGATTTCGGTCATGGTCAGGTAATCGCTGGCGAGCTCCAGTTCCACTCGGTGGAACTCGGCGGGGGCGGACACGGCGGCCGCCGCGGCACGGCCCACGTCTTTGGCGGCCACGAGTGCCAGATGCGTGCTCGGCTTGACGACGGTGACCAGACCCCCTTCGACGCCACGGGGGAAGTAGAACCGCATGGACGGCTCGAAGTTCTCCATGAAGAACGACGGCTTGAGCAACGTCCAGTAGGGGAAGTCGAGTTCGCGCAGCCGGTCCTGGATCGCAGCCTTCGTGCCGAGCGGGGCTTCCAACACCGCCCACCGCCCTTCGGCCCAGCCCGGAGCCTCGACGTGCTGCCCCACGCCACTGGTGGAGGACTGGACGAACTGCTCAACACCGGCGGCCCGCGCAGTCGTCATGAGGTTGTCCGCCTGGCTGACCTCGCCGGCGAAGTCGAACCCCTGCTCGGTGTACGCAGGCATCTGCACGGAGAAGACCGCCCGCACGCCGTCCATAGCCGCCTCAAGGGTCGCAGGTTCGGTGAGATCGCCCACGAACAGGCCGGCGCCGAGTTCTTCGACGGCCCGTGCACGCGGCGTGCCCGGGTCGCGCACCAGGGCGCGCACCGGTGTTCCCTGCGCGAGCAGGGCGCGGGCGGTGGCACCGCCTTGGCGGCCAGTGGCACCAGTGACGAGAACCGGTGTTGCGGCAGTGGCCATGTGCACATCTCCCCAGTGGTCACGCACATCACAAACGGCGGGGCCCGCCATTTCGTGTTCGATACGATACGGCGGGGCCCGCCACTAATCAATGTTGGGGAGATCATGACCGGCCAGCGCTCGGACGCCCGCCGCAACTACACGCACATCCTCGCCGTGGCCGAGGCCGAGGTGGCGGCCCAAGGAGCCCAGGCATCCCTGGAGCAGATCGCCCGCACCGCAGGCGTCGGCTCAGCCACCGTGAGGCGCCACTTCCCCACCCGCAAGGCCCTGCTCGAAGCCGTCTTCGAACAGCGCGTCCATGACCTGTGTGATCACGCCCATACGCTCCGTGCCGAAGACGACAGCCGCTCCGCGCTGGTGGCATGGCTGCGCGAACTGCTCGCCTACTCACTCGCCGCACGCGGTCTGGCGGACGTCCTCTCCTACCACCCCCTCCAGGACGAGCCCACCCAGGACTCCTGTGCGTCGGCCATCGGTGCGGCCGGCGCCCTGCTGCTGCGAAGGGCCATTGACGACAAGGCCGTCCGGGCGGACATCACCATCGACGATCTGCTCACTCTGATCATCGGAATCGCCCTGGCCACCGAGAACTACACCGACCCGGCGACACCGGCGAATCGCGCCTTCCGGCTCGCCGTCGCGGGCCTCGGCGACGGCAGCTGAACACTCACATCTCAGCCCTGGCAGCCGGGGGGCCGGCTCTGCCGCCCCCACCCGCCGCCGTCATGGCTACAGCGCTGCACTCAGCGGCCGAGGTCGAGCCCGATCCCCCGCAGCGTGTCGTCCAGGCCCTCGGTGCCGCGCAGTTGCGGAAGTCCCGGAAGCCCTGGAATCCAGCCCGAGTCGATGATCATCACCCCGGCCGTCACCCTCTTCGGTTCAGCCTGGTCGATGTCCCAGCCGGCCCCTGGGCTGGTGTCGTACAACGGCTGCTCAGGCGGGACGTCTCCCGCGGAGAGGGGCCAGACCACCCCCCGGAACCTGCCTGCCTCCGCGTACCCGAGGAAGCCGTGATGGGCGGACTCGCCCTTCACTGCCGCCTTGCCGTCCGGCGTGATCACCAGCCACTCCAGCTTCGTGGACACGACCTTCAGGCGCCCGTCCTCCGTGGGAACGCTCAGTACGACGGCCCCCGCCGGCACCGTAGAACCTGCGGACGGGTACTTGCCGGCCACAGTGAAGGCACTCCCGTCGACAGTGCCGAGTCCGGTCAGCAGCCCGGCCCTGGGATCGTAGACAACGGCCATGGTCTGTCCGTTGTCAGAGCCGCCGTCGTCGTCGGCCGCCTCCACCTTGATCGTGTTCATTCCGGCACGGTCGAAGCGGTGCCCGGCGTCACAGGCACCGTCTGTCGCGTCGAAGGTGGATACCTGTCCGTCGTCCCAGGTGACCTCGCACGTGTGGGTGTCGTTGGAGCCGGGATCGGTGAACGTCGCCCGCACTGACAGCTCACTCCTCACCCGGTGCACCGACCAGTCCTCCGGGCCAGTCACGCTGATCACGGGGGCGACGTTGTTCACGGTGACCCGCGCGCTGTCGCTGACGGGACGGTTCACGCCGTCGTCAGCGGTCAGCGTGACGGTGAACGTGCCGTCATCGGTACAGGTGAACCCGGTGTCCACGCTCGACTTGTCCGTGAACGTGCAGGTGGTACCGGCGTCCACGTCCTCGCCCGCGGTGTAGGACCACTCGGTTTCCGGACGGCCGCCGTCGTCGGAGGCAGCCCCGTCGAGCCGCACCTGTGAGCCCTCGTCCCCGGTGGTGTCGGGCCCGGCATGCACCAACGGGGATGCGTCGTCCGGATCGCCGTTCACGGGAGGGATGGTGGGCAACCGGTCCCCGTCGAAGCCCCAGTTGCACTCGTGGTCCAGGACCTTGCTCGGATCCAGCACCTCCTCCCACGGAATGTTCGGGTGTTCCGCCTCCAGATCCCATGTGGGGCCGCCGGTCTGCCCCGGTATGGCATACAGCAGGTGGCAGGCCAGTTGTTTGAGCATCGACTCGTTCTGGTCCGCGGTGATGCCCGGGGGCAGCGGGGTGCGTTCCAGGAGCTCGTCCCAGACCTCGTTGACCGAGCCGACGCGTCCGTACGCGTCCGTGGTCGGCACGATGGACGCGATGACGGTGTCCTGGCCGGTGGTACCGAACTCGTCGCGATAGACGCTGGAGTGGACGAAGAACTCCGAGCCGGTGTCGTGAGAGTACGACCCCATCCAGTCGTCCAGATAGGCGTCCCCGGTGTACTGGAGTTCCCCGTTCGCGTCCACCAGGGACACGTACCAGGTTGTCTCCTCCATGATCTCGGGGGCGTAGCCGGTCTTCACCGTGTGGGTGCGATAGGGGAATCCGGGCAGCAGGCACTCGTCCGTCAGGGTCGCGATGCGGGTCCTCGTGTCTTCCGTCCAGGTGACTCGGGGGATCAGACCGTCCCCGCAACGGTCCAGGACCTGAAAGGAGTTCACTCCGGGACCGGGCTTGCCGTTGTGGTGGTAGTAGTGCAGCCCCGAGTTGAACTCCGCCTTGGCCAGGAACTGCCCGTCCTCATTGCGTACGACATCGGACGAAGTCGCCGCGTGCGCCGTGGGGGCCAGGCCGGCGGGTAACGCCAGCAGCCCCGATGCCGCG
This sequence comes from Streptomyces sp. NPDC111628, assembly GCF_055635195.1. NCBI lineage: Bacteria > Bacillati > Actinomycetota > Actinomycetes > Kitasatosporales > Streptomycetaceae > Streptomyces > Streptomyces sp. NPDC111628. The sequence goes on along the minus strand of NZ_JBVKBZ010000002.1, from coordinate 918,172 downwards.
CAGAGCGTGACCAGTGTCCGCAGTGTTCGTCTTCGCATCGACATACCTTCCCTTCCGGAACGACGTAGCCCGAGGATCGAAGCGCGGCCCCGAAGTGACCACCCAGCGCGCCGCCGGGCGAGAGGTCTTCACCGGATGCGCCCACCCGGAGTAAGCGCTTCCTGCTTCAGCGCTTCGCCTCGCAGGTGCGGTGGCGGCCTCGCCGAGTTCGGAGGGACCCGGACGCCCGGGTCCTCACGCAGGGCGGCGGCGACCAGGCCTTCGACTCGAGCTGACCTGGGGGCGCGGCGCCGAGTTCGGGCACATCGCCTTCCACGACGGGCGCGCCGAGTGGCACGCCGTCCTGAGCCTCCCCGCCGGGACGCGGTTCGCCGACCCACTGGACGAACTGCGCAGACGGTTCGACACCTGGCACGATCCGATCCCCGCCCTGCTCGACGCGACCCGGCCCGCCGCCGTGCTGCACCACGACGTCAACGAACTCCGCACACCGCTCCCCTCGTACACGGTCGGCCGGACCGCGCTGGCCACCGAGGCCGGCGTGAAGGCCGCGCTCGCTCGCTACGACGCCGAGCGCCGACCGCGCAGCCAGGCCGTCGCGCGGGCCGCGCGGCAGGCCGGGCGGATGGGCCAGCAGCTCTCCCACCCACTGGCCGTCGCCCTGCGGAACACGGCGATGCGGCTGACCCCCTCCCGCGCCGCAACACACATGATCCTTCGGCACCACGCCTGGGTCCCACCGCACCTGACCTGATCCGATACCCGTCCCGCCAACACACCACCAGACGCCTTACGAGAGAGTCGAGCTGCGGGTCTTGCCGTTGGCGGTCACGGTGGGCAGGGCGTCCGGGAGCGTGCTGATCTTGTTCCGGACGACCGGTAGGAGCGGGTGGCTCCGCTGTTGCCGCGTCCCCACTCGCTCGGCCTCGCGCGAGCAGCGTGTCGGTAGTGGCGAGCGGCGGCCCTTTGAGGCAGGAGCAGGCGTGTGACCGCCCCTGCGCTTCGGTCGTATCTGCCAGTCCGGTAATCCCTGGCCTCGGCAGACGTCGCCTCGCGTGACCTTCGCGGTCGCAAGGTCGATACTGCCCCTGCGGGACTCTTGCCGATCTGTCGTCGACTTGCCGCCAATGCCTGACGCTGCGTCACCAAAGCCGGCATGGAATCAGCATCAGTACCGCCACCACTCCGACCAGCAAAAACACAGGTCAAACGCCCACTGCCAACCTGCCTAGGAGATACCCTTGAGGATGCTGATCAACGTCCCGTAGTTTGGTGCGGCCGCAGGTCAGGCCCATGCTCGGAGGCCCTTGGTCAGCAAACTCCCAGCATGAGTCAGGAGACGTGCACTTGGCGACCCAACTCGTTCGCGGAATGGGCAGCTTCTTTAAAATCTGCGCCTGCGCCCGACAGAACCGCTGCGCGCACCCGTACGCCATTCGCTACCGCGATGCCGCCGGGCGGCAACGCGAGGAGACCGGGTTCTCAACACAGCAGGCGGCCCTCGACCGACTGACCAAGGTCTACGACGAGAAACGGACCACTCCTCGGACTCAGGCCGAACTCAAGCGTGAGATCGGCAAGCAACGTTTCGGACCCTACGCTGCCGCCTGGCTCACCCGGCAACGTCATTACGCACCCAGCAGCATACGCACGGTCAACCAGATACTCAGCCGACAGATTCTGCCAGTGCTCGGGTCTCGGCGGATCAACACGTTCACGGCGACGGTGGTCGACGACTTCATTATGTCGTTGGAGGAACGATCCGTTGGACTGGCAGCACAACAGAACGCTTTCGACACCCTGAAGAAGATCCTTCTCGACGCGCGACGTCGCGGCGGTATCGCCGAGGACCCATTCGAAGGAGTAGTCCCGCCTGAGTACATCCCTCGTAAGATCACCATTCCGACCTTGGACGAGATCCACGCCCTCAAGGCCGCCAGCAGCAACGGCCTTCGACTCTTGATCGACCTCATGTCCGGCTGCGGTCTCCGCAACGGGGAGGCATACGCCGCGAACATGGAACGAATTGTCGCCGACGACGTCTACCGCATCACCGAACAGATTGAAGGGAAGACGCGCGAGCGGGCACCTCTCAAGCATCGGAAGCTCGGAGAGTTCCGCGAAGCGCCGATGCCATCGACCGTCCGAGACGCCCTGCTCAGGTTCGAGAAGGAGCACGGCGCTGACACGAACGGCTATCTTCTGCGAACCCAGCGCTCCTCCCACTGGGGTCACTCGACGCTCGACTATCAATGGAGCGCAGCGAAGAAGCGGGCAGGAATCACCAGGAGGTTCACCACCTACTCCCTGCGCCACTTCTTTGCATCCAACTGCCTGGCCAGAGGGATACCCATCACGGACGTTGCCGAATGGATGGGGCACAGGAATATAAACATGACATTCAAGATCTATCGACACCTGATGCCAGCATCGATCGGGCGCGCAGCGAGGCTCTTGAACGAAGGCTTGTAGCACGAAGGGGGGCGGGCCTATGCCCGCCCCCCTTCAGAGGACCTTTTGTTGACGAGCCCAAATATCCAGGTCGTCAACTCTGAATCTGAGCATTCCACCGAAGTAGTATCGTGGTAGACCGTGACGTTGAGAGTCTCGATACATCCAACGTCGACTCACGTTGAGGTAGGACGCTGCTTCGTCAACTCCCAGGTACCGGCGCCTCGCCTCATACCGAGCTTCTCCATCCAGCCCAGTTCCGCTCATGCCGCCGCCTCGGCTGAAGCTTCCCCAGTGCTTGAGGTGCCCACCGAGCCATCGGCATCGACGTCGCTGCCGGTACGACGCTCCCGACGTAGCAACTTATGCACATGTGCCTCGGAAACTTTGAGGACACTGGCGAGCCGCGGAGTCGACGTGTTAGACCCCACAGCCCACCGGATCAGCTCCTCCTTTTCCACCCTGGTGAGATGCACATCCCTCCCAGCCAGCGCTGCCGCGACTCTAGCGGGATCACATCGCAGGTCGAACTTCTGCCGGACAGCCCGACGCTCCGCCTCCGTCAGGCCGCCTCGTATGCCCGCAGCGTCCCTGCATTCCAACGCCGCTTCGAGACACGTCTTCCTCACTGCGCAGGATGAGCAGACTCCTTTTGCGAGCCGAATATTCTCCTCGTCGGCGAGCGGGCTGGGAAAGAAGAGATCAGGGTCTCTTATCACCTCAGCTGCCCTGGCGCATGCAGCCCTCTGCTGCCAGGTCTGGTCCCCTCTAGCCCTGATAGCGGGGCGTTCTTCGCTCATCACCGGCGCTTCCTGTTCGATGCCTACGTGCAACCTGTCGACCCGAGGCGGTCGGCAGAGACACAAGCATCTGTACATGCGCCGGTTTTGCTAACCGGCGATCGTCGGCTATGTTGGCCGGCCTCGCCACGCCTTCGATCCGCCCCTGTTGGTCAACCGTGGCCGACGGAGTGCCTCCGCCCGCAGGCTTGTCCGCCACGCGTCTCTTGTCACGCGGCCTGCCTCTGCTTACCAGCGCCGACAGCAGAACCTCATCCACTGAGGCTCCGCCAACTTGAAGGCGCCGGTCAAAGGGCTGGTGTGACGGTAGTTCGGGGTGCTCATGCTGGTCGCGGGCGGCAGTCTGTGCAGTAGATCATCCGTCACCCCGCACCCCAGCGTGACGGTGATCGGGGGCTGTGAAGCGGGTGCTGCCAAAGGCCGGAGATCTTGGTCGATCAGCTGCGTTGGTATCTGGCTGCCATCGTGTGGAACACCTTCTTCGGTTCCCAGCGCATCTCGTCGAGCATCCGGACGACGCCGTAGGAGCCAAGGTCTCGCTCCCCGGGCCTGCTGTAACCGGCGAAGGTGAACCAGAGCGCGGTGTCCACGCCTTCCTCCTCGAAGATGTCCAGCAATTCGGTGAGGTAGCGCGCCTGCTCGTCTTCGTCCGGGACCGCGCCGTGCGGCACCTGCCAGGCCATGCCGCCACGTTCTCCCGCGCCGTGGTACGCACAGGTTCCGTACTCGGTCACCGCGACGGGTTTGCCGTGGGCGAGGTGCCCACGCAGCTCTTCACGGAAGTTGTCGGCGTTGTAGGCGGCCCGGTAGGCGTCGATGCCTACGAGGTCGAACGCATCCCAGTCGACGAACTCCCAGGGAGCCGAGGCGTAGGTGATCTTCCCGCGGAAGTGCGTACGGACGGTCGCGGCGATCTGGGCGAGGAAGTCGTTGAGGCGCTTTTGCACCGGTCCGAGGGAGGACCACCACTCCATGTCGGCGTCGGCCATGGCCCGAAGGCGGTCGCCGTAGGTGTCGCCCGGGAGGAAACCGCCGCAGAACGCGCTGATCTCGCAGCCGGCGACGAACACCACTTCGGTGCCGGCCTCCCGTACGGCTTCGGCCCGGGCTGCGCAGTCGGCGAAGAACGGGAGCAACTGGTCGCGGGGAAGGTCCACGGGAAAGGGGGCGAACCAGACCTCAAGGCCGGTGTCTGCAGCGTGTCTTGCAGCGATGCTCAACCGTTCGGGCTCTCGTCCCGAGATCCGAACGGCGTCACAGTGGAGATCTCTGGAGATCACCGCCATGTCGTGCCGGACCGTCTCAGAGGTGAAGCTCTTGCGGGAGAGTTGTTCCCCTGGGAGGAACCCTGTGTCGTAGTTGATGCCCCGTGCGCGCACGTCCGTGTCCCTTCACTGCCGTTGCCGTGTTCGAGCAAGTCAAAGCCGCGCTTGGGGTTCTTGGCCAGAGGGCGGCTCCCGAAGGTGATGTCGCCGGAAACTCCATGCGGTGTTGTCTCAGCGGTTGACTTCCAGATTCGTCAGGACGAGCAGTGCACGCAGGAGGCGGGTGGCGTGGGCGGGATCGGTGCGAAGCTTGGTCAAGGTCCGTCAGTTCTTGAGGTGGGCGAAGCCGTGCTCGACCGGTGCACGTCCGACGGCGAGGACACGGTTGGCTTCCTTCTGGCCCGGGGTGAGCTTGTGGGCGCGGGTGGCGGCGAAGCCGGTGACGATCACGGGGGCGTGAATGTCGTTGTCCAGGCCGCGGAAGCCGAGGTCGGCCAGCGCCCCGAGGCGGCGGCGCGCAGGTGGGCCAGGATGTGGTCGTGGCGGGCGGCGGTGTTGTCGTGGGTGCGGCCGGGCCGGGCGGCGGAGATCCAGATCAGGCGGCCCCTCTCGTCGGTGAGGGCGAGGAAGTGCAGGCCGTGCTGGCGGTGCTTGCCGGAGTAGTTCTTGCGGTCGGCTTTCCCGGTTCGGCGCTGGGTGTGGACGAGGGTGCCCTCGATCAGGACGGCCTCCCCACCCTGGCGGGCGATCGTCTTCAAGGCACGGTCCAGGCGCGGGGCCTGCGCGGCGAGCAGGGCGATCATCTCGTCCCGCCAGCGGCGGACGGTGGACTCGGAGATGTTGTTGCCGCCGGCCATGTCGGCCAGGCGCTGGTCGTGGCGAAGTACGGCCAGGACGATTACCGCGATCTTCCCGGGCGACAGGATCCGCCACCTGGACCGGATCGCCTTCAGATGACGCCGCAGCAGGTCGGCGAGGTGATTGACGGTGCGCGTGGACAGCGACAGACGGCACTGATAGACAAGCGGGCAGGTGTCCCCGGCGCGCGTTCTTCGGTCCTCGTCACACAATTCCAACGGCCGTCGGCGGCACCCCGGTTACGCCCGCTCAGCAGTGCCTGGTGCGACTGCCCGGGTCACAGCCGGACGGTGAACCTGCCGTCGGGCTGTTTCCGCAGCCAGCCGCGGTCGACCAGTCTGACCAGTTTCCCGCGCAGCGGCTCCAGCTTGCTCCTCACACTGACGTCCACGCCCACCACCTCGCCGACCTCACGGGCCATGACCGGCCCGGCGGCCTGCCGCACGACGGAGAGAATGCGCTGGTAGTCCGGCGGAAGCATGGTCTCCTCCACGTCCGGTGCGCGGTGCGGGATCATCATCACCGCCCGGCCAGCCACCTGCCCGGGCGTCGGCGCGGAGGCGGCCCGCTCCTCGGCAAGCTGCTCGCTCATCCGCTCCAGGACCTTCTCAGCGACGGCGAGTTCGTCTCGCTCGGCCCGGACCTCCGCCAGCTGCCTTGCCAGCTGTTCTTCGAGTCCGTCCAGTTCCGCACGCCGCGCGGTGATCCGTTCCAGCAACTCGGGATCCATACACCGGATCGTAGAAGGCCGCTTGCCCGCCGCGAGCGGGAAACCGGCAAGCCGCCCCGTGACGGACGATCTACGGCGCGGACTGTCGGCCACGACCAGCAGGAGCCCTCCAGAGCACGGTCACACTAGCCCTGCTGACCTTGGACTTTCAGGTTGGCGGAGGCTCACTGCTATTGCGAGCGGCACTCTCGGCTTCGTCGCCTCTCTCACCCTGCGGGCGCTGGTTGTCCCACCCGGCTGGCATAGAGATCACCGAGGCCATCCACAGCCGCGTCCTTGAGAGCCTGCCATCGGCCTGAAACTTCTCCCACCGCTGGGCCCAAGAACACGCCACCTTCGTTATGCCCGGAGCACGGCGAGTACCTGCGCAGTATCGGCTAGACCATCGAGCACGGACTCGGCACCCGCATCCTTCAGTTCGTCCGTCGAGGTCTTGCCGGTGGCGACCGCGATCGTCCGCACGCCAGCTGCGCGCCCGCCCGCCACATCCGCCGGGGTGTCCCCAAGGAACACCGCTTTGGGCCCAGTGACGTTTGCGCGTTCCAGCGCGAGGCGCAGCAGTTCGGGGCGTTCCTCACCGTCCTCCCCGTAGGCGCCCTCTTCGAGCCGAAGGTACGAGTCCAGACCGAACGTGGCCAACTTCACCTCGGCTGCCAGCCGCACGTTGCCGGTCACGACTGACTGCCGCACGCCCCGCTCATCGAGGGCAGCGAGAAGCGTAGCGGCACCGGGCAGTGCGTGGCCACGCTCGCGCAGCTCGGCTGCGCGCCGAACGTGCACCGTGCCGAGCGCGTCAGCGAACCGGGTAAACAGCTCCTCGTCGTAGTCGAGACCGTGGAGCCGCGCGGTCTCCCGCAGAATCACACGCTCCGTCGACCCCGTGACCGACGCCTGCTCACGCATCGCGAATCCTGTCACCTGCTCGAATGCGTCGGCCCACAGCTCGCGGCCCAGCCCGCCTGTGGCCATGAGTGTGTGGTCGATGTCCCACAGCACCAGTTCTGGCACCGGCAGCTCCTTTCTGTAGAACAGCAGGGTCCCCGTGCATCCGGCACCCTACGCTCGGAAGAAGCAACGAGGAGCGGACACATGGTTGCAGCAGACCTCCCCATCGGGGACCGCATCAGGCACTACCGCGGCGGCCGTCGGCAGGACGCAGTCGCTGGACTGGTCGGTATCAGTCCGGACTATCTGTCGCAGATCGAACGCGGGCTGAAGGTTCCATCGGTGCCCATGTTGTACGCCCTCGCCCAGGAACTGGGGGTCCCGGCCGCAGCACTGCTGTCCGAGCAAGCGCCCGTGGAGGCTGAGTCGACAGATACGGCGGAGGCCGCGGTCGGTCGTGCTTTCCTCGGATATGGTCCGCCCCGCAGTACCGCCCCGGTTCCGGCGGCTGTACTGCGGGACCGTGTGGAGGCCGCCTGGCAGTCCTGGCAGACGAGCGGCACCCGATTCACGGAGGCTACCGAGACGCTGCCCGACCTAGTTGGCGATGTCGAGCACGCCGCCCGGGCCGCCCGCGCCGGTAACGACCCGGCCGAACGGCGAGGCGTGCTGCGGGCAGCGGCCGACCTTTACTGTCTGCTCCGGTCGTACTTGCGACGCACCGGCCGCGTGGACTTGGCCACCATCGCGGCCGACCGAGCCCAGCGCGCTGCTGAGGACGCCGACGATCCGTTGCGCATCGCCGCCGCCCAATGGAATCTAGGCCACGTCCTGCTCGCTGCCGGCCAGCCAGCAGAGGCGGAGGAGCTGGCGCTCTGCGCGGCCGAGCAGGTCGCCGCAACGACGATGCCCAATGTCGAGCAGGTGGCGATGGGCGGCGCCCTCCAACTCGTCGCCGTGGTCGGCGCAGCACGCCGCCGCCGGTGGTGGGAAGCACGCGAGCGGCTAAAGCAACACGCGGCACCTGCAGCCCGCCGGGTGCCCGATGACAGCAACGTGGCCTGGACCGTCTTCGGACCGACCAATGTGGCGTTGCACGCCTTGTCCATCGACATGGAGGCGGGTGAGACCGGCGAGGCCCTGCACACAGCGGACGCCATCGATACCGAGGGACTGCCCTCTGTGGAACGGGAGTTCACGTTCGGTCTGGAGGTAGCTGCCTGCCACTCTCAACGCCGCGACGACGCGGCCACGCTGCTGACCCTGCGGGAGCTAGAGACGCTCGCGCCCGAGGATCTCGCGCGCAACCCCCTCGCCCGCCAACTAGTGCTCACGGTCATCCGTAGGGCACGGGCCATGCAAGCCCGGCAGGCAGAGAAGATGGCCGAACGGATTGGCCTGGTGTGAGCGAGCCGCTGGGTCACCCGAGCTGACAGCTCGGGTGTGATTGCCCGCTGTTTCCTACGGTCGTTGGTGTGGGACGGATCACCGCGACCTGGGAGGCCAGGGACATGCCTAGCGAACCCGCGAGCGCACCGTTGGCAACGGCTACCGTGCGGATGCGCGAGAAATCGCGGCAAGCCTGTCTACGGACGCTTCGACGCGTCACACCAGTAGCTTGCGAGCATCTCGCCCGGCCAGGCCGGTTGCCGGACGGCTCCTCGGGGGCCCATTTCCTGAAAGTACGGGGCCACGTCCACGACCGGTGTCCCGTCGACCGCGTCGAGGTCCGTCACCAGGAGGTCGCGGCCATCCACGCTAAGCAACTGCGGGTAGCTGACGGCCAACTGGTTGGGCCGTCGGTGATTCCGGTGAACGAAGGTTCCGGTCGCCGGCCACTGCGGGTTGCCTCGGGGGCTGCGGGCGTGGAGTTGCACATCCTCAGGTTGTGCCAGGTGAAAGCGCCACGTCACCGTCAAATGGGAGAACTCCTCGATGCCCCGCAGCGTTTCGAGAGGGTACTCGTCGTTGAGCCGGATGATCGATTCGACCCCGCCCTGGTAATCGTCCCGAACGCGGATGTGGCCCCCGACCACCGTTGCGATCGACTCGACCTCGTACGTTGCCATCGGCGCTCGTTCCTCTCCCATGAAGTCGCGTGTTCAGCAGCCGCCGGCTGCGGACCTGCCCTGTGGTCAGCCTATGGCGCGCAGCATTTCCCGTGCCCGGCGGTCCAATTCGACAACGTGGCGGCCTCCGCGTTGCCGGACGGGCGACAGGTCGCTCTGCATGCGGACGATGACGTCGCGAGCGCGGCCGGACTGGACGCCGACCATGGCATCGAGGGCTTGCCCCCAGGTACCGCATGCCTCGTCGAGACGTCCTTGCTGGACCTGGACGGCACCCAGGTAGCCGAGTGTCACGCTGTGGGTGCGGGCGTACTGCTGCCGGCGGCGAGTGCGGACGCTGCGCTGGAAATAGATCTCCGCCTCGACGGGGTTGCCCAGGTCGCGCAGGGCGCAGGCAGTTTCGTGGGCGAGAGAGGCTTCCTGGAAGAAGCCGACGCGGTCGGGGGCGTCCTCGTTGTCGGCGCGGGCGAGGTCCCGCTCTGCTCGGCTGATGGCCGCGAGGGTGCCGGGCCTGTCGCCGTCGGCGGCCAGAGCACGGGCGTGGACGATGGAGAGCAGGGCCTTCTCGCGCGAGCTGGCCTGGCCGTAGTGGGTGCGGGCCATGGAGGCATCGGCCAGGTCGAGGGCCCTTCGTGGGTGTCCGAGGTCGACTGCCTGGTGGGCGAGGGCGCGCAGGATGTGGCCGCCCAGCGGTCCGTCGCCGGCTTCGGCCGCTATGCGGGCGGCGAGGGTGAGGTAGCGCTGGGCGGTGCGGTGCTCGGAGGCGTCGAACGCCATCCAGCCAGCGATGTAGGTCATCTCTGCCACGGCCGAGTACGTGTCCCGGCGGTGCCGTTCTGTTCGGAACCTGCTGCCCAGCAGTGGCACCGCTTCGTCGCGAAGGTGGCCGGCCAGGGCCGAGCGCCCCGAGGCTCCACCACGCTGCTGGTCCCGCGCGGAGTGGAAGGCTGTCAGGTTGCGGACGTCGTCGATGTCGGCCTGTGTTACCAGCCGTGGGGATACTGCTGGGCGCGATGCTGCCGCGGCTGGGGCGGTTGTCCACCACGAGCTCGCGGGCAGAGTGAGGCCGGCGGCCGAGTACGCGGCGGTCGCCAGCAGCTTGCGTCGGTGCATGTCCAGGTCGTCGCTTCCCAGCTCGGCCAGCACGGTCAGAGGGTCGACGCTCCAGTCGGAACTGCTGTCGGGCGAGCCTGTCGGCCCGTCTTCCAGCCCGAGGTCAGCGAGGGTGAGGCGGCGGCTGAGCCTGCGGGACAGCGTCTCACGCAGGATATGGGGCGCTCGTCCGCTGGGCTTGGTTCCCTGGACCCACATGGCAATGTGCGAGCGCGAGATGGCCTCCAATTCGCGAGCACCGCTCTCCGCGGCGACACGAGCGACGGCGGCGGCTGCTTGGGGCTGGGACCAGCCCGCTTCGCGCAGGAGTGCGGCGAGGGCGACGTTTCGCTCACGGGCCATGGGGTGCCCCTCGGGTCCGAAATGATCTTTGACGCCTTTGACGGCCTTGCGGGCCGCGCAGGCATACCCCTCAGCGGGGATTCGCGGTTCGCTCAACGTAGCGGCCGGATCACTCACCATGCACGACGACCGACTGCAGTGCACGGCGTTTCTCACTCAACTTGGCTCGATCTACTTAGGAGTTGTGTCATGCGTCTCTCGCTGGCCCCTCGCCGGGCGTTCTGCCAACGCAGTGGTCAGGACCGGAGCCTCGGTGAGAGGGGCGCCGGGCGTGACCAAGCGGTGTCCGCGACGGAGACGGTGACGCTCGTGCTGGGCGAGGACTCCCCGGTGCCCGAGACCGCCGCCGATGTGGAGGACCTCGTCCTGCGCCTGCGAGGGCACGTCAACCAGCTCGGAACCCTGATGCCTTCGCAAGAGCCGGCCTTGCTCCGTGCGCAGCAACTCTGCTCGGTCGGGCTCCCGGAGGGTTATCTGCCCAGTCGGGTGCACCTCGTCAGACTCGCCGAGGCAACGCAGGAACTCATCGCGAAGATCCGGCTGGACGACGTCGGAGCGAGTCGACCGGCACGGAGGTTGGCTCGATGGACGCCGCAGATCAACGTGCTGCGAGGTGCGGTCGTCGCCGTCGCCCTCACCGGCCTGGTGTGGGCCGCTTCGGTGCCCCGGACATGACCCTCACCGGAGCGCTCCTCATCGGACTGATCCTCGTCGCGATGGCGTGGCCGGTGTGCCGAGGCACTCGTGCAACTGGCCTCGATCCCGCAGACAGGGCCTCTACACCACCTCCGAGCGAGCCTGCGTCCCCGCGGTGACCGCTGACTCCTTGGCTCCCGGCCTGTCCCCGGCCGCTCCGGCGGCCCCGATAACACCCCCCAGACCAGCGGGGCTTAACGGAGATCCACACACGATGAAACGCCTTCCGCGTATCGAGCAGTACGGCCTGATCGGCGACACGCAGACCAGCGCCCACGTCTGCGACGACGGCACGATCGAGTGGCTGTGCCTGCCCCGCTTCGATTCACCGGCCGTGTTTGCCGGTCTGCTCGGCACACAGAAGCACGGCACCTGGCAGATCGCCCCGGGCTCGTCCGCAAGCCGGCCCGGCTCCGGGAGAGTGGCTGAGCGCCGGTACCGCGGTGACTCGCTCGTTCTCGAATCGCTGTGGCGTACCCCGACTGGTTCGGTCCGGGTCCTGGATTTCATGCCGCCGCGCGACGGGGCCCCGCAGGTGATCCGGATCGCTGAGGGCCTGACTGGCGAAGTGGAGATGGTCTCGGCCATGCGTCCTCGGCCGGGGTACGGCAGCGTCAGCCCGTGGATCCACGAGGTCGAGGGCCGCATGGTCGCGGAGGCCGGCGCGGACGCTCTGTGGCTCGACACCTGCGTCCCGCAGGTGGAGAAGGACGGCGTCGTCGTCAGCGCCTTCACCATCGCCGCCGACCAGAGTGTGGCGTTCGTACTGAGCTGGTGCCCGTCCCATGCAGCCGCCCCTGACGTTGCTGCCCCCGAGACCGCCCTCGCCGAGACGCTCGCCTTCTGGCAGGACTGGACGCAGGAGTGCACCTACGACGGGCCCTACCGCGAGGCCGTGGTCCGGTCCTCGATCACGCTGAAGGCCATGACCTACGGGCCGAGCGGCGGGATCGTCGCGGCGCCGACCACGTCGCTTCCCGAGGAGATCGGCGGCGACCGGAACTGGGACTACCGCTTCACCTGGCTGCGCGACGCCGCCACGACGCTTGCCGCGCTGCTGGGGACCGGATACCGGCAGGAGGCACAGGCATGGCGGCGATGGCTCCTGCGCGCCGTGGCCGGAGACCCGGAGAATCTGCAGATCATGTACTGGATCACCGGGGAGCGTGACCTGCGGGAGCGGGAGCTCCCCTGGCTTCCCGGGTACGAGGGCTCGGCCCCCGTACGGGTCGGGAACGGGGCTGCGGACCAGCTCCAGCTCGACGTGTACGGCGAGATCATCGACACCCTGTATCTCGCGCACCAGAGCGGTGTCGCGCACTGCGCCGACACCGCGGTCCTGCACCAGCGACTCATCGAGCACCTGGTCCAGCGTTGGCGGGAGCCCGACGAGGGCATCTGGGAGATCCGCGGGGCCCGCCGGCACTTCGTCCATTCCAAGGTGATGGCCTGGGTGGCGGTCGACCGCACCATCCGCCTGGCCGAGGCTGGCGCCCTCAACGTCGACGTGGCCCCGCTGGTCGAGCTGCGGGCGGCGATCCGCCGGGAGGTTTGTGACAAGGGCTTCGACCCGGTGCGCAACACCGCCGGTGAGACCGGCACCGTCAGCGTGGGGTACACCGCGGTCGGCGCCCGTTCGGCTCTGAGTCCTCTGCTGAGGGAGGCCCGTGCTGCCCTGCCCGGCGCCCGGTTCGTGCTCCACGAAATGTTCAGCCGCGACCAGATCCAGGCCATCGCCGAAGGCGCCCTCGACATAGGAGCCATCCGCCCTTCGGCCCTGCCTCCTGGTGTGGTGAGCCGACCGCGGTTCCGCGAAGAGCTGATCGCCGCAGTTCCGGCACGGCATCGGCTCGCTTCCGCTCCCGGGCCATTGCCGGTCGCAGAGCTGGACGGGCAGGAACTGTTGATGTACGCCCCGGTCGAAGCGCGCTACTTTTACGAGCTGCTCGTCGGAATCTTTCGTGACGCCGGGGTGCAACCGGTGTACGCCCAGTTCGCAGCGCAGATCGATGGTGTCCTCGCCATGGTCGATGCCGGGTGGGGCATTGGACTGGTGCCGGAAGCAGCAGCTCATGACCGACACTCGGACATCGTTTTCCGGGCCTTGGACGTTCCAGGGCGGTGGCCGGTCGAGCTGCACTTGGCGTGGCGTCCCAGCAACGACAATCCCTGCCTGGCCACCTTGCTCAGCCGTCTGTGAACGCCCGTGCGGCGGTAGGGCCGCACCCCCGGCCGCGGCCCGGCTGCCTCGGCAGAGGCCCACTGCCCCCACGAACTCCCGGTGGGGATGCACTGCGAGCGCTCTATCCTCGCAGTGCGGTGCACATCGGTGGCGCAGGAGATGACCCCCACGAAGGCGAGAAACAGAGATGACCAGGCACGTCGATGCGGCGGATCCGCGCAGGAAGCGCGCGACCATCAGAGAGGTCGCCCAGCTCGCGGGTGTGTCCCATCAGACCGTCTCGCGCTACCTGCGGAATAACGGGGGCCTGAAGCCTGCCACCCGCACCAAGATCGACCAGGCCATCGCAGAGCTCGACTACTACCCGAGCGTCATCGCGCAGTCGATGCGGACCCACCGGTCCAACCGCATCGCCATCATCCTGCCCGAGCTGACGGACTTCGTTCCCATCCCCATGCTGAGGGGTGCCTCGGCGGCCGCCCGCGAGGCCGGATACATGACCGACGTTGTCGGCCTCGAGGGCGGGGAAGGCAGGCGAGCGGAGAGCGCCCGGGCGCTGTTCGCCTCAGGGCAGGCCGAGGGCATCTTGTCGTTCACACCGCTGGGGCCCGTTACCGACGAGCTGAAAGAGCGCTACCCGGTGGTGGTCTTCGGGGAGTACGACGACGACATGCACTCCCAGGGCGAGATGGCGGACGGCGGGCCCACGGAGGACATCATCCGCTACCTGGCCAGTCTGGGGCACCGTCGCTTCATGCACATTGCGGGGAGGCACAACTGGGCATCTGCGGACAACCGGCGCGCGGTCTATGCAGAGACTATCGCGAAGCTCGGCCTGGAGTCCTACGCCATTGTGGACGGCGACTGGTCGGCGGAGTCCGGCTACCGTGCCGCCCATGAGCTGCCGGCGGAATGCGGCGTCACTGCCGTGTTCGCCGCGAACGACTACGTCGCCATGGGAGCGATCCGCGGCTTTCAGGACCGGGGTGTGCGAGTCCCCGAGGATGTGAGCGTCTTCGGCTGGGACAACGAGCAGTTCGGCCTGTTCTTGCAGCCCACGCTCTCCTCCGTGAAGAGTGACGGCGAGTCACTCGGCAGGCAGGCGATGCTCTCCTTGCTGGCAACCATCCGAGACGAACCCACACCAGATATTCGCGTAAGCAACTTCTATGAGCTGATTCCGCGAGGATCAAGCGGCCCTGCCCCGAAAATCCGCTAGATCTCACCGATCATCAAAGGTGGCGACAGCAAAAGTGACTGTTCGCCCTGCGAAGTCTTGACGAGAAAGGTGAACGGTCACTATTTTTCTGATGCCGCCACGTTTACGGCGCGGCAGGCACTCTCACCCTCTCTGACTTCATCTCGCAGTGCTCTCACCAAGGCAGCCCAGGGGCCAGCTGTTCCTGAGTGCACTGCCGTGAAAGGAACTAGCATGGCATCACAGGGTGTTACCCGCGATCCGCCCAGGCATCTGCCGTAGCCGGCAAAGGTCGAAACATGCTGCCGCGGCTGTCCTGATACCGACGCCCAACCGGGCTCGCCCTCGGCGTCAGTCGCACTCTCCCGCCATCTGACACCGTGCTGGCCAGTGCCGTCTGCAGCACCTTGGACACGGAGCACCGTCCCAGGTCAGCCACCGTGTGCTGACTTGTCGTCCCTCACCGGGGCACCTTCCAGGCCCGGCCTCATTCTCCCGCCGGGCGGGTCACTCCCGATTCCGTCCGGCGGGCCTTTGACCAGGACCGCACCTGGTCGCCCACCTCCACCAGCCCTGCCTGAACACAGGCCCTGTCCCACCCTTCCAGGAGTACGCATGTCCCGCCGCTTCGCGGTGATCGGCCTCGGCCACCGAGCGCAGATGTATGTCGACGCTCTCATCGGCGACTGGAGCGACACCGGACAACTGGTCGCCTTCTGCGACACCAACCGCAGCCGTATGGAGTTCCACAACGCCCGTGTGGAGGCCGCCGGTTACGCCCGGGCCGCCTGCTACGACCCCTCAGACCTGGACACCGTCCTCGCCCAGGCCGACGCAGTCGTCGTCGCCACCCCGGATGCCACACACGCACGCTACGTGTGTGCGGCCCTGGACGCCGGGGTGGACGTCATCGTGGAGAAGCCGTTGACCACTGACGCGGAGGGCTGTGCGCGGATCGCTGATGCCGCTGCGCGCAGCTCCGCTCAGCTCGTCGTCGCTTTCAACTACCGCTATTCGCCGCGGAACTCGGCTGTCCGAGAACTCATCGCAACGGGCCGCATAGGTGACGTCACTTCCGTCCACTTCGAGTGGATGCTGGACACGGTTCACGGCGCCGACTACTTCCGCCGCTGGCACCGGTGCCGTGAGAATTCCGGCGGACTGCTGGTCCACAAGTCCACCCACCACTTCGACCTGGTCAACTGGTGGCTGGGCAGTCACCCCGAGCTCGTGTTCGCCCAGAACAGCCGCCGCTTCTACGGGGCCACCGGCGCCGGCGCCGTGCAGTCGGCGTCTCCCCGGCCTTCCCGGTCCCACGGCGCGACGGCACTAGGCAGCGATCCGTTCCTGATCGACCTGGCCGCTGACCCGCGGCTGAAGAGCCTGTATCTGGATGCCGAACACGAGGACGGCTATCTGCGCGACCTGGATGCCTTCAGCGAGGGCATCGACATCGACGACACCATGTCCGTCATGGTCCGTTACGCGAGCAAGGCCGTGCTGACGTACTCCCTCACTGCGTATTCACCCTACGAGGGCTACCGGGTGGCCATCAACGGCACCCGCGGACGCCTGGAACTGGAAGTGTGCGAGCGGCTGTGGACACCGGTCGGCTCTGCCATCGACCCGTCCATGGCAGAGCACGAGGGCTATGAGGGCCTCACCGTGCAGGAGCACTGGAAGCGTCCCGAGGAGATCGCGATCCTTCAGGGCAGCGGGGCGCACGGGGGGGGGCGACGCACTCCTTCTTGACGATGTCTTCCGCCGCACAAGTGCGGACCCTCTGGCCCGTCAGGCCGACTTCCGGGACGGACTGCGCAGTGTCCTCACTGGTGTTGCAGCGGACGCATCGGGCCGTTCCGGGACGCCGGTGCTGCTCACAGAGGAAGGCACCCAAATCGTGCCCGGTTAGTGACCTCTCCAGCCTGTCCGGGATCTCGCGACCAGCGCCCCGCCTCCCCCTCCCACCGCCCACGTGCTGCTCCAAAAGGTGACCCATGGCCTTGTTCGACCTTCCCCTCCCCGATCTGCGTGCCTACCACGGTTCCACCAGCGCACCGGACGACTTCGATCTCTTCTGGTCCCAGACCCTGGCGGAGACGCGCCAGCACGACCTGGAGGCCCGCTTTGACGAAGTCGATTCCGGCCTGACGACCGTTCGGACCTTCGACGTGACCTTCGCCGGCTTCGCCGGCCACCCGATCAAGGGTTGGCTCATCCTGCCCGCCGACGCGGAGGGACCCCTCCCCGTGGTGGTGCAGTACATCGGCTACGGCGGCGGCCGCGGCCTTCGCCACAAGCATCTGCTCTGGGCATCGACAGGGCGTGCCCACTTCGTGATGGACACACGAGGGCAGGGGGCGAAGATGGAGGGCGGCGACACACCCGATCCCGTGGGCTCGGGCCCCTCCTACCCCGGCTTCATGACCCGGGGTATCGAAGCTCCGGAGGACTACTACTACCGTCGGCTGTTCGCGGATGCGGTGCGCGCCGTCGAGGCTGCTCACGCCCATCCGCTTGTCGACGCGAGCCGCACGGCCGTCCTTGGGACCAGCCAAGGCGGCGGTATCGCGATCGCTGCAGCGGGCCTCACCGAAGGTCTGACGGCCGCGATGGTCAACGTGCCTTTCCTGTGCGACTTCCCGCGTGCCCTGACCCTCACCGACCGCCGTCCCTATCGCGAGATCGGCGACTTCCTCCAGACCCACCGCACACAGGTGACCCAGGCGCGCCGTACTCTCTCCTACTTCGACGGTGTGCACTTCGCCGCGCGCGCGAGTGCCCCCACCCTCTTCTCAACGGCTCTGGAAGACCAGACCTGTCCGCCCTCCACCGTGTTCGCGGCATACAACGCCTGGGCGCATCAGGACAAGGCCATCGAGGTGTACGAGTTCAATGCGCATGAGGGTGGCGGCAGCTATCACGAAACCGTCGAACTGGGCTGGCTGAAGGGCTACATGTGAGGGCGGTGCCCCAGATGTCGTGTGCTGCGACTGCGCAGATACGCGCCGTCTGACACGCTTGCCGCGACTGGTCCTGACGAACGCGGCAGGCAGGTCTGCCGCGGTCTGGAATCTGACCGGCCTCCGGGTGCAGGTCGCACAGTGAGTCTCTCTCCAGCGGGTAGCTCCACGTGAAGAAAGGAGCGTCCTCCTGATGGCTCGCCGCGTGGGTATCAAGGACGTGGCTCGATTCGCCGGGGTGTCCATCGGGACGGTCTCGAATGTGTTCAACCACCCCGAGGTGGTCAGGCCCGCAACCCGCGAACGGGTTCTGGCGGCAAGTGACCAGCTCGGCTACGTGCGCAGCGCGTGTGCGTGGCAGACACGCGTGGGCCACAGTCGCATGATGGGCCTGCTAGTCCTGGACATGAGCAATCCGTTCTTCGTCAGCATCGCCCGCGGCGCCAAGCGCACAGCCCGAAGCAGGGGGCTTGGTGTCATGATCTGCAACAGCGCTCACAGCCAGCAGAGCGAGGCGGAGTACTTGTCCTTCTTCGCCGAGCGGCAAGTGCGCGGGGTGCTCGTGACCCCCACGACTGCCCGGGGAGACGGCATCGCCGCCTTCCGCCGCGCCGACGTTCCCTTCGTCCTCGTCGACCGCGTCGCGGACGACCCCGACAGGTGTTCCGTCTCGGTCGACGACATCGCCGGCGGGGCGCTGGCTGTGCGGCATCTGCTAGCGACTGGTCATCGCTCGATCGCCTACGTCAGCGGCCCCGGGGCTCTGAGCCAGATACGAGACCGTCGGACGGGAGCGCTCCAGGCACTGCGCGAGGCAGGGTACGGGCCCCGCCTCCTGCGGGAACTGGCCGCCGAGCGCCTCGATGTCACTGCTGGCTGGGACGCGGGTACTCGGCTTCTGGGCATGCCGGACCGACCCACAGCAGTGTTTTGCGCCAACGACCTGCTCGCGCTCGGGGTGCTCCAGGCTGTTCTCGCAGCAGACATGCAGGTCCCCAAGGACATTGCCATCGTCGGGTACGACGACAACGAATTCGCGGCAGCAGCGGCCGTCCCGCTGACCTCCGTACGGCAGCCGGCCCTGTCCATGGGTGCTACGGCCGCCGAGCTCCTCCTCGACGAGGCAGACAATCCCCGGCAGCACAGGCATCGCAACATAATCCTGATGCCTGAGCTCATCGTCCGCCAATCCTCCTTGACGCGTCCCGGGGCCAACCGGGGGTGCTTCAGAGAAGTCTGAGCCACCGCGCACTCGTGATTCGGTGTCCGCGGAACGGTGGCACAGGCCTGCATCCGTTGGCACCGCGCCTGGTCGTCCTCCTCAGGCAGCCAGAGTTTCAGTGCCCTCGACCAGGACTCCGCGTTCGAATCGGGCCCGGCGCGCACGAGGGCGACGAGGTTGGGTGCGTTCACGGCCCGCCACCGCTGTTGGGCAGACTCGACGAGTTTGAAGACCATGGCGAGTGCGGCGGCCGCACTACCCGCGCCCCGGGTGACCTTCGTGCGGAGCCGGACCGTGGCGACGGTTCTCGGACAGGCCGACGTGGTCGGTGAGGATGTACAGCTGATAGCTGTTGATCATGAAGTAGCCGAGGACGAGCAGGAGCCGCCCCCACAGGGCCCAGTGGAAGTACGGTGCTTCTCTGGGGACATTCACTGACCTGAGCAGGGTTGTGGCGGTCAGCCTCGGACTTTGCCCGAGTAGCCACGAAGCCGGTGCCCGGGGAGTCCAGGAACGCAGCACCGACCAGGGGTCTGCCGCACGATCGAGTGACATCTGAACTGGCTTGCCCTGTGGGGCGGGTGGGAAGGATGTCGCTGTGCCCAAGCCTTATCCGGAGGAGTTCCGCCAGGACGTCGTGCGGGTCGCGAGGAACCGCGGGCCGGGTGTGACGGTCGAGCAGGTGCCCACCGACTTCGGAGTCCATCCGATGACGTTGTGGAAGTGGATGCGTCGCGCGGAGATCGACGACGGAACCAAGCCCGGGACGATCAGCCAGGAGAGCGCCGAGCTTCGGGAAGCGCGTCGGCGGACCAAGCTGCTGGAGCAGGAGAACGAGGTTCTGCGGCGGGCCGCTGCCTATCTGTCGCAGGCGCATCTGCCGGGAAAAGGATCTACCCGCTCGTGAAGGAGCTGGCCGGGGGCGGGGTGCCCGTCACGGTTGCGTGCCGGGTGCTGAAGCTCGCCAGGCAGCCCTACTACCGATGGCTGGACCAGCCGGTGACCGCTGCCATGCTGGAGGAGGCGTATCGCGCGAACGCGCTGTTCGACGCGCACCGTGACGACCCAGAGTTCGGCTACCGCTTCCTGGCCGACGGAGCCCGCGGCGCCGGGGCCGTGATGGCGGACCGGACTGCCTGGCGGATCTGCCGGGACAACCGCTGGTGGAGCGTGTTCGGCAAGAAGCGCGGCAAGGGTAAGAGGGCCGGCCCGCCGGTGCACGACGACCTGGTCCTCCGTGACTTCACCGCGGCCTGTGCGAATCGGCTGTGGCTCGCCGACATCACCGAGCACGCCACTGGCGAAGGCAAGCTCTATCTCTGTGCGATCAAGGACGTCTTCAGCAACAGGATCGTGGGCTACTCCATCGACGAGCGGATGAAGTCCCGCCTGGCCGTGACGGCCCTGGACAACGCTGTGGCCCGGCGTGGAGACGTTGCCGGGTGCATTCTGCACAGCGATCGCGGATCGCAGTTCCGCTCCCGGAAGTTCGTCCGGGCGCTCGACCGCCACCGGATGGCCGGATCGATAGGGAGGGTCGGGGCTGCGGGCGACAACGCGGCCATGGAGCCCTTCTTCAGCCTGCTGCAGAAGAACGTCCCTGACCGCCGTGTCTGGGCCACCCGCGCAGAACTCCGGATCGCGATCGTGACCTGGATCGAGCGGACCTACCACCGACGCCGCAGACAAGCCTCACTCGGCCGGCTGACCCCCATCGAATTCGAGACCGTCATGACCAGGCCGGCCCTCCAGGCCGCGTGACCGAACCTGTCACCCGAACCTGCATCAGACCCGCTCTTGTGGGATCCCCACAAGGCATCAGCACGAACAGCCCTGCCCCTATCCAACGCCCGACTCGATCGCCGGACAGGTCAGCATCGGCCCGACCTCTACCAACCCTGCAAACATTTACGCGATCGCCGGAAATACGCAAAGGGCTCTTAAACCTCACCTGACGGCACGTCAGCAAAGTCAGCATTGAGTCAGCAAGTGTCCTGCCACAGCTGCCCACAGCCAGCCACACCGTGGGATCGCCAACCACTCCGGCCTGAGGTCGGCGAGCTGTTCAGGAGCTATCCGGCTGGGGGCCGCAAGCAACGAGGATTGCTGACCGCCTACACCCCCGACAGTCAGTAAAATCGACGCATTACCGCAGGTCAGCGCGTCCTCCCTCGCGGTTTCAACGGCACCGCCGGCAGCGCCGGGGCGGGCAGTGGAGCCCCGTCGTAGCCCTTCACCTCGCCGAACCGTGTCCCTTCCATCCAGTCCCGGTGGGCCTGTACGATCTCCTCCTGGGAGCGCCCGATCCAGTTCCAGAACATATCGAGCCCTGCACTCATAACCGCAGGTCAGCGGCATGCCAACCCTCTCACTCCCAGCAAACCGTCAGCATCGGTCATGGAGGAGTCAGCAATATGGGTTCTGCTGCCCTGATTCGTGGGATGGGGTCGTTTTTCAAGGGGTGTGAGCATCCGCGGTCGCGGTGGTCGAAGTGTCCGCACCCGTACAGGGTCCGCTATCGGTCGGCGGCCGGGCGGCGGGTGGAGGAGTCCGGGTTTGCGACCCAGGACAAGGCGATCGCGCGTTTGACGGAGGTCTACAACGCGAAGAAGGCCGCGCCGCGAGGACAGGCGAAGGCGGAACGGATCGCCCGATACGGGGTCATGCGGTTCGAGGAATACGCCGGCGAGTGGAAGGCGGGGCAGCGGGATCTGGGGCCGGCGTCGGTGCAGGGCAGTGCGGTGGGCCCGAGGCAGCGGAGCGACCGCCGGGTGCCGAGGGGCGAGCATGGCCAGGACGAGTTCCTTGCCGACCAGCCGCCACCGCTCATTGGTGGTCCCGGTGAACTAGAAACGGCGGGTGGCCAGGGCGAGTTGGACGGTCAGGCCGACGACATCGGTGAAGTCCCAGACGTCGTCCTCGAACACCGGACGGGTGCCTCCTTCAGGGAGGAAGAATCCGGCTTCGCGGCAGACATCGGCGCCGGCAAAGACCGAGGAACGGCCGTCGAAGACGGCAGCCGGGGCGAGGACGGTGGTCACGCGGTCATCTCCTTCGGCCGCAGGGGAAGTTCGTCGTCCAGGTCCTCGACATGGGAGGCAGCCGCGGCCAGGACGGCAGGGTCGAAGCGGTCCAGGGCCTGCTGGATGCGGGTTGTGTAAGGGCCGAATACGGCCATGAAGTGGGCGGCCGGCATCTGCTGCCACTGCCGGGAGAAGAACCGAACCTTCAGCGGCCCCGCGGCCCGGTGTTCGACGTACCGGCTCAGGCCCGCCTTCAGCCGCACCTGCGAGTCGAACAGACCCACCCCGTGCTCGGCCAGGAACTCCATCCACTCCTTGAGGGCCGACGCGTATTTCTCCCACGAGCTCGGTGCCGGCGCCCCGCTGGCCGGGAGCTCACGCAGCCACCGGTTCACCACCGCCGTCGGACGCGGCGCGGCCGGGCCGTCCACGGAGCACAGGTCGTTGTCGACGAGCACGGGCACCCCCTCGGGGATCAACAGCCGATGCTCGACGTCCCTGGACTCCCAGCCTCGGGACGAGAAGAAGCTCAGGATCATGGGCACCGGCAGTAGAAACACCACACGCCTCAGTGCGAAGCCCAAACCCCCAGGTCACCGGCTCGGTTGAAGCTAATCGCCACACAGAAACTAAGCGGAGACAAAGTGCCTGAGCCGGTGCGGAGCGACCTCGGGGAAGCGCGGCTCGAACCGTTCACGGATGCGGCGGCCCGTGCGACGGAACAACGTTCCCCAGTCGACGAACGGCCGACCGTCGTAGCTGAGCGCCAGCAGCAGCGAACCTCCCTCCGGTCCGACCAGCCGCAGCCGTTCGGCCGGCCCCAGCTGAGACCAGGCCGTCCGCCGGCCATTGACCCGACCGCCATGGAAGTCGGCCTCCTCCACCACCAACGGCTTTCGTGGCCTCCACGGCCCGCGGCTCAGTTCACGCTCCAGGGCGATATAGGAGTGAATTGCTATCAGCAACCCGTAGTCGATCCAGGTCGTGCGGAACTTCCTGCCCTTGGCCGCCAGCTCCGGCACCGCCCAGGGGATGGGCACTTCGGTCGGTTCGGCGGGCAGCGGCGGCACCTCATGAACCAGCAGGTGGCTGAACTCCCGGCGCCGCATCCCCGTGCCCAGTAGGAGACCGCCCATCGCCGCGTTCCGCCCGGGGAACCGGCCTCGGAAGCCTTCGTCCTCCAGCCCGCCCGGACCCAGACCGGCCAGGCCGTGGCGGAACAGTTCGGCGAAGTCGCCCTCCAGATACTGGATCTTCACGTGCGGCTTCGGCCGCCTCAGCCTCGCCAGGTTCCGCTCGCCCTGCACCAGTCGGCCGTCCACCATCCGAATCCCGACGGCCTGCGTAAACGGCACCGCCGACGTCAGGCCCTCGAACACCGCCCAGCTGTAGAACCGGCTGAGCGCGGTCACCTGAAGCTCCCACGACGACGACACCAGCCGCTCGTCCAGTGGCCCGGACAGCCGCCGGTCCGCATACGTACCCAGCGCGGCCACCAGCTCCCGCCGCGAACTGAACACCGCAACTCGGTGCCGCCGCGGATGCATCAGCCAATCCCGGGCCGCCAGCGCGTACGCCCGCCACGAATTCGGCGACGGTGCCCCGCTCGACGGCAGCGTACGAAGCCAGGCATTCACCGCCCGCGTCGCCCTGGGACCGTTCTCGTCTTCGGACAAGAAGTCGTCGTCGAACAGCACCGGCATCCGCTCAGGGATCAACGGCTCGCCACCGAGCCCCCAGGACTGCCAACCCTCGGCAGAAAAGGAAGTGCCCCAACACGCGGCGGGACGCTACGTCCGCGACACGACCCTCATCAACTGCTAACCCCACGCCTGATCAACGGGAGTTGAGGAATGTGAGAAACGGCAAGAAAGCAGCGACAACCGCACACCACAGATAGTCCACCGCCACGCCCTGCCCGTACGTCGAGAGGCTCCTCCCACGACCGCAGACACCACACGTGCCGCAACCCCTCACGAGGTCGGCCTCTGCAGGCGATCAGGCCGCCGCGTAGCTTGCCCGGAACAGGTCCTGCGCCCGCTCCACGTCCCCGAGCGTACGGAGCTTGACCTCCAGATCACCCGTGCCGTGGTGACCGAGACCGGACACGTCCCGGGTGAAGCCTGGAACAAGATCGACGTCCTTCGGGTCGACCTTCGGATAGACCAGCAGCTTGCTGCGCTGCGGCGGGCACATGCAGGCGAAGTTCCGCAGCCGCTGATACGCCCGGTAGGTCTTGCGCTCCACCCGGTTCACGCCGTCCCCGAGCCCGAGCAGGACCTCGTCGACCGCACCCGCCAACTCGCGCATCGCCAACCCCTGGACATCAGCCGCCGCCCGGGCAACAGCCTGGCGCCGCGCATGGCGGGACACCTGCGTGCCCCCGCTCACGGAGGCCACGGTCTCAAGCCCGAGCAGGTCCCTGCCGAAGAGTCGATAGCGGACCAGGTCGATCGACCTCCGGTGCTCGCACACTGCGTGCACGTCGTAGCGGGTGAAGTCGCCGGCGATGCAGATCAGGCGCGGTCCGCTCCACAGGACCTGGGACACGGCCGTCACCCCGAGCCGGTCGCGGACCAGGTGCTCGAACTCCGCCCGGTGGTCCATCAGCCAGGCCAGGTAGAACAGGCCCTGGTTGATGACGCCGGCGTCCGTGCCGCGCTTGTACTCGACGATGACCGGCGATCCGTTCTCGTCCAGTCCGAGCGAGTCGATCCGGCCCCCGTGGGCGGGCCCAGTGCTGTACTCGCTCGCCAGAAACCGGACGCCCAGCAGCGTCTCCATGTGCGCCTCGACAAGGCCCTGCACATCGGCCTCGACCTCAGCAAGACGCGGCGTGACCTCCGTCATGCCGCTATTCGTCGTGTCCGTGCGGAACAGCTTCAGGCCCGACACCTTCCCCTCCTCGGCTCGGAGATCACCAACGCCGACGGGGTGCGGGATTGTTTCCGCGAGAGCCTTCGGGGGCGTGAAGATAGTGTGGGACCCTACGTACGGCCCCATCAGGGAGCGCTTGCGTCCCCCGGTCACCGGGAATCCGCGATCCCCCATGCATCCCCCCGCGACCTTGGGGACAGCTCCCGGAAGCTGCGTTTACGCAGGTCAGCCCCCGTAGCTCAGCGGATAGAGCACGTGCCTTCTAAGACGTCATTTCATTTGGTGAGTCTGCGATGGCATATGAGGGTCGCGGCGAGGGCGGTGAAGGCGAGGAAGTGTTCCGGCTTGCGTTCGTAGCGGCGGTGGAGGCGGCGGCAGCCGGACAGCCAGGACACGGTCCGTTCTACGACCCAGCGGTGTCGGCCCAGGTGTCGGGATGACTCAATGCCCTTGCGGGCGAGGCGGTGCCGGATGCCGCGGGATGCGAGCCATCGGCGCAGGTGGCGGTAGTCGTAGCCCTTGTCTCCGTGCAGTTTGCCGGGGCACCGGCGTCGTGGGCCGCGGCGGGAGCGGATGGGTGGGATGCCGCGGACCAGTGGGATGAGGGCCTGGCTGTCGTGTCGGTCGACGATGAGGTGGATTCGATCCCTTCTTGCCGCGGTCGGTCGGATTCGGTCCCGTCAGGTGCCCCCTTTGAGGGCTCGGACGCTGACGGAGTCGATCGCGCACCCCGACCAGTCCAGCTCGCCCCGGGCACCGAGTCCGTCCAGGACCAGGCGGTGGAGCTTGGCCCACACCCTGGCCTCGGTCCACTCGGTGAACCGCCGGAAGGCCGTCACACCCGACAGGCCGAAGCCCGGCGGCAGTTGATTCCAGGTGCAGCCCGATGTGGCCACGAAGATGATCGCGGCCAGCACCTCGCGGTCCCCACGCGGACGGTGCCCTCCACCTTGCGGGCGAACCGGCGCCGGCGGCACCACCCGCTGGAACAAGGACCACAGGTCCTCCGGCGCCATCCGCTCGACATGCGCAGCAGTCATCACCCCAGAGTGCCGCAAGATCACGCCAAGTGAAATAGCGTCTAAGGCGACTGGTCGGGGTTGCCGACGTGCCCGATCATCCGTCCTGGCTCGATCGTCTCCGAACATTCCAGCGACGCTGGGTAGGCTCCGCCAAGGCCCAATGGGTCCGCCGTTCGGACTATCGCAGGGTTCGCCCGACAAGGCATGAGGAGATCAGCAAGTCGTAAGACACCCTGATCCACGCGTCATGGCTATTCCTCACAGGCTCCACAGAAGCAGGAAGGACCACGGTATCGATGGGACTGATCCAGGTTGGGGTCGTGGGCCTGGCCGTGCTTCTGCGACTGACAGTCTTCGGCTGGTACGCCCTTATCACCATCGCCGTGAGCGCCCTGTCGCTCGGCACCGTGCCCGCGATCGTGGTCGGGCCCCTGCTGTACGCCGGATTTTCCGCTCCACCGTCGGCGTGGCCTCTCCTTGCTGCGGCAGACGTGCTCCTCCTTGTGTGTGCTCTGATCTTCGAAGACGGGGGCGACAACACGTCCACCAGTCCGCTGCAGGCGCTCACCGGCTGCCGCGCCCCGTCCGGACATGCCTCGGACAGGGCATTGCGGTGCTGCGGCATCGCCTACCTCCTCACTCTGCCGGCACTCGTGATCTGGACCATCGTGGGCTGAGGACAGCTTCGTACATGACCTTCGTGCTGCCCTGCCGTCCTGGCAGCGTCAGGTGCAGGCGGCAGATACCGAGCAGCCGTGGTGAATACCGTCGCGCAGTCAAAGCATGGCGGCGCCAAGGCTCCTGGACCCAGCCGC
This sequence comes from Streptomyces sp. NPDC111628, assembly GCF_055635195.1. Lineage (NCBI taxonomy): Bacteria > Bacillati > Actinomycetota > Actinomycetes > Kitasatosporales > Streptomycetaceae > Streptomyces > Streptomyces sp. NPDC111628. The sequence continues at coordinate 891,661 of NZ_JBVKBZ010000002.1, read as the reverse complement.
ATACGATCGGCCTTCGTCGCCCGCCTCCCAGGATCGAAAGTACCCGTGATGCACCTACATCCCAGCCCGTCCCCCGCTGCACCGCGGTGGCCACACTGCGGCTACGGTTCCAGCAGTCAGGACCCGGTCGCGGCTGCCGAGGCATACATACCCCCGGCCACACCGCCTACCTCACCCACCTGACCAACACCGACCGCCGCGCCTTTCCTGAACGACCTGCGCCCTCGCGCGGCCCTCGACCTGCGCGGCACCACGTTCGACGACGACAGTCCTGGAATACCTTGCTCGATGCTGTGCGCGATCTCGCCAGCGGCGTATCCACCTTCGGTAACGTGCAGTTCACGTCGGCGGTGTTCCGCCTGGACTCCTGGTTCGAGTCGAGTCGGTGACCTTCGACGACAACACCGTGTTCGACGCCGCTCTGTTTCAGGACAACGGTTGGTTCCCGGCGGCGACCTTCGCGTGGTCGGTCTCGTTCGAAGGGGCCGCCTTCAAGCAGTACACCAGGTTCGAAGAAGCGGCCTTCCGATCCACCGCCGGCTTCACAGCGGCGACCTTCCAGGCGGTTACCGGCACAGAAACCGGCACTTCGGTGGTCTTGGAGGTCCCGTGGCCAGTCGTAAGAGGATCAGTGCAAGTTCCGCGCGGCAGAAGGTCAGGAGAGCAGTGCGGGGCCTCAAGAGTGCGGAGCAGGACCACATCGAAACGGTCCGGTTGGTGCGGACGAGTGCGTCTGCGGCGGCTGGGCGCTTTGCTGGTCCGTTGTCCGAGCCGGTTGTGCGGATCACCTCTCAGCTCTGCCTGAGCTCTCAGCTCTGACGCGGACCGAGGGGCCGCATGACTCGCTGGGGTTGCGAACGGCTGGTGGGATGACGTGCCTTGAGTACTTCCATTAGGGAGCACGCGCACCCTGCATAGGCTCTGGCCTGCGAAAAGAGTCGCGACGAAGGAGGGGATGGATGGCGATTGTCGAGTTACCGACGCCCGTGTTCTGTGGCATCGACTGGGCCGCAGACCACCACGACATTGCACTCGTCGACGCCGGCGGAAGCCGACTCGCCAGGAGGCGCATCAGCGACGATGCTGCAGGGTTCACCCAGCTCACAGACCTACTGACCGAACACGGAGACAGCGATGTCGCCCCGATCCCCGTGGCGATCGAGACGTCACGCGGGCTCCTCGTCGCCTGCCTGCGGGCCACCGGGCGGCCGGTCTTCGCGATCAACCCGATGGCAGTTGCCCACTACCGAGACCGCCACTCCGTTGCCCGCAAGAAGTCGGACGCCGTCGATGCCGCGGTCCCGGCCAACATCCTGCGAACGGATATGGCCGCCCACCGACCGCTGCCTGCGGACTCCGAGCTCGTCCAGGCCATCGCCGTGCTCGCCCGGGCCCAACAGGACGCAGTCTGGGCCCGCGGCCAGGCCCACAACAAGCTTCGGTCCCAGCTCAGAGAGTTCTACCCTGCGATCCTCGGCGCCTTCGCCCAGCACAAGCACGATCTGTGTTCAAGGGAAGCCCGCGCCATCCTGGCCGCAGCACCGACTCCTACGATGGCTGCGAAGCTGACACGGCGACGCCTGCAGACCCTGTTCAAGCAGGCCGGCCGAGTCCGCGGCATCCAGGCCGACGCCGAAAGGCTCCACGAGGTCTTCAAACGCGACTACCTCCACCAGCTTCCGCAGGTCGAAGCCGCCCTCGGACAGCAGACCTCCGCTTTGCTCAGACAGCTGAACATCGCCTGCGACAACGCCGACCAGCTCGAAGACGCCGTGACACAAGCCTTCGAAGAGCATCCGGATGCACCGATCACCTGCAGCTTTCCAGGTCTCGCCGCACTGACCGGCGCCCGAATCCTTGCGGAGATCGGCGACGACCGGGCCCGGTTCGCCGATGCCGGATCCTTGAAGGCATACGCGGGAAGCGCTCCGGTCACGAGAGTCAGCGGCAAGAGCTGCAAGGTCATGAGCCGGAAGGTCAAGAACCAGCGACTGGCTGCCGTCGGTTACGTCTGGGCCTTCGTCTCTCTCACCAGGTCGCCCGGCGCCAGAGCCCACTACGACCGCCGACGAGCAGCTGGCGACCGCCATGTCGCGGCACAGCGGAACCTCTTCAAACGCTTCATGGGCATGCTGTTCCACTGCCTCCAGAACAGTCACACCTACGACGAAGCAATCGCCTTCCCACAGCCCTCAGCCGGACATACCGCAGCGGCAGCTTGACGCTTATCCGCGTGGGATGTCTTGTCGCCGGCGACCGCGTCGGGCCGGGTGCGTGGGCGGCCGACCGGGCCCCGGACCTTGACTTCGTCCAGGACCGGGATGAATCGGGGGCTGTCAGCGGCCTGTCCCTCGGTCAGGACGAAGGAGAGCGGGCGGCAGCGCGGATCGGAAGAAGGGTGGACCTTGGTGGTCAGGTGCGCAGACGGAACATCAAGGCGGTGATCCCGCAGAAGGCCGACCAGACCGCCAACCGCAAGAAGCAGATGCACGGAAAACACTTATAATGTCCGATCTGCATCTTGGCAGTATCCCAGGCCTCCGCGATGCCTCCTGTCAGCTACTGGCCACTTTGCCTGAACTACCGCTATGCGTCGGATACTTCAGGCCGACGAGAGGCACATTCACCCAATGCGAATACGTTCAACGCTGCGGTCCTTGGGGATCACAGGCGTGTGCTTGCAGTGGTCGCAGAGGGCGGTTCCCTGTCAGGTTCTTGTGTTCAGTCCTGCGGGTCGCGTACCTTCCCTGCGGTCAGGATGCTGAGCTGGTAGGCAGCTGCTCACTAGGTCCTGGCCGCCGAAACCCCGGCGCACGACGTGCCCCGCCTTGCCCCGCACGGCGCCGTCCGAGGGCCGAGGCGAAGACCCAGCGGTTGGCCGCCAGGGCGTCGTTCGGCTCCGGGCGGGGGCCGCGGCCGTGCAGGGCGGTGAAGTCGTACGGGGTGTGGAGGGCCACCGTCCAGCCCCGTTGGGCGAGTTCGCCCGCCGAGTCGGGGCGTGGCTCGTTGTCGAACAGGGCGAGCAGGTCGATGCCGATCCGCTGCCTCGCCGCGGTATAGACCGGGCCGGCCCGCACCTGCGGTGACTCGGCGATGTCCTTGATCTCGTACGCCAGGGAGCTGCCCGCCGGGCTCAGCCGGTTGATCGTGGCCATGAGGTGGCGCTCGGCCTGCGCCGGGAGGTAGAGCAGCAGGCCCTCGGCGAGCCAAGCGGTAGGTGCTGCGGGGTCGAAGCCCGCGGCCAGCAGTGCCTCGCCCCAGTCGAGCCGGAGGTCGGCCGCGAGGGTCTGGCGCCTGGCCGTAGGGGCGGCCCCGGTCCGGTCGAGCACCGCCTGTTTGAACGCCAGCAATGCGGCGGTGTCCACTTCGTGGACTACGCAGCCCGGCGGCCAGTCGAGCCGGAACGCCCGGCAGTCCAGGCCCGCCCCCAGCAGGACCACCTGCCGGACGCCCCGCTGCGCGGAGCGGAGCAGGTGGTCGTCCAGGACGCGGGTGCGCAGGCCGAAGTACCGGCCGAGCCGGCCCCACAGCGGGTCGGCCTCACCGGCGGGCACCTGTTCCGGACGGACAGGCCAGCTGGCAGAGGCCGGTGCCGCGCGTACGAAGTGTTCCGCGAACGGGTCCCGGGCCAGGCCGTCGGGGCGGTGGCTTTCGATGGCACGGGCTGCGGCCACCAGGAGGGCGGTGCGACCCACGCCCTCGGCCACACCGGCGTTCAGCCCGCCGGAAGGACGCACGACTGCTCCTCGGGTCGCAGCATGGGCGCGGTCCATGCCTGCGGGTCTTCCGCGGTGGTGGTCCGGGCGCCGTACACGGCGCGCATGAACCGCAGCACGGCGTCGTACGGCAGGTGCAGCGCGGTGGTGCAGTCCGTCAGGACGGTCACGTGGAAGCCCTTCTGGAACGCCGTGCGGGCGGTGGAGTCCACGCACACGTCTGCGTACAGTCCGGCGAAGACCAGGTGGCGCAGACCCCGCGCGGCGAGGTACTCCTCGAAGCCGTCGGCCAGGAAGGCATCGAAGCAGGCGCGTTTGGTGAACACCCGCTCGTCGACGGCCGGGGCAACGGCGTGGAACCGGGCGCCCCACGAGCCCTCCAGGCACTTGGGCTGCTTGCCGAGGGCACGGTCCCGCAGCCGCCAGCCGGCCCCTTGGAACTCGGGGTCGCCGACGAACCGTACGAAGAGCACCTCCACGCCGCGCTCGCGGGCCCTGGCCACCGCGCGGACACAGCCGGTGATGGCTGTGTCCAGCGTGGCGGGGTCCTTTCCGAAGCGGGCCAGAGCCGTCGGCCCGGTGCAGAAGTCGTTCTGCAGGTCCACGACGACCAGGGCCGTCCCGTCCGGTTCCCCGCTGTTCATGACCCGCCGACCAGGGCGGCGTCCTTCGGCTCCCCGTCGGCTTCAGGCACGTCGAGCACGTCGAGCAGGGCGTCGACCACGGCGGTGGTGGAGTGCCGCCCCCCGATGTCCGGAGTGTGCACGCTCCGCTCGTCCAGAGTTCGCAACGCCTGCTCGGTGGCGCGTACCGCTCCGGGGCATCCGGCGTGGCGTTCCGCGACGAGCGCCGCCGCGCGAATCGTCGCCACCGGGTTGACCCGGTCCTGCCCGGCCAGGTCGTCGGCGGACCCGTGCACCGTCTGGTACTCGACCAGGCCGGCCAGCCCGGGGTCGAGGCAGACGTTCTCGGTGCAGCGGTTCTCCTGCCGGTCGGAGCCGAACCGGTCGAGCAGCATGACGTGCATGATGTCGGCCCACTCGTTCCCGGCGACGATCAGCGTGCGGTCGGGCAGGCCGTGCGTGATCAGGTTGCGGTTGACCGTGTCCGGCTGGAACAGGTCGATGCGAATGCCGAGCCGGTCCGCGAGTTCGGACACCCAGGCATCGAGGGCGCCGTCCAACAGATGGAACTTGTAGGCCATGACGATGCGATCGAGGTGTCCGTCCGGCCACTCGTGCTGGGCTCGCCGCAGGGCGTAGGTGATCACGGCCTCGGTGATCTCCTGGCTGAAGGTCATGGTGCGGGTGACCTCGCCGGGCGTGTGCCGGTTGTCCCCGGTGTAGAAGCCCTGGGCCTGATCCCGTACCAGGAGCAGGGAGCGCCCAGCGTCGGTGAGAAGGTCGACCTTCACGGCGCGAAGCCGCTGCCGGACGAGGTAGAGGGACTGGGCGTTGATAGCGGTGCGGAAGATCGCCTCGGTGCCCTGCCCGGCCCGGGTGCGGCAGAACCGCTCGTAGTGGTCCGCGTCCTGAGCGGTCAGCGTCCGGATCCTGGCCACGTCCCGTTCGGCACGGAGCGAGACGTACGAGTGGTAGAGGCGGGGGGAGCGCTCGATCGCCACGCCGTGCGGGTGCCGTGCGGTCAGCGCGCTGAGCACGTACTCGAAGACGTCCGCGAGCTCCGGTCCGGTACCCCGCCCGACCGCCAGACCGATGGCGAGCTTCCCGCTGCGTACGGGGGCTGCCTGTGCGGGAATCCGGGGGTGAGTCATCGGGCCGCGCCTGCGGTGAGGTGGTCGCCGGGGATGCCGGCCTTCTCCGGACGGTAGTAGTCACGGATGCCGTCCGCCCAGGTGATCACGGGGATACGGTCGCCGTCGACCGGCATGAAAGCCTCGAACAGGGCATCGATGTTGGGACTCTGGAAGCCGATAGCCGTCATCAGGGCGGTGAAGTGGGGACGCTCGACGAAGCCGTCGCCATCCGGGTCGCCCATGGCCGCCAGGGCTTCCGCGAACTCGTCGACCGTACCGTCGAACCGCTGAGGGTCGAGCACGATCGCGGTGAACTCCTCCGCGCTGATCCGACCGTCGCCGTTGGCGTCCAGCTCGCGGACGAGCGTCTCCCAGTAGCGGCGGAACGCGTCAAGCATCCTGCTCTTTGCCTTGCCGCCGGCCTCGGGAACCGCCGCGATGACCCGCTTGCCCATCAGCTCGAAGTCCTCCGACTCCAAAACACCGTTGTCGTCGGCGTCGAACAGGGAGAAGACGAGCTCAACGCGGTCGTTCGCCTGGGTGGTGGGCATGCTGTGTCACCTTTACTGAGCGCTGTTCGGTCGGGACGCCACCGGATCCCGGGCCCGGCGGTGCCACCACGATCGGCTCGCCACCGGGGCCTTAGCGGAGAAAGCCGGGCACGTGCACACGAAAGAAGGAAATCCGCTGCTTGGCGCATGAAGCAGCACGCCCCTGGAAAGCGCCGCCGTCCAGGAGCGTTCGCGGCCTGCTCCTGGGCCGCCCGCCGCACCTGCTCCCGCTACTTCTCCTCCGCGCGGGCGCCGACTGCCTCCAGCGGGATCTGCGGGCCACTGCGTCCGAAGCAGGGCCCCGGCAGTTCCTCGTCAAGGCTCCCGAGCAGCCGGTCGACCGGGACGAGCAGCATGCAGCCGATCCGCAGGGCGGGGTGGGGTGCGACAGCCCGCGGTCCGGCGGCGAGCGCGTCCTCTCGCCGAGCACCCGGTTCGCCGCGGACAGCACGAACTGGCCCAGTTCGGTGGGTTCGACGCCGATCCTGCCGCGGGCGAACAGTCTGGGCTCCGTGGGACGATGGTAGTTGTAGTAGTCCTCCCACTCGCGGAGCTTGCCGGTGACATCCTCGGCGTCGCGCAGGACCGCCAGGCGGTGTTGTGCCTGACGGAGACGCCGGCGCCGGCAGCTCCAGAGCGTCGGCGAGCTTCTGTCGCCGGGCTATTTCACGGTGATGCGCTGCAGGTCGGTGCCGACGAGCGCGAGGCCGCCGTAGCCCTGCTGGGCCCAGCATTGCCATTTCCATACGTCGAGGGGGTCGCGGGCGAAGTCGATGAGGCGGGTCAGGACGAGGCGCTTCGCGCCTGACTCCTCGGCGATGGTGCCCACCTTCTGCACCTCGACGTGCGACTCCAGCATGTGGCTGTGCAGGGCGGGCGGCAGCTCGGAGCCCCGCAGATTGATCGCCTCGTGCACGAGCAGGTCGGTGTCCCGGGCGAGCGCGGGGATGTTGGTGGGGGCGGGCGGTGTCGCCGGAGAACGTGACCCGAGTCGAGCTGATCACCGGCCTGGCCGACGCCAAGCCCTCGTTCCAGGCGCGACTTCGGGGCCGTACCACCCTGCCACTCGTTCTCGTGCCGGCGGTCGTAACGCTACAGCGTTGATCCCCAGTTCGGGCGATGTACATCCCTTGACCGAAAAGGTCGGCTCGTACGGCGATCGTGCACCACAATCGTTGCCGCGGCCCGATCCCCGCGGCCGAGCAGGCCCACGTCTCCCGGACAGGTCAGGTACAGGTGTGAAGCAGGCAGTTCCGGACCCGGCCGTCGCCGGCATCGCCCACAACGTGGCCGAGAGGCTCGACGTGCATGTCGCGGCGACGGTCGAACGGATCTATGCGGAGGTCGAGCACTACCGGGACGTGCCGCCGGAAGACCTGGCCAAAGCGGTCAGAGACAACATCACGTTCGTCCTGTCGTGTCTGGCCGGATCCGGGGAGAATGTGGATCTCACCTCGGCCTCAGCGACCGGCCGGCTGCGTGCCACTCAGAGCGTGCCGCTGCCAGAAGTTCTCCGCGTCTTCCAGATCGGATTCATCACCATCTGGGAACGCCTTCTGACCGAAGCCGAAGAGTCGGGTTCCGGGGCCCAGTCCGCACTGCTGCACGCCGCCACCGACTACTGGAAGATGCTGGACAACTACACCCAGGCCGTGACCATCTCCTACCGCGACGCCGTCGCGGAACGGCTCATCGAAGCGGACCGACGCCGTTCCGCACTCGTCGCCGCCCTCGTCGAAGGCCCGCCTCCGGGCGACGAAACCATCTGGGAGATCGCCCGGATGCTCGACTTCCCGTACCGCGGATCATTCCTCGTAGTCACTGCCGAGTCAGAAGCCGGCAATACCGCACCATTGCCGGGCCTGGACGCCAAATGCCGTGCACTGGGCGCCGGATCGGCCTGGCGCTCACAGCTCGGACAGGAGTTGGGCATTCTCTCCTGCCCTTCACCACCTGCCATGCAAGGCGTCCTCGAAGCCCTTGAACTGGCCGCCACCGGGCGCGTGGGAGTCAGCCCCGTCTACGACCGCCTCGACCGGACACCCCGCGCGCTGCGATACGCCCAAGTCGCACTCGAGTCCCTGCCCGCAGGCACCTCGGCCGTCCGGCAGCTGGTCGACACACCGCTGACCGAGATGGTCATGACCAACCTCGAGACAACCCGGCGCGCCGTCAACCGCATCCTCGGCGGCGTGCTGTCCCTGCCCGAGAGCGACCGCACGACCCTACTCGCCACCGCCCGCGCCTGGCTCGACGCCCATGGGTCTGCGGCCGAAGCCAGCCGGGCCCTCTACTGCCATCAGAACACGGTCCGCTACCGCATGCACCGCCTGGAGGAATACCTGCGAGGTCCCCTCGAGGACCCCAAGGTTGTCGCCGAACTCGCCATGGCCGTCGACGCCGTCGTTACCTTCCCCACCCTCCTGGACAGCAGACCGGTCCAGGTACATCCCACTGGTGGGTGATCTTGACCTTCAGGAACTATCCTCAGTTCCTCGGCTTCCCCCCGTCATCGCTGTGTCAGCCGCACCAGCGTGCTGGCTCGTTCACTCACCGGCACGTTCAGCGGCAGGCCTTGGGTGAGCAGCGTTGTCGCGAGGTACTCCTCTCCTGTCGCGTCATCGACATAGGTGCCGGTGGGAACCAGTCCGGTGAGGCGCAGGCTGCGGTCCTGTCCCCAGGCGATCACGACGATCCGCTCGCCCGCCCGGTACTGCACGGCGTCGTGGAGGCGGTACTGCTCGCCGAACTGGACCACCGGGCGGATCTGTTTGTAGAGCGCCACGAGGTCGCGCGCCTCGGCCAGTTCTTCGTCGGTCCAGGCGGCGAGGTCGCCGCCGATGCCCAGGGCTCCGGCCATCGCGATGTGGAAGCGGTAGGTCAGGTCGCTGCTGCGGCCGGTGTGCGGGTTGGGGCTGTCGGTGACCCAGGCGGACATGGTGCGGGCAGGGTAGATCTGGCTGTAGCCGTGCTGAATGGCGATGCGGTCCACGGCGTCGGTGTTGTCGGAGATCCACGTCTGGTCCGTGCGGGCCAGCATTCCCAGGTCCGCCCGGCCGCAACCTCTCGCACAGCCCTCGATCCGCAGACCCGGATGGGTGCGGCGGAGGCGGTCGATCACCGTGTACACGCCCCGTGTGTGGCCGGTCCACAGCCGTTCCCCGTCGGGGTGTCCTGGCCAGCCCGCCTCGGTGAGGGCGCGGTTCATGTCCCACTTCAGGTAGTCGATCGCGTAGGTCGACACGAGCCGGTCGAGCCACTGGAAGGCCCATTCGGTGACGTCGGGGTGGGCGAAGTTGAGGACGAGCTGGTGGCGCAGTTCGGTGCGCCGACGGTTGGGCATGTACAGGACCCACTCGGGGTGGGCGCGGTAGAGATCGCTGTCCGGGTTGGTCATCTCCGGCTCGACCCACAGGCCGAAGCGCATCCCCCGGCGTCGGATGTCGTCGACAAGGGGGGCCAGTCCGTGCGGGAAACGTGCCGGATCGGGGTGCCAGTCGCCGAGGCCGGCGCGGTCGCTGGTGCGCTTGCCGAACCAGCCGTCGTCCACGACGAAGAGTTCGACGCCCAGGCCGGCGGCGCGTTCCGCGAGGGCTCGCTGTCCTTCCAGGGTGACGTCCCAGCCCGTGGCTTCCCAGGAGTTGTAGAGGACTGGCCGCTCCTCGTCCGGGCCGGGCAGAACGTGCGAGGCGATGTAGTGGTGCCAGCCCCGGCTGGTGCCGCCGAAGCCGTCCCGGCTGAACTGCCCTGCGAACACCGGGGTCCGATGCGTCTCGCCGGGTTCGAGGCTCCAGGTCAGCCCCTCGTGCCCGGCACCGCCGGTGACGGTGAACGGCCCGCCGGTGTGGTCGCGGTGCGCGGTGATCCGCCAGCTCCCCGACCAGGCGAGGACCATGCTCCACACGTCCCCGCCGGTCTCGTCCGCGTCGCCGGCGTCGACCATCAGCCAGGGGTTGCCGAAGTGTCCTGAGACCCCGCGGCGGCTGGTGAACACGGTTTCGGCGTAGGGCGCTTCGGTGCGGCGCAGCTGCGTCTCGCCGCACCAGTCGCCGACCGTGTGGCTGATCCTGGTGCCGGAGGCGGCCGGGACGGACCATGCCGCGGCGTCGCACCGCAGGATCTCTATGGGCTCCCGGGCATCGGGGTCCAGGTGGCTCAGCGTCAGGAACCGTTCGATGACGTCACTGTCCGCGTGGACGGTGTAGTGCAGTGTGCAGCCGAGCGGGTAGTGGCGGTCGCGTAGCCGCAGGTCCAGTGTGTCGCCGTTTATGTCGTGACCCTCGTAGAGCCATTCGACGCCCCGGGATCCGTCCGGGTGCCGCACGAGCAGGGACGGCACGCCGAACCTGGCGCCGCCCTCGACCCCCAGTTCCTCCCCGCTCGTCGAGGCGAAGCTGGACGTGAGCCCGTCGTACGCGGGCAGCATCGCGGCCTGATCGAGGGTGAGCGGAGCGCCCCAGTGGACGTGCTGCGGTGCGTCCTGCGCGCCGATGCGCAACGCGTATGAGGCGGATGGGGTGTTGAGCAGGAACGTGCGGCTGGACGCGTCGAAGAACACCTACTCCGCGGCGACCTGCGCGTAGTGCAGAGCGCGGTTGGTCTGGTCGAGCCGTTCGTACAGAGGGCTCACACCCACTCTGCCGGTCGCGGCAGCCCGTACGGCGTCAAGGACCCCGTCGACCTGCCGTCGCGGCGGGCAGGAGAGCACCCCGACCTCGGAGCCGGGTCTGGCGCGCCATGCGGAACCCACGCCGAGTGCGCGCAGGCCCCGGTCCAGCCCCGGCAGGGGTGGCTCACCACTGACCGGGACCTCCGCCGTCACGACGAGGAACCGTCCCTGGAAGGGGAACCCGAGCATGCGCGCGACCTCCCACACGCTGTCGCTGTTCACGGAGGGGCCGCCGATGAGTTCGGAGACCAGTGCGGAGCGTCGCCGGTCCGTCTCCACCATGCGTTCCGCGCAGGCCTCGCGGTAGGCGTCGGTGAGGGCCGACGAGTAGACGTCGGCCAGCTCCCAGATGTAGGACGCGGAGTCCAGCAGGGCGTCAGGGACGTCGCCGCCTGCCTCCCGGGCCGCGTCGAGGAGTTGTTCCCAGAAGTAGCGGAAGTTGATCTGGTACGCGCGCAGCACTTCCGGCAGCGGAGCGTTCTGCAGGGCGCGCTTTGCGACCGGTGTCCGCGGGGCCCGTCAAATCGACGGTCGAGGAGGTGGGATCGGTGAGGTGTTTGAGTATGTAGGAGACATTCCCACGCATCGAGGCATGCAGGTCTTCGGGGCCCACGACCATGGACCGATAGAAGTCGATGCTGTCGTAGGTTTGTTGGGACATCGCAGCGGCGATGGCGTCGAGTCTGACCGTCAGTGACTTGGCGAGTTCGGCCACCAGGAAACGCGGTTCGGTCGTAGTCACGGAGCGAGCCTAGAGCAGCCGGAGCCGAGGCAGTCCCGCAACGACCGAGGGCAAATGAGGTCCTTGTCGACGGCGACAGAGGTCTTTGTCGGCGCAGACCTGGTGCGTGCCACCGGACAGCTGTGAGGATCACCGCGTTGCATCCGAACTGTGTGTGAAAGCGGAATCACGTGAGCAATCTCGCCTCTGTCCTGACCGACGCGGCCAAGCGATACCCGCAGCGGCCGGCCCTGTGCGTCGAAGGGACAGTCCTGACCGTGCTCGAGCTGGATGAGCTCAGCGCCCACGTAGCGGGGGGCCTGCTGGCCCACGGGGTGCGCCCCGGCGACCGGGTGGAGGTGAGGTTGCCGGGGCTGTTGGTCTTCCCCGTCCTGTACTTCGGGGCGCTGCGCGCCGGAGCAGTCGTCGTCACGACCGTGGCCGCGACCAGCCGACCCGGCACGGCGAGGCCGAGGGGTGCGGCTCGCGGCGCACGTCTGATGTTCGCACCGACTGAAGCTCTGCTGGTCGCAGACGAAGGAGCCGGCGATACGACGACCGTCGTCCGGGTGGGCCCTGACTTCCTCACTCAGCTGAGGTTCTGGCCTCAGCATTGCGGTGTCGTCGACCGCGACGACGATCATGTCGCGATCCTGGTCGACACCGGTGACCAGGGGCACCCGACCCAGCACCACGTGCTCACGCACGGGGCTGCGCGCACAGACGCCGCAGCCGCCGCCCGCCGCAGGTGCCACGACCGATTCTGCACGTGACGTCTCTCAGTCCGTGCCGCACTTCTGTGCGCCCGTGAGCTTCCCGTCTCCCGACACGGTCGCTCGTGCTGTCGTGTCTCTGTTCATGCCGCCCCGCCAGCCGGTCTGCGGCCTGGCTCCGTCTCTGAGTCGACCGTCCTGAGGTCTTCGGATGTGAGTTCTAAGCATCAGGGGCGTGTGTGGTGCGAGCTCCGACGCCGCCACCGGCAAGCGGGGAATGGCGTTGAGGTAGCCGTGAAGCCCCTTGCAGTGACGTTTCTGCCCTGTGCCGGCCAGCGGCCGGCGCAGAGCGCACTCGATGGGGGCAGGAAGAAGGGGAGGGTACGAGGGTGCGGACGGGCAGGAGTATCGCGGGGAGCGAGCTCGGGCACGGGAGCGTGCGGACGGCTGTGATCGGCCGGGAGCAGGAGACGGCCTCGGTGGTGGAGTTGCTGGCCGGGCACCGGCTGGTGACCATCACTGGGCCTGCCGGAGTGGGAAAGAGCACCGTGGCGGCAGCGGCGGTGGCGTCGTCGGCCGGGTGGGAGTGCCTGACGCAGGTGCGGTGGCAGCATGCCGGGCCCGGGCGGATGGGATCCCTGGCCGCCGATGTGATCACACGCCTGACCGGCGCCGCGCCGCACGGGCCCGTCGCCCCGGTGCGGGCGGCGCTCTGTCTGCCCGACGCGCCCACGCTGCTGTGGCTGGACGACGTCGACCCCGTGCACAGCGAGTGCGTACAGCTGGTGCAGCGGGTACTGCTGTGGGCGCCTCAGACGTCTGTTCTCGTGACATCACGTACAGCGCTGGGTCTGGACGCGGAGCGCACCGTGCGCCTCAGCGGTCTTCGTGTCGACCACGCCCCGGACGAAGCGGGGCCGGCACCGGCCGTGGACCTGTTCCTGCAACGCGCCGTCCCCCGCGACAGTGCGCCGGACCTGGAGAGTGTGGGTGAGGTTTGCCGGCTCGTGGACGGGCTGCCGCTGGCCGTGGTGCTGGCTGCCGAGCAGACCGCGCACCTGCCGGTGCGGGAGCTGGTGCCGCTGCTGCGGCAGGGGCAGGGATGGCTGAGCAGCGGGCGCCCCGCGGTTCCACGGCACCGGTCGCTGCGCGACGCTGCCGGCTCCGGGTGGCTGCTGTGCGACGGGGCTGTACGCACTGTGTGGGCGCGGGCGAGTATCTTCGCCGGGCTCTTCACCGAGGCGTCGGCGGTCCACATGTGCGCGGGAGGGGAGATCGAGCCGACGCATGTGCCCGCGTGCCTCCTGCAGTTGGCGGCCCTGGGCGTCCTCGAAGTGCACGGTGAGGTGGGTTCCGTGCGCGGTCACCGCTACCGGATGACCCGCCTCGCCCGGGAGTTCGGCACCGAACGCCTCACCGAGCAAGGCGAGTTCCCTGCCGCGGCGCTGCGTCGCTCGCAGTGTTGGGCGCGGGTGGCCGCCGAGGCCGAGAGACTGTGGGCCATAGGCGCGCAGAGCCGGGCCGTACGCCTGGTGCTCGACGAGTACGAGGAGATCGACGCGATGCTCAGCCACGCACGCACCGCGCCGAGCCTTGCGCCGGATGCCCTCCGGGCGGCTCTGCACCTGTGGTTCTGGTGGGGAGCCTGCGGCCGGGCCGAGGAGGGCGCCACACACCTGCTCGCTCTCCTCCCTCACTGCGAGGACGGCGCGCTTCTCACACGTGGGCAGTGGCTGGCCGCCTGGCTGAGCGTCGGCACCGCCCCCGACACCGCCCACGCCCTGCTGGCCGATGCCTGGCACAACGCCGTCCTGGCCGCAGACACCGCGACCATCGGCCGCATCGCACACGCCCACGGTCTCCTGGCCCTGCAGGAGCATGATGCCCGGGGTGCGGCCGACCACTTCGCACAGGCCGCCGACACCATCCCCGCCAACGCACCCGGTGGTCCCCCCGCAACGCTCAGCCAGGCATCCCTCTCCCTGGCCCAGACACAGTTCGCACCCGCCGCCGCCCGCCGCAGCGCCTGCCGCACCCTCGCCCAAGCCCGCCTGCGCCACGACCCGTGGGCACACCAGGTCGCCCGCTACGCCCACGCCTGCACCCATCACGCGCTCGGCCGTACGGGACGAGCCTGGCACACCGCACATCGCGCACTGGCCGACACGGACGACGCCCCGCCCACGTGGCAGAGCACGACCGCGCTACGCCAACTCCTCGCCGACATCGCGGCCGGTTCTCCGGCCCGCACGGACCCGCGCCCGGTCCTGATACCTCGCGCCTCGACGCCCCTGCGCGTGCCGCACCCCTTCGGCCGCGAGCTGCGTCTCGGCCGCGAACCGTCCCCGCATCAGCCGCCCCGTTGAGACCGAGCGCCAGAACGGGACCCCATCCACAGCAGAACCAAAGAGCTACCTGCCCGGCACGTCAGGGCACCCTGGGAATGAGCTGACGATCAGGTCCGCAGGCTTCTTTTGCCCACGCACGATCACGGAACGAGTCGGTTTCGGGGCGCGGCAGCCCGCACGCTGGCTCCATGACAACGCAGCCAGCGTCAACTGCGGGACGGGCGCATCCTGAATGCTTTAGGCGTATTCTCCCCGTTATGTCCCGTAAGCGGTGTGGCTGGTGCGGCGCCCCGCTCCCTGAGGAGACGGCAGGCCGCAGGCAGTACTGCCAGGCAGAGCACCGGCACGCGGCCAAACGCGCCCGGCGCAACTGGCGCAAGGCAGCCCAGGCCCGGGACAGGGCGTCCGCAGCCAGTGAGGCCCTGACCCTTCAGGCGCGGGCTGTGGCCGAACGTGTTCAGCAAGTACCGTCCCCAGGACCCGACAGGGGATGGCACAGCGAGGCGGTAGCGCACGTACCGGAGCTGGCCAGACAGCTGGTCGAAGCGGCGGTGCAGGCGGACCTGCAGGCGGGAGCCGGCTGGGCGCAGATCGGCACGAGCCTGGGTATCAGTGTCGAAGCGGCGCGCGGCCGGTTCGGACGGATCGAGTCGACCGGTACACGCCATGCGAGAAACTCTCCGCACTCTGCCGACTACAAGACTTCCGGTGCGGGTGTGCAGCGCCTGGATCCGATCATGACCGATGTGATGCGCGAGACCGGTGCGTCGGTCGGTCTGCTGTACCTGCCACAGCCCGGGCAGCAGATGCTTCAGCTGGCGCTGGTCTCCGGCGTATCGCGGCAGCTCATCGCACCATGGACCCGAATACGCGCGGATACTCCTCTCCCCGTTGTGGACGCCATTCGGCAGCGCGGTCTGGTGTGGCTGGCCAGTCAGCAGGAGATAGCCCGCCGCTATCCCCTGCTCGGGGTCACTCTGCCGTACGACTTCATGCTTGCTGCCGCACCGCTCGCCGGCGGCGAGCAGGTGTGGGGCGGCATCGTCCTGCTGTGGCCCGTCTGGCACCCGCCACAGCTCGACGAGCGCGAACGTCAAGCGATCACCACCCACTGCCGCCGAGCGGCGGAACTCCTCGATCAGGCCACAGCACTGGGCCGCCCTCTCCTGGCTCCCGAGAAACCTCGAGTCCTTGCCACACGTCCCTCCCAAGCGCATCCGGCCCAGGCCATGGCCGCGCACGGCTTCGCCGAACGTCTGCCCGTGGGCTGCTGCGCTCTCGATCTCGACGGCCGGCTCACGTTCATCAACTCCGCTGCGGCACGCCTCGTGGACGCCGGCGCCGCTTGTCTGGTGGGCAGGCGACCGTGGGAGGTACTGCTCTGGCTGGACGACCCCCTCTTCGAGGACCGCTACCGAGCGGCAGTAATCACCCGCCAGCCCATGTCCTTCGTCGCCCGGCGCCCCCCAGACACACCGCTCCTGTTCCAGCTCTACCCCGACGACAGCGGTGTCAGCGTCCACATCACCCCTGCACAGTCAATGGCGGCGGGCGGGATGGAAGCGCAGCCGAGGCCGCAGGATGAGCCCGCCAGCGCCGCTGCTCTCTACCATCTGACACACCTGGCAGCAGCGCTCGCCGAAGCCACGGGCGTCCAGGATGTGGCAGAACGGGCCGCCGACCACATCGTCCCGGCCTTCGGCCCCCAGGGCATGATCCTGATGACCTCGCAAGAGGGCCGACTCCACGTCATCGGTCATCGCGGCTACCGTCCTGACTTCGTCCGCATCGTCGACGGCAGTGCCCTGGCTTCCGCCACTCCCGCCACCCACGGCCTGTCGACCGGCACTCCCGCCTTCTTTCCCACCTTCACCGAACTCGAGCGTGCCTACCCCGGCGCGCCCCGCTTCGAGCAGCGAAGCGCGTGGGCCTTCCTGCCTCTGTTCTCCTCCAGCCGTCCCATCGGCATGCTCGTCCTCTCCTACGACCAGCCCCGGCCCTTCCCTCCGGCAGAACGCGCCATCCTCACTTCCTTGGCAGGACTGATAGCTCAGGCTGTGGATCGCGCCCGCCTCTATGACGCCAAGCACGCTGTCGCCCACGCACTGCAGACCGGCCTGCTACCCCGAGCCCTGCCCCGCATCGACGGTCTGGAAGTCGCCGCCCGTTACCTTCCGGCCGGCCACGGCATGGAAGTCGGCGGCGACTTCTACGACCTCATCCGCTGCTCCTCCAACCAAGCCATGGCCGCGATCGGAGATGTCCAAGGCCACGACACCGCTGCTGCCGCGCTCATGGGCCAGGTGCGTACTGCCGTCCGTTCACACGCATACGTGGAAACGTCCCCCGGCAACGTCCTCGGCCGCACCAATCACCTCCTCGCCGACCTCGACACCGAGCTGTTCACCAGCTGCCTGGTCGCCCACCTCGATCCCTCCCGCCACCTCGCACGACTCGCCAACGCTGGACACCCCGCACCGCTGCTCTGTCACTCCGACGGACACGTCGAAGTGCTGCGTCTGCCCCCCGGGCTGCTACTCGGCATCGAACCCCATACCTACTACCCCACAACCGAGGTGTCCCTCCGACCCGGCTCCGTACTCGCCCTCTACACCGACGGACTCGTGGAAGCCGCCGGCACCGACATCGACCACGCCACCCACGGCCTCGCCCAATATATGGCCCAAAACCGGCACCACGACCTGGAAGACCTCGCCGACACCCTCATCCGCCACGCCAAGCAAGGCATCCCCGGTCACGACGACATCGCCCTCCTACTCATCCGCCCAACCCAAGAGGCGGACCGAAGCCCGATGAGGCACAAGACAGCGTTGGCGAACGCGCCCCCCAAATCGACTTCGGTCAGCGGGATACAGCGGGTCGTCCCTAACGGGTAGCACCTGGGAGCCACGCTGATGATCGGCGCAGGCGTTTCCGCACGCCCGACTACCAGCGCCGGTCTGCACGCCCTCTTCCCTACGTTTCCTCGTGACCCGGCGCGCCGTGGAACTGTGTGCGCCGTGCCACGTCTAGGAGGCGGGCCTGGCACCTCGACGACGATCTCGCCTCCGTTGCCCAGGCCCGGTCGGACGTCTCGCGGCAGCTGGCAGCATGGAATCTGCGAGAGCTGGAGTTCACCGCCGAACTGGTAGTCAGTAAACTGGTCACCAACGCCATTCGTTACGGCGAACCGTCGATCCGCCTGCGGCTCATCCGCGGTCGCACCCTCATGTGTGCGGTTTCCGATGTCAGCGGTACGACTCCCCGTCGGACTTCTCCCGGAGGCAGCCCTGCTGTAGCCGACCTCGCAAAAGGTGCCGTGACGGGATCAGGCAGCGGCTGCGGCGAGGTCGAGGGCAATGTCGGTGATCATGTCCTCCTGGCCGCCGACCATCCCCCGTCGGCCGACCTCGACAAGGATCGCGCGAGTGTCGACGCCGTAGCGGCGGGACGCGGCCTCGGCGTGGCGCAGGAAGCTGGAGTAGACGCCGGCGTAGCCGAGGGTGAGGGTCTCGCGGTCGACCCGTACCTCGCGGTCCTGGAGGGGGCGTACGACGTCGTCGGCGGCGTCCATCAGGGGGAACAGATCGCAGCCGTGGTCCCAGCCCATCAGGTCAGCGACCGCGATGAATGCCTCCAGCGGGCAGTTGCCGGCTCCGGCGCCCTGGCCGGCGAGGGAGGCGTCGACGCGGGTGACGCCGTTCTCCACGGCGACGACCGAGTTGGCGACGCCGAGGCCGAGGTTGTGGTGGGCGTGGATGCCGATGCCGGTGGCCGGGTCGAGGACGTCACGGTAGGCGCGGACACGGTCGCGGACGCCGTCCATGGTGAGCCGGCCGCCGGAGTCGGTGACGTACACCGCGTGGGCTCCGTAGGACTCCATCAGCTTGGCCTGACGCGCGAGCTCGGCGGGTTCGGCCATGTGGGACATCATCAGGAATCCGGCCACGTCCATGCCGAGGTCGCGGGCGGCGGCGATGTGCTGGGCGGAGATGTCGGCCTCGGTGCAGTGGGTGGCGACGCGGACCGAGCCGATGCCGAGGGCGTGGGCCCGGCGCAGGTCGTGCAGGGTGCCGATGCCGGGAAGCAGCAGGGTGGTCGGCACGGCGTGGGTGACGGCGTCGCAGACGGCCTCGATCCACTCCCAGTCGGTGTGGGCGCCGACGCCGTAGGTGATGCTGGAGCCGGACAGGCCGTCGCCGTGGGCGATCTCGATTGCGGCGACCCCGGCGGCGTCGAGGGCGGCGGCGATGGTGCGGGCCTGGGCGACGGTGTAGCGGTGGCGGACGGCGTGCATGCCGTCCCGCAGCGTCACGTCCTGGACGTAGAGAGCGGTCATCGGGAAGCCACCTCCGTGGCGATGGGGGTCGCCCCGCTCGGGCGGTGCCGGGAGGAGGGGAGGGCGGCCACGCGCTCGGCGGTGCGCAGCGCGGCCGAGGTCATGATGTCGAGATTGCCGGCGTAGGCGGGCAGGTAGTGGGCGGCGCCCTCCACCTCGAGGAAGACGGACACCTTCACGGCGCGGGACCCGCCGGGGGCGAGGGTGCGCAGGGGGTCGTCGTCGGCCACCCGCTCGAACTGGACCTTCTGCTTGAGACGGTAGCCGGGCACGTAGGTCTGCACGCGGGCGACCATCTCCTCCACCGAGGCGGTGACCGCAGCGTCGTCGCACTCGCCGACCAGGCAGTACACGGTGTCGCGCATGATCAGCGGGGGTTCGGCCGGGTTGAGGACGATGATCGCCTTGCCCCGGGCGGCGCCGCCCACCTTCTCGATGGCCGACGAGGTCGTCTCGGTGAACTCGTCGATGTTTGCCCGGGTGCCAGGGCCGGCCGAGCGCGATGAGATCGAGGCGACGATCTCGCCGTAGTGGACCGGGGTGACGGCGGCGACGGCGGCCACGGCCGGGATGGTGGCCTGGCCACCGCAGGTGACCATGTTGACGTTCGGCGCGTCGAGGTGGGCGTCGCCGTTGACCGGCGGGACGACGTAGGGACCGAGCGCGGCCGGGGTGAGGTCGACGATCCTGCGGTCCATCGCGCGCAGGACCTCGTCGTGGCGGCGGTGCGCACCGGCCGAGGTGGCGTCGAAGACGATCTCCACGTCCGCGAACTCGTCCAGCTTCACCAGACCGTCCACGCCCTCGTGGGTCGTCGCGACCTTCAGGCGACGGGCGCGGGCCAGGCCGTCGGAGTCGGGGTCGATCCCGGCCATGGCGGCGATCTCCAGTGACTCCGACAGCCGCAGCACCTTGATCATGAGGTCGGTACCGATGTTGCCCGACCCGATGACGGCGACCTTCGTGCTCATGCTCCGGCTCCTTCCGTGGCGGCGGACGCAAACGCGGTGGTGACCGTGCCAAGCCCTTCGATGTGCGCGGTGAACGTGTCGCCCTCGGCGGCGAGGGCCATCGGGCCGAGCGCGCCGGTCAGGACGATGTCTCCGGCGCGCAGTGGGTCGTCCAGCCCGGCGAGGGTGGAGGCGAGCCAGAGGGCGGCGGCGAGGGGGCTGCCCAGGCAGTCGGCGCCGGTGCCCTGCGAGACGGTCTCGCCGTTCTTGGTGAGGGTCATCGTCACGGCGCGCAGGTCGACGCGGTCCAGGGGGACGGGGGTGCCGCCCAGGACGTACAGGCCGCAGGAGGCGTTGTCGGCGACGGTGTCGACGATGGTGATGTCCCAGTCGGCGATCCGGCTGTCGACGATCTCCAGCGCCGGCAGGGCGAACGCGGTGGCCCGCAGCAGGTCGGCGACGGTCGGGTCCCCGTGCGGCAGGTCGTCGCCGAGGACCAGGGCGACCTCGGCCTCGACCTTGGGCTGGAGGAGCCGGCCGGGGGCGATCGGCTGTCCTTCGGGCACCGCCATGTCGGCGAAGAGGACACCGAAGTCCGGCTGGCCGACGCCGAGTTGCCGCTGCACGGCGGGCGAGGTCAGGCCGATCTTGCGGCCCACCAGCCGGCGGCCTGCGGTGACTCCGTGCTCCACGTACAGACGCTGCACGGCGTACGCGACCTCGATGTCCCCCTCGGGGAGCAGGGTGCGCACCGGCGGACACGGCTTCCCGGTACGAGCGGCCTCCGCCAGGACGGCCGCCGCCTCGGTCACGGCGTCGGCGGACTCGGGGGCGTTCACAGCCGCCCCCGGCGGAGACCGGTGCGACAGGGCTGAGCGGACATGGAGGTACCTCCGGGTGGAATGCTGGGGAGTCATGGGGCTGCGGGAAGGGCGGTGGCTGTTCGCCGTTCTGCGACAGATATAGGCGTCCGGTCCGAGTAGCGGCAAAATACGTTCCATGACACGGAACAGCGCGCAGGGGAACATGCTCGACAAGGCGGCAGGCGTCCTCGACTGCTTCCGCCCGGACGGCGGTACGTTCCGTCTCACAGAAATCGCCACGCGTACGGGACTGGCCAAGACGACCGCGTTCCGCCTCTGTGCCGACCTGGTCCGCCTCGGCCTGCTCGAACGCGACGGTGAGGGTTACCGGCTCGGCGGCAGGCTCTTCGAGCTGGGTTCACTGGTGCCGCGCCGCCTGGACCTGCGGGAGGCGGCGCTGCCGTTCCTCCAGGACCTCTTCGAGGCCACCCACGAGACCGTGCACCTCGGCGTACGAGAGGGGCACGACGTCGTCTACGTCGAGCGGATCCACGGCCACCAGACCCTGCCCCTGCCCTCCCGTATCGGCGGGCGGCTCCCCCTGACGTGCACTGGCGTCGGCAAGGCGCTGCTGGCCTTCTCCGGCTCCGAACTGACGGACGAGGTACTGACGGGACCCCTGCCCCGGCTCACTTCCCACTCGGTCACCGACCCCGCGCGGCTGCGCACCGTGCTGGAACAGATTCAGGTCTCCGGACTCGCCTACGAGGAGGAGGAGGCGGCCCTTGGCGTCAGCTGCATCGCTTCTCCCGTCTTCGACGGTCCGACAGCGGTGGCGGCACTGTCGGTCGCCGTGCCGCTCGCCCGGTTCGGCCCCGCGCAACTGGCGCCCGCCGTACGGACGGCCGCCCTCGGCCTGTCCCGGGTGCTGCGTTCCGGCGGCGCCGCGTCGTTGGGTACCCGGAGTTGACGTGAGCAGCACCACTGACGCCGACGGGTGGCGGCACCTCGGCGAGCACGCCCCACGAGGACCGCGACGTCACGGTTCGTTGCCCGGCCACCGGGCCGGAGACACGCGGATCAGTCGGACGCCGGCGGTTCCTTCGGCGCCCGGAAGAGGCAGCCGATCGCGGTGGCGAGGACGATGACGGAGACGGCGATCAGAGAGGCGGAGAGCCCGTCCATGAAGGCGGTCTTGACCTGGTCGGCGAGACCCGCGCCCTGAGTGCCAAGCTGGTCGGCGACGTGGAGACCGGCGGCCGCTGAGTCGCGTACCGACTCAGCGGCTTCGGCGGGGAGCTGGTCGACCGTGGCGGGCAGGTTGGAGCGGTAGTGACTCCCGTAGATGGAGCCCATCAGGGCGATACCGACGGCCGATCCCACCTCGCGGGTGGTGTCGTTCATGGCGGAGGCCACTCCCTGCTGGCCCCGGCCGAGGGAACCGGTAATGGCGGCCGTGCCGGTGGCGCCGGACAGGCCGATGCCCAGGCCGGCCACGACGAGGCCGCCGAGGAAGGGCAGGTAGCCGGAGCCGGTGTCGAGCCGGGAGATGATGAACAGGCCGGTGGCCAGCAGGAACAGCCCGGCGGTGATGGTGACCTTCATGCCGGTCCGCCGCACCAGGTGCGGGGTGGCCTGGGAGGTGGGCAGGACGACAACAGCGACGGGGACGAGTGCGACTGCGGCCTTGAGCGGGCTGTAGCCGAGGATGAGCTGCAGGTACTGCAGGCCGACGTAGAAGAACCCGAAGACGGCAAGGAACTGTACGAGTACGGTGATGGCGCCGGCCCGGAAGCCGCGGATGCCGAACAGGGCCGGGTCGAGCAGCGGATGGTCGTGGCGCCGTCCGAGCCAGGCGTACGCGGCGAACGCCAGCACCGTGACAACGAGGGCGGCGATCACCACGGGTTCCGTCCAGCCCTTCTCGTTGCCCTCGATGATGGCGAAGACCAGGGTGCCGATGCCCACGGCCGTGCTGACGGCTCCGGACACGTCGGGTCGGGAGGGGTGCTCGTCCTTGGTGTTGGGCGCCAGCACGAGGGCTGCGACGGCGGCGGCCAGGGCGACGATGGCGCTGCTGACGAAGATGGACCGCCAGGAGTACCACTCCATCAGGGCGCCGGCGGCCAGCATGCCGAGGATGGCGCCTGCCGCGGCGAAGCCGGACCAGACGGCCACGCCCTTGGCACGCTGCGCCGGAGGGAAGGCCGCGGTGATGGTCGACAGGGTGCCCGGCATGATCATCGCGGCTCCGACGCCCATGACGACGCGCCAGATGATGAGGGTGGTCGTGGTGTCGGCGAAGGAGGCTGCCAGGGAGGCGGCGCCGAAGACGACGGTGCCCGCGATGAGGACGTTGCGGCGCCCGAACCGGTCGCCCACGGCGCCCAGCGGCAGTACCAGCGCGGCCAAGGCGACGGTGTAGCCGTCGGCGATCCAGGTCAGGGAGCTGTTGGAGGCCGAAAGGTCGACGGCGAGGTCGGGCAGGGCGAGGTTGAGTGCGGAGACCGAGGCGACGACGAGGATCAAGGACAGGCACATCGCGAACAGCACGCCCTGGTGACCGGCCCGCCCCGTGGCGACGGCTGAATGCTCCCGGTCGCTCGTGGAACTGGATGCGCTGGACATGGTGACTCATTTCATTTGGTGCTGGGCTGGACGAGCTTGAAGAAGAAGCGTGCTGCAGCGCGTTGGGCCGACTGACGCAAGCGCGCCGGAACCGGCGCCGGGGGTGCCGGGTGGCGGTGCGTGGCCAGGCGGGGGAAGAGGGCTTCAGCGTTGGTGCGGTTGACGGCCTGGAGCGTGCCAGGGTCGACCCCGGAGTCCAGACCATTGGCGAAGTACTGGCCGGCAGGAGTGGGAGCGAAAGGCCAGTCACTGCCGAACAGGACGTGCCCGGGGCGGGCAAAGGCGAGGAGGGTGGGCAGCGCTGCGGGGCTGGAGGACAGGGCGGTGTCGAAGTAGAAGGAGCGGAAATCCTCCAGGACGTCCAAAGGGCTGCGGCCGGTGTCATTGGCGAGGGTGACGGCCATGCGGTGGGAGGCGTAGGGGACGAAGCCGCCGGCGTGACTGAGGAGGAACCTGATGTTCGGATGGCGTCGGACGATGCCGTTGCGGACCAGGAGGTAGGCAGCGCGGGTTGTGTCGAGCAGGAAGTCGGCGGCGAAGGCGGGGATGCCGTCGACCGGGACAGCGGGCAGTTCGGCCGGGTGGACGAAGACCACGGCGCCACGGTCGTCGAGGGTCTGCCAGAGGGGCTCCTGCCCGTCGGCGCCGAGGTAGGTGCCCCCGCTGTTGGCGAGCAGGGTGACACCGTCGGCCCGCAGGTCGTCCAGTGCCCGCGCGGCCTCGGCGGCGCAGGCGGCGATGTCCGGCATGGGCAGAGTGGCGAAGTAGCCGAAACGGCCGGGGCGGTCGGCGGCCAGGGAGGCGGAGTACTCGTTGAGCCGGCACGCCAGGTCCGCGGCTTTGCCCGGATCCGTGAGGAAGCCGGCGCCGGGGGCGGAGACGGAGACGATCGCGGTGCCGACGCCCAGCAGGTCCATCACCTCCGCGGCCGACTCGGGACTCCAGTCGGGCAGGGCCCGGCCTCCGACGTCGACGATGCCCGCCTTGACCAGTTCCTCACGATAGAAGGCCGGCACCAGGTGCTGGTGGACGTCGATGCGCTGAGCCGAGGAAGTCATGAGCGACCTTCCGTGCGAGGGGATGAGGCGCGCCGTTGCCGGCTCCGTCCCCCTGCCGGTCGGCTTCGGCGACACGGCCCGGGAACGAAAGCTAGTGTAGCGTTCGCTCCAATTAGAGTGAACGATACGTCAACGATGCTGTGGCGCGTGAAGTGACGTCCCGCTCATCCTTCCGCGCCACCGGCCCGGACTCCCGCGAAGGAACCCCATGGATCACTCGATGTACGACGACCCGCCCGTCTACGACTCCGGATACGACGAAGACGCGGTGTACGCGAGTCCTCCGTCCCCCTGGCGGCGCCAGCGGCTGATCGCAGTTCTGGCCGGGACACTGGTGGCACTCATGCTGGTCCTGGTCGTCGTGGACCGCGTCGCTACGAGTCGCGTGGAAGGCCGTATCGCCACCGCGTTCCAGGACGGCATGGACATCCTGGAAGAGCCCTCGGTGGACATCGACGGCTTCCCGGTGCTGACCCAGATGGCCGGCGGCACGTTGCGGCACGTGGGCATCACCGCCCACGACGTGCCCGCCGACGGCTCCGAACGACCGGTGCCCGTGACGGAACTCACCGTCGACCTCAACGACCTCGAACTCTCGGACAACGCCGAGGTGGCCCACGCCCGTGCCGTCGACGCGACCGCCTTCCTGTCGTACGAGGACGTGTCGAACGCACTCGGTCTGGAGATCGCCCGGGACACCGAGCCCGGACGCGTCAAGGCGGTACTCACCCGCCCGCTCGTCGGCGACGTGACTGTGAGCGCGGCCGTCTCGGCGGCCTCCGGCAACCGTGTCGGGTTCACGGACTTCCGGATCGTCCACGGGAACCTGCCGGCGTCCGCACGCCGCCTGCTCGACCGGGTCTTCGCCGAGCCCATCCCCCTGCGGAACATCCCCGAGGGTCTCCACCTGCGGTCCGTCACCCCCACGGCCACCGGACTCGACGCCCGCTTCACCGGGGACACGGTCACCTACCGGCCGCAGTCGTCGGCGGCGTGACGGCCCAGGGCAGCCCGCGCCGTCCCACCCCGCCCGACGCTTCCGGTCTCGAGGTCCTTCGTAAAGCACGCTCTCCGCCCGTGCGTCACGGCGCTGCAACGCACGAGCCAACCGGGCCCGCATCCTGGCCACGGCCCGCAGGGAACTGGGCCGCAACCCCGACATCACCCTCGAGGAACCGACCCGGGCCTCCAGCGCCGTACGCCGTGCCCTCTTCGGTCACGTCCCCGAACGGGCGGCGTTGCTGCAAGCCCTGGCCGAGGAAGCCTCCGGCACACTGCGGAGCAGAGCCTCCGCCGGCGTGACATCCTCGGAGCCGCCCGAACGGGCATGGCCCGTCTCTCCCTGACCATGTGGCCGGCAGGTGACCGCTACCGCATGCTCCTGGCGCTGGCCCGGCACGATCTGGGAGCCGAGCGCGTGGCCGAAATCCTGGCGCCCGCCCGCGACAGGGCCACGGCCGTCCTGAGACGCGGTCAGCGGGACGGTGTGTTCCCCACACATCTGCCGGCCACCGTGCTGAGCGCCGGGGTCGATGCAGTCAACACCGGAGCACTGGACGACGACGGGATCCGCGTCTCCGTCTTCGCCCTGATCATGGCGGGCGCACCCGACCTGCCGGGCATCCGCCGTGGTCGGCGCCGCCCGGCGGACGGTCGACTGACCGAGGGCGAGGCCGTCTCGTCACCGTCTCCACCGGCGCGCCGACGGTGGAGGTGCCCGACGTCACCGGAAGGGACGAGGACACCGCCGCACGGATCCTTTCGGACAAGGGTTTTCCGTCGCGAGTCCGGCACGTCGAGTCCTCGAAGGACGCCGGAACCGTGCTGGAACAGGACCCGCCGACGGTGAGCGGGCCGAGAAGGACACGGAGACCACCCTGACCGTGGCCGAGGAAATCGAGACGACCACCGTTCCCGATCTGACCGGCAGCACCACGGACGAAGCCCGAAGACTGCTGACCGCCCACGACCTCGTGCTCGGCTACACGACCGAGGCCGAGAGCAGCGCCGGCCCCGGGACCGTGATCGGGCAGAGCGTCGCGGAGGACACAGAGGTCGACCCCGGCACCGCGATCGACGTCCGGCTCGCCAAGGAGGCGGCGACCGTCGAGGTGCCCGGCGACCTCGTCGGCGGGACGCTCGCCGACGCGCAGGAGGCACTGGGTCGTCTCGGGCTCGGAACGAACGTCGCATCCGACTGCGCCCAGGCACCCGACGCCGTGGTGACGGCGACCACCCCGCAGGCAGGCAGCGACGTCGCCGCCGACAGCACCGTCACAGTCGTCACCGAATGCCCCGGCACCGGGACGACGGACGACGGAACCCCGGAAGGTGGCTCGACGGCCACGCCCACGCCGACACCTAGCGGTTCGCCCGTCGGAAACGAGGGGGACTGCGCGACGCCGACAGGGCGCTGGCCCTTCGGCTCCAGGTGAGAAGACACATGCACCACCGGAGAGGCTGAGGATCGCCGCCCGGCGCGCTGTGCGCTCGCGCCGTCACTCCCCGCTGTTCGCGGCGAGCCGGGCCGCTGCCTCGTAGACCACCTGGGCGTGCAGTTCGAACATGGCCACCAGGTCGATGCCGTCGCCGTGGATCTCCCGCTGGACGAACAGTCCGTCGGCACCGGCGACGGCATAGTCCGTGATTGTGCGGAGGGCGTCGTCGTCCAGCCCGGGGAACAGCGCCTCGGCCGTCTCGGCGACCTTGCGGCGTGCGGTGTCACGGACCTGGAGGAACACGGTCCGCCCGCGGGGCTCGGTGGGGCGCCGCTCCAGGGCGAGCATCAGGCCGAGGCGGAGGAAGTCGGGTGCGTCGACCAGGGACTTTGCCACGTTCGCGGCCATCGCGGTGACCCGCTCCAGCGGGGTGCCCGCGTCTTCGTCCGGCAGGAGCACCGCGGTCAGCCAGGTGTCGAAGCTGCGCTCGATGACGGCGGCGATCAGGTCGTCCTTGTCCTTGAAGTGCCAGTAGATGGAACTGGCGGGCAGCCCACACTTGGCACTGACGGCCGCGATGCTCGTTCCCTCGTACCCGCGCTCCCCCGCGATCTCCACCGCGGCATCGAGGATGCGCTGCCGCGACTCGACCCCGTTGGCGCGCTTCTTACGGGTCGTGTGCGCCCTGGTCATGTGAACTGCCCCTCCTGTGTGCACTGCCCCTTGACTCTATCGTCCCAGCCATTTTAGCGTAGCGATCACTCCAATTGGAGTGACCACTACATGAAGAGCCGCGAAGACAGTGAGGTGGCCTGTGAGCACGACCGGGGCCGAGAGCAGAAACCGCAGTGACGCGGAGAACGATGTGTACGACGTAGCGGTGATCGGCTACGGACCCACCGGCGTCACCGCGGCGAACCTGCTGGGCGCGATGGGCCTGAGGGTCGTCGTCCTGGAGCGCGACGCCGAGATCTTCACGCGTGCGCGGGCCATCTCCACGGACGAGGAGGTCATGCGGATCTGGCAGCGGATAGGTCTGGCCGAGCGCCTCAAGCAGGACATGCTGACCGAGCGGCCGGTCGACTTCGTCGACGCCAACGGCCGCCCGTTCCTCAGCGCGCGCCCCACCCCACGCGGGCATGGCCACCCGCCGCAGATGTTCATCTACCAGCCCGCACTGGAGCAGGTGCTGCGCGACGGCGTAGACCGCTATCCGAACGTGCGCGTGCTGCTGCGCCACGAGTGCCTGCGGCTGCGCCAGGACGCCGACGGGGTGGACCTCACCGTGGTCGGCACAGCCGACGACTCCGTGCACCGACTGCGCGCCGCGTACGTGATCGCGGCCGACGGCGGCTCCAGCCTCACCCGCGCGCAGCTCAACATCGACTACGAGGGCAAGACGTACGAAGACCGCTGGGTCGTCATCGACACCAAGATGCTCAAGCCATGGCCCGACCACGACAAGCTCCGCTTCCACTGCGACCCCGCCCGGCCCGCCGTCGACTGCCCTACGCCGCTCGACCACCACCGCTGGGAGTTCCCGATCCTGCCCGGCGACGACGAGAAGCACCTGACCACCGAGGACGCCGTGTACCGGCTGGTGGCCCGCTACGGCATCTCCCGCGACAGCATCGAGGTGCTGCGTGCCACCGTCTACAGCCACCACGTCCGCTTCGCCTCCCGCTTCCGCATGGGCCGGGTCTTTCTGGCCGGCGACGCCGCCCACGCCATGCCGCCGTGGATCGGTCAGGGCATGGCCGCCGGCGTGCGCGACGTGGCCAACCTGTCCTGGAAGCTCGACGCCGTGCTCCGAGGTGAACTGCCCGAGAGCGTGCTCGACAGCTACGAGGCCGAGCGCAAGCCGCACGTCAAGGAGGTGACCGGGCGGGCGGTGTTCGTCGGCCGGATCATCACCGAGCGCCGCCTGCCGGTCGCGCGCGTCCGCGACGGTGCCCTGCGCGCCCTGGACCGCATACCGGGGTTCGCCGACTGGATGCAGGACTCGCACTGGATCCCGGTCGCCCGCTACTCCGCCGGCCTGCAGGCCCGTCCCCGCGCCAAGGCGAACGGCAGCCAGGTGCCCCAGCCGTGGGTCACCGGCCCGGACGGAAACCGCGTCCGTCTGGACGACGCCCTCGGCGGCCGCTGGCTGCTTCTGCACGCCTGCACGGCCACGCCCCAGCCGGCGTGGGACCGCCTCGCGCTGCCCTCGCTCACCGTCACCCCGGCCGGCTCCCGGTCCGCCGAGGGCACCCTCGTCGACAGCGACGGCGTCCTGCTGCCCTGGATGCGGGAGCACCGCGCGGCCACCCTCGCGCTGCGTCCCGACGCCTACGTCTACGCCGCCGCGCCCGCCAGCGCCCCGCTCCCGCCGCCCCCGGCCGGCTTCGCGCCCGCGGCCGTGTCCCGTCCGACCCGGGCCGGCGCCCCGACCGAGACCACCACCCAGTGAGGAGCGACATCATGACCGCGCAGACCGCCATGCCTCAGATGCAGGAGACGACGTACGACGTCGGCACAAAGAAGATCTTCGTCGCGGAGACCGGCGACGGCCCGCCCGTCCTGCTACTGCACGGCGGCGGCCCCGGCGCCTCCGGCGTCTCCAACTACCACCGCAACATCGGCGAACTGGCCAAGCAGCACCGGGTCATCGTCCCCGACCTGCCCGGCTACGGCCGCAGCACCAAGGGCGTCAACCCCGCCGACCCCTTCGGCAGCCTCGCCGACGGCATCCGCGGCCTCCTCGACCGACTCGGCCTGGACAAGGCGCACCTGGTCGGCAACTCCTACGGCGGCGCCTGCGCCCTGCGCCTCGCCCTGGACACTCCCGGCCGCGTCGACCGCATGGTCCTCATGGGCCCCGGCGGCATCGGTACCACCCGCGCCCTGCCCACGCCCGGCCTCAACAGCCTGCTCAACTACTACACCGGCGACGGCCCTTCGCGGCTCAAGCTGGAGAAGTTCATCCGCCAGTACCTCGTCTTCAACGCCGCCGACGTGCCGGACGACGTCATCGACGCGCGCTACCGGGACAGCCTCGACCCGGAAGTCGTCGCCGATCCTCCCCTCAGGCGCCCCAAGTCACCGTCCGCCCTGTGGAAGATGGACTTCACCCGCGACCAGCGGCTGACCCGGCTGGCCGTGCCCACCCTGGTGCTGTGGGGCGCGGCGGACAAGGTCAACCGGCCCTCCGGCGGTCCCATGCTCGCCGAGCGCCTGCCCAACTGCGACCTCTACCAGGTCGCCAACACCGGGCACTGGGTCCAGTTCGAACGCGCCGATCTGTTCAACCGCCTGTGCGCCGACTTCCTGGCAGGCCACCGATGACCACCACAGAGACTTCCTCCGTCTTCGGCTCGGTCCACCTCGGGTACGTCGTTATCGAGACCAACCGCTTCGCCGACTGGCAGCGCTTCGGCACCGACGCCATCGGCATGCACCACGACGCCCTCTCCCGCGACCTGATGCGCTTTCGTCTAGACGACCAGGAGTGCCGCTTCCTGCTGCGGCGCGGCCCGGCCGAGGACGTCGTCGCCGCCGGCTGGCACGTCGACGACCACGCCGTCTTCGAGCGGATCGAGGCCCGGATCCGCGCCCACGGTGTCCCGCTGCGTCCCGGCACCGACGAGGAAGCCGCGGTACGAGGCGTCGAACGCCTGCTGCGCTTCCCGGGCCCCAAGGGCATCGTCCAGGAGATCTACACCACCCCGAAGGTCTCCACGGAGCCGTTGCGCATGCTCGCTTCCGCGTTCGTCACCGGCGACTCCGGCATGGGTCACTTGGCCATCACCTCGACGAAGCCGGCCCAGATGCGCGGATACTTCAACACCGTCTTCGACGCCCGCCTCACCGACTACATCGACGAGACGATCAGTGGCGTCAAGCTCAAGATCCGCTTCCTGCGGGTCAACGAACGCCACCACTCCCTCGCCATCGCCGCGGTGCGCGGCCTGCCGATCGACCCCATCCGTACCCGCGTCCAGCACCTCAACATCCAGGCCGCCACCCTCGACGACGTCGCCCGCAGCTACCAGCGCGTGTGCGAACTCGGCTTCGACATGGCCCTGTCCGTGGGCCAGCACACCAACGACCGCGAACTCTCCTACTACGCCCGCACCCCCTCCGGCTTCGAGTGGGAGGTCGGCTGGAACCCCATCGTCGTCGACGAGAACACCTGGCAGCCCTCCACCCACCAGGGCATCAGCATCTGGGGCCACCTCCCCGTCGGCCAGACCATCGTCGACAAACTCGACCAGTTCCGCCTCGGCGCCCGCTCCCTGACCCACCCCGAGATCACCGTCCCCGCCCTCAGCGGCACCGGCATCCCCGACGACTGACCCCCTCGCGGGCCGCACTGCCGAGTGGCGGTGCGGCCCGCTCGCGTCCGCCCGCCACAGGGCGGACGCGCCTGCGTAACCCGCCTTCTCCCGCCCGGCACCCGTCCGTCGCACAGGACTGCGCGCCGGGCACCCATAGACCCCACCCACACAAGGACTGTCCATGCCCCCCCGGTCCGGCCACGGCCTGCCTCCAGAGGCACAGGACGTACTCCCCCGCACCACCGGCCTCGCGGGCCGCCGGTTCCTGGCCACGAACGGCGCGGTCCTCGTACCCACCGTGCTGCTCACCGGGATGGCTGTTGACGTGCTCACCGAGCGACCCGCAGGCGGTCTGCCGCTGGGCGTATTGCTGTCCGCCCTGCAACTGGCCGTCCTGCCGCTCACGTCATGGCGGTACGGTACGACCGTGCCGCCCACCACCTCGAAGGACGGACCGAGGCCAGGCGGACATGACAGACCTGTTCCACGCGGCGCTCACGCCGACCCCGGACGGCGTCACCGACAACCGTCCACTGGTGCTCATCACCTTCCTGGTGTTCGTCGCGCTGTCCCTCCTGCTCTGCATCCTGGCCCGCCCAGAAGGCGACACCACGGCCGACTACCAGGGCATTCTGGCGGTGATGCCCTCGGTGAGGAGGCCAGGTAGTACTCATGTCACCTTCGGCGGAACCGTTCGCGCTGCCCCTGCCTCACGCCCTGGTAACCCGACTACCAGGAATGACAGCCCATCGACCGCCCCACCGCCGCGGGAGGGGCGGCCGACGACCTGTCATCCCTTGTGCCGGGGGGCGAGCGGGTCGCCGGCCTTGCGGACGACGTCGGCGATCCAGGCCATGGCCTCGAGTACATCGTAATTGCCGGCGTGCGGCTGGTTCCAGGCGAGCCGGTAGTCGAGGTCCTCGACCTGCTTGTCCGCGGCGAGTGCCCGGTCGAGGTTGACCGAGACGGTGGCCGCGGTGTCCCGGTCGCGGGTGCCGTGGCGGACGTACCAGTTCGGTGCGGTGTCGGCGCGGGTGCCGATGAAGTCCATCGGGTTGATCAGGTGGACCTGGTCGTCGACGGTGGTGCTCTTCTTGCCCGTGTACTGGTGCCAGGTCAGCCCGGTGTCGTCGAGTCCGCTGCCGTCCCCGGCGATGTCGTTGTGGTTCCAGCTGTACTCGGTGTAGTTCAGGTACTTCTGCGTCGGCGGGCCGAAGAGGTCGGTCTCGGTTCCGCTGGTGGTGTTCCCGTTGACGCCCACCGCGTCGAAGGCGGGGGTCGTCTTCAAGGTGGCCTGGGTGGCGACGAAAGCCAGGTACTTCGCCATGTCGACGGAGCGCACCGTGCGGGTGGCGGTGTCGACGTCGATCCAGTCGTTGACGTACCTCTTGGTGGTGGGCTGACCTCCAGGGGCGCCGGAGGTGATCTCGAAGGTGTCTCCCAGCGGCGGGATCGAATGGGCGGGATCGGCCTTCAGGTAGGTCTCCGCTGAGCGGACAACCTCCTCCTCGATGGTGTCGAGCATGTTCGCGGCAGTGAGGCGGGAGCCCTCGGGGTTGCGCAGCCCAAGGCTCTTCTCGTACGCCGCGAACTCAGCCGCGATCGCGGCGGCGTCCTTGGGCGAGGGGTTCGAGCCCGTGGCGTCCCTGGTGGCGAGGACGTTGTACAGCCACTCGTAGGCGACGTCGGCGTTGCCGAGGTCGGTGATCGGGCAGTACGCGTTGACGGCGAAGACGTCGTCGCGCAGGGTGCTGCGCTCCTTGGCGTCGACACCGGCGGCGCCGATCGCGGCCAGGTACGGGGTGTACTCGCCGCTGTTGCCGGAAGCACCGAGGATCGACGCCAGCGCACCGCCGCCGCTGGTGCCGTTGACCACGATCCGCTCCGCGCTGCCGGGCATCGTCGCGTCGTTGAGGCGCAGGTAGCGGACGGCGGCCTTGGCGTCGACCACAGCCGCCGGAGCCTTGCCGGGGAACGAGCCGTCGGCGCCGATCAGTCCGCGGCTGCGGCTCGCGACGTCGACGAAGACGTAGCCCGCCTTCAGGGCGGCGCCGACGTTGCTGGTCGCACTGTTGTAGGGGGTGCCGTCGGTGACGCTGGCCTTGATGTAACTGGCTCTCCAGCCACTGTTGTTCACTGCGAAGTAGACCGGGGCGCGCTGGTCGCCGAAGGCGCTCTCGGGAACGAACACGTTCATGCTCTGGTAGCCGCAGGCGGTGTTGGGGATCGTGGTGCCGCCGCCGGGGCCGCCGGGCTGCCGGGCCGCCGCCGCGACCGGGTTCGCGACGTAGCAGATCTCCTTGTACCAGCGAACGTTCATCGGCCGGCCGTCGACGGTGACGCTGATCGTCGTGTAGCCGGAGGAGTCGAAGGCGAGCGCCGCGTCTTGGGGGTCTGCCTTGTGGCCACGGCTCTGCGCAGGGGCAGCTGCCGCGACGGAGGCCGGTACTGCGACGAACGTGAGGACGAGGGAGCCCGCCAGCGCCATACCTCTCAGGAGGCGTTCGCGGGTCACGAAGCGTTCCGCCCGCATGCTCGGCCGGTGGGTGAGTGCGTCTCGTCCGCCTGGCGCGGTCAACCTCTGCATGGGTCTCCCCTCATCGAGCAGCAAGTGCTGCGGATGCCTCAAGGTCAAGGCGCGACGCACGCTACAACTTTGTCAACAATATGCCTAGCACTATCGCCGACATTTAGTCTTCCGGAGTCCGGCGGGTCAGAGCCCGGCCGCCGCAGGCACCAGCACCCGGGTGGACACCGACAAGACGTGCTGCTCGCCGACGTGGACGATCCGCCGAGTGCGGCGGCGGCACAGAAGGCGCTGGCAGAGGCGGCGAACCTTACGTACTCGACTTTGGTGCGGCGGCCGGTGAGTCGGGCATCGATGGCCGTAGTCACCCACCGGACCCATTCAGCGAGATGGCCGCCAGGAATAACTTCTTCTACGTCGGTCACGCTGGCGACGGCCCTGAGCGTGACGCCCAGGACGTGTCCGGCAATGCCTAGGGCCGCGCGGACCCGCGGGCGACCCGGATGCCGGGCAGCGGGGTATGCACCGCCGTGCACCCACCACCCGCAGGTGAAGAAGACGGTTTTCGGAAGTTGGGTCGGCGGCAGTGGCTGGTCACCGAGGTGCAGGTGTTGGAACCAGCACTGGCAACAGCACCCACGCGGCCGCCGTCAGGATTCCTTCGGTATGGCGGCGGGGTCGGCGAAGATGTATTCGCGTCCGGCGGCGAGCGCACCGTGGAGGGCCGCGTCGGCACCGAGGGTCCCGGGCGTGACGACTGGGGCACAGGCCGGGAAGGCGCCCCGGCGCGGGGCGAGGCGGGCGTCGATGCCGGGCCTCAACCATGGCAGCCAGTCGGCGAGTCGGCCACCGAGGACGACATGATCAGGGTCGGTCATTCCGGTGAGCGACTGGAGTGCGGCGCCCAGGGCGTGCCCAGCACGGTCCAGTGCAGCCAGAGCGAGCGGCTCCCCCGTATGCAGGCGGTGGTCGAGTTCATTGAGGGCGGCGCTGGTGTCGTGGAGGGAAGCCGAATTGCCGAGACCAGCCGCCTCCAGGACCGCGCGGGTGCTGACGTACGTGGTCAGACAGCCCGTCGCGCCGCACCGGCAGACGGGCCCGTCGAGGGAGACCGGGATGTGGCCGAGCTCCCCGGCCAGGCCGTGACCGCCCTGAAAGACACGGCCGTCGACGATCAACGCACCGGCCACTCCCGCCTCGGACTTCACGTACGCGACGATGCCATCCCGCAAGGCGAGGGCGTGGTACTCGGCCAGGGCCGCGGCCTTGGCGTCGTTGATCACGCCAACGGGGTACGGCAGCCCGGGCAGCCGGTCGGCGACAAGCCGGGCGAGGTGCGAGGCACTGCGCGCAGAACCCGTGGCGTCCTGAGCCCCCTCGGTGACCGGTCCGGACAGGGCGACCACCAGGCGACCGTGATGAACTCCGACCTCCGGAGGACCGACGGCGTCGACGGCGGAGGCGATGTCCTCGGCCAGGGCCTCCTGTGCCCCGAACGGCCCCGAGTTGGGCCGTTGGAGCGGCCGGCCGGGAGCGCCGGCCAGGTCGCACGTCATCACCGTGCTGTACCCCCAGGCCACATGAACGGCTGTGGTCCGCACCCGTCCGGGCACCAGGTTCACCAGTCGGCGCGGACGCCCCCGGCCCCCCGAGGAGGCGGCGCCGACCTCAGCCACCAGGTTGCGCTCGATCAGGTCGGCGACGAGCGCGGTCACCGAGGCGTGACCCAGGCCGGTGCCCGCGGCAACCTCGGTGCGCGCGCACGGGCCGTGCGCGGCGACGTAGCGCAGGACCAGGGAGAGGTTGGCCCGGCGCACGGCTGCGGAGTCGGTGGGAGCGGGGGTATTCACGTCTCGATTGTGCCTGGTCGCCCCAGCACTTCCCGTCTCACGGTCTTCTAATTTTTCAACCATTGAAAATAAAGAACGGAAGCCCGCACACTCAACGTGAAGCGACCCCCGCAGGCGGCGGACGACCCCCTCGACGAGGAGATGATCATGAAGCACAGGGCAGTAACCCGCAGGAGCGTCGTCATAGGACTCGGTGCGACCGCAGGGGTCGCAGCCATCGGCGGCATCGCCCTGACCGCACAGGCAGAAGACACGGAGGGCACCGACAGCAAGGGGGCCTCGGCCAACGACTCCCTGGCCTTCGACCAGGACGACTACAAGGAGAAGACCGAGTCGATCGCTGACGCGTCCGGCACTGAGCACTCGGTGACGTACCGCTTTTACAAGGCCCGCGACTACGTCACGAACCCGAGCGACTCCGATCACCAGAGTCTGGTCGTCAGCGTCCCCGTCGACATCGACGGCAAGGCGGTCGACGCCTCGCATGCCCCCATCGTCCTCGCCAACGCGGTGGGGGCCTACATGCCCTCCACGGTGGCTGACGCCACCGGCGTGGGCCAGGCCAAGCTGGAGATGTCCGGCATGGGCGGCGGCGCCATGCTCGGCGGGACACCCACGGGCGGGAGCACGCCCAGCGGCATGCCGTCGGGCGGCACGGACGGAGGCACGGCGGGTGGCACGGGTGCCATCAACGGCATGGTGAACCTCGCGAAGCTGGCCCTGGCCGCCGGTTACGTCGTGGTGGAGCCCGGCACCCGCGGGCGCAGCCTGACCGACTCCTCCGGCAATTACTACGGCACCGCTCCCGCGGTGATCGTCGACCTGAAGGCCGCAGTGCGCTACATCCGCGCCAACAAGGGCCGCCTCCCGGGCAACACCGAGCGGATCGTGTCCACCGGCACCAGCGCGGGCGGCGCCTCCTCCGCACTGCTCGGCGCCTCCGGCGACAGCAAGATCTACGAGCCGTACCTCAGGGAAGCCGGTGCCGCCGACGGCTCCGACGCCATCTTCGCGACGGGCGCCTGGTGCCCGATCACGGATCTGGAGCACGCCGACGGCGCCTACGAGTGGAACTGGGGCACTCTGCCCACGCAGACCACCGGCAAGACCGTCGACCAGAGTGTGTCGAGGGAGCTCCAGTCGCAGTTCGCCGAATACCAGGCGGGCCTGAACCTCCGCGGCCTCAAGGGCTCGGGCTTCGGCAAGATCACCGCCCGCAATTACGACGAATACCTGCTGGAGCACTACCTCCAGCCGTCGGCGACGACGTACCTCGCGGCCCTGTCGGCGTCCGAGCGCGAGACGTACCTGGCCAAGAACACGTTCATCACGTGGAAGAACAGCCAGGCCACCTTCACCTGGGAGGGCTACCTCACGCACGTGGCACAGCGGAAGAAGACCCAGCCGGCCTTCGACGCGTTCGACCTGTCCGCCGGTGAGAACAACGAGTTCGGCAAGGACACCACCAAGGCCCGTCACTTCACCGCCTACAGCGCGAAGAACGACACCACCGGGCTCGGTGGCAAGCGGGTCGACAGCGACATCCCCGAGAAGCTCAAGCTGATGAACCCGATGTTCCACATCCTCGAAGAAGGCAACCCGAACCGTTCCAAGCACTGGTGGATCCGGCTCGGCACATCCGACACCGACACGGCGCTGACAGTCGCCGCGAACCTCGCCATGGCCGCGGACAACCTCGGTGACGACGTCAACCACGCGTACTATTGGGACATGGGCCACGCCACCAACGAGGACCCGGGTGACTTCATCAAGTGGGTCGCCAAGGTGACGGGTTACAAGAGCTAGCCACTGGCACCGCACCCGTTCCGCCGTTCCTTGCCGGAGCCGACCGCTATGGATGGCCTGAACGCGCTGCGGCGATTGCGCCACCACCAGCCGACATGTTCCGCACATCCTTCCTTGCGCCGCCATATCAGCCCCGCCTGTGATCCGCATCAGGCGCAGCACCGGATGAACGGCCAGGGCAGCTGTCGGGCGCCGCGTGTGACTTGCACGGTGCTCGCCTCACCCAAAGAGTGAGAACAGAATTGTTGACAATTCTGTTCGCCTACATTTAGCGTCGACAGGCACTCACTCAGGGAGGGCAGATGCCGAAGGAAGCCCGTCCAGGCTCCGGAGAGCAGGCCAAGCAGTACGCGCTGGAGCGGCTCAGGAAGGCGATCCTGCAGGGGGAGATGGCACCGGCCCAGCGGCTGGTGGAAAACGAGCTCGCCGAGAACTACGGCGTCACGCGTGCCAGCATGCGTGCCGCACTGCTCGATCTGACCTCCGAGGGGTTGGTCGAGCGGATCCGCAACCGTGGTTCGCGGGTGCGGGTGGTGACGGTCGAGGAGGCCGTGGAGATCACGGAGTGCCGGATGGTGCTCGAAGGGCTGTGCGCGGGCAAGGCGGCGACCGAGGCCACCGACGCGCAGCTCGACGAGCTGACCAACCTGGGCAAGGCCATGTCCAGGGCGGTCACCGACGGCGATCCGGTTGCCTACTCCAAACTCAACCATGACCTCCACGCTCTGATCCGGGACGCCTCCGGCCAGCACACGGCCGTCGGTCTCCTGGAGCGGCTCAATGCCCAGTTGGTGCGCCACCGCTTCCAGCTGGCGCTGCGACCGGGTCGTCCGCAGCAGTCCCTGAGTGAGCACCTGGCCGTGATCGAAGCGATCAGGGCCAGGGATCCGCAAGCGGCCGAGACGGCCGTTCGCGCCCACCTCAGCAGCGTGATCGACGCCCTGCGCGCCGATTGAAGCGCGTTCCTGGGGCGGGTGCGGCACCTGTCACCAAGGAGATGCAGCATGACCCACGGCAACGGCGCACCCGCCGCCGCTCCGTCCCGATCGACCCTCGTTGTGACCGCGCACGCGGGGGACTTCGTGTGGCGGGCGGGCGGCGCCATCGCCCTGGCCACCGCCCGGGGCGAGAAGGTCACCATCGCGTGCCTGACCTTCGGCGAGCGCGGCGAGTCCGCCAAGGCATGGCGGGAGGGCAAGAAGCTCGAGCAGATCAAGGCGATACGCCGGGAGGAGGCCGAGAAGGCCGCCGCCGCCCTGGGCGCCGAGGTCCGCTTCTTCGACGCCGGCGACTACCCGCTCCTCGTCACGGCCGAGCTGACCGACAAGCTCGTCGCCGTCTACCGGGAGACGCAGCCGGACGTCGTCCTCACCCACCCCACCGAAGACCCGTACAACGGCGACCACCCGGCCGCCAACCGCATGGCACTGGAGGCCCGGGTCCTGGCCCAGGCCATCGGCTACCCGGGCGAGGGCGAGATCATCGGCGCCCCGCCCGTCTTCTACTTCGAGCCGCACCAGCCCGAGATGAGCGGCTTCAAGCCCGAGGTCCTGCTCGACATCACCGAGGTGTGGGAGACCAAGCGCAAGGCCATGGAGTGCCTCGCCGCCCAGCAGCACCTGTGGGACTACTACACCGACCTCGCCGTCCGCCGCGGCGTCCAGCTCAAGCGCAACGCGGGCCCCAACCTCGGCCTGGCGCACAAGACCATGGCCGAGGCGTACATGCGGCCCTACCCGCAGATCGCGAAGGAGCTCGCCTGATGCCCGGCATGATCGTCACCAACCCGCCCAAGGCCGAGGCGGAGGACGTCGAGGCGCTGGCCGGCTACGGGACAGCGACCGTCGGTGAGGCCATGGGCCGCACCGGGTTCCTCGGTACCCATCTGCGCCCGATCCAGCAAGGTGTCCGGGTCGCGGGCACCGCTGTCACGGTGCTGTGCTGGCCCGGCGACAACCTCATGATCCACGCGGCGGTCGAGCAGTGCGGCGAGGGCGACGTCCTCGTCGTCACCACCACTTCCCCGTGCCCGGACGGCCTGTTCGGCGAGCTGTTCGCCACGGCCCTCGCCCATCGCGGGGTGCGTGGCGTCGTCCTGAACACCGGTATTCGTGACACCGCCGAACTGCGCGCGATGGCCTTCCCCGCGTGGTCCGCCGCCGTCAGCCCGCAGGGGACGGTCAAGGCGACCGGCGGCAGCGTGAACGTCCCGATCGTGATCGGCGGGCAGGTGATCCGTCCCGGTGATGTGATCGTCGCCGACGACGACGGAGTAGTGGTCGTCCCGCGCGAGCGCGCCCGCGATACCGCCGAGGCGTCCGAGGCCCGCGAGCAGAAGGAGGCCGGGGCCCGCGCCGCCTTTCGGGACGGGCAACTGGGCTTGGATCGCTACGGGTTGCGGGAGACACTCACACGGCTCGGGGTGACCTACCGGGCGTACGAGGAGGTCGAGTCGTGACCCGCCCCGCAGGGGTCCGCTGCATGCTGATACGCGGCGGCACCTCCAAAGGCGCCTACTTTCTGGCAGACGACCTGCCTGCCGAAGAGACCGTGCGCGACGAGCTGCTGCTGCGGGTCATGGGCAGCCCGGACCCGCGCCAGATCGACGGCCTCGGCGGCGCCCACCCGCTTACGAGCAAGGTTGCGGTGGTGTCCCCGTCGGCCGACCCCGAGGCCGACGTCGACTACCTCTTCCTCCAAGTCGCCGTGGACACAGCAGAGGTCTCGAACCGCCAGAACTGCGGCAACCTGCTCGCCGGGGTCGGTCCGTTCGCCGTCGAGCGCGGACTCGTACGAGCAGGGAGCGGCGAGACATCCGTGCGCATCCGCATGGTGAACTCCGGTGACCTCGCCGTGGCGACGTTCCCGACCCCTGACGGCCGCGTCGACTACAGCGGCGACACGGAAATCTCCGGGGTTCCCGGGAGCGCCGCCGCCGTGGTAATCGATTTCCCGCCGCGTAAAGGGCAGTTGCTGCCCACGGGGAACGTGCGCGACACCGTGGCCGGCACCGAGGTGACCTGCGTCGACAACGGCATGCCGACCGTCCTGATACCGGCTGAGGCTCTCGAGGTCACCGGTCAGGAGGACCCAAAAGGACTGGAGAGCGACCGGGAGCTGACCGCCCGACTCCACGAGATACGGCTGACAGCCGGGCGGCTGATGGGGCTCGGCGACGTCACCGACACCACCGTTCCCAAGCTCACCATCCTCTCGCCGCCCCGCCACGGCGGCGCCGTCACCACCCGCACCTTCATCCCGGCCCGCGTCCACACCTCCATCGGCGTCCTCGGCGCCGCGAGCGTGGCGGCCGGACTGCGGATCGAGGGAAGCGTCGCGCACGGCATCGCCATCCTCCCCAAGGACGGCGACCGGCTCCGCATCGAGCATCCCAGCGGATTCACAGACATCGAGAGCAGCATCGATCGCGCCACCGAGGGCGGCCCGACAGCGCGTCGCACCGCCGTCGTCCGCACCGCCCGCAAGATCTTCGACGGCACCGTCTTCCCCGTACCACGCACAGGAGGTCGCTCATGACCCCGCCTCTCGGCGACATCGCCCACATCGGCCACGCCCAGCTGTTCACTCCGGACCTGGACGCCTCCGTCGCCTTCTTCACCGACTTCCTGGGCCTGACCGTCAATGGGCAGAACGGCGAAACCGTCTACCTGCGGACCTTCGACGACTATGAGCACCACAGCCTCGTCCTCACCGCCCGCGAGCAGCCCGGCCTCGGCCGCCTCGCCCTGCGCACCTCCAGCAAGGAGGCGCTCCGGCGCCGGGTGGAGGCCATCGAGGCGGCGGGCGGCACGGGAAAGTGGACCGAGGACGAGCCCGGTCTCGGCCGGCTCTACGTCACCACCGACCCGGACGGCCACGAACACGCCCTGTACTGGGAGAGCGAGTACTACCAGGCCCCCGAAGCACTCAAGCCCGCACTCAAGAACCAGCCACAGGCGAAACCCAACCGCGGCGTCGGCGTCCGCCGCCTGGACCACATCAACTTCCTCGCCGCCGACGTCCTCGCCAACGCCGAGTGGCAGGAACAGCTGCTGGGCGCCCGCCCCACCGAGCAGATCCGGCTCGACTCCGGCAGGATCGCGGCACGCTGGCTGACGTACACCAACAAGTCGTACGACGTCGTCTACACGTCCGACTGGACCGGCAGCGAGGGCCGACTGCACCACATCGCCTTCGCCACCGACACCCGCGAGGACATCCTGCGCGCCGCCGACCTCGCCATCGACACCGGCGTCTTCATCGAGACCGGCCCGCACAAGCACGCCATCCAGCAGACGTTCTTCCTCTACGTCTACGAACCCGGCGGCAACCGCATCGAGCTGTGCAACCCGCTCACCCGCCTCGTCCTCGCCCCAGACTGGCCACTCATCACATGGACCGAGGAGGAGCGCAAGAAGGGCCAGGCATGGGGCCTGAAGACCATCGAGTCCTTCCACACACACGGCACGCCGCCCGTCCACCCCTGATGTGATCTCTCCCCAGGCCCCGGGGAACGGCCACCCGTACCTCGGGGCTTAAATCGTTGCTTATATTGTTAACAAAAGTGTTGACGCGGCGCCTACGGCTTCTTAACGTCTACGCCACAGCGAGCTTGAGGCTCCCCGCGCGGAGCCCGCAGCTCAGGGGCATGCTCCGTCCGTCCCCACCGGATGCGCGAGCCGCACCGGCCCCACTGCCCTTGCAGCCAGGGACCAGGGCCCTGTCCTGACGTCCCGCACGAGAGGAAACAACGATGTCCTCCTCCGCCACCTCCCCGCTCGCCCAGGCGACCGGGACAGCATCCCGCCGTAGCCGCACCGTCGTTATCGCCCTGTGCTGGGGACTCGTCCTCCTCGACGGCATCGACACGTTCATCTACGGCTCCGTGCTTCCGAAAATGCTCGGCGGCCACAGCCTCGGCCTCACCCCCGACACTGCGGGCACGATCGGCAGTTACGCGAACTTCGGCATGCTGCTCGGCACGATTCTGTCCGGCATGGCATCGAACTGGATCGGCCGCCGTGTCACCGTCTTCGTCAGCGTCGCAATCTTCACCCTCGCCACGCTGGGCACCGGCTGGTCCCAGTCCTCGGGCCAGTTCGGCTTCTTCCGCTTCGTGTGCGGTTTCGGCCTCGGCGCGCTGCTGCCGATCGCGATCTCGTACGGCATGGAGTTCACCTCTCGCGGCCGCCGCGCCCTCGCCACCGGCATCATCATGACCGCTCACCAGACCGGCGGCGCCCTGGCCCCACTGATCGCTCTCTGGCTGGTCGACGACCACGGCTGGCGAACGGCCTTCATCGCCTCCGCGCTGCCCGCCCTGATCCTGCTCCCGATCGCCTTCAAGCTGCTGCCCGAGTCACCCACCAACCTGCTCACTCGCGGCCGCCGAGCCGACGCCGAGCTGCTCGCCACCGCCTACGGCACCGAACTTGCCGAGCCGAAGGCGGACCGCAAGGACAAGCTGGACGCGCTGAAGAACCTCTTCCGGAACCGCCAGTGGTCCACCACCCTGTGCTTCTGGCTGACATCCTTCGCGGGTCTGCTCCTGGTCTACGGAGTCGGCCAGTGGCTGCCGAAGATCATGGTCGACCTCGGATACGACACCGGCGACTCGCTGCTCTTCTCGACGTTCCTGAACATCGGCGGCATCTGCGGCATGCTCATCGCCGGCCGCACCGCCGACCGCGTCGGCCCGCGCAAGGTCGTCATCGCCTGGTTCGTCCTGACCGCCGTCTTCGTCTACCTCATGGGCGTCCAGATGTCGGTCGGCCTCCTGTACGCGGTGGTCTTCTTCGCTGGACTGCTGCTCTTCTCCGGCCAGACCATGGTCTACGCGACGGTCGGCACCCACCACAACGACGAAGACCGCCCCACCGCCCTCGGCTGGGTCTCCGGTATGGGCCGATTCGGCGCCATCTTCGGCCCGTGGATCGGCGGCGCCCTCCTTGAGGCGGGCAAGGCCGACATCGGCTTCACCATGTACGCCTGCGCCGCGCTCTTCGGCGCGGTCATGATGACCGCGGCTGCCCTCACGATCAAAATGCACACGCCCGCGAAGGTCTGACCACAGGCAGAGGGAATAGACACTCCAGCGCCGCCAACCTACGAAGAGTGGCGCACCACGTGGCCCTGCGGTCAAACTGCAAGTAGCCTCCGCAATGCGCTCGGCTGGGTTCTCCCAGCCGAGCGCATTGCCTGGGCGGCGACCTCCGGACCGATGCCCACTACCTTGAGCAGCTGCGGAGCGTGGTTCCATCAGCCAAGTCATGCAGCCTTTCGGGTCCTGGACCTCTTCGCTTAGCTGCCTGATGCGTCGGGGCTAGAAGGCACAGGACCACGTGCGCCGGCGCGGGGCACACTCCCCCGCCGGCCCGCACGGATGAACGGCCTTGAGCAGGCGTACGCCCTCCTCAAGCGTCTGATGGACACGAAGAGTCGCCGTACGGCGTCTACTGCGCCGCGGTCGCCTTCGTCTCTGCCGATTCCGGACTTCGCCACAGACGGATCGCCTGGGTGTGGGCGTCGGCCGCCGAGTCCTTGGCCAGCTTGCACATCTGGCCGATCTCCAACGGTTCAACAGGCCGTTGTCCATCCGACCGTGTGGTCGGTGGAGTGCGAACACCGGACTGGTTCGGGAGGGCCTTGACCCAGAATCTTGGCCACGGGCTATGCGGCTGTCGATGTCGCGTTGACGGACTCGGCGAGTGCGTGTCCGTTCTGGAGCCGATCGCACTCACGGACATGTACCGAAGGCGACAGCGACGGCTTCACGGGAGCCACCTGCCTCTACGCGATCTACGACGCGATGTCCGGAGCGTGCGCCCTGGCCCGCTCGGGACACCCGGAACCGTCCCTGGTGCACCCCGACGGGGCCGTGGAGTACTCGAAGGTGGCGGAAGGCCCTGGCACGCCGGGACCGATGCTCCGAGGAGATGTGCCAGGACGTTCTCGACGCCCTGCTTCCGGACCGCCCGAACGACGACGTCGCACTGCTCGTCGCCCGCACTCGCCTGCTGGATCCCTCCCCGGGTGACCGAGTGAGACGTGCCCGAGGATCCCGCAGTCGTCGCCGCATCCGGGCCGACGTCACCCGACGGCTGGACGCCTGGGATCTCGACGAGACGCTGGCCTTCAACACCGAGCTGGTGATCAGCGAGTTGGTGACCAACGCCATCACTACGCCACCGGTCCGATTCGACTGTGCGTCCTGATCTACCACGACAGTCTGGTCTGCGAGGTGACCGACGGCAG
Source organism: Streptomyces sp. NPDC111628 (assembly GCF_055635195.1). Lineage (NCBI taxonomy): Bacteria > Bacillati > Actinomycetota > Actinomycetes > Kitasatosporales > Streptomycetaceae > Streptomyces > Streptomyces sp. NPDC111628. The sequence goes on along the minus strand of NZ_JBVKBZ010000002.1, from coordinate 847,215 downwards.
CAGCACCCTCACCGCACCTGCGCCGCGCGGCGACCACCGACGAGGGCGGACGAGGGCTGTTCCTCGTAGCCCTGTTCTCCCAGCGGTGGGAACCCGGGTCTCCGCTCGCGGCAAGGTCATGGGGACGGAACAGTCCCTTCAGCGCCCCTCGCCCGACGCCCAGGAGGCGACGGCGCTACGGCCACGCAGCGGCGGCGCAGCTGGCCGCCACGCTCTCCGGCCGGTCCGACACCCATTACGTCGACATAGCGGGCCGACGGCGCGGCAGTCATCTGTTCCATCACCCCTCGCTCCCGGCGAGAGGGCGACGACCTTCTCCTGGAGCGCCTCCAGCGCACCCCGCATGTCACCTCGGTGAGCTCCCACTGCGTCCTGCACGCCTTCTACGGCCACTCGCTGCGCTCACTGCGCAACATCAGTGCTCTGGAGCCGGCGGAGGAGAGCGCCCTGCGCGCCCCGGCCCCCCTCCCCCGACCTCGCCGCCGCCCCGGTCACTCCGGACGCGGTCGACCACGCCATGCTGGAAGCACCGCGCATCGACGGGCGGGCCACCCTGACCGATCTGCAGCGGGTGACAGGCATGTCCGAGACCGCAGTGCGCAAGCGCCTGGACCGGCTGCGTGCCGCGGGAGTCCGGCACATCGCCGCCGAGTACGACCATGAGCCGCTCGGCCAGGGCATCGAGGCACTGGTCTGGCCGACCGTCTCTCTACACGACCTGGTCTGAGCGGATCAGGCGCTCGCCGCCCGGCCCGAGGTGCGGTTCGCCGCCGCCATCGCCGGCCGCACCAACCTCGTATTCCCGGTCCTCTGCCAGACACCTCCCGGTCTTTACGCCTTCCTCGCCGAGCAGGTCGGCGCACTGTTCGGTGTCCACGCGGCGGATACGATGCCCGTCCCGCGCAGGGTCCAAGACGCTGACCGTCGGGGTGACGGCCATTGCCTCGGGAACCGGTGCGCGTCGGCTGCCGGGTACGCCGACGCGCGACCCTCCGGACGTCACTCCGCCCGGTAGGTTCCGCCAGGCTCGCCGCCGTCACGCAGCCACTCCACCACCAGTTCGTCCTTGGTGCCGAAGCGGACGAGATGGCGTCCGACGACTGCCTCCAGCCGCTCCGGAGAGCCGCCCTCCGCCTCGACCGTGAGCAGCAGCGCGCCGTCCCCGGCGGTGAGCGTGCCCACGCCGTCCTGGAACAGCATCCGCCCTTCGCCCCTTTCGTCGTCCCATGCGGTCTCGGCGCGGCGACCGAGGTGGCTCACGAGCTGCTTGGCGTAGCGGTGCGGCCGCTCGGTGACCACCCGGGCCGCGGAGCGGGCTCGCCCGCCGGCGAGGCCGGGCAGGGCGACGCCGAACTCGTCGGCGACCTCGGTCAGCTGCTTCCACACCTTCGGGGCGACCGGGATGCCGTCCGCGGCCCGCTCTGCGGCGACGGCGGCGCTACGTTCACCGGGGTAGTACACGCCTTCGGCGCCGTCGGCCGGAGTCAGGGTCTTGAGGGTGGCCAGAGTGGCCTCCACCGACTCGGCGAACGGCTCGGCGCCGCCGAAAGCTGCCGGGTCGACGGCGATCAGCAGGGCGTTCTGGCGGTGCTTGCGGCCCTTGGGATCGCCGGAGTGGAAGCCGGCGAAGATGGGAGCGCCGACCAGCACGCTGGTCAGCAGCTCGAAGGCGAGTGACATCCCAGACCCCTTGGCCCCGCCGAGCGGCAGCGGCAACACGGCCTTCTCGGGGTCCGTGGTCGGGGTGCCGTCCTCGGTGGCGGCGGCGCCCTCTGGCAGCGCGGCGCCGGACGCCTTGGCCTGACGGATCTTCCCGAGGGCGATGGTCGCGGTGGCCATGTCGAGGAGCAGCGGAGCGCGGCCGTCGGCGGGCACCGCGATCGCCAGCGGGCTGGTGGCCACGGCGGCGCCCTTGGCCCCGGTGTAGCCCATGTTGGGCATGCCGGCGACGAACGCCAGGCCGACCAGGCCCTGTTCGGCGATCTTCGACACATAGCGGCCGATGGCTCCGGTATGCACGGTGCGACGCACGCCGACGGCGGCGATGCCGGTGATTCGGGCCCGGGTCACGGCCTCCTCTGCGGCAGCGGTGAGCGCGACCGGGCCGGGTGCGCGGTCGGCGTCGAGAACGACCGCGGCCGGCGTGGAGGACTCCAGCCGTATCTCGGGGGTGGCGTTGGCGATGCCCTTGGCCAGTAGTTCCAGATAGGCGGGGACCCGGGCAATGCCGTGCGAGTCGACGCCCCGCTGTGCGGCCCAGACGAACGCCTCGGCGGTGGTGACGGCGTGGTCGGGGCTCAGGCCGCCCTTCTGGAGAAGGGCGGCGGCGAAGACCCGCAGGTTCTCCGCGGGAACCAGGACCTTGCCTGGCTTGGGGCTCGGTGAGTCGGTCATGGTGGCGGGAGCCTCCTGGATCAGCGGGTGACGAGGACGTCGACGACGGCGGTGGTGCCGTCCGCCACAGCCTTGAGGGCGCGTTCGAGAGCGGGAGCGAGCGCCTCTGCGGTGTCGACGGTCTCGGTGTGCATGCCGAAGGGTTCGGCGAAGCCGGCGAGTCGGGGCAGCCGGTGCAGATCGGTGCCGAGCCATTCCCCGGTCTCGGCCGCCGCTCCCTCGGGGTAGAAGCGGCGGTGGTTGAGGTTCATCGACTTGTAGACACGGTTGTTGAAGACCACGATCAGTACCGGCAGGTCGTATGCCTTCGCCGCGTCGTACGACGGGATCACCGGGTTGTAGGTGAAGGCGCCGTCGCCGATCGTGAGCACCACCGGGCGTTCCCTGGCGGCGAGTTTGACGCCGAGGGCGACCGCGATGCCCTGGCCGAGCCCGCCCTGCACGTAGAAGTACGAGTCGGGGTCGGTGGTCTGCAGGTGCCGCTTGACGACGCGGCTGTGGGTGATGGTCTCGTCGACGACGACGCCGCCGGAGCCGGCGAGCAGCTTGCGCAAGGTGGCGGCGACCAGGACCGGGTCGACGCCCTCGGACTGTGCCGCCTTCGCCTCGGCTGCGGCGATGGCGGACTGCTCGGCAGCGTGGCGCTCCTCCTGCGCCGCACGGCGTGCGGCGACGGAGCTCTCGTCGAGATTCTTTGCCCGCTTGGCCAGTTGGCGCAGGGTGTTGGTGACGTTGCCCTCCAGGTAGGCGTCCGCGAAGAGGACCTGGTAGACGATGTGCGGGCGCTGCGGCACCTGGTCGATGACGACGATCTTCGCCTTGGACGGTCTGCGGCTCGGCGGGTAGAACGGGGCGCGGCAGTTGACCAGGAGGATCAGGTCCGCCTCGTCCATCCACGGTCCGATCTCGCCGCCCGCGTGCAGCGGGTGGGTGCGCGGGAAGTTGCCGCACACCGCCGAGTCGGGCTCGACGACGGGGATGTCCCAGGCCTCGGCGAAGGCGACCAGCGCCTCGAAGCCGCCCGCCTCACGGCCCGCGGTCTCGGTGACGATCACGGGGTTCTTCGCCTCGCGGATCAGCTGCGCGACCGGGTCGACCTCCTCGGGTGAGGAGTGCATGGAGCCCGGCGGCACGATGGGCTTGGCCTCGCGGCCGTCCCACTCCTCCAGCAGGATCTCCAGCGGGACGTTCAGGTAGGCGGGGCCCGCCGGGGCCCGCCAGGCCAGCTCCGCCGCCCGGGTGATCATGGTGGGCAGGGTGTGGATGCCGGCGGCCTCGTTGGACCACTTGGTGAACGGCTGTGCCACATGGTGCGGTCCGCCCACGATGGACAGGTTGCGGTACCACTGGCCGCCCGGGTCCTGGCCGGGGCCGTCGCCGTACGTGGTCGACTCCGAGGAGGTGACCACCATCGGAACGCCGGCGAGGAGGGCGCCGTGCACCGCCATCGAGCCTTGGAGCAGGCCAGGAGCGGCGTGCAGGAGCACGCCCTGCGGGCGGCGCTCGACCAGGCCGTAACCCGTGGCCATGCCGACCGCCACCGTCTCGTGGGTCAGATCCAGGTACTCCGGCGCCGGCTCACCGTCGCGGTGACGCCAGGCCAGGGACTCCCACACCGGGGCCCACTCGGACCCCGATGAACAGAAGATGTAGTCGGCGCCGACGGCGTTGAAGGCGGAGACGACGGCGTCACCGCCGTCGGCGCCCGGCCTGTTGTTGCTGTCCGTCATCTCGTGTGCGTCCTCAGCCCTCGTACGGCCAGTTCAGGACCTCGGAGATACCGCGGCCCATGATCCATTCAAGCTCCTCGGGCGTGAAGTCCCAGTGCTTGGTGAACTGCTCGATCGTGTCGGTGTAGGTGATGCCGTGCCCGAGCAGGCGGGTGATGTCGGTGCCGTAGAAGCAGCGCTGCGGCCCCATCTTGTCGACCATCTCGCGGACGTACTTCTGGATGTTGCTGTTCGGGAAGGGCTGCGTGGAGTAGCCGGGCAGCGCCGAGACCTTCACGTAGATGTTCGGGTGGGCGGCCAGGTCGGCGGTCTCCGAGACCCAGTAGCCGATCGCGTCGTCGACGCAGCGCGCCATGATGCCCATGTGGTCGATGATGATCTTCAGCTCGGGGTGCTTGGCGGCGATCTCGCCCAGCTCGCGCTTCCAGATGGGGGCGTGGACCATGGTGGGGATGCCGAGCTGTTCGGCGATCGGCCAGTACCAGTCGTTGGTGCCGTCGATCATCCAGTTGCGGTCCTGCGGGCGGTGGAAGGTGAGCCGGGTGCCCTTGATGTGCGGGTTCTGGGCGAAGTCCTTCAGCATCGCGGTGCCTTCGGCCTCGTTGTCCTGGGGGACGCGGGCCATGATGCCGAAACGGTCCGGGTGGGCCTCGCAGGCCTCCAGGGCGTAGTCGATGCGGTTGCCCTCCCAGGACGGCGGGAGGATCAGCGCCCGGTTGACGCCGGCCTCGTCCATCAGCTCCAGGGCCTCCTCGTAGGAGAAGGGGTCCTCGCGGTGGCCGTTGAGGCGGATGCGCTCGCGCGCCCCCGGGACCCAGGGGCGGTCCGGGGTCTCTTCCTTCCAGATGTGGATCTGGGTGTCGACGACGAACATGTCGAACTCGCTTTCTCGAACGTTCTCGAAGGGGGTGGTGGGTGGTGTGCAACGAACGCTAGGCGGGTGAAGAGGTCTTGCCGAGAGCTTGGGATGCAAGCTGTTGTTGCGCGAAAGTGCGCTGTGAACTGGGCATTCGCGGCGTGCTTCAGGCCTCGCCGAAGACGGCGCCGACGATGTGCTCGGCGATCGCCATGGAGGCGGTGGCGGCCGGCGAGGGCGCGTTGCGCACGGCGGTGATCCTGCCAACCCGGTGGATGCGGAAGTCGTCCACGAGGGTGCCGTCCCGGTCCAGGGCCTGGGCCCGTACGCCGGCTCCGCCGCGGATCACGTCCCCCGCACCCACGCCGGGGACGTACAGGCCTGCGTCCTTCATGAAGGCCGTGGTGGACAGCGAACCGCGGTACTCCTTGACGCCGGTGCGCCAGTGCTGGGCCGCCATCCTCCAGGAGCCCGGATATGCGGCGAGGCCGAGCAGGTCCTTCGGGGAGACCTTGGTGAGCCGGTAACCCTCCCTGGCGAGTGCCAGAACGGCGTTGGGGCCGACCTCCACCGTTCCGTCGACCCGGGGGGTGAAGTGGACACCCAGGAAGGGGTAACGGGGGTCCGGCACCGGATAGATGAGGCCGCGGACGAGGTGGGTGCGATCCGGCTTGAGCAGCATGTACTCACCCCGGAACGGGATGATCCTGGGTTCCTGCTTGTCCTGGGCGAGCCTGGCCACCGAGTCCGACTGCAGGCCGGCGCACAGAATCAACCGGTCCACCTTCAGGCGCTGTTGTCCGGAGGCCACCTCGATGCCGCCCGGCACGTTGGTGATGCCGGTGACGGGGAAGCCGAGTCTGACCTCGCCGCCCGCGTCGGCGATGTCCTTGGCGAACTCCCGGGCGATCGCCGGGTAGTCGGTGATCGCGGTGCGCGGGGAGTGCAGGGCCGCGATGCCAGCGGCGTTGGGCTCCAGCTCCTTGATCTCGTCCTTGGAGACCCTCCGCAGGTCGGGCACGTGGTTGTTCTTGGCCCGCTCGTAGAGGTTCTCCATACGGCCCAGCTCGTCCTGGCGGACCGCCATCACGAGCTTGCCGATCTCCCGGTAGGGCAGCTCGCGGTCCTGGCAGTACTCGCGCAGCAGTGCCACGCCGCGCACCGTCAGGTCCGCCTTGAGGCTGCCCGGCGTGTAATAGATGCCCGCGTGTACGACGCCCGAGTTGTGGCCGGTCTGGTGCAGCGAGACCTGCTGTTCCTTCTCGAACACCACGACACGGGTGCCGGGGCGCCTGAGCGCGATCTCGCGGCCCGTGGCCAGGCCCACGATGCCGGCACCGACGATGCCGATCGTCTCGTCAGCCATCGGCATCCTCCTCTCTGTTCTTGCCGCTCCCCCGCCGTCAGGCGCCGAAGTTGATGGCGACCGTCTTGACGCGGGTGGAGAAGCGCAGGACCTCTTCGCCCTGCTCCTTGTAGCCGGTGCCGGAGTCGTGGAAGCCGCCGAACGGCAGGTGCACGTCCCAGCCGGGCGTCGGGTGGTTGACCGCGATCTGGCCGCACTCCGCCTCGTCCACGAAGCGGTAGGCGGCACCGATGTCGCGGGTGAAGACGGCCGCGGCCAGGCCGTACACGGAGTCGTTGACGGCCTGGACGGCCTGTGCGAAGTCGTCGACGGCGCGGACGGCGAGGACCGGACCGAAGACCTCGTCCCGCCAGAGAGCCATCTCCGGGGTGACGTCGCCGAGCACGGTCGGCTGCACGTAGCAGCCGTGCGCGTGGTCGCCCTCGGTGTCGGCGGCGCCGCCGGTGAGGACCACCGCGCCCTCCTCGACCGCCTTGTGCAGGTCGGCGAGGACGCTGTCGCGCTGCTTGGGACTGGACAGCGGGCACATCGTGGTCGCCAGGTCGCTGCCCGGGCCGACCTTGAGCTTCTCGACCTCGGCGACCAGCAGCCGGGTGAACTCCTCGCAGGCCGGCCGCTCGACGATCACCCGGCTGGTGGCGGTGCAGCGCTGGCCCGCCTGGCCGAAGGAGGCAGCGACGACGGTCTTCGCGGCGGACGGCAGGTCGGCGTCCTTCAGGACGACGGAGGCGTTCTTGCCGCCCAGCTCGCCCTGGAAGCGGACGTTGCCGTCGCCGAGGCGGCGGCGGATGGAGTTGCCGACTTCGTTGGAGCCGGTGAAGGTGATGCCGGCGATCCGCGGGTCGTCCAGAAGCGCCTCCGCGATCTCCCGGGTGCGGCCGGTGACGACGTTCAGCACGCCGGCCGGCAGTCCCGCGTCGTGCAGGGCGTGCGCGAAGTGCAGTCCGGACATCGGCGTGTCGGTGGCCGGCTTGAACACGGCGGCGTTGCCGGTCGCGAGCAGCGGGGCGAGCTTGCGGGCCGGGGTGATCAGCGGATCGTTCCAGGGGCTGATGACCAGGATGACGCCGATGGGCTCGCGCTGGGTGTGCGTACGGGTGTCGGGACGGGCATCGTGCAGGAGGGTGCCGTAACCCTGGCGGGCGAGGCCGGCGTAGTAGTCGAGGAAGTCGGCGGCCTTGCCCGCCTCACCGCGGGCCTCGGCCAGCGTCTTGCCGTTCTCGGCGGTGACGTCGGCGGCGATCTCGTCGAGCCGCTCGCGGATCAGGCGGGCGGCGTCGGTGAAGACGCGGGCCCGCTCGAAGGGGCTCGTGCGCTTCCAGACGGCGAAACCCTGCTCGGCCCGGTCGTAGGCCCGGGCGACGTCCTTGGCGGACAGGGCCGGGATCCGGGCCACGGGGGCGCGGACGTCGGCCGGGTCGTGGACGTCGATCCACTCACCGGTCGTCACCCACTCTCCGCCCAGGAGCGTTTCCAAGGTGCGCATCAGATCACTTCCTTCGTCGACCGCGGTGCGGGTGACCGCGGCCCCAGCGGGTCGGCCGTGCAGGGCCGGATGCGACAACACACCATGTCGGGGCGGGCCCACCAGCCCCGCGGCGGCAGGCATTGGTTGCACCGCGCGCAGGTCGGACGGGGCGCAATCCGTGCTGGAATCAGCTGGCCGGACGGTGCGCACGACGCCGCCGGAAACCGAGAACAGCCGAGGAGAGACCGAACATGGCCTACGCAGTCGTCGCCCACTACCGCTGCGCGCCCGCCGACGAGGCCGCGGTGCGTGCCGCGCTGCTGAAGGCGCGGGAGGCGACCCGCGCGGAACCCGCGAACCAGCTCTACGAGGTGCACGCCGTGTCCGAACAGCCCGGCGGCTTCCTGCTCTACGAGCGATACGACGACGTTGCCGGGTTCGAAGTGCACAAGGCCGCGCCGCATTTCAAGGAGCAGATCGTCGAGACGGTGTGGCCGCTGTTGACGGACCGGTCGGTGACCTTCGCCGAAGTGCTGTGAGCAGAGGACCTCTGTGAGCAGAGGGCCGCGGGGCCGGGAAGCAGCCGCTTCCCGGCCCCGCGGCCGTCTCAGAACTCGTTGCCCCAGCAGTAGCGGGCGACCGTCTCCACCAGGACGAGCTTCCTGCGCTGCTCCTCGGCGCTCAGCAGCGGCTGGTCCGTGACCTCGGCGAAGCCCCGGGACGGGGCGACGGCGGCGTCCTCGAGGTCCTTGAACGCGTCGAGCGGGTCGATCCGGGACATCACCGTGTCGATGTCCTCCAGTTCGGGTCGGGTGGCGTCCACCACGCCGAGGCAGAAGTCGCGTTCGTCGGGCAGTGCCCGTACGAGGTCCACCTCTGCCTCGGTGCCCTGGTCGAAGGGCAGTACCCAGCGGTCCGCCGGGACGGCCGTGTACAACCGCTCGGCACGGCCGCGGTCCACGGCGGCCGGCGCCGCCCAGCCGGGCGCCACGCCGATCCGCACGCCCTCGGAGCGCTCGTCCAGCCGTACCGCCAGCGCGTCCACCGCGAGGGCGTCTTCGAAGGACAGCGCGCCGGGGGCGGCCGGGTCGGCGGCGACCTGGTCCAGCAGGAGAGGGTTGTTCAGCTGGATCAGCCGGACTCCCTGGGAGACCAGCAGGGCGATCTCGGCCCGGACTATCTCGGCCAGTGCCTCGCCGAGTTCCCGGGCGGAGGTCACGCCGAGGCCCTTCTGGTACGTCGTCGCCGCGAGGTACGCCGGAGACGGCAGCGTGGCCTTGGGCGCGATCACCGTCAGACCGGTGAGCCGGGTGCCGTAGTCGGGCAGCAGTGGGCCGTTGGTCTTCGGCAGGGACTCGGCGACCCAGCGGACCAGGCCGTCGGGTCCCACCTGGTCGGTACGGCGGAAGCCGGAGACGGTGCCGAGCACGGCGCCGCGGAAGTCCTCGCGGGGGTAGTCGCCGTCGGTGACGACGGTGGAGCGCAGCTTGCGCTGGAGGGCGACCGCCTCCTCGACCGCCGCGGTCTCGGCCTCCTTCAGCCCCTCCGGGTCACCGGCCGCGCGGGCGGCGGTGAGTTCGGCGGGGCGCACCAGGCTGCCGTGGTGGTCGATGCGGTAGTTGAACGTGTCCGCCATGGGTCAGTCCTTCCCGGCGTCGGAAGCGGACGGAGCGGGCGTGCCCGCGACGCCCCAGGCGGCGAACTCCAGTTCGTAGCCGAGGGCTTGCAGGACCTCGTCGGCGATGACCTGGTCCTCGTCGGCGGTGCCGCCGGCGATGCCGAGGCCGCCGATGATCTCGCCGTCCTTCTTGATGGTGACGCTGCCCTCGGTGGCGAGGATGGGCATGGAGGCGCCGGGAAGCTGGGAGAGCTGGGAGAAGAAGACGGGCTGGCTCTCCTGCCACTTCTTCAGCATCTTGCCGGGACGCTGCATGATGGCTGCGGTGTACGCCTTGGCGCGGGCGATGTCGGGGGTGAGCGGGCGGGCGCCGTCCGGACGCCGGACGGCGACGACGAAGCCGCCGGCGTCCACGACGGCGACGCTCACGGCCTTGCCGATCTGCTGGGCCCGCTTGTGGACGGCGGCGATGATCTCCTCGGCGGCGTCGAGGCTGATGTTGCTCATGCGGCTTCCTTCGTGGCGGTCAGGGTGCGGCGCAGTCGGGCGACGGCGGCGTTGTAGGCCTCGGGCGTCTCCCAGTACATGGAGTGCGGAGCACCCGGGACGATTTCCAGGTGCGATCCCTCCACCAGTTCGTGGGCGCGGGTGACGGTCTTGACGCTCAGGACGGCGTCCTTCTCACCGGCGAGGAAGACGACCTTGACGCCCGACTCCCGGATCTCAGCCAGGCTGGGGCCGTTGGTGTCGAGGTTGCGCAAGTCCTGCATTCTGGCGACGTTGAACGTGCCCATCTGCTGGAACAGGAAGGTCAAGTCGGCGCGATCGGTCTGGAACTGCTTGGTCAGCAGCCGGTCGATGACCGGGAGCTTCACGGCCTCGGCGCGGTCGGCGGCGGCCAGTTCCTTCAGCTCGGGGTGACTGATGCCGCCCAGCGAGTGGCCGAGGACGACGGAGGAGACCCGGTCGGGGCGCAGCAGGCCGGCACGCAGGGCGGCGACGGAGCCGATGGACTGACCGACCAGCATGGCGTCGGTGAGGTCCTCCGCCTCCAGGACCGCGACGACGTCGCCGGGGAAGTCCTGGCCGTCGAACTCGGGCATCGAGCTGTCGGACTTGCCGAAGCCGCGCAGGTCGACGGTGACGACGGTGAACTCGTCGCGCAGCGCGGCTATCTGCTGCCACCAGGCGGCGTGGTGGCCGCCGCTGCCGTGCACGAAGAGGATCGCCGGGCCGCTGCCGTGGCGTTCGTAGTAGATGGAAGTGCCGTCGGAGTCGGCGTAGGGCATGGGGTGTAACTCCTCAGCAGAAGCGCTCAGTTGGGACGCTTGGCGTGGTAGACCAGCTCGATCATGGTGTGGTCCGGGTCGTGGATGTAGCAGAACTTCGACTGGTTCTCGGGGCGCTGAATGGGCCGGGTGTGCCGGATGCCCAGCTCCTTGAGGTGCGCGAGGAAGTCGTCCCAGTCGTCGACCTCGACGGCGAAGTGATAGGGCGCCATGCGCTCCATCTCCTCGACCGGGGTGAAGTGCAGGTCGAAGTTGCCCCGGGTCATCAGCACCACGCGGGTGTTGGACTTGGGCTGGATCCGCTTCATGCCGAAGACCCTGGAGTACCACTCGGCGGTGCGGTCCGGGTCGGTGGTGGGAAAGTTGACGTGGTGGATGTATCGGGGTTCTGCGCTCATGGCTGGTTCCCTTCGAGGAGTACGGGGTTGGACAGCACGCCGATGCCGCCGATTTCGACGTCCACGGTGTCGCCGGGCTCGATCGGGCAGACGGACTCGGCACCCATCCACAGCACGTCACCCGGGTGCATGGTGATGTGCTTGGTGATCTCGACGATGTAGTCGAAGGGGTCGAAGAGCATGTCGCCGGTCGGGAACTCGGCGCGCGTCTCGCCGTTGACGCGGAGGGTGGTGGTCTGCGCGAGGGCGTCGACGTCGGTCTCGATCCAGGGGCCCATCGGCTTGAAGGTGTCGCTGTTCTTGCTGCGCCAGAAGGTGCGGTCCTGGTGCTGCCAGGTGCGGGCGCTGACGTCGTTGCCGATGGCCCAGCCGAAGACCGACTTGCGGGCCTCGTCGTGGGTGGCGTGCCGCAGGGTGCGCCCGATGACGGCGACGAGTTCGGGCTCGGCCTCGAAGCGGCCCGTCACCTCGGCGGGCTTGACGATCGGCGCGAGGTGGCCGGTGAGAGCGTTGTTGGCCCGGTAGCCGACCTCGGGACGCTCGGGGGTCGCGACTCCGGCGTGCTCGATGTGCCGGGGGTAGTTCATGCCGACGGCGTAGAAGACGGACGGGACGACCGGCGGCAGCCACTGCGCGCGGGCGCGCGGGACCGTGCCGATGACGTGGACGTCGGTCTCGTCGAGAGGGGAGCCGGAGAGCAGTTCGACGTCGTGCTTCCCGACGCGGCCCCATACCGCCCGTCCGCCGACGGAGATGCGTGCGTACCTCATGGCGCCAGCAGGTGGGAGACGCGCTTGGTGATCAGGTAGGCGTCCAGGGCCTCCGGTCCGCCCTCGCGTCCGTAGCCGCTGTCCTTGACGCCGCCGGAGGGGGCCTCGTGGACGGAGCCGCCGCAGTGGTTCAGGGAGAGGATGCCGGCCTCGAGTTCCTCGGACAGCTTCTCGGCGGTCGCGGCGGAGTCGGTGAAGCCGTAGGCGGCCAGTCCGTAGGGCAGCGCGTTCGCGGTCGCGAGCGCCTCGTCGAGGTCGCTGAAGGGAGCGATGGGCGCCAGCGGTCCGAACGGCTCCTCGCTCATCAGCTCCGCGTCCTCGGGTACTTCGGTGAGGACGGTCGGCGCGAAGTAGTAGCCGGGGCGGTCCAGGCGCTCGCCGCCGGTGAGCACCTTGGCACCGCGGGCGACCGCGTCGGCGGTCAGGCGCTCCATGGCCGCGAGGCGGCGCTCGTTGGCGAGCGGACCCATGGCGGTGCCCTCGTCCAGTCCGTCGCCGACCGCCACGGCCTCGGCCGCCTTCACGAACTCGGCGGTGAACTCCTCCACGATCGACTCGTGGACCAGGAAGCGGCTGGGCGAGGTGCACACCTGTCCGGCGTTGGCCCACTTGGCCTGGGCGGCCCTGCGGGCGGCCTTGCCGGGGTCGGCGTCCGCGCAGACGATCACCGGGGCGTGGCCGCCCAGCTCCATCAGCGAGGGCTTCATGACCTCACCGGCCTTGGCGGCGAGCAGCTTGCCGACCGGGACGGAGCCGGTGAAGGCGATCAGGCGGGTGGCCGGGGAAGCGATCAGGTGGGCGGAGACCTCCGCGGGGTCGCCGAAGACGAGGTTGAGGACGCCGGCCGGCAGACCCGCGTCTGCGTAGCAGCGGACCAGTTCCATCGCCGTGGCTGGAGTCTCCTCGGATGCCTTGATGACCAGGGAGCAGCCGGCCGAGAGCGCGGAGGAGATCTTCCGGTTGGGGCCGCCGACCGGGAAGTTCCACGGCACGAAGGCAGCGACGGGTCCGATCGGCTCGCGCCGCACGGTCAGCACGGTGCCGGGCGCGGAGGGGATGATCCGGCCGTAGGTGCGGCGGGCGTCGTCCGCGTGCCAGCGCAGGGTCTCGGCGGTGCGGCGGGCCTCGCCGGTCGACTCGCGCAGCGGCTTGCCCTGTTCCCGGGTCATGACGCGGCCGATGTCGGCGGCGCGCTCGGCGATGAGGTCGGCGGCGGCGTGCAGGATGCGGGTGCGTTCGGCTATGGGGGTGTCCCGCCAGATCCGAAAGCCCTCGGTGGCGGCGTCGAGCGCGCGGTCGAGGTCACTGGCGGTGGCCAGCGGTACCTCTCCGATCGCCTCCTCGGTGGCCGGATTCACGATGGGGGCGGTACGTCCGGTGCCGCCCTGGCACCACTCGCCCGCAATGTACATGTGGACGGAGGGGTAGCCGTGATCGGTGGTCATGGGTGGGTGCCCTCTCAGGCTGGCGGGGTGGTGGTTCGGGGCTGTCCGGGCTCAGGAGGCGGGCGCGTCCTGGCCGCGGTTGGTGCGCAGCGCCCAGATGTGGTGCGGCGGGCTGGTCTCGTGCACGCGGGTCTCGTAGGTGTCGTCGACCCGGTCCATGTCGGCGGCGTACTCGACGCGGCCGCCGCAGGGGGCGTGCAGGAAGCGGAAGACGTTGGAGCCGATGGTGTGCCGGCCCAGCTTGCGGGCCTCCCGCCAACCCCGCTCGATCATGAAGTTGCCGCCCTCGATCACGTCGTCGAATCCGGGCACCTCGTAAGCGATGTGGTTGACGCCGGCCCGGTCGGGGCGGTGGCAGAGCAGCACGGTGTGCTGGTCGTCGTCGCCGGGAGCCTGCATGAAGACGCCCATGGGCTCGACCACGTCGGTGGCGCGGAAGCCGAGGAGGTCGGTGTAGAAGGCGACGGCCTCCTCCTTGCCCTCCTTGGCGATGTTGAGGGCCACGTGGCACATGCGCAGCGGGTGGGCGCGGGTGATCGGTTCCAGCGCCTCGTTCCAGCGAACCACGTGGCCCAGCGTGTTGGCGGGGCGGGGGTCGACGGCCGCCTTCTTGGGCCGGGCGAGGGTGAGGCCCACGCCGAAGCCGCTGCGGTCGACGGTGTGGTGCACGCCGTCGGCGCTCTCGCGGACCTCGCGGTCCCGGCCCACGGCGGTCACCAGGCGATCGAGTTCCTCGCGGGTGTCGACGCCCCAGACGACCTCCCGCAGCGTGGGCCCGCTCTCCACGGGGGGCGGCAGCAGCGGGCCGGGATCGGTGTCGAGGTGGAGGGTCTGTCCGGTGAGCGTCTCGAACACCGCGTGCTCGTCGGTCCGCTCCACCAGGAAGAGGCCGAAGTCTTCGAAGAACCGGACGCACTCGCCGAGGTCGTCGATGCCGTAGGTGACCGATTCGATTCTCTGGATTCCCATGGATTCCTCGTTTCCGTCTCGCCTGGTGAGCGTATGTATGCGGGCGCGGGGGCCTCAATGGCCCGAGGTCTCCCGGGTTCGCAATCGTTTCTTGCGCGGCGGGGCCGCGTTCAGGTGCGCACGGTGGGAATGGGATTCTGGGAGAACCATTCCGCGAGGAAGTCCAGGAACACGCTGACCTTGCGCGGGGTGTCCTGTCCCGGTCCGTAGATCGCGTACAGGGGCCGGTCCGGCACGGCGAGTTCCGGCAGCAGCACCTGGAGTGCGCCGGAGACGAGGTCGTCGTAGGCCGGGCGCTGGGGCAGCAGGGCGATGCCCCGGCCGTGCACAGCGGCCTTCTGCAGGGCGATGTAGGAGTTCGACGAGAAGGCGATGTTGCGGATCTTGTGCAGGGTGCTCGCGTGTCCGTGGCCGATCCGCCACACCGGGTCGTTGAGGTGCACCAGGCAGTCGTGGGCGGCCAGGTCGTTGGGGTGGGTCAGGGAGCCGTGCTCCCCGATGTACTCCTCCGACGCGCACAGGACGAACGGCAGGGAGGAGATCTTCTTCAGCCGGACGCTCGAATCCCTCAGGTCGCGGGTGTGGAAGGCGACGTCGAATCCGCTGTCCAGGAAATCGTAGGTGCGGTCCGACATGCCGCCCAGTTCGAAGCGGATCTGTATCTTGGGATGCGCTGCGGAAAAGGCGGCGATGGCATCGCCGAGATCCAGGCTGCCTATCCATTTGGGGCAGATGACGCTGAGCGTGCCCTCGGCGCGGTCGTGGAGCTGGGCGATGCCGGCGTCCTCGGCCTCGATTTCGCCCAGGATGCGGGCGGCGAAATCCGCGTACCGCTGGCCGGGTTCTGTCAGGCTCACCGAGCGGGCGGTGCGGTTCACCAGGCGGACGCCGATCTGGCGTTCCAGTTCGGCGACGTGCCGGGACACCAAGGAGCCCGATGATCCGAGTTTCTTGGCGGCCCCGCTGAAACTGCCGACCTGGGCAACGGTGACGAAGCTGTGCATGAGGAGCAGGCGATCCATGTTCTTCCTCCGAAGGCCGCTCCCCGCCCGACCGGCGTCGGGGGCGGGGAGCAAGGACCCGTCGTGGGACGCGGGCCCGTACCCGCAGTGGCGGTGCGGGGTCGGGTCGGCGGTACGGCGGGATGGTGCGGCTCGGACACGGGTGAGACGGGCGCCGGTTCCCGGTGGGGCCCTACTTCGGGCAGTACTGGGGAGCCTCGCTCAGGTTGTCCTTCGTGACCAAGACAAGAGGAATGTCGGAGATCTTGTCAACACTTTCTTTCTTGTCGAGCAGGCCCACCGTGTTCTTGACCGCGGTCTGGCCGATGGTCATCGCCGAGTTGGCGACGGTGGCGGCGAGACGGCCGTCCTTGACCGCGGCGACGCCCTCCTCGGTGCCGTTCACTGAAACGATCTTGACGTCCTTGGCGCCCGCGGCGTCGAATGCCTTGCGGACGGCGAAGGCCATCTCCTCGTTGGCGACGAAGGCGTAGTCCAGGTCCGGGTGGGACTGGATCATGTTCTCGGCGACGTCCTGCGCCTTGGCCGGGTTGAACATGCCGGGCTGGTTGGCGACCACCTTGGCGTTCTTGGGCAGGGCGTCCTTGAACCCGCCCACCAGCAGGTCGGAGGCGGCACCCGGGGCGCCGGCGACGACACCGACGGTCACGTCCTTGCCTGCGGAATCCTTGTCGATCCACCCGGCGTCCAGCGCGCCGACCTTCTTGAGGTCGACCACCGCGGCGCCGAGGACGTCGTTCATGTCGGAGGTTGCCACCGAGGTCAGATAGATCGGGATGCCGGCACTCTTGGCCTTGGCTATGTCGCCCTCCAGGGCGTCGACGTTCACCGTCTGGACGATCAGGGCGTCCACGTTGCGGGCGATCATGTCCTCGATGTTGGACAGCTCGGTCCCGGCGTCCTGCTTGGAGTTGGCCGAGTAGACCTTGGCGTCCTGCGCCTCGCCCTCCTGCTCGACCGCCTTGAGCAGACAGGTGTGGAAATGCGTGTTGGAGCCGTTGACGAACCCGAGGGAGACGGAACCGTCGGCGGCGCCCCCGCTGTCGTTCCCGGAGCCGCATCCGGACAGGAGCAGGGCGGTGGCGCCGACGAGGGACACCGCAGCGACGCGGCGGGAAGTGGCGATGGGCTTCATGGGGTGGGGCCTTTCCTGCATCGTTGAAGAGAAGGTGTGGGGGCGGCGCCGAGAGGGGGGGTGCGCGAAGGCGAAGGGCGTTTGCTCCAGCGCGGCGTTGCTAATGCCCTGGTGAGGACTTGCGCTGGAACTCGTTGATGATCGCCGCGACCAGCAGCACACCGCCCGTGACGACGAGCTGGTAGTTGCTGTTGACCTGCAGCAGGTTCAGGGCATTGCCGACGACCCCCAGCAGGACCACGCCGAAGACGGTGCCGATGACGGTGCCGTGGCCGCCGGCGAGGGACGTACCGCCGATGACCACCGCGGCGACGGCGGTGAGCTGGGTCTGGAGGCCCGCGGTGTTGGGCGCGGCGGCGCCGAGCCGGGAGAGCAGCATCAGACCGGCCAGGCCCGCCAGCACACCGGCGAGCGCGTACAGGGCGAGCTTGCGCGCGTTCACGTTGATGCCGCTGAGCCGGGCGACGTGCTCGTTGCCGCCCATGGCGAAGGCGTCGCGGCCGAAGGTGGTGTACCGCATGGTCACGCCGATCAGCGCCAGCACCAGCACCGCCACGACGGTCAGATAGGGCACGCCGATGATTTCGTCGTTGCCGAGCGCGGACATCTTGTCGCCGATGGTGACGCTCATGCCGTCCAGGACGAGCAGCGCGACGCCGTCCAGCAGCATCGCCGAGGCGAGGGTGGCGACGAACGGCGCGACCTTGGTGTAGGTCACCACCAGACCGTTGACCAGACCGATCAGCGTGGCCAGCGCCAGGCAGACGACCACGACGACGGGCGTGGACCAGCCGCCGTCGACCAGTTGGGCGCCCACGCACAGGGTGACGGCCGCGTTGCTGCCCATCGAGAAGTCCATGCCGCCGGCGGTCATCAGCAGGGTCAGCCCGGCCGCGATGACCGCGTTGACACTGACCTGGCGCAGCACGTTGAGCAGATTCTGCGAGGAGGTGAACGCGTCCGCCTGCACGGCGGTGAACACGCACACCAGGATCAGTACGAGGATCAGGCCGCCGTGCGGTATGTGCAGCAGCTTCCCGGCCCCCGGCCGGGAGGCGCCGGTGCGCTGGGGCGGGCCGGCCGCGACGTCCGGGGAGGCGGCGGGGGTCTTGAGGCTCACAGCGGTTGACCTCCGAGTGCGGTCACGACGAGCTCGTCGCGGGTGATGGCGTTGATGTCGTGTTCGGCGACTGTGCGGCCGGCGCTCACGACGACGACCCGGTCGGCCAGACGCATGACCTCCTCGGCGGACGAGGAGGCCAGCAGGACGGCCACGCCGCGGGCGGCGAGGTCGTCGACGAGGGTGTGGATGTCGGCCATGGCGGCGACGTCCACGCCGTTGGTGGGGTCCTCAAGGAAGCAGGCGACCGGTTCGGTCTCCAGCCACTTGCCCAGCAGGACCTTCTGCTGGTTGCCGCCGGACAGCGAGCCCACGGGCGGGTTGCCGGTGAGGGCGACGACACCGTAGGTGTCACGGACCGGGGCCGCGCGCCGGGCGAGATGGCGGGTGCGGTGCAGGCGGCGCCGGGCGAAGCGGTCGCCGGCCAGCATCAGGTTCTCGTCCACGGTCATGCTCTGGACCAGACCGAGGGAGCGGCGGTCGCCGGTGACGCAGCGCAACCCGCTGGCGAGGGACGCCTTGACGCGGCCGAAGGGCACGGCACGCCCGTCGACGTGGATCTCCCCGGTGTCGGGGCGACGGCGTCCCGACAGCAGGTCGAACAGCCGGGACTGGGCGTCGCCGGCGGGGCCGAGGACGGCGACGATCTCGCCCTTGCGCACCTCGACGGTGAAGTCGCGGATGGCGCGGCCCTGGCTCAGTCCGCGGACGACGAGCCCGTGGTCACTCTTGGGGGCGGGACGTTCGGGGCGGGTGGAGACGACGTCCCGGCCGACCATGTTGCGCACCAGGGAGCCGGGGTCCATCTCGGTCGCCGACGCGCTGCGCACCAGGGTGCCGTCGCGCAGGACCGTGACCCGGTCGGCGATGGACATGACCTCGTCGATGTAGTGCGAGATGTAGACGACGGCGACGCCCTCGTCGCGCAGCGTGCGCACCAGGGCGCGGACCTGGCCGGCGTCCTTGGCGCTCAGGCAGGCCGTGGGCTCGTCGAGGATGAGCACCCTGCCGCCGCGCCGGACCTCGCGCGCCACCTCCACCATGGTCTGCTCGGCCACGGTGAGCGTGCCCGCGACGCGGTCCACGTCGATGTCGATGCCGAGCCCGGACAGCGCCTGGCCGGCCTGCGACCGGACCGCCTTCCAGTCGACGGCACCGCCCCGGGTCGGCAGGTCGCCCAGCATGACGTTCTCGGCGACGGTGAGGCCCATGGCCAGTTCGCGGCGCTGCGGCACCGAGGAGATGCCGAGCCGGCGGGCCTTGCGCACCGTCAGCCCGGTGTGCTGCTCGCCGCCGATGCCGATGGTGCCCGTGTCGGACTGGTGCACGCCACTGAGGACCTGCACCAGCGTGGACTTTCCGGCGCCGTTCATGCCCATGAGGGCGTGGACCTCACCGGGGTACAGGTCGAGGTCGACGCCTTTGAGTGCGGCCGCCCCGCCGAAGCTCTTGGTGACGCCGCGTACGCGGACCACGGCCTGCCGGGCCGTGTCCTCACCGCTGTCGTGGAGTGCCCCGGGGGTCACGGCGATCCCTTTCTCGGTCTCCGGGTCCCTGAGGGAACTCACGGCTGCGACCGGTCGGCGCCGGGGACGACGCGGCCGTAGCCGCTGATGTCCGGGAACGGAGGCTCCTTGTCGGCCTGGAGGTCCACCTGGAAGGTGTTCAGACACATGCCGAGCATGGTGAAGTTGCCGAGCGCGCCGATGGTGTCGACCAGGCCCTTGTTGCCGAAGTACTGCTGGGCGGCGGCGAAGGTCTCGTCCGTGACGAAGTGCTCCTCGAGGATCTCCCGGCAGAACTGGTAGAACGCCTGGTCGGCCTCGTCGTCGAAGACCGCCTCGCGCTTCTCCGCGATCGCCTTGACGGCCGGCTCGGGGATACCCGCCTCGATCGCCTGGTGCACATGGGCGTTCCACGAGTACTGCGCGTCCCAGTTCCGGGCGGCCATCAGCAGCGTGAGCTCACGCAGGTGCTTGGGCAGGCTGCAGTCGAAGCGGGCGAACGCGCCGAGGGACTCGGCCCGCTCGCACATCTCGGGGCTGTGCAGCCACACCCGGAAGGGGCCGCGGACCGCGCCTCGGCGGCCGGCGATACGGGCGGCCAGCTCCTGCTGCCGCTGGTCCATTTCCTCTTCGGTGAGAACGGGGAGCCTCATCTGGCCGATACCTGCCTTTTCTTTCCGGCGCGTTTCCCGGGCGGGTCGAAAGCCCTGCGGTGACAGGTGACGGTACAGCCGAGCGGAAGATGCTCACCCCTCCTGGATTGCAACGTAAACCTGCACGCCACAGGGCACCGATTCGGGACACGGCGACCTAACGTCGTCCGACGTAACACGTCGAACTGGAGAGGAACCCGCGGATGACCACGATCATCAAGGCCGCGTCCGTGCCCCTGCTGGACCGAGGCGGTTCCGTCGTGACGACGCCCCTGATCACCACGCCGTCGGCGGGCGGGGAGAACCTCATCACCAGCGGCATGAGCGTGTATCCGGTGGGCTCCGGAGCCCCGATGCACTCGCACAACTGCGACGAGCACGTGACGATCCTCGACGGCGAGGCGGAGGTGTGGGTCGACGGTGAGGTGACGAAGCTCGAGCGGTACGACACCACGTACATCCCCTCCCCCATCCCCCACCTCTTCCGCAATGTCGGCGACCGCCCGCTGCGAATCCTGTGGGTGTACTCCTCGGGTCACGTGACCCGTACGTTCACGGAGACCGGCAGGACGGTGGAACACCTGTCGGACGAGGACCAGATGGGCAAGGACTAAGGGGGCGGGCCGAGCTCGCCTTCGGTGTGCGAGGCTCCGCTGCCCCCCCCCCCCCCGGTCACAGCCGGGAGCCCCGGCGCTCGGCGCGCAGCAGCCAGGCCAGGTACGCCCCACCGGCTATGCCGGTCACCACACCGACCGGCAGCAGGGCGGAGCCGGTCAGACGCTGGGTGACCAGGTCCGCGGTGGTCACAAGGAACGCTCCCGTCCACCCGGCGGGCAGGACGTTCGGACCCGCGGCCCGCGTCACCCGGCGGGCCAGCTGCGGTGCGGCCATCGCGACGAAGGGAACGGGGCCGGCCGCGGCCACCGCCATGGCGGTGAGGCCCGTGCCCGCGCCAAGCAGCACTAGACGGCTCCGCTCGGGCGGCACCCCGAGTGCGGCGGCGACGTCGTCGCCCATCTCCAGCAGGGTCAGCCGTCGTCCGTACGCCAGGACGACCGGCGCCAGCACCGCCGGCCCCAGCGCGGCGACGCGGACGTCGTTCCAGTCCCGGGCGTTGAGCGAGCCGATCGTCCAGGCGGCGGCCTGCGCGGCCTTGCCGATGTCGGCACGCAGGTACAGGAAGCTGGTCGCCGCACCCAGCACCGACGAGGCGCCGATGCCGACGAGGACCAGCCGGTAGCCGTGCACCCCGCGCTTCCAGGCCAGCAGGTAGACGGCAGCGGCCGTGGCCACCCCACCGCACACCGCGCCGACGGCCGTCTGCGCGGCGCCCGCGTCGAGGACGATGATCGCCACGAGCGCACCGGCCGAGGCGCCGTTGCCGAAGCCGATGATGTCGGGGCTGCCCAGCGGGTTGCGGGTCAGGGACTGGAAGACCGCGCCCGCCATGCCCAGTCCGAAGCCGACCAGCGCGGCCACGAGGGCCCTGGGGAGGCGCAGGTCGAGCACGACGAAGCCGGCGCCCGGCGGGCCGTCGCCGGCGAGCGTGTTCAGCACCTCGGCCGGGGACAGTTCGTAGGTTCCCGTGCCGATGGCCAGCACCATGGCGCTCGCCGCGGCCACCGCGAGGAGTACGCAGACCAGGAGAGCCCGGGTGTCGTAGCGCAGCGACCAGTGGGCGGTGCGCAGCAGTCCGCGCCGCACTTCCACGCGGGCCCGCGTGGAAGCGTTCTTCACTGGGCTCACAGCTGGGCCACCTTCCGCTGCCGTACGAGATGGATGAAGAGGAGTCCGCCGAGGAACGCGGTGACCGTGCCGACCTCGATCTCGGACGGCGGCATCACGACGCGCCCGATCACGTCGGAGACGAGCATCAGCACCGGCGCGTACAGCGCGCAGAAGGGGAACATCCAGCGCGGGTCGGGCCCGCAGAAGGCTCGGGCGGCGTGCGGGATCATCAGGCCGATGAAGCCGATCGGCCCGCACACGGCGGTGGCGCCGCCGCACAGCAGTGTGATGGCGAGGACGGAGAGCACCCGAACGCGCCGCACCCGGGTGCCCAGCGCCCGCGCGTGGTCCTCGCCGAGGGCGAGGGCGCCGAGCGGCCGGGCCAGGGCGAAGGCGAGCAGCGCGCCGGCCACGAGCAGCGGCGCCACGATGAGCAGCAGGGACACCTCGCGCTTGGCAAGGGTGCCGACCGACCAGAACCGCATCTCGTCCAGCGTGCTCAGGTGCCACAGCGAGAGACCGTTGACGTAGCCGAACAGGGCCGCGTTGACGGCGGTTCCGGCCAGCGCGAGCCGGACCGGCGTCGCCCATCGGCCACCCCCGAGGGCGTTGACCGCGGTGGCCGCGAGGGCGGCTCCGGCGAGGGCGAACCACAGGTATCCGGTGAAGGACGTGATGCCGAGGACCCCGATCGCGGTGACGACCGCCGCGGACGCGCCCGCGTTGACGCCGAGGAGCCCGGGGTCGGCGAGCGGGTTGCGGGTCAGGGTCTGCATGACCGCGCCCCCGAGGCCGAGGGCGGCGCCGACCGCGGCACCGATGAGGGTGCGGGGCAGTCTCAGGTCCCGGACGATCGCGTCGTTCTCGGTGCCGGACGGGTCGAACAGGGCGGCCCAGACCTGGTCGAGCGGTATCTGCCTGGCGCCTACGGCCAGGGAGAGGGCGGCGGCGCCGGCGAGCAGGAAGACGCCGAGGAGCAGGCCCCCCGCGGGCCGGGACGCCCTGAGATCGGGCTTCTCCGCCCGCTCCTTCCCCGTGGTGGTGGCCACTGTGGTCCTCATGAGGCGGCCGTCCGGGGGGCGAGGCGCCGGACGACGGGCGCCGGAGCGACTAGGTGCATGGCACATATTCCGATGGACATGTGCTTAGCTTAGGCTAGCCTTACCTTAGCTGTTGACGATTTCGTCGGCAGTTCGGGCCCTGCCTTGCCCTCCGACCAGCAGTTCACGGAGAAAGCCGATGACCACGCTCACCCGTTCCACCCTTCGCGGTGCCACCGCGCCGGACGCCCGCCCGGTGCGGGTGACGGGGCCTCGCATCGCTCGGCTGCTGGAGGCCGTGGACGGCGCCGACGACACCCGACGGGCAGCCCTGGCCGCCGAGTTCTGGGAGACGGCAGAGGGTCTGGGCACCCCGCTCGTCGAGGAACTCGACGGCTCGCCAGGCCATCGGGTGGTCACGTTCCTGTGGCGGGGGCACCGCGCCACGCGGTACGTGCTGTTGTGCGGCAACCGCCTCGCCGACCCCGCCCACCTGGCCGGTTCCCTGCTGGAACGGGTCCCCGGCACCGACGTCTGGCACTTGGGGCTCCGGCTGCGCGCCGACCACCGCGGCTCCTACCGGCTGGCCGCCGACATCTCGCTCAAGGAACCGCCGCCGGACCCGGACGGCCTCCAGCAGCGGTTGCGGTCGCTGACCGCGTTCGCCGCCGCCGACCCGCTCAACCGCCGTTCTGTCGCCACCCGCCGACAGGAGTCCGACGCCTCGGTCTTCGCCCTGCCCGACGCCCCCGCCCAGCCGTGGGCCGAGCGGCGGGGCACGGTGCCGGCCGGGCTGGTCGAGCGGCACCGGGTACCGGGCTCGGCACCGGTCGGCGACCGGGACGCCTGGGTGTATCTGCCGCCGGGTCACGAACGCGGCGCCGGCGCGCCCCTGCCGGTCGTGGTGTTGTGCGACGGCGACATGTGGTTCGGGCGCCTCGGCTTCGGCGACACGTTGGACGCGCTGATCGCCGACGGCGCGCTACCACCGTTGGCGGTGGTGGCGCCGGACGCCGTGGACCGGCGGACCCGTTGGCGCGACCTCGGCGGTCGAGAGCCGTTCGTCGGCTTCCTGGCCGACGAGTTGCTGCCCTGGGCGTCCGGACGCTGGCCCCTGGCCACGGACCCGCGACGGACCGTGGTCGCCGGGCAGAGCCTCGGCGCCATGACCGCGCTGTACGCCGCGTATCTGCGGCCCGACCGGTTCGGCAACGTCCTCGCCCAGTCCGCCTCCCTGTGGTGGCGGCCCGGGCTGCCACCACCGGCCGGACCCAAACCGCCGGTGCACGGCACGCCCTGGCTCGTCACCCGCTTCGCCGCCGGCACCGCCCGGCCGGTCCGAGTCCATCTGGATGTCGGACTGCACGAGGGCGCCATGATCGACCACAGCCGCGCCCTGTACGACGCTTTGCGCACCACCGGCCACCGCGTCACCTACGACGAGTTCAACGGCGGTCACGACTACGCCTGTTGGCACGGCGCCCTGGCGGACGGCCTGGTCCGTCTGCTGGGTGGCCCCGCTTCCTGACGCCTCGCGCGGCTCCGTCCCCCTCCGTGGTCCGGATCCCTTTCCGTACTTCGGCTCCCCTTTCCTGTCCCACCACCCCTCCCGAGGAGGACCCCTTCATGTCCCTTGCACGTGCCTCACGCAGAACCGTCCTCGCCTCCACCACCGCCGTGGCCATCGGGGCGCTGCTCCTGACCGGCTGCGGTGACGACGGCGGCGACAGCGCGGGCGGCAACGCGGCCGGCACTCGTCAGGTCACCGACGCGACGGGCCGCCAAGTCGACGTGCCCGCCGAGCCGAAGAAGGTCGTCACGCTCAGCGAGCCCACCCTGGACGCCGCCCTCGCGCTCGGCATCGAGCCGGTCGGCGCCACCGCCGGGCGCGGACAGAAGGGCGTGTCCGCGTATCTGGCCGACAAGGCGGGCAAGGCGCAGGTCGTCGCCACGGTCGCCGAGGCCGACATGGAGAAGCTGGCCGCGCTCCAGCCCGATCTGATCCTGCTCGACGAGACCACGGCGGTGAAGGGCGAGGTCGCCAAGCTGGAGTCCATAGCCCCGACCGTGGTCACCGCCAAGCTGAACGAGGACTGGAAGAAGGCGTTCACCGCCACGGCCGACGCGCTGAACCGGAAGGCCGAGGCCGACAAGTTCCTCACCGGCTTCGACACCGACGTCGCGGCGACCAAGGCGAAGCTCGGCGACAACGCAGGAGCGGTCGTCAGCGTGATCCGCTGGCAGAACAAGGCTCCGTCGGCGGTCGGCCGTGGTGTGGGCCACGTGGGCGCCACCCTGACCGCCCTGGGCCTTGAACGGCCCAAGGACCAGCAGGGCGTGGGCACCGGCCACAGTGAGCCGGTCAGTCTGGAGAAGCTCTCCACCATCGACGGCGACTGGCTGTTCTTCGGCACCCTGGGCGAGAAGGCCGACGGTGAGAAGGCGTACGCCGAGGCCCGGAAGGTGCCCAACTTCAGCAGGCTGAAGGCCGAGCGGGAGGGCCACGTCGTGGTCGTCCAGGGCTCCGCCTGGAACAGCGCCGGCGGCCCGCTGGCCGCCCGGATCGTCCTGGACGACGTGACGAAGGCGCTCGCCCCGTGACGCCCGGACTCGACGGCCGGCTCGCCCTCGTGACGGGGGCGGGCCGGGGCATCGGCGCGGCGGTGGTCACCGCCCTCGTCGACGAGGGCGTGCGCGTGGTCGCCACCGATCTCGACCGCGCGGGAGTGCAGACACTCGCCGCACGGCACGGTGAGTCGGTCATCCCCCGGCAGCTGGACGTCACCGACGCCACCGCGGTGGAGACGCTGGTGGCCGAGACCGAGGACACCCTCGGCCCGCTGGACATCGCCGTCAACGTGGCCGGGATCCTGCGCGACGGACCCGTCGCCGACCTCACCGACGAGGACTGGGCGGCGCATTTCGCGGTCAACACCACCGGGGTGTTCCACGTTTCACGCGCCGCCGCCCGCCGGATGACCGGGCGCGGCCGCGGCAGCATCGTCACCGTCGCCTCCAACGCGGGCGGCATCCCCCGCGCGGGCCTCGCCGCCTACGCGGCCTCCAAGGCCGCCGCGGTCATGTTCACCAAGTGTCTGGGCCTGGAAGTCGCGCGGCAGGGCGTGCGCTGCAACACCGTCTCCCCCGGCTCGACCATGACCGACATGCAGCGCGCCCTGTGGACCTCGGGCGAGGAGGAGGCATCCGCCCGGCGGGTGGTCGAGGGCGACCTGGTGTCCTACCGCACGGGCATCCCGCTCGGCCGCATCGCCGACCCCTCCGACATCGCCGACGCCGTCGTCTTCCTGGCCTCCGACCGCGCCCGGCACATCACCATGCACGACCTGTACGTCGACGGCGGCGCCACCCTGCGGGCCTGACCCGGGCCTCCGGCACACGTCCTCCCCCTGGAGACAGCCATGTCCCTTTCCCTGCACGAACCCCTGCACGAACCCCTGCACCGGCCCACCGGCACACCGGTCACCCCCGGCGCCGCCACCGCGCTGCTGGAGTCCTACCGACCCCCGACCGACCGCTTCCTCGCCACCCCCCACCGCACCCTCCTCGGACGCGGCACCGCCGCCGAGCTACCCGACGACTCGCGCCCGCCGGCCAGGCGGGTACGGGAAGCGCTGCAGGCGCTGCGCCGCCCGGGCTCACCCGCACCGGTGGTCGTGGGGGCACTGCCCTTCGCCCCTGACGCCCCGGCCGCGCTGGCGGTGCCCGACTCGGTGCGCTGGGCGCCGCCACTGCGCGAGGACCCTCTGATCGCGCTGCCCGTGCCCGAGGACGCAGACCGTCCCGAGTGGCAGGTCCGAGAGGTCCCGGCCGCGGGACACTACGGCGAGGCGGTCGCCGCCGCCGTGGCACGGATGCGGGCCGGGGAGTTCGACAAGGTCGTCCTCGCCCGCACCCTGGAGCTGACCTCCGCCCGGGAACCGGACCTGCCGGCCATGCTGCGCCGCCTGGCCCGCCGCGACCCCGCCGGATACACCTTCGCCGTGCCGAGCGGTCCCGGCCGCACCCTGATCGGCGCCAGCCCCGAACTGCTGGTCTCCCGCCGGGGCGGCCGGCTCACCGCCAACCCCCTCGCGGGCTCCGCGCCACGCAGTACGGACCTCGCCGAGGACGTGCGGCGCGCGGTCGCCCTGCTGGAGTCCGAGAAGGACCTGCACGAACACGCCGTCGTCGTGGCCGCCGTACAGGAGGCGCTGGCACCGTTCTGCACCACGCTCGACGTGCCGGCGCGGCCCACGCTGGTGCGCACCGCCGCCATGTGGCACCTGTCGACCACGGTCACCGGCGAGGTCTCCGCCCCGGACACCACCGCCCTCGACCTGGCGTCAGCCCTGCACCCCACCCCGGCGGTCTGCGGCACGCCCACCGAGCTGGCCCGGCGGGTGATCGCCGAGTCGGAGCCCTTCGACCGCGGCGCCTACACCGGCATGGTCGGCTGGCAGGACGCCGACGGCGACGGCGAGTGGGTGGTGACCATCCGCTGCGCCGAGGCCCAGGGCACCAGCCTGCGACTCTTCGCCGGCGCCGGGGTCGTGGCCGCGTCCACACCGGAGGCCGAGACCGCGGAGACCGCCGCCAAGTTCCGTACCTTCCTGCACGCCGTAGGAGCAGCGCTGTGACCCTCACCCCCGGTGTGGACGCCCCCACCTGGCCGGCCGAGTTCGCCGCACGCTACCGGGCCGCCGGTCACTGGCGCGGCGAGACCTTCGGCGGCATGCTGCGCGAGCGGGCCGCCGCCCACCCCGAGCGGATCGCCCTGGTCGACCCGGCACCCGAGCGGCGCACCTGGACGTACCGCGAGCTGGACGCACGCGCCGACCGCCTCGCCGCCGGGTTCCTGACCCGCGGCATCGCCAAGGGCGACCGGGTCGTCGTACAGCTGCCGAACATCGGCGAGTTCGTCGAGGTGGTCTTCGCCCTGTTCCGCATCGGCGCGCTGCCGGTGTACGCGCTGCCCGCGCACCGCGAGACGGAGATCTCCCACTTCTGCTCCTTCACCGAGGCCGTCGCCTACGTCGTCCCCGACACGCACGCCGGTTTCGACCACCGGGACCTGGCCGCGCGGATGCGGGAGCGGACGCCTGGCCTGAGGCACGTGTTCGTGGCCGGGGACCCCGGTGAGCACACGGCGCTGCGCGAGGTGCCGTGCGAGCCGTCCGGTCCGTTCGACGGGCCTGCGCCGCACGAGTTGGCGTTCCTCCAACTGTCGGGCGGGACGACGGGTCTGAACAAGCTGATCCCGCGCACCCACGACGACTACATGTACTCGCTGCGTGGCTCCGACGAGATCTGCGGCGTGGACGGCGGCACCCGCTTCCTCGTCGCGCTGCCCGCCGCGCACAACTTCCCGATGAGTTCACCGGGCTGGCTGGGCGTCCTGTACGCGGGTGGCACGGTGGTGCTCGCCCCGAAGCCCGACCCGGGCACCGTGTTCCCCTTGATCGAGGCCGAGCGGATCACCATGACGGCCCTGGTGCCGCCCTTGGCCCTGGTGTGGACCGAGGCCGCTCCGGCCGCCGAGCACGACCTGTCCAGCCTGGAGCTGACGCTGGTCGGCGGCGCCAAGTACAGCGAGCAGGCCGCCCGCCGGTTGGAGCCCGCGCTCGGCTGCCGGCTGATGCAGGTGTTCGGCATGGCGGAGGGCCTGGTCAACTACACGCGGCTGCACGACGACACCGAGACGGTCGTCACCACACAGGGCAGGCCGATCTCCCCGGACGACGAGATCCGCATCGTCGACGACGAGGACGAGGACGTCCCCGAGGGCGAGTTCGGGCATCTGCTGACCCGCGGCCCCTATACCATCCGCGGCTACTGGCGGGCCCCCGAGGACAACCGGCGGTCCTTCACCGAGGACGGCTTCTACCGCACCGGCGACATCGTGCGCCGCCTCCCCGGCGGGCACCTCGTGGTGGAGGGCCGGGCCAAGGACCAGATCAACCGGGGCGGCGAGAAGATCGCACCGGAGGAGGTCGAGAACATCATCCTCGCCCACCCGTCGGTGCACGACGTGTCGGTGGTCTCGGTGCCCGACGCGTACCTCGGCGAACGCTCCCTCGCCTACGTGATCCTGCGCGGGGACGCCGAACCACTGAGGCCGGCCGCGATCAAGCGGTTCGTCCGCGAGCGCGGCATCGCCGCCTACAAGGTCCCCGACCGCGTCGAGTTCGTCGAGGAGTTCCCGCAGACCGGCGTCGGCAAGATCAGCAAGAAGCAGCTGCGATCCGCCGCCGGACAGTCCTGACCGTATCGAGAGGCACCTCCCCCATGGCACTTCCCGCCATCGCCCCCTATCCGCTCCCGGAACCGGACGAACTCCCGGCGAACCGCGTGTCCTGGACCGTGGACCCGGCGCGTGCCGTCCTGCTCGTGCACGACCTCCAGCAGCACTTCCTCGGCGCCTTCCCGGCCGGCGAGCAGCCCTTGACCGGAATGCTCGGCAACACCGCCCGCCTGCTGAAGGAGTGCCGCCGCCTCGGCGTACCGGTCGTCCACTCCGCCCAGCGCGGCGGTCAGACCCCCGAACAGCGCGGCCTCCAGCTCGACTTCTGGGGCCCCGGCGTCCCCGACGACCCGGAGCGGCTCGCCGCGCCCGAGGAGGTCGCCCCCGAGGACGGGGAGACGGTGCTCACCAAGTGGAAGTACAGCGCGTTCGTCCGCACCGGGCTGGCGGACCTGATGCGCGAGCGGGGGCGCGACCAGATCGTCGTCGCCGGCGTGTACGCGCACATCGGCGTGCTGATGACCGCCGCCGACGCCTGGCAGCGGGACATCCAGGCGTTCGTCGTCGCCGACGCCGTCGCCGACTTCTCCCGCGCCGACCACGACATGGCACTGCGCTACGCCGCCGGCCGCTGCGCGGTCGTCACCACCACCGACGCGCTTGTGACGAAGGACTGACTCATGACGCTGACCGTTGAGCGGATACGCACCGACGTCGCCGACTGCCTCGGTGAGGACCCGGCGGACATACCCGTGGACGAGAACCTCGTCGACCACGGTCTCGACTCGATCCGCGTCATGACGCTCCTGGAACGCTGGCGCCGCGAGCACGCCGTGACCGCTTCCTTCGCCGACCTCGCCGAGCGGCCCGCCATCGAGGCGTGGGCGCCCCTGCTGGGGGCGGTATGAGGGTCCTGCCCCTGACGGCGGCCCAGTCGGGCATGTGGTTCGCGCAGGCCCTGGACCCGCTCAGTCCCGCGCAGAACACCGCCGAGTACCTGGAGATCGACGGTCCGCTCGATCCGGTGCTGTTCGCCCGCGCTCTGCGCCTGGTCGCGGACGAGGCCGAAGCGCTTCGGGTCCGGATCGAGGACGCCCCGGACGGCCCCGTGCAGCGCGTGCCCGACACGACCGAAATGCCGCTGACAGTCCGCGAGTCGGGCACCGAGGCGGAGGCCGTGGCGTGGATGCGTGCCGACCTCGCGGAGCCGTTCGACCTGTCCTCCGGGCCGCTGTTCCACCACGCACTGTTCCGGGTCGGCGCCGAGCGGTGGCTGTGGTACCAACGCATCCACCACCTCGTCATGGACGGCTACGGCTACTCGCTCCTGGTGCGCCGCACCGCCGAGGTGTACTCGGCGCTCGTCCGCGGCGAGGAACCCGCCCCACGCGACTTCGGCCACCTGGCCGACCTGGTCGCGGACGACGCCGCCTACCGGGAGTCGGCCGCGTTCGAGGCCGACCGGGCGTACTGGGCCGAGGCGTTCGCCGACCGGCCGGAGGCAGCACGGCTCGCGGGCCGCGGTGCGCTGCCGTCCCGCACCTTCCTGCGCCGCACCGCCCACCTCTCCCCCGACTCCACCGGGCGGCTCAAGGACCTCGCAGCCCGGCTCCGCGCGACCTGGCCGGACGTGCTGATCGCCGCGCAGGCCCTGTACACCGCCCGCGCCACCGCCCGTACCGATGTGGTGCTGGGCCTGCCGATGATGGGCCGCATGGGCTCGGTGGCGCTGCGCGTGCCCGGCATGGTCATGAACGTACTGCCGCTCAGGCTGGCCGTCTTCCCCGAGGAGACCTTCGCCGAACTGGTCCGGCGGGTGGTGCTCGGCGTCCGCGAGGTCCGCCGCCACCAGCGCTACCGCTACGAGGACATCCGCCGCGACCTGGGCCTGCTCGGCGAGGGCCGGGCGCTGGTCGGCCCGCTCGTCAACGTCATGCCCTTCGACTACGGTGTGGGCTTCGCGGGCGCCCCCGCCCGGGCGAGGAACCTGTCGGCCGGCCCGGTGGACGACCTGACGGTCAACGTCTACGACCGCGCCGACGGCCGGGGCCTGCGCGTCGACCACGACGGCAACCCCGCGCTGTACGAGCACTCCGATCTCGCCGCGCACCAGGACCGCTTCCTGCACCTGCTGGACCGGCTGGCCGACACCGACCCGCAGCAGCCCCTCGCGGTGCACACCGCCGCGACCTCGGCGGAAGTCGGCCTCGTCGTCGACGAGTTCAACCGCACGGAGCGGCCACTACCGCCGACCACGCTCATCGGACCGATCGAGGCGCAGGCCGCCCGTACCCCTGACGCCACCGCGCTGGTCCTCGGGGACACCACACTGACCTACGCGGAGCTGAACACCCGCGCCAACCGGCTCGCCCGGCACCTCCAGGCCCTGGGCGCCGGGCCGGGCACGTTGGTGGCGGTGTCGGTGCCGCGCTCGGTGGAGCTGATCGTGACCCTGCTCGCGGTGCTGAAGGCGGGCGCGGCGTATCTGCCGCTGGATCCGGACTACCCGGCGGCCCGCCTGACGTACATGCTGCGGGACGCGGCACCGGTGTGCGCGGTCACCGACCGCGCCGGCCGCCTCCCCGACGGCACCGACGCCGAGATGGTCGTACTGGACGGACTCGACGTGTCGTCGTACCCCTGGACCGACCCGGCCCGCGCCCTCACCCCCGCCCATCCCGCGTACGTCATCTACACCTCCGGTTCCACCGGCCGCCCCAAGGGCGTGGTCGTGCCGCACCGGGCGATCGACAACCGGCTGCGGTGGATGCAGCACGAGTACGGGCTGACGGCCGCGGACCGGGTGCTCCAGAAGACCCCGTCGTCGTTCGACGTGTCGGTCTGGGAGTTCTTCTGGCCGCTGCGCGAGGGCGCGACGCTGGTCGTCGCCGAGCCCGGCGCCCACAAGGACCCGATCCACCTGGCCCGGCTGATCCGCGAACAGGACGTCACCACCTGCCACTTCGTTCCGTCGATGCTTCAGGTGTTCCTGGGCACCCCGGAGGCCTCCGGCTGTGCGGCGGTGCTGCGCCGGGTGTTCTGCAGCGGCGAGGCCCTCCCTCGGGAGACCGCGTCCGCGTTCGCCCGCGCCCTGCCCGGCGTGCAGTTGCACAACCTCTACGGGCCGACCGAGGCCGCCGTCGACGTGACGTACCACGCGTGCGACCCGGCGGACCGGGGCCCGGTCCCCATCGGGCGGCCGGTGTGGAACACCCGCCTGTACGTCCTGGACGCCGCTCTCCAGCCCTGCCCGCCCGGTGTCCCCGGTGAGCTGTACCTGGCGGGCACGCAGCTCGCCGACGGCTACCTGGGCCGACCGGAGCTGACCGCGGCCCGGTTCGTCGCCGACCCCTTCGGTCCGGCCGGCACCCGGATGTACCGCACCGGAGACCTGGCCCGGTGGACGGAGAAGGGCGAGGTCGAGTACCTCGGCCGCACCGACCACCAGGTCAAGCTGCGTGGCCAGCGCATCGAACTCGGCGAGATCGAGGCGGCGCTGGCCGCCCGTCCCGGCGTGGACGCGGCGTGCGCCCTGGTCCGTGACGACCGGCTCGTCGGCTACGTGACCGGCGGCGCCGATCCGGCCGGGGTCCGGGCGGCGCTGGCCCGGGAGCTGCCCGAGCACATGGTCCCGGCGGCCGTCGTCGCACTGGACGCCTTCCCGCTCTCACCGAACGGCAAGCTGGACCGGCGTGGGCTGCCCGCCCCCGTGTTCGCCGGCGGCGCCGGCGGACGGCCGTACGCCTCCGCCCGTGAGGAAGCGCTGACCGGCCTGTTCGCCGAGGTGCTGGGTGTGGAGGGGATCGGTCCCGACGACGCGTTCTTCGACCTGGGCGGGACATCACTGCTCGCGGTGCGCCTGGTCGGCCGGGTCCGCGAGGAATTCGATGCCGAGCTGACCCTCGGCTCCCTGTTCGAGGCGTCGACGCCCGCCGCGCTCGCCGCCCGGCTGGACGCCGCCGCACCGGCCGCAGGGGACGCCCTCGGCGTCGTCCTGCCGCTCCGCACCGAGGGCGACCGGACGCCACTGTTCGGCATCCATCCGGCAGGCGGCCTCGCCTGGTGCTACGCGGGACTCGCCGCGCGGCTCGGACCGCGGCAGGCGGTGTACGGGCTCCAGGCCCGCGGCCTGACCGGGGACGAGGCCCTGCCGCGCACGCTCCAGGAGGAGGCCGAGGATTACGCCGAGCGGATCCGCGAGGTCCAGCCGCACGGCCCGTACCGCCTCCTGGGCTGGTCGGTCGGCGGCGTCCTCGCGCACACGGTCGCCGTACTGCTCCAGGAGGCCGGCGAGGAGGTCGAACTCCTCGCGCTGCTGGACGCCTTCCCCTCCGAGCAGTGGCGCGATCGGCCTGCTCCCGAGGAGGGCGACGCTCTGACGGCCGTCCTGCGCATGGCGGGCTTCGACCGCACCGGCGAACGCACCCGACAGGACGTGCTCGCCACGCTGCGCCGGGCAGGCAGCCCGCTGGCCGGACTGACCGACCGCACCCTGTCCCGGATCGTCGACATCGTGCCCAACCACGCCCGCATGATGCGCGAGCACGAACACCGCCCGTACGACGGCGACGTGCTGTTCTTCACGGCCGCCGCCCCGCGCACCGAGGACTGGTTGACCAGCGAGTCCTGGCGGCCGCACGTCACCGGCGCCGTCGACAACCACGACCTCGACTGCACCCACCCGCAGCTGATGCGGGACCGGAACCTCGACGACGTCGCAACGGTCCTGGCCGCCCGGCTGAAGGAGCTGGATGCATGACTCCGGAACCGGCCGGCCCCTTCGAGTCCGGAACCGACGACGGCTGGGAGGGGCACCTGCTGCTGGAGAGCGCCGCGGGACACCGGTCCCGGTGGCCCGCGTGGCGAGCGGTCCCGTCCGGCTGGACGCCCCGCTTCGGCCCCGCACCGCACGGGCGGTGTGTGCACCGAGCGATGGGGGCCGGGAGTGACCCCCAAGCCAGGCTCAGCGGCCCAGGAGTTCCACCAGGCCGTCCGCCAGTTCCGTACGCCAGCAGAGGTAGTCGTGACCGCCGTTGAACTCCCGGTAGGAGGAGTCGTGGTAGCCGAGGGCCGTCAGGGTGTCGCGCAGCCTGCGCGCGGCGGGCAGGGCCACCCATTCCTGTGTGCCGAAGGAGAGCCGGAACCGCACCGGAAGCCGGGGCATACCGGCGAGTGTCCGGGTGAGCCACTCCGTGTCCGGCCCTACCGGCCACCAGAACGAGCCCGACTGGACGAGGGCGTTACCGAAGCGGTGCGGTGTCGCCACCGTGGCGTATGCGGCGGTGAGCCCGCCGAGGCTCTGCCCGGCGATCACGGTGCGCGCCGGATCGTCGCTGAGGGGCAGGTGTCCCGCCGCCCACGGCAGCAGCTCGCCCGCGAGGAAGTCGACGTACTCGGGCCGGCAGGACAGTTCGGCCCAGCGAGTGGCCTCGTCCACGGCATCCGGCAGTACGGCGGCGACCGGCGGGACCCGGCCGTCCGCGATGAGGTTGTCGAGGAGGTGGGAGAGCCCGAGGCGGGGCTGCCAGTGCTCGCCGTCGAGCAGTACCAGCACCGGCAGCCGCTCCGACTCCCGCACTGCGGCAGGCGGTTCGTACAGCCAGACCCGGCGGGAACCGCCGAGGCGGTTACTCCCCACGGTGTACTCCGTGACGGTCCCGCGCGGAACGCCGGGCCGCGGCTCCCAGTCCACCGCGTGCGGGGCGGCCGGGAGTTCGGCGTACGACACCGGGTCCGCCTGCCAGCGATGAGGCAGCGTGCGGGGGTTGAAGGGGTCGGTGCGGCGCAGGGTGCGCAGACGGCGCTGGTACGCGAGCGTTCCCGGGCCCGGACCGTCGCCTTCGTCGACGTACAGGTCATAGGTACCCCGCCAGTCGTGCCTCAGACGCAGGGTCCAGTGCCAGACGTCCGTGCCGGGGACGTGTTCCATGAGGTTGCCGTCGGGGTCGCGCGGGTCGCCGAGCTTGTTCGGCAGTACCTGGACTGCCCGGGTGGTGGCAGTGCCGCGCCACAGGAACGTCACCGCCCGGTGGTCGGCGCTGCCGCGCGGGTCGGGGCCCACCAGGGGCGTACCACCGCGGGCCCGCACGTCTGCCCAGAAGGTGTCCTCGCCACCCGGCCCGGGCAGCGTGCACGCCGGCCTGGCGAGGCGGGGCACCGGATGCGGCCGGGGCAGGCGGGGCGGGTTGTCAGGGGTGTTCTCCGGAGGCCTTGGGAGGTGCGTGGGTGCGGATCTCAATTGACTGTCCATGACCTATAGCTTAGGTTAGCCTTACCTTACTAGATCGCACGTCGTGTTCCGCGCCGGCTGTCGCCGCCCCGACGTGTCCTCTCTCTCGAACGTCCTCCTCCGTGACGTTTTGCCTGCCAGGAGCAGCCCGCATGACCTCTGACAGATCCGCTGCGCCCTCCGGTGTCCGGCTGAGCCGCGTGGTCCCCCCGACCGTCAGCGCGACCCTGGCCATGGGCGCCCTGTGCGCCGCCCCAGGGGCGCCGCCGTCAGACTCTGACAGCGGCGTCCGTGGAGAGCCTGTCTCCTACACCACGATCGCCTGGTCCGCGGCCGCCGCCGCGGCCGCGGCGCTGCGGGGGCTGCAGCCACCACGTACTTCGTCGTCCGCCGCCGCAGCGTCGGCAGTCCCGCCGCAGGCCCCGGCGCGAACGCCTGACCGCCGCCCTCCGGGCAGCCACCCGAGCCACTTGTCCCTGTGCAGTTGTCCGTTGATCCCCGAGAAAGGGAGCTTCACCACCATGTCCATCCCTGTCACCCCCATCCGCCGCCGTACCGCGGTAGCCACTGCCGCCGCTGTGGCCGTCGCCGCGGGCAGCACCCTGACCTTGGCG
The DNA here is from genome assembly GCF_055635195.1 of Streptomyces sp. NPDC111628. NCBI lineage: Bacteria > Bacillati > Actinomycetota > Actinomycetes > Kitasatosporales > Streptomycetaceae > Streptomyces > Streptomyces sp. NPDC111628. Next base: position 811,625 of record NZ_JBVKBZ010000002.1, on the reverse strand, counting down.
GGCACCGCCTCCGCGCACTCCACCGGCTCGCAGGTCGCCACCGCCAAGCTCACCAAGGGCCTGTACCAGTCCTCCTACTCCGAGCGGAACGACGCGCTGTGGGTCACCGCCGCCGTCGGCCGCCCGCCGGTCACCGAGTCCCATCTGCTGAAGGTCGACCCGAAGACCCTGGAGATCAAGGCCGACCTCACCCCGCCTGTCACCGACACCACTACCGGCGCCGTCGAGGCGGTCTACGGCGTCGCCGTAGACGACGAGCACAACACCGTCTGGACGACCAACACCCGCAACAACACCGTATCCGTCTACAGCCAGCGCACCGGGGAGCACCTCGCCAGCCTGCCGAACGTCAACCACGCCCGCGAGATCGTCGTCGACGAGAAGCACAACACCGTGTGGGCAAGCGCATTCGGCGACGGCGCCCTCGTCGCCTTCGACACGAAGACCCTGAAGGAGAAGGAGCGCGTCACCGTCGAGGGTGCCGGCCCCACCGGCCTGACCGTCAACGAGAAGACCGGCGCGCTCTACGCGGCCGACCTCAACAACGACCGCCTGATCGAGCTGCGGCGCGGATCCGCGACCCCGCGCTTCCTCCCGGCCGGCGACGGCCCGATCTCGGTCTCGCTGTCCAGGAACGGCAGGACCGCCTACACCGCCGACCAGACCTCGGGCACCCTGTCCGTGGTCGACCTCCGCAAGGGCGTCGTCACCAAGTCCGTGGCGACCGGCGTCGGCGCCCTGTCCGTGGCCACCGACGAACGCTCCGGCGACGTGCTGGTGGTCAACCGCACCGACGCGAACGTGACACGGGTCGACGTGAAGAAGGGCGTGATCGAGGAGACCATCGCCACCGGCGCCAACCCGAACCACGTGGAGATCGCCGACGGCACCGCCTACGTGGTCGACAAGTCCGGGGCCACCGCGACCGAGGACACCATCACTCGGATCCGCCTCGCGCACTGACGTCTCCGTACACCACCATCACCTCCCGCCGCCTTTCAGCGGCGGGGGGTGACAGGCACCGTGCACATGCCGCCGACGATCAGGTCGACCAGACCGTCGGCGGTTGCCCGCGCTGCCCTTGGACACCCGCGAACTGCCGAGCGCCAAGCGAACCGCGCAGGATTACCTTGCGCTCCCGGACAGGGTGAAGGCCCTTCAAACGGCTGTACCGTCTGCGCCGTCGCGTGACTGCAGGAGCCGCAGCCACCACGCGCGAAAGCCGCCTCTGCAATGGGCGGTGAACGGATGCATCGGACGCTCCCCAGTACGCCCCCGGAAAGGCGGCCCAGCCATGCCTACGCCCTCGCGCCACCGAAGAGCCACTCATGTTCTGCTCCTCGGCGTCGGCCTGCTGCTCAGCGGCTGCGGCCTCTACCCGGACGACTCTGACGCCGCCGACGACGGCCCACTCACCCTCGGATTCGTCAATGGCGGAGACAGCCAGTTCCACACCTGCCTCCAGCGGTCCGTGGAGATCACCGCCAAGAACAACTTCGCGAGGCTGGTCACCGCCAACTCCAACCAGGACGCCGCCACCGAACTGGCCAACATCGAGGAGATGATCATGCGAGAGGTCGACGCGATCATCTTGCAGACCGTGGACACGAATGCCCTGAAGCGCGACATCGAGAAGGCCAGGAACGCGGACATCCCTATCTTCCTTACCTCTGTGAGCACCAACCCGGATGACATCCTGGGCGCGGTACTCGTCGACCTGGAGGCCGTCGGGCAGCTGGACGCCCAGTGGGTCGCCGACGACGCGGCGGGCCGGGACGTGCAAGTCGGTGTCATCGCGGGAGCACCCGGCGCCGCTTCCGACCTGCTCACCGACGGCTTCACCGAAGCCCTGCCCGCAAACGCCCAGGTCGTCGACGAGCAGCCCGGCATGTTCGACGCCGCCAAGGCCGGAAAGGTCGCCACCACCATGGCCCGGACCCACCCTGAACTGGACTACGCCTTCGTCGCCAATGAGCAGATGGCCTTCGCCGCCCGCAAGGCCTTCGACGCGGCCGGGGCCGACAAGGTCAGGATAGTGACGGTCAACGGCACGGACGAAGCCCTCGCCGCGCTGAAGGACGGCCGCTTCTCCGCGACGGTGTCCAACTCGGCCGGGAACACCGGTGAACTGGCCGTCCGCAACACCATCGCCCTGCTGCGCGACAGGGCGGCGGAGAAGATCGACCACACGCCGATCCGCCTGGTCACCAAGGCCGACGCGGACACGGCGCCACTGTACTGCCCCGCCGACTACTGATCCGGTACGGCCACCCGCAGACCCACCGCACGCCACGTGCGGAAGCCAGCAATCAAACAGCGGCCTTGTGCACACTCAGTCGGTGCAGAGGCTCCATCACCAGAGTGAAGACATAACCCTCGTCACGTACCCACCGTGATCATTGCCCCGTGCGGCGCGGTCGTAGGGAGGTTGACTTGGGCTTCTCCCAGGGGCGACGGCGGTTGGTCGCGAGTCGGCATGGTGGGACACGGACCGGTACCTGGCAGGTCACCGCCGAACCCCTCGAGCAGTTCCGCATCGAGGCGCTGCTCGCCCAGCGCGTGGCCCAGCAGGTCCTGCACCGCTATCCCCAACGCGTCGACGCGGACCCCGCACCCGTAGCCAAGCCGCCTCTCCCTTAGAGGTCATCTTCTAGAGGTCATCTTCTCCTGTCCCCGCCCCTCTCTTGCGGACGGCGCAGCGGGAACGGGACCGGCCGCCCAGGCGGTCTCATCCTGATGGAGGTCGGCGCACACGATAGGGCCCACTGCAGAACTGGGCTCATGCATCTGGGAAGACCTGCGGCAGAAGGTTGCGTAGCCAGGTGTGTTCCAGATCGTGCGTGTACACGGGGTGCCACCAAAAGGCTTCCACCAGCGGTACGGCATCAAAGGGGCATTCGAGGATGCGCAGGTCAGGCCGTTCGGCGATGCGACGGGCGATACGTTCCTGCAGGAGAGCTACGCGGTTGGTGCCAGTGACGAGGAAAGGTACGCCGAGGAAGCTGTCGGCGAAGATCTGTACGTTCGGCTCCACGCCGAGCAGCTGCAGCTGCCGTGCCGCCGGGGTGCTCCCACCGGGGCCGCCGAACGCGTCCACCCAGGGCAGTGTGGCCAGGTTGTGCATGGTCAGCTCGTCGCCGACCTGGGTGTTGTCGGCGGAGACGACGCATACCCAGCGGTCCCGGTACAGGTCCAGGTGCGGCATGTCGGGCAGGTAGCCGTGCGGCATCAGGAGACCGTCCACGGTGCGCAGGCCCTCAGCTCCGCGCTCGGCGAATTCCGGCGTGATGTGGCGGAGCCGCACCTTCATCCTCGGTGCCTGGCGGTCGAGTGCGGCGCACAGGGCGGCCGTGGCTTCGGCGAGTCCGTAGTCGGTTGTGAGGAGGGTGAACTGGCGCTGAGACGTCAGGGGGTCGAAGCGGGCTTGGCTGGCGAAGATCCGCTCGGCTCCGTTGAGTACGTCGCCGGTCATCGCGGCGAGCCGTTCGGCGAGTGGGGTGAGCGTGTACTGGTTGCCTACGCGGTGCAGCAGTTCGTCGTTGAAGTGTCGTCGCAGCCGCGCCAGTGACGCCGACAGGGTGGGCTGGCTCAGGTTCATGCGGTTCGCGGCCCGGCTCACGCTCCGCTCGGTCAGTAGGGCGTCCAGCGACAGCAAAAGATTCAGATCGATTCCACGCAGGTCCATGTCACTGCCCTCACGACTTATAGATGGCGTCGATAGGTGCGATCGATGATTTCGTGTTCCCTATGCGCTGACGCTGATGAAAGGTAGCACCAACGGGCCACTCCGGCGTCCGTTCCTTTTCACATCCTGGTCATAGGAGAGCCGCCTTGACCTCGTCATCCGCAGTGAGCACCACCGCAGTGCCTCCTGAGGCTTCGCCTCGGTTGGGGGCCCGCTTCGTCTTTTCCTTCAGCCTCGGCTATTTCGGGCTCTGGGTCGGTTTCCTGACGCCGATCATGATCATGCTGCAGATCCGCGTCTCTGAGCTTGCGCCCCACAGCAAGACCGGGACGCTCTCGCTCGTGCTCGGGGTCGCTGCCGTCTTCGGGCTGATCGCCAATCCCCTGGCCGGTCGGCTGTCGGACCGCTGCACCTCGCGGTTCGGTATGCGGCGTCCCATCCTGCTGGCCGGTGCGCTCGTCGGCTTCGCCGGCCTGGTGCTGGTGGCCGTGGCCGGCGGCATCCCCCTTCTACTGGCCGGGTGGTGCCTGGCCCAGACCGGCTGCAACGCCGTGCTGGCCGCGATGATGGCCGTGATGCCGGACCATGTGCCACCGCAGGCCCGTGGCCGTATGTCCGGGGTGCTGGGAGTCGCCCAGGCGCTGGCCGCCACCGTGGGTGCCGGTGTGGGCGGAGCCCTGAACAACGTGTCGGCTGTCGCGGCCGTCGTCGTGCCGGGCGCCGTCATGCTCATAGCCGTGGGCGTCATGTGCCTGACCCTCAAGGACCGGACTCTGGCCGCCTCCGAGCGCCCTCCGCTGAACTGGGGTGAACTGCTGCGCAGCTTCACCTTCAGTCCACGTCGGCATCCTGACTTCGCCTGGGCCTGGCTGAGCAGGTTCGCCATCTTCCTGGCGATCGCATCCGTCCTGAACTACCAGGTCTTCTACCTCACCGAACAGCTCGGCCTCACCGAGTCACGGGCCACCGCGGTCATCCCCCTGGGCGTTCTGGCGCAGACCGCGGTTGTGGTGGTGGGTAGCGCCGTGTTCGGTCCGTTGTCGGACCGCACCGGCCGCCGCAAGGTGTTCGTGATGGCGGCTGCGGCGACCGCTGCAGCCGGCCTGCTCGTCCTCGCCGTGTCCACCGCTCTGCCCGCGTACTTCGTCGGCATGGTGCTGATCGGTCTGGGGCAGGGCATCTACTTCGCTGTCGACCTGGCACTGGTGACCGACGTCCTGCCGGACCGCAAGCGGGATGCCGCGAAGGATCTGGGCGTCATCAACGTGGCCAACCTCCTGCCGCAGTCGTTCGCGCCGGCCATCGCCCCTCTCTTCCTGACCATCGGCTTCGGGTCCCTGGCCAGTGAGCCCGGAAGCAACTACCTGATGCTCTTCACCGCCGGCGCGGCCTTCGCGGTTCTCAGCGCGGTGTCCATCGTCCCCGTCCGCAAGGTCCGCTGACCCCGTACCACTTCGGCAAGAGGAACAGAATCCATGCACATCTCCGTCTTCATGGGCCCGATGGCTTACGGCCCCCAGCAGGACAGTCCCCTGATCGACCTGTGCATCGAGCAGTCGATCCGCTGCGCGGACCACGGGTTCGCGATGGTCACCTTCGGCGAACAGCATTTCAACGGGTACGAGCCCTACAGCAACCCCCTGCTGATGGCGGCCCGCCTCGCCCCCCACCTGAGCGAAACGCACTTCGGCACCACCATCGTCCCACTCCCCTTCCACCACCCGCTGCGCCTGGCCGAGGACTCCAACCTCGTCGACCTGCTGCTGCGGGGCCGGTTCCTGATGGGCATGTCGGCCGGCCGGGTGGGCTTCTCGCCCGACTTCGAGAACTTCGGCCTCGACCCGCGGCGCCGCGACGAGATCTTCGCGAGCAAGCTGGACCTGCTCCAGCGCGCCCAGCGGCAGAGCGCCGGCAAGGACCCCATCGTCCTGGACACCGAGTGGGACCACGGTGCGCTGACCGGCCGCATCATGCCCGTCTCCTACCGGCGTGACGGAGCGCAACTCGCCATCGGCACCAACACCCCCGCGAAGCTGCTGGACGCTGCCCGGCGCGGTCTGCCCGTCTTCCTCGGCCCGTGCCCGCCCGACCAGGCCGCCTCGCTCCTGGCCCAGTACCGCGAAGGACTCAAGACCTCCGGACACAACGACGCCCTCATCGACGACGTCACCCGCAAGTCCCTGGTCACCCGGCATGTCTTCGTCGGCGGAACGGAGGACGAAGCCTGGGACATGGCCGAGGCAATGGCGGGCCGCGCCCCGATGCTCGACCGCAAGGCCGACCCCCGGTCCCTGCGCGAACTGGCCTCCGTCGACCCCGAAGCGTGGGAGAAGGACGCCTTCCCCGCGCACGTCAAGCACGTGGCGTCGTGGATCATGGCCGGCACGCCGGAACAGGTCACCGAACAGATCCGCGCCTACGACCGCGGCGGAGTGCGGCACATCAACGTCCGCTTCATGGTGGGGCCCTACCAGCCGGAACTGATCAACCGCTCGTTCGACCTGTTCACCCAGCACGTCCTGCCGCAGATCGACAACGAGCTCTTCCCCCCGCTCAGCCCCGAACAGGTCGCGGCGGAACACCGGCCGACCACCCCCACCGCCTGAGGAGCCACGCATGCGCATCGACGTCCATGCCCACTACTGGCCCGCCTCCTACCTCGACCTGCTGGTTTCCCTCGGCCGCGCAGACCTGGCCTCGGCCGGCCGGCAGAGCGACGACTTCACCCCCCGGCTCGCCGAGATGGACGAAGCGGGAGTGGACCTGCAGATCCTCTCGGCGATCGGTCTGAACACCGAGGTCGCCGACGCCGGGGGAGCCGCCAGGGCAGCCCGGCACATCAACGACGTCTATGCCGACGTCGTCGCCAAGCACTCCGGACGGTTCAAGGCGTTCGGTTCGGTTCCGCTGCCCCACACCGACCGGGCCGTCGCCGAGGTCGACCGCGTCTTCGACGAACTCGGTTTCGCCGGCGTCGCCCTGCCGTGCATCGTCGGCGGGCGCCCTCTCGACCACCCGGACTACGAGCCCTTCTGGGCCCACCTGGCCGAGCGTGACTCCGTCGTCTACGTCCACCCCGTGGGCTCCGACTCCGCCTGCCACCCCGGACTCGACGCCTTCGGCCTCCAGTTCGCCCTCGGCAGCCCCACCCAGGTCGCCCTGGCCCCGCTGCGGATCGCCCTGTCCGGCTTGTCCACCCGTTACCCCTCGCTCCGGTTCGTCTTCGCCCTGTGCGGCGGCACCCTGCCCTACCTGTGGCACCGCTACGAACGAAACCTGCGCCGCGGCATCGAGATGAGCGCCGTCGCAGCCGTCGGCGGAGGCTTCTTCGACTGGATCAAGAAGGTGCCGCTCGACCCCGACGACCCGATGAGCCTGCTGCGTGACTTCTGGTACGACACCTCCGTCCAGGACATCCCCGAGGCCCTGCGGCTGACGAAGCAGACCATCGGCCCCGACCGGATCCTCCTCGGCAGCGACGCGATCTTCGCCTCCCTCACCGAGTCCGTACAGATGATCAAGAACTCGGCCGACCTCACCGCCGCCGAGAAGGACGCCATCCTCGACCACAACGCCGCACACATGCTGGCGCTCAGCCCCTCCAAGGACACGTGATCCACATGCTCGTCGTCGGAATAGGCGGCACCACCCGCCCCCACTCCTCCAGCGAACAGGCCATCGCCACCACCCTGCGCGCCGCTGCGGCCCGCGGCGCGCAGACCCGGCAGTTCGGCGGCACCTTCCTCGCCTCCCTGCCCCACTACGCACCCGACAACCCGGCACGCACCGACGCCCAGCTCGACCTCGTCGACACCGTCCGCCGGGCCGACGCCATCGTCATCGGAACCCCCGGCTACCACGGCGGCATCTCCGCCCTCGTCAAGAACGCCCTCGACCTCCTCGAAGACCTCCGCGACGACACCCGCCCCTACTTCCAGGACCGCGCTGTCGGCTGCATCGTCACCGCCGCCGGCTGGCAAGCCTGCGGAACCACCCTCACCTCACTGCGATCCGTCGTCCACGCCATGCGCGGCTGGCCCACCCCCCTCGGCGTCACCCTCAACACCAGCGGCACCCCCCTCTTCACCCCCGACGGCACCTGCACCGACCCCACCGCCACCACCCGACTCACCGAACTCGCCGACCAGGTCATGGAGTTCGGTGTCCCGGCCCAGCTGCGCGACGGCGCCCTGACCAGCTGACGCAATCCACGTCCAGCAACGCCATCTGCCCCTCGCCGTGTCCCGACACCACGCCCCGTCCCCAGTTGAGGACGTGCCGGCCGGACACCGCAGGGCAGGCGGGCATGCCCGTACTGTTTCGAAGGACATACTCGATGAAGGTTCTGCTGTTCGGCGCCACGGGGGCCATCGGCCAAGCCGTCGCGCGGGAGCTCACCGAGCGCGGTCACGAAGTCAGCGGAGTCTCCCGCGGCTCCGGGGACCGACCGTCACAGGACGCCCCACGGCTTCACCGGCACCACGTAGGGGATGCGACCGACCCGGACTCCGTGGAAGCACTGGCCGCCGGGCACGACGCGGTCGTCTCGGCCGTCTCCGCCAGCCACCCCGCCTCGCTCGCCGAAAGCGCGGCTGGGCTGGTACGCGGCCTGCGCGGAGCAGGCGTACGACGGCTCCTGGTCGTCGGCGGAGCGGGCACGCTCGAGGCGGAGCCGGGTGTCCGGCTCGTGGACACACCCGGGTTCCCCGAGCCCTACAAGTTCACCGCATACGCGCAGGCGGCAGCGCTGGCCGTCTTCCGCACGGTCGAGGACCTCGACTGGACGTACCTCTCCCCCGCCCTCGTCATCAAGCCCGGAGAACGCACCGGCCGGTATCGACTCGGCGATGACCGGGTCCTCACCGACAGCGAAGGCAACAGCACCATTTCCATCCCCGACTTCGCCCTCGCCCTGACCGACGAACTGGAACGCGGAACCGCCCTCCGGCGCCGCATCACCATCGCGTACTGAGCCTCGGCCGCACCGCGGTGAGCCGATGAGCCGGTGGCCGACCAGGTCGGCCACCGGCTCGCTCCGTCCCGCGCTCCACCGCCCACTTCCGCCGGACACGAAGCACACAGTCAGTCGTCCACTCTCCCACTGGGGGTCTCATGAGCAGCACATCACAGCGGTTCGTCATGGGCCGGGGCACATCCCGGAACCACGGCACGCGCGCCGCCTGCGCCACCGGGTGGCGAAGATGAGGGACAGCACGGGGCACTCGCTGGCTGTCACCGGCAACGAAAGCCTGATCTTGACCGGCTTCATGCTCTTCATGGTCATCTGCCTCTTCATCTCGGTCTTCGCCAGCCTCAACGGCCGCACCTCCTCGGAGTTCTACGTCGGCGCAGAGGGGCACTCACCCCGGACAGGCGGCATGGCGCTGGCCGGCGCCTACGTCTCCACGTCGTTGCTGGTCACGATCACGGGGGTAGTGGCCGTGACGGGTCTGGACGGCATCCTCATGGCTGGTGCCGTGGTTCTGTCGCTCTTCCTGCTGCTCCTGCTCGCCCGGCATGCCCACCTCAGCGGTTCACACACCCTGGGGGACATCTTCTCGCTTCGGGCGCCCGGGACCGCTCCTCGAGTGGCAGCCGCCTTGGTCACTCTCGCGGTCAGTGTCCCGCTCCTGGTCGCGCAACTCGTGGCGGCGGGAAGTGTCACAGCGGCGCTTCTTGGCTTCTCCAAGCTCGGGGTGGAGCAGGTCTGCACCGTACTGATCGGCAGTCTGGTCGTGGTCTGCGGCATGCTCAGCGGCGCCAAGGGACTCACCGTGGTGCAGATTCTGGCGGCGGTCCTGGTTCTCGCGGCGCTGGGCGCGGCCGCCCTCGCCGTCGTCGTCGAGTTCCACGGAAACCCCGGTTCCCTGCTGTCCGCCGCGGAGGAGGGAAGCGGTCCTCCAGGCCGGTACCTGGATTCCGGTGGGCTGCTCGGCACCACGGGGGCTGCGCGTGTCGACTTCCTCGGCGCGCAACTGTCGATGATTCTCGGCAGCGCGTGCATGCCCCATGTCCTCGCCCGCGTGCAGGCGGCCCCGGACACGGACAGCGCGCGGAGGTCCGTGCGCCATGCCGTCGGCGTGGTCGCCATGGTCGGGGTCGCCGTGGTGGTTCTGGGCCTGGGGGCCGCTGCCCTCGTCGGAGCGAGCACGATCGCGCACGGGGGGTCGAGCGGGGACGACGCCCTTCTGCTGCTGGCGGGCGAACTCGGTGGAGGCATCGGCACGTCGACGGGAAGCGTCCTGTTCACCGGGGTCGCCTGTGCCGTCTTCCTCAGCGTGCTCGCCGTCGTCGGTGGTACGGCGGTGGCCGCCGCCGGGGCCGTCTCCCGCGATCTTTACGGTCAGATCGCTCGGTCCGGACCGCCGAATGACGCCCGGGAAACCACTGTGGCCCGGGTCGCGGTTCTGCTCATCGGGAGCGGAGCGATCGCGTCGGCCGCCTGGCTGCAGGGCCGGCCGGCAGGCTTTTTGTCGCAGCTCGCTGTGGTGACGGCCGCGTCAGGCATCGCCCCCGCCCTTGTCTGTACGTTCCACTGGAAGGCGTTCAACCGGGTGGGCCTGCTCTGGAGCGTGTACGGCGGCACGGTGACGGCCATCGGACTGTACGGCTTCTCCCCCTCGGTCTCGGGCAACCCGGCAGCGATGTTCCCGGGCCTGGACTTGGCCTGGTTCGACCACAACAACCCTGCCCTGGTGTCCGTCCCGGCCGCCTTCGCGCTGGCCTGGGTGGGCAGCCTCGTCGGGCGCCGCAGTAGCGGTCGCCGGCTCCCGCGGTCCGCTGCGCCGATCGACAGCGCCGGTGCACCGCGAGCACCCGGACCGTACCCGGCCGCCAGGCCCGGAGAGCCGGCACCGGTCCACCGGCCACGGCGAGGGGCACGCCCCCGGCGTGAGTGACGAACACGCAGGCACGGCCGTCAGCGGCAACTCGCCTTCGCGGTGTCCGAGTGGGCCCGCGCCTGGTGCCACGGCCCGGCCGCGTCCCGCTCCGGTCCGGACGTCCCGGGGTGAGAAAGGAGGTTCACGCGCATCACCCCCGGAGATCGATGACAGCGGCTGCTCACACATGCACCGTCTGGATGGCGTCCGCTTCAGCGGCCGGTGCGCCGCGCCGGTAGAGCAGCGACGTGATCACCGCACCGACCGCGAAGAATCCGGCCGACCACACGTAGGCGGTGGAGTACGACTCCAGCAACGCCTGAGCCTGGACGATCTTGCTGGTGTGGTCCTTGCCGACCAGGTACGACGTGGCCGCACTCGCGGCGAGGGTGTTGAGGAGCGCGGTACCGATGGAGCCGCCGATCTGCTGCATGGTGTTGACGGTCGCCGAGGCGACGCCGGCGTCCTCGGCGGCCACACCGCTGGTGGCGGTGCGCATGGCGAGGGCCATGATCAGGCCGAGGCCGAGGCCGAGGCCGGCGACGAGCAGCGGAGGGAGAACATCGGCCGCGTAGGTGCTGTCCATGCCCAGGGCGGTCAGCCCCAGCGTTCCGGCGGCTGCCAGGGCGGCGCCGAGCGGCACCACCGGCGTCGGTCCGGTGCGCGGCACCAGGAGGCTCGACGATGCGTTGGCACTCAGCATGAGAGCACCGACCAGGGGAAGGAAGGCCAGGCCCGTTTGAATGGCGGAAAAGCCGAGGCTGAGCTGGAGGTAGTAGGTCAGGAACAGGAAGATGCCGAACATGCCGGCGCTGGCGATCAGCATGGCGGCGAAGGACGCCCCGCGGTTTCGGTCCAGCAGTACCCGCAATGGCAGCAGCGGGTGCGTCGCCCTGGTCTGCCACCAGGCGAAGACTGTGAGCAGTACGGCACCTGCAGCGAGGAAGCCCCAGGACATCGGCGAGCTCCAGTGATGGGACTCCGCGTTGGAGAACCCGTAGACGATGCCGAACAGGCCCGTGGTGACCAGGACGGTCCCGGGGACGTCGAGCTTGGCGCTGCGGTCGCGGGCCGCGCCCCCGAGCAGCAGCCAGCCGCCGGTGATGGCGAAGGCCGCGATGAAGAGGTTGGCATAGAGGGTCCAGCGCCAGTTCAGGTATTCGGTCAGGACGCCGCCGAGCAGCAGTCCGACAGCCGCTCCCGAGCCGGCGACGGAGCCGTAGATGCCGAACGCCTTGGCGCGTTCCCTCGCGTCGGTGAACGTGGTGGTCAGCAGTGAGAGCGCGGCAGGCGCGAGCAAGGCACCGAACAGACCCTGGAGAGCACGGCCCGCGACCAGCATCTCGAAGGTGACGGAGGCGCCTGCGACGGCTGAGGCGATGGCGAAGCCGGTGACACCGGTCAGGAAGGCGGCCTTGCGGCCGAAGAGGTCACCTGCCCGGCCGCCGACGAGCAGCAGGCTGCCGAAGGCGAGGGAGTACGCGGTGACGATCCAGGTGCGGTTGCCGTCGGAGAAGCCGAGGTCGGCCTGAGCCGACGGCAGCGCGATGTTCACGATGGTCGCGTCCAGCACGACCATGAGCTGGGCGAGCCCGACGACGGCGAGGATCCACCACCGGTGGCGGGGGCCCGCTGGCTCGGCCCGGCCCTCCGCTTCTGCGAGTGTCACGGTGTCGGGCTCATTGGCTGGCTGGGGCATGAGTACGTCCGTCCAAACAGAAACAGGGTGAAAGCTGACTGCGCGCCGGCTGCTGGCCCTTCCGGCTTCTGCTACACGCGCGAGGGGGGCCGCCACGTCGCCGTCGACGTCGGACCGAGCCCCACGCAACGATGATGGCGACCCACCAGCTATTGAGGAAGCCGCATCTGCCGATAACAGCTATAGGTGCTGTCTATCGATCGACCGTCGTGATCCGAGTCTTGCTCTCCCGCTCACGCCCCGGCGTGCAGTTGCCGTCGGCGACGGATCGACGCGGGCCACAAGCGCCTCTCGTGCAGCGGTCGGTTGCGCGTCCCGGCATGTGAGACCGTCTGAGCCTGACGAGGGTCGCCAACTGAGCACATGCGCGTCGCCCTGGAGCAGACCCGGCGCCCGGTCGCGGCAGCGATTCCGGGTGCCTGCCTGGCCTGCTTCTGGCGCCCGCCCCGGTGCCGCTCGGGACGCGGGAACTCACTGCCGCCGCGACACCGGACACCGGGGCGCGCAACACCGTCAGAACGGCATCCGTCCCCCACTCGCGCGAGACAGGCGCCCGCCCACCTGAGCAGCGGTCTCCCGCAGCCAGATGTGGGCCGCGTCGTGTGTGTGGACCGGGTGCCACCACATCGCCTCCTGCAGGGGCACGGCCTCGTAGGGCGGCCTCATGACCCGCACGGCGGCGAGCGGAGCGAGCAGTCGGGCGAGCCGGGCCTGGACCAGGGCGATGCGCCGGGTGCCGGCCACCAGCAGGGGCAGCAGCTGGAAGCTGTCGACGGACACCTCCACGTGCGGCTCGATGCCGAGCATTCCGAGCTGGCGGACGGCCGGGGCGTCGTAGGTGCGCTGGTAGGTCACCCAGGGCAGCCGGGCCAAGTCCTGACGGGTGAGCCGGTCCCCGACGCTCGGATGCCCCTCGGCGACGAGGAAGACCCACTGGTCGTCGTACAGGTCGGTGGCCGGGAAGTCGCTGATGACGCCGTGCGGCATGAGCAGACCGTCCGTGGCGCTCAGGAGGGTGGCCGTGTCGTCGACGACGGTGGGCGGCGTGTGGGAGAAGCGCAGCCTGATGCCGGGAGCCTTCTCGTGCACGACACGGGCGAGTTCTGTGCCGAAGACGGCGACGGCGTAGTCGGATGCCACGAGCTTGAACTCGCGGTTCTCCCTGGCCGCGTCGAATTCCGCCTGACTGGCGAACAGGCGTTCCAGTACCTCGTAGGCGGTGGAGGTGCGGTCCAGGAGGACCTGTCCGAGGGCGGTCAGTTCGTAGTGACCGCCCACGCGGGCGAGCAGGTCGTCGTCGAAGTGGCGGCGCAGGCGGGACAGGGCCGCGCTCATGGCGGGCTGGCTCAAGCCGACGCGCTCGCCGGCCCGCGTGACGTTGCGCTCCTCGAGCAGGGCGCGCAGGGCGACGATCAGGTTGAGGTCCAGACGAGCCAGGTTCACGTGCCTTCTCCCCTACTGTTCCGCGTGGACCAGGCGAGATTTGCGGCATGGATGACAGTCATCCATACAATCTATTTCCCTGATCCGCGGTGGCAGGTTCAGATTAGTCCCACCGCAATCAGGAGGACATGTCCGTGAAACCCGAACCCGCGTCCGCGCTCTTCGCCGGCCCCTTCGCCCTCGCGACTCTCTCAGTCCCGGGCGCGTCCCCATTCCCGGCTCTCGTCACCGTCCAGGGGCAGGTCTTCGACCTCCGGGTCGCCTTCACCGACGAGCAGCTGACGGTGCGCGGCCTCCTGGAGGACTGGCAGGCGTTCCTGCCTCGTCTGCGGTCCCTGGCCGGCGACGCCACAGCCCCCCGAAGGCCGCTGGCACACTTCCGGGTGCACGCGCCGGTCGAGCCGCGCCAGGTGCTCCAGTCCGGCGCCAACTACCGGCAGCACGTGATCGATCTGCATGTGGCTCATCGCGGCCCCGGGGACGACCGGCCCGAGGAAGCCCGGCGCGAGGAGGCGGCGGAGCTCATGGACCGGCGGGCGGCCGAGGACCTGCCGTACGTCTTCATCGGCCTGCCGAGCGCGATCACCGGCCCCTACGACGACGTGGTGCTCCCGTCCTGGGCCGAGCAGCCGGACTGGGAGCTCGAACTGACGGCGGTCATCGGCCGAACCGCCCACCGCGTGGCTCCGGACGAGGCCTTGGAATACGTGGCCGGCTACACGATCGCCAACGATCTCACCGACCGTGCCAGTGTCTTCCGCCGTGACATGCCCGCCATCGGCAGCGACTGGCTGCGCAGCAAGAACGCGCCCGGCTTCACCCCGCTCGGCCCGTGGATCGTGCCCGCCGAGTCGATCGCAGACCCGGACGACCTGCGTCTGACGCTGAAACTGAACGGCGAGACGATGCAGGACGAGTCCACCAAGGACATGGTCTTCGACGTGGCGCGCATGGTCTCCCACGCCTCGCAGACCGCCTGTCTCCTGCCCGGCGACCTGGTGCTGACCGGCAGCCCGGCCGGCAACGGCATGCACTGGGGCCGGCTGCTGCACGACGGCGACGTCATGGAGGGTTCGGTCACCGGGCTCGGCACCCAGCGCACCCGCTGCGTGGCGGAGGCGGCACGGTGACCCTGGACCGCACCGACCCCGAGGGGTCGATCGCCCGCGCTGCGAAGGCGTACTCCAACTGGGGCCGTTGGGGAGAGGACGACGTCCTCGGCACCCTCAACTTCCTCGACGAGGCCAAGCGCCGCGAGGGCGCGTCACTGGTCCGGCGGGGCGTCAGCTTCTCCCTCTCGCAGCGGTTCGACATGGACGGCCCGCAGAAGGGCTGGCGGCGGCGCACCAATCCGGTGCACACCATGATCGACACCGGTGCCGACGCCGCTCTGGGCAATCAGGGCTTCCCGCACGGTCTCGGCGGCGCCGACGACGTCATCGCCATGCCCTTGCAGTGCTCGACGCAGTGGGACGGGCTCGGGCACATCTTCGACTACGGCAAGGCGTGGAACGGCAGGCCGGCCGAGCAGGTCGTCACCTCCGAAGGCGACCTGGTCACCGGCATCGAGCACATGGCCTCGCCCGTCGCCGGACGTGGCGTACTCCTGGATGTCGGCCGTGCGCTGGGCGAGAACGGTGAGCTGCCCGACAGCTTCGCGATCACCGGCGACCACCTGACGGCGACCGCCGCGGCCCAGGGCGTGACCGTGGGGCGCGGGGACATGGTCCTGGTGCGCACCGGGCAGCTCGCCCGGGTCCGCCGGGAGGGCTGGGGCGACTACGCCGGCGGTCCCGCACCCGGCCTTTCCTTCACCTCGGCCGGCTGGCTGCACCGCAGTGAGATCGCCGCGATCGCCACCGACACCTGGGGCTTCGAGGTCCGCCCGAACGAGTTCGAGCACGCCTTTCAGCCCCTGCACCAGGTCGCCATCCCCAACATGGGGCTCCTCATCGGCGAGATGTGGGATCCGGAAGCCCTCGCCGAGGACTGCGCCGCCGACGGCGTCTACGAGTTCTGGCTCACCGCCGCGCCCCTGCCCATCACCGGCGCGGTCGGCTCGCCCGTCAATCCGATCGCCGTCAAGTAGCCGGCGGAGCGAAGGAGTTACCTCATGAGCAGAGCCCGCACCGTACTGGTGATCGGCGGCGGCGCGGCCGGCAACGCCGTGACGATCCTGCTGCGCCGAGCCGGTCTGGCCGTGGACCTGGTCGAGGCCAAGGGCGACTGGAACGCCACCGCCGGTTCCGGCATCACCCTCCAGGGCAACGCCCTGCGCGTGCTGCGCGAACTCGGCGTGTGGGACGAGGTGGAGGCGTCCGGCTTCGGCTTCGGCGCCGTCGGTATCACCGCCCCCGACGGCGCGGTCCTGCACATCGGCCACGACGTCCGCACCGGCGGCGACGACCTGCCCGCCACCGTCGGCATGCAGCGTCCCCGTCTCCAGCAGATCCTCATTGAGGCCGTGCGCGCGAGTGGCGCCCGGATACGGCTGGGCACCACCGCCGAATTGCTCGTCCAGGATGCCGAAGGCGTGTCCGTCCGCCTCAGCGACGGCACTACTGAAGGCCGCTACGACCTGGTGATCGCCGCCGACGGTCTGGGATCCGCCACGCGAGCCGCGATCGGCATCACCGAGAGACCCGCGCCGACCGGCATGGCCATCTGGCGCGTCGCCGCCCCGCGCCCGCGGGGAGTGACCCGCACGGACCTCGCCTACGGCGGGCCCGCCTACATCGCGGGGTACTGTCCCACGAGCGACACCACCCTCTATGCGTACGTCGTCGAGGCCAACCGCGACCGCGCCTCCATACCGCCCGAGTCGTACGCCGACGAGATGCGACGCCTCGCCTCCGCGTACGGCGGCCACTGGCCGGAGATCACCGAGCACATCACCGACGCGACGAAAGTCAACTACACCTGGTTCGACCAGATGCTGGTGGAAGGCTCCTGGCACCGCGGCCGCGTCGTCCTGATCGGTGACGCCGCCCACTGCTGCCCGCCCACCCTCGCCCAGGGGGCCGCCCTGTCCCTGGAAGACGCCTGGGTCCTCGCACAGATGCTGGCCGACTCCGAATCCTGGGACGACGCGCTGTTCCAGGCGTACTACGAGCGGCGGATCACCCGCGTGCGCCCCGTCGTGGAAGCCTCCGTGCAGATCGGCCAGTGGCAGCTGGACAGTGTCCACGACGCCGACGTGCCCGGCCTGATGGCCCGCACCATGTCGATGCTCCGGGAGCTGCCATGACCGTACCCATCACCGAGGTGCCCACGGTCGACGTGCACGCCCACGTCCTGCTGCCCGAAGTCGAGGCCCTCGTCGCCGACGCGCCCGGCCTGGCCCAAGCCAAGGTATTGGACACCCGCCGCAACGGGCCCGCCGCACTCGACGTCAACGGCTCCATGGTGCGTGAGCGTCTCCCCCGGCTCACCGACCCCGCCGTGCGGCTGGCCTCGATGGACGCCCAGGGCGTGGACGTACAGCTCGTCAGCCCTTCACCTTCGCACTACCACTACTGGGCGGAGGCGGAGACCGCGGAAAAGCTGTACCGGCTCGCCAACGAGGCCACCGCCGCGCACTGCGCCGCCGCCCCCGACAGGCTCCGTGGCCTCGGACTTGTTCCCCTCCAGCACCCGGACCTGACGTCCAAGGCGCTCGATCACGCGTTGGAACTGGGTCTGCTGGGTGTGGAGATCTCCAGTCACGCGCCCGGACGGGAACTGTCCGACCCGGCCTACGAACTCTTCTGGGCCCGGGCCGAGGAGACGGGCGCGCTGCTCTTCCTGCACCCCTTCGGCTGCACCCTGGACGAGCGCCTGGACCGGTGGTACCTGTCCAACACGGTCGGCCAGCCCACCGAGAACGCCGTCGCCCTCTCGCACCTGATCTTCTCCGGTGTCCTGGACCGGCACCCGGGCCTGCGGCTGATCGCCGCGCACGGCGGCGGCTACCTGCCGACCCACATCGGCCGCTCCGACCACGCCTGGTCGGCCCGCTCCGACGCGGGCGCGAGCTGCGCCCACCTGCCCAGCAGCTATCTGAAGCGCCTGTACTTCGACTCCCTCGTCCACGACCCGCACGTGCTGCGCGAACTGGTCCGCGTCGCCGGTGCCGGCCGGGTGCTGCTCGGCTCCGACTACCCCTTCGACATGGGCACCGAGGACCCGGTCGGCGCCCTGCGCGCCGCGCGACTGCCCGAGGCCGACTTCCACGCCGTCCGGGGCGGCAACGCCGCCGCCCTCCTCCGGAAGGACTGACACCATGCGTCTGCTCACCCACCTGCGGCACGTCGACCTCGCCGTGCCCGACTACGACAAACAGCTCGACTTCTACTCCGGTGTCTGGGGCCTGACCAAGGTCGCCGAGGACTCCGGCCTCTCCTTCCTGGCCGCCGAGGGCTCCCCCGAGCAGTACGTCGTACGGCTGCGCAAGGCCGAGGAGAAGCGCCTCGACCTCGTCTCCTACGGCGCCGCCTCCGCCGCGGACGTCGACACGCTCGCCGAGCGACTGCTCGCGGGCGGCGTCCAGTTGGTCTCCCAGCCGGGCAAGGCCGACACCCCCGGCGGCGGCTACGGCTTCCGCTTCTTCGACGTCGACGGCCGCACCATCGAGGTCCTGGCCGACGTCGAGGTCAGGCGGCACCGCAAAATCGAGGAGAAGGAGGCCATCCCGGTCAAGCTCTCGCACGTCGTCCTCAACTCCCCGGACCTGAACCGCACCCGCGAGTGGTACGAGCAGCACCTCGACTTCGCGCTGACCGACACCCTGATGCACCCGCGGATGGGCGAGGCGATGCACTTCATGCGGATCAGCAACCAGCACCACTCCATGGCCATCGCCCAGGGCCCGCACACCGCCCTGCACCACATCTCCTTCGAGATGCGCGGCCTCGACGAGTACATGCGCGGTTCCGGCCGCGTCATCCGCGCCGGACACCGGAAGATCTGGGGTCCCGGCCGCCACCTGGCGGGCGACAACACCTTCACCTACTTCCTCGACCCGCACGGCAACACCGTCGAGTACACGACCGAGCTGGAACTCCTCGACGAGGACACCTGGCACCCGCATGTCTACGACTTCACCCGGCCCGAGGTCACCGACCAGTGGGGCACCGCCAACCCCATGAACGAACTCGTCGCCAAGGAGTCCTTCAACGCCCCCGACCGCGGCGTCTTCGTCGCCCCGCCGGTCTGACCCTCTCCCGACCCCGGGGGCGCGGCAGCCCTGTCACCGCCCTGACTCAGCACGCCACGCCCCCGGTCCTCTGCTCTCAGGACATCGCTCATGCGCTTCGCCGCCTACGAACACCGTCACGACACCGGTGTCGCCGTCGTCGACGGGGACGGTACTCTCCGCCCCGTCCCCGGTGCTCGCTCCCTGACCGAACTCATCGTCTTCGGCCGGGGGCTGTCCACGCTGCTGGAAGCCGGTGCCTCCGCACTGGACCTCCCGCCCGGCCCCCACGTTTCCCAGGTCCGCCTGCTCGCGCCCCTCCAGCCTCCCTCCGTACGGGACTTCGTCACCTTCGAGGAGCATGTCGAGGGCGTACGGCGCTCCGTCGACGGCGCGTCGGGTGTGCCCGAGCAGTGGTACGCGGCCCCGACCTTCTACTTCACCAACCCGCACGCGATCTACGGTCCCGGCGACGACATCCCCGTGCCACCCGGCTCGGCCGTGCTGGACTTCGAGCTGGAAGTCGCCGCCGTCATCGGCCGTGAGGGCCGAGACCTCACCCCCGAACAGGCCCGCGACCACATCGTCGGCTACACCGTCTTCAACGACTGGTCCGCGCGCGACCTCCAGTCCGCCGAGATGAAGGTCGGCCTCGGCCCCTGCAAGGGCAAGGACACCGCCACCACCCTCGGCCCGTACCTCGTCACCGCCGACGAACTGGAGCCTTACCGGGACGCCGACGGCTTCCTGCCCCTGGCCCTGACCGCCGAGGTCAACGGCGAGCAGGTCGGCGAGGACCTGCTGTGCAACATGAGCTGGACCTTCGAGGAGATGACCGCCTACGCCTCCCGCGGCACCCGCGTCGTCCCCGGCGACGTCCTCGGCTCCGGCACCTGCGGCAACGGCGGCTGCCTCGCCGAACTCTGGGGCCGGCGCGGCGAACAGACCCCGCCACCCCTGAAGCCCGGCGACACCGTCACCCTCACGGTCGAGGGCATCGGCACACTGACCAACACCATCGTGCCCGGCGCCCATCCCGTGCCCGTACCGACCGGCCGTCGACGGACCCGGGAGCGGCCGTGAACGACCTGCGACCCAAGAGACTGCTCGGCAAGGTCGTCGTGATCACCGGTGCGGCGCGTGGCCAGGGGGCTGCCGAGGCCGAAGCACTCACCCGGGAGGGTGCCCGGGTCATCGCCACCGACGTGACCGAGGCGCCCGGCTGCCGGCGGCTGGACGTCAGCAGCGAGCGGGACTGGGCCGAGCTGGCCACCGAGTTGCGTGAGGCCTACGGGCAGGTGCACGGCCTGGTCAACAACGCGGGCATCACTTGGCGGGCCCGCCTCGGCGACGTCCGGACCGAGGACTTCGAACGCGTCCACTCCGTCAACGTCACCGGCCCGCTCCTCGCCATCCAGCACCTGGCGCCACTGATGCCGACGGGGTCGTCCATCGTCAACGTCGGCTCCTCCGCCGCGCTCACCGCCCACTACCCGGTCGCCTACACCGCCAGCAAGTGGGGACTGCGCGGCCTGTCGAGGACCGCTGCCCTGGAGCTCGGCCCGCGCGGAATCCGTGTCAACACCATCCACCCCGGCTACATCGAAACCGAGATGACGGCCTCCGCCGCCCCCGCCTTCCGCGAGGCCAACATCCGCGAGACTCCGCTGGGGCGCACCGACACGGTCGACGAGGTCGTGCCAACCGTCGTCTTCCTTCTCTCGGACGAATCGTCGTTCATCACCGGCGCGGACATCCCGGTGGACGGCGGCATGACCGCGCACGGCGGCGTCAAGTCCGTCTCCGACGCCCTGCGCGAGGAGACCTCGTGAAACGACTCGACGGCAAGGTGGCACTGATCTCAGGCACCGCCCGCGGCCAGGGCCGTGCCGCCGCCATACGCTTCGCCGCCGAGGGAGCACTCGTCGTCGGCGGCGACCTGCTGCACGAGGAGGCCGTCGAGACCCAGCGACTCATCGCGCGGGAGGGCGGCACTGTCCTCACACCCGGCCCGCTCGACGTCACCGACGAGGACTGCGTCCGCTCCTGGACCGAGGCGGCGGCCGACGCGTTCGGCGGCATCGACATCGTCTACGCCAACGCCGGCGCCGTCCGCTTCGGTGCCATAGACAGCCAGCCCTACGAGGACTTCGCCCTCACCATGCGCACCGAGCTGGACTCGGTGTGGCTGACCGTCCGCGCGGCCTGGCCACATCTGAGGCGCAGCCACGGGTGCGTCCTGACCGTCGGCTCGACGGCCGGGCTCACCGGCTCGCTCACCAACCGGCGTACCGCACATTCGGCTTCCAAGGGAGCGGTGATCGCGCTGACCCGCCAACTCGCCGCAGAGGGAGCCCCGTACGGCATCCGCGCCAACTGCGTCAGCCCCGGAATGATCGACACCGAGGCGACCCGCGGAGATCTGCTCGCAGCCGGCCACCCGATGCGCGGCATAGCCCGCCACATCCCCCTCGGGCGCGTCGGCTCGCCCGACGAGGTGGTCAACGCCGCCGTCTTCCTCGCCTCCGACGAGGCCACGTACATCACCGGCGCCAACCTCGTCGTCGACGGAGGCTGGTCCACCGTCCTGCCCGGCGCCACCCCCTGAAAGGACACTCCACGTGAACAAAGTGCGCGACAGTGCGACCAACGCGGTCGCCGACATCGGTGAGGGAGCGTCGCTGGCCGTCGGCGGCTTCGGCCTCAGCGGTGTCCCCGAAGCCCTCATCCGCGCCCTCCACGCGCAGGGGGCGAGCGGCCTGGAGGTCGTGTCCAACAACTGCGGCGTCGACGGCCGCGGCCTCGGCGTCCTGCTCGCGGCCGGCCGTATCGCCCGGGTCACCGGCTCCTACGTCGGCGAGAACAAGGAATTCGCCCGCCAATACCTGACCGGAGCACTGGAAGTGGAGCTGGTGCCACAGGGCACCCTCGCCGAACGGCTGCGGGCAGGCGGCGCGGGTATCCCCGCCTTCTACACCCCGGCCGGCGTCGGCACCCAGGTCGCCACCGGCGGACTGCCCTGGAGGTACGCCCCGGACGGTTCGGTCGTCGTCGCCTCCCCGCCCAAGGAGACCCGCGACTTCGCGGGCCGCCCACACGTCCTCGAACACGGCATCACCACCGACTACGCCCTCGTACGAGCCTGGCGCGGCGACCGCCACGGCAACCTCGTCTTCCGCCGCGCCGCCGCCAACTTGAACCCCCTCGCGGCCATGGCCGGCCACGTCACCGTCGCCGAGGTCGAAGAACTCGTCGAACCCGGCGAACTGCCCCCCGACGAAGTACACCTGCCCGGCATCTACGTCCAGCGAGTCGTGGAACTCAGCGCCGAACAGGCCGCCGACAAGCAGATCGAGAAGAGGACGGTACGCGCATGAACACCCCGACGGGCTGGACCCGCGACCAGATGGCCGCCCGCGCCGCCGCCGAACTCACCGACGGCACCTACGTCAACCTCGGCATCGGCCTGCCCACCCTGATCCCCGGCCACCTCCCGCCCGACGTCCACGTCGTCCTGCACTCCGAGAACGGCATCCTCGGCACCGGCCCCTACCCCAGCGAGGACCAGGTCGACCCCGACCTCATCAATGCCGGCAAGGAGACCGTCACCGTCCTGCCCGGCGCCAGCTTCTTCGACTCCGCGCTCTCCTTCGGCATGATCCGCGGCGGGCACATAGACACCGCCGTCCTCGGCGCCATGCAGGTGTCGCAACGCGGCGACCTGGCCAACTGGATGATCCCCGGCAAGGTGGTCAAGGGCATGGGCGGAGCCATGGACCTCGTCCACGGCGCCCGCCGCGTCATCGCCCTCATGGAACACACCACCAAGGACGGCACTCCCAAGATCCTCAAGGAGTGCACACTTCCCCTCACCGGGGAACGCTGCGTCCACCGCATCATCACCGACCTCGGCGTCCTCGACATCACCGAGCACGGCCTCGCCCTCGTCGAGACCGCCCCCGGCGTCACCGTCGAGGACATCGTCGCCCGCACCGGCGCACCTGTGCGGCTCGACAGCTTCACGGCCGCCTGCTGACCGGAAGGCCCCCGCCCGCACCGCCCCCTCGGAGAGCCCACGGGCCGGTGCGCGCGCTGTCCCGACATCTGCCTTCACCAGCACGTCACCACGATCCGAAAGGAATACCGGACAGTGTTCGAGTACTTTCCCGGCAACTACGTGTGGAACCTCGGTGTGGTCGCCGCTCTGAACAGCGGCGGTCTGATCGACGAGGTGGACCGGGCCTGCCGGCCCCTCCGGGACACCGCGGCCCGTGGTGAGGACGTCGGCACCCGCGACCTCCTCGCCGCGTGGACCGGCCTGGTCGACTCCCTGACCGATCAGGCCGACGAAGCCGCCCGTACCGGCCGCACCCGCACCGCCGGACAGATGTACGCCCGCGCCGCCAACTACCTCGTCAACGCAGAGCGCATGCAAGCGGTGACCGAACCTGACCGCCTGGCCACCTATCAGCGCTGTCTGACCCTGATGCAGCGCTCCTTGGAACTGGTCGACCCGGCGACCTCACGGGTCGCCGTCCCGTTCGACGGGACCACGTTGCCGGGGTACTTCACCCGGGCCACCACTCCTGACGGCTCCCCGGCACCTGTCGTCATCATGTGGAACGGCCTGGACAGCACCAAGGAGCACATGTACCTGTCCGGCTTCCCGGCCGAACTGGCGACTCGCGGCATTTCCACGCTGGCGGTCGACTGCCCGGGCAGCGGCGAAGCCTTGCGCATGGGAGGTCTGACGGCACGGATCCAGACGGAGACCTGGGCGGCGGCCTGCGTCGACTACCTGGAGACGCGCCCCGATGTGCGCCCGGACCGCATCGGCATTGTCGGCTGGTCGCTCGGCGGCTACTACGCGCCGCGCGCCGCCGCCTTCGAGAAGCGCCTCGCGCTCGCGGTGGCCTGGGGCGCCAACCACGACTGGGGCGCCGTGCAGCGCCGTCGCCTGGAGCGGGAGGGCGAACGGCCCGTGCCCCACTACTGGGAGCACGTGCTCTGGGTATGGGGCCACGACGACCTCGACACCTTCATCGAGTTCGCCGACGGCGTCCGCCTCGACGGCGTGGTGGAGAAGATCACAGTTCCGTTCCTGGTCTGCCATGGCGCGAACGACCGCCAGATCCCGGTCGAATACGCTCACCGTTCCTACGACCAGGCGGTCAACAGCCCCAACAGGGAACTGCGAGTGTTCACCCGCGCCGAGGGTGGTGCGGAACACGTCGGTCTCGATCACCTCCCCCACGTCAGCTCCTTCGTCGCGGACTGGGTGGACGCGACTTTCACCGATCTGGACACCGGGCAAGCGTGAGTGAACCAGCACGCTGTACCTGGAGCCCGGCGCCGGCGACTTCGGCCTACGCCAGTTCGGCGAACTGCGCACAGCCGTCGAGTCGCACACCGGCCGCACCTACGTCCCCGAGGCGTACACGGGGTTGGCCGCTTCCGAGGGGCCTCACCGGACGGGAACAGCTGCCGAACAGTAGGAGCGGCAACCGGACTTGCCCCCGGGCTGGCTCACCGTATGAGAGAAGCAGAGACGAGGGCCCTGGGCCGCAGTCAACCACAGACATACCGTGCACGATGGGCGAGCTCCACCAGCCCGCTGCAGGCATAACGCCTACGGTCAAGGACCAGCGGTGATCGGCTGTTCCGTCCAGATGGTCTTGCCTTCGTGCCCGTAGCGGCAACCCCAGCGTGCGGTCATTTGGGCCACCAGGAACAAGCCGCGCCCTCCTTCGTCCGTGCTGCGCGCGCGGCGCAGCCGGGGCTGCGTGCTGCTCGGGTCGCTCACCTCACACACCAGCGCCTGCGCCGTGCGAATGAGCCGCACTTCGAGTGGGCCGCCGGCGTAGCGGACCGAGTTGGTCACCAGTTCACTGAGGACCAGCTCACTGGTCATCACGGTGAGGTCGTCCAAGCCCCAAGTGGTCAAGCACTTGGTCGCTGCGGCACGTATTGGGGCGACCAGCTCCGGGCGGGCCGCGAGTGACCACCGGGCATTGTGCGCGTCGTCGAAGGTCTTCAGGCGACACAGCAGGAGCACTACGTCGTTGGGCGGACCGCTGTCTACCCCGTCCAGCAGCCGGTCGGAGATCTCAGCCAGCCGCAGTCGGGACAGCGGCACGGTACCCAGCGCGCCAAGGACCGTCTCGGTCCCTCCTGCGCGGCGGCCTCTGGAATCGGCCGCAGCGGCGCAGACCAGGGCGTCGGGCAAGCCGTTGGTGTACAGCGCGACCAGGGAGCCGGGAGTCACTTCCCACTCGCTGACCTCGAACGGTGCCCCACCTGATCCCAGCGCGGGTCCCGGACGCAATGGCACGGGCATCGGCGTGCCGTCGGAAGGTGCCAGCACGGGTACCGAGTGCCCGGCACTGGCCACCGAGCAGCGTCGGCGGACCGGATCATGGACGAGGTACGTGCAAGTTGCGCAAACGGGTTCGGCCCCCATGCCGCCCTCGGCATTGAGCCGCCGAACCAGATCGTCGAGATGGGTCAGCAGCTCGTCGGGTTCCAGGTCGAGGTCCGCCAGCGTGTACATGGCGCTGCGCAGCCGCCCCATCGTCGCGCTGGCCTGGAGGCCGTGGCCAGAGACTGTGCCGGTCACCAACGCGACACGCGCGGAGGACAGCGGGATCACATCGAACCAGTCACCCCCACCGACACCGCGGCGCCCCGCGGGCAGATGGGCAGCGTAGGTCTCGGCGGAAGACGTGTCGGTGACCGTAGGGGGCAGCAAACGCCGCTGCAGGGACACCGCCGTGCGGTACTCGCGCTCATACCGACGGGCGTTGTCTATCGCCAGCGCACCGCGCGAAGTGATCTGAGCAAGCAGCCTCAAATCATCATCGTCTCCACTCCACTCTTCCTGGCACTGCATGATCACGGCCATGCCCATGACCAGCCCGCGCGCATACAGCGGCGCCACGATCATGGAGCGGGCGTCCGGTGGGACCAAGCGACGCAGGGCCTGCGGGTCCATCTCCCGGACGGATGCATCAGCCGGACGCAGACGTGTCACAAAGACCGATTCCTGGTCGAGCACCTCGCGGTGCCTGGACTTCGGCGCCGGCAGTGGCACTTTCTCGTCGATGCCGAGCAGTCCGGGAGGAAGATCGCCGCTGGTAGCCGCCCTCATCAATCTCGGGGGCGTCCTCAGCTGCCCATGCCGAGGCGGCTCATCACCGGCGAGTACCTCTTCAGCCAGGTCGACGAACGCCATATCGCCCATAGCCGGAACCAACAGGTCGGCAATGCCTTCAGCGGTCTCCCGGACATCAAGGCTCGCACCGATGCGCTTGCTGGCCTCATACATCAGCTCCATACGCCGACGCATGGCCTCATAAGTGCGCGTGTCAGGCATGCCTCACCTCCGAGCCAAGGCGACGCACTGATGCCGCCGAGACCGAAAAGCAACTACCTATGCAAGGTTGTACAGAAATGCTACGCCTGTCTCGTGCGAGGCACATGCACGCCTGCTTCCGTCTCATCGAAGCACGGACCAGAGTTCCGACTGGCGAAGCCGGAGATCTGGCCGAATGCGGGTACTGATGGTGAACGACACGCCCCCTATGGCAAGGCCGAGGCCCTCACCTGGAGCCGGGTCCAGCCCCTTGTGGCTGGGCGAAGGTGCCATGCCCGGGTACAGCGCGGCAAGGATGCCGGTCATGGAAGCGTTTAACAATGTGCACGACAGCAGGCGTCCGGCTGCGCTGCTACCTCGACCTGCGCCAACCCATCACCGCCCCGGCTCACCCCCGGACAACGCCTGCTGAATGCGCACCGAATTGCCCGACTTGAGCACACGGGCACTCACCGCGCCTTTCGGTGTTGACGCCGTCGCCACCCGCCAGAAGGACAGTCCCGCGCACATTCGTGCCACCTGGAACGGAACGGGGAGCGTGGAGGACGCCGCAAGGGCGCTTGGGTTCTCGCGGGCGAAGGGGTACGACCTGATCCGCAGAGGCCGGTTCCCGTGCCGCGTGCTTCGCATTGGACGAAGTTCGCGCGTCGTCACGGCTTCCCTGCTTCGCGTGCTCGAAAGCGGAGAACCGGAGTACAACGATACCCGCACCTGATGTCATCGACGCCTGGAGCCAATGACGAGGAGGCCCCGCCAAACACTCGGCGGGGCCTCGTCCCCGCACTCGCGCCAACACGGACGCCCTCAGCGGCGCGATCGCAAATCCGTCGTCCTCACAACTGCCGCAGGAACCTGACTGAGTGAGGAAGTGAACGCGTCCCGCGCTGACGCGTTCGACCTCACGGCGATGCCGCACCAGAGTACTCTGGTGCGGCATCGCCGTGAGGTCACGGATCGGCGCAGGGATCCCGTCAGGACACGTCTCGGTGGGCGCTCGCCGTATCACCCGGGTATCACGCAGCAATCACCAACTGGGCAGACCCTCCCGCACCAAAAGGCTCTGAACCGCAATTGGCTGCCTGTACTGGACTGACCTAGACGCCCCTGGACGGTCTCTACAACCTGTGCTATGTGGTACCGCGGGGCCCACTCGCTAGCGCCACGTACCACTCGACATCCGGGCCAGGTGCGGACCGAATCAGCCGGGCACTCAACGATGCCACTCCTGGTTGCAAGTCAGGAGCGAGATCGGGCATATACCACCAGCAGGCGAAGAACTTGATGCGAGCGCTCCACGAACCTCACTGCTAGAGCAGTCACACGCCTTGTAGAACATCCACAAGACGACGGACGGAGCGGCAAGCCCGTGCGCCAGAGCACTCGACTGTCCCAAGCCGGTTCGAAAATCTATGAGGTGGCCACCGAGCCTTCAGCGCAGATGCCACCACGTGGCGATACGCCAAGAACCTCACAGGCACCTGATGACGTGTCAGTAGAGTTAGCAAAGGGTTAGCAAGTGTCCTGCCACAGCCACCCACAGATGGACAGACCTTCGACGGTCACGGCGCAGCGCCGCGGGCTCACAGCGGACCCAGCCGCCCAGTGCGCGCGAGGATCCTGCAAGGGATGAGACAGGACAGGCAACCGGCTGGCCGTCACCGCCGGTCAGCCGTTCTCCCAGGTCAGCGAACCCTTCCGCGCGGCTTCAGCGGCACCGGAGGCAGTTCGGGGGCGGGCAGCGGGGCGCCGTCGTAGCCCTTCACTGTTCCGAATCTTGCCCCTTCCATCCAGTCCCGACGCGCCTGTACGATCTCCTCCTGCGACCGTCCGATCCAGTTCCAGAACATACGCATAGGCCAGCGGGCTTCAGTCATCGTTGCTGCGGGTGATGCGTTCGCGCAGTCTGAGCAAGCCGGTCCGTTCGGTGGAGTAACCCACAGTCTTCAGCGCCTTGAGAGCACGGTCCTCGAGTGTCCGCCACTTCGTGGCGCTGGCTTCGACGGCCTCGCGCACGGAGGTCCGCGTACCCCTGGGTACGGATTCCATCAATTGCGGCAGATACTGGATGGCCTGTTCGGCGGCTCCCTGGTTGGCTTCGAGCATAGGGAGCAAGACCGCTTGGAGCAGGCTGCGGCGGACTGCTTGGTTGGTAATGTTCGCGGCCTTCCAGAGTTCGAGTACGGCGCGACGGTCGGGGTTCCTGGATGCCCGGGTGTACCTGTCGATCAGTATCTCGGCAGCGAACGAGTCCGGCAGCGATGGCCACCCGACGGCGGTCAGCTTCTGCTCCGGCAGGTGAGTGCCCGGGCCACCCAACAGACGGTTCCAGAAACCGGCCTGGTCCTGCGCTGGCAGATTAGCCAGCCGCGATGCCACCGAATGGTGCAGTCCCGCGTCGGTCCGCTGCGGTGCCACTTGTCGGAGTATCACCGATACGGCGGTCAACAGATCCGTGGCCGAGGGCTCTTCCAGGGCGATCCACCAGGCCAATTCTTCGCCAGCATGGTCGGGGACGCTTCGGGCGTAGTTAGCCATGGTCGCCGCAGTCGGAAGGGCCTGCAGACCGTCCCTGCTGACGCCGGCGGCCGAGAGAAGGTGGTGAGCGCGGACTCGCTGGCGCGTGTGTTCCCACTCCGGGAGCCAGCCATAACTGTCAAGTGCACCCACCAAAGCGCGGGCCTCTTCTGGGCTCAGCGAAGCCGGTCCGGAAGAGCTGAGAGCACTCAAGCACTTGATCAGGACCGACTCGATGTAGGTCAGAAACGCATGGGAGTCCGGAGTGTCGGACTCATCCTCGCTAGTGAGCAACTCAGTGAGCACGGTCGCCTGGTGCCGGACGAGAGCCGTGCGCTCCAGCAGGCCGCTCTCCTCTAGTGGCCGAATCACCTCGAACAGCCGCAGTTGCTCGATCGCTTCCTCATCGGTCGAGGGCCAGGACAGCGACGGCAAGACGAAGCGCGTGATATACGGATGCCGGTCCGGGTGCTGGTAGTCGAAGAGCCCCATGAAGGCGTTGGCGATATCGCGGACTACGGCAGATTCCAGAGTGTCGTCCGGTCTGCTGGCCTGCATCCACAGTTCCTCAAGCAGGCTGTCGATCTCCGCGGACACATCATTTATGGCCGACTGCGGGTCCAGCAGCCGGAGCCACTGGGGCCACGTCTTGGCCGGGCACTGCCGGGCGTTCGTGAGAACCGCCTGTACCAGCTTCGCTTCTCCCACGGCGGGAATCAAGCCAGTCTTCTGTGACACGACGTCCCGGCCAAGGCTGCTGTCCAGTGCCAGCAGCAGTCCCACAACAGCATGCGCTGCTTCGGAGGACTCCTCGCACCAGTGCTCCAATAGGTGCTCCAGCCTCCGCAGCGCAGCGGCGGGAGACGGCGGCTCCGATAGAGGCTCGGTCGCGGCGATTCCCGGCCGTGCCTTGACTGTCTCCCATTCCGCGTGCTTTTCGATCAACACTTTGAGGTCTTCCGCCGTACGGGCGCCAACCTGTTGCATGAGGATCGCAGCATGCGCAGCGGGGAGCTCGGCAAGCATGTCCGCCATATCGTCGTCCTCGCCCAACAGCAGTTGAGTGGCGACCAGTTGCTTCACGCGTTCCACGTCCGCTGCTAGCGCCGGCTCGACATCACGCACCACCATGGCGGCCGTCGAGGCGTTCCGGCTGACCGAGGCATGTTGTAGGACGATCGCGCGCATTTCGAGAGCTGCGGGGCGGGAACTCGCTAGCGCCAGGCGCCAGCATCCGGCCAGAACCTCGTCTGGCACTTCGTGCGGGGAGTGAGTCAGGATTGGGGTGATGACCTCGACCGCTGTGTCAGCGATGCCTTCCAGAGGAATGGTTGTGTCGCCGCAGACAGCCAGGACGGAGTGTGCGACGTTCTCCTCCTCCAAGCCGATCGCGTCCCGGGCCTGCTGGGTTAGCAGCGCCAGCGCGGCGGGGCGTTCTTCGGGGGGAAGCACACCAAGGGACGACAGTACCGCGTCCAACTCGGCGTTCTGCGCCTGTTCCTCGAGCGTCTCGGCCAGGGCTGCGGGCAGTCCGAAAATACTGCCGCTCGTCTCCATGAAGATCAGGTCACGGCCAGGGCCCGGCACCGTCCGGGTCCGTTTGAGGTACGCCACGAGTTGCTGGCCGTGGTGCCTTCGGACCGAACCCGTTTCTTCCTCGCTGTCTTCCTCTTCGTCCAGGCCCTCAGGGCCACTGAGGTGCTGGTCGACCGCGGCGTCCAGGTTCGCGTACCTGCCCGCAGCGGCCCTGACTTGCGGCCGTACATGGAACCCCAGGTGGGCTTCGGGATTCTCGGCCAGTGCCAGTACGTATGCACATAGACGATGGTCAAGCATCAGGTCTCTGGCGAACAGAGGAAACTCCACTCGGAGGCAGACCAGTTTGGCGATCTCCTCGGCCCGAGTGGTGGGATCGGTCTCCAGCAACCCGTCCGCTGAACGACGTTGAGCCAGTCGGTAGGTCAGAACAAAAGTATTCAGGAGCGCCTTGACCCGACGAGGGCTACGTACGTGCGATGGCACCAGGATGCTGACCACCAGATTGACGTCCATCGTTGCCCACACGCCGCCCCGCCCGCGGACGAGGCCGGCGGCGAAGTTGGTCACCTTGGGCACCAGTAGCGGCGGGAGACTGATCTGGTACTGGAACACCTTGTCCAGGTAGCCGCTACCGCTGCTGTAGTACGGGTTTACAGCGTCGGCGGGCGTGGCCTGTTCCAAGGCGCGCGTCAGCGCCTCTTCCAAGACCTGCTGGTCGGCGGCAACGACGAAGACACAGCCGTCAACTCCCAGGAAGGTACGCAGGGCATCGAGCGTTGCCACGACATCGGAAGGCTTGCACCGGTCCAGCTCATCGACGAACACAACGAGCCGTTCCACCCGGGAACGTGTGACGAGTTCCGCGAATAGCTTCTCGAACTGCTCGTCGCTATTGGCTGCCTCTGTCTTGTGCTCGCGGGTGAGAGTCCGGGACACCAGGACCATTATCGAGGTCAATAGGACCGCCGGCGCGAGGCCCGCCTTCAACGCTCCTGCCGTCATATTGGCAAAGGTGGGCCGGAAAGCTCCTCCGTGCAACCAGGCGAAAAGAGCCATGACCAGAACAAAGAAGGCGACAACGACGCCGAACGTGAGAGAGAACATCTTCACGAGGCGCTTCACGTCGCCCCGCTCGAACTGCAACTTCGCAGCTACTCGGCCACCGTAAAGCTCGTCGTGGAACTTCGCGTCGTCGACCCCCAGCGCAGCGGCAACAGCGAAAATGAAGTTTCTGCGAAGTGGGTTCTCCGCGTACTTGAAGGCGTCGAATCGCACAAACCGCACCCCCTGCGGCCTGTCGAGCAGCCTATTCAAGAGGTTACCCACGCCCGATTTACCAGAGCCCCAAGGCCCCCAGACGGCGACGTTGGTCGGTGTGGGTACCGACAGGACCACATCGTAGAGCTGATCGGCGATGTGACTGTGAGCCAGCCGGTCACCTTTGGCGTCGTCGACCTCACGATCCTGGACCAGGTCGTCCAACTCCAGACGACTGTTGTTCGCTTGTGCCACTACGACCCCGCCTTCGGGCTTGCTTCGCCCACGTCCCCCTGAAGCACACGACTTTCACCGTTGCTCCGCCTGCGCAACACGATAAGCGGCACCACTGACAACGAGACCCTTCCGAGTACACAGTGGCCCGCTCCCTGGGGTACGGCACCATGGCGACCAGACTGTTACGCCCCCCTCAAACAAGATCGCCCGCATCCTGAGTCGGCTGCCCGGACGGCTCATCCCGTACACGGTGGAAGACGCCGATTGTTCTCGGCATCGCCCTGAGCAAGGGATCATCTGCAGCGCACGAAGTGACGGAAGACGGTCCACCCTGAGCGTGCAGCGATTCGACCTATACGGCACCGTGCAGGGTGCCGCTTCCCCCCTCGTGACCCCACGGCAATGGCGCTAGGACTCGACGGCTGGGTGGTAGCCACGGACGTACACGCGGAGGGCAAGGTGGCAGGGAGACGCACATACCGGCGACCGCGCCCGTGCGTTTCCACCCGACGCGGCGATCTGCGACGCCTGCCCGCAGGAGCCATACGTACCGGTGACCAGGCACGTTCCCGGCGTACGGTCGCGACCACTGTGCACCGCGCCCGGCCTGCCCGGTGGTCGGTCCCGCCGGCGCAACCGTGTCAACATTCACGCTCGTCCCATCTCCGTTACACGGCGATGGCGCCAGGACGGTGACGGCGCGAGCAGGTCGGTTCGTAGAAGGCAAACGACGGCGCCTCGGGGCATGACCCGGTTCGGCCGGTATCTGCCAGATCGGTATTCCCTGGCCCCTGCAGACGTCGCCTCGCGTGACCTTCGCGGTCGCAAGGTCGATACTGCCCCTTAAGGACTTACGTAGGTCTGTGGTCGGCTTGCCGCAAAGATCTGACGGCACGTCACCAAAGTCAGCATTGAGTCAGCATCAGTACCGCCAGAACCCGCTTACGACCGGCACGGACCGCCAAGATCACGGACCACCCGCTCCCACTCTGACCAGCGAAAACACAGCTCAGAAGCCCATCTGCTATCCTGCTTAGGAGATACCGTTGAGGATGCTGATCAACGTCCCGGAGACCGTCGTCGCGGATGCGCTGCGCGGTATGGCCGCCGCCCATCCCGAGTTGGCCGTGGACGTCGAGAACCGGGTGATCGTGCGGCGGGACGCCCCCGTGGCCGGACAGGTCGCGCTGGTGTCGGGCGGCGGTTCCGGGCACGAGCCGCTGCACGGCGGGTTCGTGGGCCCCGGGATGCTGTCGGCCGCCTGTCCGGGTGAGGTGTTCACCTCGCCGGTGCCGGACCAGATGGTGCGGGCCGCGGCGGCCGTGGACAGCGGGGCCGGGGTGCTCTTCGTCGTCAAGAACTACACGGGTGACGTGCTCAACTTCGACATGGCCGCCGAACTGGCCGAGGACGAGGGCATCCAGGTCGCGAAGGTGCTGGTCAACGACGATGTGGCGGTGACGGACAGCCTCTACACGGCCGGGCGGCGCGGCACGGGGGCGACCCTGTTCGTCGAGAAGATCGCCGGGGCGGCGGCCCGGGAGGGGCGGCCGCTGGAGCAGGTGGAGGCGATCGCCCGCCGGGTCAACGAGAGCTCGCGCAGTTTCGGCGTGGCGCTCAGTGCCGTCACGACGCCGGCCAAGGGCAGTCCCACCTTCGACCTTCCGTCCGGTGAGCTGGAGCTGGGCATCGGCATCCACGGCGAGCCCGGCCGGGAGCGGCGGCCGATGATGACCTCCGGCGAGATCGCCGAGGCCGCCGTGGACGCGGTGCTGACCGACCTCGGCCCGCGCAACCCCGTCCTGGTCCTGGTCAACGGCATGGGCGCGACGCCGCTGCTGGAGCTGTACGGCTTCAACGCCGAGGTGCAGCGGGTACTCGGCGAGCGCGGCGTGGCCGTCGCCCGCACCCTCGTCGGCAACTACGTCACCTCCCTCGACATGGCCGGTGCCTCGGTCACCCTGTGCGAGATCGACGAGGAGCTGCTCGGGCTGTGGGACGCGCCGGTCAGTACCCCGGGTCTGCGGTGGGGCATGTGAGGGCCGACGGGGGAAGAATCGCGAGGTACCTACCAGGCAAGGAGATCCTGTGCTCGACGCCGACTTCTTCCGCCGTTGGATGACGGCGGCCACCGCGCTGGTCGACCGCGAGGCGGACCGGCTCACCGCCCTCGACTCACCCATCGGCGACGCCGACCACGGCAGCAATCTCCAACGCGGGTTCACGGCCGTGGCCGCCACGCTGGAGAAGGAGGCACCCGACACCCCCGGCGCGGTCCTGACCCTCGCCGGGCGGCAGCTCATCTCCACGGTCGGCGGCGCCTCCGGGCCCCTGTACGGGACGCTGCTGCGCCGTACCGGCAAGGCGCTCGGGGACTCTCCCGAGGTGAGCACCGATCAGCTGGCCGAGGCGCTGCGGGCGGGCGTGGACGCGGTCCGGACGCTCGGCGGTGCGGCCCCGGGCGACAAGACGATGGTCGACGCCCTGGTGCCCGCCGTGGACGCCCTGGGCGACTCGTTCGCGGCGGCCCGCACGGCGGCCGTGGAGGGGGCCGAGGGGACCACGCCCTTGCAGGCCCGCAAGGGCAGGGCGAGCTATCTGGGCGAGCGCAGCATCGGGCACCAGGACCCGGGGGCGACCTCGTCCGCGCTGCTCTTCGTGGCGCTGGAGGAGACGGCCGGTGAGTGACGGGAAGCTGGTGGGGATCGTCCTGGTGTCGCACAGCGCCGAGGTCGCCGCCTCCGTGGCGGAGCTGGCCAAGGCCCTGTCGGGCGGTGCCGGGTCGGTGGCCGTCGCCCCTGCGGGCGGCACCGCGTCCGGCGAGTTCGGCACCAGTTCGGAACTGGTCGCGGCCGCCGCCGCGTCGGTGGACCGGGGCGCGGGGGTCGCCGTCCTGACCGACCTGGGCAGTGCGGTGCTCACCGTCAAGGCGCTGCTCGCCGAGGGTGACGAACTGCCCGGGAACACCCGTCTGGTGGACGCGCCCTTCGTCGAGGGCGCGGTGGCGGCGGTCGTCACGGCCTCGACGGGCGCCGACCTCGCGGCCGTGGAGGCGGCGGCCGCGGAGGCGTACTCCTACCGAAAGGTCTGAAGGCGCCGGAACGGTCTCAAGGCCCGGGAAGGGCTGGGCGGAAGGCCCCGGCCGGCCGCTCAGCCCCCGTCCACGAACTGCCGTGCCAGCCGCTCCCCCGTCTTCTCGGCCGCGGCCGTGTCCTCGATGGGCTCGACCTCGCTGCCCTTGAAGACGATGTACGTCACGTCGGAGGCCACTCCGCCGCCCTCGGGGTCCGCCGGGATGCCGAGGGAGCGTGCGGCGGCGTAGGAGGCCTCGCCGATGAGGTCGCTGGGGCCGACGTCGCCGACGACCGCGTACCGCACCCGGTCCCCGTGGACGAGGGCCGCGAGCGATCCGCCGCGGACGTCGTCCTCGCGGTGGTCCCAGGTGTCGCTGGGTCCGGGCACGACGACGTAGGGCAGGCGTTCGGCGTCCAGCGGGCGGCCGTCGGAACCGGTGTACGCGGTGGCGGGGCTGAAGTGCGGGTCGGTGCCGCTGTTGCACCGGTCGCCGGGCCGGCCGTCGCAGTCGACGTCGAGGTCGGCCTTCCAGTACACGGCCTCCTTGGTGCCGCAGACCGGGATGTCCGCCGGTGCTCCGGCGTCGCTGCGGTAGCGCCCGCGCGAGACGGGGTCGCAGTCCCGCACCCTGGCCAGCAGGTCGGCGGCGCGGACGGGGCCCCCGCTCCCGCCCCGCCGCGAACCGGCCCCGGCCTCCGGGCCGGGGTCCGCCCGCAGCCGCGCGGGGGGCGCGGGCGGCCCGGCCATGACGTGCGGCACGGGGCCGATCCTGACCCCGGACCGGTCCGCGCGCAGGGGCCCTGTCCGGTCCGGGGCACCGGGCAGCAGCAGCTGTGCCGGCGGTTCGGGAAGCGGCGGGTGCGGAGCGTCGGGGAACGTCGTGGGGGCGAGCAGGGCGGCGCTGGCCGCGACCAGTGTCAGCGACTGGACACGCACGATGTGGCCTCTCCTCGGGGGCATGGACGGACACTCGGCCTCATCTGTCCCCGAAACGCCCGCGCGACCACCTTTCGCAGGGCCAGACGGTGCACGCCCGCCGTGCGCCCGGTGCGTGGGGGCGCGGGACCGGGGGCGGGCGGGCCGGGCCTGTTCCGGCTCCGGCCCGCCCGGCCGCCCGCGCCGGCGCGGGACGACGACGACAGCGGTCCACGCGCCATCGGCCCGAACTTCCCCGAAGCTGCGGGGAGTTCGGCCGTGAGGTGACCCAGCATACGTAACCCTCCCGAGGGGGCTTTGCCCACGGCCCCCTTGATGTGGCCGCGTCACGGGCGTCATATTGGTCCGGACCTTTACAGTCCACCGCCGTCGAAACGGCGCCGCAGGGGAGGCAGAGCCGTGCGCGAGGTTCCCGTTCCCCCTCTCCCGCACCGGTGCGCCCTGCTCTGCGGGACGCTCCTCCTGCTCACCTCCTGCGGCTGGGGCGGGGACGGTGACGGTGCAGACGACGGCCTGCCCGCGGTGCCCACGGGCGTCACGGCCGAGGCCGGCAGCGCGACGACCGTGCACGTGATGTGGAACGCGGTCGACGACGTACGGACCTACGAGGTGTATCGCGGCGGCACGCTGGTGAAGGAGGTGCCGGCGGCCGAGCGGATGGTGGACGTCACCCGGCTGCGCCCCTCGACGGCGTACGTCTTCACCGTGCGGGCGCGGGACGCCGACGGGCGGCTCGGGCCGCGCAGCCGGGAAGTGCGGGCGACCACACCCGCCGCGGTGGCCGACGACTCCGCGCCGACCCGCCCGGGAGGCGTCCACGGCCGGGCGGCGGGCAGCCGGGCGGTGCAGCTCACCTGGTCGGCGGCGAAGGACGACCGCGGTGTGGTGTCGTACGACGTCTACCAGGGCGACACGAAGGTGCACAGCGTCGGCGGCAACCAGACGGCGGCCGTGGTGACCGGACTGCGGGCGGGCACCCGCTACGCGTTCACCGTGCGGGCCCGGGACGCCGCCGACAACGTCTCCCCCGCGGGCGCCGCCGTCCGGCTCACCACCCCGGGCACCGACGACGGACGCGCCACCGCGCCCACGGACCTGCGCGCCGCCTCCCACCTGGCCGACGGGGCCTACTACCTGGACCTCTCCTGGGTCCCGCCGCGCACGGAGACACCGGTGACCGAGTACCAGATCCACCTGGACGGCCGTGCGGCGACCTCGCTGGTCTACGGCGCCGACGCACCGCGCGACCGGGCCGAGTACAGCTTCTACGCCGGACGCGAGGCCGGGGTCGTGCACCGGGTGCGGATCCGGGCAAGGCTGGCCGACGGAACCTGGGGCGGCCTCTCGGCGGAACGGCAGGTGACGTTGGGGGCCGGACGCTGACGTACGTCCGGCTCGGGGACCGCGTCACCTGGGCGGTCGCGCTCCGCATGCGGGCACGGCCGGTGGCCTGTTGGCTGCCAGAGGGGGCACGGGCGTTCCCGATCCCGGCGGCGCAAGGGATGTACCGCCGACCGTGCCGCCGGAGGGCAGTCCACATGCGCATCTCATCGCCGCTTCTCCGCTCCGGCGCCACCGTGGCGGCCGCCGCCGTGCTGCCCGTCGCCCTGGCCGCCGGTCCGGCCCAGGCGGGACCGGGAATCTCCGTGAGCACCACCGGGACCACGGTGTCGGTCACGACCACGGCCTGCGCCCAGCTCAACGGCAGTTGGGGCACCGCCTCGCTGCTCACCAGCAGCCAGCGGGACTTCGCCCAGGGGCGTCAGGTGGCGCTGTCCGGCAGCGGTTCGGGCCAGTCCGCGGCCTGGTCGGGAATCTCGCCGGGCACGTACACGGTGATCGTCATGTGCTCCAACAACAGCACCGCGGGCACCCAGACGGTCATCGTCTCCTCGGCCCCCTCTCCCTCCCCCTCGCCCAGCCGCTCGGCCACTCCCGCCCCGTCCGCCTCGCCCGGCGGCGTCATGGGAGGTCTCGGCGGTGCCGTCCAGGAGTACGGCACGGCCACCCTGGTGGCGGGCGGCGCGCTGGTGGGGACCGGCGTCATCGCCGCGGCCTGGTTCCTGCGCCGCCGCTCGAAGCCGTACCGGTTCTGAGCGGTCCACCCACCAAGGCTGTCAGGCCGGTTCGTCGCCGGGCAGTTCGGCGAACTCGGCCAGCGCGTGTCCGAGCCATCGGGTCCAGAACGTCTCCAGGTCGATGCCGGCCCGCAGCACCAGGTGCCGCAGCCGGTCCTCGGTGCTGTCCCGGCCGGGCGGGAAGTCGCGCCGCTCGATCTCCTCGTACTCGGCCAACTGTCGCTCGTGCAGCTCCAGATGACGTCGAAGGTCCGCCTCGACACCGGCGGTGCCGACCACGGCGGCGGCGCGCAGCCGCAGCAGCATGGTGTCCCGCAGGGGCTTGGGGTCCTGCGGGGTCGCGGTCCAGCGGGACAGTTCGGCACGGCCGGCGGGCAGGACCTCGTAGGACTTCTTCTGGCCGCGGGCCGGCTGCTGGTCGGGCAGCGCGCGGATCAGGCGCTGCGCCTCCAGTTTTCCCAGCTCGCGGTAGATCTGCTGGTGCGTCGCCGACCAGAAGTAACCGATCGACCTGTCGAACCGGCGGGTCAGCTCCAGCCCGGACGACGGCTTTTCGACCAGGGCGGTGAGGATCGCGTGCGGGAGTGACATGGCCTCATCCTAGGGACGGCCCGTCCTCCGCCCGCGCTCCTCCCGCGCTCCTCCCGTCCTCAGTCCATACCCTCTGCTAGAGCGCAGCCGCCAGCTCGGTGCCCTGTTTGACGGCGCGCTTGGCGTCCAGTTCGGCGGCCACGTCGGCGCCGCCGATGAGGTGCGCGCGGTGTCCGGCGGCGACCAGGTCGTCGTACAGGCCCCGGCTCGGCTCCTGGCCGGTGCACAGGACGACCGTGTCGACCTCCAGCACGGTGGACTCGTCGCCGACGGTGATGTGCAGTCCGGCGTCGTCGATCCGGTCGTAGCGCGCGCCCGGGACCATGGTGACACCGCGGTGCCTCAGCTCGGTGCGGTGGATCCAGCCGGTGGTCTTGCCCAGTCCGGCGCCGACCTTGGACGTCTTGCGCTGGAGCAGGTGGACGGTGCGCGGCGGCGCGGGGCGCTCGGGGGCGGCGAGGCCGCCGGGGGCGCGGTAGTCGGTGTCGACGCCCCAGAGGCGGAAGTACGTCTCGGGGTCCTCGTGCGCCTTGTCGCCGCCGTCGGTGAGGTACTCGGCGACGTCGAAGCCGATGCCGCCCGCGCCGAGGATCGCGACGCGTTCGCCGACGGGGGCGCCGTCGCGCAGGACGTCGAGGTAGCCGACGACGGACGGGTGGTCGACGCCGGGGATGTCGGGCGTGCGCGGGGTGACGCCGGTGGCGACGACGACCTCGTCGTGACCGGTGAGGTCGTCGACGCCGACACGGGTGTTCAGGCGCACGTCGACGCCGTGCGCCGCGAGCTGCGTGCGGAAGTAGCGCAGCGTCTCATCGAACTCCTGCTTGCCGGGGACCTTGCGGGCGACGTTGAGCTGTCCGCCGATCTCGCTCGCGGCGTCGAACAGGGTGACCTCGTGGCCGCGTTCGGCGGCGCTCACCGCGCAGGCGAGGCCCGCCGGTCCGGCGCCGACGACGGCAATGCGCTTGCGCCGCCGGGTCGGGGACAGGACCAGCTCGGTCTCGTGGCAGGCGCGCGGGTTGACCAGGCAGGAGGTGATCCTGCCGCTGAAGGTGTGGTCCAGGCAGGCCTGGTTGCAGCCGATGCAGGTGTTGATGGCCTCGGGGCGGCCGGCCGCGGCCTTGGCGACGAAGTCGGGGTCGGCGAGCATCGGGCGGGCCATCGAGACCATGTCGGCGGTGCCCTCGGCGAGCAGCGCCTCGGCGACCTCGGGGGTGTTGATGCGGTTGGTGGTGACGAGCGGGACCGACACCTCGCCCATGAGGCGTTTGGTCACCCAGGTGTAGGCGCCGCGGGGGACGGAGGTGGCGATGGTGGGGATGCGGGCCTCGTGCCAGCCGATGCCGGTGTTGATGAGGGTCGCCCCGGCGGCCTCGACGGCCTTGGCGAGGGTGATCACCTCGTCGAGGGTGGAGCCGTCGGGCACCAGGTCGAGCATGGACAGGCGGTAGACGACGATGAAGTCCTCGCCGACGGCCTCGCGCACCCGGCGGACGATCTCGACGGGGAAGCGCATCCGGTTCTCGTACGAGCCGCCCCAGCGGTCGGTGCGGTGGTTGGTGCGGGCGGCGATGAACTCGTTGATCAGGTAGCCCTCGGAGCCCATGATCTCGACGCCGTCGTACCCGGCCTCGCGGGCGAGGCGGGCGGTGCGGACGTAGTCGTCGATCGTGCGCTCGACCTCGGCGTCGGTCAGCTCACGCGGGACGTGCGGGCTGATCGGGGCCTGGAGGGCGCTCGGGGCGACCAGGTCCGCATGATAGGCGTAGCGGCCGAAGTGCAGGATCTGGAGGGCGATGCGGCCGCCCTCGCGGTGCACGGCGTCGGTGACGACACGGTGCTGTTCCGCCTCCGCCTCGCAGGTGAGCTTGGCGCCGCCCTCGTACGGGCGGCCCTCGTCGTTGGGGGCGATGCCGCCGGTGACGATCAGGCCCACTCCCCCGCGGGCCCGGGCGGCGTAGAAGGCGGCCATGCGCTCGAACCCGCGCTCGGCCTCTTCCAGGCCGACGTGCATGGAGCCCATCAGGACCCGGTTGGGGAGCGTGGTGAAGCCCAGGTCGAGCGGGCTCAGCAGGTGCGGGTAACGGCTCATCGGGCCCTCCGTGCGCGGTGACGTGCCTCTGTTGTAGAGGACGGCCACCCCATTGTGCAACTAGTTGCACAATGGGGTGGCACACACCTCACCGCACCCGCCGGGACCGGCTCAGCGGCTCTCGAGCCGTACGTGCAGTTCCCGCTCCTGGTCCCCGGAGGCCTGGCTCAGGTCGTGCACGGTGAACAGGGAGTCCAGGGTGGTGCGCAGCCTCTCGATCGCCCAGTAGCCGCCCTGCGCGTCGGCCTCCACCGACGCCCCGAGCCGGGCGGGGTCGCACTCGCCCCCGCGGGCGTCGGCCACGTCGAAGGTGCCGAGCCACACGGTCGGGCGCACCTCGTCGTACTCCCGGGTCACGTCGCCCGCGTGCCGGTCGGAGGAGAAGCACGCGCACAGGGTGTCGAACACGGTCCGGGCGTCCTCCTTGCTGCATCCGCTCAGCTCCACCGAGACGGACTCCGGATGCAGTCGCTCACCGTCCATCGTGATCGCTCCCTCTCGTGGTCATGACCGAAACGGCTCTCGCCGATACCACCAGAAAAGCACCACCGGCGGCCCGGCGCGAAGGGGCCGGAACCGGACCGCGGGGTCAGCCCCGGGTGAACCGGTACGTCTTGCTGTCCGTCAGCACGCAGAAGCCCGGCGACACGACGATCACGCGCAGGGTGCCGGTACGCCGGTCGTAGTCGATGCCCTCCGCCTCGAAGCCGCCCGAGCAGGCGCTGCGCAGGGGCAGCTGCCTGAGCGCGGTGACATGTCCGGTGACGTCGGAGGTGCCGTTCGGCGCCGCCGACAGGTCGATCCGCAGGAGCGGCTTGGTGACGCCGAAGAGCGTGCCCTCCGGGTCGTCGGAGGAGCACAGCAGCGTGGTGGCGTCCTGGAAGTCGCAGCCCTGGACGTCGCGCACGGCGTGGTCCAGGTGGACGGTGGCCGCCTGCGGGAGGTTCGCCGAGGGCGAGGTGGCGGGGTTGACGCCGGGCGTCGGGAAGACCAGCAGCCGGTTCATGGTGCCCCACTCGCCCGCCAGCATCCACTGGCCGTCCGGCGAGATCGCGGACCACGAGTTGTTCAGCGCCTCGCCGGGGCTCAGCGTGTGCACGTACTCCGACCAGCTCCCGTCCGGTGCCTGTACGCGGAACATCTTCGTGTTCCCGTCGTCGCGCTGGTACGGCTCGACGTAGTGGCCGTCGTAGGACGCGTCGGGGTCGCCGACGTGGTTCCAGCCGCGGGTGCTGAGGCCCAGCGGAATGGTGCCGATCCCGGTGTAGCGGTTGGGGCTGCCGGCCGGGACCTCGACCGAGGCCAGGCCCTGGCTCTCGGTCAGCGGGTCGGCGCGGTCGGAGCCCACCTCGGTCCAGGTGTCCGCGGTCCGGGCATCCGCGGCGGGGGCAGCGGGCTCGGCGGCGGGCGCGTCCGCCTGTGCCGGACCCGCGAGGCCGACCGAGAGGGCGAGGACGGCGAGTCCGGTGAGGGCGGTGTGACAACGTTGCCGGGCACGCAGGGGCATGGGGGCTCCTCGGTGGGGGTGGCCGGGCGGCACGGGCGGGCGGGTGGCACTCGGCGCACAGTCTGGACCGTCCGTAGGGTCATGTACAGACCAACTCCGGACGCGCTTCGTGCGGCGGTCCCCGGCCTGCGGGGAGATGCTGGGAGGAGACGGCGGAGCCCCGGCAGAACCGGCCCTTCACGCGGCGGAACGCGGTAGAACAGGGGGGTCGGCAGCGAAGGGCGTGCCGCGTCGGACGGTGAAGGCGGGGCGTGGGATGGGTGCAGCGGGGTCTGCGGAGTTCGAGGGCGAGCCGTCGCCGCGCGGACCCGTGCGGCCCAGTGGACTGCTCGACCTGCTGAACGTGGCCTCGATCGTGCTGGACACCGAGGGCCGGATCGTCCTGTGGAGCCCGCAGGCCGAGGAGCTGTTCGGCTGGTCCGCACCGGAGGCGCTGGGGCAGTACGCCGCCCGCATCATGGTCGACGAACGCCATCTCGACCTGGTCGTGAAGCTGTTCGGGGACGTCATGAAGACCGGCCGGAGCTGGGCGGGCGCCTTCCCCGTCCGGCACAAGGACGGCAGCACCCGGCTGGTCGAGTTCCGCAACATGCGGCTGCTCGACGACCGCGGGGACGTCTACGCCCTGGGGCTCGCGGCCGACCAGTCGATGGTCCGCCGGCTGGAGCGGGACGTGGCCCTGTCCACGAGGGTGATCATGCAGTCCCCGATCGGGCTGGCCGTCCTGGACACCGACCTGCGGTACGTCTCGGTCAACCCGGCCCTGGAGCGGCTCAACGGCATCCCCGCCGAGGAGCACCTCGGCCGGACGGTCCGTGAGCTGCTGCCGCAGGTGGACGCCGATGCGTTGGAGGCGGCGGCGCGCGGGGTGCTGGAGACCGGGCGTCCGGTGGTCGACCGGCCCGCGACCGGGCGGACGCCCGCCGACCCGGACGAGGAGCACGCCTGGTCGGTGTCGCTGTACCGGCTGGAGGACGCCTTGGGCGCCGTGCTGGGGGTGGCCGTCTCGATCGTCGACGTGACCGCGCAGTACCGGACGGCCGCCGAGGCCGAGGGCGCGCGGCGCCGGCTCGC
The DNA here is from genome assembly GCF_055635195.1 of Streptomyces sp. NPDC111628. NCBI lineage: Bacteria > Bacillati > Actinomycetota > Actinomycetes > Kitasatosporales > Streptomycetaceae > Streptomyces > Streptomyces sp. NPDC111628. The sequence goes on along the minus strand of NZ_JBVKBZ010000002.1, from coordinate 768,472 downwards.
CGCCGTGGCGGACGCCTCCGCCCGGATCGGCACCACGCTGGAGCTGGACCGCACCGCATACGAGCTGGCCGACGTGGCGGTGCCCGGCCTCGCGGACGTCGCCGCCGTGGACCTGCTGGACGCCGTGGTGGAGGGCCGGCGCAGCACCCTGGGTCCGGCCGAACCGGCGGTGATCAGGGCACTGGCCGTTCGCGCGGACGACGCGGCCCGGGACGCTCTGCGGGCCGCCGACCCGCCCGGCGCCGTCGCCCGGTACGGACCGGACCGCCTGGTCACCGAGTGCGTGCGCACCGGCCGGCCGCTGCTGGTGGCCCGGGTGACGCCGGAGGACCTGGGACGCATCGCCCGCTCGCCGGAGGCGGCCGAGCTGCTGCGCGGGGCGGGCGTCCACTCGTACCTGGCCGTGCCGCTGATCGCGCGGGGCGAGGTGCTCGGCGCCCTCGATTTGAAGCGGATCTCCAACCCCCTGCCGTTCGACGAGGACGACCTGCTGCTGGCCCGGGAGCTGGCCGCGCGGGCGGCGCTGCAGATCGACAACGCCCGCTGGTACCAGAACGCCCGCGACACCGCCCTCACCCTCCAGCGCAGCCTGCTGCCCAGCCATCCGCCGGTGACGGGCGGTCTCGAGGTCGCCTCCCGCTACCAGCCGGCCGGAGGCACCAGCGAGGTCGGCGGCGACTGGTTCGACGTGATCGAGCTGACGGGCGGCCGGACCGCGCTCGTGGTGGGCGACGTGATGGGCAGCGGTATCGCGGCGGCGGCCTCCATGGGGCGGCTGCGCACCGCGACGAACACCCTGGCCGCCCTGGAGCTGGACCCCGCGCAGTTGCTCGGACATCTCGAGCGGACCACGGCGGGCCTCGACCAGGCCATCGCCACCTGCATGTACGCCGTCCACGACCCGCACCGGCGGCGCTGCCTGATCGCCAACGCAGGGCACCTCCCCCCGGTCCGCCTGCGGGCCGGCCGGCCGCCCGAGCTGCTCGACCTGCCCACCGGGGTGCCGCTCGGGGTGGGCGGCGTCGCCTTCACCACCACCGAGGTCGGCCTGGAGCCGGGCGACCGGCTGGTGTTCTACACCGACGGCCTGGTCGAGACGCGCAGGCATCCGCTGGACGAGCGGCTGGACGCGCTCCTCGCCCTGCTGGAGGGCCCGGACGGCCCGCTGGAGGAGGTCTGCGACCTGCTGCTGCGCACCCTGCACGAGCCGGAGAACTCCGACGACGTGGCCCTGCTGATCGCCCGGGCCACACCGCCGGCGCAGCGCGGCGGGACGCTCAGTCCCTGACGCCGGTCACCACATGGGCGTACAGCTCCTCGCAGACCGCGAGGCGGGTCGTCAGACCGGCCCGGGTGAAGGCGTCGACGGCGTCGGGTGCCTGGCGTTCGCTCGTCTCGACCAGCAGACAGCCGCCCGGGGCGAGCCAGCCGGGCGCCGCGGCCGCGACCCTGCGCAGCACGTCGAGGCCGTCGGTGCCGCCGTCGAGGGCGACCAGCGGTTCGTGGTCGCGGGCCTCGGCGGGCAGCAGGGCGACCTCGCCGGTGGGCACGTACGGCACGTTGGCCGCGAGGATGTGCACCCGGCCGCGCAGGGTGTCGGGCAGCGCGTCGAACAGGTCACCCGCATACACCCGGCCGCCCGCGTCCGCGAGGTTGCCGCGGGCGCAGCGTACGGCGGCCGGATCGACGTCGGCGGCATGCACCTCGGGCCGGTCCAGGGCGGCCGCCAGTGCCGCTCCGACGGCCCCGGACCCGCAGCACAGGTCCACGACGACGTTCGCGTGCGGTGCGTGGGCCAGGGCCTCGGAGACCAGGAACTCGGTCCGGCGGCGGGGCACGAAGACACCGGGGGCGACCGCGATGCGCAGGCCGCGGAACTCGGCCCAGCCCAGGACGAGTTCCAGGGGCAGGCCGCTGACGCGGCGGTCGACCAGTGCGGTGAGTTCGGCGGCGGTGCGGGCGGCGGCCAGGATGAGCGCGGCCTCGTCCTCGGCGAAGACGCAGCCGGCGGCGCGCAGCGCGGCCACGACGGCGTCGGGCGACGGGAGGGACGCCGAGAAGAGGGCGCGGAGGACGGCGGAGGACGCCGGGGTGGGCGAAGCGGGGAAAGTGGGAGGCATGGAAGCCGAGAGCCTTTCGGGAACCGAAGGGCGCTCTCGCGGTCACTCGTCTCCGGTGACCGCACTGCCGTGAGGTGAGAGCACCCGGGCCGACACAGCGGTAATCGGTCTCACCTCCCGGTCGTCCGACGGCCGGGGCGGTCCGCGGCCGACGGACACACTACCCCAATGATCAGACCCCGAGGGCCTCCCGCACGTGGTTGACTCCCGGGACCTCCTCGTCAAAGTTGTACTGTGCAACCTGCGACGCGGAGGAGGAGTGGTGACGGCTGCCGAGACACCGGACGAGACGACCGTCGTTCCCGGCGGACGCCCCGCGGACGCGGCCGTGGAGACCATCCAGCGCGAGATGACGGTCTTCGCCCGCCGGGCCCGCGCCTCGGCGGGCCGCATGCACCCGGAGCTGTCGCTGGTGTCGTACACGCTGCTCGGGCATCTGGAGGAGCGGGACGGCCGCCGGGCCACGGATCTGGCCGCCCACTACGCCCTGGACAAGTCCACGGTCAGCCGCCAGGTGTCCGCGCTGGAGCGCGCCGGACTGATCGAGCGGCGCGTCGACCCGGACGACCACCGCGTCCAGGTCCTGCATCTGACCGAGTCCGGACGGCACGTCCTGGACCGGGTCACCGAGCGGCGGCGGGCCGCCTTCCGGGAGCGGCTCGCCGACTGGCCCGAGGAGGAGCTGCTCGACTTCGCCGCGTACCTGGAGCGGTACAACGCGTGGCCGGACGCGGCCCCGGGCCGGGAGCGGGACCGGACGGCGCCTCCGGACACGTACGGTGGGACGGGTACACACTGATCACCCGGCCGCGGGCAGCCCGCTCCGCCGGCCCGAAAGGCCCCACCGCATGAACACCACCCGAGGCTTCACCGGGCGCCCGCGCGCCGCCCGGCCGGGGCTGCCGCCCGGCCAGTACGACGCGGGCGACGACTGGCCCGTGCTGTCCGCCGAGGTCACGCCCGAGATCGCGCCCGCCGACTGGACCTTCCGCGTGGGCGGCCTGGTGGCCGAGGTCCGCACCTGGGACCTGGCCGGGGCGCGCCTGCTGCCGGCGTCCGGGTACGCGGGCGACATCCACTGCGTCACCGGCTGGTCGAAGTTCGGGGTGCGGTTCGGGGGCGTGTCGCTGGACGCCTTCCTGGACGCGGCGGGTCCGCTGCCGTCGGCCACGCACGCCGTCGCCCACGCGCACACCGGCTACACCGCGAACCTGCCGCTCGCGGACCTGACCGGCGGACGGGCCTGGATCGTGTGGGAGTACGAGGGGGAGCCGCTCGCCCCCGAGCACGGCGGTCCGGCGCGGCTGGTGGTCCCGCACCTGTACTTCTGGAAGAGCGTGAAGTGGATCGCGGGGCTCGAGCTGCTCGACCACGACGAGCCGGGCTTCTGGGAGCAGAACGGCTACCACGCACGCGGCAATCCCTGGGAGGAGCAGCGGTACTCCGGTGACTGAGACGGCCACGCACACGACGGGGGCGGATGCCTTCGCTCCCTTGACCCGGTTCGCCGTGCCCGGGCGCATCGAGGTGAACGGCCGGGTGGCCGGGACGTGGCAGACGGCCACGCTCACCGGGATCCGCCGCGAGACGCCCCGCGCGTCGACCTTCCGCCTCGCCGTGCCCGGCTGGGCGGGCCACCTGCCCGGCCAGCACCTGATGCTGCGGCTCACCGCCGCGGACGGCTACCGGGCCCAGCGCCACTACTCGCTGGCGTCCGCACCGGACAACTCCGGGCACATCGAGCTGACCCTGGACCGGGTGCCCGACGGGGAGGTGTCCGGCTGGTTCCACACGGTGGCGCGGCCCGGCGACGAGATCGAGGTGCGCGGCCCGCTCAGCGGCTTCTTCGCCTGGCCGGGCGACCGGCCCGCCCTGCTGCTCGGCGCCGGGTCCGGGGTCGTACCGCTGATGTCGATGGTGCGGCACCACCGGGCCCGGGGGCTCACCGTGCCGCTGCGGCTCCTGGTGTCCGCGCGCGGCCCCGAGGAGCTGATCTACGCCCGGGAGTTCGGTGCGGAGACGACGCCCGTGTTCACCCGCACGGCGCCGGCCGGGACGCCGGTGGGCCGGCTGACGTCCGCACATGTGGCGCCGCTCCTCGCCGAGCCGCCCACCGGGGGCTGGGAGGCCTACGTGTGCGGGTCGAACGCGTTCGCGGAGCACGCTTCACGGCTGCTGGTGGCGGCCGGACAGCCGGTGGACCGGATCCGGATCGAGCGCTTCGGCTGATCCCGCCCGGTTCGTGAGCGAGGCCCCCAGGACTGGGTACCAGTCCAGTGCGGGCACTCGCACACAGGGCGCGACACGAAGGCGCGGCGGCCCCCGCGCTCGACGGCCGTCCGTCCGCTCCTCCGGTCGCGGTGATCGCGGGGAGGTCGACATGCGAATCCGGGCAGGCGGCCGGCGCCGGTGGCGCAATCCACTGCGACGCCGGTCGGACGTCGTCGAGGCGTGGACCAAGGTGGTCGTCGCCCTCCTGCTGTTCCTGGCCGCGCCGGCGCTCGGTGCCGCCACCGCGTGGTGGGGCTACGGGCAGGCGCAGGCGATCGTCGCGGAGCAGCGGGCCGAGCGGCACCACGTCCGTGCCACGGTGGTGGACCGCACCCCGAGCGCCCTGTCGACGGGACAGCTCGGCGGACAGCACACCTACCGTGCGACCGTCCACTGGAAGGCACCGGACGGCACGGAGAAGAGCACCACGGCGCGGGTGCCGGCCGGCACCCGGCACGGTGACACCGTCGACGTGTGGCTGGACGCCCACGGCCAGAGCGTGCCGCCGCCGTCGGACGGTGCCGAGATCTGGCAGCACAGCGCCACCATCGGCTCGTTCACCACCATCGGGACGGTGCTCACGGTGCTCCTCGCGCACCGCGCCGTACGCGCGGTGGCCCTGCGTCACCGCATGGCGGAGTGGGACCGCGACTGGGCGCTCACGGAGCCGCAGTGGACCCACCGCCGGGCCTGACGCCGCCCCCGCCCGCGCGGTCCCCGGGGGCGGCCGGACCTGGCGTTTCCGCGAGCCGCTCACGTACCGTGTGATCATCCGTACGGTCTGCTGCGTCTCTCCGCAAAGGCGGTTCCCGATGGCCATGTTCGACCTTCCGCTCGACGAACTGCACGCCTACCGCAGCGCGTCGGCCGAGCCCGAGGACTTCGACGCGTTCTGGAGCAAGACGCTCGCCGAGGCCCGCGAGCACGATCTGGACGCCCGCTTCGAAGCGGTCGACACGGGACTGTCCACGGTGCGGGTGTACGACGTGACGTTCGCCGGGTTCGGCGGCCACCCGGTGAAGGGCTGGCTGATCCTGCCGGCCGCGGCGGCCGAGCCGTTGCCGCTGGTCGTGGAGTTCGTCGGGTACGGCGGTGGGCGCGGGCTGCCGCACGAGCACCTGCTGTGGGCGTCCAGCGGCCGGGCCCACTTCGTGATGGACACCCGGGGTCAGGGCAGCGCCTGGGGCGGCGGTGGCGGCACCGCGGACCCCGTCGGCGGCACGCCCGCGTACCCGGGGTTCATGACCCGCGGCCTGGACGCTCCGGAGAACTACTACTACCGCCGGGTCTTCACCGACGCCGTGCGTGCGGTCGAGGCGGCCCGTTCGCACCCGCTGACCGACCCGGGCCGCACCGTCGCGCTGGGCGCGAGCCAGGGCGGCGGCATCACGATAGCGGTGGGCGGCCTGGTGCCCGACCTGGTCGCCGTCGCGCCGGACGTGCCGTTCCTGTGCGACTTCCCGCGCGCGACCACGCTCACCGACCGGCACCCCTACCGTGAGGTCGGCCTGTACCTCAAGACCCACCGCGGCCGGACCGCGGACGTGCTGCGCACGCTGTCCTACTTCGACGGCGTGCACTTCGCGGCGCGGGGCCGGGCCCCGGCCCTGTTCTCGGCCGCCCTGGAGGACCAGACCTGCCCGCCGTCGACCGTTTTCGCCGCGTTCAACGCCTGGTCGCACGAGGACCGGACGATCGAGGTGTACGACTTCAACGATCACGAGGGCGGCGGGCCGTACCAGGAGGCCGCGAAGCTGCGCTGGCTGAGCCGCCACGCCTGAGGTTCGTGGGTGGGGTTTCGGCCGAACCGGCGGACCGGGCTTCCCACCTGGTTTAGACCAATGGTACTTCTGGTGGCGCACCGAGCCCGCGCGGCTACCGTACGTCATCAACAGGAGGCGCGGCATGGCCCGCACCACCCCGCACGACCAGCCCCCCGCCGATCCGGCACCCGCTCCGGCACCCGCCGACGCCCCACCGCCCCTGTACCGACGGGTGGCGGACCAACTGCTCGGCGAGTTGCGCGACGGGACCGTCCCCCCGGGGGAACGGCTGCCCGGGGAGCGCCGGCTGGCGGAGCACTTCGGAGTCAGCCGGGAGACCGTGCGGCAGGCCCTGGACGTGCTGCGCAGGGACGGTCTGCTCACCACCGACCGGCGGGGCAGTCACGTCGCCCTGCCGGGGCCGCCGGCCGGAAGTGCGGCGCCCCTGGTCTTCCCGGTCGGCGCCCGGGCGGCGGAGCCGCGCACCGGCGACCGTGCCACCGTCGTCTGGGGGACGCCGCCACCGGAGCACGCCGCGGCGCTGGGGCTGGTGCCGGGCCGGCCGACCCTGATGCACCGCTACACGTCGGCGGCGGCCGGCGGCAACGGCAGGCGGAGTGCGGTGACATCGTTTTCCGCCGTGGCGCTGGCCGAGGTCGAGGAACTGGCCCGTTACCGCGACCGGGCCGACGGGGTCGCCTGCGCGCAGTTGCGGCGGGCCTACGACTGGATGCGCCGGGCGGGCCTGACGCTGCATCACCGGGACACCATCACGCTCCAGCCCGACACCGCGTCGGTCCGGGTCGTGCGGCGGGTGCACGACCAGTACGCGCGGCCGCTGGAGATCACCGACCTGCTGGTGGACACCCGACAGGACGCTCTGGTCTACGAGTTCACGCTGCCGGCGGCCGGCTGACCCGCCGTCCTACGGGAGTCGCCGGGCCACCACCAGCCGGACCCGCGGGCTGCCGTCGGGGCGGTGTCCGAACTCCGGCAGGGCGTACAGGTCCGTCCGGAAGCCGGCCCGCGACAGCTCGCGGCCCACGTCCCCGAGCCGGAACGTCCGGTAGTACATGACGAACGGCGGCCGCCGCAGCGCGTTGCGCACCCGCATCGCCGCGTCGAAGCCGAGCAGCGTCCAGTACCCCGGGGAGCCGGGCCGGGGCGGGGCGACGACGGGGAAGGCGAAGCAGCCGTCCGGCCGGAGCACGGAGCGCACCTGGCCGAACAGGCCCGGCAGTTCGCGGGGCAGGAAGTGTCCGAACGCCCCGAAGCTCACCACGAGGTCGAAGGCGGGGCCGAAGGGCAGGGCGCGGGCGTCCGCGCGGACCCAGGAGACCGCCGGGCCCCGTGGCAGGGTGCGCCCGCGCGCGACCTCCAGCATGCCCGTGCTGAAGTCCACCCCGGTCACGCCCCGTTGGCACACCCGGGCCAGTACGTCGACGCCCGCGCCGGTGCCGCAGCACAGGTCGAGTCCGGTGGCGAAGGGTCCCAGCGGCTCCAGCCCGCGGGCCACGGCGTCCAGCACCCGGTCCGGCGTCCGGTACGGAGTGTGGTCGAACTTCGGGGCGAGCAGGTCGTAGCCGCGCTCGACCGAGGACAGTGCCTGGACGGCGAGTTCGCGCAGGGTGGGGCCTTCGGGGCTGAACATCCGGTCAGCCTAGGGCCTGTCTGACAATTCGCGTCGTCGCCCGAAGGGCGGCCGCGCGGCGTCAGGTGCGTGCTCTCGGTGTGCCGGCCCCAGATCCGCGTACTGGCCGTACTCGGGTCTGGGGCCGGTGCGGCGAGAGTGCGTGCATGGCGTCGGGCGGCAGACGGGAATTGTCAGACAGGCCCTAGGGCCTGTCCGGCGGGCCCCGCGGGTGCGCGGCGCTCGTCGAGCACGGCGAGTACGCGCTCGCACCAGCGGGCGTTCTCCCGCTCGAACGTGATGCCGGCGGCCAGGGTGAGGTAGGGCCCGACGCGGTCGGCGTCCCGGAGGTGTTCCTCCTCGGTGCGGCCGTCCAGGAGGCGTTCCCGCACCCGCTCGTAGCGGGCGAGTTTGCCCAGCGCCCAGGCCCTGCGCTCCTCGACCAGCGCGCGGACCGCCGCCGGGTCGACGCCGTCCATGGCCTGCATCTTGATCAGGAACTCGTCGCGGATGGCGGTGGGCCGCCGGGTCGGCGCGGCGGCGAAGACGGCGAGCTGCTCCCGGCCCGCCTCGGTGAGCGAGAACAGCCGCTTGGTGGGCCTGCGTTCCTGCGGCACGGTCCGGGCCTCGATGAGTCCGTCGCCCGCGAGGCGCTCCAGCTCCCGGTAGAGCTGCTGCGGCGTGGCGGGCCAGAAGTTGGCGAGCGACACGTCGAACACCTTGGACAGCTCGTAGCCCGAGGCCTCGCCCTCGAGCAGGGCGGCCAGGACGGCGTACTTGAGAGACATGTCGACACGCTAGCAAGCGGGGGCCAGGCCGACTACTCTACTCCACACTTATTCAATTAGTTGATTATGAAGGAGTTGCGATGCGGGCATTCCGCGCGGCGGTCGAGGCACACGACCTGGACGCCGTCGAAGCACTGCTGGCCGACGACGTGGTCTTCTCCAGCCCCGTCGTTTTCAAGCCCTACCGGGGCAGGGCGATCACGGCGGCGATCCTGCGCGCGGTCGAGCGCGTCTTCGAGGACTTCCGCTACGAGCGGGTCATCGGCGAGGCGGACGGCCGCGACCACGCCCTGCTCTTCGCGGCACGGGTGGGCGACCGCGAGATCAGCGGCTGCGACTTCCTGCACCTGGACGCGTCCGGCCGCATCGACGAACTCACTGTGATGGTGCGCCCGCTCTCGGGCGCACAGGCCCTTCAGGCAGCCATGGCCGCGCAGTTCGAGCGGATCGCCGAGGAGGCGCAGGCGACGCAGCAGACGCAGGAGGCCCGGGCGCGTTCGGCGGGCTGAGCCCCGCACGGGACATCGCGGAAACCGGAACAGAATCCGCACCGGCCGCGTTGCAGGTGGGTGGGGCGTGACTTGCCCCACCCGCACCGCCACGGCGCACCGTGGTAGGCTGCACTCAGCACTTGTGTACGCCCCCCTTGATCGGGGCGCCGGTGCCAGTTTCCCTTCGGTTCGCGGATTCGCTCGTCCTGATGCGACCGGCTCGTCCGCTTCTCAGCGCAACCTCGTGAGCGGGGCCCGTCCCCGCCCTGTCCGAGGTGCTGTTCTCCGCCGTCCGGAGGCGTGTCGTCCGACCCCTCGCGCGGCTTCCCCCCTTCCTTCCGCATGTCCCATGCCCGTGTCCTCGAAAGGACCGACCACATGACCACCACACTCGAACACCCCCCTGTGCAGCACTCCCCGGCCGACATCGCGAGCGGCGTCCTCGACGTCGAAGCGGGCGGCAAGGGGCGCCTGCGCGGCAAGAACCTGCAGCCCGAGCCGGCCGATCCCGCCCTCTCCCCCGCGCTGATCCGCCGGTACGGGCTGCGCAGGGGCGATCTCGTCGAGGGGGTGTGCGGCGACCGGCGCACCCTGACCGACGTCGTCCGCGTCAACGGGCGTACGCCCGACCGGCGGGACAAGCGGCGGCACTTCGCCGACCTGACCCCGCTGCACCCGCACGAGCGGCTGCGGCTCGAACACCCGGCGGCCGGCCTCGCCGGACGCGTCGTCGATCTGATCGCGCCGGTCGGCAAGGGCCAGCGCGGCCTGATCGTCGCCCCGCCGAAGACCGGCAAGACCGTCCTCCTCCAGCAGATCGCCGCCGCGGTGGCCGGCAACCACCCCGAGGCCCGGCTGATGGTGGTGCTGCTCGACGAACGCCCCGAAGAGGTCACCGACATGCGGCGTTCGGTGCGGGGCGAGGTGTACTCCTCGACCTTCGACCAGAGCGCCAAGCAGCACATCGCGCTCGCCGAGCTGGTGATCGAGCGGGCCAAGCGGCTCGTCGAGGCCGGGGAGGACGTCGTCATCCTCCTCGACTCCCTCACCCGGCTGTGCAGGGCCCACAACAACGCCGCCTCCTCCGGCGGCCGCACGCTCAGCGGCGGCGTCGACGCCGCGGCACTGCTGGGTCCCAAGCGGTTCTTCGGCGCGGCCCGCAAGGCGGAGGAGGGCGGTTCCCTCACCATCCTCGCCACCGCCCTGGTCGAGACCGGCTCGCGTGCCGACGACTTCTACTTCGAGGAACTGAAGAGCACCGGCAACATGGAACTGCGGCTGAGCCGGGAGCCGGCCTCCCGCCGGGTCTTCCCGGCCGTCGAACCGGTCGGCTCGGGCACCCGGCGCGAGGAGTTCCTGCTGTCCGGTGCCGAGACGACCACCGTGCGCGGCCTGCGGCGGGCCCTGGGGACCCGGGACGGACAGTCCGGCCTGGAGACCCTGCTGGAGCGGTTGCGCCGGACGCCGGACAACGCCACGTTCCTGCGGCAGGTCCAGCCGACGCTGCCCGCCGGCTGACACCTCCCCCCGACGGCACCGGCCGGCACCGACCCTCGGCCCGCGCTACGGCATCCGGGTGTTTGCGGGGCGGACCCGGCCCGGTCAGCGTGGCGGTGCGGGGGACCGTTCCTACGTTTGCGGTATGACTATCGGATTCTCATCCCGGGCGGTTCGATCCACCTGCATGCTCTGCGCGGCAGGGCTGCTGACGCTCGTGCCCGCCACCGCGGCCGCCCGCGCGGGGCGGCCGGACCCCGGCCCGTCCGGTGGTGCGGCGGCGGCCCGGTCGTCGCCGCTGTACCGCTCCGGCACCCAGGTCCGGCCGCACCCCGCGGCGCCCCGGGTTCCCGAAGTCTCCGCCCTGTCCTGGGTCGTGGCCGACGCCGGTACGGGCGACGTGCTGGCGGCGAACGACGCGCACCGCGAGCTGCCGCCGGCCAGCACCCTCAAGACGCTGTTCGCGCTCACGGTGCTGCCCGCCCTGCCGGGCGGCATCCGGCACGAGGTGGACCCCGAGGACCTGTCCGGCATCGGTCCGGGCAGCAGTCTGGTCGGTGTCGTCGAGGGCCAGACGTACCGCGTCTCCGACCTGTGGAACGGCGTCTTCCTCAACTCCGGGAACGACGCCGTGCACGTCCTCGCCTCGCTCACCGGCGGCTGGAGCGCCACGGCGGCCCGGATGCAGGCCGAGGCCCGCGCGCTCGGCGCCCGCGACACCCACGTCCGCTCGCCCGACGGGTACGACGCCCCGGGCCAGGTCTCCTCCGCGTACGACCTGGCCGTCTTCGGCCGGGAGGGGCTGCGGCGTCCCGACTTCGCGCGGTACTGCGCCAAGGTCGACGCGATGTTCCCCGGCCGCGACGGGAGCTCGTACGGAATCATGAACACCAACCGGCTGCTCACCGGGGCCGACGGCGTGGAGCCGTACCCGGGTCTGATCGGGGTGAAGAACGGCTACACCAGCAACGCGGGCAACACGCTCATCGCCGCCGCCCGCCGCGACGGACGGACCCTGGTCGTCACGGTGATGAACCCGCAGGAGGGCGGCGGCCACGCCGTGTACGAGGAGGCCCGGGCACTGCTCGACTGGGGCTTCGAGGCGGACGGGGAGGTCGATCCGGTGGGCTCGCTGGTCCCCGAGGGCGACCGGCCACCGCACGGACCGCAGGCCGTACCCGCGGCGGTGACCGCGGCGAAGCCGGCCGAGGACTCTCCGGGCTGGCCCCAGACGGGCGCGATCCTCGGGGTCGCGGGTCTCGGCGCGGGCGTCATGGCGCTCGCCCTGCGCCTCAAGCTCGTCCGGGACGACGGCAGTTGACGGGGGTGCCGGGCACGTTCAGAACACCGACAGTCCCGTGAGCGTCGTGAAGCGGTCCAGGGCCGCCACCCCGGCCACCGAGTTGCCCCGCTCGTCCAGGCCGGGGCTCCACACGCACAGCGTGCAGTGTCCCGGCACGACCGCGATGATGCCGCCGCCGACCCCGCTCTTGCCCGGCAGACCCACCCGGTGCGCGAAGTCGCCGGCCGCGTCGTAGGTCCCGCAGGTCAGCATCACCGCGTTGATCTGCTTGGCCCGGCTGCGGCTGAGCAGCCGGGTGCCGTCGGCGCGGATGCCGTGCCGGGCCAGGAATCCGGTGGCCAGGGCGAGGTCGGCGCAGGACGCGGCGACGGAGCACTGACGGAAGTACTGGTCCAGGAGCACCGGGACGGGGTTGTCGATGTTGCCGTACGACGCCATGAAGTGGGCGAGGGCGGCGTTGCGGTCGCCGTGCGCGGCCTCGGAGGCGGCGACCTCCTCGTCGTGGGTGAGGTCCGGGTTGCCGCTCTCCGCGCGCAGGAAGGCGAGCAGTTCGCCGGCCGCGTCGCCGGTGCGGGTGTGCAGCCGGTCGGTGACGACGAGGGCGCCCGCGTTGATGAACGGGTTGCGCGGGATGCCGTTCTCGTACTCCAGCTGCACCAGGGAGTTGAACGGGTTGCCGGACGGCTCGCGGCCCACGTGCTCCCACAGGGCGTCGCCCTCCCTGGCGAGGTCCAGGGCGAGGGTGAAGACCTTGGTGAGGGACTGCGCGGAGAACGGCTCCCGCCAGTCCCCCACGCCGTAGACCGTGCCGTCCGGTTCGGCGACGGCCATGCCGAAGCGGCGCGGGTCGCGGGCGGCGAGGGCGGGGATGTAGTCGGCGGGCCGGCCGCTGCCCGGGGTCCGCTCGATCTCCTCCGCGATGCGCTCCAGGACCGGCCGGAAGGTCGTCGGTGTGCTCATGATCGCCATTCTCCCTCCGGTGAGGTCCGGACGGCGGGAGGCCGACGGCGGGTGGTCCCCCGCACCGGGGTGGTGCTGACCACACCCCCACTTCGGGGGTAGCCGTCATCCCCCCGCCGAGAGACAGCCCACATACTGTGGCGCATGGCCAACCCAACGGTGCTCGTCGAGAGCCTGCCCACGCCCGCCCAGGAGAAGGATCGCGAAAGGGGAAGCGACTTTTCCGAACTCTCCCGGCGCATAGCCGACGCGGGGCTGCTCCGGCGCCGCCCGCTGTACTACACGGTCCGTTTCGGCGCCGTCGCCCTCGCACTCGCCGGCGGTGTCGCCGCGTTCGTCGCCCTGGGGGACAGCTGGAGCCAGCTGTTCGTCGCGGTTGCGCTCGCCGTCGTCTTCGGCCAGCTCGGACTGGCGGCCCACGACCTCGCCCACCGGCAGGTCTTCACGCGCCGGCGCCCCAGCGAGGCGGGCGGCCTGCTGGCGGCCAACCTGCTGCTCGGCATGAGCTACGGCTGGTGGATGAACAAGCACACCCGCCACCACGCGAACCCCAACCACGAGGAGAAGGACCCGGACGTCTCCCCCGACATCCTGGTGTGGTCGCGGGGCCAGGCCAGCAGGGCGACCGGGCTCCCCCGGTTCGTCGGCAAGCACCAGGCGGCCCTGTTCTTCCCGCTGTTGACGCTGGAGGGCCTCAACCTGAGCTTCAACAGCTTCAAGGCGCTGGGCAGCCGGGCCGTGAAACGGCCGGTACTGGAAGGCACGCTGCTCGTCGTCCACTTCGCCGTCTACTTCGGCGGCCTGTTCACGGTCCTCTCCCCGGGCAAGGCGCTGGTCTTCCTCGCCGTCCACCAGGGGCTGTTCGGGATCTACCTGGGCTCGGTCTTCGCCCCCAACCACAAGGGCATGCCGATGATCGAGGAGGGCATGCGGCTGGACTTCCTGCGCCGTCAGGTCCTGACCTCCCGCAACGTGCGGGGCGGTGCGCTGATCGACGCCTTCATGGGCGGCCTCAACTACCAGATCGAGCACCACCTCTTCCCCAGCATGCCGACCCCCGCCCTGGGCCGGGCCCAGGCCATCACCGAGGCGTACTGCGCCGAGTTGGGCGTGCCCTACCACCAGACGGGGCTGCTGGCGTCGCACCGCGAGGCCCTGCGGCACATGAGGAGCGTCGGGGAGCCGCTGCGCGCCGCACGCTGAGCAGAGCGGTCGGCTGAGCAGCGGTCGGCTGTGCAGCGGTCAGCTCTGCAGCACGCCGGTGCCGAGCAGCCCGAACAGCAGGACGCCGACCGCGATCCGGTAGACGACGAACGCGTTGAAGGTGTGCTTGGCGACGAACTTCAGCAGCCAGGCGATGGACGCGTAGGCCACCACGAAGGAGACGAGGGTGCCGACCGCCAGGGGCGCGGCACCCGCTCCCGTGCCCAGGGCGTCCTTCAGCTCGTACAGCCCCGCTCCGGTCAGGGCCGGGATGCCCAGGAAGAAGGACAGCCGGGTGGCGGCGACCCGGTCCAGGTCGAGCATCAGGGCGGTGGACATGGTGGCGCCGGAGCGGGAGAAGCCCGGGAAGAGCAGGGCGAGGATCTGGGAGCCGCCGACCAGCATCGCGTCCTTGAAGGACGTGTCGTCCTCGCCCCGCTTGTGCCGGCCGGTGCGGTCGGCCCACCACATCACGCCGCTGCCCACGATCAGCGAGCCGGCGACCACCCACAGCGAGGCGAGCGGACCCTTGATCAGGGGCTTGGCGGCGAGGCCGACGAGGACGATGGGGATGGTGGCGCAGATGACCCACCAGGCGAACTTGTAGTCGTGGTGGTACCGCTCCTCCCGGTCGCGCAGCCCGCGGCCCCAGGCGGAGAGGATCCGCGCGATGTCCTTGGAGAAGTAGACGAGCACGGCGGCGATCGCGCCGACCTGGATGACCGCGGAGAAGCCGATGACGGCGTCGTCGTCGACCGGGATGCCCATCAGCCCCTCGACGATCTTGAGGTGTCCGGTGGAGGAGACGGGCAGGAACTCGGTCACCCCCTCGACGGCTCCGAGGACGACGGCCTGACCGATGCTGATGGCGCTCATGGCATCCAGTTCCTACTACACCAGGCTGTGTGCCCGGCGTCAGGTCCAGAGCGCGTCGGCCAGAGTCACCCCCGCGAACGCCGCCGCGAGCCCGGCCGCCACGCTTCCCCCCACGTTCACGGCGGCCTGCAGGCGCGCGCCGGTCTCGGTCAGCCGGAGCGTCTCGTAGGAGAAGGTCGAGTAGGTGGTGAGGGCGCCGCACAGGCCGGTGCCCAGCAGCAGCCGCAGGTCGGAGCCGACCGCTCCGGCCAGGGCGGCGCCGGTCAGCAGGCCGAGGACGATGCTGCCGATCACGTTCACCGTGAAGGTGCCCCAGGGGAAGACGGAGTCGTGCCGGGACTGCACGGCGCGGTCGGTGAGGTAGCGCAGTGGGGCGCCGATCATGCCGCCCGCGACGACGAGCAGCCAGTTCACGACGGCCTCCGGGCCTCGTACCTGACGACCTCGCACGGGTCGAGGGTGACCAGGCCCCCGGTGACGAGTTCGTCGAGCAGCGGCAGGAAGGCCCGGACCCGTTCCTCGGTGTCGACGACCACGACGGCCACCGGCAGGTCCTCGCTCAGGGACAGCAGCCTGGCGGTGTGGACGATCGAGGAGGCGCCGAAACCCTCGACGCCCCGGAAGACGCTGGCACCGGCGAGGCCCGCCGCATGGGCGCGGTGGACGATCTCCGAGTACAGGGGGCGGTGGTGCCAGGTGTCGTTCTCGCCGACGTAGACGGTCAGGCGCAGGGCGCCGCCGGTCAGCCTCGTCATGACTGCCTCCACTTCAGGACCCGGCGGGTGGCCCATGCGGAGAGCCACACCGCCGTGAGTGCCGCGAGCGGGGTCGCGGCGAGGTAGGCCAGGCCGGTGAGGGCCCGGCCGTCGGCGAACAGGGACCGGCTGTCGACGGCGTAGGTGGAGAAGGTGGTGAAGCCGCCGAGCACACCGGTGCCGAAGAAGGGCCGGACCAGGCGGTGGGCGGGCCGGATCTCGGTGACGACCACCATGAACACGCCGATCACGGCACAGCCGACGGCGTTGACCGCGAAGGTCGTCCAGGGAAAGCCCCCGGCCGGTGTCGGCCACCAGAGGGAGGCCGCGTAGCGGGCGGCGGCCCCGGTGCCCCCGCCGAGGGCCACGACCGCGACGACCGGTGCCTGGGTGCGCCACCCGGACCGTCTCGGGGCGGTGGCCCGGATGCCGCCGGGACGCCCGGTCTTCGGGACTGTCATGGTCGTACGTCTCCTACTCGCCGGGCAGGGGGATGCTGGGATGCCCCTGCGCTGGTCAAGTAGGGACCGTTGGCGGCGCCCGTGCCGCGGTTCGGGTACGGCGGGCCCCACCGCCGCGCCGCGCCCGTGCGAGCCGCGGCTGATGCTCAGCGTAACGCCGGGGCGGCGCCCGGGTCATTCCGGGAGGGCACCCGTGCCTGCGGTCCCCGCGCCTACCATCCCTTCTCGAACATCCGGGCCACCTCGGCGATCCGCACCTCGTCGCGCCGGTAGTAGGTGCGGCGGCGGATCCTGGTGGCGCGCAGCAGGCCGAGACGGGTGAGGAGCCCGAGGTGGGTCTCGGCCACCCGGCGGGACACGCCCAGCCGGGCGGCGACGGGGCCCGCGTGGACACCGTGCTCCGCGGGGTCGGCGTGGCGCTGCGGCGGGAAGTGCGCTGCCGGGTCCTTCAGCCACTCCAGGATGTCGAGACGCGTGCCGTGCACGGGGGTCCTCAGCACCTCGTCCTCCCTCCGTGCGGGCCGCCCGGACCGTGTCCCTCCACCTTCCCGCAGCCGGGGCCCGGTTGTCCGGCAACCGGGCCATTTGCACATTCAACCAATATCGGTTCCGGTGCTACCGTTCAGTCATGGGAGCCAGGACGGCCGGTGCGCGGCTCGAGGAACGGTGGCGGGACATCCTGTCGGTGCACGCACGCACGATGTGCGAGATCGACCGGGCACTGCACCCGCACGGCCTGGGCGCGAGCGACTTCGAGGTGCTCGACCTCCTCGTGACCGGGGCGCCCGACGACGGCGACCGGTGCCGGGTGCAGAACCTGGTCGGCCGGGTCCACCTCAGTCAGAGCGCGCTGTCCCGGCTCATCGCCCGACTGGAGAAGGACGGGCTGGTGCGGCGCTCCATGTGCGCGGAGGACCGGCGCGGCGTGTACGTCACGCCGACCTCCAGGGGCCGGGAACTGCACGCCGAGATACTGCCACTGCAGCGGGCCGCGCTGGCCCGCACGCTCGGCGACGACGAAGGCCCCCGCCCCTGACCCGGGACGCGGGCCTCCGCCCCGGCCTCGGCCTCAGCGGGCCAGCAGGGTGCGCACGCCGTCCGAGGTGAGGGTGAGGCGGTGCTCCGAGCCGGCGTCGATCGACAGCGACAGGTCGTCGGCCGGCCACTGCGCGGCGAGGGCGCCCAGCGGCACCATGCGGTAGCGGGAGACGTACGGCAGCAGGTCGGCCATCTCCAGTTCCGAGGTGAACACGGGCACCACCTGGCCGCCGCCCTGCTGCTCCAGGACCGGCAGTGCGAGCATGCCGGGGTCGGCGGCGTCCTGGTCGTTCGCGTCGTCGGGCACCGGCACGAGGACGTCGCTGCCGGCGAGCGTGTCGAGCGCCGCCGTGTTGTCGGCGGTCTCGGTGGTCGCGGTGGTCTCGGCGAGCGTGTCCAGTGCCCGCTGCGCGGGTGTCACGGGGTGGTCGTTCGCGGGTGTCTCCATGGCATTTTCCCTGGTAGCGGCGGCGTTACGGCCCGCACGGACGATCGGCGCGGACATGGTCCAGCCTCGCGTACCCGGTCACCCACGGCGCAACCCTGTTCGAGCCGGGCACTCGATGCCGTACTCATCTGATCAGCGAGGGGCCCACTTGATCGATCGGCAACGCGGTCGGGTTAGCATATGAGCGCCGCCTAGCTCGAAAGATAGAGACGTGACTGTCAACGACGACTCGTTCACCAACTGGAAGCACCGCGAAGAGACCGCGGAATCGATGATCCCGATGATCGGGAAGCTGCACCGGGAGCAGGACGTCACGATCCTGCTGCACAGCCGTTCCCTGGTGAACAAGTCGGTGGTCAGCATCCTCAAGACCCACCGCTTCGCCCGCCAGATCGCCGGGGCGGAGCTGTCGGTCACCGAGACGATGCCCTTCCTGCGCGCGCTCACCGCGCTGGACCTCGGTCCCTCGCAGATCGACATCGGCATGCTCGCCGCGACCTACCGGACCGACGACCGGGGTCTGTCGGTCGAGGAGTTCACGGCCGAGGCCGTCGCCGGGGCCACCGGCGCCAACAAGATCGACCGGCGCGAGGGGCGGGACGTCGTCCTGTACGGCTTCGGCCGCATCGGCCGGCTCGTCGCCCGCCTGCTCATCGAGAAGGCCGGGTCGGGCAACGGGCTCCGGCTGCGCGCCATCGTCGTCCGCGGGGGTGGGGAGCGGGCCGCCGAGGACATCGTCAAGCGCGCCTCGCTGCTGCGCCGCGACTCCGTGCACGGCCAGTTCCAGGGCACGATCACCGTCGACGAGGACAACGGCACGATCCTCGCCAACGGCAACGCCGTCAAGGTGATCTACGCGGACGACCCGACGCAGGTCGACTACACGGCGTACGGCATCAAGGACGCCATCCTCATCGACAACACCGGCAAGTGGCGCGACCGCGAGGGTCTGTCGAAGCACCTGCGTCCGGGCATCGACAAGGTCGTACTGACCGCGCCGGGCAAGGGCGACGTCCCGAACATCGTCCACGGCGTCAACCACGACACCATCAAGCCGGACGAGCGGATCCTGTCCTGCGCGTCCTGCACCACCAACGCGATCGTCCCGCCGCTGAAGGCGATGGAGGACGAGTACGGTGTGCTGCGCGGTCACGTGGAGACCGTGCACTCCTTCACCAACGACCAGAACCTGCTGGACAACTACCACAAGTCGGAACGCCGCGGCCGCAGCGCGCCGCTGAACATGGTCATCACGGAGACCGGCGCCGCCTCCGCGGTCGCCAAGGCGCTGCCCGACCTGAAGGCGCGGATCACCGGCAGCTCGATCCGGGTGCCGGTGCCCAACGTGTCGATCGCGATCCTCAACCTCCAGCTGGCCCGCGAGGCGAGCCGCGAAGAGGTCCTGGACCACCTGCGCGAGGTGTCGCTGACCTCGCCGCTCAAGCGCCAGATCGACTTCATCGGCGCGCCCGACGCCGTCTCCAGCGACTTCATCGGCTCGCGCCACGCCTCGATCGTGGACGCGGGCGCGCTGAAGGTCGAGGGCGACAACGCGATCCTCTACCTCTGGTACGACAACGAGTTCGGCTACTCCTGCCAGGTCGTCCGCGTCGTGCAGCACGTCTCCGGGGTGGAGTACCCGACGTACCCGGCTCCGGCGGTCTGATCAGGTCGAGTCGGGTCCGGTCCCCGGTCGGATCCGGTCCGGTCCGGGGGCCAGGGCGTTCGCGAAGAGCCGGGTCAGCGCGGTCGGTGCCGTGATGGCGGTGCCGACCACGACGCTGTGCGCACCCGCGGCGAGCGCCCGGGCCGCCTGCTCGGGCGTCGCGATACGGCCCTCGGCGATCACCGGGGTGTCGAGCGCTCCGGCGAGGTCGGTCACGAGGGCCAGGTCGGGGGCGTCCTGCACCGGGGAGCCCGGCACATAGCCGGACAGCGTGGTGCCGAGGAAGTCCGCCCCCCGGCCGGCTGCCGCGCGGCCCTCGCCCAGCGTCGACACGTCGGCCATGACCAGGGCGCCCGCCGCATGGACGGCCTCGACCAGCTCGGCGAAGGTGCTGCCGTCGGGCCGCGGACGCGCGGTGGCGTCGGCGGCGACGACCGCCGCCCCCGCCTCCACCAGGGCCAGCGCGTGGCGCACGGTCGGGGTGATGAAGACGCCGCTGTCGCCGTCCTTCCACAGGCCGATCACCGGAAGGTCGACGGCCGCGACGGTGGCCGCGACGACCTCCGGGTCGTTGACGCGTACGGCCGCCGCGCCGCCGGAACGCGCCGCCAGGGTCATGCGGACCAGGGTGTCGGTGTGGCGCATCGGATCGCCGGGAGGCGCCTGGCAGGACACGATCAGGCGGCCCTCGAACTGCTCGGCCAGGGACGGGGGCGGGGACGGGGTCATGACGGTGCTCCGGTGGTGGCGGGCTGGTGCAGGGGCAGGGTGCGAGGCAGCGCGGCCGCCCCGAGGACCGCGGCGTCGGCGCCGCCCCGCGGCGGGCGCGGGCGCAGGCCGCGCAGCGGGGCCATGAGTTCGGCGGCGAAGGCCGCGCACAGGGCGTCCCAGTACAGGGCGCCGATGCGGGGCACGCCGCCGGCGACGACGACGCGGTGCGGGCCGAGCGTGTTGGCGAGGCCGCCCAGGGCGCGGCCCGTCGCACGGGCGCCGAGCGTGATGGCGGTGGTGGCGTGCGGGTCGCCCAGAGCGGCGCGTTCTGCGACGGTCTGGAGGCGGCCGGCCGGCTGCCCGCCGAGCCGTACGCAGTGGGCGGTGATGGCGGGGCCCGCCGCGACGGCCTCCAGGTGGCCGGTGGCTCCGCAGGTGCAGGGCAGTCCGTCGGCCTCCGGGCTGGGCAGGTGCCCCAGGTGCCCGGCGATGCCGGCGGCTCCGTGCAGCATGCGTCCCGCGGCGGCGACGGCCCCGCCGACTCCGGTGCCGACGGCGGCGTAGAGGAGGGTGGCGTCGTCGTCCGGTCCGTCCAGTTCCGTCGTGGCGGCGGCCCGTACGTCGTTGTCGCAGGCCACGGGGAGCCCCGTGCGGGTGGCGAGACCGGCGGCGAGGGCGGTGCCGGCCCAGCCGCGGATCGTGTCGGTGGCGCTGGTGACGGTCCCGGTGGCGGGGTCGATCACGCCGGCCGCGGCGACGCCGATCGCGGTGGTGCCGTGGACCCGTACCGCACGGGCGGCGACGGCCAGGGCGTCCAGCACCGCCTCGGCGCCCTCCGTCGCCGGGGTGGGCAGGGTGTGCCGGGCCAGGACGGTGCCGTCGGACCCGACCAGGGCGGCGGCGATCTTGGTGCCGCCCAGGTCGAGGCCGATCACCGGTGCATCGGGGTGCGGTGCGGTCATCGGACCGGCAGCAGCCCGGCGCCGCGCAGGTGCCGCTCGACGTGGGCGACGGAGTCCTCGCCCAGCTGGATCTGCGGCGCGGCGGTGGTGCCGTGGCTGAACACGCCGAGCAGTCGCAGGGCGTGCTTGAAGGCGCCGATGGCCGAGGAGTTGCGGCCCATCTCGCTCTCCGGGCCCGCGTCGACCAGCCCGAACAGCTCGACGAGCCGCTCCTGTTCCTTGGCCGCGCCGTCCAGGTCGCCGCCGCGCACGGCGTCGTAGAGGCGGACGTAACCGGCGGGGTCGACGTTGCCGAGGCCCGGTACCACGCCGTCGGCGCCGGCCAGCAGGGCGGCGTCCACGGTCAGTTCGGAGCCGGTGAGGATGCTGAAGGAGGGGGCGGGGCCGTCGGCGCGGCCGTGGCGTCCGCCCAGTTCGACGAGGAGCCGACGCAGGCCGCCCTCGTCGCCGCTGCTGTCCTTGAGCCCGGCGAGCGTGCCGTCCTCGGCGAGTTCGCGCACCAGGGCGGCGGAGAGCTTGCTGTGCACCGAGACGGGGAGGTCGTAGGCATACAACGGCAGATCGACGGCGGAGCGGATGGCGCGGAAGTGGGCGGCGATCTCACGCGGGTGGGTGCGGGCGTAGAAGGGGGCGGTGGCCACCAGGGCGTCGGCACCGGCCTTGCGGGCGGCCTCGGCGTGGACGAGCACCCGCGGGGTGGTCATGTCGATGACCCCGGCGAGGACCGGGACGCGGCCCGCGACCGCCTCGACGACCGTGTCGAGGGCGACGGCCCGCTGCCGGTCGGTGAGGAAGGCGACCTCGCTGCTGGAGCCCAGGGCGAACAGCCCGTGCACTCCCCCGCCGACGAGGTGCTCGACGAGCCGGGCGAGCGAGGCGGTGTCGACTTCGCCCGACGCGTCCAGAGGAGTGCAGACGGGCGGCACGACGCCGCGCAGGGGCTGGGACGAGGACATGGTGTTTCTCCTGGGCTGTGCGAGTGGTGGTACGGGTGGAACGGGCCGCCCGGCACCGGGGTGCCGGCGGCGGGCGGCCCGTGGCCGGCTACGGCTGGGTGACGGTGAACGTCGTATCGCCGTAGGAGTGCTGGCGACCGCGGACCTCGTAGGCGGCGGTGGCCGGCACGCTGCCCGCGGTGGCGTTCGCGGGGACCGTGACGGGGATCTTCGTGTTCGCGCCCTGACCGGGGTCGAGCGCGGGCACGGTGACCTCCGGTGCGCTCCAGCCGTCGGGCAGGGCGAGCGAGACCGTCCCGGCGGGGAGCCGTACGTCGTTCTGGCTGACCACCCGGACGGTGACGGTGGTGGTCCGCCCCGCGGGGAGGGAGGCGGGAGGGGTGACGGTGACCGGCGCGCAGACTCCGCCGAGCCACTGGAGGTCGAAGGAGGAGTAGGTGATGTGGTCGACGTTCCCCCGCTCCCACAGCAGGCCCATGCTCGGGTTGGGTCCCGTGCCGTCGCTGAGCGGGGTGAGCGTCGAGTAGGCGGCGGCGCCGGACTCGACGGTCCTGCGTACCGGCCAGGTCTGCCCGTTGTCGCAGGAGAGGCGGACGGTGAGGTTGCTGCGGCTGTTGGTCGTCGCGGTGTTGCTGAACAGCAGCCACGAGGCCCTCGGGTGCGAGGCGTCCACGTTCGGCGCGAAACGGGTGATGGAGCCGTTGTTGGCCGGGTCCGGCAGCTCGGTGTCCTGCTGGAAGGGGGTGTAGGTGACGCCGCCGTCGGTGGAGTGGGCGACCGTGCGGTACGGCTTGGAGCGGTTGTTGAGCATGACGCGGCCGTCGGACAGCTCGACGGTCTTGTTCTCGTCGCCGCCGGGGCCGACGGGGGTGCCCATCCGCCAGGTGGCGCCGTGGTCGTCGCTGTAGGCGCTCACCGCGTAGTTGGCGCCGTCCTTGCGGATGGCGTACTGCTGGATGAGGCGGCCCTTGTAGGTGCCGTGGCGCAGCTGGATGCCCTCGCCGGAGGCGGCGAACATGCCGGCCCAGGAGGGGTCCTTGATGTCGGCGGTGATCCGCTCGTGCTTCCAGGTGAGGCCGTCGTCGTCGGAGTAGCTGTAGTCGGCCTGGAGGACGTCCGGGTCGCTCTCGTCGTTGCCGGTGGCCGAGCCGAAGAAGCCCTGGTTCACGGAGGCCGCGTAGAAGAGGAAGACGCGGCCGGTCTCACGGTCGACGAGGAGGCTGGGGTCGCCGTAGCCCTTGGGCGCGGCGTCCTTGCGGACGACCTGCTGGGCCTGCCAGGTGGTGCCGCCGTCGGTGCTGCGCCTGAGGACGACGCCGATGTTGCCGGGCAGGTCGCCGAGGGTGGGGCGGGCGTCGTAGGCGGCGAGCAGCGTGCCCTCGGTGGTCCGGGTCAGGGCGGGGATGCGGTAGTAGGGGGAGCCGGTGCCCGCGGTGGCGAGGTCCTGCGAGGTGAGGGTCCCGGCGGCCGCGGCGGCCCTGCGGGCGGAGTCGGCGCCGTGGGCGGCGGGGACGGTGCTGCCCAGGACGACCAGGGCGGCGGTGCCGATGGCCAGGGTGACTCTTCGCTGCATGAACAGGCCTCTCTCGGGTGAGGGATCAGGCGAGTTGGGGGTCGTGCAGTGCGGTCGGGGCGGTAGGGGCCTCGGAGCGGGGCGCGGTGAGCAGCTCGCGCACCCAGGCGAGTTGTTCGCGGCGGTGGTGGCCGCCGCCGCCCTCGTGGCCGTTGAACTGGTAGACACGCAGGTCCTTGGGGCCGCCGTAGCGGTGGTAGGCCGCGAAGCTCGTCGAGGGCGGGCAGATGTCGTCCATCATCGCGATGGAGAAGAGCGACGGGGCCGTGGCCCGCGCGGCCAGCAGGGCGGCGTCGACGTAGGACAGGGTGGTGAAGACGGCCTCGGTGCGGTCGCGGTGCAGGCGCAGGTACTCGGCGACCTCGGTGTAGGGCGGCCGGGCCGCGATCGTCGCGCCGCGCCTGATGTCGCAGAGGAAGGGGACGTCGGGCAGCACGCCGGCCAGGCCCGGCACGAGGCCGGCCACCGCGAGGGCGATGCCGCCGCCCTGGCTGATTCCGGTGACGACGACCTTGTCCGGGTCGACGGCCGGGTGCGCGCGGGCGGCCTCCACGAAGCGCACCGCGTCGGTGAACACCCGCCGGTAGTAGTGGTCGTGGGGGCTCTCGACGCCACGGGTGAGGAACCCGGGGACGGTGCCGTTCAGGGCGGCGGTGTCGGGGGTGTCGCCGCCCGCGGTGGACCAGCCCTGGCCCCGCGTGTCCATGATGAGGTGGGCGTAACCGGCGTTGGCCCAGAGCACCTGCTCGTGCGGCAGGCCGCGACCGCGCCCGTAGCCGAGGAACTCCACCACGCAGCCGAGCGGTCCGCTCCCGCGGGCGGGCAGGTGCAGCCAGCCCCGGACGGGTTCGCCGGCGAACCCCGGCACCGTGACGTCGTGCGTCGTCACCTCGGTCAGGCCGGTGTCCACCGGCGTGAAGCCGGATGCGCCGCCGGCGTCCCGGGCCTCGTGGAGGGTCTGCTCCCAGAAGGCGTCGAGGTCGGCGGGCTCGTCGAGGTCGGGCCGCAGTGCGAGGCACTGGGCAAGGGTGAGGTCCGTCAGTGGCATGGAGGGGCCCGGTGGGTGAGGCGTGCGCGCGGCGCAGCGCGGAGGGAGCGGGAGGGACCGGCCGAACCGGTCCCGACGAGGCGAGCGGTTCGGCCTCGATCGCATCAGCAGACGTCTGATGTCTGCTGATCGAGGACATTAGAGATCCCGAAGACGACCGTCAAGTGCCCCGGTCCTCGGGCCGCGCGCCGGGCGGTCCGGGCGCGGGCACGGGAAAGGCGCCCCGCGGCGGGGGCGCCTTCGTCGTCCGTGCGACCCGGTCAGCGCCGGGCGCGGGCCTCCTCGATCCGCAGGCGGACCGGCGCGTAGTGCTCGGCGAGGGCCGCCGCGAACTCGACCGGGTCACGGTCGCGCACGGCGTCCACGATGCGCTGGTGGTTGGCGATGGTGGCCGCCTCGTGCTCGCGGGTGAACACGTCGAGATGCGGCGCGACGATGACGTAGACGTCCCAGAAGGCCGCGGAGAGCTGGCCGATGAGGTCGTTGCCGAGCGGAGCAAGGAGCAGCGTGTGGAAGGCCCGGTCGGCCTCGACGAACCCGTGCCCCTCTCCCGCGCCGGCCCTGCGCATCTCGTCGACGTGCGCCTCGAGCCGGCCGATCTGCTCCTCGTCCAGCGAGGAGACGAGCCGCTCGGCCATGCCCCGTTCGAACAGCTCCCGGACCTCGATGAGGTCGCTCATCACCTGGAAGTCGTCGTCGGGGCTGAGCAGGCCGCGGAAGGTCAGGCTCTCCACCAGGGCGGACAGGCTCAGCCTGCCGACGTAGGTGCCGTGCCCGTGCCGCACCTCGACGATGTCGAGCGCGGTGAGGATCCTGATCGCCTCCCGCACACTGGACCGGCTCGCGCCGAGCGCCTCGCACAGGGCGGGCTCGGTCGGCAGCGGATCTCCCGGGCGCAGGTCGTTGCGCAGGATGTAGGCCTTGATGCCGTCGACGACCTCCTGCCGCAACGGTTGTCGTGCCGTCTTGGGCTCCGGCTCTCTGCGCCGAATCGCCCTTTGCCCCACCGCCACCTCTTGACCCCTCTCACTTGCCCGGCTACGTTCCCACGTTATCAAGCATCAGACATCAGACGTCTGACGCTCCGTCGGTGAGGCGCCGACCACACTCGCCTCCTCCACCTTGCTCGACTCTCATATCCCGCCTGGAGGACTCCTTGTCCGCGCGCAGTGCAGCCGGCGTCGATCGCCGCACGTTCATGAGATACACCAGTGCCATCGGTGTGGCGACCGCGGTCACCACGGGTCTGACGGCCTGCGGCGGCCCGGCCTCCAGCGGAGACGGTACCGGTGACTCCGGCAGTGGTGGTGACACCATCGAGGCCGGCCTCTCCTACGCGCTGTCCACCGGCTTCGACCCGATGATCACCTCGGGCGCGACCCCGTACGCGGCCAACATGCACATCTTCGAGGGACTGGTCGACCTCGACCCCGCCACGCTCGTGGCGCGGCCGGCACTGGCGACCGGGATGCCCAAGAAGATCAACGCGACGACCTACCGGGCCACCCTGCGCGAGGGCGCGACCTTCCACGACGGCTCGGCGGTCACCGCGGACGACGTGGTGTTCAGTTTCGAGCGGGTCCTGGACGAGGCGAACGCCTCGCTGATGGCGCAGTTCGTCCCGTTCATCGACCGGGTCACGGCCGTCGACAGGTCGACGGTGGAGTTCAAGCTGAAGTACGCCTTCGCGCTCTTCCCCTCCCGCATATCCGTGGTGCGGATCGTGCCGAAGAAGATCGCGGGCGCCGACGCCAAGTCCTTCGACGCCAGGCCCGTCGGCACCGGCCCTTACAAGTTCGTCTCGGCGGTCCGCGAGGACAAGATCGTCATGGCGGCGTACGACAAGTACAACGGGCCGCACCCGGCCAAGGCCAAGAAGATGATCTGGCGGCTGATGTCCGACCCGTCCGCCCGGGTCAGCGCGCTCAAGTCGGGCCGCGTGCAGGCCATCGAGGACGTGCCCTACATCGACGTCAAGGGCTTCACCGGGAAGGACAAGGTGGAGTCGGTCCAGTCCTTCGGACTGCTCTTCCTGATGTTCAACTGCGCCGACGAGCGGTTCAAGGACAAGCGGGTGCGACAGGCCCTGCACTACGCGCTGGACACCGAGAAGATCATCTCCACTGCGCTGCTCGGCAACGCCGAGGCCGCCACCGGTTACGTCCAGGCCACGCACCCGGACTACCACAAGGCAGCCACCGTCTACACCCACGACGTCGCCAGGGCGAAGAAGCTGCTCGCCGAGGCGGGCGTGGGCAAGCTCTCCTTCACGCTGATGCTCACCGACACCGGCTGGGTCAAGGACGTCGCGCCGCTGATCAAGGAGAGCTGGGCCGCGGTCGGCGTCGACGCCAAGCTGGACATCCAGCAGTCCGCCGCCCAGTACGCCGAGATCGACCAGGGCAACTTCGAGGCGCTGGCCGCGCCGGGCGACCCGTCCGTCTTCGGCAACGACGCGGACCTGCTGCTGCGCTGGTTCTACTACGGCTTCTGGCCGGAGAACCGTTACGGCTGGAAGGGCAGCGACGCCTACAAGCAGACCAGGTCGCTGCTCGACAAGGCCGCCGCCGAGGCCGACGAGGCCAAGCGCAAGGAGCTGTGGGGCCAGGTCACCGACCTGGTCGCCGACGAGGCGGCCCTGTACCCGATCCTGCACCGCAAGCTGCCCACCGCCTGGCGGGAGGGGACGCTGAGCGGGTTCAAGCCGCTGCCCACCACCGGGTTGTCCTTCCTCGACGTCGGCCGGGGCTGACTCCGCACGCCCAGGCCGCCGGACCGCCGCCGCGCCATTCGCGGGCGGCGGCCCCCGCCCCAATCGCTAGGAACCTCACGATGGTTGCATTTCTCCGGCTCGCGCTGCGCCGCGTCGCGATGATGCCGGTGATGGTCCTCGGCATCGCGCTGCTGGTCTTCGTGGTCCTCCAGTTCTCGCCGACCGACCCCGCGTACAACGCGCTGGGCGAGTCGGCGAGCCCCGAGGCGCGAGCGGCGTTCGCCGAGGCGAACGGACTCGACGACCCGCTGCCCGTGCGCTACTTCGCCTTCCTGGGCGACCTGCTGCGCGGTGACCTCGGCGTCACGATGTCGCCCAGTCAGCCCGTCACCGACCGGATCGCCACCGCGTTCCCGCTCACCCTGCAACTGACCCTGCTCGGTCTGGCGCTGGCCGTCGTGCTGGCACTGGTCTTCGGTGTCCTCAGCGCCGTCTACCGCGACCGCTGGCCGGACCAGGTCTTCCGGGTGCTGTCGATGGCCGGCATCGCGCTGCCGTCCTTCTGGGTCGGTGTGCTGCTCATCCAGCAGTTCGCGCTGAACATGCCGGTCTTCCCGACCGGGGGCTACGTCAACCCGGCCGACTCCTTCTCCGGCTGGCTGGAGAGTATGGCGCTGCCCGCCTTCTCCCTCGCCCTGCCGGTCGCCGCGTCGCTGGCCCGCCTCATCCGCACCTCGATGGTCACCGAACTCGACCGCGACTACGTGCGCACCGCCAGGGGCAGCGGCCTGCCGCCGTTCCTGATCATCCGCTCGGTGCTGCGCAACGCGCTGGTCACCCCGCTGACCGTGCTGGGCGTCAAGGTCGGCTACATGCTCAGCGGCGCCGTCGTCATCGAGGCGATCTTCGACCTGCCCGGCATGGGCAAGCTGATCCTCGAGGGTGTCAACGGGGGCGACGTCGGACTGGTCCAGGGCACCGTGCTCACCATCGCGATCGCCTTCCTCGTGGTCAACGTCGTCGTCGACCTGCTCTACCTGCTCGTCAACCCGCGCATCAGGACGGTGTGATGTTCGCTCCACGCTCCCTCGCCGGGCACCTCGCCCGGCCCGGCACCCGCCTGCGCCGGCTGCCCGTGTCCTCCCGGATCGCCCTCGGGGTCCTCCTCGTGGTGGTGCTGGGCGCGGTGTTCGCGCCGCTGCTCACCCAGGACCCGCTCGCCACCGGCATCCCCGCCCGGGCCCCCGGCGCCGACCACTGGTTCGGCACCGACCGGGCCGGCCGCGACGTGTTCGCGCGGGTCGTGCACGGCGCCCGCTACTCCCTGGTCATCGGGCTCGGCGCGACCCTGCTCGCCCTGGTCCTCGGCTCGGTCCTGGGCGCGCTGGCGGCCACCTCGCGCAAGCTCGCCGACGAGTCGGTGATGCGCACACTGGACGTCGTCATGTCCTTCCCGCCGATCGCGCTGGCCGCCGTGCTCGTCGCGGTCTTCGGGCCCAGTGTGCCGGTCATCATCTTCACCATCGCGTTCGTCTACTCGCCCTCGCTGGCCCGCGTGGTGCGGGCCAACGTGCTGGAGCAGTACGGCGAGGACTACGTCGCCGCCGAGCGGGTCGTCGGCGCCCGTCGCGGCTACATCGTGGCCCGGCACGTCGCCGTCAACTGCGCGGCGCCGGTCCTGGTGTTCGCGACGGTCATGGTGGCCGACTCCATCATCTTCGAGGCGAGCCTGTCCTTCATCGGCGCCGGTGTGCAGGACCCCGACCCGAGCTGGGGCAGCGTGCTGGCCTACGGCCGGCAGATCCTGCTGTCCGGCGGCTGGTGGGCGACGCTCTTCCCCGGTCTGTGCGTGCTGGTCACGGTGCTCGCGCTGAACGTGCTCTCCGAGGGCATGACCGATGCCGCCGCCTCCCCGGACCGCTCCCGCACCGGCGGCACCGACACCGACGACAACGCCGCCGACCCCGCGCCGGCGGTCGACGAGACCGAGGTGAACGCCGCGCTCGCCGAACTGGCGGCCCGGCTCGAGGCCATGGAGCCCGCCGTGCCGCCGCTCGCCGAGGACGCGGCCGATCTGCTCGTCGTACGGGACCTGTCCATCCGCTTCCCGGACCGCTACGGCGACACCCGCGTCGTCGACGGCATCTCCTTCACCGTCCGGGAGGGCGAGACCCTCGGTCTGGTCGGCGAGTCGGGCTGCGGCAAGTCCATCACCAGCCTCGCGATCATGGGCCTGCTGGCCCGCAACGCCGAGGCCGACGGCGAGATCCGCTACCGGGGCCGCGACCTGCTGAAGCTGACGCCGAAGGAGCGCCGGGCGCTGATGGGCCCGGAGATCGCGATGGTCTACCAGGACGCCATGTCGTCCCTGAACCCGTCGGTGCTGATCGGCACCCAGCTCAAGTGGCTCACCTCCCGCGGCGGCACCCGCACGCCCGCCGAGCTGCTCGAACTGGTCGGTCTCTCGCCCGAGCGCACCCTGCGCAGCTACCCGCACGAGCTGTCCGGCGGCCAGCGCCAGCGCGTGCTGATCGCGATGGCCCTGTCCCGCGGCCCGCGGCTGCTGATCGCCGACGAGCCGACCACCGCCCTCGACGTCACCGTGCAGGCCCAGGTCGTCGAGCTGCTGGTCCGGCTCCGCGACGAACTCGGCTTCGCGATGGTCCTCGTCTCCCACGACCTGGCCCTGGTCGGTGACCTCGCCCACCGGGTCGCGGTGATGTACGCCGGTCAGGTCGCCGAGGCCGGTGACACCCGCGCGCTGCTGACCGATCCGGCGCACCACTACAGCCGGGGGCTGCTCGGCTCGGTCGTCTCGCTGGAGTCGGGTGCCGAGCGGCTGCACCAGATCCGCGGCGTCGTACCGG
Organism: Streptomyces sp. NPDC111628; assembly: GCF_055635195.1. Classification (NCBI taxonomy): domain Bacteria; kingdom Bacillati; phylum Actinomycetota; class Actinomycetes; order Kitasatosporales; family Streptomycetaceae; genus Streptomyces; species Streptomyces sp. NPDC111628. The sequence continues at coordinate 738,372 of NZ_JBVKBZ010000002.1, read as the reverse complement.
CCCCGAAGGCGTTCGGCGCCGGCTGCCGGTTCGCGTCCCGCTGCGCCGCCGCCACCGAACTGTGCACCACCACACCGCCGCCCGCCACCGACCGGGACGCGGGCCCGGACCACCTCTTCGCCTGCCACCACCCGGCGTCCGCGAACCGGACGCCCGCCGGGAACGGACCGGCTTCCGGGACCGGGCCCGCGAAGTCGCTGGAGGGCGCCCGATGACCGCCACCGAGGACAGCACCATGGACCCACTCGTCCGGCTCGACCGCATCCACGTACGGCACAGGGCCCGCAGCGGCGGCATCCTGCGCCGGGACGCCGTGCACGCCCTGACCGACACCTCGCTGGAAGTCCGGCCCGGCGAGATCCTCGGCCTGGTCGGCGAGTCGGGCTGCGGCAAGTCCACGCTGGCCCGCGTGGTCACCGGACTTCAGCGCCCCACCGAGGGACACGTGTACTTCCGGGGCCGGGACCTGTGGACGATGGGCGCCGCCGAGCGCCGCACCGGGTTCGGAGCCGCCGTTGGCGTGGTCTTCCAGGACGCCTCCACCGCGCTGAACCCGAGGCTGCCGGTGCGCCGGATCCTGCGTGACCCGCTGGACGTGCACCGGCGCGGCACACGGGCCGAGCGCGAGGAACGGGTCGAGGAGCTGCTCGACCTGGTCGGGCTGCCCGGGCACACACTGGACGCGCTGCCGGGTCAGCTGTCCGGCGGCCAGCGCCAGCGGGTGGCCATCGCGCGCGCCCTGGCCCTGGAGCCGGAGCTGATCGTCGCCGACGAGCCCACCAGCGCCCTGGACGTGTCGGTGCGCGCCCAGATCCTCAACCTGCTGGTGGACCTGCGCGCCCGGCTCGGCCTCGGCATGGTGTTCATCTCGCACGACGTCCAGACGGTCCGGTATCTCGCGGACCGCATCGCGGTGCTGTACCTGGGCCGCGTGGTCGAGGAGGGCGGGGCCGCCGAGGTCTCCGGCGCCTCCCGGCACCCGTACACCGAGGCGCTGCTCTCCGCGACGCCGAGCCTGCTGGAACGCCCCGAGCGGATCGTGCTGCACGGCCCGGTGCCCTCGGCCACCCACCCGCCCTCCGGCTGCCCGTTCCGCACCCGCTGCTGGAAGGCGGACGACGCCTGCGCCACCGTCTTCCCGGCGGCTGCTGAGGGTCCCGGCGCACATCGGTGGCACTGCGTCCATCCGCAGGGGGGCGACGCACCGCACGGGGCGCCGGGCGGAGGCTGACGGGTATCGGCCGGCCCGGACCGGGGCATGCGTGTGAGGGCACGCCCCGTCCGGGCGCCGTGCGGCACTACGGCCGGCTGATACGAGAATGGTTCCATGAACGCACTGGTTCGGCGCTCGCCCTGGGTCGGGGTGCTGGTCTGGTGCGTGGCCGTGCTGAGCCTGACCGTCCTGGCCGCGGCGGCCGTCGTCCGCAGCACGGTGCTGGACCCCGGCTTCTACGGCCAGGTGCTGGAGGACGAGCACGCCTATCAGCGCTTCTACGACGAGGTGCTGGTGGACCCGCGCAGTACGCCGTTCACCAGCGACCTGCTGGAGCGGCTGCCCGTTCCGCAGTCGACCATCACCTCGAACCTCAAGGTGGTGGTCCCGCCCGAGACGCTGCGGACCATGGGCGAGGGCCAGATCGCGGAAATGGTCCACTATCTGGAGGGAGACCGCGAGCGGCTGCGGATCACGGTCGATCTGGAGCCCGTCGTCGCGAACGTCGAACGGCTCAGCCAGGCGTACTTCGGTGATGCCGTCGCGGCGCTGCAGAAGCGGTCCGAACCCGACTTCCAGGCCTTCGTGCAGCACCTGAGTGAGCTGGTGGCACGGGTGGTGGCCGGTGAGGCGCCGCTGGACGAGCTGCCGACGCTGCCCCTCTCCCACAGCCAGGCGGACGCGGCCACGGACGCGCTGATGCGGCTGGTGCCGGACGGCGCGACGCGCGACGGCGTCAGATCGACCGTGATGACGGCCCTGGACCGGGGCGACGTGGCCGCCGCCCTGGCCGCGATCGCCCCGGTCGCCCTGACCGACCAGGTCCGGGACGCGGCCGAGGAGCTGTTGCGGGAGGCGAAGCGGGGCACGTGGGTGGTGACCGTCGACGTCGAGCCCGGGACCGAGGCACTGGCTCCGCTGGACCGTGCCCGCAAGGTCACCCGGCTCTTCCAGGAAGTGGTGGAACCGGCGGCGGCCGTGCTGTGCGCCGCCGCGCTCACCCTGCTGTGGTTCCTGACGCCGTCGCCCGCCAAGCGCCGGCTGATTCCGCTCGGCTGGGTGCCGGCCGCCGCCGCCTCGCTCATGGCGCTCACCGTGCTCGTGCTGCGGCTCACGCTGGGCGACACGCTGTTCGGCACCCCGACGTCCTGGCCGCCGGCGGCCACGGGGCTGCTCGCCGACGTGCAGGCCGCCGCGCTCGACCGGCTGCTGACCACCGCCGTCGTCGTCGCGGTGATCCTGCTCGCCGCGGGCGCCCTGCTGATCACCGTCGGCTGGGTCTGGCAGACTCGGCCCAGCGTGCCGGTCCTCACCGATCCGCGGCACGTTCCGGCGCTGACCTTCACCGTCACCGCCGTCGCCCTCGTCGGGACGATGCTGGCGCCGGTGGCGATCAGCGGTTCCTCCCCGCGGATCTGCCAGGGCAGTGCCGAGCTGTGCGACGCCCGCTACGACGAGATCGCCCAGCTCGCGTCGCACAACGCGATGGCGACGACGGCGGACCGGTTCATCGGTCCCCTCCAGGACCCGGACATCGTCGGTCAGCTGGGCGCCGGTTCGCGGGTCCTGCTGCTCGACACGCACCGCTGGGAGCGGCCCGAGGAGGTCGCGGAGCGGCTGAGCACCTCCGACTTCTCCCCCGCCGAGCGCCGTCGGCTGACCGCGATCCTGGAACGGGTGAACCCGCCCCATCCGGGCCTGTGGCTGTGCCACTCGGTGTGCGGCGCCGGGGCCCTCGAACTGGAACCGACGCTGCGGCAGATCGGCGAGTGGCTGCGCGACAACCCCACGGAGATCGTCACGCTGATCCTCCAGGACGGGGTGGGCGCGGTGACGACGCAGGACGCCTTCGTCCGGGCCGGTCTCTCGGACCTGCTGTACGAGCCGGACCGGGACCCGGACCGGCCGTGGCCGAAGCTCGGGGACATGATCGACAGCGGCCGGCGGCTGGTCGTCTTCGCGGAGAAGGCGGACGGACCCGCGCCCTGGTACCGCAACCTCTACCGGTACGGCATGGAGACGCCGTTCGCCTTCCGCAGCCCGGACGAGATGTCGTGCCTGCCCAACCGGGGCGGCTCGGACAAGCGGCTGTTCCTGCTGAACCACTTCGTCACGGCGGGCGGCGGGCTGCGGCTGGACGCCGGGGTCGTCAACTCGCGGCAGCGGGTGCTGGAGCGGGCGCACACCTGTGAACGGCAGCGCGGCAGACCGGTCAACTTCATCGCGGTGGACTACGCGACGATCGGCGACGCGCTCGGCGCGGTGAACGAGCTCAACGCCGAACGCGTCGAGGACGACCCCCGCGTCCCGGTCGAGCGCACCCCCGGCCGGATCCCGGGCGCGGCGGAAGCCCGGCGGCGCGGTGGTGCTCCGCGCCGCCGGGCGGTCCCCTGGTGACCGGCTCCGGCCTGGTCGGCTGTTACCGGTCGGGCTCCTGCTGCTCGGTTCCTACTGGTTGATCTTGAACTGGGAGCCGGGTTCGATCTGTACGTCCTCCTCGGCCGAGTTGGTGATCGTGACGTCGGTCAGGGTCGCGCTGCCGCGGGCGCCGCCCATCGCGAGGATGCCGGAGCCGTTGTTCGACTTGTCGATGCGGACGTTCTGGATCTTCACGTCCGGCATCGCGCCGCCTCCCGTCTTGAACTGGATGCCGTCGTAGGTCGAGTCGAGGATCTCGGTGTCCCGGATGGTCACCCCCGGGATGTCCTGGCCCTGCGCGAAGAGGGTGATGGCACCGAACTCCTGGTCCTCGTTCCAGAACGCGCCGCCCGTGCGGTGCAGGGCGTTGCCTGCGATGAGGGTCTGCCCGGAGAAGGGCAGCGGGTCGTGGTCGGTGGCGAGCATGATGCCGGGGTAGTTCATGGTGTCGGAGACCACGTTGTTCTCGATGGTGTTGCCGTAACCGCCGTACACCGCGATGCCGTTGGCCCGCCACGGCAGCTGGATCGTGTTGTTGCGGAAGTGGTTGTCGTGGCCGATGTCCACGGACGGGTCCTTCACGTACTTGTTGGCCCAGACCGCGAGCGAGTCGTCGCCGGTGGTGCGGAAGGAGGAGTTGTAGACGGTGGAGTTGCGGGTGCCGTTGGAGAAGTTGATGCCGTCCGCGTAGGTGTCGCGGATGCGCATGCCGGTGAACTCCAGGCCGTCGGCGGGGCCCCACAGCTCGGGGATGTTCGAGTAGTCGCGGCCGACCCAGACGCCGACGTTGGCGTGCTCGATCCACACGTTGCTGATCTTGGTGTCCTTGCCGAAGCGGCCGTTGAGCCCGACGCCGCCCTCCGCGTTGCCGTCGCCGCCGCGGATGGTGCCCGAGCCGAAGATGGCGAGGTCGGAGATCTGCGTGTTGCCGTCGATGTCGAAGCCGAAGTTGCCCTCGTGCGGGTGGTTGATGCCGCCGGCCTCCTGCGGCGGGGTCAGGGTGTAGAGCTGGGAGTGCCACATGCCGGCGCCGCGGACGGTGACGTTGCTGATCCCGACCTGGTTGTACTGGCCGCGGTTCTGCGGGTCGTCGGTGAGGATCTTCTGCTCCTGGCGCCACTGTCCGGCGGGGATCCAGACACAGTCGATCCTGCCGTTCTGGTCGTCGGTGACGGCGCGCTGGATGGCGTCGGTGTCGTCGAGTCCGTCGCCGGGGACGGCCCCGTACTCGGTGATGGAGGTGCACTCGGCGGGCTTGGCCTTGGCGGGCGCGACCTGCTCCAGGTCGATCAGGTCGATGACGTAATAGGCGGCCGAGTCGCCCGAGTCGCGCTGGAGGCGGAACTCGGTGCCCTGCGGGAAGGTCCGGTCGAGAAGTGCGTGGGACTCGTCGAAGAGGCGCCGGGCGTCGCCGCCGGGCCGGTTGGTGAGGCCCTCCGGGTCGTCGGTGCTGCCGTAGAGCCAGCTGTGCTTGGACGACAGGTTGAGCTTCTGCACGAACTGGCCGTCGGCGTAGAGGCTGATGGTGGCCTCGGCTCCGCCGCCGCCGGGGGCGTCGGGGATGGAGTTGCGCACCACGATGGAGTTGGTGGGCGTGGTGGAGGTGAACTCGACGTACTCGCCGGTCGAGTCGAGCCGGACGGACTCGCGGCCCGAGGACTCGGTGCCGAAGTTGGTGTGCCCGAAGGTCCGCTTGGCGTCGGTGCTGAGCAGGGTGCCGTCGTACCGGCCGTCCTCCGCCTCGTACTCGGTGTACGGCACGGCGGCGCCGCGTCCGACGACGAGGGACTTGGCGAGCACGTTGTTGTTCTCGTTGGTCTCGGCGACCCGTGCGGTGGCGTCGGCGGTGGCGGTGAGGGTGACCCCGCCACCGGTCGCCTTCCAGGTGCCGTCGACCGGCACGTTCACCGTGGCGCCCGCCGCGACCTGCCCGGTGGTGCCGTCCAGGGTGGTGGAGCCGGCCTGGACCCGGGTCACCGAGCCCGCCTCGACGGCGCTGGTGCCGCGGTTGTGCACGGCGACGGTGAAGGAGACCTCGGCGCCCACCGCCGGGTTGGCCGGGTTGGTGGTCACGGAGCGCACTTCGAGGTCGGGTCCGGGTGCCCGGTCGACGACGAGTCGGTCGGTGGCGGAGCGGCTGTTGTTGGTGTCGTCCAGTTCGGCGACGGTGTCCTTCGGGTCGGCCACGGCGGCGACCGCGTAGCTGCCGGCCGCGTGGGTGCCGGTGGCGACGGCGACCTCGGCGGACTCGCCGGGGTCGAGCGCGGGGACCGCGGCGCTGCCGGCCGTGGTGCCCTCGACGGTGACCTCGGTGGTGGTCGCGGCCGAGGCCGCGGTGCCGGCGTTGCGGACCGTGGTGTTGACGGTGACCTCGTCGCGCTCGTTCGGCGCGGCGGGCGACCAGTCGAGGCCGGTGACGGTGAGGTCGGGCGCGGGCGCGGCGGTGCCGAGGACCTGGAACTCGGCGACCTGGCCGCCGGATGCCCCGGTGTTGGAGAAGAACCGGAGCCGTACGTCGGAGACCCGGCCGCTGACCGGGATGGTCACCGCGTTGTCCCGGCCCGGGCTGAAGGCGTAGTCGGCGCGCTCGCGCAGCGAGGTGAAGCCGCTCTCGCCCTGCGCCCGTCCGAACACCTGGATGCTCTGGGTGCGGGCGGACCACACCGGGTCGGGGTTGAGCTTGACGACGACACCGCTGACGTCGGCGTCGGCCCCGAGCTTCACGGTGAGGTCGGCCGGGTTGCCGGCGGCCTCCCAGTACGTGGAGGTGGAGTCGTCGGTGGCGTTGGCGGCGACGTAGTTCTGGGTCGTGGAGGTGGCCTCGGCGGGCTTGTTGCGGGCGAGGTTGGTGCCGGTGGGCGGCGGCCCGGTGTCGACGTCGTCTCCGTACACCTCCAGTTCGGCCAGTTGCGCGGCGTTCCAGCCGGTGTTGCCGGTGATGTCGACGCGGACGTAGCGGGCCTCGGAGGGTGAGTCGAGGTCGATGGCCACGGTGCCCGCCTGCGCCGGGCCGAACGCCCGTCCGTCGGAGCCGTCGAGGCTGTGGAACGTGGAGCCGTCGGTGCTGCCCCGCAGGGAGAGCGTCTGGGTGCGGTTCTCCCAGCCGGCGGGCAGTTTGAGGACCACCCGGTCGACGTCGCGGGCGGTGCCGAGGTCGACCTGGAGCCACTCGGGGAAGGTGCCGGCCGGCCCCTCCCAGTAGGTGGCCTGCTGTCCGTCGGTGGCGTTGCCCGCCGGGTAGGCGCCGTGCGAGCCGCCCGCCTCGGCGGGGCGGCCGAGGGCCAGGTTGACGTCGGCGGCGGCCGTCACCGGCGCCGTCGCCGCCTGCGCGGTGGCGGCGAGGGGCAGTGGCAGCAGCCCGAGGGTCATCAGCCCGGCGACGGCGGCGCCCGTGAGCGTCCGCCGGCCGAGAGATCTCCGTCTCATGGGTGTGTCCTCTGTTCCGTGGGGAGTCGGGGAGGGCGCGGCGGCCCGGCAGTTGGGGGGAAGCACCGAATCTGCGCGCCAATTGAGCAGGACAGTCGATTCTTTGCGGAAAGTGCGTCATCAGGTTTCTAGCGCGTCATGTATTTGTCAACGGTCGCGACTGAGGCCGGAGTTGGCACGTAAACCGCTTGCGTTGTTTGCGGCATCCTTGCGTAGCACTTGAACTGGCAATGAAGCTCTTGAGTGAGCAGAGTGGGTCGCTGGAAGCTTGCAAAGCACGCAAGTCGTGCACGATGGAGAGAAACAGAAGGGCCGGCCCGACACCCTGAGGTGTCGGGCCGGCCCTTGCCGGTGCGGGGTCCCCTCGGACAGGGGACGAGGGGTCAGTCCGTGCCGGACTCCATCGCGGCGCGGTCCAGCAGCTCGTCGTCGGCGGAGACCTCGCCGCGCGAGGCGATGGCCTGCGCGCCGCCCTCCGGCATGGCGCCGATCAGCCCGGTCGCGGCGGCCTGGGCGGCGCCGATGGCGGGGTTGGCGGTGCCGATGAGACCGAGACCGGCGTACTGCTCCAGCTTGGCGCGGGAGTCGGCGATGTCCAGGTTGCGCATGGTCAGCTGGCCGATCCGGTCCACCGGGCCGAACGCGGAGTCCTCGGTGCGCTCCATGGAGAGCTTGTCCGGGTGGTAGCTGAACGCCGGGCCCGTGGTGTCGAGGATGGAGTAGTCCTCGCCGCGCCGCAGCCTGAGGGTGACCTCGCCGGTGACCGCCGAGCCGACCCAGCGCTGCAGCGACTCGCGGATCATCAGGGACTGCGGGTCGAGCCAGCGGCCCTCGTACATCAGCCGGCCCAGGCGCCGACCCTCGGTGTGGTACTGCGCGAGGGTGTCCTCGTTGTGGATGGCGTTGACCAGACGCTCGTAGGCGGCGTGCAGCAGGGCCATGCCGGGCGCCTCGTAGATGCCGCGGCTCTTGGCCTCGATGATCCGGTTCTCGATCTGGTCGGACATGCCCATGCCGTGCCGGCCGCCGACGGCGTTGGCCTCCATGACCAGGTCGACCGCGGAGGCGAACTCCTTGCCGTTGATCGTCACCGGGCGGCCCTGGTCGAAGCCGATGGTCACGTCCTCGGGCGCGATCTCGACCGACGGGTCCCAGAACCGCACGCCCATGATGGGCTCCACGGTCTCCACGCCGGTGTCGAGGTGCTCCAGGGTCTTGGCCTCGTGGGTGGCGCCCCAGATGTTGGCGTCGGTGGAGTACGCCTTCTCCGTGGAGTCCCGGTAGGGCAGGTCGTGGGCGACCAGCCACTCCGACATCTCCTTGCGGCCGCCGAGCTCCGTCACGAAGTCCGCGTCCAGCCAGGGCTTGTAGATCCTCAGCTGCGGGTTGGCGAGCAGGCCGTACCGGTAGAACCGCTCGATGTCGTTGCCCTTGAACGTGGAGCCGTCGCCCCAGATCTGGACGTCGTCCTCCAGCATCGCCCGGACGAGGAGGGTGCCCGTGACGGCACGGCCCAGCGGCGTGGTGTTGAAGTAGGCGCGCCCGCCCGAGCGGATGTGGAACGCCCCGCAGGTGAGCGCGGCCAGGCCCTCCTCGACCAGCGCCTCGCGGCAGTCGACCAGGCGCGCGACCTCGGCGCCGTACGTCTTGGCACGGTCGGGCACCGAGGCGATGTCGGGCTCGTCGTACTGACCGATGTCGGCGGTGTACGTGCACGGGACGGCGCCCTTGTCACGCATCCACGCGACCGCGACGGAGGTGTCGAGGCCGCCCGAGAAGGCGATACCGACGCGCTCGCCGGTGGGGAGGGAGGTGAGGACCTTGGACATAGGAAGAGTATGCATGATTACGCATGACCATGCAAAGCCTCGTCCCGCGTCGTCTGCGTCACCCCGTCGGCAGCGCCACGTACTGGTACTCCAGGAACTCCTCGATCCCGACCCGGCCGCCCTCCCGGCCGAGCCCCGACTGCTTGACGCCGCCGAAGGGCGCGGCGGGGTTGGAGACCAGGCCGGTGTTGAGCCCGACCATGCCGACCTCCAGGCGTTCGCTGACCCGCAGGGCGCGGTCCAGGCCGTCGGTGAAGACGTAGCCGACGAGCCCCCAGGGGGTGTCGTTGGCGCGGCGGACCACCTCGTCCTCGTCGTCGAAGGTGAGGATCGCCGCGACGGGGCCGAAGATCTCCGTCGTCATCAGGCGGCTGTCCGGTGAGACGTCGGTGAGCACCGTGGGCGGGTAGAAGCGGCCGGGACCCTCCGGCGTGGTGCCACCGACCAGCACCCGGGCACCGCGCTCCACCGCGTCGGCGACCAGTTCCTCGACCTTGGCGCGCCCGGCGGCGTCGATGAGCGGGCCGACGTCGACGCCGTCCCGCGTACCGGGGCCCACGACGAGTGCTCCCATCCGCCCGGCCAGCCGGTCGGCGAACTCCCCCGCCACCGAGCGGTGCACGAAGAAGCGGTTCGCGGCGGTGCACGCCTCGCCCATGTTGCGCATCTTGGCGACCATCGCGCCGTCCACGGCCGCGTCGAGGTTCGCGTCGTCGAAGACCACGAACGGCGCGTTGCCGCCCAGCTCCATCGAGGTCCGCACGACGGTGTCCGCGCACTGTGCCAGAAGCAGCCGCCCCACGGCCGTCGAACCGGTGAAGGACAGCTTCCGGATGCGCCCACCGCGCAGGAGCGGTTCGCAGACCTCCCCCGCCCTGGACGTGGTGACGACGTTGAGCACCCCGTCCGGCAGACCCGCCTCCTTGAGGATCGCCGCCAGGGCCAGGCTGGAGAGCGGGGTCTGGGGTGCCGGTTTGAGCACCATCGTGCAACCGGCCGCGATCGCCGGGCCGATCTTGCGGGTGCCCATGGCGAGCGGGAAGTTCCACGGCGTGATCAGCAGGCACGGTCCGACCGGGCGCCGGGAGAGCAGCATGCGGTTGCGGCCGTCGGGCAGGACGCCGTGGCCGCCGTCGATGCGGACGGCCTCCTCGGAGAACCAGCGGAAGAACTCCGCCGCGTAGGCGACCTCTCCCCGGGCCTCCGCCAGCGGTTTGCCCATCTCGGAGGTCATCAGGCGGGCCAGTGCGTCCGTGCGCTCCAGGACGAGCTCGTACGCCCGGCGCAGGATCTCGCTGCGCGCCCTCGGCGCCGTCCGGGCCCATTCCTCCTGCGCCTGGACCGCCGCCTCCTCGGCGAGCCGGGCGTCCCCCGGGCCCGCGTCGGCGACATGGGCGAGGATCTCGCCGGTCGCGGGGTCGTCGACGGGCATGACGGCGCCGTCCGCGGCGTCCGCCCAGCCACCGCCGAGGAACAGCTGCGTGGGGGTGTCGGTCATGGGGTCCCTCCTGATCGCCGGTGCGTCGTGCGTAGGGGGCGGTCGGTGCAGGCGGTGCGTGCGGGGCAGGCGGTGCGTGCGGGGCGGGCCGTGCATACGGGGCAGGCCGTTCGTGCGGTGCAGGCGGTGCGGTGGTGCGCGGCGGCCGTCGGCGTCACGCCGCCCCCGACGTCCCGGCCTCGACGGCGGCGGCCCAGGCCCGGAGGCCCTCGTCCACCGCCGTCTCGTCGATCACCAGGGCCGGGATCATCCGCACCACCTGGTTCCAGGCCCCGCAGAGCAGCAGGAGCAGTCCTTCGTCGACGGCGGCCCGCTGCACCCGGGCGGCGGTCTCCGGGTCCGGCTCGCCGTCCTCGGTGACGAACTCGCTGGCCAGCATCAGCCCCATCCCCCGTACGTCGCCGATGGCCGGGTTCCGGGACGCCACCGCCTCCAGGCCGTGGCGGAGCCGGGCACCCATCGCCCCGGCGTTCTCGACGAGCTTCTCGTCGCGTACGACGTCCAGCGTGGCGCAGGCCGCCGCGCACGCGACCGCGTTGGCGCCGTACGTGCCGCCCTGCGAGCCCGCCCAGGCCTTGCGCATCAGCTCCTCGGGGGCGGCGATGCCGGAGAGCGGGAAGCCGCTGGCGAGGCCCTTGGCGGTGACGAGGACGTCCGGGGCGACACCGAAGTGCTCGTGGCCCCAGAACCGGCCGGTGCGGCCCACGCCGGTCTGCACCTCGTCGAGGATCAGCAGGAAGCCGTGGCGGTCGGCCCGCTCCCGCAGGCCCTGGAGGAAGGCGCGGTTCGCGGGGACGTACCCGCCCTCGCCGAGCACCGGTTCGACGATCACGGCGGCGGTGTCGGCGGGTGAGGAGATCGTCTGGAGGGTGTAGTCGAGTTCCTTCAGGGCGAAGCGGGTGGCGGTCTCCTCGTCCCAGCCGTAGCGGAAGGCCGTCGGGAAGGGGGTGACGACCACGCCGCTCATCAGCGGCGAGAACCCGGACCGGAAGCGGGTGCCGGAGGTGGTCATGGAGGCGGCGGCGACCGTGCGGCCGTGGAAGCCGCCGTGGCAGACCAGCACGTTGGGCCGTCCGGTGGCCTGGCGGGCCAGGCGCAGCGCGGCCTCGACCGCCTCGCTGCCGGAGTTGGTGAAGAACAGACTGTCCAGTCCCGGCGGCAGCACCTCGCCAAGCCTGTCGACCAGGCGGCGCAGCGGCGGGTGCATGACGGTCGTGTACTGGCCGTGGACCAGGGTGGCGACCTGCTCCTGGGCGGCGGCCACGACCCTGGGGTGGCAGTGGCCGGTGCTGGTGACGCCGATGCCGGCGGTGAAGTCCAGATAGCGGCGGCCGTCCTCGCCGTCGAGGTGGACGCCCTCGCCCCGGACGGCCACCACGGGGGTGGCCTGGCGAAGGTGCGGCGACAGTGCGGTCATGCTCGTCTCCCGGCCTGTTCGTCGGTGTCCTGCGGTCCCCCGAGCCTTCCCGCCCCGGCGGGCACGGCAACGCGTGATCTGTCCGGCCGGGGCAGCGTGTCCGGACGATGTGTCAGGCGTTCGGCGTAGCCTGGGTGCCCAGGGAGGCACCGTGAGCGAGAACCGGCAGCCCGGCCCGGCGGGCCGGCCGCCCACCGTGGCCGACGTGCTGGCCCTGCCGGTCCTGGCCGGTGGCGATCCGCGGGTGGTGGCGGGCGAGGAGCACCTGGACCGCCCGGTCCGCTGGGTCCACGTCACCGAACTGACGGACCCCGCCTCCTTCCTCAAGGGCGGCGAACTCGTCCTCACCACCGGCATGCCCCTGCCCGACGACTGGGCCGGGGTCCGCCGCTACGTCGACGAACTCGCGGCCGTCGGTGCCGCCGCCCTGGTCATGGAGCTGGTACGCCGCTATCACCGGCCGCCCGACGCCCTGGTCCGGGCCTGCCGTGCGCGCGGACTGCCCCTCGTCACGCTCGCCAGGGACGTCAACTTCCTGGAGGTCACCCAGGTCGTCCACACCCTGATCCTCGGCCACCAGGCGGACGCGATGCGCCGGACCCAGCGTGTCCACGAGGCGTTCACCGCCCTCACCCTGCGCGGCGCGGGCCCCGAGGAGGTGCTGCGCGCCGCGGCGGAGATGAGCGGCCGCACGGTCGTGCTGGAGAACCTGGTGCACCGGGCGCTGGCCTGCGAGCCCTCCGGGACCACGGCCCAGGCCGCGCTCACGGACTGGGAGCGGCGCTCCCGCACCACGCCCGCCACCGACCGCGCGGGGGTCTCCGGTCCCGAGGGCTGGCTCGCGGCCCCGGTGGAGTACCAGGGCGAGCGGTGGGGGCGCGTCGTCATGCTCCCCCGCACGCTCCCCGCCGCGCTCCCCGGCCGGGACTGCGGGCCCGAGGACGTCACGGTGCTGGAGCGGACCGCGATGGCGCTCACCATCGCGCGCCTCACCCGTCCCACGCCGTGGGAGCGCACCGCCCACCGCAACGCCCTGCGCGACCTGGTCGAGCAGCGTCACCGCTCCCCCGCGGACGCACGGGCCCGCGTCGCGGCCCTGGGGCTGCCCGCGGAACACGTCCGCCTGGTCGCGGTCCTCGCGGACCTGCCGCCCGAGCGGGACGGGGAGGCCACCGAGTTCCGGCTCTCCGAGGAGCTGACCGCCACGGGGGCAGCGGCCCTCGTGGGGCTCCTGTCCCCCGGCCGGCTCGGCGTGCTGCTGGCGCTGCGCCCGGCCCGGCCGTGGCGCGAGACCGTCGAGCGGGTGGCCCGCGCCGCGCTGGACGCGGCCCCGGGCGCGACGGTGAGCGTGGGTGCGCCGGCCGGGGACCTCGCCGATGTGGCCCGCTCGTTCCGGGAGGCCGCCCGGGTGGCCGAGGCCACCGAGCCCGGCCGGCCCCTCCCCGCCGGCCGTTCCTTCCACGAGCGGGCCGACATCGGCCTGCGCCGCCTGCTGTACGCCCTGCGCGACGACCCGCGCGTCCAGGACTACGCGGAACGGCGGCTGGGCCCGCTGCTCGACCACGACGCCCGGCACGGCACCGACCTGGTGGCGACCCTGCGCGGCTATCTGGACGCTGCGGGCAACAAGACGGTGGCCGCCCGCTCGGCGGGTCTGTCCCGGGAGACCGTCTACCAACGGCTGCGCACCATCGAGCGGTTGCTCGGCGGCGACCTGGAGTCCGGCGAGCAGCGCACCGAACTCCACGCCGCCCTGCACGCCGTCGACGCGCTGCGGGCACCCCCGGTCGCCCCGCCGCCGATCGGGACCGGGCCGGGGACCGATGAGTTTCCCCCCGGCCCGCGGTCGTAGTGGTACACAGTCCGGAAACGAAACGTTGAGGAACTCCCCATGCGTACTCTGATCAGCACCGCCTTCGTCTCGCTCGACGGTGTCGTGGAGGCCCCCGGCGGCGAGCCCGGCTACCGGAACTCCGGCTGGACCTTCAAGCTCGTGGACTTCCTCCCCGAGGCGTACGAGATCAAGGGCCGGGAGCAGAGCGAAGCCGCGGCACTGCTCCTCGGCCGGGTCAGCTACGAGGCGTTCAGCCCGGTGTGGCCGGACATGGCGGAGTTCCCCGAGTACCGGACGATGCCGAAGTACGTCGTCTCCACCACCCTCACCGATGACGACCTGGTCACGAACTGGGGCGAGACGACGATCCTGCGCTCGCTCGACGAGGTCGCCGCGCTGAAGGAGGGCGAGGGCGGCCCCATCATCGTCCACGGCAGCGCCGCCCTGAACCGGAGCCTGTCGGACGCCGGGCTGATCGACCGCTACCACCTGCTGGTCTTCCCGCTCCTCCTCGGCGCGGGCAAGCGGCTGTTCAGCGACACGGACAAGGACGCGCAGCGGCTGAGGCTCGTCGAGCACGAGGTCTACGCCAACGGCCTGCAGAAGAACGTCTTCGACGTCGTCCGCTGAACCGCCCGGCGAGCGGTGGTCCCCAGGGACCACCGCTCGCCGTCCATGGGCTGTGCTCAGGCGCCCTCGGCGGCACCTTCCACGGTCTCCTGCGCGAAGACGGCGTGCAGTCGCCGGGTGTGGTCGACCCGCCGTTCCGCTCCGGTGAGCGTGACCGTCGCCGTCAGCCGCGGCTCGGTGCTGGACGCGGCGAACCGCAGTTCCAGGTCGCCCGGTTCGACGATCCGGCGGCCGTCGCGGCCGGTGAAGGAGGCGAGGTCGGCGGGCACCTCGACGTGCACCCTGCGGGCCTCGCCGGGGGCCAGCGGCACCCGCGTGTAGCCGATGAGGCGCTGCACCGGCTGGACGACGGAGGCGACCGGGTCGTGCAGGTAGAGCTGCACCACCTCGGTGCCGTGCCGTTCGCCGGTGTTGCGGACGGTGAGCTCCAGCGCGAACGCTCCGTCGGTCGGCGCCTCCTTGGTGTGCGCTTCGAGGTCGCTCCAGGCGAACGTGGTGTACGTGAGCCCGTGCCCGAAACCGAAGGCCGGCGACGGGTCGATGTTGGACACCTCGCTGGCCTGGGCGAGCCGCGCCCCCAGGTAGGTGGTCGGCTGGGCACCCGCGCTGCCGGGCACGCTGACGGGCAGTCTCCCGGAGGGGCTGGTGCGCCCGCCGAGCACGCCGGCGATCGCGGCGGTGCCCTCCTCCCCGGGGAAGAACGACTGCACGATCGCGGCGGACTCGGCCGCGGCGCGGCCCAGCGCGTAGGGCCGTCCGGCGAGCAGGACGGTGACCACCGGCCTGCCGGTGTCGAGCAGCGCGTCGAGGAGCTGCTGCTGGGCGCCGGGCAGCGTGAGGGACTCGGCGTCGCAGCCCTCGCCGCTGGTGCCCCGGCCGAACAGGCCCGCGCGGTCGCCGAGTACGGCGACGACGACGTCCGCGTCCCGGGCCGCGTCCACCGCCTCGCCGATGCCGGACACCTCGCCGTCGTCGACACCGGTGCCGCGGGCGACGGTGATGTCGGCGTCGGGGAACTCGGCGGTCAGGGTGTCGTGCAGGGTGGGCAGGTCGATGCCGACCGGGACCTCCGGGTGCTGCACCCCGACGTGCCGCGGGAAGGAGTAGCAGCCGAGTACGGCGGTGGCCTCGGTGGCGTTGGGGCCGACCAGGGCGATGCGGCGGGGCCGGGCGAGCGGCAGGGTGCCGTCGTTGGTGAGCAGGACGACCGCCTTCTCGGCGATCTCGCGGGCCAGTTCCCGGTTCTCGGCCCGGTCCAGGTCGATCCGGCCGCGCAGCGCCTCCGGGTCCGTGAGGTCCACCCCGTCGAGCGCGGGCGGGACCGGGCTCCAGTCCGGGTCGAGCAGTCCGAGCAACGCCTTCTGGCCGAGTACGCGGCGCAGCGCCCGGTCGACGAGCGCCTCGGGGACCCGGCCCTCGGTGACCGCCTCGACGAGCGGTGCGCCGAACGTCTTGACGGTGGGCAGTTCGACGTCCACGCCCGCCCCCAGCGCGGCGCCCGCGGCGTCGGCCCAGTCGGCGGCGATGCCGTGCAGGGTCTTGAGGAAGGCGATGCCGAAGTAGTCGGCGACGACCGTTCCCTCGAAGCCCCAGGTGTCGCGCAGCAGCCCGGTCAGCAGCGTCTCGTCGGCCGCTGCGGGTACGCCGTCGATGTCGGTGTAGGCGTGCATGACGGAGCGGGTGCCGCCCTCGCGGACCGCCATCTCGAACGGCGGCAGCAGGACGTCGGCCCGCTCGCGGGCGCCCACGGACGACGGGGCGAGGTTGCGGCCGGCGCGGGAGGCGGAGTAGCCGACGAAGTGCTTGAGGGTGGCGACGATCCCGGTGGACTCCAGGCCCTGGACGTACGCGGTGCCGATGGTGCCGACGAGGTAGGGGTCCTCGCCGATGGTCTCCTCGACCCGGCCCCAGCGGGCGTCGCGGACCACGTCGAGGACGGGCGCGAGGCCCTGGTGGACGCCGACGGACCGCATGTCGCGGCCGATGGCGGCGGCCATCCGGCACACCGCGTCCGGGTCGAAGGTGGCGCCCCAGGACAGTGGGACGGGGTAGGCGGTGGCGCCCCAGGCGGCGAAGCCGGCCAGGCACTCGTCGTGCGCGAGGGCGGGGATGCCGAACCGGTTGGCCGACGTGATGCGGGCCTGGCTGCGCATGAGCGAGAGGGCACCCAGCGCGGGGTCGACGGGGACCGTGCCGAACGGGCGGGTCAGCTGGCCCAGTCCGGTGGGGAGAAGCGCATCGAGGTCGACGGCCTCCTCCATGTCGTGCTGATGCGGGGCGACTTCGCCGCCCTGGTCGGAGGCGCCCACCCACACTCCGTACAGCTGGGCGATCTTCTCCTCGAGGGTCATCGCGGCGACGAGCGCGTCGACTCTGGTGGCGACGGGGTGGGTGGGGTCGTTCCAGAGGGGGATTTCGGGGGTGGTCTCTACGGCCACGTCGGCAGTCACTTTCCTCCGACACCCATCAGCCCCTGGATCAGGGCACGACGGGCGAACAGGTAGACGAGCAGGATGGGCACCATGGACAGCACCACGGCTCCCAGCAGACCGGGGATGTCGATGCCGTGCGCGGTCTGGAAGTTGTACAGACCCAGGGTGACCACCTTGGTGGACTCGGACTGGGTCAGCACCAGCGGGAACAGGAAGCCGTTCCACGCCTGGAGTGCGGAGAACACCACGATCGTGGAGAGTCCCCCGCGGGACAGCGGCACGACGAGCTGGAAGAACATGCGCCGCGGGCTCGCGCCGTCCATCGCCATGGCCTCGTACAGCTCCGGGGAGATGTCCCGCATCGCACCGCTGAGGATGAGCGCGGACATCGGCAGGCAGAACGCGGCCGTGGGCAGGATGACGCCGAGCAGGTTGTCGTACAGCCCGGCTTCGCTGATCAGGTAGAACATCGGCACGATCACGGCCTGGGCCGGGATGGCGAGGCCGAGCAGGAACAGCCGGAAGATCGCCGACGTGGCCCTGCCGCGGCTGCGGACGATGGCGTAGGCGAGCGGCGGGACCAGCAGCAGCACGATGCCGATCACGCAGGCGGTGACGACGAGCGTGTTGAAGAAGTACTGGCCGAAGCCGGAGTCGAAGGCGCCGGTGAAGTTGTCCAGCGTGAAGCTGTCCGGGAGCGAGACCGGGCCGTTCTCGGCGTAGTCCTGGCGGGTGCGCAGGGTCGCGGCGAGCAGCACGAACAGCGGCAGTCCGACCACGAAGAGCCAGACGAGCGAGCCGACGCCGGCCACGTAGTTGGGTCGGCGCCTCATGACACACCCTCCATGGAGCTGCGCATCTTGTCGTAGCCGGAGACCCGGACGACGATCAGCGAGATGATCGTGGCCGCCACGACCAGGGCCAGGGCGATCGCGGAACCGATGCCGTAGTCGAAGCTCTTGAAGGCCTTGTCGTACATGTAGTAGGCGCTGATGGTGGTGTCGGTGCCCGGGCCGCCCTGGGTCAGGATGAGGACCGTCTCGAACGTGGTCAGGCCGCCGACGATCATCAGGATCATCGAGGTGATCATGGAGGTGCGCAGCTGCGGCAGGGTGATGTGGAAGAACTGCCGGTAGCGGCCCGCCCCGTCGATCTCCGCCGCCTGGTAGAGCACCGGCGGGACGGCGCGGGCGGCGCCCTGGTAGATCAGCGTGTGGAACGGCGTGAACTGCCAGGTGCTGACGAACGCCAGCACCCCGATGGCGGTGGTCTGTTCACCGAACAGGTTGCCGTCGCCGAAGAGCCACGTCGCCTCCGCCGGGATGCCGAAGTTCGGGTCGAGCAGCGCCCGCCACAGCACGGACACCGCCGTCGCGGACAGCAGCAGGGGGATGAAGTAGATGACCGACAGGACGGCGCGGTTGCGCTGGTGACCGGCGGCCCAGACGCCGAGCATGATGCTCAGCGGGGTCTGGAGGACCACGCCGAGCACGGTGAGCAGCAGGGTCAGCCAGATGCTCTTGAGCATCACCGGGTCGTCGATGAGGCGCGACCAGTTGTCCGTGCCGACGAACTCGGGCGAGCTGATGCCGTCCCAGCTCATGAAGGACAGCACCGCCACCATGATCAGCGGGACGATCGCGAAGAGGGCGAAGAACAGTGCGGCGGGAACCGCCCAGGCGAAGCTGGGGCGGCCCACCGTCGTCGCGGACGCGGCGGGCGGCCGCCGCCGGGACTCCTTGCGGGGTCCGGCGGCGGGCCGTTCGCTCGTGAGGTGTGTGGTCATGAGCCGTTCGTCACTCGGTCGGGAGGGCCTGCATGGCCTTGATGAAGCCGTCCGTGTCGAGCTGTCCGTTGAAGAACTGCTGGATGGCCTTGTGCATGTCCGAGCTGGCCTTCTGCGGGTACGCCTGGTCCCAGGACAGCTGGAAGTTCGGGGCGTCGGCGACGAGGTCGTACTGGAAGCGCGAGTACTCGGGGGTGCCCGAGCTGTCGATGAACTTGTCGGTGTTGGTGGTGGTCGGCAGGTTGCCGATGTCGAGCTGCGCCTTGACGAACTCGTCGGAGTACATGAGCTTCAGGAACTCGGCGACCGCCTCGGGGTGCTTGGTCTTCTTCATCACCGAGTAGTAGTTGTTGGTGTTGCCGGCGACGTTCCCCGGGTCGCCCTTGCCGCCCTCGACGCTCGGGAAGGCGGTGTAACCGAGGTCCTTCTCGGCGAACTCCTTGTGGTCCGTGAGCTGCTGGGAGTAGTACCAGGAGCCCATCAGCTCGAAGCCGGCCTTGCCGGAGGCCACGAGCTGGACCGAGCCGCCGTTGGTGTACTTGACGGAGTCGTAGTTCTTGCCGAAGGCGCCGGTGTCGACGAGCTCCTTGATCATGTCCAGGGCCTTCTTGCTGTCCGCGCTCTCCCAGGCGCTCTTGTCGCCGCCGACAGCCTTGGCGAACAGCTCGGGACCGGCTATGCGGTCGTAGAGGTACTGGAACCACATCTGGGTCGGCCACACGTCGCCGCCGCCGAGCGCGATCGGGGTGACACCCGCGTCCTTGAGCTTGTCCACCGCGGCGAGCAGCTCGTCCCAGGTCTTCGGCGGCTGGACGCCCGCGTCCTCGAGGACCTTCTTGTTGTGGAAGAGCAGGACCGGCTGGGTGCCGCGCATCGGTATGCCGTACGGCTTGCCGTCGACGACGGCGCTGTTGAAGACGGACGGGAGGAACTTGTCCTTGAGGCCCGGGTCCTTCTTGATGAAGTCGTCGAGCGGCAGCAGCAGGTCCGCCTTGACGAACGGCTTGATGCTGCCCCCGCCCCAGTTGAAGAAGACGTCCGGGGCCTGCGGGGTGTTGATGATCGTCTGGAGCTTCGTCTGGTAGTCGGCACCGGGGATGGTGTCGAGCACCGCCTTGACGTCGGACGTCTTGTTGAAGGTGTCGACGATCTGCTGTTCGACCTTGTTGCTGGCGTCCCCGTAGACCAGGACATGGATCTTGCCGTCGTTCGACGACGCCCCGCCGTCCCCGTCACCGCAGGCCGACAGGCTCAGCGCCAGGGCGAGCGTCGCGCTGGTGGCGACCAGTCTGGGCAAGCGCGCACGTGTCTTCATCGTTCGCCTTTCGAAAGTTTCGGCACCATCACCGAAAGTCCATGCTGGTCGGACAGTAAAGTGAGACCGGATTTCTGGTCAATGGCCGTGCGGCTGCCGACTCAAAACGTTATCGATCGCATGGCCTATCCTTCCTGCATGCACGATGAAGTTGAGGTGGGCGCCCGGGTGACCCTGGCCGAGGTGGCGAAAGAGGCGGGGGTCTCTCCTCCGACAGTTTCGAAGGTCCTCAACGGTCGTTCGGATGTCTCCAGCACCACCCGGGCCAGGGTGGAGCGGCTTCTCGAGGTGCACGGCTACCGTCGGCGCAACGCGAGCCCGCCGCGCTCGCCGCTGGTCGAACTCGTCTTCCACGAGCTGGACAGCGTCTGGGCGATGGAACTCGTCCGGGGTGTGGAGGACGTCGCCAAGGCCAACCGGACCGAGGTCGTACTCACCCGCAGCGGCACCCGGCACGCACCCGCGCCGGACTGGATCGACGGCGTGCTCAGGCGCAGGCCGCTGGGCGTGGTACTGGTCTTCTCCTCGCTCCCCGCCGAGGTCAAGCAGCGGCTGCGGTCCTGGAACATCCCCTTCGTCATCGTCGACCCGGCCGGCGACCCCGACCCCGACGTCCCGTCGGTCGGCTCGGCCAACTGGGCCGGGGGCCTGGCGGCCACCCGTCACCTCACCGACCACGGACACGAACGCGTCGCCATCATCACGGGGTTCGAGGACATGCTGTGCTCACTGGCCCGGCTGGACGGCTACCGCTCGGCGATGACGATGGCGGGCCTGCCGATCGACCCGGCCCTGGTCCGGTACGGCGACTACAGCGTGGAGAGCGGCTTCGAGCACGGCATGGACCTGCTGGCGGGTCCCAACCGGCCGACGGCGGTCTTCGCGGGCAGCGACCTCCAGGCGCTCGGGGTGCTGGAGGCGGCCCGCGTCAGGGGCCTGCGGGTCCCTCAGGACCTCTCGGTCGTGGGCTACGACGACGTGCCGCTGGCCCAGTGGTCGAGCCCGCCGCTGACCACCGTCCACCAGCCGCTGCGGCACATGGCCGAGGAGGCCACCCGCATGCTCTTCCGTCCGGACGAGCCCGGCCGGGCCGGCCGGCGCATCGAACTGGCCACGCATCTCGTCGTACGGCAGAGCACGGCGCCAGCGGGCGGGGCTCCCGCTGCGCCCGGCGGCGCGGACACCTGACGGCGAACCGCGGCGGCTCCTACCGGCCCGGGTCCTCGGGCGCGCCATGCACACTGGGCAGGTCGGGCAGGTCGGGCACGTCGGTCATGCGCTCGTCGTAGCCGGTGGCGGGGTCGACGACGCGGCCGGCGGCCCACCAGTTCTCCCTCGCCGTCTCGAAGGCCACCAGCATGACGTCCTCCTCGGGGACGTCCGCGTACAGCCGGAGGTTGGCGACGATCGCCCGGAACAGTTCCGCCTTCTGCTCCGCGCCGCGCCGGTTGAACGACAACTGGATGAACAGGGTGCGCGGGGTGCGCCGCAGGCCGAACACGACCGGCTGTATGACGAAGTTGTCGTCCGCGACCTCGTGGAAGACGTGGAACTGGTCGTCCTGCGGGATCTTCAGCACGTCGACCATGGACTTGTGGAGGGCCTCGGAGACGAGGCGGCGGTACTGGGGCGTGGTTCCCTGCCGCAGGGAAACGGTGATCAGAGGCATGGCGCCGACGCTAGGAGCCGGGCAGGCATTCCGACAGCGAATGTTCGGCATGGTGGATATGCTGTCGCCTCATGGGCATGGCCGATGTGACACTGGCCGGGCTGCGGGTGCTGCGTGAGGTGGCCGAGCGCGGCACCTTCACCGCGGCCGCGCACAGCCTCGGCTTCACGCAGTCGGCGGTCTCCCGGCAGGTGGCCGCGCTGGAACAGGCGACGGGAGCCCGCCTGTTCGACCGCTTCCCCGGCGGTGTCCGGCCGACCGGCGCGGGCCGCGCCCTGCTGCGCCACGCCGTCGCCGCGCTCGACGCCCTGGAGGCGGCCGACCGGGAACTGCGCGGGGTGCGGGACGCCACCGGCCGGGTCCGGCTGGGGTACTTTCCGGCCGCCGGAGCGGTGCTCGTGGCCGACGCCCTGTCGGCACTGCGCCGGGAACACTCCCGTCTGCGGGTGACGACGCGGGAGGGGAGCACACCCGCACTGGTGCGCGCGCTGCGCAGTGGCACCCTCGACCTGGCTCTCCTGACCTCACGGCCCCCGCACCGCTCGCCCGACACGGACGACCCTCCCCTGCACGTCGAACCCCTGCTGGAGACGCGTCTGGCCCTGGCCGTGCCGGCGGACAGCCGCTTCGCCGAACGCGGCACCGCGGACGTCGAGGACATCGCCGCGCAGCCCTGGATCGCCGGTCCCGGCAGCGCGGACGAGCCGCTGCTCGGCGTCTGGCCGGGGCTGCCCGGCCGACCCCGCATCGCGCACACCGCCCGCGACTGGCTGACCAAGCTGCACCTGGTCGCGGCCGGGGCGGGCGTCACCACGGCCTCACCGGCGCTGCTGCCCGTGGTCCCGGACGGCGTACGCTTCGTCGACGTCACGGGCGTCGCGGAGGAAGTACGACGCATCGACCTGGTGTCGCTGCCCGGCCGGCTCACGGCGCCCGCCGGGTCACTGGTCAACGCCCTGCGAAGGCGCGCCGCCGACCTGGCCGGCTGACGCGCGGGGTCGGTGTCTGAGAAGATCTCCGAAGTCGGGCGACCAGGGGGGCCGATGGAAGCGCTGCAGCCAGGGGATCCGGACCGCATAGGCACCTACCGGCTCGTGGGCCGGCTCGGCGCCGGCGGCATGGGACAGGTGTTCCTCGGACGGTCGGCGGGCGGAAGACCCGTGGCCGTCAAGGTGGTTCGCCCGGAGTACGGGGCCGACGCCGGGTTCCGGCGGAGCTTCGCCCGGGAGGTCGAGGCGGCCCGGCGGGTCGGCGGGTTCTTCACCGCGCAGGTCGTCGACGCCGACCCGGACGCGGAACGCCCCTGGCTGGTCAGTGCGTTCGTGCCGGGGCCCTCGCTGCACACGGTGGTGAGCGAGCACGGCGCCCTGCCGGCCGGGGCGCTGCGGGTGCTGGCGGCCGGTCTGGCCGAGGGGCTCGACGCGGTTCACCGGTGCGGCCTAGTGCACCGCGACCTGAAGCCGGGCAACGTGGTCCTGGCGGCCGACGGGCCCCGCGTCATCGACTTCGGCATCGCGCGGGCGCTGGAGGCCACGTCGCACACGGTCAGCGGGGTCGTCGCGGGCACCCCGGCCTACATGTCGCCCGAACAGGCGCGGGGGGACCGCGGGGTCGGTCCCGAGAGCGACGTGTTCGCCCTCGGGTCGGTGCTGGCGTTCGCCGCCACCGGTCGCGCCCCGTTCGGTGACGGGCATCCCGCGGCGATGATGTACCGGATCGTTCAGGAGGAACCGGACCTCACCCTCGTCGATCACGAACTGCGCGGTCTGGTCGCCGCCTGTCTGGCCAAGGACCCCGACGCCCGCCCCACTCCGGCGGGCATCCTCGGCTCGCTCTCGGACGACGCGGTCACCGACGACTGGCTGCCGGCCGCGATCACCCGCATGATCAGCGAGTTCGGGGCCGCACACGGCGTCGGCACCGCATCGGCGGACGCCGAGGCGACACTGGTCCGCGAAACACTCGCCGACGAGACGAAGCCCTACGGGACCGGAGCCGGACCTGGGGCCGGACCCGGAGCCGGACCTGGGGCCGGACCTGGGGCCGCGGCCGCCGCTCCACCCCGGCGCCGCGGACTGGCCCGGCTGATCCCCACCCGCCGCAAGGACGGCCGCGGCACCCCGGAGCACGCGGGCCCGGCCGACCCCGGCGCACGATCCCTCGCGCAGAGCTGGAACGGCCTGCCCTGGGGAGCGAGCGTCGCCGATTTCCGGGCGAGGTTCCCGGACGCGGCCCAGCAGAACGGCGACTGGTGGGTCACGGGCCAGGGTCCCGAGACGTTCTGCGGGGTCACCATGGACGCGCAGTACGCCTTCAACGGCCGCGGCGAGCTGTGTCTGGTCGCCTTCTATCCCGAGCCCGGGGACCGGGAACGCCTTCCCGTGTCGGTCCTCGAGGCGCTGGGCGCGCCGGACGGCACGTCGACCAGGTGGACCAGGGGCAAGGTCGTCGTGGAGGTGAAGGTGGCGGGCGTCGTGGCCACCATGACGCACAGCGGGTTCGACGGCCGCTGAGTCCGGGACGCCCGACACTCCGGGGTCAGGCGCCGTCGTGGCGCCAGACCATGCTCTGTCCGGCCTCCGCGGCGGTCTGCGGCTCGTCGGGTTCGACGCGAAGCAACCGGTACCCGATCCGGGGCGGGATCGCGGCACTTCGGGCGTTGGCCCGGTCGCAGTGGATCTCCACGGCCTCGACGCCGGGGAGCCCGAGGCCCTCCTCGGTCAGCGCGGCCGCGGCCCGGGTGGCGAGTCCGCGGCCGGTGGCCGGCGAACAGACCCAGTAGCCGATCTCCAGGACGCCCGCCTCGCCGTTCGGGAACAGCGCGCCCCCGCCGAGCACCCGGTCGAGACGGTCCGGCGGGGTCAGCACATAGACGAAGGACCGCCCGGCGTCCCAGTCCGCGTCCTGTTCGGCACGGAACCGCTCGGTCTCCTCGCGGGTGGGCGGATGCTGGGCCCAGCGAAGCCACTCACCCAGATGCCCGACGTCGGCGGCGACCGCGTCGATGAACGCGTCGTCGGAGACCAGGGAGCGCCGTCGCAGTACTGAACCGTCCGGCAGTTCGATGTTCTCTCGCGGAAGCCCGGAGCGTATTCCCTGTGTCATGTCTGCATCCTGGCCCACCCGGCCGACTGCTTGAAGAGGGCCTCGGTGGAGTTCCAGAACCTGCCGGAAGTCTTCGAGGGCCTCGGTGAACTCCGTGGCGGCGACATGGAAGGTGGCTCTGCTCGTCAGCGCCGTGACCAGTGCCCTGCTCCCGGCGACCGAGTCCTGCCGACGCAGGTCCCGGGCCAGAGTCACGCCCTCGTCGAACAGTTCGCGCAGCCGTGCCTTCTGCCACCCCCAGGACAGGGCCCAGCGCACGGTGAGCATCCGGTGCAGCCGGATCTGTTCCGCCAGGCCGTCGGGGCCGTCCGGGCCGTCCGCCGCGCGGAGCGCGAGTCGGTCCACGTCGGCCCGGAGACTCTCACGGCTCTGGAAGTAGCGCTCCCTCACGTCGGGCGACCAGTGGTGGACGTCGGTGCCGACAGGCGGGCGGGGCTGTCCGGCCGCCGGTCGCTCGCTGTCGGCGACGGACATGAAGAACAGGAGGGCCCAGAACGCGGCGTGGTATCCGCTCCACGACTTCGCCTCCTCCTCCCCGTGGGCGGCCAGCTCCTGGAACAGGGCGAGCGCCTCCTGACGGACCTCCGTCGCCTCGGCCCGGCGGAGGACGCCGTCGAGCATCTGGGCATACCGGATCAGCACGTAGAGCCGGCAGGCCCGCGGCCCGTCCTTCACGGCCCCCGCCGCCAGCACGGCGAGCAGTTCCGCCACGGCGGTCAGCGCCTCGTCGGACCGGCCCGCGGCGTCGAGGGCGGCGATCCACTCCAGCAGCGTCCAGGCGAACGTGCCGTCCTGCGGGCCGTGGGGGCGTCCGCGGGCCACGGACTCCGACAGCACGTCCGCGGCCTCCGCGCAGCGGCCCTCCTCCAGGAGTCCGGTGGCCCACGGGGACAGTCCCCACACCGCCCCGTCGCCGGACGACTCGGCCCGCGTCCGTCCGACGGCGAGCATCTCGGCCCGCACGGCGAGGCCTTCGGCGCGGCGGCCGAGGGTGTAGAGCGCGCGCTGACAGCCGTCGAGGGCGTCGTACAGCACGTCGGTGTACTTGGGGTGGGCCGGATCGAGGGCGCGTGCGGCGGCCACCGCCTCCTCACACAGGGCGAGTCGGTCCTCGGGGCGGTCCCGGTACACGCGGTCGTAGCTGAGATTCCGCAGCGCGCGTGCCAGCCGCGGCAGATACGCGGCGGGGCTGACGCGCGCGAGCACCCGGCAGGCGTCGACCTCCTCGCGTGCGGTCCGTCGTCCGGACGCGAGGAGGATGTTCCGCGCGCGCACGACGCTGT
Organism: Streptomyces sp. NPDC111628; assembly: GCF_055635195.1. Lineage (NCBI taxonomy): Bacteria > Bacillati > Actinomycetota > Actinomycetes > Kitasatosporales > Streptomycetaceae > Streptomyces > Streptomyces sp. NPDC111628. Next base: position 712,517 of record NZ_JBVKBZ010000002.1, on the reverse strand, counting down.
CCTGATCGACCTCTGTGGGCTTGGGCATGACGACGATTGTCAGCCTCGCCCACGCGTCGGGGAAGGCCGACGGGCTGTGCCGTCCGTCCTACGAAATCCACCTCTGAGCTGTCATCATGGACATGGATTCGCCCTCTAACGAACGACCCTCAGGAGGACTGCCCGGGAGGCCTGCCGGCCCGTCGGGTGAAGCGGCGCAGACCGCGCCGAGCGGGCTTGAGGGGCTTGTCCTCAGGGGCAACGGCAGTGGGGGCCGAGCCGCTGCCCGCGGGCAGGGCCGCCGCCGCGGGCACGGACTGCGGCGGTACGGAACGGCCACCTTGTTCCAGCCGGGTCCGCACGGCCTGGGCCATGGCGTGGTGGGATGCCTCCTGGAGCAGGCCGGCCGCGGACAGCCGCTCCCACATGTGCAGCAGTTCCTGCCCCCGGGTGGCCACCTGGCTCTCGTCCCACAGCCGTTGCCATGCCGCGGTGGCACGGGCCACGTCGGGGGCGGCCCGGTTCAGGTCGGTGCGGCAGCGGATGCGGGCGACGGTCAGCGCGAGGACGGTGGAAAGCATGTGGTCACCGCGCAGGTACGCGAGGTAGGCCTCGATCGCCCGTGCCTCCAGGGAGAGTTCGTCCTCGGCACCACGGCGCAGCGTCAGGTGCTCCCGCAGTGCGCTGGCGAGGACGAACGCGGCGTGCAGTTCCTCGCGCTGCGCGTGCTGGATGATGCGCTCGACGCGGGCCAGCGGCGGGAACGCCTCCTCCTCCGCGGCGGTGCGCTCCCGACCGGGCGGCAGGTCGTCCTCGTCGGCGATGGTCCGGCTGGAGCCGTCGGGGTGGACCCGCAGGCGCGCCACCTGTTGCACGGTGCGGTCGATGACGGTGGCCGCGACCGGGGCCCCCAGGGTGCGGGCGAACATGGCGACGGCGTCGAGGATCGCCTCGTTGGGCGGTCGCATGCCGCCCATCTCCAGCAGGTGGCCGTTGACCACCGTCGACCCGTCCTCGGCCACGTAGGCGTCGAGTCGGATCAGCGGCGGGGCGGCGAGCGCGGGCAGGTTCCCCTCGTCACGGGGGGTCAGCGAGTGGGTCATCCGGTCAGGCTCCGGGTCGTACGACGCCGAGGACGGGCATGGAGGCGGCCGGCGCGGTGGTGATGTTGCGGCCGGGCCGCGGTGCGTGGACGATCTGTCCGCCTCCGATGTACATGCCCACGTGGGTGGCGTCGTTGTAGTAGATGATCAGGTCTCCGGGCCGGGCCGAGGACAGGCTGACGCGGGTCAGGCCGCCCCACTGTGCCTGCGAGGTGCGGGGAATGGGGTGCCCGGCCGCCGCCCAGGCCGCGGAGGTGAGTCCGGAGCAGTCGTACGAGGACGGGCCCACCGCGCCCCACACGTAGGGTTTGCCGATCTGCGCCATCGCGAAGCCCACGGCCTTCCCGGCCGCTCCGCTCACCTGCGTCCCGCCGCCCGGCGCCCGCCCCTTGCCCTTGCTCTTCCCCGAAGAACCGCCGGAGGAGCCGCCGGACTCCGTCCACCTGGCCTCGGCCTCCCGGGTGCGCTGCTCTTCCAACGCGGCCAGCCTGCGGGTCTGTTCCTCCTCGAGTCCGGCCTCGATCCGCTCGGCAGAGGCGATCTTCTTCTCGATCTTCTGCTTCGCCGCGGCCTTGTCCGCACGGCTGCTCTTCAGTTCCCGCAGTTCCTTCGAGGCGGCCTCGGTCTGCTCGCCCAGTGCCTCGCGGGCGGTCTTCTGGGTCTCGGAGACGTTGACCAGGCCGCGCATGGCCTGGCGGGCCTGGGACGCCTCGTCGAGGGCCTGTTCCGGGTGGTCCCCGAGCAGCAACTGGATGCCGGTGGCCGCGAGATCGCCCCCGCGGTACTGGGTCCGGGCGGCCGCGCCGGCGAGGTCGCGCAGGTCCTTCACCCGCTTCTCGGCACGGGTGAGGTCCTTGCGGAGGGTCGTCAGCCGCTTCTCCTGCTTGCCCGCCTTCTCGTTCGCGGCGTTGTAGGCCTCGGTGGCCACCTCCGCCTCGCGGTAGAGGCCGTCCAGTTCGTCGCGGATGTCCTCGATCGACTGGCCGGTGCCAGGGTCGGGCTCGCCCGGAGCCGCGTAACCTGGGCCGGGCAACAGGGCGATCGCACAGACGAGGGCTATCGCGGCTCCCCGACTCCGTAACCGTCTGCCGCCGGTCGACACGTTCATGAGCTCCACTCTCAGAGGTCGCGTGCGGGCGGACCGGACGGGCGGCTGCCGCCGCGGTCGCCACCGCGGGTGACGCGGTGGGCCGTTCGGGCCTTGAACACACTACCTTCCCCCGAACGGCCCACCCCGGTCTCCCCACGTGTGTCGGCTTGCTCACACGCAACTGTTCACCGGGCAGTACTCAGTTGCGCCAGGTGTCGTTGAGAGCGGTCTTCGTGGTGTTCACCGTCGCGGTGCGGTTGGCGCCGCTCTCCCAGGTCACGTTGCCCGCACCGTCCTTGCGGAGGTACTTGTACTCGAAGGTCGTACCCTCGGGGAGTTCGACGTCCCGCTTCCACACCGGGTAGGCGGCCGGGTCGAGTTCGAGGGCGCCGGCCGGGTTCCAGTTGCCCAGTTCCGGCCGGTTGCCGGTCACGTAGATGTTCTGGCCCCAGCTGGTGGTGGCGTCGACCGCGAAGGACACGCCGGAGGACACCGGGTCGGGGTCGCCGGGATCGCCGCCGCCGTCACAGGTGCGGGCGCCGACGTGCAGGGCGAGCGCCGTGTTGGCACCCAGGGTGGCGGTGAACCGGCCTGCCCCGTCGACCGTGACACCTTTGCCCGTCTGGACGTCGCAGTAGTCCCCCGCGGGCAGCGAAGTCTGGAACGTACGGGTCAGCGAGGTGCCCTCGTGGTTGATGGCGACGTACGCCTTGGAGCCGCGGCCGAAGGCGATCTGGTCGCCGCCGTTGTCCCACCAGTCGGTCACCCCCTGGCCGCGTGCGGTGTTGCGGAGCCCGACCATGGAGGAGATCTCGCGCCAGGCGTGCTGGCACTTCCATCCGTCGCTGTAACAGGCGTTCACCTGACCGCCGCTCGGCGGGCCCGCGTCGTGGTCGGTGAACTCGTAGCCGGAGTGGACGTCGGGGCTGCCGTACGGCCAGGCCAGCATGAAGACGTGCGCCAGCGTGTAGGTGGCGCCGTCCTTGTAGGTGAGGGTCTCGCCGTTGCGCTCGGTGTCGTGGTTGGTGACGAAGACGGCGGCCTTGTCCGAGGGCAGGTAGCCCCAGGCCTCGCCGAAGTTCTTCAGGTACGCGAGGTTCTCGCCGTTGAAGACGCGCTTGAGGTCGCGTGCGTAGCGGAACTCCTGTACGTCGCCGCTGCCGAGGTACTCGGTCGGGGAGACGGCCTCGCCCGCGCCGTAGATCGCCTCGTGCTTCCAGTAGACGTTGGGGTTGCTGAGCCGGGACTTGATGTCGGCCAGGTCGGCGGCGGCCATGTGCTTGGCCGCGTCGATGCGGAAGCCGTCGACGCCGAGGGACAGCAGGTCGTTGAGGTAGCCGGCGATCTTCCCCCGGACGTAGTCCTCGCCGGTGTCCAGGTCCGCGAGGCCGACCAGTTCGCATTCCTGGACGTTGAAGCGGTCGCCGTAGTTGTTGATCTGCGAGGTGCAGTTGTCGAGGTCGTTGGACGAGTAGAGGCCGGGATAGTTGTACTTGGTGTACGACGAGCCGCCGGTACCCGTGCCGTTACCTGCCGACATGTGGTTGACGACCGAGTCGGCGACGACCTTCACACCGGCCGCGTGGCAGGTGTCGACCATGCTCTTGAACTGGGCGCGGTCACCGAGGCGGCCCGCGATCCGGTAGCTCACCGGCTGGTACGAGGTCCACCACTGTCCGCCCTGGATGTGCTCCTGGGGCGGTGAGACCTGGACGTAGCCGTAGCCGGCCGGGCCGAGGGTGTCGGTGCACGCCTGGGCGACGGAGGTGAACTTCCACTCGAACATCACCGCGGTGACGTCCTTGTCGCCGGGTGGGGACGCCTGGGCCGGTGCCGTGGTGGCGAGGAGGCTGCCGGCCACGCCGGCGGTGAGGGCGAGCGCGGTGGCGGTGATTCTTCGCGCTGGGCTGGTGTTCCCGTGCATGGAGTCTCCCGTGTGAGGATGCGGGTGTCCCGGGTGCGGTGCCGACGGGTGTCCGGGGAGTCGACGGGTCGGCACACACTTGCAACGCGTTGCAGCAAGAATTCTGCAAGCGGTTGCGGTCGTGACCGTAAGGGCGGCCTTCAACCACGGTCAACCCCTCCCGCACGCCGGAAAGTTGAAGCGCGACCTCTTTACGACGTCGCCGCGTACGGGTAACTTCCCGCTGCCGTAAGAGATTTCTGCAACTTTCCGTCCACCCTTTCAAGCCCTCCGCGTCCGATCACCCGCCCGCTGCTTCGCCCGCCTCCCCGGAGACACGCATGAGACGCACGAGACGCACGAGACGCATCCGTATGCGCCGGCTCGGACGGCCGTTGGCCGCGGCCGTCGCCGTCGGCGCCGTCCTGTCGGTGGTGTCCGCCCCACCCGCCGCCTCCCCCGCCACAGACCCCACCGCGGCGGCGGCCGAGGCCGACAACACGGCGACCGTCTTCTACTACACGAAGACGAAGAACTGGGACCGGTACAACCTGCACTACGCACCCGACGGCGGCTCCTGGACCGAGGTCCCCGGCGTGGCGATGGAGGCCGCGTGCACGGACTGGGTGAAGAGGACGGTCCCCCTGGGCAGCGCCGAGGGGCTGCGGGCCACCTTCAACAACGGCTCGGGCACCTGGGACAACAACGGGGGCGCGAACTACGCCCTCGGCACCGGCGCCATCACGGTCAAGGACGGCGTGATCGCCCACTCCGACCCCTGCGCCGGGGGTCAGGATCCCGACCCGACGCCGGGGGACGGCAACAGGGCCACCGTCTACTACTCCACCCGCACCCTCGGCTGGACCACCGCCAACATCCACTACCGGCCCGCGGGCGGCTCCTGGACCGCCGTCCCCGGCGTCGGCATGCAGGCCGCCTGCGCGGGCTGGTGGAAGAAGGACGTCGATCTGGGCGCGGCCACCTCGATGACGGCCGCGTTCAACAACGGCAACGGAGTGTGGGACAACAACAAGGGCGCCGACTACACCCTGCCCGCCGGCGTCACCACCGTCGCCGACAGCACGGTCACCGCCGACGCCGACGACGCGTGCACCGAGGAGGTGCCCGACACAGCGGCACCGACCGTCCCCACCGGGGTGAGCGCCCGGGCCGACGGTGTGTCCGTCGTGCTGACCTGGGAGCCGTCCACCGACGACAAAGGGGTCGCCAAGTACCAGGTGACCCGCAGCGGCGGCACCGGGGGCGAGGTCGTGAGCGACGTCGGCTCCACCGTCTTCTCCGACACCGGCCTGGCGGAGCGGACCACCTACACCTACACCGTCAGGGCGACGGACGCCGCGGGCAACGTCTCCGCGGCCTCGGCCGCCGCGATCGCCACCACCGGCACGAAACCGCCGGCGCCCGCGGCCGGCAAGCCCCTGGCCACCGATCCCCGCAAGGACCCGGTCTACTTCGTCCTGACCGCCCGCTTCAACGACGGCGACAGCTCCAACAACCGCGGCGGCAGCCAGCACGAGAAGTCCGGCAACGCGGCGAACGACGACCCCATGTTCCGGGGCGACTTCAAGGGCCTGGTGAACAAGCTCGACTACATCAAGGCCCTCGGCTTCTCCGCGGTGTGGATCACTCCGGTGGTCCTCAACCGCTCGGACTACGACTACCACGGCTACCACGGCTACGACTTCTACCAGGTCGACCCGCGTCTGGAGTCCGCCGGCGCCTCCTACCAGGACCTCATCGACGCGGCCCACGCCAAGGGCATGAAGATCTACCAGGACGTCGTCTACAACCACTCCTCCCGCTGGGGCGCCAAGGGCCTGTTCACGCCGACCGTCTACGGAGTACGCGACTCCCAGTGGAGCTGGTACTACGACGAGGAGCAGCCCGGTTTCGAGTACGACGGCCTGACCGTCGAGCCCAAGAGCGGCAAGTCCTACTACAACGGCGACCTCTGGTCGACCGCCGAGCCGACCGGCAACACCTGCGTCGACTGGGGCAGACCCACCGGGGCGAGGAGCCCCGAGGGCTACACCATCTACAACTGCCAGTGGCCCAGCCCGACGTCCGGCATGTTCCCCAAGGCGCTGTACCACAACTGCTGGATCGGCAACTGGGAGGGCGAGGACTCCCGTTCCTGCTGGCTGCACGAGGACCTCGCCGACTTCAACACCGAGAACCCGCAGGTGCAGAACTACCTCATCGGCGCCTACGACAAGTACATCGACATGGGCGTCGACGGATTCCGCGTCGACACGGCCGTGCACATCCCGCGCACCACCTGGAACCGCCGCTTCCTGCCTGCGATCCAGGAGCGCGTGGCCCGGCAGCACGGCGCCGAGGCCGCGAAGAACTTCTTCGTCTTCGGCGAGGTCGCCGCCTTCGTCAACGACAAGTGGAACCGCGGCTCGGTCAACCACTCGGCGCAGTTCTACACGTGGAAGGAGCGCAAGGAGTACAGCGCCGACGACGCGAAGGCTGCCCTGGAGATGTACGAGTACGAGCAGCAGCAGGGCACGGGCAACCAGCCCACGTCGGCCAACGCCTTCCTTGAGGGCAACAGCTACCACACCCCGGACCACAGCCGCTTCTCCGGCATGAACGTCATCGACATGCGGATGCACATGAACTTCGGTGACGCGAGCAACGCCTTCCACAACGGCAAGGACTCCGACGACAGCTACAACGACGCCACGTACAACGTCGTCTACGTCGACAGCCACGACTACGGCCCGAACAAGAGCAGCGAGCGCTACACGGGCGGCACCGACGCCTGGGCCGAGAACATGTCCCTGATGTGGACCTTCCGCGGCATCCCCACCCTCTACTACGGATCGGAGATCGAGTTCCAGAAGGGCAGGAAGATCGACTGCGGCCCCACCTGCCCCCTCGCCACGACGGGCCGCGCCTACTACGGCGACCACCTCGCCGGCGACGTCACGGCCTCCGACTTCTCCGAGGTGGACTCGGCCTCCGGCGCCGTCGCCACGACCCTCCAGCAGCCGCTGGTCAAGCACGTGCAGCGGCTGAACCAGATCCGGCGGGCCGTCCCCGCCCTCCAGACGGGCCAGTACTCCACGGAGGGCATCACCGGTGACATGGCCTTCAAGCGGCGCTACACCGACGGCGGCACGGACAGCTTCGCCCTCGTCACCGTCTCGGGCGGCGCCACCTACGGCGGCATCCCCAACGGCACCTACCGGGACGCGGTCACCGGCGACACCCGCACCGTCACCGACGGCCGCCTCACCGTCGCCGCACCGGGCAAGGGCAATCTGCGGGTGTACGTCCTGAACGGTCCCGGGAAGATCGGAGCGGACGGGCCTTATCTGAAGTAGACCACCGGAAGCCTCCGACGTGGGGCCGGCAGCGTCCGCCGTCGGCCCCACACGTCACGCTGCACGGTTGCTGAGTACGCCGCCGCGTTCCGGTGACGGCTCGGCGGGTGCCCCACACCTCCTGTGGGATGCCGAACGGCGCGTGAGATCACTACGACGACTCCCTCTTTTGGGTTTCTCCCCGAGGCGCTGCAGCAGACGGGCGTCACTCAGCGTGCCGCCCTTCTTCTTCGCCCGCATCTTCTTCCCCGGATTCGCCAGCGCCTGGCGCTTCGTCACCCTACTGTTCAGCCAGTCGCGTGCCGTCCTCATCTCCTGCAGCAGTGTGGTGCGTTCGGGTTTCGGCAGGGTGATTATCGATCTTCCGCCTGTTCGAGAAGACCCACCTCGAGCCCTATGTCCTGCCTCTCCCGTGCTCCGCGCAAAGCCTCAGAGAGTGGGCGACCTCGGCGCCCTGCGGTACCTGCCACCTCGAGAGGTCTCGAGCCTGATGTACCGGCGTCGCAGCTCGGCTCCTGGCACGCTCAGTCCCTCGGGAGTCATGTTCCGGTTTCACGGTGTTCGGCCCGAAGACCCAGTCGAGGGTGGCCGCCTCACCCGTCCGCCGATCACGTGTGCTGGTCCACTCGCCGTGAGAGAGCTTGCTGAACTGCAAGCGTACGTGCTGCTGCCCGTCGCTCTCGGCACGGAAGTCGACAGCGTGGCCGGGTCCGGACCCTAGATCGCGTGAGGTGGCACGGCCTTTGATCCCGAGTCTGCCGGTCCAGGCGGCGAGATCATCCTTGCTGAAGAGGTGAATTCGGCGCCTTGGCACCCGTGGCCGTGCGGCGACACGAGGCACGGGGCCGATGCGCGAAGTGGCAGACCTTGTCCCGGTACAGGCGGTCGGAAAGCTCGTTGCCGCAACCGCCGAGCTGTGTTCCGCACCAGAATGTGAAGGCACGGTGACCGCGGCGCCACCGCAGCAGTTCGTCGGCGTCCGTCGGCAGAATGATCGCGCGTCCCGAGTTCGGGCTCCCGATCACCGCGGTCTGCACGAGTCTGCTGTCCGGACCACTCACTGTCTCCCCGGGGACTGTCCGCGCCCGCCGGGGGCGACGTCACACTGATCGTTTTCGACACCAGGATCTGATCCCTACACTCACTTCACAAGCTGTCCCCTACTTCACATTTCACCTTCGCGCGGTCAGTTGCCGACTCCTGACAAGGCGCCCAGGAGCATCATGGACTCGCGGCGGCTCAGCAGTTCGTGGAAGCGCTCATTGCGGAAGGTCCGCAGGCATGCGTAACAGCTGCTCTCAGGGCCGCATTCACAGCCGTTCATCCGGGTAGTCGCCGCCGCGACGACGGCTTCGAGGTGTTCCCCGATGCGGATCGTGTTGCCCGCGCCCCCCGGTGTGGTGTCGAAGAGCAGCAGCGATGGCATTCCGTCCGTTCCGGTGTGGACCGTGCCGTCGATGTCGTCCCTGCTGATCTCCAGGTGGGTGGCCGCGCCTTCCAGCAGTGCGTAGAGACCGGAGCGCAGGGTTTCCTGCGTCGCGCTGAGCGCGGTGAGCGGATCGAGGTGGATCTGGACGAAGTCCGTCGGGTACCGGTGTGCGAGGGAGACGACCCGGAGCGGGCCGGTGCACTGCGCGTCCTTCAGCAGATGAGGGTGTGCCGCACCCCGGGACGCCGCTCGCGCGTGCGGACGACCCCAGCCGCACCAGTCGCAGATCTCGTACCCGGCACCGCCCGGCCCTTCCGAGACGACCACCATCTCGCCCCGGGCACCCGCCGACCAGGCCGTGCTGTGTCCGGAGGCGAAGACGGTGGTTCCCTCGTGGACGTCCGCGGTGTCGGTGGACATGTGGACGTCGCCGTACCAGGAGCGGCGCGGCGGTGCCTGTCCCGGGCTGCGCTGGGGTCCGCGCGCGGCGACGAAACCGTAGACCGGCTCGACGTAGCGGCGCGGGACGGAGGTGGACGGCGTGCCGCAGGCGGCGCAGGTGGGGTCGACGGGCTCGGTGGCCTCACCGTAACGGCCACAGGTGCCGCACACGGCGTAGTAACGGCTGACCAGTTCACGGTCGGGCAGTCGGTAGACGCCGGCGGATGCCCACAGACGGCCGCCCGCCACGATCTCGGCTCCGGGCGCGTACTCATGGACGGCGGCGCTGAGATCGCGGGTGAGTTCGAGCTGGCCCGATACGGCGCCGCTGTCCTGCGGAATGCGCAGTTCGACGGTGTCCACCGGGAAGCCGTACTTGGGCAGGACGTTGCGGTTGGCCAGGACACCGAGGAGGTCACGGTGCGTCAGGTTGCGGATGACCTTCTCGTACATGTCCGCCAGCCGGTACTTGCGGGCGGTCACCGCCTGGTCGCGTCGTTCGCTGTAGGCGGTGACGTCCTGGCCGAGGATCTGTCCCGCTGCCCGCAGCAACCGGTCCAGCTCGCCGGTCCACGCGCCCGACTCCACCTCGATCTCGGCCTGGACGCTTGGGGGAAGCACTCGGCGGATCGAGGCCGCCACGCTCTCCGGGACGGGCGTGAGCCAGTCGCGCACGATGTGGGCCGCGGTCTCGCCGGTGGTGTCGTCGGGGAGGAAGAACTCACCCGCTGTGCGCCAGATGCGGCCCCGTTCCTCCTTCATGGCGCGGAAGAACGCGGCGAGGGCGATCGAGTGGGCGTGGCGGCGGTCGATGCGGACGTTGTCGACGGGGACGATCGGGGCCCGGACCTCTCCGGCGATCATCCGCTGGGGTTCCGCGAACCGTGCGAGGTCGTGGGGGCGTCGTTGGGCGTAGGTGAGGACGAGCGCGGCGGAGTCCGCGCGACGGCCGGCGCGTCCGGCCCGCTGCACATAGTTGGCGGTGGAGGGTGGCATGTTGCGCAGGACCACGGCCTGCAGTTCGCCCACGTCGACGCCGAGTTCGAACGTGGTCGAGCAGGAAAGGGCGTTGACCTGTCCGCGGACGAACTCCCCCTGGATCTCGGCGGCCTTCTCGCCGGTCCACTGGGCCGTGTGTTCCTGGGCACGCAGCGGGACGGGGTCGAAGGTGCGGTAGAGGCGGCGGAGGTGGCCGTCCGTCTCGGTGGTCGGCTTGTACTCCTCGAGGCTGCCTGTGCAGCGCAGAGTGGGGCACACTCCGCGCACGGACACGGCGACGACACGGCGGCAGCGGTCGCAGGCGTGCAGCGGCTCGCTGTCCTCGGTGACGGGCCGCAGCCGCAGCCAGGCATGGTCGAGCCGGCGGACCGCGCCGATGCCGGCCTGGTTCTCCCCCGGCAGCCAGTCGGCGAGGTGTCCGGTGGTGAGGTCGGTCCACAGCCGGCCCAGGATCTCCAGGGCGGCCCCGCGCCGGTCGCCTTGATGCCCGAGGACGTCGAGCACCCGTTCCAGATAGTCGACGCGCCGGTTGGAGACGCCCGCGGCACTCGGCAGCCAGCTGATCACCTTGCGTTTGGCGTCGGACCCCTTGGAGCGGACCCAGACGGGTCCGCGGCGCGGGGCGAACGCCTCGTCGCCCGCATCGACATCCTCGGGCATGGTGAGCGCACCCTGGTTGCGCACGGTGCGCAGCAGTTCCTGCACCAGCCACCATGCCTCGTCGTCGGTCAGGCCGAGGGAGGTGAGCGCAGCGGGCGGCTGCCAGAAGGGCTCGCGGTCGAGGTCTACCCGGAGCAGCCCAACTCCTTCGAGCGACTGGCGGTCGTCGATGCTGAGCACTTCCTGCATCACCCACAGGGCGACATCGCGCTGCTTGGCCTGGCGCGAGTCGTTGCGGCGGAAGACGCCCGCGCGGTCGGCGGCTCGGACGGTGTGGGCGACGAGGTCGTCGATGTGCAGCGGCTCGTCGGGGTAGGGGCAACCTTTCAGCGCGGCCTGGGTCATCAGGCGCCGGTGCTGGATACGGGTGTAGGACTCCTCCAGGTAGGGGGCGAAGTAGGCGGCGGCCTGGCGGCTGTCGCTGAAGAACAGCAGCTTGCGACCACGTCCGGGCAGCGCGGCGGCGGGACCGTCGGTCGCCGGGGGCAGCGCCTGGTAGAGGGCGGTGCCGAGGACGGAGGCAGCGGCTTCGTTGCCCGTCTCGAAGAGCCGGATCATGCCGTGGCCGCGGGCACCGCAGGCGAGGCAGGAGGCCGGGGTTCCCTCGCGGGTGTCGAGCTGGTGGACGCGGCGCAGTTCGGTCCCCCGGCAGTCGTCCGCCGTGCAGGCCGTCGTTCCGGCGGGGTGCACGGCGGCGCAGTGGGTGCACAGTCTGCGTTCACTGAGTCCGCCCTTGGCGCTCTCGTAGAGGATTTCGTCGTCCTCGTCAACGCCGGCGCCCGAGTCGTCCCCGTCCAGGAGCAGCCAGGTGTGGGGCTTGTCGGGGGACTTGCGGTGCGCGAGGCGGGACGGCGCCCCGGGGCCGTCGAGGGTGCCGTGCAGGTGGACGGCACCGCAGCGACGGCAGGCGCCCAGCTCGAACGAGGGCCGTGCGCAGTGCTGGCAGACCTCGTGGCGGGCCAGGTCGAGGTGGGGACCGTCCGGGGCCAGGCAGGTGAACGCGCCTTCGGTGGCCCGTGCGAAGAGGTGGTAGCGGGCGGAGAGAACGGGGGCACCATCGGTGTCCGTCACTTGACTCGCGAGCTGGATGAGCGCGGTGAGAGCGGCCGGTCCCACCGGGTCGCCGGGGAATACGGCCTGTGCGATGTCGCGCACGGGCCGTGGCCCCTCGGCGAGGGCCCGGCGCAGGGCGGCGGTGCCGGCTTCGGCCGCGAGGGCGGTGGCCGGGTTGGTGTGGGTGGGCAGTCCGTGCATGCGTGCGGCCGACACGATCTCGGGACCGGGATCGGCCATGGTGGACAGCCGCAGGTACTCGGTGGTCGGCAGCGGTCCCCAGTGCGGGCCGTCGGGCGTGGCCACTCGTGTCGCGGTGACGAGGTCCTGTGCGGCGCGGTCGTCGGCGTCCCAGTGGAAGGGGACGTCGAAGAGGGCCTGGGCGAAGGCGGTGACGGCGGCGGGGTTCTCCTCCGCGCCGACGGTGGCGCTGGTGGCGATGGCCTGGATCTCTCGCCCCTGGCCCACCCGGTCTTTCAGCCGGCGCAGCAGCATGGCCAGTTCGGCGCCGCGCGCTCCGTCATAGACGTGGGCCTCGTCGACGACGATGAACTTCCAGCCGCCCGCGTGTTCCCCTTCGAAAAGGTCCATGTCCTGGGGGCGGAGCAGCAGGTACTCAAGCATGGCGTAGTTGGTGAGCAAGAGGTGGGGCGGCGTGGCGCGCATCTCGCGGCGGCTGAGCAGTTCGTTGGGCAGGCGTGGTTCGCCGGGGTTGAGCTGCTCGAACGTGTCGGCGGCTCGGCGCGGGTCGTCCTTGGTGTCGCCGGTGTAGCGACCGAAGGTGATGTGGGGGGCCGCGGCGAGCATTCGGCGCAGGCGCTTCATCTGGTCGTTGGCGAGCGCGTTCATGGGGTACAGCAGGAGAGCGCGGACGCCGGGGCCGAGGGAGCCGCGGGCGTGTTCGGCAGCGAGCGCGTTGAGGATGGGCAGCAGGAAGCTCTCGGTCTTGCCGGATCCCGTACCGGTGGCGACGACCAGGTTGCGTCCGGCCGCGGCCTTGCGCAGTGCCTGCTCCTGATGCCGGTAAAGGGGGCGGTCGGCGGGCAGGGCGGGGCCGGTCAGCTGCCGGAACGCGGGGTCCAGTACTCCCTCGCCGATGAGTTCGTTGAGGGTGGCGCCCGGCGCGTAGGCCGGAGTGGCCTCCAGCAGGGGGCCCTTCGTGAGCAGTGGACTGGTGTCGATGGCCTGGGCGAGGGCCTCGGCCAGGCGGGGGTCGCGCAGGGGCAGCAGGGAGCGCAGGTAGCGGCGGTAGGTGTCGCTGATCAGCGTGGACGTGGCGAGCGGGTCGAGGCTGTGCACGGACTGACTCCGAGGCTGCGGCGGGGGATGGATGTGGCGGTGCGAAACGTGGCCGAAGGCCGGTATGGTCGGGGCCCGCTCGGGCGGGACGGCTGTCTCCGGCCGGCTCAGCCGGTGGTCCGTACGGTCTCGGCGGCGACCAGGCACTCCGCGAGGGCGAGGTCGACGGCGGTGAGGTCGGGTGCGTGGGCGGCCACGGACGTCCACAACGGCCGCAGTCCCCGCTCCAGTTTGACGGCCCGTGGATCTCCCGCGGCGGCGAGCCGGGCGATCAGCGCGCAGCCAAGCGAGAACTGGGGCACCCGCATCCACGCCTCGCCGGGTCCGCGCAGTGAACCCGGCCCCCGGTCGAGGAACGCCGTGACCAGGAGGGGATGCCCGTCACCGAGGAAGTTCTCGACGGCCGTCAGCCATTCCTCGTACTCCTCGCGCAGGGCGTAGTACTGAAGGGTGCGACGGTCGCGGAACGCCTGCCAGGCGGCTGCGGCCCGGGTGTCGGTGTCCAGGAGTCCGCGCGGTACGACACCCGCCGTGCGCCACATGGCCTGCTGCTGGATTTCGGGAAGCTCGTTCAGGGCACGGGCGTGGGCGTCGAACCGGCCGGCCGTGCCGCTGGGGTCGTCCTGTCCGGACAGGATCGTCATACCGACATCCCCCAGAAACTGCCCCGCCTCGTCGAGGAGTTCGTTCTCCTCCGGATACAACTCGTCGATCTGGTAGGCCGGGTCGCCGGACAGATACGGCAGCAGCGGCGCCGTGAGCAGCAGCGCGCACAGGGGTGCCCGCCGCCAGACGGGGCGTACGGCGGCCGGGTCGGTCACCTCCCGGATACGCAGGGCGGCCAGGCCGCTGCCCACCAGCGCGGCGGCCGGCTCGCCGGAGCGCAGGGAGCTGTCCGCCGCTCCCAGGAGGGCGTCGGGCCCGGCGTCCCCCAGGGCGCGCAGGCACTCCGCCGGTGCGGCCTCCTTCGCCCCGCACGCCTGCAGATCCCGGCCGCGGGCTGCCACGATCCACTGGTACGGAATGGCTTCGGTGCCTCGCGGCAGCGCTCCGCGCCCGCCCAGGTACTCCGTGGTCCGAGCCGCGACAGTGCGGTCGACGCCCCCCGATGTCCAGGGGGAACGGCGCAGTACCAGGGTGTCGCGGTCGCGCAGACGGGGCCAGGCGGGCGCGACGTCGGCCGTGTGGGTCCCGGCACGCAGGCTCACGACGAGCGGTCCGGCCGACCGCCATGCGGCGGGCAGCGGGATACGCCCGCTGTCGTCGACCGGCACGCTCAGCGGCTGCTGCCACGGGGCGAGGACCTGGTAGAGCCGGGCGGTCAGCTCACCGGGGTGGCGCAGCCCGCGCAGCAGCAGTCCGGTGCCGTCCGGTATGACGTCCTCCGCGACGGGCTGGGTGCGGACGCTACCGACGTGGACGTCCTGCCCCGCGACCAGCAGCCGCAGTTCGGCCTTGGCGCAGTCGCGGACGGTGTCCGTCAGGGCGGTGAGGGAATAACGCAGGTCGCCCCTGCGAGTCCGGGTACGGCGTTCGGGCCACAGGCTGACCAGGGTCGCGCCCTCGACGACGAGCGCCAGTTCGGGGGTCACGGCCACCGCCTGCTCGGGCAGGCGCACGGTCAGGGCACTGTCCCGTGCCAGGTCGGCCGCGTCGATGTCGAGCGGCCGGATCGACCAGGGAAGTGGACTGCCGTCGAGTTCCAGGCGGACCTCGGAGTACGGGACGAGTGCCTGGACCCGGAACCCGCGCGTGCCGTCGCGCAGTACAAGTTCCCTGCTGATCTCGTACGGGGCGAACTCGACCGCGTTCCGGAAGACGGTGACCGGTCCGACGGTACGGACGTCCAGTCGCGTCGGCACCAGTCCGCCCTGTGGAGCGAGCAGGCGCCACTCGGCGGAGGGCTTGGCCTCGACGCCCTCTGCGAGGAAGGCGGTGAGGCGGCGTTGCCCCCGTCGCCGACCGGGGCGGTGGACGAGGATCTCGTACGGGCCGAGCAGCGGGCCGGGGACGTGTTCCCAAGGGTCGAGAAGAGCGCCGGGTACGCCGGTGAGAACGGCGAGCATCGCCTCACGGCCGGGACGGCGCACCTCCACCTGCCAGTGCGGTGTCTCCGGCTCACCGGGACGGCGCCGGAGTCGGAGCGCGGGCGGTCGGTGCCACACCGGAGTTCCGTCCTCACCGGTGAGCCAGGGCAGCGTCGCGCCCCCTTCCCAGCCGAACGACCGCCCGACGGCCACCTCCAGCCACTTTCCGGGGGCGGCGTCGGAGGCGCGGAGCCGGGTCACGCCGACCAGGGACACCTTGCTGAGGATCCACCCGCTCCAGCCGTACGGGGTGGGAAGTTCGACGACTGCGGCCTGCGTCCCCTCCGTCTCCAGGGTGCCCACGTGCAGGAGATGGACCTCGGTTGCGGGCAGCGGCTCGTCCAGGGGGACGTGGTGGCCGTCGGCGGCGAAGGCCAACAGCACGGTGTCCGGGTCGACGACGGCCGAAGCATGGGTGGTACCGGCCGGGTCGGTGGCCTCGACCCGGCGGACGGGCGCGGGCAGGACCCAGTGCGGCGGTGACGCGGTGAACGACTCGCCATCGGCCGCAAGCTGCCAGGTGGCCGCGTCCGGGCCGCCGGGCAGGGTCAGCAGGACGCTGCCCGCGCCGGGACCGAGACGCAGCTGAGGCGGAGCCGCGAGGTTCCGGACGGGGGGATCGGGCGGAGCAGTGTCCGCCGGGCGCCCGGTGACCGGTGGGCGCCAGGTCCAGCCCAAGGAGGCCGCCGCCTCCCGTGCGGCCCTGATCCAGTCCGCCTCGGTGGTGGGCGGGGACGAGGCAGTACGACGGCGGCCCAACTCGGGCCGGGCCGCGACAACACGTCTCCGTGCCTCGGCCAGCATATGCGCGAAACCGGGGGTACCGGTCTGCGAACCGAAGGCCACCCCATGGACCGTGCACGCGGGCCAGCGGGTGAACACGACCTCGTGTGCCAGGCTCGACCGCTCGGCGAGGAGCACATGGGCTACGAGTGCCTCGAGGACGAGCGTGGTCCGTCGGACGACGGAATCCGCCCCGTCGCCTGCCGACGGCTCGCCCGCCTCGCTCCATGCCCGCTCGCAGTCGTCCAGCAGCTGCGCGGGATCCACCAGCATTGTTTCCTCCCCGACCGGACCGTACTCCCGTGCAGACCGGACCGGCTGATGTTCACTGTTTTACCATTCCCTCACACGAAAGCCACAGGGACTCCGTTTTCGGCTGTGGGTCCTCTCGCGTTGTCAGTGGCGGGTGATCCCATACAAGAGGGCTTGTTGCACCACTGTTCAGTACTTGGGGGGTACGCCGATGAGGACCGACCTCGATGCCGCGACGCCGGCCACGCTGCACGCCGAGCTTCTGGCGGCGGCGGGCCCGGAGCGGGTTCTCACTCCAGCAGCCCTGCGGCAGCTGCTGGCCGGCGTGAACAAGTCCGCGCTGATCGAGGCATTGAGCCAGGTTGCGCGGGACGGGGTGACGCTCCCTCCCGCCGTGGCAGCGCAGTTCGGCGTACCGGTCGGCGGTGCAGCCCCTTCCAGGCCGAAGGGTCCCGGTCCCGCACGCAACCCCGACCAGGCTTCTCCGGCTTCCGGACTCCCGGCCGTCCCGGCGCAGAGGGATCCTGGGCCTCGCTTCACGCTGGAGCTGGGCCCTGACAGCCAACTTGATCTGGCCGCGTTGTCGGTGCGAACGCTGCAACCGGACCCTGTTCCGTCCGAGCCGGCACCGAAGTCGCAGCCACGCCCGGCCTCCCGGTCGGCCGATGTGGGTTTCGAGGAATCCGACACCGGCCGGCCCGTGTTCAACCCGTTGAAGTACTACCGCAAGGTGATCGGCACGTTCCCCCTGCTCTCCCGACAGCAGGAGGCACAACTGGCGCAGGCCATCGAAGCGGGACTGCTGGCGCGGGAGAAACGGGACGAGGAGAACCGGAAGATCGCCCCCAAGCTGCGCAAGGAGCTCGGGCAGTTGGTGGACATCGGGGAACGGGCGTTCACCGATTTCAGCCAAGCGAACCTTCGTCTGGTGGTGAGTGTCGCCACCCACTACACCGGGCGCGGGCTTGACCTCATGGATCTGATCCAGGAGGGCAACATCGGTCTGCTGCACGCGATCGACAAGTTCGACCACCGCAAGGGCTTCAGGTTCTCCACCTACGCCGTGCCCTGGATCCGCCAGGCGATCAGCCGGGCCATCGCCGATCAGAGCCGCACGGTCCGGCTCCCCGTACACGCCCACGACACGGTGAGCGCGTTGGGCAGAGCGGCCCGGGAGCTGGGACACCCCACTCCCGAGGCGGCACTGCCCGTGGTGGCCGCCCGCGCGGGTGTTACTCCGGACGAGGCACGCACTGTGCTGTCCCGGGTGCGTCGGACGGTTCCGCTGGAGGAGCTGGCGGAGGCGATCGGTGACGACATGCTGCATGAGGAAACCGACCGGAGTACACGCGGGCCGCACTGGTCCGAACCCGACGCGTACTACCAGGACATGTCGGCGCAGGAGGTGCACGCGCTGCTGGTCGGCTCTCTCACCCAGCGGGAGCACCAGGTCATGGTCCTTCGGCACGGACTCGACGGCGGGCCCGAGTTGATTCTTGAGGCCATCGGACGGGAACTGGGCGTGACGCGGGAGCGGATTCGCCAGATCGAATCCAAGGCCGTCGCGAAGCTGCTCGGCGGAATCCGGGAGTACCGGACCCGCGCCACCGGACCGGCCGCCGCACCGCCGTCCGCCGTCCTGCGCGCACGCAGGAAGGTGTATCCGCCCGGGATCGTCGTGGTCGGCCACCAGACGATCCACGTCGGGGGGCAGTGGTGCCGGAAGATGGTCACCGTCCTGATCGAGGACGACTGGTTCCGGGTCGTCGACGGGGGGCACCAGATCGCGGCCGCCCCCCGCCGCCACCTCGTGGAGTCCCGCTGGATCTACGGCGCCGTCGGCTGAACCGCGACGCCCCGTCATCCCGGCAGGAACTCGCTGGGCCGCCCGCTGTACGACACGTACAGCGCCTCCCTGGCCCGGGTGCAGGCGACGAAGAGCAGGCAGCGTTCGGCCGCCAGGTCGGTGGCGTGCTGGATGCCGTCCATGTCGGCGGGGGTGACGGCCGGGGGGAACGGGAAGGCGCTCGCGGTGGCCCCGGCGACGGCGACGCACCGGTACTCCAGTCCCTTCATGCTGTGGAGGGTCGACACGCGCACCCCGACCGCGCTGTCCGGTTCGCCGTCGCGCACCCGGACCACGGGGAGACCGGCCGCGGTGAGCCGGTCGGCGAGCTTGCGCGTCAGGGTGTTGAAGCGGGCGCAGACCGCGATGTCCGACGGGGCGACTCCGGCGTCCGTCCAGCCGCGCACCTGCCGGACGACGGCGTCGGCCTCCTCGTTCTCCGACCCGTGTCCCTCGCACACCGGGTGGGCGCCGTGGAGCAGGGAGCGGTATCCGGTGAGGGTGTCGTGGCCGTCACCGGTCAGGTCGGCGACGGGCTCGCTGTCGAGGAGGGAGCGGGACCAGCGCAGAATCTCCTCGGTGGAGCGGTAGTTGACGCGCAGCCGTCCGCTGCGGCCGGCCACGGCGATGCCGAGGGAGCGCAGGGAGACCCGGGCGTCGTAGATCCGCTGGTGGGGATCGCCGGTGACGAACAGGTCGTCGGGGCCCTCCGGGACCAGCGCGCGCAGCAGCCGCCATTGCGCCGGATGCAGGTCCTGTGCCTCGTCGACGACGACGTGGTCGTACGACGGACCCGCCCCAGGCTTGTCCCGCAGCAGCCGGGCCGCCTCGGCGCAGACCTGGAGCCAGGTGTGCGACCGGGTGCGCGCCAGCTCCTCCTCGAAGAGGGTGACGGCCTGCCAGATCCGCCGCCGCTGGGCCCGTCCGAGCGCGCTGCCGCGTCCGCGCCGCTCGCACGCGAGGTACTCCTCCTCGCTCCGCAGGTCCTGGGCGAGGATCACATGCCGGTACTCCTGCGCCAGGAACGCCTCGTTCCAGGGCAGGTCGAGACGGCGGAGCAGGCGCTGCCAGCGGGTCCGCTCGTCCTTGTCGCCGAGCGCTCCGCCGGGGTTGCCCCGCAACTGCCGTACGGTGCGGTGGGCGACGGCGTCCACGGTGGTGACATCGACGCGGGCGAGCAGTTCCTCGTCGTGGTCGAGCAGCAGTGCGAGGCTGCTGTGCAGGGAGCGGGCCAGGGCGTTGGTGTACGTGGTGAGGAGGACCCGCGTGTCGGGGGCACGGTCCAGCAGGTGTCTGACGCGGTGCAGAGCCACGACCGTCTTGCCGGTGCCCGGCCCGCCGGAGATCTGGGCGGGTCCGGCATAGGAGGGCCGGTAGGCGATGCGCCGCTGGGTGGGGTGGAGGAAGATCCGCCAGGCCGCAAAGGGCTTGGCCAGGATGTCGGCGAGCTCGTCGGCTCCGGTGACGAGCGCGATCCGGCTCCTGGTCCGGGTTACGGCGGCGGCCAGGTCGCCCCCGGTGGTGTCGTCCGCGGCCGCGGATTCCTTCTGCCGCACGGCGACCAGCTCGCGGTAGATGTCGTTCGGGTCGAGGCCGTCGGCGAGCAGCCACAGCGCCTCGAACTGGTCCTCCGGCATCAGCGAGCCGAACGCCTCCAACTGCGCCTTGCTGGTGACGGTACGAGCGGCGCGCAACGTGACGTCGTCGACACCGAGGTGCCGCAGCACGGTGTCCGACCAGGGGGCGAACAGGAGTTGGGGAGCGGCGGCGGCCTCCTGCGCGAAGAGCGGCGTGATCTGCTCCATCGCGGTCAGGTCGCGCACCTCCAGGCAGCGGGTGACGCTGTTGACCGTGTAGAGCCGCCGCTTGGCCCAGGTGTAGGCCTTGTCGTGGCTGACGACGTGCACGAAGACGAAGAGGTCGCTGCCGTCGTCGGGCGCGAGCAGCACGATCCGCAGCCCGTCGTCGACGCGTATCGTGCGCATCCGGGGATCGCGGGAGCTGACCACCGACTCCAGGTGCAGCCCCTTGTCCGCGTGGAGCTGCGCGACCGTCAGCTGCTGGAACTTGGCCATCGCCTTGTGGACACGGGCCCGGGCCGGCCGGTCCAGCCGGTCGACGCCCTCCCAGAACGTGTTGGTGATCGCGATCTGCGGCATGCTTCCCACCCTCGTCGGCGACGGCCCACGGTACTGCTGTTGACTGAGTTTACGAAAGCCATGATGTTCGTCGTGCGGTGCCGCATCAACACGATGCCGCGCGGGTGATTGGACAACTACTCGGAGCTCACCGCCCGTGCGGCCGGGCGCGCTCGGCCCGCTGCTCGACGCCGGCCTGCTGAAGTCCGGGCAGCGACTCCTCTGGCGTCGCCGCAACCTCGGGCAGGAGTACTTCGCGCACGTCACGCCGGAGGGCTCTCTCCGGCTGGAAGACGGCCGCATATGCGACTCCCCGTCAGGGACCTGTGACGCCGCGGCCCACGGCAAGGTCAACGGGTGGGATGCCTGGCGCACTGATGAGGGTGTCTCGCTCGGCATGCTGCGCAGCCGGATCTGAGCGTCCAGAACAGGGGGGCGGCACAATGGATTTCACCCAGCGCATGTTTGCGCGCTCGTTACTGCGTCAACAGCTCGTCGATATGGACGACACCCAGTCGAACGGTTCGTGGACAGGCTGCTCGGCCTTCTGCACACCGACTACCTGCCGGTACGGGCCCACGGCCCGTTGGGCCACGTGGGTGCGGACGGGCTGATGCTCGGCGACAAGGTCCTTTACGCCGGGCGAGGCTACGGGCCACCCTGGAGGGCGACCTCGAAGAGCGCGCACCCCAGACGCGTGAAGCCATTCTGATGTTCACCGAGTTCGCCCGCCGACTCTACGGCGGCGAGCGCGACGCCTATCTCCTCATCAACGCGGGCACGCACAGCCTGGAGATCACCCCGCACGTCGACAGCGGTGACAGTCTCGGCATCAACCGCATGGTGATCTTCTGCCTGGACCTGACGGCCGCTGTGATCTGCCACCGCCACGGCAGGGGTCCCGACTTCCTGGTCCACGACAGCCACCTCTTCGACGGGGTCGACGAGCGGCAGATCGCGGAGGCCCTCAAACTCGCCGACGAGGTCTGTGCCAGTGAGGGACTCCAGTACATCGTGACTCTCAACTCCGATGTACTGGAGCAGGTACGGCTCCTCGGTTCGGTGCGGCACGTGGCGCCTATCGAGCCGAAGCTCGACGACAGGTACGAAGAGGGCGGGATGTTCGGCTTCCGGTTCTGACCGTTTCGCCCCGCACTCCGCTCACCTCACTGCGGCGAGGTCTCGGCCGCCGGGCCGCCGGCCTCGCCGTGCCGGGGCGTGGCATGCTCCGGGCGGCCCCGGAAGGCTGCCCCCTTCGCGGTCCGCGACTGGACGCGTTCCACGATGCGGTCGATGACCCGTTCGGAGGCCTTCCACTTCATCGCCAGCCGGTCGTGGTCCATCCCGTGTTCGGAAATGATGTCCCGCAGTTGTTCGAGGCTGAGTTCACCCAGGTGTGAGCGGAGTCCCGCCTCGTCGCCTTCGGCGAAGACCGCGAACGGGTCGATCACCCCCGGAGCTCGCCGGCTGCTGCGCCGTGGGCGCTCGGCCGGGCGGGGAGCGGTGCCCGGCTCGGGAGGAACGAGGGCCTTGCCCAGCGCTCGGGCGAAGCGCGGCGTGCGCCCGGCCTCGGTCGCCACGGTGCTGAGAAGGCGCGCGAGGGTCCCTGCGAGCTCCGGGTCGGATGCGCCGAGCTTCGCCAGCGCTTCTTCGGCATCGCGGAGGTGCACCCCCAGGGGGGAGTCGTCCTGCTGCTCCTCAGTGCCTGCTCCGGCCGCGCTGTCGCGGCTCGGACCGTCGGGCGGGGTCGCGCTCTGCTCGGTCACGCGCTCTCCCCGACCAGTTCGATGAATTCCTCCGTCATGGCGTGGAAGGCGTCGAACCCACCCTGGTACCCGTACTTCTGCCGCAGGGTGGCACGACCGACGAAGTCCGCCGAACCTGCGATGTCGTTCTTCTCGGGAATAAATGTCGACAGCACGACAGGAAGCTTCTCGTCGTCCTCGAGCTCGCGGACAGTGTTCCGGTGGACTGTGGAGTTCGCCTTGTACTTCGTGACGATGATGCCGATCTCGTTGATCGTTTCACCCAGGCTGTCAGCGAAGTCCCGTACGCGCCGCTGAATCTGAGGGATGCCGTACGTGGACAGGACATCGGGGATCGTCGGAATGATGTACCCGTGGGAAATGCGCAAACCATTGAGCGTGACGATCCCAAGGTTCGGCGGGCAGTCGACCAGCACATAGTCGTAGTTGTCAATGATCTTGCGAACGGCTCTACGCAGGAGCTCGGTGGGGTTGTTGGAGTAGTAGCGCCCGCTCGGCATGGAAGCCAGGCGGTCCTGGACGTCGATGAGATCCAGCGACGACGGCAGGAGATCCACCTTGGAGACCGCGTCCACCGATGAGACGTTACGCTGAAGCGTCTTCTCGAGATCGAACGAGGGGGACTCCCCTTCAGGCAAGAGGGCGTCCCTGAAGAGGGTCGCCAGGGTGTACCCGTCGTCGTTGAGGTCTTCCCATTTCTTCTCTCCGATCAGGACCGTGGTCAGGTTGGTCTGCGGATCGAGGTCGATCACCAGGACCCGCTTGCCGAACTCTCCCGAGAGGAACTCCGCGAGACCTGCCGTGGTGGTGGTCTTTCCGACGCCACCCTTCAGGTTGATGGTCGAGATGACGTGGGCCATGGGTGTGTTCCTCCACTTGAGGTAGCGCCGAATCGGACCGGCCTGGAAGACCGGGCCGCTGCGCAGATTCGCCACGGGGGCCGGGAAGCGTTTGTCGCGCCTACGCCAGTTCGCGACAACCGTCCGGCCGACTCCGGCCATCTCAGCCACTTCGAACAGTCCGACGAACCGGTCGTCCGCCTCGGACGCGTCTCTCACCACACCCCCCGTGAAGAACCTTCACGCTTTCGCCACAACTGTGAAGGTCATTCACTGCCGTCGTCAACACTCAACACCTCTGCAATGGAGCACAGTTACGTTCGCACGCCCCCACGCGCGGGCGCACGCCGAGCACACTCCGCCCACACCGTCTTCCCGCCCGGCGGATACGGCTCGCACCCCCAGGCGTCCGCGAGCGTGGCGACGAGGAGCAGGCCCCGGCCGGACTCACCGTCCATGTCGGCCGGCGGGATCGGTGCGGGCCGGCGGTCGCCCAGCGCGTCGGTGACCTCGATACGGAGCACGGCGGGAGTGAGGATCAGCGCGAGGCGCGCGTTCCTGCCCCGCACCCGGCCGTGCAGGGCGGCGTTCGCGGTCAGTTCCGCGATGAGGAGGGAGGCCGTGGCCGTGCTGTCGTCGTCGGCAGCGGCCTCGGGCTGTTCCTGTTGTGCGGCGAGCCAGCGTTCGGCGGCATGGCGGGCGGTGTGCGCTCCGTGCCGAGTGGTGGAGAACAGGGTGCTGAAGTGATGTCCGACGACGGTCGGTTCACCGGTTGCGGTGACGGTTTCCTGGTTCACCTCACCGAGGGTGACGGAGCGGCCCTACTGTGTGCAGACCATGGGGCGGTACGCAGGGTGACTGTCCCGGCGCGGACGGTGTGACGTACCGGCGTACGGCCGTGACCTGGCCGCAGCCGCGCCGGTTCGTCACCGGAACAAGGAACAGGGCGGTGGTACGGCATGGCGGCACAGCCGGGTGCGGGGGTTCCCACGAGTGGCGAGGCGGACGGCACGGACGAGGTCGCGGACCTGTTCCGGGCGCTCGGCCGGCAGATCAAGGTGGCCCGGGAGCGGGCCGGACTGAGCCAGAAGGAGCTGGGCGACCGGCTCGGGTACGGGGAGGAGACGATCTCCTCGGTCGAACGGGCACGGCGGACGCCTCAGCCGGAGTTGCTGGTGGCGGTGGACCGGTTGCTGGAGTGTGGGGGCCTGTTGGCTTCCGCGGCGGAGGATGTGGAGCGGGCGAAGACTCGGAGGCGGGTGCGGCATCCGGAGTGGTTCAAGGACTACGCGCGCTTGGAGCAGGAGGCGGTGGAGCTTCACTATTACGGCGCCCCTGTCGCTCCCTGGCCTGCTCCAGACCGTAGGGCACGCGCGCGCTGTCTTCACCAGTCGACGGCCGCTGCTGGACGAGGAGACCATCGAACAACGGGTCACCGCGCGGCTGACTCGCCAGGACATCCTCACGCGCTGGCCCTGTCCGCTTGTGACGTTCACGATCGAGGATTCCGCGCTGCAACGGCCCATCGGTGGTCGGGACGTTCAGCGAGAGCAGTTGCTGCGGCTGCGCCAGGTAGCCCCGCTCCGAAACGTGGAGCTACAGGTCATGCCCACCGAGCGTGCAGATCATCCAAGCCTGGGAGGACCCTTCACTCTGCTGACGCCGAAGGGAAAGCCTCAAGTGGGGTATCTGGAAGTACAGAACGTCAGCAGGCTGATGACCGATCCAGAAGAGGTACGTATGCTGGCCGCGCGCTATGGCAGCATCCGCGCCCAGGCTCTCACGCCGCACGAGTCCCTGACACTGATCGAGAAGTTGCTGGGAGATCAATGAGTACCGAACAGCCCACTCAGTTCAGCTGGTTCAAGAGCACGCACAGCAGCGGTGAAGGCGGCGAATGCGTCGAGGTCGCCGCCGACACGACCGCCATACACGTACGGGACTCCAAGGAACGCGGTGGACCTCAGCTCGCGTTCGCGCGGAGCGCGTGGGCCGGATTTGTCGCGGACCTCGGGCGGGACCGGACCTGACCGACCCACCCGAGGTCACGCCACTCAGGCCTCGTGGCGCGGCCCCTCCCCCGGCGGCGGGTCCAGTACGGTCCGGTACTCGCCGCCGGTTGCCCGGGCTTCCGCCATGCGATCGTAGACGTCGAGGATGAGGTCTTTGGTGCGGTAGGTACCGAAAGCAGCCTCTTCGTCGCTCTTGAGACGCGAGAACGTGTCCATGACGTACACAACGTCCGCGCGGCTGAGCTCATAGAGGTGGAAGAAGGCAGCATCGAGCTCCGCACGCAACAGCGTGCGCCGTGTTTCCTCCCACTGGAACGGGTTGCCCTCCACGCCGATGGCCCTAGCGAAGGGCCTCATATCCCAAGCCGTGTAAGCCAGTTCAGCAACCCGTACAGCGATCCACCCTGCGACGCTCTCTACACCATTCCAGGGGCAGGTTTCCTCGCCAGCCTCGGGACTGGGGACCGGAAGCTGGTAAGCGGTGAAAAACTTCAGATGGGTACCGCTGAACTTCTGACGGGCGACGTAGTCCAGCACGTAGGAAGACAACGCCGCCTGAAGCAACGCAGGATTGCCGATGGTGGGCAGCATCAGCAGGGTGCCATCAGGGACAGCAGTACGCCGCAAAGCAGTGTTGATCATCGTCCTGCGGTCCGATCCGCGGCAGATGTCACGCCACCCCAGGAGCCACTCCTCGTACCATTCCTTGTCAGCCAGTCGCGTTGCAGCTCCCGCCCACATGATCCGGTTGCCCTTGCTGTCCCGCTTCCCCGAGTCCACGTCGAACTCCGGCGCCCAGTACCTGGGCAGCGGCGCGAAGTCCGGGTCGTCGTGCTGCTCCGGCGTCGCACGCGGCAACGTGCCCATGTTGGCCTGGGCCTGCGTCTGGCCCTCGTACGTGCCGAGGCGGTGGTCGAAGTGGTGGAGCATTTTCGCCTCGTACAGCGGGAGGTACCGTCGCTTGTCCTCCGCCTCGGGGCGGACGAACACGTTGCCGGTGAGCCGCCAGCCCTCGCCCTCCAGTTCCCCCTTGCCCCGGAAGAGGTGGGAGTCGTTGGACATGTGGAACATGGTCATGAACGTCAGGCCCCACGGGTTGGTGCCGCCCCAGCCGTCCTCGTCCGGCTCCTTCATCAGGACCGGAACGCGGCGGTAGACGCCGAGGGTGATCTCGGCGTCCCGGCGGGTGCGGAACACCGGGAGCGTGCCCGTGTTGGGGTTGACCAGCAGGATCTCCTCCGGGGGCATGGCGAACCGTCGGCTGTCCAGGTCTTCCATGTACCGGGTGCCGAAGGCGAAGGACGCCTCGTCGACCCGCGTGCCCGTGCCGGTGGTGGTGAGCAAGGAGAAGCGCACCGAGTGGTGCACGTCCCGGCTCAGGATGAACGACTCGTTCTCGAAGTCCAGGAACGACGCGAGCCGTGCCGTGCGCACCAGGTCCGAGAAGAACGGCGCCGTCGTGGCGTCGGTGGCGATGCCGGTGGGCAGGACCAGGCCCAGGCGCCCGGTCGGGGCGATGCCCAGGGAGGCCGCCTCGGCGAACACCGCGTACGTGTTGACGTCCCCCCGACCGGCCAGCGGGAACCGACCGGAGTCGCGCAGCAGATGGCTGACACCCTCGGAGCGGCGACGGGCGTCGATGAACTCGGTATGCAGCGCGCGGTCCGTCTCCTCCTCGCTCTCGGCCAGCGCGTCGATCATGCGCTCGCGGGCCGCCTTGTTCGCGGCGTCCGCGATCTCCTCGTTCCGGGTCGCGAAGAACTCCTGCTCCTGGAGCTTGACCCGCTCCCACGGCGGATTCCCCAGCACACAACTGAACCCGCCCTGCCACCCGGTGCGTTCGTCCACACCCGGCGCGTCCAGGTCCGCCGGGACCCGGAACACCTCGGGAAACTCCAGGTGCCAGTGGAAGAAGTGGTACTCCTCCTTCAGCCTCTTCACCATGTCGACCGTGCCGGGCGGCAGGTTCGCCTCGCCCTTCTCGGAGTGCACGGTGAGCAGGGACTTGGTGGTGAGCGCGGGCGGTGTCGTCGCCGACACCGTCTTCTTCCAGACGAACGCGGCGCACCACGCGTCCGCGAGCTCCAGCGCGCGGACGTAGTCGCGGGACGTGGTCAGCGAGCGGTACTCGCGGGCCTGGCCCTGGACGTCCTCCAGCTCCTCCGAGTCCACACCGGTGATCAGGGAAAGCTTCTCGCCGAACTCGGCGTTGGAGCCCAGGACGAACGGCTCCTCGGCGAACAGTTCCCCTTGGCTCACCCCGCGCCGCAGGGCGGCCCGCCACGCCGCGCGCTCCGACGCGTTGCGCTTCTTCAGGTCGGTGACGTGCTTGCGGTCGTCGCCCTCCAGCGGCTTGAACGCGTCGTCGGGCAGGCCGCCGGCCAGCAGCTTCGGGGTCGTGCCGAGCAGGCCGTTGCCGTGCTTGATGTGGGCGTCGAGGAAGGTGAGGGGCCGGCCCGGCTCCATCGCCTCGATCCACAGGGACACCTTGGCCAGTTCGACGGCCATGCGGTTGAGGTCGACGCCGTAGACGCAGCGCGAGACGACGTCGCGCAGGGCGTGCCGTACGTCCTCGGCGCTGGGCTCGGGGTCGTCCTTGCGGATCTCGGCGAGGCGGCGGGCGATTCGGCGGGCGGCGGCGACCAGGAAGTGGCCGGAGCCACAGGCGGGGTCGCAGACCGTCAGGGCGAGCAGGGCGTGCTCGCGCTCCTTCTGCGTCGTCCCGGAGCGGACCGCCCGGTCGATGACCGGGTCGAGCGTGGAGTCGAGGAGGCAGTCGATGAGCGGGGACGGGGTGTAGTAGGAACCGGAGGTCTTGCGGTCGTTGCCGTCGAGCTTGGCCAGGACGTACACGTCGCCCTCGTCCAGGCGCGGCTCCAGTTCCAGCAGGGACTCGTAGACGGAGCCGAGTTCGTCCGCGCCGAGGTGGCGGTAGTCGACCTTGCGGGGGCGGCCCAGCTTCGCGTCGTGGACGACGGAGAGGGCGCGTACGGCCTCGTACAGGGCCTGGTTGGACAGACTGAGCCCGTCGAGGATCTCGTCCGTCTTCGTGGGCTCGAAGAGACCGCCGAGGGCGGGCAGGCCCAGTTCGGGGCGGCCGCCGGGGGTGCCGAGTCCCTTGATGACCAGGGTCAGGGCGTGCCACTGGTCGCCATGGAGGGTGCCGACGCGGCGGGCGAGGCGGCGCAGTCGGGCCGTGGAGAAGTACTTCTCGTACGTGTCGCGGGCGGTCCGGGTCGCCTCGGGGCGGAGCAGCAGGTCCCGGTCCTCGGTGACGAAGAGGAACAGCAGGCGGTAGGCGAGGCGGAGCAGCGCCGGGTGGAGGTCGTCGCGGACGTTCTTGTCGCGGCTGCGCAGGGCGTCGCGCAGGGCCGCGTTGTCGGGGTGGGTGATGAGTCCGTTGCCGATGGCAACGAGGGCCTTCTCCACCCCCTTGCGGAGTTCCTTCAGGGCGCGGGTGCCGCTGTCGATGGCCTCGGTGCGCCACTTCTCCAGCGGGCAGGTCGCGGCAGGCTCGCCGTCGGCGCGGGGTTCGAAGCGGGTGCGGTGCAGCAGCCGCCACAGCAGGACGAAGTCGTCGGAGCGGTCGCCCTCGAAGATCGCCTGGAGGTCGAACTCGATGAACGCGGCGCCGGTGAGGGACGCCGACTCCCGCAGCAGGCGCAGCTGACGGCCGTTGGAGAGCACGCCCCACAGGGTGGAGTCCGCGGAGCGGTTGAGGTACTCCTGGACCATCGACTGCGGGATCTGCCTGGCCAGTTCCGGTGTGTGGTGGTCCAGGGGGACGTTCCAGCCGGTGAGGTGCACGGGGACGTGCGCCCAGTGATGGCTGACGCCGAAGTCCTTCTCCCCGTCGCGGGAGCGCAGGCCGGGGGCGGGCACGGGGGTGAGGGCGCCGAAGCCGAGCTGTTCGAAGAGGGGCAGCAGCCAGCGTTCGGTGGTCAGGCCGACCGCGTGCACGCCGGGGTCGGCGTCGGCGCCGTCGCGGGCCAGCGCGTCCTGGTAGGCGGTCCACACGCCGCGCAGATAGCCCCAGGAGCGCTCGGCGGCGTCGCGCACGGACTCGCCCTTGGCGTACAGGCGGTAGTCGGCGGGCTTGGAGCCGGTCTGCTCCTTGCCTTCCTTGATCCGTACCAGGAGGTCGTACGGGAGCAGGCCGCCGACGGTGGCGACGGTGTCGGTGACGAGGGTTCTGGCGAGGCTCATGCGTCCGCTCCCTGGGTGATCGTCGCGACCGGACGGTAGTGGTAGACACCGAGGACGTCGGGATCGCCCTGCGGAAGCACCTTCAAGCCCTGGAGGCGGGCCTGGGAGGCGGTGCGGACCCGGTGGTGGGAGGCCTCCAGCTGTGTGCCGAGTTCGGCCGAGCGCAGCCGTAGCGCGGGCATCAGGAGGGTGGGGAGCACGGCGAGGATGTCCTCGATGTGCCCGGCGGCGAACTTCGGGTCGGTGTTCCCGGCGGCGCGGGCGCCCAGGAGGGCCAGTGCCTCGTCCTCGGGCAGCCAGACGGGAGCGGTCGCGCTGCCGTGGAAGGCGACCACCCGGGCGTCCTCGGCGAGCCGCTCGACCGTTCCTCCCCTGCGGGTCGGCAGGTTCAGCTGGAAGCGGTGGCGAACCAGCAGGAGGGTGGTGGGGCGGTCGACCGCCTTGGTGCGGACGACGCCGCAGCGGCGGGCGGGCCGCTGCCACTGCGGGATCTTGTCGGCGTCGTCGAGGGCCGCGTCCAGCACGAAGCGGGCGGTGGCGGCGACCACCGGGTCGGTGCGGGTGAGGGCGGCCTCGCCGCGCGGGGCGCTGGGGGCGTCGTGGAAGATGACCGGGCGGGGGTGGCGGGGGCCGAGCGCGGCGGAGACCGCGTCGCGCAGGCCGAGCGGGAGGGCGTCGGTGTGGACGGTGAAGCCGCCCTGTTTCGTCGGGGCGGGCATGCCGCGCAGTGCCGTCAGGGCGCGGCGGGTGAAGTCGCGGACCTCCTCGACGGTGCCGAGCGCGGCGCGGACCTCGGCGACCTCGGCGGCCACCTCGTCCTTCTTGATGCGGTGCTGGGCGTAGCGGGAGCGGTTGCGCTTCTCCCGTTCGGCGGAGGACTGCCAGGCGATCTCCAGTTGCTCGGCGGTCGCCGCCTCCTCCTGCGGGAACAGGCCTTCCTGTTCGTAGGCCGTCTTCTCGCCGCGCAGGATCAGCCCCTCGAAGACGGCCTGCATGGCGCTCTCCGACTCCTGCGGCACGGGTACGGAGATGCCGGTGACGCGGCGGATGCGCTCGTGCTTGCGGAGCAGGACGTTCAGGACGATGCCGTCGACGGGGTTGTCGGCGCCGTACAGGGTGAGCGCCTTGACGACGTCGGTGCGCTGGCCGAAGCGGTCGACGCGGCCCTCGCGCTGTTCGTGCCGGGTGGGGTTCCAGGCCAGGTCGTAGTGGACGACGGCGTCGAAGGACTCCTGGAGGTTGACCCCCTCGGAGAGGCAGTCGGTGGCGACCAGGACCCGGCGGTCGGCCGGCGGGTTGCCGTCCTCGTCGACGCCGGTCAGCCCGGCGATGCGGGTGACGCGCTGGTCGGGCGAGAGTTCGCCGGTGACGGAGGCGACGGCGACCGGGTGCTCGGTGCCCTTCTTGTTGAGGGCCTTGGTGAGGTGCTTGGCCACGTAGTCGGCAGTGGCGATGTAGCGGCAGAAGACGATGGGGCGGTAGCCGTCGTCGAGGAGGCCGGTGACGGTGGCGATCAGCTTCTTGAGCTTGGTGTCGCGCGTCGGGCCGTCGAGCTTTCCGGCCGCCGCAGCCATGGCGATCAGGCGTGCCTTCTCCTCGTCGTCCTCCGCAGTGTCCTCGTGCCCGGGAGTGTCGTCGGGGCCGTCGGCCGTCTCCGCGGCGGGCAGTCGGGCGCCGGGGACCGCGTCGGCGGACTCGAAGCCCTCGCTGTCGGCCGGGTCGGAGACGGTGCGCTCGCCGGTGCGGTCGGCCTCCTCCGGGGAGTCGGCCTCCTCGACACCGGCCCGGGTCTTCAGGGACTGCACCGCGGCCGCCGGGGAGGAGGACAGGGTGCGCAGCAGGGCGAGCGTGGACCACCAGCGCTGCCGCTGCTGGAGGGCGCCGTCGGCCGCGCGGACGGTCTCACGGGCGTACGCCAGGACCTCGTCGAGGAGCTTCTTGTAGTCGCGGTGCAGCGTGTACGGGGACTCGGCGGTGTCGCGGGAGGAGGGGAAGTGGGCGCCGTCGCCGAAGTCGTCGCGGATGTCGGCGCGGCGGCGCTGCACGAAGAACTCCGCGAGGAGCCGGCGGCCCGCCACCGTGTCGAGGCTCACCGTGGCGAGACGGTCGTCGAGCAGGCCGAGCAGACGACGGAAGGGTTCCTCCTTGCCACTGTGCGGGGTGGCGGTGACCAGCAGGAGGTGGCGGTGAGTCTTGACGGCGAGGGCGCGCAGCAGCGAGTACCGCTGCTGGGAGGTGCGCGCGGAGGCGCCGATCGCAGTGTCGGCGACGCAGGAGTGCGCCTCGTCGACGATCACCAGGTCGGGGCAGTTCTTCAGGAAGTCCTCACGGTGACGGGGGGACTTGATGAAATCGGTAGAGACGACGTAGGCGCCGTCGGGGCGGAATACCGACTGGCCGTACGGGGTCTCGCGCAGCAGCCGGCCGATGGTGGACGGCAGCACGAGACGCGCGTCCACCCCGAACTTGCCGTACAGCTCGGCCCGCCACTGCTCGGCCAGGGCCGGCGAGCACAGCACGACCAGGCCGCGGGCGTCGCCCTGGGCCAGCAGCTCGGCGGCGATCAGTCCCGCCTCCACCGTCTTGCCGATGCCGACGTCGTCGGCGATCAGCAGCCGGACGGTGTCCTGGCGCAGCGCCATCATCAGCGGCACCAGCTGGTACGGGCGGGGATCCACGGAGACCGAGGCCAGTGAACGGAAGGGGCCCGCGCCCGAGCGGAAGCCGATGCGCAGGGCGGTGCGCAGCAGTCCTGCGGCCTGCTGGTCGCCCAGGTCGGAGGGGGTGGGTGGGGCGAAGGTGGCGGGGACCACCTGCTCCAGTGCGGGCAGGATGCCGGCGACGTCGTCGTCGGCGCCGCCGAGCGGGCGCAGGACGAGGAGCTCCGCCGTGGAGTCCGGCAGCACGACCCATTCCCGGCCCCGGGCATGGACGAGGGAGCCGACCGCGTACTGCTGGGTCGGCTGGGCGGCGGTGGTCATGGGTGCCTTCCGGGGTCGGGGCGGGCGGGAATGCGGTCGGGGCGACGGCTCTGCGTGTGCGGGTGAACGGGCGAACGGGCACGAAAGTGACGAGAGAGAGGAAAGGAACCGGGCTTTCGGGTGGGCGGGAACGGGGCGGCACTCTCCAACAGGCGGACAGGAACGAGGGCGGCGGGCGGTGGCCCGGGCTGCCGGGAGCCGGCCACCCGGCACCGTACGCCGCCGCCCGCCGGGTCGGACAGGTGGCCCGCCCCGCGCAGGTCAGCGGCGTGCCTCGCCGAACACCGAAGGGTACTCGGCGACGGCCTTGGCCCAGTCGTCGTCGTACCGGATGCGGATGACCTCCCAGCCGATCTCCTTCAGCCGCTCGGCGGCCTCCTCGTCGCGCAGCGTCGTCTCGGCGTGGTCGTGGTGCGGGCCGTCGACGAACACGGCGACCGGGCCGTAGCCGGTGTCGTAGACGAAGTCCGGCTTGGACAGGGCCGTGCTCACCTTCAGCTGCTGGTGCTGCGGCAGATGGTGGCCGTGGGCCCGGAGGTAGGCGACGAACCGCTCCTCCAGGGAGGAGTCGGCGCCCTCGATGAGCGCGTCGGCGTGCTCGTCGCGGGTGCGGCCGGCGTGCCCGCCGCCGACCACGCCGTCCTTGAGCTCCATCAGCAGGTCGCGCACCAGGCGGCGGTCGATCGCCCGGTGGTGGCGCTGGTTGCCGAAGGAGAGCAGGCAGTGATAGCAGCCCTTCTCGCACGGGTCGCCGTTCTTCTTCTCCGCTCCCCGGTCGCGGCCGTGCTGGTCGAAGTGCGCGATTTCCAGGGCCCGCCGGGCGGCGGCGGCGAGTGCCTTGGGCTCGGCCTGCAGCCTGCGCAATACGCCCGCGCCGCCCTCGGCGCTCTCGATGAACAGCAGCCGCTCGCGCGGGCCGTCGTGCGGCGGCAGTTCCCAGGTGTCCAGCTCGGAGTCCTCCAGCTGGAACTCGGCCTCGATGCCCCGCTCCAGCGCGTACTGGAGGGTGATCGCGGTGTCCCGGTCGACGGGGGCCGCGAGCTGGAGCACGAGGATGTTGCGGGTGTCCTGGACGTAGGGGATGACGGGGACCTTGCGCAGCACCTTGTCGGCGTCGGCCAGGCCCTCCTGTTCCTCCGGGGTCTCCCGGCCGGCCGCGCCGCTGCCCTTGGCGCCGGTGGAGCCTGCCAGCCACTCACCCGAGACCGGGTCGATCCAGAAGCCAATCTCGCCCTTGGCGACCGAGCGGCGGTAGCCGAGGTTGGTGAGCCGGACCGTGCCGCTGTCGCCGTAGGAAAGGTGGGCGAGGAGCATGCCGGCCGCCGACTTGGCCTCGGCCTGCAGGGAGCCGTCGCGGCCGTCCTCGTGCTTCTTGAAACGGTAGGAGATCTCCACGGCGTAGCCGGTGCGCTGGCGTTCCTCCTCGTCGGAGGAGATCCGGTCGCGGCGCTGGGTGAAGACCGTGTGCAGTTGGAGGAGGCCGGTGCGGGCGTCGCCGAGTGTGGCCCGACAGCCGCGGCAGGTGTCCTCGCGCTGGTCCTCCGGCGAGAGGTAGCCGCAGCTCTGGCACACCTTGGCGCTGTCGGTGGTCAGTTCGCCGGAGGTGTCCGGCGGCAGCTGGACCCGGTTCACCTTGAAGCGGCTGCCCTCGTGGTAGATCAGGGCGCCGGGACCGAACTCGCGGATCGCGATGAACCGGGACCGCTGGAGGTAGTCGCCGTCGTAGCCGCGGCTGGTGCGGCCGGTGCCCGGGATGTACGCGGCCAGCGGCAGCCGGGGGAAGGAGTAGCCGGGCAGGAAGCCCTCGGAGGCGAAGTAGCGGTACGGGTAGAAGTCGGACAGCACCGTGCGCTCGCCGCCCTGGCGGTTCTCCAGGAGCGCGATCTGGTTCTCCGCCTGGGCGCGGCGGCGTACGGCCTGCTGCTGGGAGCGGCCGGTCGCCGTGCGGTTGCGGATGTTGTCGTGCTGGAGCTCCCGCTCCTCCAGCGCCTTCTGGTAGAGGCTGCGCCAGCGGCCGCAGGCCAGGTCGAAGGCACCCGGAGCGCCGTCGACGGTGTCCTCCAGCCACTGTTCGTGCCACCACGAGGTGTCCCGCAGGGTGTCGGCGCAGCCGGCGAGGACGGTACGGGCCCGGGCCAGGGCCCGCGTCTGCGCCCTCTTGTTGCCGATCTGCTCGCGTACTCCGGGCAGCAGGGCGAGCGAGGGGGTCTTCCCGTCCGCATCGATGATCTTCGTCATGGAGCGGCTCAGTTCCAGGCCGGTCTCGGCGAGCCAGATGGCGTGCACGTGGGAGGCGAGCAGGTCCTCGTTGGCCAGGTCCAGGCGGGGCGGGGCGACGGTTCCGGCGACCATCTGGTCGGACCGGGTGAAGTAGTACTGGTCGTGGCTGTTGCCGGTGGCGCAGTACGTGGTGACCAGCGCGGGCTGGCCGGAGCGGCCCGCACGACCGGAACGCTGGGCGTAGTTGGCGGGGGTGGGCGGCACGTTGCGCAGGTTCACCGAGTTGAGGCTGGCGATGTCGACGCCCAGCTCCATCGTCGGCGAGCAGTACAGCAGGGGCAGCGGGGCCCCCTTGCTGAACAGGCGCTCCCGCTCCTCGCGGATGTCGGGGTGGACCTGGGCGGTGTGCTCGGCCGCGTGCAGGCCGGCGAAGGTGCCGGCGACGTCCTTGTAGAGACCCTTGAAGAAGGCGTTGACTCGGGGCCCGCGCCCGGTGCGGTAGGTGCGGCGCAGCCGGTCCACCGTGCCGTGGTCGTCGTCCCGGGCGTGCCAGCGGATGACGGTGTGGTTGATCCGGTAGCCGGGGGCCTCGTCGCGGCCCTGGTCGACGCGGGTGAGGACACCGCCGGCGGCGAGTACCTCGAGCAGGTCGTTGATCACGTTCTGGGCGTCGGCGAGGGAGAAGTCCTGCCGCCAGTCCGGGAAGGTGCCCGGCTTGCGCACGAAGCGGCCGAAGGCTCCCCGGCCGGTGAGGTTCTTCTCACTGCGACTGCGGCCGGGCCGTCCCGCGCGCGGCAGGGCGACGGTCGGCGCGGGCGGGGCGGCCTCGGTGTCGGCGATCCCCCAGGCGTCGTTGAGCTTCGCCGACTCCTTGCGCAGTTCGTTGAACTTGGCCTCGGTGAAGTACGGGGTGTCCACGGCTCGCTGGCGGCGCAACTCGTCCATGAGGACCCGGGCCAGGTCGAGACGGGTCGCGGGGGTCGCGGTGCGCAGCGGGGCCGCTGCCCGCTGCCAGCGCTCCTCGTCCTCGGCGATCTCGTCGAGGCCGGCGTACTCCAGGCCGAGCAGACCGGTCTGCTCCAGGTTGGGCATGGTGACCCGCCAGCCGCGCTCCAGGTCCAGGAAGAGCCGGTACTCGGCGATCTGGGCCAGCGCGTCCCGGGTCTCCTCGGCGAGCGCCGACACCTCGGTGGGATTGTTGGCGTACTCGTGCGGGGCCAGCCCCATGGCCTCCACGACCTCCTCGCCCAGCCGCTTCCAGCGCAGCCCCTTCTTCCCCGCCTCCAGCATCGCGCGGTACAGGGCACCTCGCAGCTGGGTGACCATCACGAAGTCGTTGAAGTGCCCGGACTGCAGGCTGGCGTCCTGCCGGTTGTCGACGAAGGTGAGCAACTTGCGTGCGTCCTTGCCGAGTTCCTTCTCAGGGAGCCCTTTGAGGTGACGCACGATGGAGGCGCTGACGACGGACGTGGCCGTGGAGCGGCCCTCCTGGTCGAGCGTCATCAGCTTGGCGAAGTCACGCTCGCGCACCTCTTCGTAGCTAACCCCGCACTCCAGGCAGAACAGGAACGGGGCGGGCAGATAGGCCGCGTACAGGCCGTCCTGGTGTCCCTTGTCCACGGTCTCACCGTCGGGCCGCACCCACACCGGCTGGGGCGCGCGCTTTCTGCGGCTCGCGGTGAGGACGGTCGTCGCCTTCTTCGGGTCGACGGTGAGCCAGCTGTCGGGGAACCGGCGCTGCTCGACGGCGTCGCCCAGATGCTCGGGCCAGGGGTTGGTGGCGGAGACGTAGAGGTATCCCTGGTCGTCGTCCTCGTCCTCGCGAGTGCGGAAGGCCACCGTGCCGTCGTCGCGCTGGTCCCGGGCCACGGTCAGGTATTCCTGGCCGCACTCGCGGCAGAAGGACAGCGGGAGGAGCAGCTTCTCCCGCTGTCCAGGCACCCGCTGCTGGTAGGTGCGGGTGATGTAACGGCTCTCGGCCGGCTCCAGGGAGACGTAAGCCGAACCGCCCTTGGACAGGAACTGGTGCAGCCGGAAGGCGAACAGGGGCCGGTCGGTGTCCCGGTCACGCGCCTGCGAACCGGCCCGCAGGGTGGCACGGATGGCGTTCACACAGGCGGTGTACGGCTCGTCGTCGGGCGCCTCCTTCGGAATGCCGAAGGCCTTCTCGCGCAGGGCACGGGCGGCGAGTTCCACGGTGACGGGAGCGGCACGGACCAGCAGCTCCGTACCGTCCTCGTCGGTGACCTCGGTGAGCCCGAACGTGGTCTCGATCCAGCGGGCCAGCGGCTCGGCGCCGAGTGCCCGGTGCTCCTGCGGCGGGTCGTTCTCCCGTACGCGGGCCGCGAGTTCGGCGGAGGTGGGAACGGCAGCACCGGTCGCCCGGACCAGGGTCTCGCCCACCACCCGCTCCGGGGAGATCTCCGTGTCGAACAGTGTGGAGGCGACCTCGGCGACGGCACGGCGGCGGGCGGCCGGGGTTCCGTCGGTGGCCATGGTGGCGGAGGTGCCGACGCACTGGAGGTCGGGCGACTCGCACGCCTCACGCACGCGCCGCACCAGCACGGCGACGTCGGCGCCCTGCCGGCCGCGGTAGGTGTGCAGCTCGTCCAGGACGAGGAAACGCAGGCCCTTGGCCCGGCCGATGAGCCGCTTGCGCTCCTCGGGCCGGGTGAGCATCAGCTCCAGCATCACGTAGTTGGTGAGCAGGATGTCGGGCGGGTTGTCGAGTACCGCCTCCTTCTCGGACTGCTTCTCCTGGCCGGTGTAACGGGCGTACGTGACCGGCGGCTCCTCGCCTTCGCCGTACCCGGCGGTGAGGAACTTCTTCAGCTCGCCCATCTGGCTGTTGGCCAGGGCGTTCATCGGGTAGACGATGATCGCCTTGATGCTGGGGGGTGCTTCGGGATCCTTCTCCCGGAGCACCCGGTCGACGATGGGCACGATGTAGCCGAGGCTCTTGCCGGAACCGGTGCCGGTGGTCAGGACGTAGGACTGCCGGGAGGCAGCGGCCTCGATGGCGTCGTACTGGTGGCGGTGGAAGGTGATGGGTCGGACGGTCGCGTCCGGCCTGTCCTTGCCGACCCGGAAGATGCGCTTGCACTCGGGGTGCAGGAGACCCCGGTCGTCCGCGAGGTGGTCGACGGTGCCGCCGCGCTCGAAGCTCGGGTTCAGCGAGAGCCATGGATCGGGCCACTGGTCGCCGTCGGCAAGGGACTTGGAGACCTTCTCACCGATGCGCGGGTCGTCGATCACCACCGCACCGGACGTGTACTCCTTGTAGTCCTGGATGAGTCGGCGGTGCACCCCGAAGACGTCCACGTAATCCTCACTCGTTCCCGACGTGATCCACACGTCACCGTAGCGGGTGGAGACACCGGTGGTACCGCCCCTCCCTCGATTCATTAGATCAGCGGCATGTGAACACAGTCAACACGTAAACCGTTCTCGGTTGGTGCGCCACGTACGTCTCCGTGCCACACTCTCCCCTGATGACCGTCCGGGCACGGCGCCACGGACACGGAGGGGACGGGGCCGCAGCGCGGATGAACACGGGATCGCTGATCGCCGGCAGATATCGGATCAAGAACCTCATCGGCCGGGGCGGCATGGGCGTCGTCCGGCTCGCCCACGACGAGAACCTCGGCCGTGACGTGGCGCTGAAGACCATGAGCGTCGATCCCGGGCTCACCGAGGAGCAACGCGCCCGCGACGCCGAGCGGTTCCGCCGCGAGGCACAGGCAGTCGCCCGGCTCGACCACCCCGGGCTGGCGACCGTCTACGACCTCGGCGAGGAGAACGGCACACGGTTCCTCGTCATGCAGTACGTGATCGGGCCGTCGCTCGGTGACCGGATCGCCGAGGCGGGCCCGCTCTCCGTCGAGGAGACCGCGTCGATCGGCGTACAGATCGCCTCCGTGCTGGGTTCCGTGCACGCCCGGAACGTCGTGCACCGGGACCTCAAGGGCAGCAATGTCGTCATGCGTACGGACGGAGTGGTGAAGGTCCTGGACTTCGGTGTCGCCGCCTTCCTCGACCCCGACACGACGTCGCTGACCACGACCGGTGAACGCCCCGGAAGCCTGGAGTGCATGGCGCCCGAACAGATCCAGGGCAAGCCGGTCGACGCGCGCACGGACCTGTACGCGCTCGGCTGTCTGCTCTACACGATGCTGACGGGTGAGCCCGTCTTCGCCCACGACTCCGAACTCATGCTGCCCGGCATGATCCTGGAGAAGCCGCCCGCGCCGCCCCGGGAACTGCGCCGCGCGATCCCCACCGAGCTGGAGGAGCTGGTGCTCCAGATGCTGGCCAAGGAGCCCGACGAACGGCCCGCTCACGCCGGCGAGGTGTGGCAGCGCCTCTCCACGTGGTTACCCGCACGCCGTGCGCCCGAGGAGGCACTGGTGCCGTGGGCGGATGTGGACCCACTACGGCCCTTCACCCATCCGATGGGTCCGGACGCACGGCCGGTGCGGTCCTGGGCCAGGGCAGCAGGCCGGCGGGGGCGCGGTCCGGGCCGCTGACCCCACGCGGCAGCCACCCGGACGACACTCTCCCGCCGGCCCCTTCCCCGGCGGGATCAGAACCCGAACAGTGCCAACTGTTCCTGTTCGTCATCGGCTTCGGGCTGCTCCGGTCCGAGGGTGAGACCCGCTGCCGCCGCCGTGGCCGGATCGGGATCCGCCGCGGCGTCCGCCGTGCTCTCCTCCCCCGCCGGGACCGCCGGGACCCGCGCGCCTTCCGCCGGGGCTTCCACGCCGTCCACCGGATCGGCTTCCCCGTCGGGCCGGGTCGGCAGCACGTACTGCTGCCCCAGGCCCGCGAGGTGCAGCGGCAGCGGCAGCGCGAGTGCCTGGGGGTAGTCGGGGGGCTGACGCAGCAGGTGCGCGGCGAGGGCCAGCGCCTGCGGGTCGTCCCCGTCGTCGGTGTGGCAGCCGAGGACGGCCAGTTCGACGAGGGCGGGCATCCAGCCCACTGTCCCCGTGTCGATGGTCAGCTCCCCCTTGCGCTTACCCATCCGGAGCGGACGCGGCGCCAGTTTGTCCGCCTCGACGGCCGAGGTGCTGAACTGAACCGGCTTGGGGGTGGTGCTGTAGAAGACCCGTCCTGTTCCGTCGTCCTCCGGGATCCACAGGTGCGACGCGATGCCGTTGGGTCCCTCCTTGGGGTTCACACCCCACCACTGGGCGGTCTCACGGCCCTTCCCCGTGCGCACCCGTACCAGTCGCAGGTCCGGAGCGAGCCGCCTGGGTTCGGCGTGCCCGTCGCGGATCCGGTCCCGCTCCGTGCGGCCGTCCTGCAGCCAGGTCCAGTGCGACCGGGCGTTCTGCGCGTCGACCAGGAGCATGGTGGGTCGACGGCGCAACGAGGTACGGACCTTCTGCAGCCACTCCTCCGCGGTCCGCCGCTGCTCATCACGGTCGGCGCGCCACCCGCGGCGGCGTCCGACCGGCACCGTCTCGCCCTCCACCCGTGGCGCCGGCACGGAGGGCCGTACCTCGGCGAGACGGGTGAGCCTGAGCAGCATGACCGGGTACGGCACCCACGCCCCGGCGCCGTCGTCGGCGTCCGGGTCCCATCCCTGGACCCGCGCCAGACCGCTCCCGGGGGCCTGCGGGGTGACCAGGACGGCGACCGGGACATCGGCGGCCCAGCGGTTGCGTGCGGTGTGGTTCTTGCGGACCATCCAGACCGCGGCGTACCGCATCCCCTGCGGAACACCCTGCTCGATACCGTGCTCGGGATGGACCCGGGCACCCAGTTGCCGCAGTCCGTCGTCCCAGGCCATCAGGGCCCGGTGGTCCATGCTGCCCAGGGAGTTGTACCCCTTGGTCTTCTTCGGGAGTGCGACGAACTGCGTGACGAAGCCGGCGTCGGCGCAGCCGAGCCGCAGGGCGAACTTGGGATCGTGGTCCCGGGAGGCGAAGTCTGCGGGGCGGTCGATCTCGACCAGGGCCAGTGCGGGTGCGTCCCCGGTCCGGTCACCGGTCAGCCACGCCGCGGTCTCGGCCCGCCGCTCCCCCACGGCCGCGGTGACCTCCTCCCGGGTGCGCCGTACGCCC
The DNA here is from genome assembly GCF_055635195.1 of Streptomyces sp. NPDC111628. Lineage (NCBI taxonomy): Bacteria > Bacillati > Actinomycetota > Actinomycetes > Kitasatosporales > Streptomycetaceae > Streptomyces > Streptomyces sp. NPDC111628. Next base: position 672,010 of record NZ_JBVKBZ010000002.1, on the reverse strand, counting down.
TCCGGGAGGCCGAGGCCCGCGGTCAGGGCGCGGCCGGTGCCGTCGTCATGGCGCACGACAGGCCGCAGGCACCGCACACGGACGGTGAGTTCCGGCGCCATCCACTCGTGCACCACCGGGTGGCCCGGGTCGGCGGTGTCGTACTCCCGCTCGGTGAAGGAACCGCCGTCCCCCTTGAGACCGAGCCGCGTGCCAAGTGCGCCGAGGGCCGCGTCCCGCATCTCGGCCGACTGCCACAGCAGCCGTGCTTCCAGCACCGGCCGGCCGTCGTCGGTCCGCGGGGCACCGAGTTCTGCGACCGCGAAGGCCACCGCCGCCCGCCGCTCGGCACAGCGACGGGTCTCCTCCTCTTCCCGTGCCTCCTTGGGAACACTCGAGGGCGGGGCGTTGAGCGGTTTGGCCGCGGCGAGCGCGGTGTGCGTGAGGTCCGGTGCCGCGCGCAGTTCGGGGGGAAGGGCCGTCTGTACCCAGGCCGTCAGCTCCGAGCACTGGTTGGGCATCAGACCGGCCTTCACCTCGTGGCCGCCCATCGCGGTGCGGTATACGATCCCGGCCCGTGCGTCGCGCCGCAGCCATTCCTCCGGCTCCGTCAGGATCGCGTCGGCGTCGGGGAACGGTTCACCGAGGGAGACGTCCTGAAGCAGCCGGGCCGGACCGCCGAAGGCCCAGCCGTCGGCGAACCCACCCCGCTCCTTGTCCCAGCGCCGCTCCAACTGGGCGACTGCGTACCGCTCGCTGAGCGGCACTCCGGGCAGCACAGGCACCCGGGGGCGCAGCAGCACCGTGGTCCGGCTTCCGTACGGCAGCCGGACCCGTCCCGTCGCGGGCGACGTACGCGTCGCCCAGCGACGGATGGACCAGTGGAGGTGGAAACGAGGCAGGGGGTCGAACGGCACGGTGTGCAGGGTGATGTTGAGGACGACGGAGAACCACCAGGTGCCCTTGCCGGGCGACGGTTCGTACGGCAGGGGCTGCGAGACCAGCTCCGCGCCCTGGTCCCTGGGGCCGCGCGGCATGGCACGGAAGTGCAGCCGCCCGCCCTCGTACGGGTATGGTCCCAGCGCGAGGACGCGGCGGGCCAGCCAGTCCGTCGTGAGGGTGAACTGGTGGGAGGCCGGCGCGGCGGTGCCGCCCCGGGTGCGGCCGCAGGCCAGCAGTTCGCGTGCGACGGGTTCCCACTCGGGCGGGTGCTCGGCGAGCTGGGCGCGGACGTCCTTGAGCAGCGACCGGTGCTCCGGTTCGGGCCGCAGCTCGCGCAGCCAGCGGCCCAGCAGCGGGGCGAGGACACGCGGGGGCAGCGGGTCGGGGGCGTCATCGGCGACGTACAGCCAGCGCTCCGGTTCCTCTCCCCGCTCGTGGAAGGGCGGCCGGGGCAGCACGAGGACGTCCGGGGCGAAAGCCTGCAGGACCTGTTCCAGGCGGCGGGTGGGTACGGTCCGGTACGGCTCCGCCTGAGGGTCTCGGCCGGCGTTGCACAGGGCGAGGACCGCGTCCCGCCACTGTTCGGGGAAGGGCAGGGCACGGTAGCGCGCGGTCAGGGTCGTCCCGGCGTCGGCCGGGAGCCAGGCTGCGGTGCGGACGGTGCGGTAGTTCACGGGCATGGTGGAACCTCCTTCGGAGGGATGCGGCGGTGACGTGCGGGCCGGTGCCGGCCGCCTCAGCGGACGGGCCGGTGATGGCCGAGGGTCAGCAGGGCGTCGTGGAAGGGCTGGTAGAGCAGCCGGGCCAGCGCCGGGTCGGCCGGGTCGGGAAAGGCGTCCGGATCGGCGTCGGGGGCGAAGTACGGTGAAAGAACCGACCGCAGGGCACGCAGCAGGCCGTCGACGGCCGGGACGGCGTCGCCCGAGGCCGTAGATGCGAGGGACCGCGCCAGCCGGGGAGCGAAGGCCGCGTCGACGAACACGACCCTGGCGGGTACTCCACCGCGTACCAGGCGGCCGATGACCTGCCACATGGTGACCAGTTGGTCCCATGCGAACGCGCGTTTCTCCCAGGGGGACAGCCGGGAGTAGATGTAGCGCCGCGACAGAAGCCGACGCCACTCCTGACGGCCCGCGAACCTCAGATCACGGCCCGCCTGGTCCAGCGTGGTGGCCTGGGCCACCAGCTCGGTGAAGGTGGCGGGTCCCGGGAGGTCGTCGGCTCGCGGCCGGTCGCGGACGAAGCGGCTGATCCAGTCGTTGACGGCGAATACCGACAGGGACAGCTCGTCGGGCCGGGGATGCGGACGGGCGAGGAAGAGCGCCGTGCCGAAGGCGGCGTTGCGCTGGACGTTGAGGATGTTGTGACCGCGCTCGACCGCCAGCAGCGGGGCAACCAGCACTTCCGCGGCCGGGTCCTCGGCGAACAGGGCCAGATCGCCACGACGCAGGGTGGACGAGGTGGCCCCGCCCTCCGCGGAACCCGCGCCGTGCAGAGCCTGGTCGAGGTCGGCGTCATCCGGTACGAGCACCCGGACCCGGCCCTGCCACCGCTCCTCGGCATCCAGGGTGTCGGCGACGGCGTAGGCCTCCCGGTAGCTGCCCACCAGCAGCAGTGCCCGCTTGCGGTGGTCGTCGGCGACCTTGGCCAGTTCCAGGCCGAGAGGGCTGTCGCAGCCGCCGGGGCCGGGTCGGCCCAGCTTCGCGGCGATCGCGCGCGCCTGTGTGGTCCGGGCCTTCGGAGCCGTCCCGGACAGGCTCATCGGCCTGCCCTCCTCGTCGTAGAGGAAGTGGGTGGAGAAACGGGTGCGTGCCACCGCTTCGAGCGACCGGGCCGACGGTTTCAAGACCGCTCCCACAGGAGCGAGTACGTGGGCCCGGGTGGACTCGCCGGCCCAACTGGTTCCCGACATCAGCACCACATGGGGGCCCGGACGGCCGGCCGCGCGGTCCGCGCCCAGCTCCGGCAGCGAGAGGAGGAGTTCACGTCCGACGCCGGCACAGCGGAAGAAGCGCAGGGTTCCGCTGGTGCGGCCGATCTCGTCACGCTCCCGGTCATCGGGGAGGTACTGGAAACCGAGGACGTTGCCCATGGGTGCTTCCGGGATCAGCGGCGCGTAGTCCAAGGGTGCGCGGCGGGCCAGCTCCTTGCCCTGGGCACCGAGGCGCAGCGCGGCCTCCACATGCGGCCACAGGTGGGTGAGGCGGTCCAGGCGCTGGTGCAGGGCGGACAGGAGCAGGGTGAACTCCAGGCGGCGGCAGGTCAGGTCGAGCCACTTCTCGTACGCCTCCCCGGCCGACGCCCGGCCGACGCCCGCGACCGAGGTCTCCCGCAGCATCTCACCGAGAAGCCCTCGGACCCGGTCCCGGGTGCGGGGGGCGGACAGGCCGTGCAGGAGGTCCTGAGCGGTTTCGACCATGGTGTCGGTGAGCGTGCCGCGCCGCCCGCGGCCGCCGAGCGGGTCGTCGCGGAAGGCGTCGAGCAGCGCGGCCAGTTCGTCCCGGCGCGGGTCGCGGGGTGCGGTGGGCGCTGTGTCGGGTTCCTCACCGCCGGTGTCGTCCTCGTACCCCTCGTACAGCTCCTGCTCGTCGGCCACCGCTTCGAGTGTGTCCACGGCGCGAAAGGCGTCGGGGCCCGGCACTTCGTCGAACCAGTCGGCGAGGAGTTTCTCCTGAAGCGCCCAAGGGCTGAAGTACTCGGTGTCGACCCAGTCCCTCAGCGGTTCGTCGGAGATCAGCAGGCGGTACAGTCGGTCGGCGGCGACCGTGACGACTGCCAGGGCCGCGTTCCACTGTTCGACCTGGCGATCCGTCAGAGGAAGCCGTCCTTGACGGGAGAGTTCCTCGATCTTGTGCGTGTGCAGCCGGTCGAGCCAGGACTCGAGGCCCGGCTGGACGAGGGTGGCCGACGGGGCAAACAGCTCGTCGAACTTCATCTGCACGGAATCGGCCTCGTCGACGAAGACGATGTCACTGCGGATGCAGGCCAGCTCAAGCTGCCGCAGCCGCTCGTCGTTGAGGTGCGAGGGCACGGCGCTCTGCACCAGGCTGGCCGGGTTCGCCACCCAGATCAGCCCATCGACCTGCGCACGGACCGACCGGTGACGCGGGCACTCGGCCCAGATGGGGCAGCCGTGGGGGGAGCCCTTCGGTTCCTGGTCGGCAGGCACGCTCTCGACGGCGCGGGACATGCCCGGTTCCCAGACGGCGGGGAGAGGATCCGCAGCCTGGGATGCCTGCCCGCCGCCTCGCTCCGGGGCGTTCCGCTCCGGATACAGGTTCGTGCACGGCGCATCGGCATAGCGCAACGGTCGGGCCGCCTCGGTTCCTCGGAGCGCGTCCACGACACAGGCCGTACTCAGCTCGTCGAAACCCTGCGCATCGTGGTCGAGGAGGTTGTCCAGGCCACGGGAAGCGAGCCGGCGGTGGAGTCGCTGCACATGTGACTCGCGTGTGCTGGCCCCGAGCAGCGGAACGGCGGGCAGACCGAGAGCAGTGAACAGCTCGCACAGGCGCAACTGTTCGGCGGCGTCCCCCACGACGATGGTGGTGCGCAGTGGTGTCTCCCGGCGGGCGGCCCACACCGCGACCAGTGCCATCAGCGTGCTCTTGCCGGCGCCCACCATGCCCGCCAAGTGCAGCAGGCCGTCCAGCCGCAGCGCGTCGCCGTCGGTGAATCCGCGCCCGTCCGCGTCCCGTGGCGCGATGCGCACGTCCGCCATGCGCGCCTCCCAGTTCCCCGGCCGTTCGGCACCCGCCTCCAGCTCGGCGCCGTCCATCCATCGGGCGGTGTCGACGAGTTCGTCCCGTGTGACGGTGAGCGGCTCGGAACCCCCGCCGCGTCCCACGGACAGGTCGTGTCCGGATGGGCTCTCCAGGACGAGGAGCTCGGGGATCGTGACCGATGTCGTCCGGCGCAGTTCCCGAAAACTGCTGCGGCCCGCCGGTGCCAGGGGAAGCGGCCTGCGGACGAAGTCGGGGACCTCGGCCAGGGCCCGGTCATACACGGCGACACGGCCGGCCGCGACGGTCGGCAGCAACGCTCGGGGTGCGCTCCGCTCTCGAGATTCCGGCAGCTCATAGGCACGCAGCCGTTCGGGGACCAGACGGTACGCGTCCAGGGCCTGGTGCCAGGCGCGTCCTCGCCGGAGCGTCCACAGCAGGTGGCGGGCGGCGGTGAGCATCGTGTGGTGCTCGTGCGTGTGCGCCAGGCCGGCGGCACGGGCGAAGGGGTAGCCGCCCAGCAGTGTGTAGGCACCCTCGGCCGGCTCCTTCGGCGCGAGGTGCTGCAGCAGCCGCAGTGCCAGTTCGACCTGGCACACATGGACGGGCTTCACCCCGTCGAGCCCGGCGGGCAGCCCGTTCCACACCTGCGCCAGCTCGCGGCTCACCGGCCGGTGCCAGCTCTCACGGTCACGCACGGTGGTCTCCCTTGCAGGTGCGCAGCCGTCGCTTCGCACGGGTCACGAGTTCGGCATCGGTCAGCAGCGGCAGGCCGCCGGCGCTCGCGGGCCGGGCCCGTTCGAAGGCCGCGACGTAGTGGGGACGGGCCGCAGCTCGGTGCACCGGCACCACCCAGAACGCCTCGTCGTAGGGCGGATCCTGGGGGACGGGGCGGGCCGAGCGGCCGAGGAACGTCGGGTGCGCCCAGTCCTTGACGTCGACGGCCCAGCGCCAACCGTCGGGGAACACCACCTGGAGGTCGTAGGCGTCGTAGCCGGGCCACATCCGCACCTGGAGTCCCAAAGCCAGCAGCTCACATTCCAGATCGGCCTCGGCCCGTCCCGGTCCGGTGACGAACTGCCTCAGCGGACGCTCCAGCTGGCTGACCGTGAGAGTCCCGTCGCGGGTGATGCGGCGGCCCGGTGGTGGTGGCCCCTGGCGACGGCAGCGGTCGCGCTCGCACCACCACTCACCCGCTCCGACCGGAGTCAGCAGGGTGAGACACCGACCACAGGCCGTGTAGGCGCCGTCCCGCAGATAGGACTCCGGCACGGGTTTGTAGACGCGCCGGATGAGCTCGTGCACGGGTTCCAGCACCACGTCACCGGTCACCTCGTACATCTCTGCGGGCGTGAGGACCGGCCGGTGCACGAGCAGTCCGCGGAAGGCGGTGTACGCGTCCTCCTCGCCGTACTCACGGCACAGGCGGAGGGCGGCGAGAACGACTTCGCGATCCCGGAAGACCGCGGCCGAGTCGGGGCTCCGGCCGGCCCACTCGTGGCACAGTTCTGTGGGTCTGCCCGAGATCTCGTCGAGCAGCCGATCCCCGGGTTCCACCAGATCTGCGGGAAGGCTCAGGGGCCAGTCCTCGAGCGGCACCGTACGACAGCGGTCGACGAGCTCCGTCAGCCCGGCGGGCGGGCGGGCGCCGCGCAGCAGGCAGGCCAGCACCGTACGGTCCAGCGCCCGCTGTGCCTCGGCAGGGTAGGGGAGTGTGAAGGAGTCCAGGCCGGTTTGCGCCTCCAGGGCGAGAAGTGCCGTGGCGAGCGTCCGCAGCAACGGTACGCCGTCGTGCGCCGCCCAGTTCGCGGCAGGTACGGCACGGTAGTCGTCGATGGTCACCGGGTCTCCTCCGTGGTGTCGGCCGCGTGTCGGGAACGTCCCACGGAACACCAGCGCGCCGCCTCGCAGCCGGAACAGTCGAAGCCCGGGGCCGGCTCGGCCGCGTACGTCTCGTCGGCTGCCCAGCCGGTGGCGAGTCCGGCGATGACCTGCCGGGACTGGTCGAGCGTGGGGCCGTCGCAGGGGTCGAGCTCCTCAAGGCGTGCTCCGTCCGGGCGCAGCACTTCCAGCTCGACGCGGGAGCGGCGAGGATCACCACCCAGTGCACCGGACGCCAGGAGCAGGACCGCGAGAGCCAGTTGGGGAAACTGTTCCACGAGGTGCCGCCGCTCCCCGAAGCGATGTGCGGCGGTCTTCGTCTCCCGGATCACCACGCCGCCGTCGTCCGTGTAGACCACGTCGCATGCGGCGATGACGACGACATCCGCCCGCGCGTCGTACACGGCGACGCTGCGCTGCGGCTCGACCCGCTCCGTGGCCGGCAGGCCGTCCAGCGGACACAGGCCGCGGTGCGCGCGGATCATGGCGCGGGCCGCGGGCAGTTCGGCCTCGTCGAGTCCCGGCAAGGTCTCGGGCAGCGGGATGTCCCGGCAGGGCACCGCCGGCCGTGCGCCGTGACAGGCGTTGAGCCAACTGTCGACCGCGCGGCCACGCCGGATCGCCTCGTTCTCCGTCCGGCCCTCACGCAGATGGAGCACCCTGGTCAGGTGGTACCTGGCGGGACAGTCCCGGTAGGCGCGCAGGTCGGAGACGGAGATACTGCGTCGCTTGCGGGGGCGGGCCGGCCCTGGGGCACCGAGCAGGCCAGTGGCGTGAGGGATGTCCTGGCAGCCGGCCAGCGCCTCGCATCGGACACAGTCCGAGCCGGGTCTCCGGCCCCGGCTGTCGGTCACCTTGGTCATCCGGTCACGCACGTGCGCGTCGAACAGTCGCTGCACCTCCTCGACGTCCCAGTCACCGAGCACTGCGGTGGAGCCGTCACGGAGCCCGACCCCGAGGACGCGAACTCTGCTCGGTTGCGGTGGTGGTTTCGGGAGCGGTTCGGAGCGCCTCAGGTAGGGAGTTCGCGCCGGGATCCCCGTGGCGAGCACGTGCGCAGCGGCGACCACCTCGAACAGCCGGCGATCCGCCTTGACCTGCCCGAGGGACGGGATCCAGAGCTCCCGGACGGATCCGTCTCCGGACGCGTACTGCCGCCCCCAGGCGGTGCGTTCGTACTGGTCGACACCCCGCGCGTCGAAGGCGTTCAGCTCCCGCCCACTCACCCAGCCCGGTTGCACGGGAGAGGTGGCCGGATACCCCGAGGTCACGCGTGCCGACTGCTCCCGGTCACGTGCGGCAAGGAAGGTCCGGGCCGCTTCCCACGCCCATTCCGCATGCGCGCTGGAGCAGTTGCGAACGTGCCAGCGGTTCGCGACGGCTTCGGCCATAGCTCTGCCCTCATGCTCCACGACGTCCAGGAGACGGGCCACCGGCTGGAACCAGAAGTCCTCGACCGGCTTGCGGCGGGAACGCCCGGGTTGCTGGACGAGCAGGGGGCGGGCCCGCAGCGCACGCCCTTCGGGGCAAGCATCGGCTTCTTCGCGCAGCAGCGGCGGACCGATCCGGATCAGGGCGCCGTCGCCGTCCACTCCCGGCGGATTCCTCAGAACAGTCACGAGAGCGCCTCCTTGCGCCTCGGCGAGCAGAACACGTGCCAGAGTGACCTAGGCTGTGAACTAAGTCAAATGGCTAGGTGCGAACTGACGTGTCACCACTATCGTTGGATCGGGCAGTGGTCGACCACGGAGGAGGGCAGGACGATGGAGTCCGGGAAGGTGTTCGCCGGGAGATTCGAGATCACGGGCGGACCACGCAGCGGCGGGATGGGAAGCGTGTACCGGGCGCTGGACCCGACGATCGGACGAACCGTCGCCGTGAAGTTCCTGGCCCGTACCTTCTGGGAAGGACTGCCCGGTCATGGAGGCGTGAGACCGAGCGCGAACGACTTCAAGCGGTTCGAACGCGAGCGCGCGATGCACGAAAGACTGGGTGGACAGGGTGTGCCCCGTCTCGTGGACTACGACTTCGCGTGCGGAAGGCCCTATCTCGTCACGGAGTTCATCGAGGGAATGAATCTCCGTGACTTCCTCGTCACCCATCGCCCTACGCTGACCGCCACCGTCACCGTCATCGTCCAGGTGCTCCGCATTCTCACGCGCGTGCACGCCGCCGACGTCATCCATCGTGACGTCAAGCCGCACAACATCGTTCTGGCCGACGACGGCACCGCGCACCTGGTCGACTTCGGCATCGCTCTTCCGACCGACCCCGAAGCGACCCGGCACACCGAGGGCCGGACACCCGGCAGCATCGGCTACAAGGCTCCGGAGATCATCCTCGGCGAGCACAACCCAGGACCGGCAGCCGACGTCTACGGCATCGGCTGCACCTTGTTCCGGCTGGTCACCGGAGAGCATGTGTTCATGATGAGCAGTCCCGATCACATGATCGAGTGGCATCATTGCGAGACCCCGGCCCCCCGCCTGGACGCCTTTGTCGACGGACTCCCGACCAGCCTCATCGACCTTGCTGCACGGATGCTCGACAAGGATCCCGTCGCGCGTCCCACCGCCGCGGAGGCCGAATCGGCCCTCCAGCCGTTCCTTCCACAGCCCGGTGCCCCTGCCCCGCATCCGGTCCTGGTGCCGGACCCCACCGCACCGTTCAGAGCCGGAATCACCACGACGGCCGGCACAGTGGACACCTGCCACCGCAAGGCGGCTGTCACCGGTCGGCGCCGCCCCATGGTGCACCGTCCGTCATCGGCCGGGCCGACCCGAGCCGGTCTGCGATCCATGATCGCCCGGACAGAGGCCGAACTGACCGAACATGGGCCGGGACCGTACACACAGCAACTCGTACGGTACCTGCCGGACGCCCGGAACCGCTGGGGCGGACGCGACCCGGATGTGCTCCGAGCATTGCTCCTCCGCGCCGACGCCGCCCGCCTCTCGGGAGACTGGCCCGGCGCCGGTTCCGGGTACCGTGCGGTGGCGCGTGAGATGACGGGAGCCACCGCGGGAACGACGGAACACGTCCTGGCTCTGGAAGCCCGGATCGGAGCGGCCGAGTGCACCGTTCCGGAGGAGAAAGACGCACGCGGCGCCCTACTCTCGTGGGAACGCGTCGTCCTGGAGGCGTGCGCGCTCCTGCCGGATGTGCCCGACCGGCTCGTGCGTCGCTGCCGCGAGGTGGGTCAGGAACTGGCCGAGTGGGGACACACGGCGGTCGTCGAGACGCTGCTCGAAAAGCTGCCCGGCAACTGATCGAGGACGTGTTCTCCTGGTGTCACGAGTGATGACCTGCGTCACGTGTCAGGTCATCGCCCATCGGCCAGTCCACCACTCGCCAACAGCCCGGCGAGAACATCCCCCAAGGATTCACTCACCGAACCCATTTCCGCCGCGGCATCCTGGAACTTGACCAGTTGCCGGTGGATCTCACCATGCCGCCGCTGCTCCTCCAGGGGCAGTCGCAGCGCCCGCAGACGTCGTACGTCGATGCGGGACGACACCGACGCATGCGTACCCGCGCGCCGCGCGTTCGACCGCACCCGGAGACATGCCGCCAGGAAGAACGGATCGAGGCGTTCGGGATCGACACGCAATCGGTGCAGATGGGGCCCGAGTACGGTTGGTGCCCTGGTCTCCACCCAGGCGTCGTATCCCTGCGTGGCGCCGACGACCACGACATCACCGAATGCGGTGACGGTGAGTTCCCCTTTCCCACGCAGGCGTTCCACATCCTCGGGAGTCATCCACTGCTGACCGCCGTGCCCCTCACCCAGCAGCAAGGGGGTGAGAGTCGGCACCGATTCATCAGACCGGGGACCACGCTGAACCAAATCGGCAGGCAAAGAAGTCCCCGCTGCCAGCGTGACAGCACCCGTCTGCTCGAGTTCGGCCACGCTCACATCGAGGCGGTCACCCGGATCACGCACCACCGTGAGCGCACGGAGCGCCTGGCTACTGTCACGCAACGCCAGCGATGCGGCGTCGAAGTCCGTCCACGACCGGCGCAGATCCACAGCAGTGGCGGCCGCCGTGGCAGGCACGTGCCGGGCCGGCGTGAGATCGGTCTCGTCGCCGAGCAGGTCCAGCACCGGAACCACAACCGCCCCCTCAGCCGCGTCACCTCTGAGACCGGCCAGTATCCGATCGCGCACGGCGTCCCAGTCCACCGCTTGACCACGCCCTGTGGTCGGAGTGTGGCGACAGTCGGCCGTGTCCACGAACAAGGCAGAGGAGGCAGCGTGTTCCCCCGCTGGTGAACCCAACAGCCACAGATGCAGCCCCACTCCATAGGGCTGGGCCGCACCGGCCGGTAGCGCCACCACCATGCGGACCGCACCCGCACGGACGAGCCCGGCCCGGATGCGCCGCCCCGCGCGACGCGAGGCGACGGCCGGTGGCAGCAGTACGACGGCCAGCCCCTCCGGACCCAGCAAGGAGAGAATATGCTGAACCCAGGCCAATTCGGGCTCGGTACGGGGTGGTTGCCCGAATTGCCAGCGTCGGTCGGTGGCGAGTTCGCCGTGTCCCCAGTCCCGCTCGTTGGAAGGAGGGTTGCACAGAACCAGGTCCGCATCGGCCTGGGGCAGAGGATCGTCCCGCAGCGTGTCGGCCGCCAGAACCTTGCGCTCTGTTTCCGGTGCTTCCAGGGCCAGCCAGGCTTCCGCCAGCCTCACGAGAACAGGGTCACGGTCGTGGCCAACCAGTTCGAGGCTGCCCTCACCCGCCCACCTCCGAGCTGCCGCGACGAGCAGCCCTCCCGTGCCACAGGCCGGATCGATGACAGAGCGCACACGTTCTCCGGTCCGCGCCGCCTGTGCGACTTCCGTCATGAGGTCGGCGAGGGGAGCCGGAGTCGTGGCGATCTGTCGCACATGCGCGCCGAGCCAACGCCCCAGGAGAAAGAGAAATCCGCTGCTGCCGCTCTCCCCGTCCTTTCGCGCCAGGTGAAGGGCTTCCTCCGCCAGAGCCCGCTCGGGTCCTGTCGCATCCGGTGCGGCGTACTCCGCCGGCCTCGCACCGCCCGTACCCAACTGCATGCCCACATGAGCGATGAGGAGTCCCATGCGGTCCCGGTCACCCAAGTCCTCGACACGAGGCCACAAACGCTCCCAGCCACTGGCGACGGTGTCGCCCTTTCCATGCCTGGTCAGCCACTCCTCGACCGAGTCGAGAGAGAACTGCGGGCTGGCGTCCGTACCGGCCACCGGGGGCGGGAAGTCACCATGCCGCCGACGCCAGTTGCTGACGGCTGCGCGCCCCACACCAGCGAGCCGGGCGATGCCTGCCAGTGTCACGGTCACCGGCTCGTCCTGCTGGGCCATGGTGTCCTTCCGGTCTCATGGGATGTCTCAATATCGCCGGGCAACGGTACGCCACAGCGCTCCGTTTCGCACACATCCTTGCGGGCAGTCCATTGACTGAGTTTTCACGGTACCCACAATATGGAACGGTCACCAGGGCGACGCCGACGTGCGTCATGGGTGGGCAGTGACTGACGTCGTCAGCGAGTCCGACACTTTGTTCGCAGGGCGCCTGAACACTTCAACCGAGGTCCTCCAGAAGCAGATCGAGCGCTGCCTCCTCGTGCAGGGCGATCCCCACAGAGATCATCGTGGGGGCCAGTTCCGGGTCCCAGGTGGCCTCGGCCGGCGGGCCGGTGAGGGGGATCGTCGGGGTGTCCCGCACTTGGGCGCGGGTCGCCAGGTACTCGTAGTCGGCCGCCCGCATGCGCCACGGTTCGGCGTCGTACCGCTGCGTGATCCGGTTGGCGAGGGCGATGCCGGGCCAGTCGAAGTCGCCGTGGTAGGCGAACGTGCAGCCGACCGTCTTCAGGGCGTCCAGGAGCGTGAGGACGACCGTCGTCGCGCTGCCGGAGGTGCAGACCAGGGGCGCGGTGCGGCCGGTGTCGGCGGCCGCCTCGACCACGCGGGGGTTCTCGCAGACGCGGACCCGGGTGCCGGGCGCCATCTTCAGGCTCAGTGTGCGCAGTTCGCGGAGAGTGACGTGGGTCTCCATGTGGTGGTCGGCGCGCTCGCGCAGGGCGGCCTCGCGCCAGGTACCGCCGGTGGGGCGCAGTCCGTGGGTGAGGACCGTGCTGGAGACCTCGTCCGGGGTGACCGAGGCCATGCGCCACAGGGCCCGGCGGGCGGGTGCGTCGGTGGGGAACTCCGTGTCGTGTGCCAGGGCTATGCCTCGTAGGACCAGCCGGGACAGCAGGGTGCCGTCGTCCAGGCCGTGGGCGGTGCCGGTGGTGCGGGTGGCCAGTTCGCCGCGGCCCCGGGAAACGGGAGTGGGGTTCGCTTCGGCGTCCGGGAAGCCCGGGAAGAGAGCCGCCAGGGTGCGGATCGCCTGAGTCACGACCGTGGTCGCGGTGTGCGGGTCCTGGCGGGTGAGGGTGCCGCCGCTTCGTAGGTCCTCCAGCCACCGCACCGCCCAGGACTGTGACGACAGGGAGGTGGATTCCAGCTTCGTCTGGGCCGTCGACCAGACGCGGGCCCGTTCGGCCGCCGCCGAGTCGCGGACCGCCCTGCGGTCCGTCAGGGGCGGGCCCAGCGCCTCCAGGGTCGCGGCCAGGCCCCGGCCGGCCGCGCTGGCCTGCAGGCGGGCGTCCAGGTCGGGGAGGCTGATCGTGGCGGTGGGGCCGGTGACGGGTCTGGCCAGGAGCAGGGAGAGGGCCTCGCGTTCCGGTGCGTCCAAGTGCTGGAGTCTCGTGGTGCCGGTGGGCCGGAGCCCGTTGCGTTCGAGGCGGGTGCGTGCCGCCGCCCAGAGGCGGGTGAGGCCCGGCCGGGTGAGGAAGGCGAGGGCGTCGGCGTTCAGGGACGGTTCGTCGGCGGGCTTGGGGTCTTTCATACCGGCAACAGTCTCCGCTGCCGCCCGTTCCACGTGTAGTGGAGCGTGGCCACGCCCCGTACGTGCGGGTCGCGCAGGCATTCGTAGATGTGGAGGGACGGTACGTCGGGCCAGTTGCCGATCAGGCGTTCGCTGGTGAGGACGAAGTCGAGGTCCAGGTCGACCAGGATGCGGCCGAGGCGGGCGTGCGTGGGCTCGTCGACCTTGGCGAACGCGTCGTCGAGGAGGATCAGGCGGGGTGTGTGCGGGGCGGTGTCGGCGAGGCCGCTGAAGTGCGCCGCCGCGGCGGCGAAGAGGACAAGGTAGGAGAGGACGCGCTGTTCGCCCTGGCTCAGGCCCGTGCGGCCGGAGAGTTTGCGGCGGCTGCCCGATGCCGCGTCGTTCACCACCCAGGGGGTGAACGTGAACCAGGTGCGGTAGTCCAGGGCGGTGCGCAGGTGGGCCGCGTATCCGGCGGCCGGGTCGGCACGGCGGGCGTCCTCGATACGGCGCTGGAGGACGTCGCGGAGTTGTTCGGACTGCTCACGGGTGCGCAGACCCGAGGGGCTGCGCAGGAGATCGACGGCCGCCTTGACGTCCGCTTCCACACCGTCGGCCAGCTTCCAGTCGAGGGTGACGCCCAGGCCGTGCGAGGTACGGACCGTGGCGAGGCTGGTGTTGAGGGCGGCGACCAGGGCGCCGGCCGCCAGCACCTGTGCGGACAGGTGGTCGCCCAGCTCTCCGGTCAGGAAACGCTGGAAGACCTCTCGTTCGCGCTCCGTCAGCCGGTCGCGTGCCTCGGCGGCCTCGGTCGCGATGCGCTCGCCGACCTCGGCGATGTCGCGCGGTCCCTGGTCGTCGACGAGTCGGCAGAGCTTGATGCCGTCCTGTTCCTCGAGTGTCGCGTCGTAACCGCCGGAGAGCTGGTCGCGCAGTTCGGTGTGGCGGTTGAGGAGGGTGGTGTCCGAGAGGTCGCGGCGTTCGGCGTCCAGACTGCCGTGCACGGCGTCGATCAGCTGGCTCAGTGCCGTGATGCGCTCCCCCACGTCGTGATGGACGGGGTCCGGGGAGATGACGGGTTCATCGTCCGCGTCGGTGCGGAGGCCCGCTCCCCTGAGGACGCCCGGCAGTGACAGGGCCGCTCGCAGAGTGCTGCCGCAGGCCAGTGCCTCGGTCTCCTGTGCGGCGAGTGCCTCGCGCCGCTTCCTCTCCTCCTCTTCCGCCCGTACGCGCAGGTCGTGTACCTGGTCCCGCTCCCTCCTCGTAGGCGGGAGCTGCCGTCCTACGGCGTCCATGCGACGCTTCGCCCCGGCCTCGCGGGCGAGGATCTCCTGCTCCGTGGCACCAAGGGCGTCTTCCAGGGCCCGGACGGTACGGCGGGCTGTCTCCAGGCGGCCGAACGGCTCGGCGTAGTCCGCTTCGGCTTCCCGGCGGGCGGACTCGGCGCGCTCGTGGTCCGTACGGCCGGCGCGGTGGCCCTCGGTCGTGGACAGGACCGCGCGGATCCGCCGCCGCAGCTGTTGCGTGCCCTGCCCGAGACGGTCGAGGGCCAGGCGGACCGTGTCGAGTGCGGCCGGGTTCGCCGGGAGGTCCTGGGCACTCGCCGTCGCCTCCGTCTCGCGTCGGACGGTGACCGCGCGGGCGCGTGCCTGCTGCGCCTCGCGGGCGACCGTGGACGCCTGCGAAGCGAGGGACGCGGCGGTGCGCTCGGCCTCGGCGGTACGGGCCCAGGCATCGGTCAGTCCACGTGCCGAGGGCGGTCGGCGCAGGGTGCCGCCGACCTGGTCGCGGTGCTCGGTGAGGATGTGCAGCCGGTGCCGGTGCTGCTCCAGCTCGTCCTGTACGTCACTCAGTCTGCGGTCGATGTCCGCCAGTGCCCGGCGGCGGGTCTGCGCGCGCACCTCCGCACCCACGTACTCGGCGGCCTGCTTGGCGTGGCGGCCGCGGGCGGCGCCGAGCCGCCAGGAGCCGTCGGTGCCGATCGCGGTGTGCGGCCCGGTCTCTGCCGCATCCACCAGGTGCACCTCACGGCTCTCGGCGAGAGCCATCGATCCCAGCACCCGCTCGACCTGCTCCGCCGTCACTCCGCTGTCCGGCGCGGCGACGGGCCGCAGCACGTGGGTGAGCGACGGCCCCGCGACCGGTGGTCCCGGAACCACGAAGGTGTCGCGCGTGGTCGGGTCCAGGAGCGTACCGTCGGTGCGCACCCAGGCGTCGAGCAGGCCGCTCGCCTCCAGCGCGGCTTCCAGTCCCGCCCGCGCGTCCGGTTCCAGGTCGGGTGCGAAGTCCACGACCCGGTACAGCGGCGCTCCCGTGCCGGGCGTACGGGGAGCAGTGCGGTGGGGCGGGGGTGGCGGCTCGGGGTCGGTGAGGTGTTCCCATTCCTCGCGCCGTCGCCGAAGGCCGTCCCGTTCACTCTCCAGGCCGTGGACCGTCAGAGAGAGGGTGTCGCGCTCCTCGCCCAGGTCCGCAAGCCACAGGTCGACGGCCGAACGGGCCGTGTCGGCCAGTTCGTCGGGGGTCTGGGCGGGCAGTGGTCCGTCGGTCCGGTCGTATGCGATCAGGGCGAGCACGTCGTCCAGGGGCAGGCCGGTGAGCTTGCGCAGTTCGCCGGTCCAGGCTCTGGCCGCGTCCGCGTACGCCGCCCCCTCGCCGACGGTTTCCTCCCGGCGTCGCTCTGCCCGGCTGCGCGCATGCTCCACCTGTTCTTCCAGACGCTCTCGGGCGGCGTCGGCCTGGTCCGCCTCCCGCTGGGCCGCGTCCGACCGCTCGATAAGGGCGCCCAGTTCCGTGACGAACCGGATCCGGTTCCTGATCACCGGCTGTGTGGCGTCGAGCCGGGCATCCCAGGCGTGCAGCCCGGTCGTGCAGATCTCGGTGTCGACGGCCAGCACCTCGCTGTGCCGGACCAGGTGGAAGTCTCCTTCCGGAGCCGTCAGTTCTGCGGTGGCGGCGGGTGCGATCGGCGCGACGGGTGTCCCCACGGGCTCCCCCAGGTGCACGGGGTCCATCCCGGCCCGCTCGGCGTCCTGCAGCAACTCACCGTGCGCGGTGGTCAGTTCGACCAGCTCTTGACCGAGCCGCCCGGTCTGCGCGGTGAGCCGCCGCCCCGCCTCCTCCTCGTTGATGTGCGCCTGTCGGACGGCCTTGAACGCGGCGCCGGCCGCGCTGTGCAGGGCGGTGACGGTGGCGCGTTTCTCCCCGAGTTCGCGCAGGCTGCGGTACCCGGCACTGGCGTGCAGCGCGGCCAGGTCCGTCTCGGCCGCGTTCGCCTCACTCTCGAAGGTTTCGATGCGGGCGTCGAGTTCCTGTTCCCGCTCGCGGAGCGCTTCCGCCTCGCGCGCCGCGTCACCCGCGAACCTGCGATGCTCCGTCAGCCGCTGAAGCTCACCGCTCGTCCGGTCCGTGCGCCGGCGCAGCGCCCCGTGCAGGTAGCCGCGGTAGCTGGTGAGGAAGGTGTGCAGCGCCCGGTCGGTGCGTTCGAGACGTCCGAGGTAGGCCCTGACGGAGTCGAGGTCGTCCAGGCTGCGGGCCACCTTCTCCACGACCTCGTCGTCGAGGGCGGGCAGGGTCTCGGCGAGGACCGAGACGAGTCCGCCGGAGTCGATGCGGTCGCCGATGGTGGGGCGGCGCAGCCGGTGCAGCAGGTGGAGCAGGTTGCGGTAGCGCGCCGGGTCGGTGAGGCCGAACAGGTCGCGGGCGACCCTGGCGCGGTGCTCGACGGCGCGGTCGGTGACGTTCTCCGGGCCGACCAGCGACTTCAGCCGGTCGACGGGGAGCGGGTGGCCGGCGGGGGCGAGGTCGAGGTCCTCGCCGACCCGCAGCCCGGTGGTGAAGAAGAAGGGCTTCGCCGTCTTGGTCGACTGGGACGCCCGGACGGCCGCGCCGATGGTCAGATGCTGGTCGTTCCCCTCCTCGTCCGTCCTCGCGAACTCCAGCCACAGGTAGCCCAGCCGGTTGGTCTGTGCGAAGCCGTCGAGCATCAGCCAGGCCAGGGTGGTGCGTCCGGTTCCCGTGGCGTCAAGAGCGCGGGCGTCACCGTCGAGGAGGTAGGGCAGCAGCATCTCCAGGGCTTTGGACTTGCCGGCGCCGTTCTTGCCGCGCAGCAGCATGCGGCCCTCGCCGAAGGAGAACTCCTGGTGGTCGTACTGCCAGACGTTGCGGATGCCCGCGCGGTGCAGTCGGTAGCGGTGCGGGGACGGCGGGCGGTTCATCGGGGTGACTCCTTCGGGGCGTCCGGGACGTCGTCGGCCGGGGAGCGGGTGGTACGGGGCTTGACCGCCACCCTGGTGGCGTATCGGGCGGCCGCGGCGAGCAGGATCCAGCCACCGCCGTCGGTGCGGCTCTGGCCGCGCGCCTGTGAGACGTCGGTGACGGAGCGGCCGTCGGCCGCGGTCTGCTCGTATCCCTCGGGCACGCCGGTCCCGTCCGCGCGGACGGGACCGGCCGGAGCCATCAGCCGCATCCGGACGAGGAGGTCGAGTACGGCGGCCAGGAATCCGTCCCGGTCCTCCAGATGTCCGCGCTGCCAGGTGCCGCGCTTGCCGTACTCCTCGATCAGTTCGTCGAGCAGGCCGGGCAGCAGTCCGTCGGGGACGGGTACGCCGATGGCGAGCCGTCCGCCGACCGCCGGATGGCCGGGATCTCCGGGGCGCAGCCGGTCGGTCAGCCGTTCCACGAGGAGCAGCGCGGCCTGGGCGACCGTGCCGGTGCCGGGCAGGTGCAGGTCGGTGAGTTCGTCGTCCGGGTCGACCAGGGCGATGCCCTCGGCGCGGATCTCTGCTTCCAGGCCGAGCAGTTCGGAGAAGGCCTGTGCCTCGCGGCGCTGCCGGGTGCGCAGCCATTCCCGCTCGGCGTCGGTGAGATCGTCGAGGTGGACGACGGGGGTTTCGACAAGACGGCGGCGGACGTAGGTACGGGGCCCACCGAAGCCGGGGTCGGCGGCCCGGCGCACGAGGTCCGCCCCGTCGCGGCTCTGGGCGAGCGGGCCGGCGACGACGGCCCGTGCGATGTCGCGGTCCACGGTCAGCAGTGCCTCCCCGGCCCGTTCCTCGGCGACGGCCGTCACCTGGCCCTCGGTTTCCACCAGGACGCCCCAGTCGACGAGTTGCCGCAAGGCGGCCGCGAGGGTCCGCCGCTCGGCCTGCCGCCCGGTGTCGGTGATCTCGATGCCGGCGTCGACGGCCGCGGCGCGCAGGTCGGCGACGAGCTGGGAGAGCAGGAGTTGTTCCGGGGCGGTGACGAGGACCGAGAGAGCGAGGGCGAGGCAGGCGTACGTCCGCGGGGTGAACGGCGTTCCGGTCGACGGTCGTTCCAGTCGGTGGCCCGATCCCGGGCCGAGGCCCGCTTTGAACAGCCGGGCGTAGGAGGCTTCCACGAGCAGGCGGTAGCCGAACACCTGCTGGAAGCGCTGGGCGAGCCAGTCGGCGTGGCGCCGGATCAGGGGGAACGTGTCGCTGTGCGGTCCGGTGCTGGTGACCAGGGGGTGGGCCAGCAGGAGCCGGGCGGCCGTACGGCGCTCGGCCGCGAGGGCGACGTCGTGGGCGGAGGGCAGGGGCATCAGGCGCTCGCCTCTTCGGCCTCGGGCACCGGCTCCCCCACCGTGGGTGCGGAGGTGCTTTCGACGGCCACGGTGAGAGCGTCCGCGGTCAGGTCGCCGTCCACGGACCGCAGGACGGTGGACCGGCCGGGCGTGCGCCATGCGGTCAGCCGGATGCCGAGATCCGCGTCGTCCGCCTGCGCGCCGTCGAGCAGGAAGTCGCCGGATGCCTTGTTGAGTCGGGCGTTGTCGAGGGCCGTGGTGAGCAGCTCTAGCAACAGCCGCATGGCCGGGGCGCCGAGTCTCACCTGGTCGAACCGACCCGAGGCGCTGCGCAGTTCGTCGGCCGCCGCCTGCCGGGCCTCGGCCTGCTGTCGCGCCTGCTCCATGAGGCGGAGCTTCTGCTCGGAGTGGTCCTCGGCTGCCGCCGCACGTCCGCGCGGGCTCCTGCTGCCGCGCTCGCGCAGCGCCACCGGTACGTCCACCACGGGTCCGGTCCACCAGCTCACGTAGGCCGGCACGGACTGGTCGGGGTCCGGCGCGACTCCCAGGTGCCGCGCGCCGTAGAGTCCGAAGGCGGCGACCGCGAGGTCGTGGGCCTCGTCCGGCTCCGCGGCGTCGAACCAGGCCGCGAGCCGCAGCAGGTCCTTGCGGCGGGACATCTCGCCGGAGGCCGAGCGCAGCATCCGCTTGGCGTTGGCGAGCAGCGACTGCAGGGCGCGCAGGGTGGCGTCCCGCAGCTGGTCCACCTGGCTGGAGTGCGCTCCGGTGACGGTGAACCACTCGCGCAGTCCCTCCCAGTCCGCGAGGTCCCGGCCGCGGCTGCGCTGCACCCGGGTCTCGGGCAGTCCGTCGGCGAGTGCTCCGATACCCGTCGCGTGCGCGTCGATTCGGGCGAGCAGCGCCGGCAGGTGCGGCCGGAGGGCGTCCAGGTGGGCCGCGATGCGCGGGGCCCGGAAGGAGACGTCCTCGGTGATGGCCTCCACGTAGTCGAGCAGCAGTTCCTTGAATCCCTGGTATTCGGCCGAGTCGAGGTCGTAGCGCGCCAGCACCTGGCCCAGGTAGGCGTAGAAGTCCCGGACCGACTCGGCGAACTCGGCGAACTGCACGAAGAGGGTGCTGATCCGCTCAAGCGCCTGCCGCGGATCCGCGCCGCCCGGCGCCGCGGCCATGGCGGCGATGTCACGCAGACCGCGGTCGACGAGGGCCAGTAGCTCGCTGCTCACCTCGCGGGCGGCGTCCGCCCCGCCCAGCACTTCGTCCGCGTCCCGCTGCACGCGCTCGCCCAGCTTCGACAGCTGGTAGCGCGACCGGGAGCGCTGGTACTCGGCGATGCTCGTCGCCTTGACGGTGTGCGTGCTGCGCAGCAGATTGCCCCAGCGCACGAGCTCTTCGAGCCTGCGCGCGAGCGTTTCCGCGTCCAGCGCCGCTCCCGGGCCGCCGCGCTCGGCCAGCTTGGCGAGGAGGTCGGGTATGGACAGGTCGGCGAGCAGCGTGCCGCAGAACACCCGCATCACCGCCACGTACTCCAGACGCTCGGGCGCGCTGAGGTAGGCGTACGCGCTCAGCCGCTGCCACGCCTCCGCGCCGGTCTCCCCCGCTGGTGCTCGTGCTTCTTTCCCCTTCACGCTGCCGAGCGTACGGACTGACACTGACAGTGCGGGGGAAAGCCGGGGAAAGCGGGCCGATCACCCCGTGCCGCTCTTGTCGTGCTGCTCATGCAGGAGAGCGCGCCCGGGTGCGGCTCACTGATCGCCTTGCCCCGGGAACCCGACCAGTGCAGTGGATCGTCCTGAGGGGCAAGGACGAGTGGACGGGAAACGATGGTGGAGCGGGCGGGCCGTGGTGCGGCTTCGGCGGTGAAGACGACGCGACGGTGGGTGGGACGTCGGGCTTGGACTCAGCGGACGAATGGGCCAGGCCGGCCTGCCTGGGCGCGCGGGCGTGGGCGGGTGCTTGCCGGGGTGGCGGTGTGCACCGCTCTCCTGCTCTCGTTCCACCGTTCGGTGCCCAACCGCGTGGGCGGGCTGGGGAGTCTGCTGGAGTCCTTCCTGCCGTGGCTCGGCGTGGTCGTCGTGGTGCTGCTCGTCCTGGCGCTGGTGCGCCGCTCGGCGCTCGCCCTGGTGGCGCTGCTGCTGCCGGCGGCCGCCTGGACGTACCTCTTCGGCGGGCTGCTCCTGCCCGCGCCGGAGCCCGGCGCCGACGACCTGGTGGTGGTGCAGCACAACGTCAGCGACGAGAACACCGACCCGGCGGGCACCGCCCGCGCGCTCGCCGGAGCCGGGCCCGACCTCGTCGCCCTGGAGGAACTGGTGCCGCCGGCGCTGGAGGCGTACGCGACGGCACTCGCGCCGGACTATCCGTACCGGACGGTCCGGGGCACCGTCGGCCTCTGGTCGAAGTATCCGCTCTCCGGTTCACGTCCACTGGACATCAAGCCGCGGGGCATCGAGGAGGAGTGGGAACGCGGGCTGCGGACGGTGGCGCACACGCCGCGGGGCGAAGTCGCCGTCTATGTCGCGCACCTGCCGTCGGTCCGGGTGGGGGCGGGCGGTCTCGCCTCGGCCTGGCGGGACGACAGCGCAGGGCGGCTGGGCGACGCCCTCGACGCGGAGGAGCTGCGGCGGGTGGTCCTGCTGGGCGATCTCAACGGCACGGTCGACGACCGGGCGCTGCGTCCCCTGACCGACTCGCTGAACGTGGCCGTGCGGGGCCTCGCGCTCAGCTTTCCCGCCGGTCTGCCGCTGGCCCGGATCGACCAGGTGATGGCCCGCGCCGGGACCGTCGGCGCCCTGCGCACCCTGCCCGCCACCGGCAGCGATCACCTTCCTGTCGTCGCCCGGATCTCCTGGGACTGAAGCAAGCGGCTTGCGGTGTTTGCGTTAGCCTTGCGTCTGTGACGCGACGACTTGCTCAGGTGGCGAAGAAGGTTGGGGTCAGCGAGGCCACGGTCAGCCGGGTGCTCAACGGCAAACCGGGGGTCTCGGAGACGACCCGGCAGTCCGTGCTGAGCGCGCTGGACGTCCTGGGCTACGAGCGGCCGACCCAGCTGCGGGGCGAGCGCGCCCGCCTGGTCGGCCTGGTCCTGCCCGAGCTGCAGAACCCCATCTTCCCCGCGTTCGCCGAGGTCATCGGCGGCGCCCTCGCCCAGCAGGGGCTGACCCCGGTGCTGTGCACCCAGACCAAGGGCGGCGTCTCCGAGGCCGACTACGTCGAGCTGCTGCTCCAACAGCAGGTCTCCGGAGTGGTGTTCGCGGGCGGCCTGTTCGCGCAGGCGGACGCCCCGCACGACCACTACCGGCTGCTCGCCGAGCGCAACATCCCGGTGGTGCTGATCAACGCGTCGATCGAGAACCTCGACTTCCCGTGCATCGCCTGCGACGACGCCGTCGCCGTCGAGCAGTCCTGGCGGCATCTGGCGTCGCTGGGCCACGAGCGCATCGGCCTGGTCCTTGGCCCCTCCGACCACATTCCCTCCCGCCGGAAGCTGGCCGCCGCCCGCGACGCGGCCCGGGCCGCGGGCTCGGAGCTGCCCGAGGAGTTCGTCGAGCGGGCCATGTTCTCCCTGGAAGGCGGCCAGGCAGCCGCCACCCGCCTCCTGGAACGCGGCATCACCGGCATCATCTGCGCCAGCGACCCCCTCGCCCTCGGCGCCGTCCGCGCCGCCCGCCGCCACGGACACCACGTACCCCACGACGTCTCCGTCGTCGGCTACGACGACTCCGCCTTCATGACCTGCACCGAACCACCCCTCACCACCGTCCGCCAACCCATCGAAGCCATGGGACGCGCCGCCGTCGACCTCCTCTGCGCACAAATCCAAGGCACCGAAGTCCCCCACGGCGAGCTGCTCTTCGAACCGGAACTCGTGGTCCGGGGCTCTACGGCGCAGCCGGCCGCCGACTAGGGGCCTCTCAGCACCGTCCTGTGACCGCAAGTCTCTTGCGGGAAATGGCAGTGGCTTGCGGCTACCCGACGTAGCTCGTGAAAGCCGCTGATCCGAGGCATGCCCCAGCGCCTGCCCGGCCCTCACCCACCTCACCCGGCCCTGCGGCATGTCCACTTCACGCTGTCCATCCTGTAGACGACTCAACATTTCTCTGCAACTCTGCGAGCGCTCCGCGTAAATGCCAGAGAACATTGAGTGTCTACCTGATGTGGGGACAGATGAGAAACCGGAACTGGAGATCGCGGGCCCTGTGCACCGTGGTCGCGACCAGTCTCCTGGCGTTGGGAGGACCGCTGCTGTCGGCCACGGCCGCCGGTGGCCCCAACATCGCCGTGGGAGACGCCACCGCGGCGAGCAGCTCGCACGGTGAGTACGGCGCCGCCAACATCACCGACGGCAACCAGGGCACGTACTGGCAGAGCGGCGGCGGCAGCCTGCCCCAGTGGGTCCAGACCGACCTCGGTGCCACCGAGCGGATCGACGAGGTCGTCCTGAGACTGCCCGCCGGCTGGGAGAGCCGCGATCAGACGCTCTCCGTCCAGGGCAGTGCCGACGGCTCGGGCTTCAGCACGCTCAAGACGTCCGCCACCTACGCCTTCGACCCGGGGTCGGGCAACACGGTCACCGTCGCCTTCCCCGCCACCCAGGCCCGGTACGTGCGGGTGAACATCACGGCGAACACCGGGTGGCAGGCGGCCCAGCTCTCCGAGCTGGAGGTGCACGCGGCCGGGGAGTCGTCCGTGAACCTCGCCGCCGGCCGGCGGCTGACGGCGAGCAGTTCCACGGGCGCGTACACCCCGGGCAACGGCAACGACGGCAACAAGGCCACCTACTGGGAGAGCGGCAACAACGACCTGCCGCAGTGGCTCCAGGCCGACCTCGGCTCCGCGCGCCGGGTGAACCGCGTCGTCCTGCGGCTGCCGGACGGCTGGCCGACCCGCAGCCAGACGCTGAAGATCCAGGCCAGTGACAACGGCTCGGACTTCACCGACCTGACTGCCGCGAAGGCGTACACGTTCGACGCGGCGGGCGGCCAGTCGGCCACGGTCACCTTCGACGCGGCCACCGCGCGCCATGTCCGGGTCCTGGTGACGGCCAACACCGGCCGGCCTGCCGCCCAGGTCTCCGAGCTGGAGGTCTACGGCCCGGAGACGGGTGACACCCAGGCGCCCACGACCCCGGCGAACCTCGCGTTCACCGAGCCCGCCACCGGGCAGATCAGGCTGACGTGGAACGAGTCCTCGGACGACACGGCCGTCACGGGGTACGACATCTACGCCAACGGCGATCTGCTGACCTCGGTCGCGGGTGACGTCACCACGTACACGGACACCAGGCCGGCCGGCACCACGGTCACCTACCACGTGCGCGCCAAGGACGCGGCCGGCAACCAGTCGGGCGACAGCAACTCGGTCACCCGCCGCGCCGACACCGGCGACACGCAGGCACCCACCGCGCCCTCGAACCTCGCCCTCACCGAACCGGCCGCCGGGCAGGTCAAGCTGACGTGGACCGCATCCACCGACGACAAGGGCGTCACCGGGTACGACGTCTACGCCAACGACAAGCTCCGCAAGAGCGTCGCCGGTGACGTCACCACCTACACCGACACGCAGCCGGCGTCGGCGAACGTGACCTATTTCGTGCGGGCCAAGGACGCGGCCGGCAACGTGTCGGGCGACAGCAACTCCGTGATCCGCAACGGCACCAAGGACGGCTCGAACCTGGCCGTCGGCAAGCCGATCACCGCCTCGTCCCACATCCACACCTACGTCGCCGAGAACGCCAACGACAACAGCACCTCGACCTACTGGGAGGGGGCGGCGGGCAGCTACCCGAACACGCTGACCCTGAAGCTGGGCGCGAACGCGGACGTCGACAGCGTCGTCCTCAAGCTCAACCCCGACGCCGGCTGGTCCAGGCGCACCCAGAACATCGAGGTGCTCGGCCGCGCCCAGGACGCGTCCGGCCTCACCTCTCTGGTGGCCGCGAAGGACTACGTCTTCGACCCCGCGAGCGGCAGCAACAGCGTGACGATACCCGTCGGCGAACGGGCCGCGGACGTCCAGCTGAAGTTCACCTCCAACAGCGGGGCGACGGCCGGGCAGGTCGCCGAGTTCCAGGTCGTCGGCACCCCGGCGCCCAACCCGGACCTCGAGGTGACCGGGCTGACCACGTCGCCCGCCTCCCCCGTCGAGTCGGACGAGATCACGGTGGCCGCCACCGTGCGCAACAGCGGTGCCGCGGACGCTCCCGCCGGCAAGGTCGCCGTCCGGCTGGGCGACACCAAGGTCGCCACCGCCGACGTCCCCGCGCTGGAGGCGGGTGCGCAGCGCACGGTCAGCGCGTCCCTCGGGGCACGCGAGGCCGGTTCGTACGAGCTGAGCGCGGTCGCCGACGAGGCGAACGAGATCATCGAGCAGAACGAGACCAACAACACCTACACCCGGCCCGATCCACTGGTCGTCAAGCCGGTGCAGAGCTCCGACCTGGTCGCCGTCGCCGTCACCACCTCGCCGTCCAGTCCGGCCGCCGGTGACGACGTGACCTTCAAGGTCGCGCTGAAGAACCAGGGCACCCAGGACTCGGCGGGCGGCAGCCACGCGGTGACGCTCGCGCTGGTCGACTCCAAGGGCAGCACGGTCAAGACCCTCAACGGCGCGCACTCCGGTGTCATCGCCGCCGGCTCGACGGCCCCGGCCGTGGGCCTCGGCACCTGGAAGGCGGCCAACGGCTCGTACTCCCTGAAGGTCACGGTCGCCGACGACGCCAACGAACTGCCGGTCAAGCGGGAGAACAACACCTCCACCCAGCCGCTGTTCGTCGGGCGCGGCGCGAACATGCCGTACGACATGTACGAGGCGGAGGACGGTACGGTCGGCGGCGGTGCCACCGTGGTCGGGCCCAACCGGACCATCGGTGACATCGCGGGCGAGGCGTCCGGCCGCAAGGCCGTCCACCTGGACAAGACCGGCGAGTACGTCGAGTTCACCACGAAGGCGGACACCAACACCCTGGTGACCCGCTTCTCGATCCCGGACGCGCCGGGCGGCGGCGGCATCGACGCCACGCTGAACGTGTACGTCGACGGCGTCATGAAGAAGGCGCTGCCGCTGACGTCGAAGTACGCCTGGCTGTACGGCGCCGAGGCGTCGCCGGGCAACTCCCCCGGTGCGGGCGCCCCGCGGCACATCTACGACGAGGCACACATCGTGCTGGGCGAGACCGTCCCGGCGGGCAGCACGATCCGGTTGCAGAAGGACGCGGCGAACACCTCGGACTACGCGATCGACTTCGTCAACCTGGAGCAGGTCTCCGCGGTGCCGAACCCCGACCCGGCGGCGTACGCCGTACCGGCCGGGTTCACGCACCAGGACGTGCAGAACGCGCTCGACAAGGTCCGCATGGACACCTCCGGCAAGCTGGTCGGCGTGTACCTGCCGCCCGGCGACTACCAGACGTCGAGCAAGTTCCAGGTGTACGGCAAGGCGGTGAAGGTGGTCGGCGCCGGTCCCTGGTTCACCAAGTTCCACGCGCCCACCACGCAGGACAACACCGACATCGGGTTCCGTGCCGAGGCGAGCGCGAAGGGTTCGACGTTCGCGAACTTCGCCTACTTCGGCAACTACACGAGCCGCATCGACGGGCCGGGCAAGGTGTTCGACTTCTCCAACACCTCGGACATCGTGATCGACAACATCTGGAACGAGCACATGGTGTGCCTGTACTGGGGCGCCAACACCGACCGGATGACGATCAAGAACTCCCGGATCCGCAACATGTTCGCCGACGGCATCAACATGACCAACGGCTCGACCGACAACCTCGTCTCCAACAACGACGCCCGGGCGACCGGAGACGACAGCTTCGCGCTCTTCTCGGCGATCGACGCGGGCGGCGCGGACATGAAGAACAACCTGTACGAGAACCTCACGACGACGCTGACCTGGCGTGCGGCGGGCCTGGCCGTCTACGGCGGCTACAACAACACCTTCCGCAACATCCACATCGCGGACACCCTGGTCTACTCGGGCATCACCATCAGCTCGCTGGACTTCGGCTACCCGATGAACGGGTTCGGCACCGATCCGACGACCTTCGAGAACGTCTCGATCGTCCGGGCCGGCGGGCACTTCTGGGGCGGGCAGACCTTCCCGGGCATCTGGGTGTTCTCGGCGTCCAAGGTGTTCCAGGGGATCAGGGTCAACAACGTCGACATCGTCGACCCGACCTACAGCGGCATCATGTTCCAGACGAACTACGTGGGAGGTCAGCCGCAGTTCCCGATCAAGGACACGGTCTTCACCGACGTCTCCGTCACGGGCGCGCACAAGAGCGGCGACGCCTTCGACGCCAAGTCCGGTTTCGGCCTGTGGGCCAACGAGATGCCCGAGGCGGGGCAGGGACCCGCGGTCGGTGAGGTCACCTTCAACGGGCTGACGCTCGGCGACAACGCCGTGGACGTCCGCAACACGACGTCCACCTTCAAGATCATCCGCAATCCGTAGTCATACAAGGAACGGACTGGCGCAAGTCTCTTGCGAGACTTGCGCTAGTCTTGCGTTTGTGACGCGACGACTTGCTCAGGTGGCGAAGAAGGTTGGGGTCAGCGAGGCCACGGTCAGCCGGGTGCTCAACGGCAAACCGGGGGTCTCGGAGACGACCCGGCAGTCCGTGCTGAGCGCGCTGGACGTCCTGGGCTACGAGCGGCCCACCCAGCTGCGCGGCGAGCGCGCCCGCCTGGTCGGCCTGGTCCTGCCCGAGCTGCAGAACCCCATCTTCCCCGCGTTCGCCGAGGTCATCGGCGGCGCCCTCGCCCAGCAGGGCCTGACCCCGGTGCTGTGCACCCAGACCAAGGGCGGCGTCTCCGAGGCCGACTACGTCGAGCTGCTGCTCCAACAGCAGGTCTCGGGGGTCGTCTTCGCCGGCGGCGGCCTGTTCGCGCAGGCGGACGCCCCGCACGACCACTACCGGCTGCTCGCCGAGCGCAACATCCCCGTGGTGCTCGTCAACGCCTCCATCCCCGATCTCGGCTTCCCCTGCATCGCCTGCGACGACGCCGTCGCCGTGGGACAGTCCTGGCGGCATCTGGCGTCGCTGGGCCACGAGCGCATCGGCCTGGTCCTTGGCCCCTCCGACCACATCCCCTCCCGCCGGAAGCTGGCCGCCGCCCGCGACGCGGCCCGGGCCGCGGGCTCGGAGCTGCCCGAGGAGTTCGTCGAGCGGGCCATGTTCTCCCTGGAAGGCGGCCAGGCAGCCGCCACCCGCCTCCTGGAACGCGGCATCACCGGCATCATCTGCGCCAGCGACCCCCTCGCCCTCGGCGCCGTCCGCGCCGCCCGCCGCCACGGACACCACGTACCCCACGACGTCTCCGTCGTCGGCTACGACGACTCCGCCTTCATGACCTGCACCGAACCACCCCTCACCACCGTCCGCCAACCCATCGAAGCCATGGGACGCGCCGCCGTCGACCTCCTCTGCGCACAAATCCAAGGCACCGAAGTCCCCCACAGGGAGCTGCTCTTCGAACCGGAACTGGTCGTCCGCGGCTCCACGGCGCAGGTTTCCATCCGGTAGCGGGAACCCGGCATCTTCAACGTCCTGTCAAACATTTACGAAATCAGCGCGAGATATTGCGCTCACTTGTTCACGGTGGTTGAGTGAGCGGCGCCCCACAACGCATCGGCGGTGGGGCGCCTTCCACGTTCATGCCCGAAGGGGACCACCCATGAGAAGTGCTCGGTTCCGCCGTACTCGCCGTGCCGGCGCCATCACGCTCGTCTCCGCCCTCACCCTGACCGCTCTTGCCGCCTGCGGCACCAGCAGCAGTGACGACGGCGGCGGTTCCGAGGGCGGCAGCGGGTCCTCCGACCCGGCCGCTCCGCTGGACCCGAAGACCAAGGTGACGATCACCATCGACTGCATGCCGCCGAAGGCGAAGGCGGCCGAGCTGAAGGAGTGGCAGGAGGACGTCAAGGAGTTCAACAAGACCTACCCCAACGTCACCATCGAGGGGCGCTCCACGCCGGGCCAGTGTCTGGAGCCGCCGCGCTTCACCGCGATGCTGAAGGCCAAGTCCCAGCCCGACATCTTCTACACGTACTTCACCGACCTGCCCCAGGTGCTGGACAACGACGGCGCCGAGGACATCACGGCCTACGTCAACGACAAGACCGTCCCGGCACTGGGGGACATCGACCCGAACGTCCTCGGCTCGCTCAAGCACGAGAACAAGCTCTACGGCCTGCCCACGAGCAACTACACGATGGGCCTGCTGATCAACCGCAAGCTCTTCGAGAAGGCCGGACTCGACCCGGACACCCCGCCGCGCACCTGGGACGAGGTCCGCACCGCCGCCAAGAAGATCGCCGACCTGGGCGACGGCATCGCCGGCTTCGGCGAGTACAGCGCGGGCAACACCGGCGGCTGGCACTTCACCGCGCAGATGTACAGCCGCGGCGCCGACGTCGTGGACGAGAGCGGCAAGAAGGCGACCTTCAACAACCAGGCGGGCAAGGAGGTCGCCGAGAACCTCCACGCCATGCGCTGGGAGGACGAGAGCATGGGCAAGACCCAGCTGCTCAAGTGGGGCGACCTCCAGAAGCAGATCGCCACCGACAAGCTCGGCATGTTCCTCGCCGCGCCCGACGACATCACGTACATGGTGCAGCAACTCGGCGCCGACTACGAGAACTTCGGCATGGGCCCGATCCCGGGCGCGAAGAACACCCTGGCCGGCGGCAACAGCTACATGATCAAGAAGGGGATCTCCCCCGACAAGATCAAGGCGGCCGTCGCCTGGCTCAACTTCGAGAACCTCACGGTCGGCAAGGGGCAGTTCGACTGGGCCCGCAAGAAGACGGACAAGCTGCCGGTGGGCCTCCCGCAGCCCAACTTCTGGCTGAACGAGTCGAAGAAGAAGGACGACGCGGCCCGGATCGAGCACGCCACGATGCCGGTCGAGAACTTCAAGTCGTTCATGGACAACCCGGTCCCGGGCCTGGCCGAGCCGCCGAAGGCCCAGGAGGTCTACAAGGTCCTGGACAACGTGATGTCCGGCCTCCTCACCAACGAGGACGCCGACGTCGACAAGCTGCTCTCCACCGCGGAGCAGCAGGTCAACCAGGTTCTGGCCACGCAGTGACCGGCTCCCTCGGGGGGCGGGCCGCACCGCCCCCCGGGGCCCATGAGATCAGTCCCAAGGAGCGACGATGTCGGCCCCCAGCCTGACCCCGAGCAAGGCGGCCAGAGCCCGCCACGCCCAGCCGCCGGTGGACGGCCCGCCCCAGCGCGGCGGGTCGTTCGGCAGGAGCCTGAAGCGCAACCTCACCGCGCACGGCTTCCTGATCGGAGCGGTTCTCTGCTTCGCGTTCTTCTCCTGGTACCCGATGGTCCGGGAGTTCTTCCTCGCCTTTCAGAAGACGGACCAGGGCG
Organism: Streptomyces sp. NPDC111628; assembly: GCF_055635195.1. Taxonomy (NCBI): domain Bacteria; kingdom Bacillati; phylum Actinomycetota; class Actinomycetes; order Kitasatosporales; family Streptomycetaceae; genus Streptomyces; species Streptomyces sp. NPDC111628. Next base: position 641,716 of record NZ_JBVKBZ010000002.1, on the reverse strand, counting down.
AGGTCTCCTGGGTCGGCCTGGAGAACCTGGAGACGGTCTTCAACGACCCGGCCTTCTGGCAGGCGTGGCGCAACACCGCGCTGTTCACCGTGCTGGCCCTGGTGCTCGGCTTCGCGGTGCCGTTCGTCGTCGCGATCGTCATCAACGAACTGAGGCACGGCAAGGGGTACCTCCGGCTGCTCGTCTACCTGCCGGTGATGCTGCCCCCGGTCGCCTCGGTGCTGCTGTTCAAGTACCTGTACGACCCCGGCTACGGCATGCTCAACGAGGTGTTCGGGTTCTTCGGACTGCCCGAGCAGCAGTGGCTGCAGGACCCCGACCTCTCCATGCTCTCGGTGGTCATCGCGTCGACGTGGATGAACATGGGCGGCGCGGCCCTCATCTACCTGGCCGCACTCCAGGGCATCCCGGGCGAGCTGTACGAGGCGGCGGAGCTGGACGGTGCCGGGCTGCTGCGCAAGATCTGGCACGTCACCATTCCGCAGACGCGGCTCATCCTCTCGCTGATGCTGCTGATGCAGATCATCGCCACCATGCAGGTCTTCGTGGAGCCCTTCCTGCTCACCGGCGGCGCCGGCCCCGAGGGTTCGACGACCACGGTCGTCTACCTCATCTACCAGTACGCCTTCAACTTCAACAACTACGGTGCCGCGGCGGCCCTCGGCCTGCTGCTCCTCGTACTGCTGGCCGGCTTCTCGGCGGCGTACGTGAAGCTCAGCCGCGCCGAGGACGAGTAGAGCCGGGGGAATCCACAGATGTCCACACGCACACTCATCTCACCGGCCCAGCTCGCCCGCCCGCGCGGCAAGGCGCTGTACTGGGTGGTCTTCGGCCTCGTCGTCGCCCTGTTCACCGTGGTCTTCCTCGGCCCGATGTACTGGATGGTCTCCAGCGGCTTCAAGGACACCCAGGAGGCCGTGCAGACCCCGCCGACGCTCTTCCCCGAGTCCTTCGAGCCCGACAACTACTCGCAGGCCTGGAACGTCATGGACCTGGCGAGTCTGCTGGGGAACACCCTGTTCTACGCGTTCGGCGCGCTCGCCTTCCAGCTGGTCTTCGACGTGGCGGCGGCCTACTCGCTGTCCAAGCTCCGGCCTCTCTTCGGCAAGGCCATCCTCGGTCTGATGCTGGCGACGCTGATGATCCCGGCGACCGTGCTGGTGGTGCCGCAGTACCTGACGGTGCTGGACGTGCCGATCTTCGAGCGCAACCTGCTGAACACGCCGTGGGCGATCTGGCTGCCCTCGGTGACCAACGCCTTCAACATCTTCCTGCTGAAGCGGTTCTTCGACTCGATCCCCCGGGAGCTGCTCGACGCCGCCTCCATGGACGGTGCCTCGCCGATGCGCACCCTCTGGTCGATCGTGCTGCCGATCTCGCGGCCGATCCTCGGCGTGGTCTCCATCTTCGCGATCGTGGGCGTCTGGAAGGACTTCCTCTGGCCCATGCTGACCCTGCCCGACCCGGCCAAGCAGACCCTGAACGTCGGGATCTACTCCCTGTCGAACGGGGTGCCGATGAACGTGTTGATCGCGGCGCTCACCATGGCCTCACTGCCGACGCTCATCATCTTCCTGATCTTCCAGCGCAACATCATGAGCGGACTCACCGCCGGAGGGCTCAAGGGCTGAGGGCGCCAGGGCCGGGGCGCCTGCCGCCCGCCCTGCCTTCCCTTTCTCCCCTCCCTCCCGGCTCGTCCCGTCAACCTTCGCCGCCGGCCTGTCCGACGCCCGCTCTGTCCGGGCCGGCGGCGAAGATCCACCCTGCCCGAAAGGACCGTCACGTGGCAGCCCCCAACTCGCACCGCACCGAAGACTGGTGGCGCGACGCCGTCATCTACCAGGTGTACCCCCGCAGTTTCGCCGACGGCGACGGCGACGGCACCGGTGATCTCGCGGGCGTGAGGGCGAGACTGCCCTACCTCGCCGAACTCGGCGTGGACGCCGTCTGGTTCACCCCCTGGTACGTCTCCCCGCTGGTGGACGGCGGCTACGACGTCGCCGACTACCGCACCATCGACCCCGCCTTCGGCACCCTGGGCGAGGCCGAGAAGCTGATCGCCGAGGCCCGGGAGCTGGGCATCCGCACCATCGTCGACATCGTGCCCAACCACGTCTCCGACCAGCACGCCTGGTTCCGGGCCGCACTGGAGGCCGGTCCGGGCAGCGCGGAGCGGGAGCGGTTCCACTTCCGCCCCGGCCGCGGGGCCGGCGGCGAACTGCCGCCCAACGACTGGCCCTCCCAGTTCTCCGGCCGTACCTGGACCCGGGTCCCGGACGGCGAGTGGTACCTGCACCTGTTCACCCCGGAGCAGCCCGACCTCAACTGGGCCCACCCCGAGGTGCGCCGGGAGCACGAGGACGTGCTGCGCTTCTGGTTCGAGCGGGGGGTGGCGGGCGTACGGATCGACTCCGCCGCGCTGCTCGCGAAGGACCCCGCGCTCGCGGACTTCGTGGAGGGTGTCGACCCGCACCCGTACATCGACCAGGACGAGCTGCACGACATCTACCGATCCTGGCGCGAGGTCGCCGACGCCTACGGGGGCGTCTTCGTCGGTGAGGTGTGGCTGCCGGACGCCGAGCGCTTCGCGCGCTATCTGCGGCCCGACGAACTGCACACCGCCTTCAACTTCAACTTCCTGTCCTGCCCCTGGGAGGCGGACCGGCTGCGCCGCACCGTCGACGACACCCTGGCCGAGCACGCCCCGGTCGGCGCCCCGGCCACCTGGGTGCTCTGCAACCACGACGTGACCCGCACGGTGACCCGGTACGGCCGTGCGGACACCGGCTTCGACTTCGCGAAGAAGGCCTTCGGCACCCCGACCGACCTGGCCCTGGGCACCCGGCGCGCACGGGCCGCCGCGCTGCTGACGCTGGCCCTGCCCGGCTCCGTCTACCTCTACCAGGGGGAGGAACTCGGCCTGCCCGAGGCGGACATCCCGCGCGAGCGGATCCAGGACCCGATGCACTTCCGCTCCGGAGGCGTCGATCCGGGCCGGGACGGCTGCCGGGTGCCGCTTCCGTGGGCCGCCGACGCGCCGTACTGCGGGTTCGGCTCGGAGACCGAGCCCTGGCTGCCGCAGCCGGAGGGCTGGTCGGCGTACGCGGCGGACCGCCAGGACGCGGACCCGGAGTCGATGCTCTCGCTCTACCGCCGGGCCCTCGGCCTGCGGCGGTCCACGGCGGGGTTCGGCGACGGCGGCCTGGACTGGCTGCCCGCGCCGGACGGCGTCCTCGCGTTCCGGCGCGCGGGCGGCCCGGTGTGCGTCGTCAACCTGTCCGCGACGCCGATCGAGCTGCCCGCGCACAGCGCCGTCCTGCTCGTCAGCGGACCGCTGGACGAGGCGGGCCGGCTGCCGTCGGACACGGCGGTGTGGCTGCGCGCCTGAGCCGTCGCCGGGCGGCACCCCCCTGCCGGTGCGGACACCGAAGGGGGGTCCGCCGTCGCCGGTCGTCCCGTGGCAGGGCAGAATCAGGACAGGAGGCCGTGGGAGGAGGCGACGCGTGCGGGAACGAGCGTGGCTGGGCGGGCTCCGCCGCCCCCCGAATCCCCTCCTGAGCGGGCACCGGGCGGCACGGGGCGCGCTGCGGTCGATGTCGGAGGCGCTCGGCGCGCGCCGCCGCCTGGCCTGGCTGAACGCGGCGGACCTGAGCATCGGCACCACGCTGGACGTACGGCGGACGGCGGAGGAGCTGGCCGACTTCACCGTGCCCGAGCTGGCCGACGGTGCCGCCGTGGACCTGCTGGACTCGGTGCTGCGGTTCCAGGAGGGCGACCGGGTCACGGGAGGCGAGGCACCGCGGCTCAGGGCCATGGCGGTGTCGGAGGTCGAGGGCCTGGACCTGGCACCCGATCCCGTCGGCGAGCTGTCGGTGCACACCGCCGACCGGCTGGGGCAGCGGTGCCTCACCACCCGCCGGCCGGTGCTGGTGTCCCGGATGACGCGCGCCGACTTCGCCGTGATCGCCCCCTCGCGCGAGTCGTCGGACATCATGCGCCGGGCCGGCGTCCACTCCTACCTGGCGGTGCCACTGATCGCCCGCGGGGTGCTGCTGGGGCTCGCCGACTTCGTCCGGGCCGGGCATCGGGCACCGTTCAACCGGACCGACGTCGCGCTGGCCATGGAGCTGGCCTCCAAGGCCGCCGTCTGCATCGACAACGCCCGCCTCTACGGACGCGAGCGCGACCACGTGGTCACCCTTCAGCGGGCGCTGCTCCCCCGGTCCAGCCCGAGCACCCCGGGTCTGGACGTGACCTCGTGCTACGACCCGGCCGCCGATCCGGCCGCGGTGGGCGGCGACTGGTTCGACGTGGTCGCGCTGCCCAGCGGCCGCACCGCACTGATGGTGGGCGACGTGATGGGGCGCGGGCTGGCCGCCGCGGCGACCATGGGGCGGCTGCGCACGGTGGCCCGGACCCTGATGGCGCTGGACATCGCGCCCGAGCGGCTGCTGGCCCGGCTCGACCTGGCCGCCCGCGACCTGGAGGAGGACCAGGTCGCCACCTGCCTGTGCGCGGTCTACGACCCGTACCGCGGCACCTACCGCATCGCCAGCGCCGGACACCCGCCGCCGCTGCTGACCGGGCCGGACGGCACGGTGTCGTTCCTGGAGGTGCCCGCGGGGGCGCCGCTGGGGACGGGGGTGATCCCGTACGACCCGGTCGAGCGGCCGGTGCCCGAGCGGAGCCGGCTGACGCTGTACACCGACGGGCTGATCAGGTCGCGCACGGCCGACCTGGGCACCCAGCTGGAGCGGCTGCGCGAGGCGGTGGGCGGCGGCGTGCCCGAGGACGGCACCGAGTGCCGGTCGGTGGCCGAGCGGGTCGGCGGCGACCGGTCGGACGACGCGATCGTGCTGGCCGCCTTCGCCCGGCCGCTCGGTCCGGAGTGCGACGTGTACGTGCGGGCGCTGCCGCCGGACGGCAAGGCCGCCGGGCAGGCCCGTACGGCGGTGCGCGAGCAGTTGGAGCGGTGGGGGCTCCAGGAGCTGGTCGACACCACGGAGCTGGTGGTCAGCGAGCTGGTCGGCAACGCCCTGCGGTACGGGAACGCCCCCGGGGAGCTGCGGCTGCTGCGGCACGAGCGGTTGTCCGTGGAGGTCTCCGACTCCGGCCCCGACCTGCCGCAGATCCAGCACGCGGACGTGAGCGACGAGAGCGGGCGCGGCCTCCAGCTGATCAACATGATGTGCCGGCGCTGGGGCTCGTGCCGCACGCCCGACGGGAAGGTCGTCTGGGCGGAGCAGGATCTGCCGGTGCGGGCCGGGGCACCCGGCCCGCAGTAGCGTCCCCGCGGCCGGCCTACGCGGCCTTGTCGAGGGCCGGGCGCTCGAACTGGGTGCGGTGCAGTTGGGCGTAGCGGCCGTCGGCCGCGAGGAGCTCCTCGTGGGTGCCGCTCTCCACGATGCGGCCGGCCTCGACGACCAGGATGCGGTCGGCCGCCCGGACCGTGGACAGCCGGTGCGCGATCACCACGGCCGTCCGGCCCTGGAGTGCGTCGGTGAGCGCTTCCTGGACGGCCGCCTCGGAGGTGTTGTCGAGGTGGGCGGTGGCCTCGTCGAGGATGACGACGCGCTGGCGGGCCAGCAGCAGCCGGGCGATGGTCATGCGCTGGCGTTCGCCGCCGGAGAGCCGGTAGCCGCGCTCGCCGACCACGGTGTCGAGCCCGTCCGGCAGGGACCGTACGAGGTCGGCGAGGCGGGCCCGGCGCAGCGCCTCCCACAGCTCGCCCTCGGTGGCGCCCGGCCTGGCGAGGAGCAGGTTGGCCCGGACGGTGTCGTGGAAGAGGTGGCCGTCCTGGGTGACCATGCCGACGGTGTCGCGCAGCGACCGGGTGCTCAGTTCGCGCACGTCGACGCCGCCGACGCGGACGGTGCCGCCGTCGGTGTCGTACAGGCGCGGCAGCAGCTGGGCGATGGTGGACTTGCCGGCGCCGGACGATCCGACGAGGGCGATCGTCTGCCCCGGTTCCGCGCGGAAGGAGAGGCCGTGCAGGACCTCTTCGCCGCCGCGGGTGTCCAGGGTGGCGACCTCTTCGAGGGAGGCGAGGGAGACCTTGTCGGCGGAGGGGTAGCCGAAGCGGACGTCGTCGAACTCGACGGCGACGGGGCCGGCGGGGACCGGGCGGGCGTCGGGCTTCTCGTCGATGAGCGGGGCCAGGTCCAGCACCTCGAAGACCCGCTCGAAGCTGACGAGGGCGCTCATGACCTCCACGCGGGCCCCGGCGAGCGCGGTGAGCGGCGCGTACAGGCGGGTCAGCAGCAGGGCCAGCGCCACGACGGCGCCCGCGTCCAGGGTGCCGCGCAGGGCGAAGAAGCCGCCGAGGCCGTAGACGAGGGCCAGGGCGAGGGCGGAGACCAGGGTGAGCGCGGTGATGAAGGCGGCCTGGGCGGTGGCGGTGCGCACCCCGATGTCGGCGACGCGGCGGGCCCGGTCGGCGAACTCGGCGGACTCCTCCTCCGGGCGGCCGAACAGCTTGATCAGGGTGGCGCCGGGCGCCGAGAAGCGCTCGGTCATGCGGGTGCCCATGGCGGCGTTGAGGGCGGCGGCCTCGCGCTGCATGCGGGCCATGCGGCGGCCCATCCGGCGCGCCGGGAGCACGAACACCGGGAGCAGCACCAGGGCGAGCAGGGTGATCTGCCAGGACAGGGTCAGCATCACCGCGAGGGTGAGCAGCAGGGTGACCACGTTGCTGACCACGCCGGAGAGGGTGTTGCTGAAGGCCCGTTGGGCGCCGATGACGTCGTTGTTGAGACGGGAGACGAGCGCTCCCGTACGAGTACGTGTGAAGAACGCGACCGGCATGCGCTGCACATGATCGAACACGGCCGTCCGCAGATCGAGGATGAGTCCCTCCCCGAGCGTCGCCGAGAGCCTGCGGGAGAAGATGCCGAGCACCGCCTCCGCGACGGCGATGAGCGCGATGAGCAGCGCGAGGCGGACCACCGTGCCCTCGTCGCCGTCCGACACGATCGCGTCGACGACCTTTCCGGCCAGCACCGGGGTGGCGACGGCGAGCAGTGCGGTCGCCATCCCGAGCAGCACGAAGCGGACGATGCGGCGGCGGTGCGGGCGGGCGAACGCGCCGATGCGGCGCAGCGTGGCGCGGGCGAAGGGGCGGCGCTCGTCTTTGGCGTTCATGACGCTGTACAGCTGCGTCCACGCCGTGGTCTCCATACTCATGCCGACGACCGTAGAACCTCGACCAACGTTGAGGTCAAGACGGCACGGTCCGCGGTCCGTAAGCCCGAATCCGCGCGTCGGCCACCCGTAGTTGGCGCGCCTGGGGGAATGTCTTGTGCTGTGACGACTGCGGTTCGAGCCTCCGAGAAGCCACTTCTGCACCGTTTCCCGGTCCGACGGATCCTGTGTGTGCTCCCGCTGCTCCTGGTGGGCGTGGTCGCGGTGCGGCACCGGTCCGTGCTGGCCGACGGCTTCGGCCAGCTCGCCACGGCCCGGTGGCCCTGGCTGCTGGCCGCGGCCGGCGCGACCTGTCTGACCTGGGTCGCCGCCGCCTGCACCCGGCAGGGCGCGGTGGTGGAGCGGCTGCCCGCGCGGCGGCTGCTGGCCACCCAGTTCGCGGCCGGCGCGGCCAACCACCTGCTGCCGACGGGCCTGGGCGCGAGCGCGGTGAACCTGCGGTTCATGACGGTGTGCGGGCTGCCGCTGGCCCGTTCCTCGGCCGCGCTCGCGCTCTACCTGCTGGCGGAGAGCGTCGGCCGCCTCGCCGTACTGGGCGCCCTGCTGATCGCGTTCCCCGGCGCGCTGCGGCTCGGCACCCTGCTGCCCGAGGGGGCCGTGGGGCCGCTGCTGGTGGCCGCCGGCGCGGTCCCGGTCGTGGCGGCGGTGGTGCTGGCGCTGCTGCCGCGGCTGCGCGGGGCGCTGCTCTCCTTCCTGCGGACGGCACTGGGCGAGGCCCGGTCGGTGCATGCCCGCCCGGTTCGCGCGCTGGCGCTGTGGGGCGGCGCGCTGGCCTTTCCCCTGTTGCAGGCCTCGGCGCTGGTGCTGGTGGGGCGGTCGCTGGGGCTGCCGCTGCCGGCCGGACACATGGCGGTGGCGTATCTCGCGGCGACGGTCGCGGTGGCGCTGGTGCCCACGCCGGGCGGCATCGGTTCGGTCGAGGCGGCGCTGGTCGTGGCGCTGGTGGCGGCGGGCGGGCCGGCGGCCGTGGCCACGGCGGTGGTACTGGCGTTCCGGCTGCTGACGGTGTGGCTGCCGCTGCTGCCGGGGGCGCTGACGTTGGCGGCGCTGGTGCGGATGCGGGTGATCTGAGCGGCGGCCGGGCAGGTCATCCCGGGTGCGGTCGGGCGACGGTGACGTGGACCGGCCCGCCCCGGGGGTCGACCCGGTGCGTCCAGCGGGCCGTCAGCTTCAGCGGGCGGTGCGGGACGGCGGTGGTGGGGTGGAACCGCTCGCGGTGCAGGAGGCGGCCGTCCTGGGTGACGTACAGGGTGGGGCGGGGCAGCGGGACCGCCGTGCGCAGGAGGTAGGGGAGGCGGTCGTCCGGGGTGACGCGGTTGGGGGCGATGCGGAGCAGGGGCGGGCCGGCGAGGAGGGGGACGCCGCCGGGCCAGTACGGGTCCGCGGTGCCCGTGCCGTCCTGGAGCCACTCGCGTACGGCGGTCGCGGCGTGCGCGCCCTCGCGGGCCGCCGTGGCCGCGCTCTCGACCGCGTGCAGCAGGCTGCCGACCGCGAAGACGCCGGGCCGTGAGGTGCGCAGGGCGCCGTCCACGGCGGGGCCGCGGGTGCCGGGGTCCGGGGTCAGCGCGCCGCGCCGGACGAGTTCGTGGTCGGGGACGAAGTCGCCGGTGAACACCACCGTGTCGCAGGGCAGCACGGTGGTGCGGCCGTCGCGGTGCCGTACACGCACGCCCGACAGGCGCCCGCGGCCGAGGAGTTCGGTGACGGTGGTGCCGGTGAGCACGGGGGTGCGCTGTCGCAGCCGGGCCGGGAGGGCCCACGCGGGGGCGGCGGGGGCCCGGGGCAGCTCCGTGACCAGCGCGAGGACCTCCGCTCCGGCGGCGCGTACGGTGTCCGCGGCGGCGTGGGAGACGCCCTCGGCGCCGACGATCACCGCGCGGGAGCCGATGTGCTGCCCGTACAGGTGGACCGCCTGCTGGAGTTCGCCGGTGGTGTATACGCCGGCGGGGCGGGTGCCGGGGACGAGGCGGGCGGCGCGGGGGCGTTCGCGGGCGCCGGTGGCCAGGACCACCGCGCGGGCGGCGAGGGTGTCCGCGCCCTGGGGTCCGACCGTGGTGAGGGCGCGCGGGCCCGCCCAGTCGAGGGCGGTGACGCCGGTGCGCAGGTCGGCTCCGGCGCGGGCGGCCGCGTCGGCGAGGCGGCGGGCGAGGGCCGGGCCGGTCAGGACGTGCGGCCGGTCGCCGAAGCCCCGGTGCGCGCAGTGTCTGGGGACTCCCCCGGGCGACTGCTCGCGCTCCAGGACCACGACGTGGGCGCCGGTCCGCGCGAGCCGGGCGGCGGCCGTGAGCCCGGCGGGCCCGGCTCCCACCACCAGGGCGTCGGCCTGTCGACTTGTCACCCCTGTGCCTCCTCGAACAACGCGCGTACCGCCGCCCCGCAGTAGAAGCCCTGGCAGCGGCCCGCCCGGGCCCGGGTGCGGCGGCGCAGTCCGTCCAGGGAGCGGGGCGGGACCGGCCCGGCGAGGGCGTCGCGGATCTCGCCGCGGGAGACGCGTTCGCAGTGGCAGACCAGGGTGCCGTACTCCGGGTCGGCGGCGACCAGGTCGGGCCGCTGGTGCGGGCGGGGGAAGGCCTCGCCGAGGTTCGGCATGCGGACCGGTTCGAGCGGGCGCCGGGGGCCGAGGTCGAGGCCGGTGTCCGCGAGGAGGCCGGTGACGTGCGCGGCGATGGCGAGGGAGGCGGTGAGGCCGGTGGAGCGGATGCCGCCGACGGCGACGTAGCCCTGGTGGGGGTGGGCGGCGATCCGGTAGTCGTCGTGCTCGGTGGCGGCGCGCAGGCCCGCGTAGACGGCGGTGACCTCCTCCTCCATCAGGGCGGGGAGGATACGGCGGCCCTGTGCGCGCAGGCGCCGCAGCCCCTCGGCCGTCGAGCCCGTGTCGCCCTTGTCGTCCAGGTCCTCGGCGGTGGGGCCGAGCAGGACGTTGCCGTAGACGGTGGGGGCGACCAGGACGCCCTTGCCGAGGGCGGTGGGGACGGGCAGCAGGATGTGGCGGACCAGGGCGCGGGCGAACGTGTCGTGGACGACGAGCTGGCCCCGGCGCGGGGTGACGGTGAAGTCGTCGTGGCCGAGGCTCCGGTCGAGGGTGTCGGCGTGCAGTCCGGCGGCGTTGACGAGCCGCCGGGCGTGCAGGGGGCCGCGCGGGGTGTCGAGCCGGTGGACGCCGTCCGTGCGACCGGCGTGGGTGACCGGCGCTTCGAGGTGCAGGTCGACTCCGGCACGGACCGCCTGGGTGGCGTACGCGAGGGTCGTCGTCCACGGGCAGATGATGCTCTCGCCGGGTATGTGCAGGGCGCCGAGCGCGCCGGGGCCGAGGTGGGGTTCGCGGGCGTACAGCTCGGCGGCGCCGAGGAGGCGGGTGTCGTGGCACTCGTTGCGGCGGGCCTTCTCGGCGAGGCGGGGCAGCGCCGCGAGCTGCTCCTCGTCCCAGGCGACGAGCAGGGCGCCGACGCGTTCTACGGGGATGCCCGACTCGGCGGCGTAGGCGGCGAGTTCGCGGGAGCCCTCGCGCACGAGCCGGGCCTCCAGCGAGCCGGGCACCGCGTCGAACCCGGTGTGCAGGATGGCGGTGTTCGCCTTGGAGGTGCCCTGTCCCACGTCGTCCTGCGCCTCCACGAGGGCGACGCGCAGCCCCGGGTGGTGTGCGAGCCGCCGGGCGACCGCGCACCCGACGACCCCGGCCCCGACGATCGCCACGTCGTACGGCTCGACGGGCGGCGCCCCCGACACGGTGACGGTCACGCGGGGCCCCCGGCGAGCAGCGCGGTGACCGCCTCGCGGAAGCGGGTGCGGCGTTCGGTGGCCTCGTCGGTGGTGATGCGGGGCTCGTACACGGTGGTGGGTCCGGCGGTGGGGAGCGCCTCGGCGAGGGTGAGGGACGGGTCCGCGCCGAGCCGGGCGAGGGTGCCGACGCCGAGCGCGGTGGCGTCGGGCAGCGCGGACACCTCGACGGGGCGTTGCAGCAGGTCGGCCTGGGTCTGCATGAGGAGCACGGAGCGGGTGAGGCCGCCGTCGACGCGCAGGACCGTCAGCGGGGTGCCGAGGTCGGTCGCGGCGGCGTCGGCGAGTTCGGCGACCTGGGCGGCGAGGCCCTCGACCAGGGCGCGCACCAGGTGCCCGGGGGCGGTGTCCAGACCGAGGCCGGTGAGCGAGCCGCGCAGGTCGCCGCGCCACCAGGGGGCGGCCAGCCCGGCCAGTGCCGGGACGAAGGTGACGCCGCCGGTGTCGGGCACCGTGGCGCCCACGGGGTCGAGGTCGGCCGCGCCGCTGATGACGCCGAGACCGGTGAGCCAGCGTACGGCGGAGGCGGCCGTGTACACCTGGCCGTCCAGGCAGTGGTCGGCTCGGCCGCCGAGCCGCCAGGCGACGCAGGCGGCCAGGCCCGAGGCGCCCCGGCGCGGTGTGCCGCCGGTGTGGGCGAGGAGGAAGGCACCGGTGCCGTAGGTGCACTTGGCGGTGCCGGGTTCGGTGACGCGCTGGGCGAGCAGCGCGGCCTGCTGGTCGACGGCGAGCCCGGTGAGCGGGAGTTCGGGCCCGAAGGCGCGCGTCGTGCCGACGTGGGCGGCGTTGTCCACGACGGCCGGGAGCCGTTCGCCGGTCAGGCCGTACAGCTCGAGGGCGCGCGGCGACCACTCGGCGCGGTCGAGGTCGAGGAGCTGGGTGCGGGAGGCGGTCGCGGCGTCCGTGACGTGGGCGCCGGTGAGGCGGTGGACCAGCCAGCTGTCGGAGGTGGTGACCTGTCCCGCGCGGGTGAGGTGCCGTCGTATCCAGGCCATTTTCGGCGCGGCGAAGTACGGGTCCAGGGGCAGGCCGGTGAGGTGGCGCAGTTCGTCGGCGTGGCCGTCGAGTTCGGCGCAGAGGGATGCCGCCCGGCGGTCCTGCCAGACCAGTGCGTCGGTGAGCGGGCGGCCGGTGTCCGGGTCCCAGGCGAGCACCGTCTCGCCCTGGTTGGCCAGGCCCAGCGCGGTGACCGGCTCACCGGCGTCGGCGAGCGCCCGGTGCCCGGCGTCGACCACCGAGCCGTACAGCTCCTCCGGGTCCACCTCCACCAGGCCGCCGGGCAGGTACCGGGGCCGGACCTCGGCGAATCCGGTGCCGACGACGCCCCGTTCGGGGCAGATCACCAGCGCCTTGGTGCCGGACGTGCCCTGGTCGACGGCGAGTACCGCGTCCGGCATCCACACCTCCCGGCTCCCGCGCCGAGGGTCTCGGCGATCACTGCGCGCCAGCCTGCCCGCACGGACACACCGCGTCAAGGGTGACTGACTGTCAGTCAGTTCGCCCTGGTGGCAACGGTTTTGCGCCGCTGTGGCAAAAGTGAACAGAGGCGGAACCTCCGCCTCTATAGTGTGCGCCGACCGCTCGACCACCGCACCGCCGCCCCCGGGGAGGGCTGTTTGTCACGCCATGCTGCCGTACGGTCCGTTCCGCTCCTCGCAGCGGGCGTGTGATGGCCAGGGACGGAGCACAGCCCGCCTACGACCCCGCCGGACACGACACCGCGCTGCGCTCGGCCCTCCAGGAGGTGCGGGCCGGGCGCTGGATGTCGATGCGCATCCTGCTGGAGCAGACCGGCACCTGGTCGCAGTGGACGCGGCGCACCCAGGTGCTGGCCGCCTCAGCGGCCGGTACGGATGTGGTGCGGGCCTGGCTCGCCGAGGAGCCGCACAGCGTGGCGGCGGCGGTGATGCACGCCCGGGTGGTCGTGGAGCGTGCGCTGCGGGCGCACCGCGAGGCCCATCCCCGCACGCGCGAACTGTGGCTGCAGGCCTGGCACGCCTGCGACGCGGCGACGCGGGCCGCGCCCCACGACCCGGTGCCGTGGGTGTGTCTGCTGGCGCTGGCCCGGCTGGACGAGGGCCTGCGCTGGGAGGAGCACCGGATGGCGCCGCCGGAGCCGATGCTGCCGCCGGGACCGTGGGGGCTGCTCGCCGAGGCCGGAAAGCGCGACCCGTACAACCGGGAGGCGCACCACCGCATGCTGCAGTTCTTCTATCCGCGCGGCGGCTCCGAACGCCTCGCCCAGGCGGCGGGGTTCGCGCACTGGGCGGCGGGGTCGGCGCCGCCGGGCTCGGCGCTGCACGTGCTGCCGCTGTACGTGCGGGTGGAGCGCTACCGCCGTTCGGGCGCGCGGGAGGCGGCACTGGATCTGCACTGGGTGGCGGAGGACGCCACCCGTGAGGCCCGGCAGGCGTTCGACTCCTGGTTCACGCTCTCCCCGCTGGACGAGCGGTCGCTGCCGGACCTGAACCACCTGGCCCACGCCCTGTGGGGCGCCCTCCGGTTCCGGGAGGCGAACCAGGTGTTCGACGCGCTCGGACCCTACTGGACGCCGCTGCCCTGGGCCTGCCGGGCCCCGGGCGACGGTTCGGCCGGGCGGGCGGTGGAGGTGTTCCTCCAGGCCCGCACGCGCAGCCGTTCGGCCGCCCGCGGCCGTGGCCACGGCCGACGGCGCCCCTGACCCCCCACTCTTCCGTCCCCGGAGGTTTGCCATGCCCCGCCCCTCTGAACCGTCCGCCACCGACGAGGAACAGCGCCTGCGCGAACTCGGCTACCGGCCGGTGCTGGCCCGCCGTATGGGCGGCTTCGGCAACTTCGCGATCAGCTTCTCGGTGATCTCGATCCTCTCCGGCTGCATGACCCTGTACGGCTTCGGCATGGGCACCGGCGGCCCCGCCGTGATGCTGTGGGGGTGGGCGGGCGTCGGCCTGTTCGTGCTGTGCGTCGGGATGGCGCTGGCCGAGGTCACCAGCGCGTACCCGACCTCGGGCGCGCTGTACTACATGGCCGACCGGCTCGGCGGCCGCCGCTGGGGCTGGTACACCGGCTGGCTGAACCTGCTGGGGCTGCTCGGCGCGATCGCCGGCATCGACTACGGGGCGGCGCTGTTCACCGGCGCGTTCCTGAACCTCCAGTGGGGTTTCGAACCGACGCCGGAGAAGACGATGCTGATCTTCGTCGTGATCCTGCTGCTGCACGCCACCCTCAACCTCTTCGGCGTGCGGCTGGTCAGTGTGCTCAACTCGGTCAGCGTGTGGTGGCACCTGGCCGGTGTCGCGCTGATCGTCGGCGCCCTGGTGATCGTCCCCGACCACCACCAGTCGCCGTCCTTCGTCTTCACCGAGTTCGTCAACGACACCGGCTGGGAGAACCCGCTGTACGTGGCGGCGATCGGCCTGCTGCTCGCGCAGTACACCTTCTCGGGCTACGACGCCTCCGCCCACCTGTCCGAGGAGACCTCGAACGCCTCGGTGTCGGCGGCGCGCGGCATCGTGCGGGCCATCTGGGTGTCGTGGCTGGCGGGTTTCGTCCTGCTGGCGGGACTGACCTTCGCGATCCAGGACTACGACGCGACCCGCGACACCGCGACCGGGGTGCCGCCCGCGCAGATCCTCCTGGACGGGCTGGGCACGGACGGCGCGAGCGCGCTGCTGCTCGTGGTGATCGTGGCGCAGTTGTTCTGCGGCAACGCCGAGGTGGCCGCCGCCAGCCGGATGGTGTTCGCGTTCAGCCGGGACGGCGCCCTGCCCGGCTCGTCGCTGTGGCGCAAGGTCTCCGCCCGCACCCAGACCCCGGTCGCCGCGGTGTGGCTGTCGGTGGCGGTGGCCTGTCTGCTGGCGCTGCCGTCCCTGTACTCGGCGACGGCGTACGGCGCGGTGACCGCCATCAACGTCATCGGCATCACCCCGGCGTACGCCATCCCGGTGCTGCTGCGGCTGCGGGCCGGCGACCGGTTCACGCCGGGGCCCTGGAACCTGGGCCGGTGGAGCAGGCCGGTCGGGTGGGTCGCGGTGGTGTGGGTGGCGTTGGTCACCGTGCTGTTCTGCCTCCCCCAGTCGTCCCCGGTGACGGTCGGCACGATGAACTACGCCGCCGTCGCCCTGGTCGTCGTACTGGTTTTGGCCACGGTGTGGTGGTTCGTCGCCCGCCGTTCGTACGGCACGCCGACGACCGCGGCCTACGGCGACGACCGTGAACAGGCGGAACTCGCCGAGGGCATCGTCTGAAACGCCCCGTTCCGCTCCTCGGCGCGGTACGGAACACCGCCCGGAATACGGCAGGATGAGCCCTCGCGCCGGTCGAACTGCCTTGCGGTTCGGCCGGGTCGCGCATCCCCGACATCCCGTAGACATCCCGTAGGCGTTCCGTTGGAGGCGGCCGGTGACCGAGGACCTGACCATGGACCATCTGCTGCCCGCCGGCATCGCGCTGGGGGCGGGTCTGCTGGGCGCGTTCCTGCTGCGGCTGCTGCTGCGCTGGCTGGCGGGCCATGCCGGGCGCACCCGCTGGGGCGGCGACGACGTGATCGTGGCCGCGCTGCGCACGATGGCGCCGTGGGCGGCGATCGCGGCCGGGGTGGCCGGTGCGGCGGCGGCGCTGCCGCTGACGCGGACGGTGCAGCACAGCGTCAACCAGGTGCTGCAGGTGCTGCTGATCTTCGTGGCGACGGTGACGGCGGCACGGGTGGTGGCCGGTCTGGTGCGGACGGTGACGGTGTCGCGGTCCGGGGTCGCCGGGTCGGCCACGATCTTCGTCAACATCACCCGGATCCTGGTGCTGGCCATCGGCTTCCTGGTGATGCTGCAGACGCTGGGCGTGTCCATCGCGCCGATGCTCACCGCCCTGGGCGTGGGTGGTCTGGCGGTCGCGCTGGCCCTCCAGGACACGCTGGCCAACCTCTTCGCGGGCATCCACATCCTCGCCTCCAAGACCGTGCAGCCGGGCGACTACATCCAGCTCAGCAGCGGCGAGGAGGGCTACGTCGAGGACATCAACTGGCGCCAGACCACCGTGCGCGAGCTGTCCAACAACCTGGTGGTGATCCCGAACGGGCAGCTCGCGAAGTCGAACATGACCAACTTCATGCGACCCGAGCAGCGGCTCACGGTCCTGGTCCAGGTCGGGGTGTCCTACGACAGTGACCTGGACCACGTGGAGCGGGTGACGACCGAGGTGATCGCCGAGGTGATGGCGGAGGTCAGCGGCGCGGTGCCGGACCACGAGCCGGCGATCCGCTTCCACACCTTCGGCGACTCGCGGATCGGTTTCACGGTGATCCTGGGCGTGGGCGAGTTCAGCGACCAGTACCGGATCAAGCACGAGTTCATCAAGCGGCTGCACCGGCGCTACCGCGCGGAGGGCATCCGGATCCCGTCGCCCGCCCGGACGGTCGCGCTCCAGCAGGGGGCCGTGGTCCTGCCGCAGCAGCGGGCGGGCGAGGAGATCGTCCCGCTCCCCTGAGCGCTACGTGGCCGGAATCTCCGTGCGACCCCTGTCGAGCCCGGGTCGATCACGAGATATCTTGATGTCGAGCAATGTTGCAGACGTGGAGCGGAGCACCCGGTGACTGACTCGACCATCATCTATACACACACTGACGAGGCCCCGGCCCTGGCGACGTATTCGTTCCTGCCGGTGGTCCGGGCGTACGCCTCGCAGGCGGGTGTCGCGGTCGAGACCCGCGACATCTCGCTGGCCGGCCGCATCATCGCCCTGTTCCCGGAGTACCTCACCGAGGACCAGCGCATCCCGGACGCCCTCGCCGAGCTGGGCGAGCTGGCCAAGACGCCCGCCGCCAACATCATCAAGCTGCCGAACATCTCGGCGTCCATCCCGCAGCTCAAGGCCGCCGTCGCCGAGCTGCAGGGCCAGGGCTACGCGCTGCCGGCCTACCCGGACGACCCGAAGACCGACGAGGAGCGCGACGTCCGCGCCCGCTACGACAAGGTCAAGGGCTCCGCGGTCAACCCGGTCCTGCGCGAGGGCAACTCCGACCGGCGCGCCCCGGCGTCGGTGAAGAACTA
Source organism: Streptomyces sp. NPDC111628 (assembly GCF_055635195.1). Taxonomy (NCBI): domain Bacteria; kingdom Bacillati; phylum Actinomycetota; class Actinomycetes; order Kitasatosporales; family Streptomycetaceae; genus Streptomyces; species Streptomyces sp. NPDC111628. The sequence continues at coordinate 624,716 of NZ_JBVKBZ010000002.1, read as the reverse complement.
CGCCAAGACCCACCCGCACCGCATGGGCGCCTGGACCGGCGAGTCCAGGACCAACGTGACGACCATGGGCGAGAACGACTTCCGTTCCACCGAGAAGTCCGCGGTGATCGCCGAGGACGGCACCCTGCGGATCGAGCTGGTCGGCGACGACGGCACCACCACGGTGCTGCGCGAGTCGGTGCCGGTGAAGAAGGACGAGGTCGTCGACGCCTCCGTGCTGCGCGTCGCCGCGCTGCGCGAGTTCCTCACCGCGCAGGTCGCCCGCGCCAAGGCCGAGGGCATCCTCTACTCGGTGCACCTGAAGGCCACGATGATGAAGGTCTCGGACCCGATCATCTTCGGCCACGTGGTCCGCGCCTTCTTCCCGAAGACCTTCGCCCAGTACGGCGACGTGCTCGCCAAGGCCGGTCTCACCCCGAACGACGGCCTGGGCGGCATCTACAAGGGCCTGGAGTCCCTGCCCGAGGGCGCCGAGATCAAGGCGTCCTTCGACGCGGAGCTCGCCGAGGGCCCGGAGCTGGCCATGGTCGACTCCGACAAGGGCATCACCAACCTGCACGTGCCCTCGGACGTCATCATCGACGCGTCCATGCCGGCCATGATCCGCACCTCCGGTCACATGTGGGGCGCGGACGGCGGCGAGCACGACGCCCTCGCCGTGATCCCGGACTCCTCCTACGCCGGTGTGTACCAGGCCGTCATCGAGGACTGCCGCGCCAACGGCGCCTACGACCCCTCCACCATGGGTTCGGTCCCGAACGTGGGCCTCATGGCGCAGAAGGCCGAGGAGTACGGCAGCCACGACAAGACCTTCGAGATCCCCACCACGGGCACCGTCCGCCTGGTCGACGCCGCGGGCAACGCCGTGCTGGAGCAGACGGTCTCCGCCGGTGACATCTTCCGCGCCTGCCAGACCAAGGACGCGCCGATCCGCGACTGGGTGAAGCTGGCCGTGACCCGCGCCCGCGCCACCGGCGACCCGGCCGTGTTCTGGCTGGACGAGGGCCGCGCCCACGACGCCAACCTGATCGCCAAGGTGAAGACCTACCTGTCGGAGCACGACACCGAGGGCCTGGACATCCGGATCCTCAACCCGGTCGAGGCCACCAAGCTGTCGGTGGAGCGCATCCGCCGCGGCGAGAACACCATCTCGGTGACCGGCAACGTGCTGCGCGACTACCTGACCGACCTGTTCCCGATCCTGGAGCTGGGCACCAGCGCCAAGATGCTGTCGGTCGTCCCGCTGATGGCGGGCGGCGGCCTGTTCGAGACCGGTGCCGGCGGCTCGGCCCCGAAGCACGTGCAGCAGCTGGTCAAGGAGGACTACCTGCGCTGGGACTCCCTGGGCGAGTTCTTCGCGCTGGTGCCGTCCCTGGAGCAGTACGCCGAGGCCACCGGCAACACCAAGGCCAAGGTCCTCGCCGACACCCTCGACCGGGCCACGGCGACCTTCCTCAACGAGGACAAGTCCCCGACCCGCCGCGTCGGCGGCATCGACAACCGCGGCAGCCACTTCTTCCTGTCCCTGTACTGGGCGCAGGAGCTGGCGAAGCAGACCGACGACGCGGACCTGGCCAAGGCCTTCGCCCCGCTCGCCGAGACGCTCACCGCGAGCGAGCAGAAGATCGTCGAGGAGCTGAACGCCGTCCAGGGCAAGCCTGCCGAGATCGGCGGCTACTACCAGCCCGACCCGGCGAAGGCCGCCGAGGTCATGCGCCCGTCGGCCACCTGGAACGAGGCGCTGGCGTCCTTCGCCTGATCCTCACCGGGCCCGCACGGACCCCCGCACCCCGTCTCCGTCCCCTCGGAGGCGGGGTGCCGCCTCTTCACCACTCCCGTGGGGCGATCAGCTCCTCCGGGTCCGCGTCCGGGAAGCCGTAGGCCTGGGCGACGAACCAGAAGGCCTCGCCGATCTCCTCCCGGGCCGTGGTCTCGATCTCGCTGCCCGCCTCCTCGAAGGCCGCCTCCAGCTCGTTGAACTCCTCGGTGGCCGCGTGGGTCAGCGCGTAGAGCGCCTCCAGCCCGGCCGGCCGGTCCGCCTCGACGCGGGCACACAGCCGGAGCAGGATCTCGCTGCCCCGGTCCACCAGGTGATCGGGGAAGTAGTCGTCCTCGTACAGATCCCCCAGAAACCGATGTGCGGTCACCCGCTGATTGGTGATCGGCATGACGCCCCCTGTCCTCGCTGCCCCGCATCGTCCCCGCGATCCTGCCGCACCCCACTGACAACGCCCCGGGAGCCGCCCCGTGACCGACACCCCGCCCGCCTTCGAGCTGCTGCCGGGCGCCCCGCGCTCCCCCGTCCTGCTGCACGTGCCGCACTCCTCCCGCGAGGTTCCGGCCGACGTCCGGACCGGGCTCGTCCTGTCCGACGCGGAGCTGGAGCGGGAACTGGACCACATGACCGACTCGCACACCGCGGAGATCGCCGGGCGGGCCGCCGGACTGGCCGGTCTCACGCCCTGGCGGTTCGTGAACCGGATGTCGCGGCTGGTGGTGGACCCGGAGCGGTTCCCGGACGAGCGGGAGGAGATGACGGCCGTCGGGATGGGCGCCGTGTACACGCGGACCTCGCACCGCGAGGTGCTGCGCGCCGCGGACACGGACCCCGCGCCGCTGATCGAGCGGTACTTCCGGCCGTACGCGCGGGCGATGACCGAGGCCGTCGCCGACCGGATCGCGGCCACCGGCCGGGCTGTGATCGTCGACGTGCACTCCTACCCGGCCGAGCCGCTCCCCTACGAACTGCACGGCGAGGGCCCGCGCCCGCCCGTCTGCCTGGGCACCGACGCCTTCCACACGCCGCCCGAGCTGCTCGCCGCGGCCCGGGAGGCGTTCGCCCCCTGCGGGGAGACCGGCCTGGACAGCCCGTTCGGCGGGACGTACGTGCCGCTGGACTTCTACGGCACGCGGAGCGAGGTCGGTGCGCTGATGGTGGAGATCCGCCGGGACACCTACATGACGGAGCCGGGCGGTCCGGCCGGGCCGGGGCTGTCCCGGCTCGCCGGGTCGCTGGCGGCGCTCGTCGACGCCGTGTCGGGCTGAGGACGAGCGGCCGGTCCACACCGCCTGGAGTCCGGTCCCCACCGGCTGGAGCACTCCCGCGCGACAGCCGGGCGGGTGCGCGGCGAGGGTGGGGGGATGACGCAGGAGACCACCACGCTCACCGGCCAGTCGCCGCCCCCGGTACGGGACTGGCCCGCACTCGACCTGGACGGTCCGCAGTTCGATCCGGTCCTCGCCGATCTGATGCGCGAGGGGCCGCTGACCCGCGTCCGGCTCCCGCACGGCGAGGGCTGGGCCTGGCTGGCGACGCGGTACGACGACGTGAAGGCGATCACGAACGACGTGCGCTTCGGACGGGCCGAGGTGACCCGCCGTCAGATCACCCGCCTCGCACCGCACTTCAAGCCGCGCCCCGGCTCGCTCGCCTTCGCCGACCAGCCCGACCACAACCGGCTGCGGCACGCGGTCGCGGGTGCCTTCACCGTCGGCGCCACGAAGCGGCTGCGGCCCCGGGCGCAGGAGATCCTCGACGGGCTGGTGGACGGCATCCTGGCCGAGGGCCCCCCGGCCGACCTGGTCGAGCGGGTCCTGGAGCCCTTCCCGATCGCCGTCGTCAGCGAGGTGATGGGCGTGCCGGCCGCCGACCGGGAGCGCGTGCACTCCTGGACCCGGCAGATCATCTCGACCTCCGGCGGCGCCGAGGCCGCCGAGCGGGCGAAGCAGGGCCTGTACGGGTGGATCACGGAGACCGTCCGTGCCCGGGCCGGCAGCGACGGCACCGACGTGTACGCGATGCTCGGCGCCGCCGTGCGCCGCGGCGAGGTCGGCGAGACGGAGGCCGTCGGGCTCGCGGGGCCGCTGCAGATCGGCGGCGAGGCCGTCACGCACAACGTCGGCCAGATGCTGTACCTGCTGCTCACCCGCCCCGAGCTGATGGCGCGGATGCGCGAGCGGCCCGAGGCGCGCGGCGCGGCGCTGGACGAGCTGCTGCGCTGGATCTCGCACCGCACGTCGGTGGGCCTCGCCCGCATCGCCCTGGAGGACGTCGAGGTGCACGGGACGCGCATCGCCGCCGGTGAGCCGGTGTACGTCTCGTACCTGGCCGCCAACCGCGATCCGGACGTCTTCCCCGACCCGGACCGCATCGACCTGGACCGCGACCCCAACCCGCACCTGGCGTACGGCAACGGGCACCACTTCTGCACCGGCGCCGTGCTCGCCCGGATGCAGACCGAGCTGCTCGTCGACACGCTCCTCGACCGGCTGCCGGGGCTGCGGCTCGCGGTCCCGGCCGAGCAGGTGGCCTGGCGCCGCAAGACCATGATCAGGGGCCCGCGCACGCTGCCCTGCGCCTGGTAGCCCCGCACCTGGTCACCCGCACCCGGCGGGCGGCGCGCTCAGGCCCGCAGCCACTCCGTCACGACCACCTCCCGGCCGGTCCGCAGCCGCAGTGCGAACGGACCGGCGGGCGGGGCGTCGCCGGTGAAGCGGCCCATGTCGTCCGCCGTCAGCCGCGCGTGGGCCCGCGGGCCGCTCAGCACCTCGATCCCGGCGGGACCCGGCGGCAGCAGCTGGCCGATCAGACCGTCCGCGGTCACCTCGACGTCGACGGTCACCGCGTCCGTGCGGAAGGTCAGCATCCGCGGCGGGTCCGTCTCCCCCCTGACGGGGATGCCGTCCACCAGCGAGTCGAAGGTCAGCTCGGCGACGCGGGCGTCCAGGTCGTGCAGGACGAAGGCGTCGACGGCGATCCGCCGCAGCTCGGCCGGGACCGGGTCCAGGATCGCGGCGGCCTGCCGCAGCTCCTCCTCCAGGAGACCGTCGTGCAGCTCCCCGTCACGCGCGTCGTGCGCGTCCTGGGCGTCGTGCTCGTCGTGCTCGTCGTGCTCGTCGTTCAGATCGCTCATTTCGTCCCCCGTGCCTCCAGCCGGGCCCGCAGCCGGCGCAGACAGCGCTGGCGCATCGGCCCGATGCTGCCCACCGCGATACCCAGCGCGGCGGACACCTCCTGATAACTGGGCGGTGGCGAGGAGATCAGCACCCGCAGCAACTGGCGGCACCGCTCGCCCAGTTCCTCGAACTCCTGCCACAGCAGCCGTACGCGCTCGGTCTGCGCGGCGGCCTCCTCGGAGTCGAGCACCGACTCCTCCGGCGTACGGTCCTCACTCGGCCGGTCGAGCAGCTGTGGATCGTCGGTCGGCGTCCACCGCTTGGAGGCCCTGAGCAGCTTCAGGCACTCGTGCCGTGCCGTGCTCGCCAGCCAGGAGCCGGTCTTCTCCGGTTCCCGGATCCGCCCCAGGTGCTGGGCGAACCGGAACCAGGCGGTCTGGTACACCTCGTGCGCGTCGGCGTCGGACAGCCCGTGCGACCTGGCCACGGACCACACGAGCGGGCCGAGTCCGTCCACCAGTGACTTCCAGGCCGCCGCGTCCCCGTCGGCCGCCGACTGGACGAGCGCCCCGACATCTGCACGGTCCACGGTCCCACCCCTCGTGTACGACCTGCCATCGTACGCCGTGGAGTGGATGGTTCCGACCGTCAGCAGGCCGTTCACGACCCGCCTTCCGACGGGTCGACGGGGACCGGGCGCCAGGTGGGCGGCAGCAGCGCGGGCACGTGCGCCCCGCGCACCTCCGCGTACTCGGTGTTGGCCGCGAGCAGTTGCCGGCCGGCCGCGCGCGGGTCGGTCTCCTTGTGCGCCGTCATGCGGGAGGCGACCAGCCCCGCGACCACGGGGGTGGCGAAGGAGGTGCCGCTCCACTGTGCGTGCCCCTCGAACATCACCTGGTCCGGCTTGGCGGGTGCCTCGCCCGGCTCGCTCAGCACCCCGTTGTGCCGGGGGTACTGGCAGGTGCAGGCATAGGTGAAGCCGAACCGGCAGGCGTCGTAGGTGGAATGCTGGTAGACGTACGGCACGGGCGTCCCGAAGCCGGTGAGGGCGCTGGTGAGGCGCTCGCCGGGGGCGTAGGCCCGCACCCAGCCGCCGTGGTTGCTGAAGCAGGCGCCGAACTCGCCGTCGGAGCGCAGCGCCCCGATCGACAGCACCGAGTCCTCCCAGCCGGGCAGGGTGGCGTAGGCGGCGGGCCAGAAGGGCGTGGCGCTGGCGTTGTTGCCCGCGGCGGCGACCAGCAGGGTGCGCTGGTCGCGGAGTTCCTCCATGAAGGCGTGGACGCCGAGCAGGCCGTCGGTGCGGCCGTTGGAGGTGCCGGCGGAGAGGCTGAGGACCTCGGGCCAGCCGCCGCGGTCGACGGCCTCGAAGAGCTTCTCGCCCAGCTCCGACTCCAGGATCGCGCCCGCGTCGTTGAGGGTGTTGCGGACCGTCACCTCGGTGTTGGGCGCGACGGCGGCGACGAGCCCGGCGATGAAGGTGCCGTGTCCGACGTACTGACAGAGGACGCCGTCGTCGCCGCACTCCCTGATCTGGGCGTCGCCCTCGGTGTGGGCCAGCAGCGGGTAGGACCGGTAGTCGTGCATGAGGCCGGTGTCGATGACGAGGACGCCGACGGCGGTCGCGGCGTCGTACGGCGTCCCGTCGGCGGCCGGGTTGGGCGGCTCGCTCAGCGGGACGGGGACGGGCTCGTCGCCGGGGCAGGCGTTGACGGCGATCGAGACGACGTGGTTGCGGCTGATCAGCCGGCGGCCCGCGCGGCCCTCCACCGTCCTGAGGGAGCGCAGGGCGTGGGCGACGGTGGGGTCGCCGTCGCGGGCACCCTCCCCGGGGTCGGCGACCTGGATGCGGGTGATGCCGGTGCGGTTGGACTCGGGGCTCGCCCGGCGCACGTGGTCCGGGGTGAGTCCGGCCATCGTGGTGAAGTGGTCGCGCACGGTGTCCTCGACGAGCCGGGCCTCCTCGCCGTCGCGGGCGAGGACGACGCCCTTCTCGTAGAAGAACTCGGCGGAGTCGTCCGGGCCCATCGCCAGCGGGACGTCCGGCATCGAGCGCTGGATCTGGTCGAACTGCTCGCGGAATCGCTGTGGTGCCATTCTTGTCCTCCACTGTGGCGGTGGCGGTGACGACGGCCGGGGCCTCGGGCGTGACCGCGGGTGTGACCGAGGATGTGACCAGGGTGGTGCCGGCGGTCGTCAATCAGAGTCCCGGGGCGGCCGATTGATACAGACTCGAACCTGTGGGGCGTGGTTCCGGAGCACTACCATCCGTGGGGTGACAGCGCGAAACGACTCGGTTCTCGACCTGCTGCCGATGGTGTTCGCCGCCCCGGGCGAAGCGCTGACGCGGGCGGAGGAGTTGCTCGGCGCCGATCCCTCGCCGCTGCACGCCTCGGTCGCCCATCAGGTGATCGGCATCTGGCAGCGGGACTTCGGCGACACCCGGCGCGCCCTGGCCCATCTGCGGCGCGCCCGCGACCTCGCCGCCCGCGCGGACTCGGCCGAGCGGGAGGCGGACGTCCTGGCCACGCTCGGGGTCGCGCTGGTGCACGCCGGGCGTACGCGGGCGGGACTGGAGGCGTTCGAGCGGGGCGTGGCGCGCGGGAGCGGCCACACGCGTGCGCGGGTGCTGTTCCGGCGGGCGTACGTGTGGTGGGTGCTCGGCCGGCACGGCGAGGCGCTGGAGGACGTACGGCGGGCGATTCCGGTGCTGCGGCAGGCGGAGGACGTGATCTGGACGGCGCGGGCGCTGACACTGCGGGCGACCGTGCACCTGGCGCTGGGCTCGGTGGAGCGGGCGGACGCCGACTTCACCGCTGCGGAGGCGCTGTGGGACACCACGGGCCAGGAACACGACAAGGCCGACGCGGTGGAGAGCCGGGGTCTGGCGGCCTTCCGGTCGGGTGACGTACCCGCGGCGCTGCGGCTCCTCGACGAGGCGGAGGAGCGGTACGCGAAGCTGGGCACGCCGACGTTCATGCTCACCATCCGGCGCTGCGAGGTGCTGATGGCGGCGGGGCTCGCCACCGAGGCGCTGGCGGAGGCGGACGGGGCCGTGGCGGCGCTGGACGGGATCGGCGGGCAGTCCACCCGCAAGGCGGAGTTGCTGCTGGTGGCCGCGCGGGCGGCCCGGCTGGCGGACGAGCCGCAGACCGCGCTGGCGCGCGCGGCCGTCGCGGTGCGGCTGTTCGCCGGGCAGCGGCGCACCTGGTACGAGACGCACGCCCGGCTGGTGCTGATCGAGGCGCGGGTCGCCACCGGGCGCGGGTCGGGGCGACTGGTCGCGGACGCGGCGGCGGTGGCGGAGCGGCTGGCGGCCTTCGGTGCGCCGGCCGCGCCGGAGGCTTCGCTCCTGGCGGGCCGGATCGCGCTGGACCTCGGCTGGACCGCGGACGCGGAACGGCATCTGGCGGTGGCCGCGCGCAGCCGGCACAGCGGGCCGCCGCTGGCGCGGATGACGGGCTGGGCGGCGCAGGCGCTGCGGGCGCGGGCGGCGGGGTCGGCGCGGGGCGTTCTTGAGGCCTGCCGGCGCGGTCTGGACGTCCTCGACGACCACCGGATGACGCTGGGCGCCTCGGAGCTGCGGGCCCGGGCCACCGCGCAGGGTGCGGAGCTGGCGGCGCTGGCGCAGCGGGCGTCGCTGGTCTCGGGCGGGCCGCGGCGACTGCTGGGCTGGAGCGAGCGCTGGCGGGCGACGGTGCTGTCGGCGCCGCCGACCCGGCCGCCGGCCGATCCGGTGCTGCTGACCGCCATGACGGCGTTCCGGGAACTGGCCGCCCGCGCGGAGGAGGCCCGCACCGACGGCGGCCGGCCCGCTCCCGCGCTGGAGCGCGAACAGCGGCGCCTGGAGCGGGAGATCCGCTCCCGCACCCTGCACATGCGGGGCGAGGCGCCCGGCGACGGCGACCGGTTCGACGTGCGGCGGCTGCTGCGGCGGCTGGGCGACGAGGTGCGGCTGGTGGAGCTGGCGGTGCTCGACGGGCGGGTGCACGTGCTGCTGTGCGGGCAGGGCCGGGTACGGCGCTTCGAGGCCGGGCTGCTGGCCGAGGCGGAACGGGAGGCCGAGCACGTTCAGGCCGGTCTGCGGCGGCTGGCCCATCCCGGTGCCGAGGCGCGGCTGCCCCTGGTGGAGGCGGCCGGCGCCCGCCTCCAGCACCTGCTGCTGGGACCGGCCGCGGCCCACCTCGGCTCCGGCCCGGTCGTCGTGGTCCCGCCGGGCCGGCTGCACCGGGTGCCGTGGGCGCTGCTGCCCGTCCTGCGGGAACGCGTCCTCAGCGTGTCGCCGTCGGCGAGCAGCTGGCTGCGCGCGAGGGACACCGCTCCCCCGCCCGGCGGCCGCCAGGTCCTGGTCCGCGGCCCGGGCCTGGCGAGCGGCGGCGCCGAGGTGCCGGAACTCTCCGAGCGGTACGCGGGGGCGCGGCCGCCGGGACGGGGGCGCGGAGGACGAGCAGAGCCGGCCGACATGCCTTCGGCGCCGCCCCAGGGCGAGCGGCGACCGGGGAACCACGGCGAACCGACCGGGTCACACCAAGTACCGCCACAGGGCGGACCGGACCGCGCCGAACACCCACAGCCGACCGGCCCGGCTGCCACGCCGCCGCAGGCCGCGCCGGACCACGGGAGCCACGGGAACCACGGGAAGCGCGGGAAGCGCGGAGAGCACGGGGTGCACGGAGAACCCGCCGGGCCGTACCAAGCACCCGCATCGGGCGGACCCGGTCGCACGGAGCAGGCACCGGCGGCCGGTACGTCTTCAGTGCCGCCGCAGGCCGGACCGGACCGCGGCGAACACGCACCGTCGCCCGGAGCGCGCCGGGTGCCGTCGCAGGGCGGGCCGTACCGCGGCGAGCACGGACGGCCCGCCGGGGCGCTCGCGGTGCCGCCGCGGGGCGGGCGGGAGCGCGGGGGGCTGGCTGAGCCGGCCGCGGCGGACGGCGACGGGAGGCGTGTTTCGCTGCTCGTCGACAGCGACGGCGGGGAGGTCGTCGGGCGGGAGGGCGACGCTGCCCGGCGGGCGCGTCCTGGTGCCCCCGGGGTCGCCGCCGTGCGGGGCGGGACCGTCGTGCTGGAGGGCGACGACGCACGGGTGCCCAGCGTGTTGCGGGAACTGGACGGGGCCGCGTTGGCGCACATCGCGGCGCACGGGACCTTCCGTGCGGACAGCCCGCTGTTCTCGTCGCTGCGGATGGCCGACGGGCCGCTCATCGTGCACGACTTCGAGCGGCTCGACCGCAGCCCGTACCGGATCATCCTGCCGTGCTGCGACACCGCGCGCTTCGCGTCGGTGGGCGCCGACGAGTTGCTCGGCCTGGTCACCGCGCTGCTGCCGCTGGGCACGGCCGGGGTGGTGGCGTGCACCGCGCCGGTCAACGACGCCGCGGTGGTGCCCCTGATGCTCGCGCTGCACAAGGGGCTGGAGGCCGGCCTGTCCCTGGCGGAGGCGCTGCGCGACGCGCGGGCCGCGCTGCCGGGCGACGCGGTGCACCAGGCGACGGGGTGGGCCTTCACGGCGTTCGGGGCGGCCTGAGCCCGCCACCCCAGTACCCGGTACGCGGCACCCGGCACCCGGCACCCGGCACCCGGCCGAAGGCTCAGGCGGGTTGGGACTCGGGCAGTTCCATGAGCCAGGGCAGGGCGCCGCGGTCGCGCGCTCCGAGGCGGGTGTAGGCGCCGTAGAGGTGGTTGCCGACGGTGCGGACGGAGAGGGTCAGCCGCTCCGCGATCTGCCGGTTGCTCAGGCCCGCGGCGGCGAGCGTGACGATCTGCCGCTGCCGGGCGGTGAGTTCGCCCAGCACCAGGCCGGACAGTGCGGGGGTGCGGGCGCCCTGGCAGCGCCGGGCGAGGGCGGCGGCCCGGGTCCGGGCGGTGCGGGCGGACCGGGGGTCGCGGTGGGCGCGTACCGCCTGGGCGCTCGCCTCGGCCGCGAACAGCAGGAATCCACGTCGCTCCAGCTCATCGGCGACCCGGTCGAGCGTCGGCCCGTCCTCCCGCGCGAGGGCGTCGGCGTGCACGGCGAAGACGCCGGTCAGCCGGCCGCCCGCGCGCTCGGGCGCGCCGAGCCGGACGGCGTCGTACGGATCGCCCCGGTGGAGCGTCCGGACCGCCTCGTCGAGGTCGCCGCGCGCGGCGGCGGCCCAGACGCCGGCACCGGCCGCCCCGTCGCCGTCGAGTCGTCCGTCGCCCGACTGTGCGACGGCCAGGGCGAGTTCGCCGAGGCAGGCCGGATCGCCTCGGTCGGTCCGCAGGCCCTCTCGGGCCCAGGCCGCGGCGTCGCGCAGCCGCCCGCCCAACAGGGCGAACCGGGCCCGCAGCGCCGCGTACCCGGCCGGCAGCGGCACTCCCTCCGCGGCCAGCCACTCCCCCACCGGCGCCTCGACCGGCCGTACGTCGGCCTGCTCGATACGCTGGGCGAGGGCGGCCCGCTCCGCCTCCAGGGCGGGGCCCGTCCGGTTCGGGGTGCGGGCCAGGCGCCGGGCCCGCAGCCGGCCCGCGGCGGCGCGCAGCACCGGGCCGTGCAGGGGGTGCGTGAGGCGGCCGGCGCCGTGGTCGTCGACAGTGACCAGGCCCTCGGCCTCCAGGTTCTCCAGGATCCGTACGTCGAGCGCGTCCAGGTCCAGGTCCAGGGGCAAGGGCTCGGCGAAGGCGAGGCGTTCGAGCGTCTCCCGCTCCTCGGTGCGGGGGCGGTCGAGTACCTGGGCGGTGCGCTCCCTGACCTCCGGGGTGATCGGCACGGGTCCGCGCCATGCCCACTGGTCCGTGTCCGGCACCGGCACGAGCCGGCCGCCCTCGCGGACGGCGGTCAGCAGTTCGCGCAGCAGCCGCAGGTCTCCCCGGCACAGGCGGTGCAGCCGGTCGACGGTGAGCGGCTCCAGGACGGTGTCCGCGCCGGCCGTGAGGAGTTCGGCGGTCTCCTCGCGCGGCAGCGGTTCCAGGGCGAGGCGCGGCAGCAGTTCCCCGGACCACAGCCGGGACACGGCGCCCGGCACGGGAGCACCGTCGGTGGCGACGACCAGGAGGCGGGTGCGGCCGTGCACGGCGAGCTGGTGCACGAGGGCGGCGGAGGCGGCGTCGAGCAGGTGCGCGTCGTCGACCAGCAGCAGCCGTACGCCGGACAGGAGTTGTACCGCGCGGTGCAGGGTGACGGTCTCGGGCAGCAGGTGGGCGAAGGCGGCGAAGGGGATGTCCCGGGTCTCGGGCGTCCCGGCGGCGCGGGCGCAGTCGGTGCCGCGCACGGCCTCCGTCACCAGCCTGGTCTTGCCCGCGCCCGCCGGGCCCGTCACGACGAGGCCGCCCCGTCCGGCCGCCACGGACCGGCGCACCAGCTCCAGTTCGTCCGCCCGCCCGGTGAACGGCCAGGGGGTCTCCAGCCTCTTCGCGTCCCGCAGAGAAGTCGTCACGGCAACATGAGTCGGCATACTCATCCCTGATACAGGGTGACTTGAGTACCCCCCGACTCAGGCGCCGGGACCGCGCCGGACGGCACCCTGATGGCCATGACCGCACGCTACTGCTCGCTCGCGCAGCAGCCTGCCCCGGTGCTTCCGCCGGGGCTGGCCGTCGAGCGCGTCGCCGCGCTCGTCGGCGGGCAGCGGATGTGGGTCAACGCCACCGTGCTGCACTACTGCTTCCTCGGCGGCGACACCGACGCCTCGGTGGTCCCGATGCCGGGTACCGGGCGGCCCCGGCGGGGTTCGTGGGCGGGGACCGAGGAGCAGCGGGACGTGGTGCGCGACTGCTTCCGGGAGTGGCAGGACCTCGGCATCGGCCTCGGCCTCGAAGAGGTCCGCGACCGGTCGGAGGCGGAGCTGCGCATCGGCTTCCAGCCCGGCGACGGGTCGTGGTCGGCGGTGGGCAAGGACGCGCTCGGGGTCGGTCTGAACGACCGCACGATGAACTTCGGCTGGGACCTGACCGCACCGGGCGAGCGGGCGACGGCCCTGCACCAGATCGGGCACGCGCTCGGCATGCTGCACGAGCACCAGAGCCCGTTCGCGGGCATCCTCTGGGACGACGAGGCCGTCTACGCCGAGCTGGCGGGCCCGCCCAACCACTGGAGCCGGGAGCGGACCTTCCACAACATCCTGCGCAAGCTCGACGGCGACGAGGCCAACGGCCCGGTCTGGGACCCGCAGTCGATCATGGAGTACCCGTTCTCCTCGGGCCTGATACTGGAGCCCGAGCACTACCGTTCCGGCCTGCGCCCGCCCGGTACGCTCTCCGCCGCCGACAAGGAGTTCGCCCTGCGCTGGTACCCGCCCACCGGCCGGCCCGGTCCGCTGGTGCCGTTCCGCTCGGTGCCGCTGGGTCTGGGGCCCGGCGAGCAGGCCGACTTCCGCGTGGATCCGCCGGAGACCCGCGCGTACACCGTGGGCACCTTCGGTGACAGCGACGCCGTCGTCGTCGTCTTCGAGGAGCGGGAGGGTGTGCCCCGCTACTTCGCCGGACAGGACGACGGGGGAACCTCCGGCAACGCCACGATCAGGGCCCGTTTCGTCAAGGGCCGCCGCTATGTCGTCCGGGTGCGCCTGTACTCCTCGTGGGGTGCGGGCGAGACGGCGGTCATGTACTGGTGACCGCGCGGCTCACAAGCACCCGTGCGCCGTGGCCACAGACCGGCGCCGGGGGCCGGCCGCGGCGCGCCGCCTTCGGGGGAGGGCGACGCGCCGCGGCACACGCCGTGTCCGCCGCTGGGGGGCGGCGGACACGGCGACTTCCGGATGTCTCGTCCCGTCAGGCGGGACGGCCCGCGAGGTGGCGGAGCCGAAGGCCGGGTGGGCGGTCAGGCGCCGCTCGATGAGGTTTGGCACGCCGGTCAGCGCCGCGGGGGCGGCGGCCCGGGTACTCCGGCACGCGATTCTGTGCGAGCAGGGCCCGTGACCGGGCGGGATTCCGCAGCCCGTCGACGCGGTAGCACACCGTAACGGTCTTCCCTGAGCCGCACCGCAGCCTGGCCGTGCCACTGTCCGGCAGCCGCCCAGGGGGAACAGCGTCGGGGTCGGCCGGCAGGCGGAGGACGGACCGACGCAGGATCTCCGTGGGCGGCCGCTCCACAAGGCGTTCACCGGCGGGGGGCCACCTGGGCCGGCGAACCGCCGTCGGTCACGTCGCCCCGCGTTCATGCTCGTCGTCACCGCCTCCCGACGGGCCGGTGCAATCATCACGTCCCGGCACCGACACCCTCGCCTTCCCGGCAGGGACGGCACACAGCGTCGTCGCTCGCCCCGGCGGACCCGGGAAGCGTCAGGAGGCCGGGTCGGGGCCCGGCAAGGGGATCCAGGTGTGCGACCACGCGATGATCGCGTCGAGGACCGGTTCCAGGTCGTGTCCCTTGGGTGTCAGTCGGTACTCCACCTGCACGGGTGTCACGGGTACGACATGACGCTCGACCAGGCCGTCGCGCTGCAGTTCCCGAAGCCGCTGCGCCAGCATGGTGTCGCTCACTCCCGGGACGGCGGCCTTGATCTGCGCGTATCTGCACTGGTCCGTGAAGAGCGCCCGCAGGATCGCGCCGGTCCAGCGGGTGCCGATCATCTCGATCGCCGTGTGAAAACGCACGCAGACCGGGTGGATGTCCCCATCCTCCGGCACCGGTCCGGGTGTCACGACGCGACGGGGGCGCGCAGCGGGCGCAGGGCGTCGGTGAACCGCACCAGTTCGTCGAGCATCGCCTTGGCGGAGCTGGTCATGACGTCGTTGGGCACCAGACGCTTGTCGTCGTCGATGAACTGCTGCACGAAGGGGATGGACACCGCCTCGAAGACCGGCGTCATCTTCAGGGTGGTGACCACCTGCTTGATCATCTGCGCCGCGCGCGTGCCCGCGGACACGCCGCCGTAGCTGACCATGCCGACCGGCTTGTACCGCCACTCGCTGTGGAGGTAGTCGATCGCGTTCTTGAGTTCGGCGTTGTAGCCGTAGTTGTACTCCGGCATGACGAACACGAAGGCGTCCGCCTCGGCGACCTTGGCACTCCAGTCGCGCGTGTGCTGGTGGGTGTAGCGGCCGAACCGCGGGTGGTGGGGTTCGTTCATGAAGGGCAGGTCCACTTCGGCGAGGTCCACGACCTCGATGTCCGTGAAGCCTCCGTGCGTGGCGGCTTCCGCCTCGATCCAGCGCGCAACGCTCGGGCCGAGGCGTCCGGGGCGGGTGCTCGCCACGATGATTTCCAGCTTGCTCATGTTCGACGTCGCCTTTCCAGGGTCCTGGCCTGATACTAAGTTTTCCTGAGTAGACAAGCAATCCTTACCCAACACAGGAAACATGCACTCGGCCGCAGGCCCCGGGTCCTACGGCCGGTGCTGGTCCACCGCGTAACCCAGCACTTCGGACATGGCACGGGTGGAACGCAGCAGTTCGTCCGACAGGCGTGCCACGTCCTCCTCCGTCACGCCCCGTGCGGGCATCACCAGGGTGACGACGAGCGGGAAGGACTCACCCGCGGTGAACACGGGGGCCGCCACCGAGGTGATACCGGGAATGACACCCCCGACGGTGGTGGCCACACCCTCCCGCAGTACCCCGGCCCTGATCCGGTCGACGCGGTCCCGGGTGGCCGCGTCCAGCGTCTCCGCCTCCAGTTGCCCGCGCAGCACCGGTTCGGTGAGCTGCTCGGGCAGGTGCGCGAGGAACGCGCCTCCCATGGCCGAGGTCAGCAGGGGCATGGTGGCACCGACCCGGACGGTGATCGGCAGTGCGTGGGCGCCGTACTCCCAGCGCACGACGACCGGTCCGTGATCGCCCCACACCGACAGGTTGACCGCGTGCGAGGTGCTGTCCCGCAGTCCCGGCAGGTGCTCGCTCACCAGCGCGACCTCGTCCATCCTGCGCAGCGACTCGACGCCGAGCCGCCGCATGGCCGGACCCATGTCGTAGCGCCCGGAGCTGGGCGACTGGGCGACGAGGCCGACCCGGGCGAGGCTGACCAGGTAGCGGTGGGCCTTGCTGGGCTGCATGCCGCAGGCGGCGGCTATCTGTGTGAGGCTCATCGGCCCCCGTCCCTCTTCCAGGGCCTGGAGGACCGTCATCGCCAGTTCGACGGACTGGATGCCCTGCCGGGCCGGCGACGCCTCGCCGGGCGCGGAGTCGGAGGGGGGTTGTGTCTTCACGGAAGCGATCATAGTGACCGGCCCGACGCCGTGGCCCTGAACCGTCCGCCGGGGACAACACCGGGGCCGCGGAAGGGGCATCAGGCTTCCGGCCCCACCTCCCGGGCTGTCGCGTTGCCGTGGATCGCGCCCAGCAGCTCGGTCGCGAGCCCGGTCACCGCGTCGGAGCCGCTCGCCGTGCCGTACACGTAGAAGTCGGGTCGGACCACTACGGCCGAGCAGCCCAGCTCGGCCATCCACGCGCGGTAGGTGCCCTCCACGTCCTGGACGACGGCCGCTCGCGGATGCTCGGCCGCCCGCTCAGCGAGGACGACGACACGGACCCCGGCCCCGGCCAGGTCGTCGAGCAACCGGCCGTCCTCCAGCCCGGCCCAATGCCCTTCTTCCACGAGCAGGTGGAAGCCACCGCCCACGACCTGGTCCAGGCGGTCGCGGCGAGTGCCGTCGTCGACGACGCCCTGCACCGACAGCCGGCCCCGGCCGGCCTCCGCGCCCCGCGTGAACAGGCCGTCCACCAGGTCCGGGAAGCGCATGGGCTCGGGTGCGGCGGACTCCGCGCGGCGGGCCAGCAGCGTCCGGTCGCGCGCGGCGGCCTGCTCGGGGTCGCGCAGGGTCTGGAGGTGCCCCAACTCGATGCCCTTCTCGGTCACCGCGCGCACATGCGGCTCGCGCTCGGTCTGATACGTGTCGAGGATGTCGTCCGGCGCGGTACCGCGCAGCACCAGGTCCAGTTTGAACGCGAGGTTCTGCGAGTCGCGGAAGCCGGAGCACATGCCCTGGCCGAGGAACGGGGGCATCTGGTGGGCCGCGTCGCCCGCGAGCAGGACGCGGCCGCGGCGCCACCGGTCGGCGATCAGCGACCGGAAGGTGTAGGTGGCGACGCGGATGAGGTCGGCGTCGTCGGGGGTGAGGTAGGAGGCGACCCGCTTCCAGACGCGCTGCGGGTCGCGCTCGCTCTCGAAGTCGCCGACCGAGTCGAGCATGAAGCTGAACCGGTGGTGTGCGGGACCGAGCGAGATGATCGAGGTGGGGCTCAGCGGGTCACCGAGCTGCAGGGCGCGCGGAACCTCGGTCGGACGGCGGAAGCGGAAGTCGCACACCATCCAGGGCTCGGAGAAGCCGTAGTCGTGCAGTTCCGCACCGAGCGCGGAGCGCACGAAGCTGTTGCCGCCGTCGCAGCCCAGGACGTAGCGCGCCTCCACCGTCTCGCGTCCCCCGGGGCCCTCGACGGTGACCGTGACCCGGTCCTCGGTCTGCTCCAGAGCGACGGCGGAGCCGGAGTGCCGCACCTCCACCCGGTCCATGGAGCGGCACAGGGTGTCCAGCGCCTCTTCGAGGTCGGGCTGGTACATCATGTTCCACTCGGCCCAGCCGCTGCGCCCGTTCGCGGCGAAGGACTGCTCTATCAGCAGGTCGCCCTTGCCGTTGCGCCACTCGTAGGTGGGCTGTACGCGCACCTTGGGCAGCAGCTCCTCCGCGACGCCGAGACGCGCCAGGGTGCGCATGGTCTCGTCGTCGAAACTGGCCGCGCGCGGCAGGTTGTACAGGCCCGCGTAGCGCTCCAGGACCAGGACCCGGTGCCCCGCCCGTCCCAGCAGGGCGGCCGCCACCATGCCCACCGGACCGTACCCCACCACGACCACGTCCACCGCGGTCCCGTCCGGGACCGGGCCCACCGCGGCGACATCCGTACCCGTCATCGGGCACCTCCACTTACTCGGACGTTCCAAAGGGTTGACACCGACGGAACGTACGTTTCACCATCGATGAAGTCAATGCATATAAGTGAAATCGAGGAGTCGCGATGCGGACCATCGGTCTTGAGGAACACTTCGTCACACCCGAGCTGGAGAAGTACGGCGCCTCTGCGGCCGCCATCCTTCAGCCGGACAAGTGGCGCGAGGCGTCCCGGCGACTCCTGGACCTCACCGGCGAGCGGCTGGCCGAGATGGACGCGGTCGGACTGGACATGCAGGTGCTGTCCCTCAACTCCCCCGGCATCCAGGCCGAGCAGGACGCCGCCACCGCAATCGCCCGGGCGACGGCCGTGAACGACCTGCTCGCCGGCGTGGTGGCCGACCACCCCGACCGCTTCGCCGGTTTCGCCGCGCTGCCGCTGCAGGACCCGAAGGCGGCCGCCGACGAGCTGGAGCGCGCCGTCTCCGAGCTGGGCATGCGCGGCGCCCTGGTGAACGCGCACACCCAGGGCCGCTACCTCGACCACCCTGAGCTGCGCGTCGTCTGGGAGCGCGCCGCGGGCCTGGACGTGCCGCTCTACCTCCACCCGGCCAACGGCGTCGACGTCCCGCACGTCATCCAGGGACACCCGGAACTCATCGGTCCGATGTGGAGCTGGGGCACGGACACCGCCACCCACTTCATGCGGTGCGTGTTCGGCGGCGTCTTCGACGACTTCCCGGACGCCAAGCTGCTGCTGGGCCACATGGGCGAGGGCCTGCCCTACGCGCTGTGGCGCATGGACTCCCGCTGGGAGTACCACAACCATCAGGGCGTCGAGCTGGCCCGGGACAACCCGTCGGAGTACGTCCGTCACAACCTGTACATCACGACCAGCGGCGTGTGTTCGGCCGCACCGCTGCTGTGCGCCCTGCTCGCCCTGGGCTCGGACCACATCCTCTTCGGCACCGACTACCCCTTCGAGGAGATGGCGGCCGCCACCGAGTTCCTGCGGACGGCACCCGTCAGCGAGGCCGACCGCGAGAAGATCGCCCACGGCAACGCCGAGCGGCTCCTCGGCCTCTGAAGGCCGACCTCCCCTCTTACCCCTCTCACGCAAGGAGTCGCCGACATGACCCCGGACAACACCGCACGGCACTGGATCGACGGCGAGTGGGTCGGTTCCGAACGGACCCGCGACAGCATCAACCCGGCCACGGGCGAGGTGATCGGCACGTACGCGGACGCCGACGCCGAGGTGGGGCAGCGGGCCATCGACGCGGCCGACCGCGCGTTCAAGGGGGGAGACTGGCGCCTCGACCCGATGGTGCGCGCGACCGCCCTCAGCCACCTCGCCGACGCGTACGCGGCACGCATGGACGAGGTGATCGACACGCTGTGCCTGGAGAACGGCAAACTCCGTCATGAGGCGGGCTTCGAGTCGCACTTCATCCTGCGCGCGCTGCGCTTCGCGGCGGGGCTCGCGGTCCAGCCGCACGGCCGGGTCACCGACACCCAACCCGGCCGCCAGGCCATGTCGATCCGGCAGCCCGTCGGTGTCGCGGGCATCGTCGTACCGTGGAACTCCCCCGCCTACCTGTGCATCCGCGCACTGGCCCCGGCTCTCGCCGCGGGCTGCACGGCCGTGGTGAAGATGCCGGGGCAGGCGGCCCGTACCGCCGCGCTCATGAGCGAGATCCTCGACTCGGTGCCCGAGCTGCCGAAGGGCGTGGTGAACGTCGTCGTCGAGTCCGGCTCGGACGTCGCCCGCCTGTTGGTCGAGTCGCCGCGGGTGCCCGCCATCAGCTTCACCGGCAGCACGGCCACGGGGCGGCTCATCGCGCAGGGCGCGGCGGCCCACTTCAAGCGGGTGGGGCTGGAACTGGGCGGCAAGACCCCTCACTTGGTCTTCGCCGACGCCGACCTCGAGGCCGCGCTCGCCACGGCCGTCGCCTCGTGCACCGTCTTCGCCGGGCAGTTCTGCATGACGGGCAGCCGGGTCCTGGTGCAGCGGGAGATCGCGGACGAGTTCACCGCGGCACTGGCCCAGCGTCTGGAGAGCGTGCGTCCCGGTCCCGCCGCCGACTCCGAGAGCCAGATCGGTCCCCTGATCGACAAAGCCTCGGTGGCCCGCGTCGACGCCGCGGTGGAGGCGGCCATCGCGGCCGGCGCCAAGCCGATCGTCCGCGGCGGCCCGAGCACCCGCCCCGAACTGGCCGGCGGCGCCTTCTACCACCCGGCCCTGCTCGCGGTCACCGACTCCTCACTGCCGATCGTCCAGGAGGAGACCTTCGGCCCGGTCCAGACCGTCCAGGTCTTCGACACCGAGGAGGAGGCGATCGCCCTCGCCAACGACACCGAGTACGGCCTGAGCGCCTGTGTCTGGAGCCGTGACGCGGACCGTCCGGTGCGAGTCGCGCGGCAGCTCGACGCCGGGCTCATCTCCATCAACAGCTGGGCCAACCTGACCATCGAGTTCGAGGAAGGCGGCTTCAAGTCCAGCGGCGTGGGCCGGCTCGGCGGCCTGGCGTCCGTGGAGGACTTCCTGGAGTACAAGCAGATCACCCAGGACTACGTGCCGCAGCACCACTGACGGCGGCCCGGCGAGGGCGGGGCCGCGTCCGCGCGACGCGTCCCGCCCCAGGGCTTCCGCCAACGTCACACGGCACAGGAGCATCCTCATGGCCGCACCGTCCACGCCGAGCTGCTCGTTGGAAGCGGACCCAGGAGATCAACGTCGGCTCCCGGTTCCTGATGGCGAAGGCCGTCGCCGTCTCCGCGACCGCGTCGCGCGCTCCGGGCGGCCGGCGGTTCACCGGGGACGACATGCTGCGGACGGTGGCCGACACGCAGTCCATCAAGCGGGTCGACAGGGACTCCGGAAGTCTTGCTGTTATCACATATAGCGCCTAGGCTCACCGGAGCCGGCGGCGCCCGGAAACGGGTCTTCGCATCCACGAATCCGGGTCGGCCGACTGCCCCCGCGAGCTGTGCGTTGTCGTTCGCCGCGCGCGCTCCCTCACCCCGCGCGACACGCTGGAACCCACCCCTGGCAGGAGGCCACAGATGGCCAAGCAGCGCGACCTTCTGACCTTCGAGGTCGACGGACACAAGATCACGGCGCTGGTCGCCGGGCCCGCCGAGCCCACCGGCAAGCCCCTGATCGCCGCCCTCCACGGCGGCACGTACACGGCGCGGTACTTCGACGTCGCGGGCTCCCCCGAGGGGTCCTTCCTGGACGTCGCCGTCGCGCACGGCTATCCGGTGGTGGCCTTCGACCGCCCCGGCTACGGCGGCAGCACCGTGCTGGAACCGGAGGCCAACACCTTCACCCGGCACGCGGAGCTGCTCAACGGCGCCCTGGCGCAGGCCACCGAGCGCCTCGGAGCCGACGGCGTGTTCCTCGTCGGCCACTCGATCGGCGGCATGATCGCGCTGATGATCGCCGCCGCCGAGCCGGACATCCCGCTGATCGGCGTCTCGGCGACCGGCATGGGTGCCGTCATCCCGAGCGGCGGAGCGGCCGAGGCACTCGGCTCGCTGCCCGCGGACGCGACCGTGGACCTGCCGTACGACCAGCGGGACCAGGTGATGTTCGGCCCCGAGCACACCTACCGGACGGAGGGGGTGCGCCAGGCGCACGAGTCCTACGCGCCCACTCCGGTAAGGGAGTTGATCCAGGCGCCGAAGTGGCCGAGGGAGCACCTGCCCCACCTCGCCCCGAGGGTCCGCGTGCCCGTGCACAACGCGCTCGCCGAGTTCGACGCCCTGTGGAGCAGTGGTCCGGAGAACGTCGCCAGGTTCGCCGCGTTGTTCACCGCGGCGCCCTTCGTCGACGCGAGCGTGGCGCGCGGGACGGGTCACTGCATCGACCACCACACGCTCGGCCTCGCGACGCAGCTGCGGCAGCTCGCGTTCGCCGAGGAGTGCGCGCACTGGGCCACGCGGCAGAAGAACGACAACTGATGCCCTCCGTCGAGAACAAGCACCTCCCGCGACACGTCCAGGTCCTCGTCGCCGGCGGCGGGCCGGTCGGCCTGGCCGCCGCCGTCGAGCTGGGTCGGCGGGGCGTGGACTGCCTGGTCGTCGAGCCTCGCGCCGCCGTGTCCCGCGCCCGGCCCCGCTGCAAGACCCTCAACGTGCGCACGATGGAGCACCTGCGCCGCTGGGGCCTGGCCGAGCGGCTGCGCGAGCGCGCCCCGCTGCCCGCCTCCTGGTCCCAGGACGTGGTGTTCTGCACCTCGCTGACCGGCAGGGAGCTGTCCCGCTTCACCGGCGTCCTGGGCCTCGCCCCGGAGGGCGACCGCTTTCCGGAGATCGGCCAGCAGGCGCCGCAGTACGTCCTGGAGGAGGTGCTGCGTGAGGCGGTCGAGGAGATCGCCCCGGGACGGCTCGTTCTCGGCTCGAAGGTCGTCGGCGTGCGTCAGGACGACGACCTGGTGAGCGTGACCGTCGAGGACGGCGCCGGGGAGCGCGCCGTCGTCACCGCCGACTACGTGATCGGCTGCGACGGCCCGCGCAGCGTCGTGCGGGACGAGATCGGTGCCCGTTACGTGGGCGGGGAGGCCCTGCGCCCGAACTTCGGCATGGTCTTCGAGAGCCCGGGCCTGTGGGAGCACGTGACGCACGGACCGGCCGTGCAGTACTGGGTGGTCAACGCGACGGCGCCCGCGCTGGTCGGGCCGCTGGACCGGACGGACACGTGGTGGGCGATCGGCTTCGGCGTCGACCGGGAGACCGGGGAGCGCGAGGCGCGGGAGATCATCGACGGCCTGGCCGGCCGCCCGGTGGAGGCGAAGGTGCTGTCCACCGACCCGTGGACGGCCCGGATGCAGATCGTCGACCGCATGCGGGACGGGCGGGTCTTCCTCGCCGGTGACGCCGCCCACCTCAACCCGCCGTTCGGCGGGCACGGGCTCAACACGGGCATCGGGGACGCGGTCGACCTGGGCTGGAAGCTCGCGGCCGTGCTGGCGGGCTGGGGCGGGCCGGACGTCCTCGACAGCTACGAGAGCGAGCGTCGCCCGGTGCAGGAGCGCGTCATCCGTGAGGCGACCGCCAACATGCGGGTGCTGTCCACCGAGTTGCTCGCGGACGACCTCGACGCGGACGACGAGGCGGGCGCGGAGGCCCGGTGGGCCGCGGGCGCGCGGATCCAGGAGACCAAGAGGGCGGAGTTCCACTCCCTCGACCTGGTTCTCGGCCTCCGTGTCGCCGCCTCGCCGATCGTCCCCGCCGAGCCGGCGGGCGCGGAGGGTTCCGCGTGGACCGGGGCCCGGCTGCCCCACCTGTTCCTGGCGGGCGGCCGGTCCCTGTACGACCTGCTCGGTGCCGACCTGACGCTGCTCGCCCTCGGGCAGGACGCGTCGGTGACGGCCGTCGAGGAGGCCGCGCGCCTGCGGGGCGTACCACTCACCGTGGTCCGTCTGCCGGAGCCGGTGGCCGCCGCGTACGCCGAAGTGCTGGGCGCCCGCCTCGCCGTGGTCCGCCCGGACCAGGTGGTGGCCTGGCTCGGCGACGAGGCCCCCGAGGACGCCCTCGCCCTCGTCGACACCCTGAGCGGCGGCCCACACCGGAGCGGCGGATCGGCCTCCCGCAGTACCTGAAGAAGCCACGTCGACCGGCGTGCCCGCGCCGACCACCAGACTCCGCCCCGGCCGCGTCCTGTCCGAGGTACCTGCCTCGCGGCCGGGGCGGTCCGGTACCGATGGGGAAAGTGAAACCGATGGCCCTGGCCGGCGGCCACCGCATCCCCGCGGGCCGGACCTCAAAGAGCGCGCCGGCCGGCACCGCGCACTCCCTGCTGCCCACCCTCCAGGCACCACGAACACCCCCTGGTGAGGGACACCTCTCCCGAAAGGAACGCAACACTCATGAGCACCAACCAGTGGTCGAGACGTCAGGTCCTGAACACCGCGGCCGGCACCGCCGCACTCGCCGGGGCGTCCACGCTGATGACGCCCGGTGTCGCCGAGGCCCACGGCGGCAGGCCCGACCCGCACGGCAAGCTGCGGATCATCGCCATCGAGGAGGCCATCATCCTGCCGGGCCTCATCACCGAGGGCACGGCGCTGAACGGCGCGATTCCCTTCAAGCCCGAGGTCACCGCCGAGTGGTTCAAGCGGCTGCCCGACGTCACCGAGTACCGGCTCGCCGACATGGACGCCAACGGCGTCACCATGCAGGTGCTCTCCCTCACCCCGCCCGGGGTGCAGATGCAGCCCGACGCGGCCATCGCCGTGCGGGACGCGCAGGTCGCCAACGACGCCCTGGCCGCCGTCATCGACGCGCACCCCACCCGGTTCGGCGGACTCGCCGCGCTGCCCCTCCAGGACCCGCAGGCGGCCGTGCGCGAGGCCCGGCGCGCCATACGCGACCTGAAGATGGCCGGCTTCCTGGTCAACGGCCACACGAACGGCCACTACCTGGACGAGCCGCAGTTCCGGCCCGTGTGGGCGGCGTTGGAGGAGCTGGGCGCCGCGATCTACCTCCACCCGACGCCGGCCCCGACCGGTGACTGGGGTCTGCTGAAGGACCGTCCCGAGCTGGTCGGTCCCCTCTACAGCTGGGCGGCGGAGACCGGCGGGCACGCGCTGCGGGTCGTCCTCGGCGGCGTCTTCGACGACTTCCCGGGCGCCAAGCTCATCGTGGGCCACATGGGCGAGTTCCTGCCGTACATGATCCCCCGGCTCGATGTGCAGATCCGGAACATCAACACCAAGGTGCCGCTGAAGAAGAAGCCCTCCGAATACCTGACGCGGAACATCGCCATCACCACCTCGGGCGTGATGGACGACAACATGCTCCAGGCCGCCATCAAGTCGGTGGGCATCGACAACGTCCTCTTCGCCATCGACTACCCCTTCGAGAAGAGCGAGCAGGCCGTCGGTTTCCTGCGCGGGGCGCGCCTGTCCCCCGGTCACCGCCGGAAGATCGCCGGCGGCAACGCCGAGCGCATCCTGAAGCTCTGAGCGCCACGGCGCCCCGCTGACTCCGCGCCCCGCACCGTGCCCCTCACGGTGCGGGGCGCTGTCGGCATCCTTGTCATGCACGCAGCCGCCGCACCGGGGCGTAGTTATAGTTGATATCCACCACCGGACGGCCGAAGCGAGGGACACAGCGTGGCGACACCCCGAGGGGCCATCCAGCCCATCATGTCGCGGTCCGTGGTGGACCAGGCCACCGATGAACTGCGGCGCGCGATCCTGGCCGGCGCCCTGGCCCCCGGTGCGGAGTACTCGCTGCGCGAGCTGGCCGGGATGCTCAACATCAGCTTCATCCCGATCCGCGAGGCGCTGCGCAGCCTGGAGAGCGAGGGCCTGGTCATCATGCGGCCCGGCCGCAGCGCCGTCGTCGCCCCGCTCGACCTCGACGACCTGCGCGGCATCTACCGCCTGCGGCGCGCCCTGGAGCCGGAGATCGCCCAGCGTTCATGCGCCCTGCTGACGGACGAGGAGCTCGACCGGCTGGAGTCGCACGCGGCCGACTTCGGCGCCCGGGAGCACGGCATGGCCGACATCTACGACGACCACCACGCCTTCCATCTCGCTCTGCTGGCGCCGGCCGCGACCGCCTGGGACATCCGGGTCCTGACCACTCTGTGGCGAGCGGGAGAGCGCTACATCCGTATCGGCTTCGGCCGGCTCGATCCCGACCCCGCCGAGCACGAGCGGCGGGGCAGGGCCCACACGGCTCTGGTGGAGGCCTTCCGCACCCGCGACCCCGCCGTGGTCGGCGAGGCCGTCGAGCGGCACCTCGCGCGCAACGAGAAGATCGCCTTCTCCGCCCTGTCCTGACGGGCCCGGCTTACGGCGCGAGGGGCGCCTCCGCCTCGGCGGCGGCACCGGCCGGCGCGGCGGCGGACGTACGGCGGCCCGACCGCAGCAGCCCGATCAGGAGGGCACCGAGGAGCGCGGGAACGACGAAGGCGTAGAAGCCGGCCCGGGACGAGCTGATCAGCACGGTGACGGCGGCCACGTAGCTGGGACCCACGATGGCGCCGACGCGGCCGACGCCGAGGCTGAAGCCCAGCGCGGTGCCGCGCAGCCGCGCCGGGTGGGCGTGGGCGACGTAGATGTTGACGAGCGCCTGGGTGCCGAGCGCGCCGAAGCCGGCGACCGCCGAGGCGGCCAGCAGCAGCGGGCGGGGCTGCGGCGTACTCAGAGCAATCATGGCGACAGCGGCGAGGAGGAAGCTGACGATCGTGGAGACCTTCAGCAGCCCGCGGTCGGCGACCAGGGCCGCGCCGAGCGTGCCGATGACGGCACCGACGTTGAAGGCGATGGAGAACTCCAGTGAGGAGCTGAGGTCGTATCCGTTGTCGACCATCAGCGTGGGCAGCCAGGTGCTGGCGCCGTAGACGATGACGAGCCCGGTGAACGTGGCCGCCCAGAACAGCAGGGTGGAGCGGCGGTACTGCGGCCCGAGCAGTTGGCGAAGCCTGTTGCCGGACTCCTCCGCCTCGGCGGCCGGGGCGGTGCCGACCGCGGCCGGGCGGTCCTGGACCGCGGCGGGCACCAGGCGCCACACCACGGGGATCAGGATCAGGGGGACGACCCCGAAGAGGAAGAGGGTGCGGAAGTCCCACGCGGGCAGCAGGGCGCGGCCGACGACGCCGGTGACGATGCCGCCGATGGCCAGTCCCGTCGTGGCGGTGCCCACCTGGAGGGAGTGCCGGGCCGGGTTGGCGGCCTCGCTGACGTAGGCGGTCACCAGGGGGATCAGGGCGCCGATGCCCATGCCGGTGAGAAAGCGGGTCGCGCCGAACAGGGCGAGGCTGCCGGCCACGGCGCTGACCAGCATGGCCAGGGAGAGCCAGGCCAGGCTGATGGTCATGGGCAGGCGACGGCCGTAGAGGTCACCGGCCCAGCCCGCGGCGATGGAGCCCAGGGGCATGCCGAGCGCGGTGAGACTGCCCAGCAGTCCCAGCGTCGACTTGGTGACGTCCCAGTCGGGATGGTGGAGCAGGGAGGGGCCGACCGCCCCCAGGATGAAGAGGTCGTACCCCTCTATACACAGGATGACGAGCCCGAGGGCCACCGCGGGACCGGGGCGGGACCCGGTCATGGGTGTGCCGGGGGTGGGGTTCATGTCCGTACTCCTCATGAGGGACTGCATGCGTGGGAAGGCCACGGCGATACCGCGAGGGCATGTGACAGGGGACGCGCGATCGCGGGGGCTGCCGGCCGGTGCCCGGCCGCACGGGGCGGCACCGGGGCCGGAACGCTTGTTCGTGGCCGGGAATCCCCGCAGTGGGCACGGGATGCCATGCCGCGGGGGAGCTGCTCGGAAGGGGGCGCGCCCGGTGGTGCCGACGCAGTGCGGCACACGGGGGCGGTACGTCGCCGGGACGCGTCGCCGGGCGTCACGGACGGACTGGGTGTGATGCTGAGGCCCGTCACGGGGACGTGTCAATGCCTGCGGGACGGCGACTTGAACGCATCGACCTCCGCCAGGTGGTCGGCGGGCGGTCACGAGAGGTGATGCCGAAGGGTTGTTGTTATCACATATAGCGGCTACGGTCGGTCCGTCCTCCTGGCACCGGCCCCGTTCGGCCGCTGCCGCCCGGCCAGCGCCCACCGGCGCCGCCACCCGGACTGTCCGCCCGTGCCCGCACAACCAGGGTCTGTACGGCGGCAGTCACGCCTCCCCGGACACACCGTGCCGACGGCCGACCACCGCCGGCGTTCCGCGGAGACCGGGGCACGAACGCTGTTCTTTCCGCACCCGCCCGGCAGAAAGGCACAACGATGTGCATCAACGACACGAACCGGCGTGACTTCTTCAAGACGGCCGCGGCGGCCGGCATCGCCGTCGCGGGGGTGTCGGCGCTGGCCGCGCCCGCCTCCGCCCACGCCCAGGAGCACACCATCCACCTCGGCGACAAGACCGCACTGACGAACGCCCGGATCTTCGACGGCGACCGGGTGACCTCCCCGCGCACCGTGGTCATCGACAACGGACGGATCGGCATCAGCCCGTTCGGCGCGCGCCGGATCGACTGCGGCGGCGCGGTACTGCTCCCGGGGCTGACCGACGCGCACATCCATCTTCGGGACGTCAACACCCTGCACGCGCTGGCCGGTTCCGGTGTGACCACCGGTCTGGACATGGCCTCCTTCCCGCCCTCGCTCGTCGACTCGCCGCGCGGACTGCCCGGTCTGACCGACATCCGCAGCGCGGGCACACCCGCGGTGGCACCCGGGAGCCCGCAGAGCCAGATCCCGGCCTTCCCGGCGGACGCGGTGCTGACCGGTCCCGACCAGGCCGCCCGGTTCGTACGCTCCCGGGTCGCCGAGGGCTCGGACTACATCAAGATCATCATCGATGAGCCGGGGCTGTCGCCGGAGACCATCGAGGCCGTGACGAGGGCCGCACACTTGGCCGGCAGGCTCGTCATGGCCCACGCGACCTCGACGGCCACGGTGGTGCGGGCGCTGGACGCGGGCGTCGACATGATCCACCACGTGCCGATGGACAGCGCGTTGTCGGCCTCGGTGGCGGCTCGCTACGTCTCGACGGGCACCGTCGCGGTGCCCACCCTGACCATGATGGAGGGCTTCGGAAAGCTCGGGATACCCGGCATGGACTATGCGGCCGCCGAGGGCAGCGTCGCCGCGCTGCGCCGGGCGGGGGCGCGGATCCTGGCGGGTACGGACGCCAACCTCACGCCGGGGATTCCGGTGCAGCCGCCGTACGGCACGAGCCTGCACCACGAACTGGAGCTGCTGGTCCGCGCGGGGCTCACCCACCGCGAGGCGTTGCGGGCCACGACCAGTCTGCCCGCCCAGGCATTCGGCCTGCGGGACCGCGGCACCGTCCGCGTCGGCAACCGCGCCGACCTGGTCCTGATCGACGGCGACCCCCTCACCGACATCACCGCGACCCGCGCCGTCCGGCGGGTCTGGATCGGCGGGGTGGAGTACACCCCGACCGCCGCCTGACCGCCGGCCCGGCCCCACGGCGGCCCCTGCGGGTCAGCCGGCACAACCCCGGGGACGGCACCGCGTCCGTCACCGGGGCAGCAAGGTCACCGAGCGCCTGCGGGCGCTGTCCAGACGTCCATCGAAGAAGCGGCGCCATGAGACTCCCAGCCCTGACCGACCACCCGCACCGACCGAGAGGTGCCACCGCGCTGCTCGCGGCCCTCGGACTGACGATGACCGCGGCCACCGGCTGCTCGGCCTCCGCCGACACGCAGGAGGCCGAGAACGGCTCGGTCCGCGTGGCACTCGTCGAAGCCGCCCCGCCGAGCCTGCCCCTGCTCGCCGAGGAGAACGGCGACTTCGCCGACCAGGGCATCGACGTGACGATCTCCCAGCGTCCGAGCACACAGATCACGTCCTTCGCCCCGTCACTCGGCTGGGACTACGACATCGCCTGGGGCACCCCCGCGGACGTCGTCGGTGCCGCCGCACAGGGCCACGACATCGTCGTGGTCGCCGGAGCGTACATCGACAGCAAGGAGCACATGCAGGCGCAGATGTACGCCGGTGAGAACGGCTCCGTCCACTCGCCGACCGATCTGCGCGGCAAGCGGATGGCGGTGCCGTCCCTGTCCGGCACGCTGTACCTGGCGGTGGTGACCGCCCTGAACCGGGCGGGGGTGGACGTCAGCGAGGTGAACCTCGTCGAGGTGCCGTTCACCGACATGCTGGGCGAACTCGACGCCGGCCGGGTCGACGCCGTCGCGACGGTCCAGCCGTTCATGGGGCCGGTCGAGGCCGCCGGGAACCGGCCGCTCGGCGACCCCTTCCTGACGATCGACTCCCCCGCCGTCGCCGGCATGTGGATCGCGAAGCGCGACTGGGCGGCGGAGAACCCGAAGACGGTCGCCTCCTTCGTCGCGGCCCTCGACTCCGCCGACTGGTGGGCCGGGTCCCACGAGAAGGAGGCACGGGCCTTCCTGTCGGACACGCTGGACCTGCCGAAGCAGATGGCGGCCACCGCCCCGCTGCCCGACTGGGACACGTCGATCTCGGCCGAGGCGCTGAACCCCTGGATCAAGGCCGTCTCCGACTCGGGCCAGGTGCACGGCACTCTGCCGAAGGCCGAAGATCTCCTCACGGCCCCCGGGAAGCCCGCGACGAAGGGGTGATCGGAGGCCGGAGGTCCGAAGCCGTGCGGGGCCGACAACGCGTCGGCCCCGCACGGCTGTTCAGCGGCGGATCACTGCGCGATCACTGCGTCAGGTCCAGGGCCGCGCCGACGATGCTGTCGGTGTCGATGCCGTGGTAGCGGTAGACCTCTTCCAGGGAGCCCGACTGGCCGAAGCGGGTGACGCCCAGCCTGCGGATCGGCACCCGGTGGATGTTCGACAGGAAGGCCAGCGTGTGCGGATGACCGTCCAGGACGGTGACCAGCGGCGTGGCCCGCTCCGCCGGGAAGACCTGGTCCAGGATCCAGTCAGGCGCGTCACCGTGCCCCGTACGGGCGTCCAGGGCCTGGTAGAGCAGCCCCGGGCTGGTCACACACACGACGTCGGCCGGGATGCCGAGGTTCTGGAGGCGGTCCGCAGCGGCCAGTGCCTCGGTCACCACGGCGCCCATCGCCGCGATGGTCACCTTCGCCCCGTCCGGCCGGCGCAGCGGATACGCACCGGCGACGACCTGGCGGCGCCGCCGTTCCCGGGCCGCCGGGTCGGTGGGAATCCGGGCGAGGGTCTGGTCGACGGGGCGGGTGGAGAGCCTCAGGTAGGCGGAGCCGCCGTCGCGCCTGCCGAGGCGGGACAGGGCGGCCAGCAGCGTCCACTCGGTGTCGAGGGCGAAAGCCGGCTCCCAGGTCGTGCAGCCGGGCTGCTCGATACCGAGGGACGGCGTGGTGACGGACTGGTGGGCGCCGCCCTCGGGCGCCAGGGTGACGCCGGACGGAGTGCCGACCAGGATCGACTGGCCGCCGGCATAGATGCCGTAGGACCAGGGTTCCAGGGCGCGGTTCACGAAGGGGTCGTACATCACCCCGATGGGCAGCAGCGGCTCGCCCCAGCGGCTCCAGGTCGCGCCCAGTTCGCCGAGCAGGCCGACCAGGTTGGTCTCGGCGATGCCCAGCTCCATGTGCTGGCCGGTCGGCCGTTCCCGCCAGTGCAGGATGGTCTCCGCGTCGTCGGCGAACCAGTCCACGCGCTCGGCGGGCGACCAGACGCCGACCTTGTTCACCCAGCCGCCCAGGTTGGTCGAGGAGCTGACGTCGGGGCTGACCGTGACCACCCGGCGGGCCGCCTCCGGCGCGCTGCGGGTCAGGTCGAGCAGCGTACGGCCGAGGGCCGCCTGGGTGGTCGCGACGCCGGTCGGGGTGCGCCCGATGTCGGTGGGGATCGCCGGGGGCGCCGTCTCGGTGACGGCGTCCCGGCGCAGCCGCGCCCCGGTCTCGGCGCAGAGGTGGGCCGCGGCCGAGTCCGCGGGAAAGCCCGCCCAGGGGTTCTCGAGGTCGGTGCCCACCTCTGCGGCCAGCTGCCGCATCTGGTCGTCCGTCAGCAGGGAGGAATGGTTCTGCGGGTGCCCCTGGGTGGGCAGTCCGTAGCCCTTGACGGTGTACGCGAAGATCACCGTGGGCCGGTGGTCGTCCACCTCGGACAGCGCGGTGTCGAGGGCGGAGAGGTCGTGTCCGCCCAGGTTGCGGACCGCCTCCATGAGGGTGGCGTCGTCGATCTCGGCGAGCAGTCCACCGATCGCCGGGGCCTCGGCGCCGGTGCCGGGCAGCCGCTCGCGCAACTCGTCGGCCGGGCAGCGCAGCAGGCGCTGGTACTCGGGGTTGGCCATGGCGTCGATGCGCGCCCGCAGCGCGGCCCCGCCGGGGCGCTCGAACAGCTTCTCCAGCAGGGTGCCGTACTTGAGGGTGAGCACCTGCCAGCCGGCCGCGGCGAACATGCCGTGCAGCCGGCCGGCGGCGATGTTCGGTACGACGCGGTCGAGGGACTGCCGGTTGAGGTCGACGATCCAGACCAGCTCTCCGAGGTCGGCGACCTGGGGGTCCATCAGGGCCTCCCACACCGCGCCCTCGTCCAGTTCGGCGTCGCCGACCAGCGCGTACTGGCGGCCCTTGAAGCCCCCGTCGCCGCTCCTGTCGGCGTAGCGGCGGGCCAGGGCTCCCCAGATCGTCGCCGTGGCGCCGATGCCGACCGAGCCGGTGGAGTAGTCGACGGTGTCGGGGTCCTTGGAGCGGCTCGGGTAGCTCTGGAGGCCGCCGAAGGCCCGCAGCGTGGGCAGGTAGGACGCGTCCAGCTCACCGATCAGGTGGTTGACGGCGTGCAGTACCGGCGAGGCGTGCGGCTTGACGGAAACCCGGTCCTCGGGGCGCAGGTGACGGAACCACAGGGTCGTCATGATCGACACCATGGAGGCGCAGGAGGCCTGGTGACCGCCCACTTTGAGCCCCGACGGATTGGGGCGCACCCGGTTGGCGTGGTGCACGATCGCACTGGACAGCCACAGCACGCGATCCTCGATCTCGTGCAGCACGTCGAGGGCGACGGCCGTGGTCCGCCGAGGGGCGGCTGGTGCGGTGGTCATGGCGAAACGGTCTCCTCGCGCTCGGCACAGCCCGCGCGCGGACGTGCGGCGGCTGTGACTTGGGACGTACCACGGCGGCATGCGGAGCGCACCGGGGCGTGCCCCGGCGCACATCGGGCCGGCTCACGACCGGGTCACGGTCGGCGGCGTGCTGCCAGGGGCGGGATCGTTGCGGACGAGCAGATCACCGGATCAGGATGCTGCACAAGAAGCAGCGGGAAAATTACGCAGAATGCCCAATCACCCGACCTCTCAGCCCCGGAAGGTGCGCACTGTGCCCAGCTCCGAACGGATCGACCCCACCGACGCGCGCCTGCTTCTGGCACTCGCCGCCCAGCCCCGAGCCACCACGGTGGCGCTCGCCGAGGCGAGCGGGCTGAGCCGCAACACGGTCCAGGCCCGACTGGCCGCCCTGGACCGCAACGGCGCCGTGGCGTCCTTCGAACGGCGCATCGACCCCGCGGCCCTCGGCTGTCCGCTGACCGCGTTCGTCACCACCCAGGTCGCCCAGCGCAGGCTGGACGAGGTCGCACACGCGCTCGCGGCGATCCCCGAAGTCCTCCAGGTGCACGGCCTGACCGGTGACACCGACCTGCTGGTCCACGTGGCCGCGACCGACGCCGAGGACCTGTACCGCGTGGCCGGCCACATCCTCGACATCCCCGGGGTCGAACGCACCAGCACGGCGCTCGTCATGCGTCAGCTGGTTCCCTACCGGCTCGCGCCGCTGCTGCGCCGGACCGCGTCCCGCTGAGCTCCGTCCCGCCGCGCTCCCTGTGGCCGACACCGTGCGAACCGGAAATGGTGAGACCGAACCCTTGCTGTTATCACATATAGCGGCCTACTGTGTGACCAGCACCGCGGTCGCCACGAGGCACCACGGCCACCCACCGCGCGACAGGCAGGCCCCGCGCCTCGCGGGGACCCGGCGGACCGGGCTTCTCAACAGCCAACAGCCCACGGCCCTGCCGACGTCGTCCCGTTCACGCCGGGTCTGGCGCGGCCCTGCCGTCGTCACCCGCCGTCGGACGTCGAATCGCCGAGTGCCGTCCCATCCGAGATTCACAGGAGCAGTTCCGTGCGCATCGCCAACCTCTCCGGCCGCCTGGTCCTCGTCGTGGACGGTCTCGCCGTCGACGTCGAGCAGGCCAGCGGTGGCCGCTTCACCGCGGATCCGCAGGCCGTCTACGAGCGGTGGGAGGAGTTCCGCCACTGGGCGGCCCAGGCCCGCCTGCCCCAAGGAAGCCCCTTCGAGCCCGCCCGTCTGGGTGCGCCCGTGCCCACCCCCCGGCAGATCGTCGCCGCCGGCCTCAACTACCGCGACCACGCGGCCGAGTCCGGCTTCGCCCTGCCCGACACCATGCCGCCGGTCTTCACCAAGTTCGCCACCAGCATCACCGGCCCCGTCACCGAGGTCACCCTGCCGCCCGGCGGCCACACCGACTGGGAGATCGAACTCGTCGCCGTCATCGGCACCCGCGCCCACCGCGTCCCCGCGGAGACCGCCTGGGCCCATGTCGCCGGGCTGACCGTCGGCCAGGACATCTCCGAGCGCATCACCCAACTCGAGGGCCCCGCTCCGCAGTTCAGCCTCGGCAAGTCCTTCCCGGGATTCGCCCCCATCGGGCCGTGGCTGGTCACCCCGGACGCGCTCGACGACCCCGACGACCTGGGACTGCGCTGCACCGTGAACGGCGAGGAGGTCCAGAAGAGCCGTACCAGCGACCTGATCTTCTCCGTACCCGAGCTGGTGGCCCGTCTGTCCTCGGTCGTCCCCCTGCTGCCCGGCGACATCATCTTCACGGGAACCCCGGCCGGCGTAGGCCTGGGCCGTACCCCCCAGCGCTGGCTCGCGCCGGGGGACGAGCTGGTCAGCACCATCGAGGGTATCGGCGAACTGCGTCAGCGCTTCGTCGCGCAGGCCTGACGCCTCGAACGGCCACGGCTCCCGCGAGAGAGCACTCACACACCCGCACGGACCGACACATACTGAGAGTACGGGCGCACCAACGGATCACCGGCTCCGGCTTCCCGGCCGAACGGTGACGGCCCACCCCGGACGGCCGCCCGCAGATTCGATCGAGGAGGATCGAATGACCGCCACACCGAAGTTCGCACACGTCGTGTTCCAGACCAGCAACCCCACCGGCATGCGGGACTGGTACTGCGCCGTTCTCGACGGGCACGTGGTGTTCCAGAACGACAGCCTGTGCTTCATCACCTACGACGAGGAGCACCACCGCGTCGCCCTGCTCACTCCCCCGGTCCCGCTGGAGCGCAGGACGCCCACCACGGCCGCGGCCCACCACGTCGCCTACACCTTCGACCACCTCGACGACCTCCTCGCCCGCTACGAACTGCTGCGCGACAAGGGCACCGCCCCGGCGGTGTGCATCGCCCACGGTGTCACCACGTCCATGTACTACCAGGACCCGGACGGTGGCTTCGTCGAGATGCAGATCGACAACTTCGCCGACCCGGACGAGGCCACCGCGTACATGAACGGACCGGAGTACAGCGCCGATGCCGTCGGCCCCGCCTTCGACCCGGAGGCCATGCTCGCCGCCCGCCGTTCAGGAGCGGCAGTCGATGACCTGATTCACCGGTCCTGGGCCCTCAGGACCCCCATGCCCGACCCGATGCTGGTTCTCACCGGGGCCGTCTGAACACACGGCGTCCAGCACGGACCACCAGGGGTGCCGGGGCAGGACCGGCATCCCTCCGGGGCGTCGCCGGCTCGGTGGCGCCCCCGTACCCACCGTCTGGGGGAACCCTTGAGCGCATCCAGCGACCACGCCGACTGTTTCATGTGCGGCCTGGAACAGAACGAAGACCCCGCCGTCGTCTTCCGCGACCCCCTTTGGTCGGCGGACACGGTGCCCGGCTACGACGTGCCCGGCTGGTTCGTCCTGCGGGTCCGTCGGCACGCCGAGCGCATCACCGGGCTCGACGAGGCCGAGCTGGCGTCGTTCGCCCGCCGCGCACGCGACCTGGTCGCGGCGGTCACCGAGGTGACCGGTGCGCCGGCGACGTACCTGATGGTCTTCGGCGAGAACCATCCGCACTTCCACGCACTGATCACGGCGCGTGACGAGCGGGTACCCGCCGACCGGCGCAACGGCGACATACTGCGCCTCCGGGACGAGCACACCGACCCGGAGGCCGCCGCCCGCTTGGTCCCCGCGGTACGCCGCGCCTACGAGCGTCTCGCCGGTGACAAGGCCCGTCCGATCCCGGCCTGAGGCCCAAGGCGGATACGGTTCCGGCCGTCGGACGGCCGGAACCGTATCCATTTCCGCACACCGGTCGGTTCCGCCGGCCCGGTGACTGTCCGGGGTCACGAGGCCGGCGGAAGTGTGCTTCACCTCGCCGATGCGTCCCGGGGGACGTGCACCGGTGCCGCGGTGGCGGCGGTGACCTGTTCCGCGGTCACGCCGGGGGCCGTCTCCACCAGGACGAGTCCGCCGTCGGTGACGTCGATGACGGCGAGGTCGGTGATGACACGGTGGACGCAGGAGCGCCCGGTCAGGGGGAGGGTGCACTCCGGGACGATCTTCGGGCTGCCGTCCCTCGCGGTGTGCTCCATGAGGACGACGACGCGACGGGCCCCGTGCACGAGGTCCATCGCCCCGCCCATGCCCTTGACCATCTTGCCGGGGATCATCCAGTTGGCGAGGTCGCCGCCCGCGGAGACCTGCATGGCGCCCAGGACGGCGGTGTCGATGTGTCCGCCGCGGATCATGCCGAAGGACAGCGCGGAGTCGAAGAAGCTCGCGCCCGGCAGCACCGTGACGGTCTCCTTGCCGGCGTTGATCAGGTCAGGGTCGACCGCCTCGTCGGACGGGTAGGGGCCGGTGCCCAGGATGCCGTTCTCCGACTGGAGGACCACGTGCACGCCCTCGGGCACGAAGCCGGGGACGAGGGTGGGCAGTCCGATGCCGAGGTTGACGTGGTCGCCGTCGCTGAGTTCGGCTGCCGCCCGGGCGGCCATCTCGTCTCTGGTCCAGGGCATCAGCCGGACACCTTCTCTCGTGCCGCGGGCACGGAGACCGTACGCCGCTCGATCTGTTTGTCGGCCGCCTGCCGCGGTGTGAGCGCGACGACGCGCTGGACGAAGACGCCGGGCAGATGGATGTCGTCCGGGCTCAGGACGCCCGGTTCGACCAGTTCCTCGACCTCGGCGATCGTGACGCGGCCGGCCATGGCGGCCAGGGGGTTGAAGTTCCGGGCGGACTTGTCGAAGACGAGGTTGCCGTGCCGGTCCCCGCGTGCCGCCCG
Organism: Streptomyces sp. NPDC111628; assembly: GCF_055635195.1. Lineage (NCBI taxonomy): Bacteria > Bacillati > Actinomycetota > Actinomycetes > Kitasatosporales > Streptomycetaceae > Streptomyces > Streptomyces sp. NPDC111628. The sequence goes on along the minus strand of NZ_JBVKBZ010000002.1, from coordinate 588,256 downwards.
GACCAGGGCGTAGTCGCAGGTGATGGCCTCCTCCAGGACGAAGTCGCGGTCGCCGAAGCTGCGGGTCTCCTTGGCCGGTGAGGCGAGGGCGACCCTCCCGTCGGCGTCGTGGCGCCAGGGGATGCCGCCGTCGGCGTGCGGGGTGCCCACACCCGCGGGGGTGTAGAAGGCGGGGATGCCGCAGCCTCCGGCCCGCAGGCGTTCGGCGAGGGTGCCCTGGGGGACGAGCTCCACCTCGAGTTCGCCGCTGAGGTACTGGCGGGCGAACTCCTTGTTCTCGCCGACGTAGGAGCCGGTGACGCGGGCGATGCGACCGGCGCTCAGCAGGATGCCGAGGCCGTGGTCGTCGGTGCCGCAGTTGTTGGAGACCACGCGCAGCGCGATGGCGCCCTGGTCGTGCAGGGCTGATATGAGGGTGCTCGGTATGCCGCACAGGCCGAAGCCGCCGACGGCCAGGGAGGCGCCGTCACCGATGTCGGCCACGGCGACGGCCGCGGAGGGGGATGTCTTGTCCATGCGTGTCCTTCGGAGGTCTTCGCGGTAGTCGTTTGCACAGAAGGGCGGCGAACGGGCCGTGCGGGGCCCGTTCGCCGTGGTCGATGGGCCCGCCGTGGCACGGACGGGCTTCTGGCTACCGTTCGGCCGCACCCGCGAGCGGTACCGGGGCCGGGGCCCGGTCGGACGTGGCCGCGGGGTGCCGTAGTTGCTCGCGCAGCTGACCGACCAGGTCGCGCAGTCCCGGCGCGTCGGTGGCGGCGCCGAACAGATAGAAGTCGGGCCGGACGACGGCGGCGACGTGTCCGTGCTCGCGCAGACGGGACAGGTAACCGTCGGGGCCGTCGAGGTAGGCGTCGGGCGCGGCGCTGTCGGCGTGCAGCGGTACGAGCGTGGCGCCGATGCCGGCCAGGAAGGCTCGGTCGTCGGGGTCCAGGGCGTCGAGCGGCCCCGTCCCGTCGGCCAGGACCGTGAAGCCGCCGCCGGTGAGGTCGTCGAGCAGGGCGGTGCGGCCCTGGTGCGTGACCTCGAACTGCGGGGTGAGGTGACCGACGTCCGGGGCACGACTGCCGTCGGGGGCCCGCTGGAGGACGCCGTCGCCCAGTACGGGCGGAGGGGTGGGCGGCAGCGCGTGCCGCGGGTCGGCACCGGCCGCGATCATACGGGCGTCGCGGGCTGCGGCGGCGTCCTGGTCGAGGACACAGATGACCTGGCCGAGGGCCATGGACATGCCGATGGCGTGCTGGACGTGCTCGCTGCGCTCGGTGGTGTAGGTGTCCAGCAGTCCGGGGCCGGCCCGGCCGTCGAGGACGAGGTCCAGCTTCCAGGCCAGGTTGACGGCGTCGCGCAGCCCGGAGCACATGCCCTGTCCGGCGAACGGGGGCATCTGGTGGGCGGCGTCGCCGGCCAGGAGGAGCCGGTCCTCGCGCCAGCGGTCCACCCAGCGGGCCTGGAAGGTGTAGACGGTGTGCCGTTCGAGGGTGGTGTTCTCGGGCGTACGCCCCCACGGTTCCAGCAGTTTCCACGCCGCTTCGGGAGTTCTGAGGTCTTCGGCGCTCTCGTGCGGCAGACGCATGAACTCCCAGCGGCGCCGGCCCGGTCCGCCGGAGACCACCGTGGTCGGTCGTTCCGGGTCGCACAGCTGCCAGTTCATCGGGGACCACTCGGTCCGCTCGTGCGGCACGGTGTCGACGATCAGCCAGTCGTAGAAGAAGCCGAGGTCGGTGACCGTGGTGTTCATGGCGGAGCGGACGAAGCTGTTGGCGCCGTCGGCGCCGACGACGTAGCGGGCGCAGACCTCTTCGGTGCGGTCGGCGCTGCCGGCGGTGAGCCGGACGCAACCGTCGGCGTGCCGCAGGTCGGTGACCTCGCAGCCGCGGTGCACGGTGACCGTGTCCTGGCTTTCGGCGGCCTCGGCGAGGACGGCTTCCAGTTCGGGCTGGCTGAAGAAGTTGGCGGTGGGCCAGCCGGAGGGCCCGTTGCCGGACCAGTCGATGCGGACCAGCGGTTGGCCCGCCGCGTTGCGCCACTCGTAGTGGTCGGGTACCGGGTCGGTGACGGCGCGCATCTCCTCCCCGATTCCTCCGGCCTGGAAGATGCGGCCGATCTCGTGGTCGAAGTGCGCGGCGCGGGGCAGGGGGTACGGGTCGGGCCAGCGCTCCAGGGCGACGACGTCGTGCCCGGACCGTCCCAGCAGCAGGGCCAGCATCTGGCCCACGGGCCCGAAGCCGACGATCGCGACGTCGTGGACCTTCGAAGGCGCTCCGCTCATGGCTCTACCTCGGCTCACTGTGCGTGCCGGTCATCAGGGCGCCGAGGTCCTCGGGGGCGAGGAAGGAAGGCGGGGGCGGCGGACCCCAGTTGAACAGGCCCTTGGCGCCTTCGAGGACTTCCGGCGTCCACAGCTGGTCGTCGACGATGCAGTCCATGTCGGAGTAGTACTCGCTGAAGTTGCCCGCCGGGTCCTTCAGGTACCAGAAGAAGTTCGAACCCGCGTGGTGCCGGCCCAGTCCCCATATGTGCCGCTCGGGGTGGTCTTCCAGCATGGCGGCGGCGCCTCGGCCGACCTCGTCGATGTCGTCGACCTGCCAGGAGGAGTGGTGCAGGAAGGCCACCGGAGCGGCCAGGACCAGGATGTTGTGGTGGTCCGTGGAACAGCGCAGGAAGGCTCCGTGTCCCTTGATGCAGTCGGACGCCTTGAAGCCGAGCCCGTCACGGAAGAACGCGGTCGTCGCCTCGAAGTCGGTGGTGCCGACGACGGCGTGACCGAGCTTGCGGGGGCGCACGCGGTCCGTGCGCAGCACGCCGGGTGCCCGGCGGCCGGTGCGCTCGTCGCGTCCGGGGCCGTTGTAGGCGGTGGCCGGGACCGGGTTCTGGGTGAGTCGGGGGACGACCTCGAGGACGGCGCGCACGGTGGTGGCCTTGTCGTACGCGGTCAGTGTGCCGGCGTCGACGGTGCTCTCGATGCCGAGCCGCTTCATCCGCGAGGCGGCGGCCGACAGGTCGTCGGGCGTGTCCACGCCGACGCGGACCTCGACCAGGCGGCGGGTCGGCGCCCGGACGATGCGGAGCTGGCGTCCGCCGTCCTGGGTGGTGAACCAGCCGTCACCGTCGGGGGTGAGGCCGAAGTCGGTGTAGTAGGCGGCGGTCTCGGCAACGTCGGGGACCCCCATGGTGATGGAGGTCAGCCGGTGCAGTGCCATGGAGGGCTCCGTTGTCCGTCGGGTGCGGTGGGCTCAGGCGACGAAGGTCTGGCGGAGTTCGCCGATGCCCTCGACGGTGCTGACGAGTTCGTCGCCGGGCGCGAGGAAACGCTGCGGATCACGGCCGAGACCGACACCGGCCGGGGTGCCGGTGAAGATGACGTCGCCGGGCAGCAGGGGCAGTACGGCGGACAGGCCGGCGATCAGGGCGGGCACGGAGTGGATCAGGTCACGGGTGCGGCCCTTCTGCACTTCCTCGCCGTTGACCGCGCAGCGCAGTTCCAGGTCGTCGGGGTCGTCGAACTCGTCCGGCGTGACCAGCCACGGCCCTACGGGGGCGAACCCGGGGAAGGACTTCCCCAGACTGAACTGCGGTGCCGGACCGGCCAGTTGGGCCACACGTTCGGAGATGTCCTGCCCGACCGCCAGACCGGCGACATGGTCCCAGGCGGCCGTCTCGGAGACGCCCTCGGCGCGGCGGCCGATGACGGCCACCAGCTCCACCTCCCAGTCGGTGTGGCCGTCCGCGGGCAACTTCACTTCGGTGACGGGCCCGCTGATGCTGGTGACGAACTTGGTGAACACCGGCGGCAGCCCCGTGGGGGCCTCGAAGCCGGACTCGGCGGCGTGGTCCCGGTAGTTGAGGCCTACGGCCAGCGTCTGTCGCGGGGCCGGGGCCGGGGAGCCCAGATCGACCGCCTCGAACGCCGCTCCCGCGATCAGGTCGGCGGAGGCGGCCCAGGCACGGAACTCCTCCCACCGCTCGTAGACGGCCTGCGGCTCGGCGGAGAAACGGCCGCCACTGGACTGTTCGACGTCCACGGCACGGTCTCCGACGATCAGAACCAGGCGGCCGGAGAGGTTGGCGATGCGCATGATGTGTCTCCAGGAAGGGGCGGCCCCCCGCCCGCGGAGGGGACGGGGCGACCGCTCAGCTGCCGAAGGAACTGCGAGAAGGACCCGTCGGCGACTACGGGGCCTTGCTTCTCCCGTCGGCAATTCAGCATGATGATTACATCGATATTGCGCAGCGGTGTCCCTGGAGTCAAGAGTTCCGAGCAGAATGAACATGATGAATATGGCGGCCCAAGGAGAAGATGTGAGCCCCACGCCCGACCGTGCGGCACGGTACGACGCGTCCGAAGACGGTTCGCCGGGCAACGGCGACAGGGCCGGCCTGCGACGCGGCGGGCCCACGGTGGGCGGTCCGCCTCAGGTCCGGGCCGGACACGGACTCGAGGGCCCCCCTCGGCAGCCGTCCTCGGGGCGGGCCGAGCGCGCGGCGGAGCGAGTCACCGAGTTGATCAAGAGCGTGGCGCCCGGCTCCAGGCTGGGCACCAAGGAAGAGCTGCGGACCCTGTGCGGAGTGTCCGTGGGCACCTTCAACGAGGCACTGCGCCTGCTGCAGGCACGCGGCCTGGTCACGGTGAAGCCCGGGCCGGGCGGGGGACTGTTCAGTGCCGAGCAGTCCCCCATGGTCCGCCTCGGCAACTCCGTCCTCGCCCTGGACGCACGGGCCAACGACGTCGCCGACGCCGTGCGCATCCGCGACGCCCTCGACCCGCTGTTGATCGAGGACGCCCTCTGGCATGCCTCACCGGCCGACATCGCGGGGCTTCGCCGGCACATCACCGCCATGGGACACGCCGTCGGCGCCGCGGACCCCGTCGCCTTCGTCCACGCCAACTGGCGTCTGCACGCCGCCATCGCCGCGATCAGTCCGAACGTGCTGCTCAGCTCGCTGTACACCCACCTTCTCGATCTGATCGAGAGCCACACGTTGACGGTCCTGCCCACCAGCGACCAGCCCCTGGGTGAGTACATCGCCGACCGGCACGCGCTGCACCGTGACCTGGTCGACGCTCTGGACCGGCGGGACCGTGAGGCGGCGCTGCGCCTGATCCACGAGCACAACACCAGCCTGTCCCCATGAAATGACGAAAGGCCGGTTCCGGATGCCTCCGAAACCGGCCCTGCCTTGCGACTGTCTCCAGTCGGGACGACAGGATTTGAACCTGCGACCCCTTGACCCCCAGTCAAGTGCGCTACCAAGCTGCGCCACGTCCCGTTGCGCGACCCGGGTTCGCCGTGATCGCGCTGGTCAAGCCTACCCCATGCGCGGGGCGGGACGGAGTCGCCGGCGGTGGGCTCCGGGGCGCCGTTGCACTCGCACAACTGCGACGAGCACGTGCCAGTCCTCGAAGGGGACGCGGAGGTGTGGGTCGACGGCGAGGTGACGAAGCTGGAGCGGTTCGACACCTGCGCATCCTGCGGGTGGACGGATGATCACATCGCGAGACGCCTTTGCGTCACGCCGCCCACCAGGCGTTACCTCGCACGGTGCGAACCGAAAGAGCTGCGAACAACGAACGCGACGAACACCTCGGTGACGACGTCACCGGCGACCGCTCCGCGCGGCGTGCCGTGACCGTCTTCCCGGTCCTCGTCCTCCTGGCCGGGGCCCTCGGCCTGCTGCTCCCCGGCAGTTTCACCGGGTGGAGCGAGGCGGTGCCGTACCTGCTCGGCGTCGTGATGTTCTGCATGGGCATCACGATGACCCCGGAGGACTTCCGCGGAGTCGTGAAGCGCCCCTGGGCGGTGGCGCTCGGGCTCGTCGCGCACTACGTCATCATGCCGGGACTCGGCTGGGCGATCGCCCACCTGCTCGACCTGCCGCCGCAGCTCGCCGCCGGCGTCATCCTGGTGGGCTGCGCGCCCAGCGGTACGGCCTCCAACGTGGTGACCTACCTGGCCCGCGGCGACGTCGCCCTGTCCGTCTCCGTCGCGACCGTGTCCACACTGGTCGCCCCGCTGGTCACCCCGCCGCTGACGCTGCTGCTGGCCGGCGAGTACCTCCCGGTGGACGCCGGGTCCATGGTCACCGACATCCTCAAGACGGTGCTGCTGCCGGTCCTCGCGGGCGTCGTCGTACGGCTGCTCGCGGGGCGGTTCGTGCAGCGGGCGCTGCCGGCGCTGCCCTGGCTGTCCGCGCTGACGATCTCCGTGATCGTGGCGGTCGTCGTGGCGGGCAGCGCGGACGCGATCAAGTCGGCTGCGGGGCTGGTGTTCGTCGCCGTCGTCCTGCACAACGGCCTCGGTCTGGCCCTCGGTTACGGCGCGGGGCGCCTCGGCCGGCTGGGCGAGCCCGGCAGTCGTGCCATGGCCTTCGAGGTCGGCATGCAGAACTCCGGCCTCGCCGCGTCGCTGGCCACCGCGCACTTCAGTCCCCTGGCCGCGCTGCCGGCCGCGGTCTTCTCCGTCTGGCACAACGTGTCCGGCGCGGTGGTGGCCGCGTGGCTGTCGCGGCGGCGGCCTGCGGCCGGCTGAGCGGGGGGCCGTTTCGCCGGGGGTTACTGTCCGGCTGCGGGTGCGTGGTGGCTGGTCGCGCAGTTCCCCGCGCCCCTTCGGGGCGCGGCGGTGGCCGTGCGCAGGGCCGCGATGCCGATGAAGACCATGGAGGAGAAGCCGGCGATGGCGAAGGCGGTGAAGCCCCAGTCGCCCTGGTCCGCGGCGAGCAGTTGGCCGCCGAGCCAGGGGCCGAATACCGCGCCGAAGCGGCCCATGCCGGAGGTCCAGCCGACGGCGGTGGCGCGGTTGGCCGGTGCGGAACCGATGGAGACCGTCGCGTAGATCATGGTCTGGGCGCTGTTGAGGAAGACGCCGGTGAGGAAGACGACCGCGAAGGTCAGCGCCAGCGGCATGTGGACGCTGAGCAGGAAGACGCCGCAGGCGGTCAGCGCGAACCAGATCGCCGAGATGCGCGGGGCGCCGAACCGGTCGGAGGCGCGGCCCGCGACCAGCATGCCGACGATGCCGCCGAGGTTGAACAGCACGACGAAGGTGAGCGCGGAGCCCAGTTCGTAGCCCTCGCTGCGCATGAGGGTGGGCAGCCAGGTGGCGACTCCGTAGACGAGCAGCAGCCCGCCGAAGGAGGCCAGCCAGTACAGCAGGGTCTGGATCCATTCGCGGCCGCGGAAGAGGTTCGCGAGGTTCTCCCAGCGGGCGGTGGCGGGCCTGCCGGCGGGCGCGGCGGGGAGTTCGGCGTCGTAGCGGCCGGCCAGGGTGCGGGCCTCCTCGGTGCGGCCCTGGGCGACGAGGACGCTGAGCGACTCGGGCAGGAACTTCAAAAGCACCGGGACGAAGAGCAGCGGCACCACGCAGACCCAGAAGGCGGAGCGCCAGCCGAGCGGCTCGACGATCCACAGGGCGACGTAGGCGGACAGGATGCCGCCGGCGTGGTGGGCGGTCATCAGCAGGCCGATGGTGATCGCGGCGCGGCCCCGGGGGGCGTAGTCGGAGACCATGCTGATCGCGGTCGGCAGCAGTCCGCCGAGGCCCACACCGGCCAGGGTCCGGCCGAGCCCGAAGACGCCGACGCTCCCGGCGATCGCGCACAGGCCGGAGGCCAGGGAGAAGAGCGCGACGCAGGAGACCATCAGCTTCTTGCGGCCGATCCGGTCGGCGACCGTGCCCGCGGCCAGCGCGCCGACCAGCATGCCGAAGGTGGCGTAGCTGCCGAGGTCGCCGGCCTGGCCCGAGGTGATGCCCAGGGCCTTCTCCTGAAGCATGTGGGGCAGCACGGAGCCGTAGATGAACATGTCCAGGCCGTCGAAGAGGACGGCCAGCCAGCAGAGGCCGACGACCAGCAGTGCCAGTCTGCTGCCGCGGGCGGACAGCGCGAGTGAGGAGGACATCGTTGTTTCCTCTCGTCCAGGAGGCGGTGCCTGGAGGGGACGTGTGATGGGGCGACGCTAAGGACCGCACTCCGGGAGTGTCAACGCTTTTGTTAACAATCTCAGCAACGATTTGGGGGTGGGTCGCGCACGCGGACGTGCGCGACCCACCCCCTGGGAGAAGGCTGTGAGAAAGCTGTCGGAAAGGTGTCAGAAAGGTGTCAGGCGACCGGCGGAGTGCCGTGGGTGTGGAACGACTCGATCGTCTTCAGACCCCAGGCCTGGCCCTTCTTCCGCTCCTCCTCGGTCCAGGTGATCAGCGGCCAGTCCGGCGCCAGCACCAGGCGGGTGAGCGGGTTGCACAGCTCGATGCGGTTGCCGCCGGGCTCGTAGACGTAGAGGAAGAACGTCTGCTGGATGGCGTGCTTGTGCGGGCCGGTCTCGATGAACACGCCGGTGTCGATGGCGAGGTCGGCGGCGCGCAGGATGTCCTCGCGGGTGTCGGCGGCGAACGCGATGTGGTGCAGCCGCCCGGAGGAGCCGGTCCAGTCCTCCGTGTAGACGACGTCGTACGACTTGTTGCTGAAGGTCAGCCAACGGGCCGCGATCTTCCCGGAGTCGAGCCGGATCTGCTCCGTGGGGCGGGCGCCGAGGAGGTGTTCCTGGAACTCGGCGCTGGCGAGTACGTCGGCGGCGAGGAAGTTGACGTGGTCCAGGCGGCGTACGCCGACGCCCCGGTTGGGTTTCGCCTGCGGCTGGTTCTTGAGGGCGGGCCTGAGCTCCTCGGGTGCCTGATAGTGCTCGCTCTCCCAGTACAGGGCGTGTTCGTGCCCGTCGGGGTCGGTGGTGACGTAGAGCTTGCCGAGGCCCGGCTCGTCCTCGGCCCAGGTGCCGGGCCGTCCCGCCGCCTCCAGGGCCGCGACCCTGCGCCGGAGCGCGTCCTCGCCGGAGGTGCGCAGGGCGAGACGGCCGAGGCCGGGCTGCTCGCGGGCGGTGAGGACGAGGCTGTGGTGTTCGTAGTCGTCGTAGGTGCGCAGGTAGACGGTGTCGCCGTCCTGCCCGTTGACGGTCAGGCCCAGGAAGTCCGTGAAGAAGGCGACGCTCGCGTCGAGGTCGGGCGTGAACAGCTGGGCGTGGCCGACGTGGGCGATGTCACCGAGCGGCGGAGTCATGGTGGCCTCCAGGGCGTTGTGCGGGGATCGGTGCCGTCGCGGCGGACCGGGGGAAGACGGTGCCGTCGAAGATCTTGCGCGCGGTGCGTACGACGGCGGTGCGCCGGACCACGAGCGGGCCGGCGTCGAGCCGGACGTCCACCTCCAGGAACCCGGTGGGGTGTTCCACCCGGACCCGGTCGCCGGACGGGTCGAGGCGGGCGATGCCCTCCCCCACGCCGCCGGGGACGCGCAGCCCGGCCGCCACGCTCGCGGCGCCCAGGACGCCGATGGAGGTGTGGCAGCGCACGGGGATGAAAGTGCGGGTGGTGACCGCGCCGCCGTCCCGGGGCGGGGCGAGCAGGGTCAGCTTGGGCACGGTGGCGCCCTCGACGTCACCGAGGCCCATCAGGTGCCCGGCGGCCAGCCGGATCTCGCGCAGGCGCCCGGCGAGTGCCGCGTCCGCCTCCAGCTCCGCCGGGGTCTCGTACCCGGTGACCCCCAGCGCGGCGGCCGGGATCAGCACGACGGGCATGCCGTTGTCGACGCAGGTCACCTCCGTACCGGCGACGGTGTCGCGGACGTTGCCGGTGGGCAGCAGGGGTCCGGCGCCCTGCGGGAACTCGATGACGACCGCGGCGGCGGTGCCCGGCACGCCGGATATCGCCGTGTCCCCGTCGTACTCGACGCGCCCGCCCGGGGTCGGGAAGGTCGCGAGGGCCGGTTCGCCGGTGTTGAGCATGCGGATGCGTACGGACGTCTCGACTTCCCCGGCCGGCACGAGTCCGCGCTCGACGGCGAACGGGCCCACCCCGGCGAGGATGTTGCCGCAGTTCTGCCGGTCGGTGACCTCGGGGGTGTCCACGGCGACCTGGAGGAACAGGTAGTCGACGTCGGCGTCCGGGTCGGCCGAGCCGGAGACCACGGCGACCTTGCTGGTCAGCGGGTGCCCGCCGCCCAGGCCGTCGATCTGCCCAGGGTCGGGGCTGCCCATGGTCCGCAGCAGCAGGTCGGCGCGGGCGGCGGGGTCGGCGGGCAGGTCGGCGGCGAGGAAGTAGGCGCCCTTGGAGGTGCCGCCGCGCATCAGCGTGCAGCGCACCGCCTCGGGCCCGGTGCCGGTGCCGGTGCCGGTGCCGGTCACGGCCGCTCCCCCGCGGTGTACGCGTCGTACGACTGGTAGGTGACCCCGAGTTCTTTCAGCTTCTCGCGCAACCCGTAGCGGTCCAGGCCGAGTTGGCCCTCCACGAAGGCGGCGCGGGTGGCCGCCTCCTTCTGCTCGCGGGCCTCGGAGGCCTCGGCGACCTGCCGGGCGCGCTCGCGGGGGACGACCACCACGCCGTCGTCGTCGGCGACGATCACGTCGCCGGGGCGGATCATCCGGCCGTCGACGGCGATCGGGACGTTGACCGAGCCCCCGGTGGCCTTGACCGTGCCCTGGGCGGACACGGCACGGGACCAGGCGGCGAAGCCCATGTCCCGAAGTTCCTGGGTGTCGCGGATGCCGGTGTTGATGACGATGCCGCGCACCCCGCGCCGCTGGAGGGCGGTGGCGAAGAGTTCGCCGAACAGCCCGTCGGTGGACGGGGAGGTGGTGGTGACGACCAGGATGTCGCCCTCGCCGCACTGCTCGACGGCGGCGTGGATCATCAGGTTGTCGCCGGGCCAGCTGAGCACGGTGACGGCGGTGCCCGCGACCCGTACGCCCTGCTGGACGGGGCGGATCGCGGGGCCGAGCAGGCCGGTGCGGCCCATGGCCTCGCTGACGGTGGCCACGCCGTAGGCGGCGAGCGCCTCGACGTCCTCGGCGTCGGCCTTGGGCGGGTTGGTGACGACGACGCCGCTCATGCCAGCTCCTTCGCGATCTGGGGGTAGGGGCGCATGAAGGCCTCGGCCATGGTCCGGTGCGCCAGGCCCAGGTTGGGACCGGCGTTGCGCTTGAGCTGGACTCCCCGGCGGACGGCCAGGTCGGTGTAGTAGTCCCACAGGTGCTGCTGGGCGGCGAGGCACTCCATCGCCTTGCGCTTGGTCTCCCACACCTCGGTGATGTCGAGCAGCACCTCGGGCCGGAAGCCGCTCATCTCGGGCTGGTGCGGCTCGAAGTAGAACACCGGCGGGGCGCCGATGATCTCGCCCTCGCCCGGGTAGCCGATGGCCTGTGCGAGGACGCGCGCCTCCAGGGCCATGCGGTTGGCGGCCGGGTGGTCGCCGTTGTACGGGTCCTCGACCGGGTGGGTGAGTACGACGCCGGGCTGGGTGGCGCGGTAGACCTCGACGAGCCGGTCGGTCAGTTCGGGGGTGACGGTCAGCGGGTAGTCGCCGGCGTCGAAGAAGCGGACCTCGGCGCCGAGGGTGGCGGCGGCCTTCTCGGCCTCCTCCCGGCGCAGCGCCTTGATCTCGGCCAGCTTCTTCCCCTCCCGCCAGGCCTTGGCGGACTCGCCGCGCTCGCCGAAGGTCAGGCACGCGATGGTGACCTTCTCCCCGCGCGAGGCGGCCAGCGCGATGGCGCCGCCCGCCCGCCACACGAAGTCCCCCGCGTGCGCGGTGACGACGAGGGTCGAGCGGGGGACGGCGGCGGGCGCGTTGCCGTACGTCATGGGTGACTTCTCCTTGGTGGACAGGTGGCGCCCGCCTCGGTGCGTGTCAGGTGCGTGTGTCAGTCGCGCAGCGCCTCGATCACGCTGGTGAGGTGGGCCCGGACGGCCGCCTCCGCGGCCTGCGGGTCCCTGGCCTCGATCGCCTCGATCATGGCCAGGTGCTCGTTCAGGGACTGCTGCGGGCGTCCCGGGCGCAGCGCCAACTGGAAGCGGTGCCGCACCAGTTGGGCGTTGAGCCGTTCCAGCAGTTCCACGGCCGTCAGCTGGCCGGAGAACTCCCGGATGCGGGCGTGGAGTTCGTGGTTGAGGTCCGAGTAGGTCAGCGGTTCGCCGCCGGCCACGGCCTTGCGCATCGCCGAGCCCAGGTCCTTCAGCTGGGCGACCTGACCGTCGTCGACGGCGGCGGCGGCCTTGGCCGCGCAGAGCCCTTCGAGGACCAGCCGGCACTCGGTGATGGCTACGGCCTCCTCCACGGTCACCACCCGCACCCGTGAACCGCGGTTGCGGATGCGCTCGACGAGCCCCTGGGACTCCAGGTCGATCAGCGCGGCCCGGATACTGGCCCGGGTCACGCCGAACTGCTCGGCGAGTTCGTTCTCCACCAGCCGCTGCGCGGGTGCCATGTCGCCGCGCAGGATCGCCTGCCGCAGCTGACCGAGCGCAAGCTGTTTGGCCTGCTCCCCGGTGCCCGGACGGGCTTGGTTCGGCATGGTTGCCCTCCCTGAGTGAGTGCCTGTCGAACGTAAATCTAGCCAAACAACATTGTCAACAATTTTGTTCGCGTTATTCAGTCCGGCGGGACCGGCTTTGTCCTGTCAAAAGGTTGACAGGATGCCGCCGTCCGCCCAGGGTGGCCTCGGACAGATCACGCAACAGATCACGCAGGACAGATCACGGACAGGTCCGAAGAGGGGCTCTCATGGTCCAGGCACTCGGTGTCGCCGTCGTCGGTTTCGGCTGGATGGGCCGGGTGCACACCCAGGCGTACGCCCGGGTCCGCCACCACTATCCGCACCTCGCGCTGCGCCCCGAACTGGTGACGGTCGCCGAGGAGGTGCCGGGGCGGGCCGAGGAGGCCGCCGCGCAGTTCGGGTTCGCCTCGACGACCCGCGACTGGCGCGAGGTGGCGGCGGACCCACGGGTACACGCCGTCAGCATCACGGCCCCCAACTTCCTGCACCGCGAGATCGCCGTCGCGATGGCCGGGGCGGGCAAGCACATCTGGGTGGAGAAGCCGGTCGGCCTGTCCACCGACGACGCGCGGGCGGTGGCCGACGCGGTGGCCGGGGCAGGTGTGCAGGGCGCGGTCGGCTTCAACTACCGCAACGCCCCCGCCGTGGAGGCCGCCCGCGACCTGATCGCCGCCGGTGAGATCGGCACCGTCACGCATGCCCGCATCCGGCTGTTCAGCGACTACGCGGCCCACCCGGAGGGCGCGCTGACCTGGCGCTACGAACGGGAGCGCGGGGGCAGCGGGGTGCTCGGCGACCTGGCCTCGCACGGCGCCGACCTGGCCCGGTTCCTGCTCGGCGACATCGCGTCGCTGACCGCCGACACGGCGGTCTTCCTGCCGGAGCGGGCCCGCCCGGCCGCCGCCACCGCCGGTCACGCGCGGGCCGCGGGCGGCGAGTTGGGCCCGGTCGAGAACGAGGACTACGTCAACTGCCTGCTGCGCTTCGCCTCCGGCGCCCGCGGAGTCCTGGAGGCCTGCCGGGTCTCCGTCGGCGAGCAGAACAACTACGGTTTCGAGGTGCACGGCACCACGGGCGCGGTGTTCTGGGACTTCCGCCGCATGAACGAGCTGCGCGTCAGCCGCGGCACGGAGTACCAGGACCAGCCCGTGAGCACCGTGTACGTCGGCCCCGGGCACGGCGAGTTCGCCGCCTTCCAGCCGGGCGCCGCGAACGCCATGGGCTACGACGACCTGAAGGTGGTGGAGGCGCACCGCTTCCTGCGCTCGATCGCGGAGGGCACCCCGTACGGCGCCACCGTGCAGGACGCCGTGTACAGCGCGGCCGTACTGGACGCGATGGCCCGGTCCGCGGAGCACGGCACCTGGGTCGGTCCCGAGACGTCCGGGTGACGGCGCCGCGCGTCACCCGGCCGCGGTGTCGAAGGGCGTGCCGGACGGCATGTTGTGCGGGGTGACGACCTGGATCGCCGACGGCCGCGCCGGACCGGCGGGCGGCAGGGCGCCGTGCGCGCGCATCACGTGTCGGCAGGCCTCGCGCAGGTCCTGGCGCAGGTCGTGGTGGAGGACGACGGACAGGCGGCGCTCGCGCAGCAGCCGGGTGTTGTCCTGGTCGAGGTCGTGGGCGACGAACACGTCGCAGGTGCGGCCGAGGTCCTCGAAGGCACGCAGGGTGGCGATGTTGCCGCCGCCCATCGAGTAGACCGCCCGGATCCGCGGATCGCGTGCGAGCGCGGCCCGCACCAGGTCGTACTGGGTGGCGTCCAGGCCCTGCCCCTCGGCGATCTCGACGAGGGCCCGCTTGGGGTGCCGGGCCCGCATGACGCCGCGGAAGCCCATCTCGCGTTCCTCCTCGTTGCGGAAGAAGCCGCTGCTGAGGCTGGTGAGGACGTTGCCGGGGCGGTCGCCGAGCCACTGGCCCATGAGGTAGGCGGCGGTCGCGCCCGCGGCCCGGTCGTCGATGCCGACGTAGGCCACCCGGGGGCTGGCCGGCAGGTCCGTCGCCAGGGTGACGACGGGAACGCCGGCGGCGGTCAGCCGGCCGACGGCGGCGGTCACCTCGGGGACGTCCGGGGCCTTGAGGATCACCCCTTGGGAGCCGCGCCGGGCGATCCGGTCCAGGGTCGCGGTGAGCTCCCCGGCCGGGCCGGTCTCTCGGAAGTGGAACCGGCAGCGCACCACGGCCGGGTGCAGTGCGGGCAGTTCGGCCTCCAGGGCCGCGCGCACGGCGGTGGAGAAGCGCTCCGGCGCCTGCATCACGATGTCGCACATGAACGTGCGGCCGACCAGCCGGACCTGGGTGCGCTGGCGGTCCAGGTCGGCGATGGCCCGTCGGACCTCGTACGCGGTGCTCTCGCGCACGCCGCCGCGGCCGTTGAGCACCCGGTCGACGGTGGCCTCGCTCAGGCCCGCCTGCCGTGCTATCTCCCGGATCGGGAAGGGGTGCCCCATGACCGGCTCCTCGGCTTCGTCCGCGCGGCGCGCTCTGAGGGGTTTTTGATGGCCGCCTGCTGGTTGTTCGACGCGTTTGTCAGGACAAGAATGACAGCACCGCGTCGCCCCTGTCAGCGAAAGGACGACGATGCCCGCAGCGCCCGTCCCCGCCCACCGCTCCCGGCTGTCCGCAGGCGACTGCGACCTCGACGCCTTCCGCGTGCTCGTGGAGCAGCCGACCGACCCCGCCGCGTACCCGCGGGCCGCCGCCGTGGAACAGCAGGTCCCCGTGTACGAGGCCGGGCAGCTGCGCGACGACGCGGAGACGGCCGCCGAGCTCGTCCACGCCCTCGCCGACGGTCCCGGCATCGTCGTCGTCGCGGGCGCCTTCCCGGACCCGGCGGTGGTCGACCGGGCCACCGCGGTGTTCGACGCGCTGATCGCCGAGCAGCGCGCCTCGGGGGCCGCCGCCGGTGACCACTTCGCCGCGCCGGGGGCCAACGACCGGGTGTGGAACGCCCTGGAGAAGGCGGCCCTGCGCGATGCGGAGGCGTTCGCCGACTACTACGCCAACGACGCCCTGGCCCTGGTCGCCCGCGCCTGGCTCGGCCCCGGCTACCAGGTCACCTCCCAGATCAACGTGGTCAACCCGGGCGGCGCCGCCCAGACCGTGCACCGCGACTACCACCTGGGCTTCCTCTCGGGCGAGGCCGCCGCCGCGTACCCGGCGCACGTGCACCGCCTGTCCCCGGTGCTCACCCTCCAGGGCGCCGTCGCGCACTGTGACATGCCCGTGGAGTCGGGGCCCACGATGTACCTGCCGCACTCCCAGAAGTACGAGCCCGGCTACCTGGCCTGGCGGCTGCCGGAGTTCCGGGCCTACTTCGAGGCGCGTCACGTGCAGTTGCCGCTGGCCAAGGGCGACGCGGTGTTCTTCAGTCCCGCGCTGTTCCACGCGGCGGGCACCAACCGTTCCGCGGGCATCCGCCGCATGGCCAACCTGCTGCAGATCTCCTCCGCGTTCGGCCGGGCCATGGAGAGCGTGGACCGGGAGGCGGTGGTGGACGCCGTCTACCCGGTGCTGCTGAGGCGGAAGGCCGAGGGCGTGGACGGGCGGTGGCTGGAGCAGGTGGTCGCCGCGAGCGCGGAGGGGTACCCCTTCCCCACCAACCTCGACCGCGACCCGCCGGTCGACGGCCTGGCCCCGCCCTCCCAGGCGGACGTCGTACGGCGGGCGCTGCGCGAGGAGTGGACGCCTCAGGCGCTCCGCGCACGACTGCGGGCGGGCCGGGCACGACGAGAGAGCCGGTGAACGGGGGCGTACGGGGCACGGGCCCCGGCACGGACACCCCACACCCCGAGCAAGGAGCAGCACAGCACATGCGTATCGGAATCCTCGGCCTCGGCCGCATCGGCGCCTTCCACGCCGAGACCCTCGCCGGACTCGACGCCGTCGACTCGCTCGTCGTCGCCGACCCGTTCGCGGCCGCCGCGCAGGCCGCCGCCGAGCGGTTCGGCGCCGAGGTCGCCGGCTCGCCCGAGGCGGTGCTCGCCGCCGGTGTGGACGGTGTGGTGGTCGCGGCGGCGACCGACGCCCACCCGGACCTGATCCTGGCCGCCGTCGAGGCCGGTGTGCCCGTCTTCTGCGAGAAGCCCGTCGCCCGCACCATGGCGGAGGGCGTCGAGGTGCTCAAGGCGCTCGCGGGCCGGGACGTGCCGGTCCAGATCGGCTACAACCGCCGTTTCGACGCCGGGTTCGCCGCCGCACGGGCCGCTGTGCTCAGCGGTGAGCTGGGCACGCTGCACACCGTACGGTCGACCACGCTGGACCCGGCGCCGCCGCCCGCCGCGTACGTCGCCGCCTCCGGGGGCATCTTCCGGGACTGCTCGGTGCACGACTTCGACATCATCCGCTGGGTGACCGGGCGCGAGGTGAGCGAGGTCTACGCCGTCGGGGGCAACCGCGGTGCCGACTACATCAGGGAGGCGGGCGACGCGGACACCACCGGCGCGGTCCTCACCCTGGACGACGGCACCCTCGCCGTGGTCTCCAACAGCCGCCACAACGGCCGCGGTCACGACGTCCGCATGGAGATCCACGGTTTCGACGACTCGATCGCCGTCGGGCTGGAGGACAAGCTGCCGCTGCGCTCGGTCGAGCCGGGCGTGACGTTCCCGGCCGGTACGCCCCACGACTTCTTCATGGACCGCTTCGCGGCCGCCTACCGCGCGGAGCTGACCGCGTTCACCGAGGTCGTCGCCGGTGCCCGCACCTCGCCCTGCACGGTCGAGGACGCGCTGGAGGCGGGCTGGATCGCCGAGGCGTGCACGCTGTCGCTGCACGAGCACCGACCGGTGACGATCGCCGAGGTGCGGCGCGGCTGAGCGGGGCGGGGCGGGTTCACGGTCCGGCGGGCTGCCCGGTCAGCTCGCCGGCTCGCTGATGTTCACCATCCAGGTGACGCCGAAGCGGTCCGTGCACATGCCGAAGACGTCGCCCCACATCTGCTTCTCCAGGGGCACGGCGACGGAACCGCCGGCGGACAGCTTGTCCCAGTAGCCGCGCAGCTCGGTCGCGTCGTCGCCGCTGAGACTCACCGCGAAGGTGTTCCCCGGCGTGTACTCCATCCCGGGCGGGGTGTCGGCGCCCATCAGGGTGAAGCCGCTCGGTGTCTCCAGCATGCCGTGCATGATCTTGTCGGTGTACGCGGGGTCCGGCATGCCGGCCGAGCCGAAGGTGTTCAGCGCCGGTGTGCCGCCGAACACCTGCCCGTAGAACTCCATCGCCTGTCGGGCGTCGCCGTCGAAGCTGAGGTAGGGATTGAGACGCGAGGACATGGGTGCCTCCCGGAACGGGACGAAATGTCAGTGCTGGGCACGCTAGCGCGCGTCACTGACAACGGCCCGCCGAGCGGGGCACCGGCGGGACGCTCCCCCGCCGGTGCGGCCGGTCTCAGGCGCCGCAGGAGCGCAGGAACTTCCGGGTGCGAACCGCGATGGGCAGCGGCTTGTCCGGCTCGCAGGGGTACATGTCCTGCTCGACGATGGCGAACAGGTCCACGCCGAGTTCCTGGGCCGCCGTGAGTACCGGGCCCAGCTCCGGCACGCCGCCGGGCGGCTCGCACATCACGCCGCGCTGCACGGCCGGACCGAACGGCACCCCGCCCTCGCGCACCCCGGCGAGGATGTCCGGGTCGACCTGCTTGAGGTGGAGGTAGCCGATGCGCTCGCCGTAGGTCTCGATCAGCTTGACGCTGTCGCCGCCGCAGTAGGCGTAGTGTCCGGTGTCCAGGCAGAGGTTCACCAGGTCGGAGTCGGTGGCGTCGAGGAAGCGCTCGACGTGCTCCTCGGTGTCGATGTGGGTGTCGGCGTGCGGGTGGACGACGATGTCCAGGCCGTAGGTCTCCCGCACCTCGCGGCCCAGGCGTTCCATGCCGCGGGTGAGGTGGCCCCACTGCTCGCCGGTCAGCTCCGGCGGCTCGAGGATCTCGGCGGTCTTGTCGTCGCGCCAGAAGGACGGGATGACGACGAGGTGTTTCGCGTCCATCGCCTTGGTGAGGGCGGCGACGCGGCCGACCTGTTCCCAGGTGGCGTCCCACTCGGAGGGGCCGCGGTGCAGTCCGCAGAAGATGGTGCCCGCCGAGACCTTGAGGCCGCGCCGGGTCACCTCGTCGGTGAGCCGGGCCGGGTCGGTGGGGAGGTAGCCGTAGGGGCCCAGCTCGATCCAGTCGTAGCCGGCCTCGGTGACCTCGTCCAGGAACCGTTCCCACGGGACCTGCCGGGGGTCGTCGGGGAACCAGACGCCCCAGGAGTCGGGGGCCGAGCCGACGCGGATGCGGTCGAGGGCAGAGGGCATGCTCAGGCCTTCCCTTCGGCGGTGCCGGATGCGGTGGTGCCGGATGCGGTGCTGTCGGATGCGGCGGCGTCGGACTCCACCGCGTCGGATGCGGCGGCGTCGGATGCGGCGTCGGTCCTGTCGGCAGTATCGGGTGCGGCGGCCTTCGCCGCAGCGTCCGCGTCGTCCGGGAGCGCCGCCACGTCGACCCCGCCGACCTGCGCCAGCTCGTGCTTGAGGGCGGCCAGTTCGGCGCCGCCCGCCATGTGGTTGGTGAGCGCTTCGAGGGTGATGTCGGCGCGGGCCGCGCTCAGTTCGAGGGTGCCCAGGCGCAGCACGCTGAAGTGGTCGCCGACCATGTAGGCGTGGTGGGGGTTGTGGGTGATGAAGATGACGCCGAGTCCGCGCTCGCGGGCGGCGGCGATGTACTTGAGGACCACGCCGGACTGCTTGACGCCGAGCGCGGCGGTGGGCTCGTCCAGGATGAGGACGCGGGCGCCGAAGTAGACGGCGCGGGCGATGGCGACGCACTGGCGCTGGCCGCCGGAGAGGGTGCCGATGGGCTGTTCGAGGTCGTCCAGGACGATGCCCATGTTGCGCAGTTCCTCGTCGGCGGTCCGCTTCATGCGGGCGATGTCGAGACGGCGCACGGGCCAGGGGCCCTTGGTCATCTCGGAGCCGAGGAAGAAGTTCCGCCACACCGGCATCAGCGGAATCGTGGCGAGGTCCTGGTAGACGGTGGCGATGCCGCGGGCCAGCGCGTCGCGCGGGGTGCCGAAGCGCACGGCGTCGCCGTCGACGAGGAACTCGCCCTCGGTGTGCTGGTGCAGCCCGGAGATGATCTTGATGAGGGTGGACTTGCCGGCACCGTTGTCACCGAGCACGCAGGTCACCCGGCCGGGGTGCACGGCGAGGTCGACGCCGTGCAGGGCGCGGATGTTGCCGTAGGACTTGCCGGCGCGGCGGAGTTCGACGAGCGGGCGGTCCTGCTCGGGTGCGGGGTCGGCCAGGACGGCGCCGTGGGTGCCGGGGGCTGCGGGGGTCTTGCTGGTCATTTCCGATCACCTCCGGGTCGCGGCGCGGCGGACGTACAGGTTGATGAGGACGGCGCCGAGGAGCATCACGCCGAGGAAGGCCTTGAACCAGTCGGGGTTCCAGCCCGCGAAGACGATGCCCTGGTTCACCATGCCGAACATGAAGGCGCCGAAGACGGGGCCGATGGCGGAGCCGTAGCCGCCGGTGAGCAGGCAGCCGCCGATCACGGCCGCGGCGATGTAGATCAGCTCCTGGCCGACGCCCTCGCCGGACTGCACGGTGTTGAAGGAGAACAGCTGGTGCATGCCGACGAACCAGGCGCCGAAGCCGACCAGCATGAACAGCGTGATCTTCGTGAAGGTGACCGGCACACCGACCGCGCGGGCGGACTCCTGGCTGCCGCCGACGGCGAAGATCCAGTTGCCGTACTTGGTGCGCAGCAGGACCCAGGTGGCCAGGGCGGCGAAGACCAGCCACCACACGACCGTGATCTTCACCTCGACGCCGCCGACGTCGAAGGACGAGGCGAACAGGGCCTTGGCCTGGTCGAAGCCGTCCATGTCGCTGATGTCGTCGGTGGCGACGTTGCCGGTGACGAGCTTGGTGACGGCGAGGTTGACGCCCTGGAGGACCAGGAAGGTGGCCAGCGTGACCAGGAAGCTCGGCAGGCCGGTCTTCACCAGGACCCAGCCGTTGAAGGCGCCGACGGCGAGCGAGGCCACGAGGGCGACGACGACGCCCATCCAGACGTTCATGGTCAGCTGGTAGCTGAGCATGCCGGCGGTGAGCGCCGAGGTGACCACGGCGACACCGGCGGACAGGTCGAACTCGCCGCCGATCATCAGCAGGGCGACGGGCAGCGCCATGATGCCGATGGTGGACGACTGGTACAGCACCGTCGCCATGGAGCCGCCGTCGCGGAGCGTGGGCGCGGCGATCAGGAAGAAGACGAACACGGCGACGGCGCCGAGGAAGACCCCGACCTCGGGCCGGGCGAGCACCCGCAGCGCCACGGAGCGCTCACGGGTGCGGCCGTCGGTCTCCTTGGGGCCGGGGGCCGGCGGTGTGGTCACCGCCGGCTCAGCCTGTTGGGCCATGCTCATCACCGGGTGCCCTTCGAGGCGAACTCGGCGACGGCCTTGACGTTGGTCTTGTCGACGAAGGCCGGGCCGGTCAGCACCGGCTGCTCACCGCCGCCGCTGTAGTTGCCGTTGTTCTTGTAGAGCCACAGTCCGTCGACCGCGAGGTAGCCCTGGAGGTAGGGCTGCTGGTCGACGGCGAACTCGATGTCGCCCTTCTCGATGGCGCCGGTCAGTTCCTTGTTGAGGTCGAAGGTGGCGACCTTGGCCTTGCTGCCGGACTCGTCCACCGACTGCACGGCGGTCATGGCGAAGGGGGCGCCGAGCGTGATCAGGTGGTCGATGTCGCCGTCCTGCTTGAGCTTGGCGGTGATGGTCGACTTCACCGAGGGCATGTCGGTGCCGTTGACGTAGAGGCTCTCGATGGACCCCTCGAAGGTCTTCTTCACACCGTCGCAGCGCTGGGTCAGACCGACGTTGCCCTGCTCGTGGATCACGCAGACGGCCTTCTTGGCACCGTCCTCGTTGAGCCGCTTGCCGAGCGCCTCGCCGGCCACGCTCTCGTCCTGGCCGAAGAACTCCATCAGGCCGAGCTTCTTCCAGTCCGCCAGACCGGAGTTGAGCCCGACCACGGGTATGCCGGCCTTCTCCGCCTTGTCCAGGACGCTGCGCAGGGCGTCCGGCTTGGCGAGGGTGACGGCGATGCCGTCGACCTTCTGGTCGATCGCGTTCTGCACCAGGTTGGCCTGGTTGCCCGCGTTCGGGTCGGCGGAGTAGACGAGCTTGACGTTGTCCTTGTCGGCGGCGGCCTGGGCGCCCTTGCGGACGATGTCCCAGAAGGTGTCGCCGGGGGCCTGGTGGGTGACCAGGGCGACCGTCATGCGGGGGGTGTTCGCCTTGCCCGCGGAGGCGCCCGAGTCGCTGTCCTCGTCGGCCTTCTTCCCGCCCGAGCTGCTGGAGCAGCCGGCGAGGGTCAGGGCCGCGGCGGCGGCGAGGGCCACGGCAGGGGCGAATCTGCGGGAGCGGGCGTGCGAAGAGCGGTCCATCTTTTCCTGCACCTCACTGTGCGACTGTGCGACGGGAGAGCCGTGTGCCAGACCCGAGTGCCAGACCCGAGAAGAATGGCTGTTGCTGCGCTGGGACCGGATACAAGTCCTTGGGACGCCCACTGTCAATACTTTGTCAAGACATCATTTCACTCGCAGGTCCGAATGTAAGTACAAAGTATTGACAGCGTCGTCCAGGAGTCATACACCTTGGGAGGCGGCAGGCCCCCGCCCAGCCAAAGGAGCGTCGCACATGGCCGAGTCAGTCCCGCGTTTCGATCTGATCACGATGGGTCGCATCGGGGTCGATCTCTATCCTCTGCAGACGGGCGTACCCCTGGCGGAGGTTGAGACCTTCGGCAAGTTTCTCGGCGGTTCGGCCTCCAACGTCGCGGTCGCGGCCGCCCGGCTCGGGCGCGCCACGGCCGTCATCACCCGCACGGGCGACGACCCCTTCGGCGGGTATCTGCACGGCGCGCTGAAGGAGTTCGGCGTCGACGACCGCTGGGTCACCCCGGTCGCGGCGTACCCGACCCCGGTGACGTTCTGCGAGATCTTCCCGCCGGACGACTTCCCGCTGTACTTCTACCGCCGCCCCAAGGCACCGGACCTGGAGATCCACCCGGAGGAGCTGGACCTCGACGCGATCCGCGCGGCCTCGATCTTCTGGATGACCGGCACCGGACTGAGCGAGGAACCGAGCCGTACGGCGACGCTGGCCGCCCTCGCCCACCGCGCGAAGTCCGGCACCACGGTCTTCGACCTGGACTGGCGCCCCATGTTCTGGGCCGACCCCGACCAGGCCCGCCGGTACTACGCCCAGGCGCTCGCGCACGCGACCGTCGCGGTCGGCAATCTGGACGAGTGCGAGATCGCCACGGGCGTGCGCGAACCCCGCGCCTGCGCCGAGGCGCTGCTGGCGGCCGGTGTGGAGCTGGCCGTCGTCAAGCAGGGCCCGAAGGGCGTCCTCGCCGTGCACCGCGACGGCCGGTCGGCCGAGGTGCCGCCGGTCCCGGTCGAGGTGGTCAACGGCCTCGGCGCGGGCGACGCGTTCGGCGGCTCCCTGTGCCACGGTCTGCTCTCCGGCTGGGAGCTCGAGCGGATCATGCGGTACGCCAACGCGGCCGGTGCCCTCGTCGCCTCCCGCCTCGCCTGTTCCTCCGCGATGCCCACCGAGGCGGAGGTCGACGACCTCCTCGCGCGAGCCACTCCCTGAACGGAGCTACCCCTTGTCCCCCAGCATCTCCAGCATCCCGGACCTCACCGCGGTCAGAGCCCGGCACCCGGAGGCGATCGCCGAGGCCGCGGCGCGCCGGGTACGCCGCCCGCTGATCGGCGACTCCGGCCGCCTGATGATCGTGGCCGCCGACCACCCGGCGCGCGGCGCGCTCGGCGTCGGCGACCGCGGGCTCGCCATGGCCAACCGGGCCGACCTGCTGGAACGCCTGTGCACCGCGCTGTCCCGGCCCGGCGTCGACGGGGTGCTCGCCACCGCGGACGTGCTGGAGGACCTGCTGCTGCTCGGCGTGCTGGAGAACAAGGTCGTCATGGGCTCGATGAACCGGGGCGGACTCGCGGGCGCCGCCTTCGAGATGGACGACCGCTTCACCGGCCACCGCGCCGAGGACATCGCCCGGCTGCGCTTCGACGCGGGCAAGCTGCTGCTGCGCATCGACTACGACGACCCCGGCTCGCTGGCCACGATGGAGGCGAGCGCCCGGGCGGTCGACGCCATGGCGGAGCGCCGGCTGCCGCTGTTCGTCGAGCCGTTCATGTCCCGCCGGATCGACGGGCGGGTCCGCAACGACCTGTCGGCCGGGGCCGTGACCCGCTCCATCGCCATCGCCTCGGGGCTCGGCGGCACCTCCGCCTACACCTGGCTGAAACTGCCCGTCACCCGGGACCCGGACGACATGGCCGAGGTCCTGGAGACCTCCACGCTGCCCGCGGTCCTGCTCGGCGGCGACATAGGGGGCTCCCCGGCGGACCAGACCGCGGCCTACGAACGCTGGCGCAAGGCGCTGCGGCTGCCCACCGTGCAGGGCATGGTGGTCGGCCGCTCGCTGCTCTACCCGGCCGGGGGCAGCGTGGAAGAGGCGGTGGACACGGCCGTCGGACTGCTGTGACCGGGACTGCTGTGACCGACTGCTGTGACCGAGGAGAGGCGGAGGAGCGGACGATGACGTATCACCTTCCCGCGGGCAGGGCGGCGTCCGACGGCCGGTACGCCGTGGACGTGACGCCCGAGAGCGCGGGCTGGGGCTACTCCAGCCTGCGCGTGGTGAACCTGGCCCCCGGCGGC
This sequence comes from Streptomyces sp. NPDC111628, assembly GCF_055635195.1. Lineage (NCBI taxonomy): Bacteria > Bacillati > Actinomycetota > Actinomycetes > Kitasatosporales > Streptomycetaceae > Streptomyces > Streptomyces sp. NPDC111628. The sequence goes on along the minus strand of NZ_JBVKBZ010000002.1, from coordinate 564,220 downwards.
AGCCACACCTTCGACAGCGGCGAGAGCGAGTGGATCGTCCTGCCGCTGAGCGGCGGCTGCACGGTCGCGACCGCCGACGACTTCGGCCGGGACACCTTCGAACTGACCGGCCGTGACGGCGTGTTCAGCGGTGTCACCGACTTCGCGTACGTCCCCCGCGACGCCCGCACGACCCTGACCTCCACCGGCGGCGGCCGGTTCGCCCTGACCGGAGCCCGCTGCGCCCGCCGCCTGCCCGCCCGCTACGGCCCGGCGTCCTCGGTGCCGGTGGAGCTGCGCGGCACCGGGAGCTGTTCGCGGCAGGTCAACAACTTCGGCGCGGCCGGGGTGTTCGAGTGCGACAAGCTGATCGCGGTCGAGGTCGTCACGCCGGGCGGCAACTGGTCGTCGTTCCCGCCCCACAAGCACGACGAGCACCGCCCGGGTGCGGAGTCGGTGCTGGAGGAGATCTACTACTTCGAGTTCGCGGCCCACGACAACACCCCGGGCCTCGGCTACCAGCGCGTCTCACCCTCCGGGCGGGGACAGGGGACCGACGTCCTCGCCGAAGTACGCGACGGGGACGTCGTACTCATCCCCGACGGCTGGCACGGACCGTCGATGGCGGTCCCCGGCCACCACATGTACTACCTGAACGTCATGGCAGGCCCGGAGGCCGAACGCGCCTGGCTGATCTGCGACCACCCCGACCACGCCTGGATCCGCGACACCTGGCCCGAGCAGCCGGTCGACCCCCGGCTCCCCCTCTACACCGCACCGGAGAGGTCCGCATGAGCGCCGCCGCCACCCGCCGACTGACCACCGCCCAGGCCCTGGTGCGTTTCCTGGCCGCGCAGTACACCGAACGTGACGGCGTACGGCACCGCCTGATCGCAGGCACCTGGGGCATCTTCGGCCACGGCAACGTGGCGGGCCTCGGCCAGGCGCTCGTGGAGTACCGCGAGGCGATGCCGTACCACCAGGGCCGCAGCGAACAGGCGATGGTGCACGCGGCCGTCGGTCACGCCCGTCATCTCAACCGCCTGTCCGCGCAGGCGGTGACGACCTCCATCGGGCCCGGCGCGACCAACCTGGTCACGGGCGCGGCCCTCGCCACGATCAACCGGCTGCCGGTCCTGCTCCTGCCCGGCGACTACTTCGCCTCGCACGCCGCCGACCCGCTGCTCCAGCAGCTGGAGCACCCGGTGGAGGCCGACGTGTCCGTGAACGACGCGCTGCGGCCGGTGTCCCGGTACTTCGACCGGATCAGCCGCCCCGAGGCCCTCGTCGCCTCCGCGCTGCAGGCGATGCGCGTGCTCAGCGACCCGGCGGAGACCGGCGCGGTCACCCTCGCACTGCCCCAGGACGTGCAGGCCCAGGCGTACGACTGGCCCGAGGAGTTCTTCGCCGACCGCGTGTGGCGGGTACGCCGCCCGGCTCCCGACCCGGCGGAGCTGATCGAGGCCGTCCGGGCGGTCCGGGCCGCCGCCCGCCCACTGCTCGTCGCGGGCGGCGGTGTGCACCACAGCGAGGCGGAACAGGCCCTCAAGGCACTCGTGGACGCCACCGGCATCCCGGTCGCCTCCACCCAGGCGGGCAAGGGCGCGCTGCGCCACGACCACCCGGCGGACCTCGGCGGCATCGGCCACACCGGCACCGCGGTGAGCGACGCCCTGGCCCGCACCGCGGACCTGGTGATCGGCGTCGGCACCCGCTACTCGGACTTCACCACCGCCTCCGGCACCCTCTTCCAGCACCCGGACGTCCGCTTCCTGAACCTCAACATCACCGCCTTCGACGCCCACAAGCTCGCCGCCGCCACCCTGGTGTGCGACGCACGGTCGGGGCTGGCCGCGCTGACGGACGCGCTCGCCGGGCACCGGGTGGACGCGGCGTACGAGACGGAGTACCGCACCGGGAAGGCCCGTTGGGACGAGGCGGTCGAGGCGGCGTTCCGCGCCGAGGACGACGGCGCGGTGCCGACCCAGACGCAGGTGCTGGGCGCGCTGGACGGCGTCGTCGGCGACGAGGACGTGGTGATCAACGCGGCCGGCTCGCTCCCCGGCGACCTGCACAAGCTCTGGCGGGCCCGCTCTCCGCGCCAGTACCACCTGGAGTACGGCTACTCCTGCATGGGCTACGAGATCCCGGCCGCCCTCGGTGTCCAGCAGGCCGCGCCCGACGCCCCCGTGTGGGCCCTGGTCGGCGACGGCACGTACCTGATGAACCCGACGGAGATCGTCACGGCCGTCCAGGAGAACCTGCCGGTGAAGCTGGTCCTGGTCCAGAACCACGGCTACGCGTCCATCGGCGGCCTGTCCGAGTCGGTCGGCGCGGAGCGCTTCGGCACCGACTACCGCCACCGCGTCGCCGACGGCTCCTTCACCGGCGCCCCGCTCCCCGTCGACCTCGCCGCCAACGCGGCCAGCCTCGGCATGGACGTCCTGCGCGCCAAGACGGTGCGGGAGCTGCGCGAGGCGCTGGCGACGGCCCGTGCGGCGACCCGCCCGACCTGTGTGTACGTCGAGACGGCGCCCCCGTCGGCCGCTCTCCCGGCACAGGCCTGGTGGGACGTGCCGGTGGCCGAGGTGTCGGCCCGCGAGGCGGCCACGGACGCGCGTGCCGCCTACGAACGCGCGGTCGCCGACCGCCGCCGCCACCTCTGACCCCTCCGCTCCCCCGCCCCCAGCCAGCCCCCTACGCAAGGGAGGTATGTCCATGGCGAAGACCGGCGACCCCGCACGTGCCGTGACCGCCCCCGCGACCGGAACCCTGGACTTCGCCCTGGACCGGAGCAGTCCGGTGCCGCTCTATTACCAGCTGGCCCGGCAGTTGGAGGCGGCGATCGAGCACGGCGTCCTCGCACCGGGGAACCTGCTGGGCAACGAGGTCGACCTCTCCGTCCGCCTCGGCCTGTCCCGGCCGACCGTCCGGCAGGCCATCCAGTCGCTGGTCGACAAGGGGCTCCTGGTCCGGCGGCGCGGGGTCGGCACCCAGGTGGTGCACAGCCAGGTCAAACGCCCACTGGAACTGAGCAGTCTCTACGACGACCTGGAGGCGGCCGGGCAGGGCCCCGGAACCCGGGTGGTGCGCAACGAGGGCGTTCCGGCCACCGCCGAGGTCGCGGCGGCCCTGGGCGTCGCGGAGGGCACCGAGGTGACCGTCCTGGAGCGGCTGCGCCTCACCCACGGCCAGCCGGTGGCGATGCTGTGCAACCACCTTCCGGCGGGCCTGCTGGAACTCGACGACGCCCGGCTGGAGTCGACCGGCCTGTACCGGATGATGCGCGCCCGCGGCATCACCCTGCACAGCGCCCGCCAGACCGTCGGCGCCCGCATCGCCTCCCGCGAGGAGGCCGAGCTCCTCGGCGAGCAGGAGGGCGCCGCGCTGCTCACCATGCAGCGCACCGCGTACGACGACACCGGCCGGCCGGTCGAGTACGGCACACACGTCTACCGCGCGTCCCGGTACGCGTTCGACTTCCAGTTGCTGGTCAGGAACTGACCGGACGTCCCGCCGCCGAGGCGTCAACCACTCCCTCAGACATCACCTGATCGATCGATTTCATCGTGTTCCACGCAACTGCATGACTTCTTCGCAAGTCGTACACCGGCAAGTCACGAACACTGCACAGGGAACATGATGAGTCAGCAACACGAGCAGCAGTCCGGCCCGAGCGGGGCGCAGCCGGCGAAGAAGCGCAGCGTCGGGAAGACCGTCGGTCTCGGCTGCGCCGGCGTCATCGGCGTCGTCGCGGTCCTCGGCATCGCGGGCGCCCTTGCCGGCTCCGGCGAATCCTCGGACCACAGCGCCAAGGACAAGGCCGTCGCGGCCGACGGCAAGCCCCGGGGCGAGGAGGACGAGCGACAGGAAACGGAGGAGCGTTCCGCGACGCAGGCCGAACAGTTCAAGGACTGTGTCGCCGAGTCCGGCACCGCAACCGAGAAGGCTGCCGCACAGCACATCACCAAGGTCACGGGAGCGGACCGGCGCAACGACGTGCTCGACAACGCCGAGGTCTTCACCGACTTCTCCGGCGGTCTGGCAGGCCCCCATCAGGGCGAGGGCAAGCTCATCGCCTCGGCCTTCGTCTCCTGCTACGAGTCGGACAACGGACTGGTGACCGTCTACGGCGAGGACGGGGAGATGCTCGCCAACGCCAACTACTGAGCCGCGATCACGCGCCACAGGCTGGCGCGGGTGCGGCCGGCGCTGCGGGCCGGGGCACCGGCCGAGACGGCGGACCCGGCGGGGAGCACACCGCTGTGCGGGGCCGCCTGCTGGGGGCACACGAAGAAAGGGCCTTCGCGGACTCACGTCCGTGAAGGCCCTTCACACCGTCGGGACGACAGGATTTGAACCTGCGACCCCTTGACCCCCAGTCAAGTGCGCTACCAAGCTGCGCCACGTCCCGGTGCCGTCACGCGCGGTGTACCGCGCGATCACGCGAACAGCACTTTACCCCACGGACAGGGCCACACCTAAGCGGGCACGGGCGAGGGACAATCGGTCCCATGGACAGCTCTGCCGACAGCCCCGTGGACAGCACCGCCTCCGACCGCCCGGTGGAGGGGCGGGACCGCGACGACGAGGGCCGGGCGCGCAACGCCCGGCCACGGGACGGGCTCGGACGCCCGTTGCCGTACGGCGCGGACGGCGTGCCGCGCCAGCCCGAGGGCGTCGTACGGGCTCCGGAGGCGACCGTCGACGAGGCGCAGCGGCTGCTGGACGACGGGAAGCCCTTCCACGCGCACGAGGTCTTCGAGGACGCCTGGAAGTCGGGGCCCGAGGAGGAGCGGGAGCTGTGGCGGGGCATGGCCCAGCTGGCCGTCGGGCTCACGCACTCGGCGCGTGGCAACGCCACCGGCGGGGCGCGGCTGCTGCGGCGCGGGGCAGGTGCCGTCACGGCGTGGGCGGCGTCGGGGGCCGGGCGGGAGCGGCCGTACGGGATGGGTCTCGGCGCGGTCGCCGGGTGGGCCCGGGAGCTGGCGGACGACGTGGAGGGCGGCGGGTCCGTGGACGCGGCGGCGCGGGCGCCCCGGCTGCGGGGCTGAATCCCGCCGGGGCGGCCCGGCCGGGGCGTTGTCGGTGGCGTACGGCAGACTCGTGGCGTGCGGACAATTCATGTGATCGGTATCGGCGCGGGCGACCCCGAGCAGTTGACGCTCCAGGCCGTCGGGGCGCTGCGCGGCACGGACGTGTTCTTCGTCCTGGACAAGGGCGAGGCCAAGGCCGACCTGGTGCGGCTGCGCCGGGACATGCTGGAGGCGCACGTACCGGAGGGGACGTACCGGGTCGTCGAGGCGCGCGACCCCGAGCGGGACCGGAGCGCGGGCGGCGCGGCGTACTCCCCCGCCGTCGGGGACTGGCGCAGTGCCCGCGCGGGCATCTACGAGCGGCTGATCGCCGAGGAGCTGGGCGAGGACGAGACCGGCGCGTTCCTGGTCTGGGGCGACCCCGCGCTGTACGACAGCACGCTGGGCATCCTGGAGGAGATCCTGGAGCGGGGCTCGGTGGCGTTCGAGTACGACGTCGTGCCCGGCATCAGCAGCGTCTCCTCGCTGGTCGCCCGGCACCGGACCGGGCTGAACCGGGTGGCGCGCCCGGTGCAGATCACCACGGGGCGGCGGCTCGCCGAGGGCTTCCCCGAGGACGCGGACGACGTCGTCGTGATGCTCGACGCCCACCAGGCCTTCCGGCAGTACGCGGACCAGGACATCGACATCTACTGGGGCGCCTACCTGGGCACCCCGGACGAGATACTCGACTCCGGCCCGATCGCCGAGGCCGCGCCCCGCATCGAGCGGCTGCGCGCGGAGGCCCGGGAGCGCAAGGGCTGGATCATGGACACGTACCTGCTGCGGCGCAATCCCGGCGGACGCTGACCGGGACGGCCCCTGGCCGGGTTCACGGGCGCACCCGGGCGGACCGTCCCCGCATGCGTGGCCCGTGCACCGGTGTGATCGTGACCGTGTGACAGTCGCCGAGGAATCGCCACGGACCGTCGCCACCCAGCCGCCCGTGCTGGACCGGCGGCGCCGCAACGTCGTCTTCGTCACGATCATGCTCGGCATGCTGCTCGCGGCCCTGGACCAGACGATCGTGGGCACCGCGCTGCCCACGATCGTGTCGGACCTGGGCGGTGCCGAGCACATGTCGTGGGTGGTGACCTCGTACCTGCTCGCGGAGACCGTCGCGACGGTGCTGGTCGGCAAGTTCGGCGACCTGTTCGGCCGCAAGGTCGTCTTCCAGGTGTCCGCGGTCGTGTTCATCACCGGCTCGTTCCTGTGCGGGCTCGCGACCAACATGCCGCTGCTGATCCTGTGGCGGGCGGTGCAGGGCGTCGGCGCGGGCGGCCTGATGGTGACGGCGATGGCGCTGATCGCGGACGTCATCCCACTGCGGGAGCGGGGCAAGTACCAGGGCGCGATCGGCGCGGTGTTCGGCGTCGCGACGGTCATCGGTCCGCTGCTGGGCGGGCTGTTCACCGACCACCTGTCCTGGCGCTGGGCCTTCTACGTCAACGTGCCCATCGCGGTCGTCGTGGTGATCGCCGCCGCCCGCACCATCCCGGTGGTGAAGTCGGCGGCCCGTCCCGTCATCGACTACCTGGGCATCGCGCTGGTCGCGGTCGGCGCCAGCGCGCTGATCCTGGCGACGAGCTGGGGCGGCAACGAGTACGGGTGGGGCTCGGCCGTGATCATCGGCCTGTTCGCGGGCGGGCTGATCGCGCTCGGGCTGTTCTGCTGGGTGGAGACCCGGGCGGCCGAACCGATGCTGCCGATGCGGCTGTTCTCCAACCCGGTGTTCACGGTCTGCTCGATCCTCAGCTTCATCGTGGGCTTCGCCATGCTGGGCGCGCTGACGTATCTGCCGACGTACTTGCAGTACGTGGACGGCGACTCGGCCACCGTCTCCGGGGTGCGGACCCTGCCGATGGTGGCGGGGCTGCTGATCGCCTCGGTGTTCAGCGGCAACGTGGTCAGCAAGACCGGGCGCTACCGGCTGTTCCCCATCGCGGGCACGCTGGTGATGGGCGTCGGCCTGTACCTGATGTCGCTGATGGGTCCGGACACGGGCGCGGGCCTCGAGTCGCTGTACATGTTCGTGCTGGGCACGGGCATCGGGTTGTCCATGCAGGTGCTCACCATCGCCGTGCAGAACACGGTCGAGTACTCCGACCTCGGCACCGCGACCTCCGGCGTCACCTTCTTCCGTACGCTGGGCAGTTCCTTCGGCACCGCGGTGTTCGGCACGATCTACGCCAACGCGCTCGGCCCCAACCTGCGCGACGGCGTCGCGGCGGCGGCCCGCACCGGGGCCGCCGACCCGTCGGTGATCGCCAGGGCCTCGACCAGTCCGGAAGGTGTGCACCGGCTGCCGCCCCCGGCCTCGGCGCCGATCGTCGGCGCGTACGCGGACACCATCCAGACCGTGTTCCTGTGGACGGTGCCGGTCGCGGCCCTGGGCTTCCTGGTCGCGCTCTTCCTCAAGCAGGTCCAGCTGCGCGACAGCGCCCGCGCGGGTTCCACGGACATGGGCGAGGGCTTCGCCTCGCCGCACGACGCCAGCAGCAGGCGGACGCTGGAGGCCTCCGTCGGAAAGATCATCGGCGGTACGGAGCTGGACACCGCGCGCCGGATCGTCGCCGACAGCGACACCCGGCTGGATGTCGCCGGTGCCTGGGCGGTGATGCAGGTGGACCTGTTCACGCGGCTGGTCGGGCACGCCAGCCTCGGCCTGATCGCCGCCCGCCGACGGCTGCCGCCGGAGGTGCTGCTGCCGGTCTTCGACCGGATGGTCGAGGAGGGGTTCCTGACCCGCCACGGCTCCCTGCTCTCCCACACCGACGCGGGTGCCCGCGAGGCGCTGGTGATCGGCCGGGCGTGGGCGACCTGGCTGGAGGACCGGGTGGAGCGGGACATCGGGCGCCCCACGGACACGGAGCTGCGCGCCGCCGTCGACGCCATCGCCAAGCGCCTGCTGGTGGAGGACCTCAGCAGCGGTCTCCCGCAGCGCGTCAGGCGAGCAGCAGCTGAAGACCGCCCACGATCGTCGCCGCGATCACCAGACGCTCGAACAGGCGTTGGTTGATCCGGTTCACGGCCCACTTCCCGAGGAACGCGCCGGGCACGACGAACACGACCAGCGCGGCGTCGAGCAGCAGCGAGTGGCCGTCGATCAGGCCGAGCCCCGCGCTGAAGGGCAGCTTGGAGACGTTGACGATCAGGAAGAAGAACGCCGACGTGCCCAGGAAGCCGAGTTTGCGGAAGCCCGCGGAGAGCAGGTACATCGACATGACCGGGCCGCCCGCGTTGGCGACCATCGTGGTGAACCCGCCCAGGACGCCGTACGAACGGGCTTTCACGCGGCCGGTGCGCGAGGTGACCTCGTCCGGCTGCTCGGCGGCGTCGGCCCGGCGCCGGCGCCACACCGTCACTCCGGCCATGAACAGCAGGATCACGCCGATCGACGTGCGCACGACCGCGTCGTCGGCCCACACCAGGAACAGGGTGCCGACGACCACGCCCACGCCGACCGCCGGGAACAGCCGCCACAGGGTGGGCCAGTGCGCGTGGCGCCGGTAGGTGAGGACGGCCAGGATGTCCCCGGCGATCAGCACCGGCAGCAGGATGCCGGTGGAGGCGCGGGCGGGCAGGACGGCCGCGAAGATCGCGAGGCTGACCGTGTTGGCCCCGCTCACCGCGGTCTTGGAGAAGCCGACGAGCAGGGCCGCGAAGGCGAGGGCGGCGAATTCCCAGCCGGTGAGGTGCCAGAGCGTCATGGTGTCCATTGCGGGGACCGATGCTATGCGCACCCCACCGGCGCCGTAAGCACCGTCTCGCCCATTGATCCTTAGCGTGATCCCTGGCGGTCGGTGTACGTCACCCTCAGCTCGCGCTTCAGCACCTTCATGCTCGGCCCGAGCGGCAACTCGTCCGTGAACTCCACCCGGCGCGGGTACTTGTGCCGCCCGAGGTGCTGCTTGGACCACTCGGTGACCTCGGCGGCGTCCGGCACCGCGTCGGGCGTCGTGCCGGGGGCGCGCACGACCACGGCGCAGACCTCCTCGCCGTGCAGTTCGTCCGGGAGCCCGATGACGGCGACCTGGGCGATGCCGGGGTGGCGCATCAGCACCTCCTCGACCTCCCGGGGATAGACGTTGTAGCCGCCCCGGATGATGACGTCCTTCTTCCGGTCGACGATCCTCAGGAACCCGTCCTCGTCCTTGGTGCCCAGGTCGCCGGTGCGGAACCAGCCGTCGACGAGCGCCTGAGCGGTGGCCTCGGGGCGGCCGAGGTAGCCGGAGAAGACGTTGTGGCCGCGGACGACGACCTCGCCCAGTTCACCGGGCGGCAGCAGTTCCACGGCGTCCTCGACCTCCGCGCGGGCGATCTCCACGTCGACGCCCCACAGCGGGTGGCCGATGGTGCCGGGCCTGGCGCCGAACACCGGCTGGTTCACGGCGGCCGCCGGAGAGGTCTCCGACAGCCCGTACCCCTCGTAGATCTTCGCCCCGAACGCCTTCTCGAACCGTTCGAGGACGGCCACCGGGAGCGAGGCGCCGCCGGAGATGCACACCCGAAGCTCCGGCAGGGCCGCGGCCCCGGCCGCCGCGGCGGCGAGGGCGACGAACATGGTCGGCACCCCGTGGAAGGTGTTGACGCCCTCCTTCACCATCAGGTCGATCGCGCGCGCCGCGTCGAAGCGCGGCAGCAGGACGAGGGTCGCGCCCGCCCGCCAGGTGGAGTTGAGGGAGACGGTCTGGCCGAAGGCGTGGAAGAGGGGCAGCGCGCCGAGCGCCACGTCGTCGGGCCGGATGTCGTTCGCGTCGAAGGCGTTGACCGTCGCGTTCATCACCAGGTTGAAGTGGCTGAGGACGGCGCCCTTGGGCACTCCGGTCGTGCCGCTGGTGTAGAAGACGACGGCCGGGTCGTCGGCGTCCCGGGTGACGTACGAGGGCAGCGGCTCGGCGTCGGCGGCCAGCCTGCCGAACTCGGCCTCCGCGCCGAGCGTGATCATCCGTACGCCCGCCTCCCGCGCGGCGGCCGCTCCGGTCTCCGCCTGCGCCGGATGGCACAGCAGCAGGGTGGCGCCGCTGTCGCGCAGGACGTGCTCGACCTCGGCCGGGGACAGCAGCAGGTGCACCGGCACCACGACGGCTCCGGCCGCGGCGACGGCGAAGTACGCGACGGGGAAGTCGGCGGTGTTCGGTGCCATCAGCGCCACCCGGTCCCCGGGCCGGACGTCCAGGCCGACGAGGGCACCGGCCTGGGCGCGGGCCCGCCGCCACACCTCGGCGAAGGTCAGCCGCAGGTCGCCCTCGACCAGCGCCTCCTTGTCGGGACGGCGCCGGGCGTTCTCGGCGAGGATGGCGGCGACGGAGAGGGTTGCCATGGGGTGTTGCTCCGTTTCCTTGCTGCGGCTCCGCAGAGGGGTGGCTGTGCGGCTGGGGGTTCTACGCCCAATGGGACCTAGTGACGTTCGACGAGGACCGCGCTGCCCTGCCCCACACCCACGCACATCGTGGCCAGCCCGCGGCCGGCGCCCGTGCGGCGCATGCGGTGGAGCAGCGTGGTGAGGATGCGGGCGCCGGAGCAGCCGAGCGGGTGGCCGAGCGCGATGGCCCCGCCGGTGGGGTTGACCAGGTCGGGGTCGATGCCGAGTTGGTCGACGCAGGCGAGGGCCTGGGCGGCGAACGCCTCGTTGAACTCGGCCTCCGCGAGGTCGCCGACGCTCCAGCCGGCCCGGGCCAGCACCTTGCGGGTGGCGGGGACCGGGCCGATGCCCATGACGTCGGGGTGGACGCCGGCCGAGCCGCCCGCGACGTACCGGCCCAGCGACTCCAGGCCGAGGTCGTTCAGCGCCTCCTCGCTGACCAGGAGGAGGCCCGCGGCGCCGTCGTTCATCGGGGAGGCGTTGCCCGCGGTGACCGTGCCGCCGGGGCGGAAGACGGGCTTGAGGCGGCCCAGCTTCTCCAGGGAGGTGTCCTCGCGGACGCACTCGTCGGTGTCGACGACCACGCCGTCGGGGCGCTCGACGGGGAGGATCTCGTCGTCGAAGCGGCCGTTCTTCCGGGCCTCGGCGGCCAGGCGGTGGCTGCGCAGGGCGAACGCGTCCTGACGCTCGCGCGGGACGCCGTACCGCTCGGCGACCTCCTCGGCCGTCTCCCCCATGGCGAGCAGGCCGTGCAGGTCCTTCATCGCCGGATTGACCAGGCGCCAGCCGAGCCGGGTGTCGGCGGTCTCGATGCGGTGCGGCAGCGCCTCGTCGGGGCGGGGCAGCACGAAGGGGGCCCGGCTCATGGACTCGGAGCCGCCCGCGAGGACGATGTCGGCCTCGCCCGCGGCGATGGTGCGCGCGGCGGTGGTGACGGCTTCGAGGCCGGAGGCGCACAGCCGGTTGACGGTGGCGCCGGGCACGGTCTCGGGCAGGCCGGCGAGCAGGGCGGCCATGCGGGCGACGTTGCGGTTGTCCTCGCCCGCCTGGTTGGCGGCGCCCCAGTACACGTCGTCGATCCGGGCCGGGTCGAGCGCGGGCACGTCGGCGACCAGGCCGCGGATCACGGCGGCGGCGAGGTCGTCCGGCCGGACGGTGGACAGCGCGCCGCGCAGCTTGCCGATCGGGGTGCGGCGGGCGGCCGCGAAGTGGACGGGACGCACGAGGGACTCCTGACCGTCGTCGCGGGGTCACCGGACGGCGCACCGCCGCCGCGTCGACCACCACGAACCTTGATGAGCACTACCCTTAATTAGCACTGCTAGTTTTGGACTATAGACCGCCGGACGGTGTCCTGGGAAGATCCTCCGGACGACCGTCACCGACGCAGCCGGAGGAGCCATGGCGGAGGCCCGCGAGCACACGCTGACCGGAACGCGGGGGCGGATCGCCGTCCGCGAGTGGCCCGCCGCACGTACCCGCTACGTGGCGCTGCTGGTCCACGGTTACGGCGAGCACACCGGGCGCTACGAGGAGGTGGCCGGCGTCCTGACCGGCCACGGCGCGGCCGTCTACGCGCCGGACCACACCGGGCACGGGCGCTCGGACGGCGAGCGGGTGGTCGTCGAGGACTTCGAGGACGTGGTCACCGACGTGCACGCCGTCGCCGAGCTGGCGCGAGCCGCCCACCCCGGCCTGCCCCTCGTCATGCTCGGCCACTCCATGGGCGGCCTGATCGCCTCCCGCTACGCCCAGCGCCACCCGGGGCAGCTGACGGCCCTGGTGCTGTCGGGGCCCGTCATCGGCGACTGGGAGCTGCCGCGCCGGCTGCTCGCCCTGGAGGAGATCCCCGACACCCCGATCAGCCCGGCCTCGCTCTCCCGCGACCCGGCGGTGGGAGCGGCGTACGCGGCCGACCCGCTGGTCTGGCACGGGCCGATGAAGCGGCCGACGCTCCGGGCGTTCGTGCGGACGCTGGAGACCGTGGCCAAGGGCGGCGACGTCGGCCGGCTGCCGCTGCTGTGGGTGCACGGGGACGACGACCGGCTGGTGCCGCTGCCCGGCAGCCGCGTCGGCGTGGAGCCGCTGAGCGGCGGCGACCTGACCGTGCGGATCTACCCGGGCGCCCGGCACGAGGTCTTCAACGAGACGAACCGGGCGGAGGTCTTCGCGGACGTCACGCGCTTCCTGGACGGCGTGCTCGCCCGCTGAGGCGGCGGGCCCTCGGGCGGTGTCGGGGCCGCCGTCCAGCGGGCGTTTGTCCCCCGCTCCCCTTGGGCACCCGCGCCCCCATGGAGTGGTTGCGCCGCGCCGCCTGCGTGGATGAGGACCCCGATCTGTTCTTCCCGGTGGGCACCGCCGGACCCGCCCTGCGGGACACGGCGGCCGCCAAGCGCGTCTGCGCCAGATGCCCGGTGACCCCCGAGTGCCTGGCCTTCGCCCTGGAATCGGGGCAGACGTCGGGCGTCTGGGGCGGCACCGACGAGGCGGAGCGCGTCGCGCTGCTCCGGCTGACCACGCCGCACGCACGTACGCACGACGAAATGAGGGACACCTCATGGCCGACGCCCTCGAACTCGACGCGCTGTGGGAGGACTTCCACCGCGTGGTGAACATGACCTCCGCGGAACTCGCGGACTGGCTCCGGGTGCGCGACTCCGGCGAGCTGACCGAGCCGCTGCCGGACGACGCCGGGCCGCCGCTGGGACAGCACGTCCTCGCGATCCTGCAGAAGCGGCGCACCGACCTGACGGAGGACGACCTGCGTGCCATGCGCAAGGTCTTGGACACCGTGACCTCGCAGACCGACCTGGAGAACGAGCCCGCGTCCGACGACACCCGCCTGCGGCACCGGCTCATGACGGTCGGTCACGACCCGCTGAAGCCGTAGCCGTGGGCCGCGACCAACGGCGGACCGTGCGCGAACTCGTCGACGCGCACGGGCAGACGTACGCCGAAGAGGCGGGCATCCGGCTCAAGGACACCCCGCAGCCGCTGTACCGGCTGCTGGTCCTCGCGCACCTGCTCAGCGCCCGGATCAGCGCCTCCATCGCGGTCGCCGCCGCCCGCGCCCTGAGCGAGGCGGGACTGCGCGACCCGCGCCGCATGGCAGGGGCCACCTGGCAGCAGCGGGTGGACGCGCTCGGGCGGGGCGGCTACCGGCGCTACGACGAGCGCACCGCCACCCAGCTCGGCGAGGCCGCCGAACTGCTGACCGAGCGGTGGGGCGGCGACCTGCGCCGGCTCCGCGACGAGGCGGACGGCGACGTCTCCGAGGTGCGGCGGCTGCTCCAGGAGTTTCCCGGAATGGGGCCGACCGGCGCGGAGATCTTCCTGCGGGAGGTCCAGCTCGTCTGGCCGGAGGCGGGCCCCCTGCTGGACCGCAAGGCCCTCCGGGGCGCGGAGCGACTCGGTCTGCCCGGGGACCAGGACCGGCTCCTCGCCCTGGCCGGGAAGACGGAACCCGCCGTGCTCGCGGCCGCCCTGGTGCGGGCGGCGGTGGACAAGGAGGTGGCCGAGGACACCCTCGACCGCGTGGGCTGAGTGCGCCGGACCCGGCGGCCCCCGCCCGGTCCTCCTCCCCCCTCCGCCCACAGCCGCGCCGGTCACCCGAACAGGCCCGTGCGCTGGTGCGCCCCCGGCCCCGGTGATGCGCTGAGGACACCGTTTCCCGTCCCAGGAGGCATCCCGCGATGAGCCGTCGTCCGTCCCAACCCGTCCGTCTCCTGGCCTCCGCCCTGGCGGCGGGCGCGCTGCTGACCACCGCGGCCTGCTCGGACGGCGACGGGTCGCAGAGCGCCTCGGACACCGCCGCCGAACAGGCCGGGGTCGCCCGGCCCGACGCCGCGAAGCAGACCCCCACCGGCTCCCCCAGCGCCTCCCCCGCCGCCCTCACCGAGACCGGCGCCAAGGCCGCCCTGCTCACCGAGGCCGACCTGGAGGGCAACTGGAACCAGGTCCAGGACGCGGACAAGTGGCGCGACCGGCTGCTCGTCGGCGAGGTCGACGTGGCGGGCTTCCTCACCGCGAAGTCCAACGCGACGGACTGCCAGGCACTGCTGGACGCCCTCTACGACGACGGCCTGCTGGGCGACCCGTCGGGACCGTCGGCCCTCACCGGCTTCGAGCAGGGCGACTCCCGTCTGCTGGAGCAGGTCGCCGGGTACGACCGGGCGGGTCTGGACGCCCGGATGAAGTGGCTGCGGACCCTGCCGGACACCTGTGACGAGTTCACCGCCACCGGCTCCGGGGGCGCCAAGCGCACGGTCCAGGTGACCGAGGCGTCGGTGCCGGACGTGGGTGACGCCCGCACGGGGCTGCGGGTGAGTGTCCAGGGGGACGCCGACGGCGGCCCCGTCACGCTCACCGTGGACGTCGCCACGGTGCGCGTCGACACCTCCGCGGTCACCGTCATGGGCGGCGGCCTCGAGGGCGGGCAGACCGACTCGGTCGAACAGGCGGTGCGGCAGGGCACCGAGCGTCTGCAGACCGTCCTGGACGGCGGGACTCCGTCCCCGCAGCCGACCACCATGGACTGACCCCGGCCCGCCTTCACCGCGTCGTGCGCACATCCGGCGAAACCCGGACAGGGTGATCACCGGGCGGCACAATGGTCCGCGACGGACGGCGCACGCGCGAAGGAGCCGAGACGTGAGCGAGAGCGACCCCGTGCCCGGCGGGCGCCCCGGTGAGGTCGAGCGGGCGACGGCGCTGAGCGGCGAGCTGACCGGGCAGGGCGTGCACGGCGTGGTCCTTGCGTACGTCGACACCGCCGGGATCGCCCGGGTGAAGACCGTGCCCACGGCGAAGCTCGCCGCGACCGCGGCCTGGGGCGTCGGCATGTCGCCGGTGTTCGACACCTTCCTGGCCGACGACTCGATCGTCGGCACCGACGTCCTGGGCTCCCCCGACGGCGACCTGCGCCTCTACCCCGACCTCGACCGGCTGACGGTGCTCGCGGCGCAGCCCGGCTGGGCCTGGGCGCCGGTGGACCGGATCACGCAGGAGGGCGCCCCGCATCCGGCGTGCGGGCGCACCGTGCTCCGCCGGATCGTGGCCGGGGCGGCCGAGCGGCACGGCCTCTCCTTCAAGGCCGCCGTCGAGGTCGAGTGGGTCGTGGGCCGGGGCGACGCGGTTGGCGACGCCTTCGTCCCGGCGGTGTCGGGACCGGCGTACGGCGCGATCCGGCAGGTCGAGTTGAGCGACTGCGCCGCCGACCTGCTGGCGGCGCTGGCGGCGCAGGGTGTGGACGTGGAGCAGTTCCATCCCGAGTACGCGGCGGGGCAGTTCGAGGTCTCGGTGGGGGCGCTCGATCCGGTGGCGGCGGCCGACCACAGCGTGCTGGTGCGGCAGACGATCCGGGCGGTCTCGCGGCGGCACGGGCTGCGCGTCTCCTTCGCCCCGGCCGTCCTCGGACAGGGCGTCGGCAGCGGCGGGCATCTCCACCTCTCCGCCTGGCGCGACGGGAGGAACCTGCACGCGGGCGGAACCGCCCGGTACGGGATGAGCGCCGAGGCGGAGTCCTTCGTGGCCGGGGTGCTCGGCCACCTCCCGGCGCTCACGGCGCTGACCGCGCCGAGCCCGGCCAGCCGACTGCGGCTGCGGCCCTCGCAGTGGGCCGGGGTGTTCACCGCCTGGGGCCGGGAGACCCGTGAGGCCGCGCTGCGGATCGTCACCGGCACCGCCGGGATCCGCGACCGCGCGGCGAACCTGGAGGTGAAGCCGGTCGACCTCGCCGCCAACCCGTACCTCGCCCTCGCCTCGGTGCTCGCCGCCGGACTGGACGGGCTCGCCTCGTCCGCCCCGCTGCCCGAGGAGATCACCGGCGACCCGGCCCGGCTCGGTCCCGCCGCGGCCGCTGCCCGGGGCGTGCGGCGGCTGCCGGTCACGCTCACGGAGTCGGTGGCCGCCTTCCGTGCCGACGGCGTACTGCGCGAGGCGCTGGGTCCGGTGCTGGCCGACGCGGTGATCGCCGTGCGGCTGGGCGAGGCCGGGTCGGTGGAGGGGCTGGACGACGACGGTGTGGCGGCGGCGTACCGCTGGAAGTACTGAGATGGCCGCCGGACCCGTGGACGAGCGGCTGGCCGCCCTGGAGCTGGTGGACCACCACTGCCACGGCGCCGTCACGGACGACCTGGACCGCGCGGGTTTCGAGTCCCTGCTCACCGAGGGCGAGGCGTGGCCCGGCGTCTCCCCCTTCGACAGCCCCGTCGGTCTCGCCGTGCGCCGCCACTGTGCGCCCCTGCTGGGTCTGCCGCGCCACTCCCCCGCCGACGTGTACCTGGCCCGGCGGTCCGAGCTGGGCGCCGCCGAGGTCAACCGGCGGTTCCTGCGGGCCGCGCACACCGGCGTGTTCTGTGTGGACACGGGGTACGCCCCGCACCGTGTGACGAGTCCGGCCGAGCTGGCCGAGGCCGCGGACGCGAGGGCGTACGAAGTGGTCCGGCTGGAGGGCGTCGCGGAGGCGGTGGCGGCCGCCGGGGTCGAACCGGACGCGTACGCGCGGGCGTTCCGCACGGCCGCGTGGGAGGCGGTACGGCGGCCGGGGGTGGTGGCCGTCAAGTCAGTAGCGGCCTACCGCACCGGGTTCGACCTGGACCCGGCCCGCCCCTCGCCCGCCGAGGTCACCGGGGCTGCCCGGCGCTGGCTCGCGCGCGGCGGCGGCCGGCTCGACGACCCGGTGCTCGTGCGGCACCTGCTGTGGACCGCCGTGGACCTCGGCCGGCCGCTGCAACTCCACACCGGGTTCGGCGACAGCGACATCCGCCTGCACCGGGTGGACCCCGCCCTGCTGACCGACTGGCTGCACCTGACCGCCGGCACCATCCCGGTCCTGCTGCTGCACTGCTGGCCGTACCAGCGCCAGGCCGCCTATCTCTGCGCGGTCTTCGAGCGGGTGTACCTCGACGTGGGGCTCACCCTGCACCACGTCGGCCCCGCGCGGGCGGGCGCGGTCCTCGCGGAGGCGCTGGAGATCACCCCGTTCCGCAAGCTGCTGCACAGCTCCGACGCCTACGGGCCGGCCGAGTTCCACCACCTGGGGGCGCTGGCCTTCCGGCAGGGACTGGCCGGTCTGCTGCAGGAGCGGCTGGACGCCGACGAGCTGTCCCTCGCGGACGCGTTGCGCCTGGCCCGCTGGGTCGGACGGGACAATGCCCGGCGGGTCTACCGGCTGCCCGGCGGTCCGGCGGACGACGGCTGAGCGGCGTGGGACGGGTCACAGTCCCGGAGCGCCGCCCGGGAAGCACGAACGGCTGAAAGTATGATCAAGCGATGTCTGACATGACCGAAACCACGCCGGGCTGGCTCACGAGCGACGAACTCGAAATGGCGCGCGCCCGCATGCCGATCCTCTACGTCGAGGCCGTGCCCGTGCGGGTGGACGACAGCGGCGAAGTCACCAGCGTCGGCCTGCTCCTGCGCATCGGGCCCGACGGGACGGTCAGCCGGACACTGGTCTCCGGGCGCGTGCTGCACCACGAGCGGGTCCGGGACGCCCTGCTGCGCCATCTGGAGAAGGACCTCGGCCCGGTGGCGCTGCCCCGGGTGCCGCCCTCGCTCCAGCCGTTCACGGTGGCCGAGTACTTCCCGACGCACGGTGTCACGCCGTACCACGACCCCCGGCAGCACGCGGTCTCGCTCGCCTACGTCGTGCCGGTGACGGGTGACTGCCGGCCGCGCCAGGACGCGCTGGACCTGGTCTGGTTCGATCCGCGCGAGGCCCTGTCCGAGGCGGTGCGCAGCGAGATGCCGGGCGGGCACGGGGTGCTGCTGAAGCAGGCGCTGGCGCACGTGGGCTGCGTGGGCTGAGCGCTTCCCGGGGCTACTCCTCGCGCGGGTCCCCGTCGCTCAGCTGCGGGTCCAGGTCGTCCCTGAGCAGGCCCCGGGACCCGGTCTGCCCGGTGCGGTAGGCGGAGCGGGCCACCAGGTGGGAGGCGACCGGGCTGGTGAGGAACTGGAAGAAGGCGATGAGCGCGAGGGTGCCCACGTCGGTGCCGTGGCGCAGCCTCAGCGCCACCCCGGTGAGGACGAGGAGCATCCCGAGGGTCTGCGGTTTGGTGGCGGCGTGGCTGCGGGAGAGCACGTCGGGGAAGCGGACCATCCCGATCACACCCAGCAGGCACTGCAGGCAGCCGAGGAGCAGCAGGACGGTCCCGGCCAGGTCGGCGGCCTCGGTCCAGGCGTTCACCGGTGGTCCTGCCTGCCGTCCGGGCGCACGGTGGGCCGGTCGCGCACGGCGATGAAGCGGGCGATGCCCACCGAGCCGGTGAAGCCGAGGAAGGCGAGCACCAGCATCACCGGGAAGTAGAAGGAGTCGCGGTCGTGGGCGGCCTTGACGCCGATGCCGGCGATGATGAGCGCCGCGGCCACGTCCAGGGCGACGGCTCGGTCCAGCATCGAGGGGCCGTACCAGATCCGGTACAGCAGCAGTGCGCCGGCGACGAGGATCATCGCGAGCGAGGCGACGAGCATGGCGTTTTCGACGTCGTGCAGGGTGGTCACGTCGGGGGGTCACCTTCCGGTACGGGACGGGCGGCGTCGGCGATGTCTGCGGCGGTGCCGAAGGCGCGGGCGACGAGTTCCTCCATGCGCCACACCTGCCGCTGGGCGCCCTCGATCTCGCCGGGGTTGCCCGCGTCGAGGACGTGCAGGAACAGGGTGGCCGTCGACCGGCGCACCTCGATGACGGAGCCGCCGGGGACGTTGGAGACGGCGACGGCGGTGGCCGTGAGCATGAGGTCGCTGCGCACCCGCAGCGGGACGGCGACGACCGCGGCGTGGTAGGGGCCCTTGGCGAAGATCTGCCGGGTGACCTCGACGCTGGAGGAGAACATGTCGAACAGCAGGTAGGCCGCGAGGCGCAGCACGCCCAGGGGGCGCAGCCGGAGGCCGATGTCCACGGCGGGCAGCGGGAAGGCCAGGCACAGGCAGACCGCGACGAGGACGCCGTTGACGAGGTTCGCCCAGGACGGGGTGCCCCACAGCAGGATCCAGATGACGGTGAGCCAGCCCACGAGCGGCAGGTCGAGCACGCGCCGGCCGCGGCCGACCCGGAAGGACCAACTGTAGGGGGAACGGTCGCGGAAGAGGTTGCTCACCGGCCGAGCACCGCCTCGATGTAGGGGGTACGGGCGAGGAGTTCGGTGGCGGCGGCCTGGGTGAAGGTGGTGAGGGGGCCACCGAGGACGGTGTAGGACAGGCCCAGGGCGACGGCGGCGCCGGTGGCCACCAGCATGGGCCAGGGCAGGCGCTTGGTGGTGGTGATGGACTGCCCCAGGAAGCCCGCGGAGACGACGGCGCCCGCGGGCACCGGCAGCCCGCTCCCGGACCCGGTCGGCCGCTCCTCCTCGTCGTCGCCGGTGTCGTCGCCCGTGTCGTCGTCCTCGGCCGACTCCAGCACGACGCCCTCCTCCTCGGCCCCGGGTGGCGCGTCGCGCCAGAACGCGAGGTTCCAGACCTTCGCCATGACGTAGAGGGTGAGCAGGCTGGTCGCGGCGGACCCGGCGACGAGTGCCCAGGCCCAGCCGCCGCCGTCGGCGACGCCCGCGCGCATCAGACCGAGCTTGCCGATGAAACCGGACAGCGGCGGGATGCCCGCGAGGTTCATGGCGGGCACGAAGAACAGCACGGCGAGCAGCGGCGTCGTCTTCGCCAGGCCGCCGAGGCGGGTGAGTTCCGTGGTGCCGTCGCGCCGCTCGATGAGTCCGGCGACGAGGAACAGGGTGGTCTGCACGGTGATGTGGTGGGCCACGTACACGATCGCGCCGCTGATCCCGCCGCCGCCCGCGAGGGCGATGCCGAAGACCATGTAGCCGATGTGGCTGATGAGCGTGAAGGACAGCACCCGCTTCAGGTCGGTCTGGGCGACGGCGCCGAGGATGCCGACGACCATGGAGGCGAGTGCCGCGAGCATCAGCAGGTCGCCCAGGCGGTGGCCGGGGAAGAGCAGGGTCTGGGTGCGCAGCATGGAGTACACGCCGACCTTGGTCAGCAGACCGGCGAAGACCGCGGTGACGGGCGCGGGGGCGGTGGGATAGGAGTCGGGCAGCCAGGCCGCGAGCGGGAACACCGCCGCCTTGATCGCGAAGACCGTCAGCAGCATCGCCTCCAGCAGCGTGCGCACCCCGAGCGGCACCTCCTGGAGACGCTCGGCGAGCTGGGCGAGGTTCACGGTGCCCGCGACCGCGTAGGTCATGGCGATGGCGACCAGGAAGAGCACGGAGGAGAACAGCGAGATGATCACGTACGTCGATCCGGCCCGGATGCGGGTCGCGGTGCCGCCGATGGTGAGCAGGACGAAGCTGGCGACGAGCATGATCTCGAAGCCGACGTAGAGGTTGACGAGGTCTCCGGCGAGGAAGGTGCAGGAGACGCCCGCCACGAGGATGAGGTAGGCGGGGTGGAAGACGCCGACCGGCGCCTGGTCGTCGCGGTCGGCCATGCCCTGGCCCAGCGAGTACACGAGGACGAGCAGGGTGACGGCGCTGGAGACGGTGAGCATCAGGCCCGCGAGGCGGTCGGCGACGAGGGTGATGCCGACCGGTGGTGCGAAGTCGCCGAGGTGCACGCTGAGCGGGCCGTGGCGGTCGGCGGCCACCATGAGCACCACGGAGAGCACCAGGACCGCGCCGAGTACGGCGATGCTGATGAAGCGCTGGAACCGGTGCAGCCGGGGCCCGATGGCCAGCTTCAGGCCGGTGACGCACAGGGGCAGCAGGACGGGGAGCGGGACGAGCGCGTTCACCTGGTTCCTTCCGTGCCGGCGCCCTCGGGGTCGTCGGGCTGGTCGGGCGGCGGGTGGCAGGAGTCCTCGCCGGGGAGCGAGTCGGGTTCGCGGCCGGTCTCCTCCGGGTCGTTGGAGGGTCCGGCGACCCGGGCCGGGGCCGGTCCTGGGCGGCCGGCCGCGTCGGTGGAGCCCAGCTCGCGGCCTTCCCGGTAGTCCTCGGGGTCGGCGCCGAGGATGTCGTTCCAGAGGTTCCCGGAGACGTCGTTGGCGCGGGCCTGGTAGGCGCGTTCCTCGCGGACCCGCCGGCGCAGCCGTCGGCGGGCGGCGCGGTAGCGGGCGCGCTGCTCGGCGTCGGCGCCGCCGTCCCCGGCGCGGGCCTCGCGGTAGCGGTCGCGGAGTTCGCCGCGCCGGTCGAGGAACTCGGCGCGCAGGGCGACCAGCCGGTCCTCGGTGTCGTCGCTGATCTCGTCGGAGCCGGTGACCTGGTGGCTGCGGTAGGCCATGGCGAGCAGGAAGGCGGTGGTGGCGAGGGTGATGACGATCGCGGTCAGGGCGATGGCCTGGGGCAGCGGGTCGGTGACGCGGTTGCGGATGATGTGCGGGTAGAGCAGGGGCGCCTCGCCCGCGCTGCCGGTGGCGGCCAGGACCAGCAGGTTGACGCCGTTGCCGAGGACGACGGCGCCGAGCAGGATCCGGGTCAGGGAGCGGGTCAGCAGCAGGGTGGCGCCGACGGCGTTGAGGACGGCGGCGGCCACCAGCAGGGACAGGCTCACGGTCATGCGCGGCCCGCCTCCGGGCGCGGGGCGGCCCGCTCGATCTGGCGGTCGATCCGGGCGCCGAGGGCCCGCACGATGTCCAGGACCACACCGAGCACGAGCAGGTAGACCCCGCAGTCGAAGAGGACGGCGGTGGACAGGTGGGCGTCGCCCCATACGGGCAGGTGGCCGTGCCAGGTCCAGCCGTGCAGCACGGTGCCCTCGCCGAGGCCGCCGAGCGCGACCCCGGTGGACAGGAACAGGCCGAGGCCGGTGAAGACGCCCGGTTTGAAGGGCACGGCGTCGGCGAGTTCGTGCCGGCCGCCGGCGAGGTAGCGGGCGATGAAGGCGACACCCGCGGTCAGGCCCGCGACGAAGCCGCCGCCCGGCAGGTTCTCCGCGCACAGCAGCAGGTAGACGGAGAGGACGAGGACGGGGTGGAAGATGAGGCGGGCGACCACTTCCAGGACGAGGGAGCGGCGCTCGGGGGCGAGGGTGGCGCTGGCGGCGAGCCAGGTCCGCTCGGGTGCGCCCTCGTCGCCGCTGGGCAGGCCCGCCGACTCGTAGCGACTCGCCCGCCAGGCGGTGCGCAGTCCGGCGTGCGGGTGGTCCCCGGGCAGCGGCAGTACGGGCTGTTCGGCGCCGTCGGCGCGGCGGTGCAGGTAGATGAGGCTGGTGACACCGATCGCGGCGGCGGCGAGCACCGCGGACTCCCCCATGGTGTCCCAGGCCCGCAGGTCGACGAGGATCGTCGCGACGACGTCCTTCAGCCCGTGGTGCGCGGTCTCCTCGACCATCGCCGCTCCCGCGCTGTCGGCCCGGCGGTGCCCCGCCATGATCCAGACGACGACGGCGACGGCGGCGCCGCCCGCGAGGGCCACCGGCATCCGCAGCAGGCGCCGCCACCGGCTGAAGTTCTCCTCGAAGCGCACCGGCATCCGGCGCAGCACCAGCACGAAGTCGATCATCGAAACGGTCTCCACGCAGAACTGGGTGAGCGCGAGGTCGGGCGCGCCCTGGGCGACGAAGAGCAGCGCGGTGCCGTATCCGGTGAGGCCGGCGAAGACGACGGCCTTCATCCGGCGCCGCACGCCCAGGCACAGCAGGGCCGCGGCACAGGTCAGCAGCGCGACGGCGGCCTGGGCGGGGTGGTCCCACAGGCGCGGGGCGGGCACGTCGGTCCAGGGTTCGTCCGCGACGAGCACGGCGATCTGTCCGGCGAGGACGACACTCATGGTCGTGACGAGGTACACCGACAGCGAGCCGCGCTGCACGAACCCGGTGCACTGCAGGGCGGTGCGCTCCAGGGCCAGCAGCATCCGTCCGAAGACGAGGTCCGCGGAGCGCCAGGCGAGCCGCTGACCGGCCCGCGCGACGGGGCTCGCGGCGAGGAAGAGCAGGACGCCGCCCGCCCAGGCCGCGCCGGACAGGCCGAGGGCGAGGCCCGCCCCGTGCCACAGCGCCAGGTGGTACGGGTGGGCGGGCGCGGGGAACTGCCCGGCGTAGGTGCCCAGCAGGCCCTGGAGCCAGGACACTCCGGGGCCGAGGACGAGGCAGGCGAGGGCGAGCACGGCGGGCGGTGCGAGGAAGGCGGCCGGGACGGGGTGCGCGGCGGTGTCGGGGAGGCCGGGCTTGCGGGCGAAGGCGCCCCACAGGTAGCGCAGGGTGTACGCGGTGGTCAGGGCGGAGCCGACGACGGCCGCGGCGAGCGCCCAGCGGTCGCCGGTGCTCCCGTCCAGGAGTGCCTGGAAGGCGGCCTCCTTGGCAGTGAAGCCGAGCAGGGGCGGCACGGCGGCCATGGACGCTCCGGCGAGCACGGCGACGGCGCACACGGCGGGCAGCCGGCGGCCGAGTCCGGAGAGCTTGCGCAGGTCGCGGGTGCCGGTGGCGTGGTCGACGATGCCGGTGACCAGGAAGAGCGGCGCCTTGAACAGGGCGTGTCCGAGGATCATGGCGGTGGCGGCGAGGCCGGTGTCGTGGCGGCCCGCGCCGGTGAGGACGGTGAGGAAGCCGAGCTGGCTGACGGTGCCGTAGGCGAGGACGAGTTTCAGATCGTGCAGCCGCAGCGCCCGCCAGCCGCCCAGCAGCATCGTCACCGAGCCGAGGACGAGCAGGAGCGGGCGCCAGGGCGTGACCTCGGCGAAGGCGGGGGCGAGCCGGGCGACGAGGTAGACACCGGCCTTGACCATGGCGGCGGCGTGCAGGTAGGCGCTGACGGGGGTGGGGGCTGCCATGGCGTTGGGCAGCCAGAGGCTGAAGGGCCAGATCGCGGACTTGGACAGGGCGCCGACGAGGATCAGCACGATCGCCGTGGACAGCGCGGCCGACGGGGACGGCGGGTCGGCCAGGATCGCCGAGATGCGGTAGGTGCCCGCCTCGTGCCCCAGGAGCAGGAAGCCGACGAGCATGGTCAGTCCGCCGAGCGCGGTGACGGTGAGGGCCTGCAGGGCGCTGCGCCGGTTCCGCTTGTGGTCGCTGGTCTGGCCGATCAGCAGGTAGGAGAAGACGGTCGTCAGTTCCCAGAAGATGTAGAGCAGGACGAGGTCGTCGGCGAGGACGAGCCCCAGCATGGCCCCGGTGAAGGCGAGGAGGTTTCCGGCGAACCTGCCGAGCTGTCGGGAGCGGTCGTCGAAGTAGGAGGCGCAGTAGACCAGGACGAGGGTGCCCACGCCCGCGGCGAGCAGCACCATGAGTTCGGCGAGGGCGTCCAGCCTCAGCGCCCAGTCGACGTGGTAGGTGGGCAGCCAGCGCCACACGGCGGTGTCGGCGCCGCCCGCGGCCGTCGCGCTCCATCGGGTGGCGGCCCAGGCGGTCGCCGCGGCGGGCGGCAGGGCCAGCACGAGGAAGGCACCGGTTCCGCACCGTCTGACCAGCGGCGCGGCGAACAGCGCGAGCGCGAAGTGGCAGAGGATGAGCGCGGACACCCGACAGTGATATATCGGGCATCTCGCCCGAGCGCCCAGGCACGCCGCAGGGAGAACAATCGAGGGGAGGTTTCGGATCTCTCCGAAACCGCCCCTCGATCAACGACTGTCTCCAGTCGGGACGACAGGATTTGAACCTGCGACCCCTTGACCCCCAGTCAAGTGCGCTACCAAGCTGCGCCACGTCCCGTTGCCCGCCTGACCTGGGGTTTCCCCCGGCCGAACGCGCAGGAAAACCATACCGCACTCGGGCCGGTGGTCGCGCACCGCTTTTCCGGGGCCCGCTCCGCCGGGGCCCGCTCCGGCGGCGTCAGCACTTCTGGGTGCGGGACGGCTCGGCCGAGGCGGCCGCGGTCCCACTCGAGCCCGCCGCGGCCGCGTCCACCCGCACCAGTCCGCGCACCGCCGGTATGAGGAGCAGGGCAGCGCACACGGCGAAGCTGGTCGCACCCGCGACGAGCAGTACGTGGTCGGCACCGAGGGCGGCGGCGGCCGGACCCGCGAGTGCCTGGCCGACCGGCATCATCGCCAGCGAGCCCGCCACGTCGTAGGCGTGGATGCGGTTGAGGACGTCCGGCGGGACCTGGGTCTGCACGCTGGTCGCCCACATCACGCCCCAGAAGGACATGCCGGCCCCGGCGACGGCGGCTCCGGCCGCCATGGCGGGGACGCCGAGCCCGGCGCCGACGCTCGCGGGGAAGGCGGCGAAGCCGACGAGGGCGATCGCGCCGGCCCGGAGCATGCGCACCGGCCGCAGCCGCAGGGCGAGGAGGCCGCCCACGACGGTCCCCGCGCCCAGGGCGGAGTTGACCAGCCCGTAGGCGCGCGGGCCGTGCTCCTGCACCACCTCGGTGGCGACCAGCGGCACGGTCGGGCCCCAGACGGCGATCATGTAGACGCACCAGACGGCTATGACGCTCCACAGCCACCGGCGCGAACGGAACTCCCGCCACCCCTGGACGAGGTCGGCGCGGAAGGCCTTGCTCCCGCGGCCGGACACCGCACGGCTCCCCGGTGCGGGCGGGGGCAGGCGGAGCAGCAGGAGGCACAGGGCGCTGATCGCGTAGGTGGTGGCGTGGGCGGCGAAGACCCCGCCCGGCGAGGCGAAGCCGACCAGGAGGCCGGCCACGGCGGGGCCGGCGAGCTGGGCGGCGGACTCGGCGACGCGTATCGCGCCGTTGGCTCCCTGGACGTCGGAGGCGAGCCGGGGCACCGTGCTGGCCACGCCGGGCTGGAAGACGGCGCCCGCGACGCCGTTGGCGAAGCCGATGGCGCAGATCTGCCAGAGCACGACGTGCCCGGAGAAGAAGAGCGCGGCGGCCAGGGCCTGGGTGCCGAGCCGTACCAGGTCGGCGCCGATCATCAGCTTGCGGGTGCTGAAGCGGTCGGCGAGGACTCCGCCGAAGACGACGAGACCGGCGAAGGCGGCGGCCGTCGCGGCCATGGCGAGGCCGACCGCACCCGCCCCGTACCCGTGCTGGAGCAGGCCGGCGGCGAGAGCGACGGGCAGCATGGTGTCGCCGAGGCGGGCCACGGCCCGGGCGGCGAAGAACAGCGCGAAGTCCCGCGACCAGACGGCTCGAACCGCCGTCGGCCGCAATGACGTACCGGCCATCCCGTGCTCTCCCCTCCCCTTGCGCTTCCCCTGTGCTCCCCTTGCCCTCCCGCGGCACCGTACGTCCGACAGCCGGGACCCCCCTCCGGTCCCGGCTGTCACGCACGTCTTCGGATCATGCCACGGGGCACTGACAACGCCCGACGGGTTTTCAGCTCCCGGGCAGCCCCAGCCGGGGGTGGGCCTCCAGCAGCCGTGTCGGGGCCGCCTGGCGCCAGGAGTCGGCGAGGATGTCGCGCAGCTCGTCCTCGCCCTCCAGGGCGGCGAGCCGGGCCCGCACCCAGGCGAACTGGGCCTCGTGTCCGGCGATCCAGAACTTCTCCGGCTCGGCCAGCACCAGTTCGTCGCGCTCCTCCTTCGGGCAGCGCACCGCGAGGGAGGTCTCGTCCTCGGGCAGCGTCGCGAACATCTTGCCCGCGACCCGGAAGGTGGGCATGTTCCAGGCGGTCTTCTCCGTCGTGTCCGGCAGGGACAGGGCGATACGGCGTACGTCTTCTGCGTCCGGCATGACAGGCACGGTATCCGCCGCCACCGACAATCACCCCGTGACGGCGGGTGCGCCCAGCCGCACGCCGACCTGCTTGAAGTAGAGCGTCGTCGGCCGCAGTTCCCCGCGCGGGTCCGCCGCGTAGTCGGGGATGGTGCCCGCCGGGGTCCACCCGGCGGACCGGTACAAGTGCTCGGCGGGGCTGCCGGTCTCGGTGTCCAGGTGGAGGAGGGTGATTCCGGCCGCCGCGGCCGCGTCCTCGGCGGTGGCCAGCAGCCGGCGGCCCAGGCCCCGGCCGCGGGCGCCGCGGGACACCATGAGCTTGACCAGCTCCGCGCGGTGGCGGCTGTTGGGCTGGTCCGGCAGGGCGAGGCTCACGGTCCCGGTCACCCGGTGCCCGTCCCGTGCCACCCAGACGGCGAGTTGACCGGCGGCGACCGCGGCGGCCCGCCCCTGCCACCAGCGCTCGGCCCGCGCGTGAGTGAGCGGGGCGAGGAAGCCGACGGAGGCGCCGCCCGCGACGGTGTCGGTGAGCAGCGCGGCCAAGCCGTCCAGCAGCGCCGTCACCCCGTGCTCGTCGACCCGGTCCACGTTCACGGCAGCACCACCGCCAGCGCGTAACGGGCACCCTCGGGTCCGGGGCACCGGAACCGCGTCGGCCCCCACACCCGCATCCGCAGGCAGTCACCGGCGGCGAGCTGGTGTTGCACGTCCTGCGCCGTGATCTCCAAGGCCCCTTCCAGGAGCCAGACGTGCTGCTCCAGGCCGGGCACCGGCGGCCGGTCGTAGGCGATGTCGGCGCCCGCCGCGAGCCGTCCCTCGACGAGTTCGCCGCGCAGTCCCGCGTGCGGCGGGGACACCGAGCGGCGTACGAAGCCGGCCGGGCGGTCCTCCCACACGGGTTGCTCGGCGGCCCGCACCAGCAGCGCGGGTTCCGCCTCCACCTCGCTGAGCAGCCGGGACATGGTCCTTCCGTAGACCGCGCACAGGCGGTTCAGTACGGCGGCGGTGGGGCTGGTCTCGGCCCGCTCGGCCCGGGACAGCGAGGACCGGCTCACCCCGCTGCGCTCCGCCAGCTCCCCCAGCGACCAGCCGCGTTCGGCCCGCAGTTCGGCCAGGCGGGCGGCGAGCCGGGCATCCACCGGATCCGCGACGACGTCGTCTTCTCTCATATCCGGGACGTTATCCCGCTGATGAGACGTCCGTGTTACGGGAGGCTCACGCCCGGGCCGCCTCGCCCAGTGCGTCGAGGACCGGGCGGATCAGCGGGTGTTCCTCCGCTCCCCGCCGTACGGCCGCGAAGACCCGGCGGGTGGGCGCCACTCCGTCGACCGGGCGGACGACCACCCCGGTCAGGTCGGTGCCGAGCAGGGCCGAGCGCGGGACGAGCGCCACCCCGGCGTCGGCCGCGGCGAGGGACACCACGGCGCGGAAGTCGTCCGAGGAGTGCTCGAGGCGGGGCTGGAACCCGGCGCTCTCGCAGGCCAGCACGACCACGTCGTGGCAGGGGTTGCCCGGGTAGGGGCCGATCCAGGTGTCCTTGGCCAGCTCGGCGAGCGGCACCTCGTCGGCGCCGGCGAGACGGTGGGCGACCGGGACGACCGCGTCGAAGGGCTCGGCGTACAGCGAGACGTGGGTCAGGCGCGGGTCGTCGGCGGGCGGCGCCCCGCGGTACTCGACGGCGACGGCCACGTCGACCTGCCGGTCGAGGACCATCGGCAGGCTGGCGTCGCCCTCGGCGTCCTGGACGCGGACCCGGATGCCGGGAGCCGAGCCGGCGAGGCGGGCCAGGGCGGGCGCGACGACGAGGGCGATGCCGGTCGCGAAGGAGGCGACCGTGACCGTGCCCGCCTCGCCCGAGTCGTACGCGGCCAGCTCGGCCTCGGCCCGCTCCAGCTGGGCGAGGACGGCGTTGGTGTGGCTGAGCAGGATCTCCCCGGCCGGGGTGAGCCGTACGCCCTTGGCGCCGCGCTCCACCAGGCGGTGCCCGGTCTCCTGCTCCAGCGCGGCGAGCTGCTGGGAGACCGCCGAGGGGGTGAGGTACAGCGCGGCGGCAGCCGCCGTCACGGTGCGGTGGTCCGCCACCGCTCGCAGGATGTGCAGCCGCCGCGCCTCGATCATGGGATCGATTCTCTCAGGTCACCGGGGGTTCAGGCGTCGAGCTGCTCCCGGGCCGCCACGAAGGCGTCCACCGCGCGGTGCACGTCGTCCGTGGAGTGGGCGGCGGACAGCTGGACGCGGATGCGGGCCTTGTCCTGCGGGACGACCGGGTAGGAGAAGCCGATCACGTACACGCCGCGCTCCAGGAGCAGCTCCGCCATGCGGCCCGCCTTCGTCGCGTCGCCGATCATGACGGGCGCGATGGCGTGGTTGCCGGGGAGGATGTCGAAGCCCTCCTCCGTCATCCGGCGGCGGAACAGGGCGGTGTTCTCGGCGAGCCGCACGCGCAGGTCGTCGGCCGACTCCAGCAGGTCGAGCACCTTGAGGGAGGCGGCGGCGATCACCGGGGCGAGGGTGTTGGAGAAGAGGTACGGCCTGGAGCGCTGGCGCAGCAGGGCGACGATCTCGGCGCGGGCGGCGACGTAGCCGCCGGAGGCGCCGCCCAGCGCCTTGCCCAGGGTGCCGGTGATGATGTCGACGCGGTCCATGACGCCGTGCAGCTCGGGGGTGCCGCGACCGCCGGGACCGACGAAGCCGACGGCGTGCGAGTCGTCGACCATGACCATGGCGTCGTAGCGGTCGGCGAGGTCGCAGATCTCGTCGAGCGGGGCGACGTAGCCGTCCATGGAGAAGACGCCGTCGGTGACGATCAGCTTGCGGCGGGCCTCGCCCGCGGCCTTGAGCTGCGCCTCCAGGTCGGCCATGTCGCGGTTGGCGTAGCGGAACCGCCTGGCCTTGGACAGCCGGATGCCGTCGATGATCGAGGCGTGGTTGAGGGCGTCGGAGATCACCGCGTCCTCGGGGCCGAGGAGGGTCTCGAAGACGCCGCCGTTGGCGTCGAAGCAGGAGGAGTAGAGGATCGTGTCCTCCTGGCCGAGGAACGCGGAGAGCCGGGCCTCCAGTTCCTTGTGCACCTCCTGGGTGCCGCAGATGAAGCGCACGGACGCCATGCCGTAGCCCCAGCGGTCCAGCGCCTCGTGGGCGGCGGCGACGACCTCGGGGTGGTCGGCGAGGCCGAGGTAGTTGTTGGCGCAGAAGTTGAGGACCTCGCCGGGGCGGCCGCCCGCGGTGACGTTGACGGTCGCGGACTGCGGGGTGCCGATGACGCGCTCGGGCTTGTGCAGCCCGGCGGCGCGGATCTCGTCGAGGGTGGCGCGCAGGTCGTCGCGCACGGAGTCGAACATCTCAGAAGCTCCTGGAGATACGGGAGTTGCGGGGGTGGCTTACGCGGTCCAGTCGAGGATGACCTTGCCGCCGCGGCCGCTCGCGGCGTCGGCGAACGCGGCCTCGAAGTCGCGGTGGGAGTACCGGCCGGTGATCACCGGGGCGAGGTCGAGGCCGCCTTCGAGCAGCACGGACATGGCGTACCAGGTCTCGAACATCTCGCGGCCGTAGATGCCCTTGACGGTGATCATGGAGGTGACGACGCGGGCCCAGTCGACCGGGAACTCCTCGGCGGGCAGGCCGAGCATGGCGATCCGGCCGCCGTGCGTCATGTTGGCGATCATGTCGCGCATGGCCTCGGGGCGGCCGGACATCTCCAGGCCGATGTCGAAGCCCTCGCGCAGGCCCAGCGCGCGCTGTCCGTCGGCGATGGTGGCGTCCGAGACGTTCAGGGCGAGGCTGACGCCGACCTTGCGGGCGAGGTCCAGCCGCTCCTCGCTCACGTCGGTGATGACGACGTTGCGGGCACCGGCGTGCCGGGCCACGGCGGCGGCCATCAGGCCGATCGGTCCGGCGCCGGTGATGAGGACGTCCTCGCCGACCAGCGGGAAGGACAGGGCGGTGTGCACGGCGTTGCCGAACGGGTCGAAGATCGCGGCGACGTCGAGGTCGACGGGGACGCGGTGCACCCAGACGTTGGTGGCGGGCAGGGCCACGTACTCGGCGAACGCCCCGTCCCGGCCGACGCCGAGGCCGACGGTGGCGCGGCACAGGTGGCGCCGGCCGGCCAGGCAGTTGCGGCACTTCCCGCAGACCAGGTGGCCCTCGCCGCTGACGCGGTCGCCGGGCTTGATGTCGGTGACGTCGCGGCCGGTCTCGACGACCTCGCCGACGAACTCGTGGCCGACGACGAGCGGGGTGCGGATGGCCTGCTGCGCCCAGCCGTCCCAGGCCCGGATGTGCAGGTCGGTGCCGCAGATGCCGGTGCGCAGCACCTTGATGAGGACGTCACCGGGCCCGATGGTGGGCTCCGGGACGTCCGCGAGCCACAGCCCGGGCTCCGCCTTCTCCTTGACCAGCGCCTTCAACGCTACGGCTCCTGACGGGGGTGAGGTCCCGGCGGTGGGCATGCCGAAGCGGCCCGCGTCCGGGGAGGGGAGGGGAATCGCACAGCAATCTGCCGTACGACACCGTCCCCGGTCCATCGAGCCTTTCTTAAGCCCGGCCGCAGCTTTGCTTCACGCGCCCGGCGAGGATCCGCGTACGCCCGGCGAGGGCCTGCCGCCGCTCACAGCGGGAGCCCGTCCTCCGCGCTGCGTTCGATGCGCCGTACGAGGTCGGCCGCCGTCGTCTTGATCGTGGCCAGGCCCGCGGTCCCCCAGGTCCGGGGCTGTACGTCCGCGGCGGACACGGTGCCCAGCACCGTCCCGGTGCTGTCGATGAGCGGGGCGCCCAGGTAGGAGCGGATGCCGAACGCGTCGACGACGGGGTTGCCCGCGAAGCGCGGGTAGTCGCGCACGTCCTCCAGGACCAGCGCCTTGCGCCGGACCACCACGTGGGGGCAGAAGCCGTGGTCCCGGGGCTGGACCCGCCCGAACTCGGGGCTGGTCCCGTCGCCCCGCGTCACCGGCGGGACCTCCGGCACCCGCAGGCCGGCGAAGAACTGCCCGCCCTCCACCAGGAAGTTGACCATCGCGTACGGCGCCTCTGCGAGGCCGGCGAGGTGGGCGGCGAAGGCGTCGAGGGCCGGGTCGGCGCGTTCCGCCAGGCCGAGCAGGCGCAGCCGCCGTACCCGGCTGGGTGCCTCCCGGTCCTCGGGGGTGAGCAGCAGACGTCCGGCCGGGCGCGGCGGGTCGTAGCTCATGGGCGGACTCCGGCGCCGGACCCCGACGTCGGGGCCGGGGTGTGGGCGATGAGGTGGCGTACGAGGGTGAGCAGCGTCTGTACGCCGGAGCTGGAGATCCGGGCGTCGCAGCGCACGATCGGGATCTCCGGGTGCAGGTCCATGGCCGCGCGCACCTCCTCGGGGTCGTAGCGGTAGGAACCGTCGAACTCGTTGATCGCGACGACGAAGCCGAGTCCGCGTTCCTCGAAGAAGTCGACGGCGGCGAAGGACTCCTCCAGGCGGCGGGTGTCGGCGATGATCACCGCCCCGAGCGCCCCCTCGCACAGCTCGTCCCACATGAACCAGAAGCGTTCCTGGCCGGGTGTCCCGAACAGGTACAGGACGTGTTCGGGGTCGAGGGTGAGGCGGCCGAAGTCCATGGCCACGGTCGTTTCGAGCTTGTTCTCGATTCCGTCGAGGTTGTCGGTCGCGGCGCTGACCGTGGTGAGCAGTTCCTCCGTGCTCAGCGGCGCGATCTCGCTGACCGCGCCGACGAAGGTCGTCTTGCCGACGCCGAATCCGCCCGCCACGAGGATCTTCAGGGCGGTGGGGAACGGGTCGGCGCCTTCGCCGTGTGTGTGGTCAGAGCTGTCGTCGTAGTCCATCGAGCACTGCCTCCAGAAGGGCCCGGTCCGTGGGGTGGTGGTGGAACGCGGCGGGGGGTTTGGTGGTCAGCGCCCCGCAGTCGACGAGGTCCGAGAGCAGCACCTTGGTGACCGCCACCGGAAGCCGCAGATGGGCGGCGAGTTCGGCGACCGGGAGGGGCGCGCGGCACAGGTCGAGTGCCTGCGTGTGCTCGGGTCCGAGGTAGCCGAGGGGGGTCGCCCCGGTGGCCATGACCTGGGACATCAGGTCGAGCGCGACGGTGGGCCGGGTACGGCCGTTGCTGACGGTGAAAGGGCGCACCAGCCGTCCGGCGGCGTCGTCGAGCCAGGGCCCGTCGCCGGCCGCGGCCACCGTCAAGGCCTCATCGCCGGGGGTTCGACGGCGTGCTGCCGGGGCGCGGTGATCAGGTAGGGGCGGACGCTCTTGACCAGCATCGCCATCTCGTATCCGAGGACGGCCGCGTCGGCCTCGCGGCCGGCCAGCACCGCGAGGCAGGTGCCGGAGCCGGCGGTGGTGACGAAGAGCAGGGTCGAGTCGAGTTCGACGACGACCTGCCGCACGTCCCCGCCGTCGCCGAAGCGGACGCCGGCGCTGCGGCCGAGGGAGTACAGGCCGGAGGCCAGGGCCGCCATGTGGTCGGCGCTGTCGGCGTCGAGTCCGTGCACGGACTTCACGAGCCCGTCGGCGGACAGGAGCACCGCGCTGCTGGTGTGCGGCACGCGCTGGACGAGACCGCTCATCAGCCAGTCGAGGTCGGACACTTGGCCGGTCGGCGCATCGCTCGCCATGGTGGATCGACTCCTTGGGGTACGAAGGTCTGCGGGAGCGCGGGTCGTGGGGGTGGGGGTGGGTGTGGGTGTGGTCATGGGGGGGTGGTCGTCCGGGTGGAGGTGGAGGTGGTCGTGCCGAGGGTCATTCGGGTGCCGCACCCGGATCGCCGTGGGTCGGTGCCAGGGGCGCGGGTTCGGTGTGCTGCTGGGCCTCCGCGAGGCCGACGCCGCGCTGGAAGGCCGCCATCAGGCCCGGGTCGTGCCCGGTGTACTGCTCGGGTTCCTGGCGGGGCGCGGGGCCGCCGCGCAACTGGGGCACGATGTGCTCCTGGGCACGGCGGCGCGGCAGTTGGGGCTTCCCCATGGTGCCGCGCACCGCGCTGTGCCGCGGCACGGGCGGGGTGTTCGCGTGTTCGGCGAGGACGCCCCGGTCCTCGGGCCGTACCCCGGGCACGGCGGCGGCCGGGGTGGCACGGTTCCGGTGCGTGCCGCGCACGGGCAGCGGCACGGGTTCGCCGGCGGTCCCGCGGGCCGCGACCGGACCGGGCGCCTCGGAAGCGGGAGCGGAGGCGGGCGGGGGTGGGGCGGGAGCCGGGATCACCGGCGCCGGTGCGGCCGGAGCGGGTGTGTCGAAGGCCGGTGCGTCGAAGGCCGGTGCGTCGAAGGCCGGTGCGCCGAAGTCCCGTGCGTCCGGGGACGGTACGTGCACCGTGGCGGACACGTCCGGGCCCTGCGGCGCCGCGGGCGACACGGCCCGCAGCTGCTGCCGGGGCGACGCCACGGTCACCGGTCGGGCACCGGTGACCTGGGCCGGGTGGGCGCCACCCCCGGGGAGCGTGCCCGGCTCCGTGCCCAACAGCGCCTGCGGCACGACCAGGACGGCCTGGACCCCGCCGTAGATGTTGGTCTGCAACCGCACGGTGATCCCGTGCCGCTTGGCGAGCTGGGAGACGACGAACAGTCCGATGCGCCCGTCCGCGAGCAGGCGGGCGACGTTGACCTGGTCGGGGTCGGCGAGCAGGGCGTTCATCCGGTCCTGCTCGCCGACGGGCATGCCCAGTCCGCGGTCCTCGACCTCGACGGCGAGGCCCGAGGTGACGAGGTTGGCGCGCATCAGCACCTGGGTCTGCGGGGCGGAGAACAGGGTGGCGTTCTCGACGAGTTCGGCCAGCAGGTGGATGACGTCGGCGACCGCGTGGCCGCGCAGGGTGCCGTCGATCGGTGGGACCAGCCGGACCCGGGAGTACTGCTCGACCTCGGCGATGGCCGAGCGCAGCACCTCGGTCATGTCGACCGGGTTGCTCCACTGGCGGCGGGAGACGGCACCGCCGAGCACGGCGAGGTTCTCGGCGTGGCGCCGGATGCGGGTGGCGAGGTGGTCGACGTGGAAGAGGCCCTTGAGGAGGTCGGGGTCCTCGATCTCGTTCTCCAGCTCGTCCAGGATGGAGATCTCCCGGTGCACCAGGGACTGCAGGCGCCGCGCGAGGTTGACGAAGACCTCCAGCTTCTGTTCGCTGCCCGCCTGGCTGGAGAGCTGGGCGGCCCGGACGACGGCGGTGACGGCGCCGTCGTGGGCGCGGGAGAGGTCGGCGGCGAGCAGTTCGAAGTCGTCGGCGTCGTCCGGCGGTCCGCCGCGCGGTGTGCGCGGGGTCGGGGACTCGCCCCGGCGCAACGCCTCCACGACGGCGCGCAGGTCGCCCTCCTGGCGCGCGGTGCCGCGGCGCAGTGCGCCGACGCGGTCGTGCACGGACCGCGCGGCGCGGTCGGCGGCGACTGCGGCGATGACGACGGCGGCGACGGTCACCGAGACCGCCCCGGCGAGTACGGCCCACAGGACGGGGCCGGGCCGGGTGCCGGTGGACCGGACGGTGAACAGGACGACCGCGCAGCCGCTGAGGGCGACCGCGACCGGTGGCAGGACGGCGAGCCTCAGGAGTTGGGGCCGTATGTGGGTCTCGGGCAGCGCGGTGGTGGTACGTGGGGCCGGCCGGCCGTGCCGTCCGCCCTCGCGGCGGTCTGCTCGCGCGGCCGGGGCGCGGAGGTTAGACATCGGTGTCCTCGTACTGGTCCGTGTACTGGTCCGTCGGCCCTACGTCGCCCGACGGACACTGACAGTAGTCGGCCACCCCTCATGTGCGGTGGGCAGTTGCCAAAGTCCCTCGGACAACGTCCCGCTCTGGTATGAGGCCTCGTACGACAGACCGATAAGCCGGATACGCAACCGTTCCGGCACGACGGAGAACCGGTCGGACTCGATCAGAAACGGTCACTGTCGGTGACGGGCGACGGGGGGCACGGAGCCCGAGCGGGGCCGCAGCAGGCCGGGCGTGGTCCACAGCCAGAGCCCGAACGCCCCCTCGACGTGCCGCCAGTTCCTGCGCAGGGCGAGCCAGACGGTGGCCGTCACGGCGACTTCGTCCCGGGAGACGGAGTTGTACCTGCGGGGCGCACATACGTGCACGATGTCCAGATTCTCGTCGGCCGCGATGCGGCCCCGGCGAGTATCGACGAACCCATTGACGCCCTCACGCCCCCGTGAAACAAGTATATGGATTTTGTATCTTCGACTCGCTGGGGGACCGATGACCGACACCGCCCCGGACGCCGCACCCCGTGCCACGACGTTCACGACCCGCTCCCCGGCGACCGGCGAACCTCTCGCCGAGCATCCGGTCGACGGCCCCGAGGAGGTCGCCCGGGCGGTGGCGCGGGCCCGGCGGGTGCAGGCGGGGTGGGCCGCGCTGCCCGCGGCCCGGCGCCGGGAGCAACTGCTGCGCTGGAAGCGGGTGCTCGCCCGCGAGCTGGGCACCGTCGCCCGGACCGTCGCCGAGGAGACCGGCAAACCGGCCGGTGACGCCGAGCTGGAGGTCGTCCTCACCCTGGAGCACCTGGGGTGGGCCGCGCGCAACGCCGACCGCGTGCTGCGCCGGCGGCGGGTGCGCACCGGGCTGTTCACGGTCCACCAACGGGCCTCGCTGGTGCACCGGCCGCTGGGGGTGGTCGGCGTGATCGGCCCGTGGAACTACCCCTGCTACACCCCGATGGGCTCCGTCGGGTACGCCCTGGCAGCCGGGAACGCGGTGGTCCTCAAACCGTCCGAACTGACCCCGGGCACCGGTCTCCTGCTCGCCGCACTCTTCGACGAGGCCGTGCCCGCGCACGCCGGGCTGCTCACCACCGTCACCGGCGCCGCGGCCACCGGGGCGGCGCTGGCCCGCTCCGGGGTCGACAAGCTCGCGTTCACCGGGTCGCCCGGGACCGCGCGCGAGGTGATGGCGGTCTGCGCCGAGACGCTGACCCCGTTCCTCGCCGAGTGCGGCGGCAAGGACGCCGTGATCGTCACCGCGGACGCGGACCTGGACGCCGCCGCCGAGGCGATCGTGTGGGGCGCGTTCGGCAACGCCGGGCAGACCTGCGCGGGAGTGGAGCGCGTCTACGCCGTGCACGAGATCCACGAGGCGCTGTGTGAACGGGTGGTGCGGCGCGCCGCTGAGCTGCGGCCGGGCTCCGACGGGGACGCGCACTACGGTCCGATGACCCTGCCGGGCCAGCTCGAGACCGTGCGGCGGCAGGTGACCGAGGCGGTGTCGTCGGGCGCGCGGGCCCTGCTGGGCGGCCCCGAGTCGGTCCGGGCGCCCTACGTCGCGCCCGTCGTCCTGACCGGTGCGCCGACCGACTCGGCGGCGATGACGGAGGAGACCTTCGGCCCGGTCGTCACTGTCGACTCGGTGGCCGACGTGGACGAGGCGGTGGCCCGCGCCAACGACTCCCGGTACGCCCTGGGGGCCGCGGTGTTCTGCGGCAGCCGGCGCACCGGGGCCGCGATCGCGGCGCGGCTGCGTGCGGGGGCGGTGTCGGTGAACTCGGTGCTGGGCTTCGCGGCCGTGCCGGCGCTGCCGTTCGGCGGTTCGCGGGACTCCGGGTTCGGGCGGATCCACGGCGCGGAGGGGCTGCGGGCGTTCACGGCGGTGCAGTCGACGACCGTGCAGCGGTTCGCCCCGCCGATCGGGCTGACCTCCTTCGAGGTGCCGCCCGCCGCCCGGGAGCGGGCGGTGCGGCTGGCCCGGGCGCTGCACCTGCGGCACTGAACCGCCGTTCGGTGCACGGCCGTTCAGGCGTTGAGGAGGGGGGCCAGGTAGCGACGGGCGAAGGCGCGGGCCTGGTCCTCGTCGTCCATCTCGATGCAGCTGGCGGGGTTGAGCAGGAAGGAGACGGCCACCCGCACCATCAGTTCGGCGACGGGCCGCGGATCGTCGCCGGGCCGGCCCTCGGCCTGCTGCGCCCGGCGCAGGTGGCCCGTCAGGTAGTCGACGGTGGCGGCGAGCGAGGACCCGCCGTGCACGGTCAGGTACGGCAGCACCACCTCGGGCTCCAGCCGCAGCAGGCCTCCGAAGAGGGGGTGGGCGCGGGTGTGGCGCAGGGCGACCACGAACCCCTCGACGACCCGTTCCTCCATGGTCGGCAGTGCGGCCACCGCCTGGTCCAGTCGCTGGAAGAACCGGCTGTTCTCGCGCAGCAGGGTCTGCTCGACCAGCGTGTCCTTGGTCCCGAAGCGCCGGTAGACGGTGACGCGGGAGACGCCGGCCCGTTTGGCGACGTCGTCCATGGAGGAACGGCGCAGGCCGAAGACGGTGAACTGCTCCAGCGCCGCGTCCAGGATGCGTCGCGCCGTCGGGTCCTCCGTCTCGGTCTTCGCGGCCGTGGTCACGAAGCGGCACCTCCGTCCCGGGCGATTGAGAAACAACCACCACCACTTTGACACACGAGTTCTGGAGGACCTGATGGGAAGTCGTCTCACCGAAGAGCAGTCCGCGTTCGTCGCGGCCGTCAGAGACTTCGCCAAGCGCGAGTGCGGCACCCGGCAGCAGCGCGACGCGCTGACGGGCGAAGGCCGCGGGGCGCACCACCCCGGGCTGTACGGCAGGCTCGCCGGACTGGGCTGGCTCGGGGTGTGCCTGCCCGAGGAGTACGGAGGCGCCGGCGGCGGGCTCGCCGACGCCTGCCTCTTCCTGGAGGAGACCTCCTACGGGATGGTCCCGGCCGGCGGATTCATCACCACCGTCATCGCCGCCAAGGCCTACGAGCGGTTCGGCACCGAGAAGCAGCGGCACGAGGTGCTGTCCGGTGCCGTGCGCGGCGACGTCCTGTCCATCGCCATGTCCGAACCGGAGGCCGGTTCGGACGTCGGCGCGCTGCGGTGCCGGGCCCGGCGGACGCCCGACGGGACGTGGCTGATCGACGGGCAGAAGACCTGGATATCCAACGCCCACTGCGCACGGAGCATCCTGCTGGTGGCCCGCACCGGCGAGGACAAGCACGGCGGACTGACCATGTTCCACCTGCCGGCCGACACCCCGGGCGTGGAGGTGCGGGGCATCGAGACCATGGGTGGCCGGGAGGTCAACGACGTCTTCCTCACCGGCGTCCGGCTGCCCGCCGACGCCGTGGTGGGACAGGTCGACGGCGGCTGGCGGCAGTTGATGGCCGGACTCAACTACGAGCGGCTCTTCCTGGCCTCGACCATGCTGGGCCTGGCCCGCCGCGCCTTCGACGACGCGCTCGGCTACGTCCGCGAGCGCGAGCAGTTCGGCCGTCCCGTCGGGTCCTTCCAGGCGCTGCGGCACCGGGTGGCCGACCTCGCCACCGAGATCGAGTGCACCCGGCTGCTGGTGCGCGAGGTGGCCCTGGACTGCGACGCCGAGCCCGACCGCCTGTTCCCGCGGGAGGCGTCGATGGCCAAGCTGAAGGCCACGGAGGTCGCCAAGCGGGCGGCCCTTGAGGGCATGCAGATGATGGGCGGCTACGGCTACACGACCGAGTTCGACATGGAGCGCCACCTGCGGGCCGCGGTCGTCTCCACGGTCTACGGCGGGACCAGCGAGATCCAGCGGGACGTGATCGGCAAGACGTACGGCCTCTGAGCCGGTTGCCGAACCGACGGCGCCGCCCGCTCCCCCCGGCCGGAGGGGGCGGGCGGCGCCGTCGGTTCGGCTGCCGAGTCCGTGCTCAGTCCCCGTACAGCCCGGCCAGCGCCTCGGCGTACTTGTCCCGGATGACCCGGCGCCGCATCTTCAGCGAGGGCGTCAGCTCGCCGGTCGCCGGACCCCATTCCCCGGCCAGCAGCTCGTACCGCTTCACCTGCTCGGTACGGCTGAGCCGGGAGTTGGCGGCGGCCACCGCCCGGTCCACCTCGGCCCGCACGGCCGGATGCGCCACCAGCCCGACGACCGTGCCGTCCGCCTCGACGCCGTGGGCCGCGGCCCAGGCCGGGGCGGCCTCCGCGTCCAGCACCAGCAGGGCGACGAGGTAGGAGCGCCGATCGCCGTGGACCAGGGCCTGACCGATCAGCGGGTGCTCCTTGAGCGCGTTCTCCACCAGGGCCGGAGAGACGTTCTTGCCGGTCGAGGTGACGATCATCTCCTTCTTCCGGTCGGTGAGCCAGAGGTAGCCGTCGTCGTCCGTCCGCCCGATGTCGCCGGTGGCCAGCCAGCCCTCGGCGTCCAGGGCGGAGCGCACCGATCCGTCCGGCCGGAGGTAGCCGGAGAAGACGGACTCGCCCCGCACCTCGATCTCGCCGTCCGCGGCGAGCCGGACCTCCACCGACTCCACGGGGCGTCCCACCGAGCCGATCCGGAACCCGGTCCGCGGGCTGTTGGTGGTGGCCACGCCGGTGGTCTCGGTCAGCCCCCAGGCATCCATGATCACGACACCGAACCCGGCCCAGAAGTCGACCACGTCGACCGGCATCGGCGCCGACGCGCTCGCCGCCCAGGTCACCCGGTCGAGGCCGCCCGCCGCGAGCAGCGGCAGCAGGACCTCCTCGCGGGCGCGGGCGTAGCGTTCCTCCAGCTCGGCGGGCGGCGACTCGCCCCGCTCGCGGTACCCGACGTGCTCGCGGGCCACCCCGGACGCGGCGTCGATGACCTCCCGCTGCTCGGCCGGCATCAGGGAGAGGACGGCCCGCACGCCGGCGCACAGCTTCTCCCAGATCCGCGGCACGCCGAAGAACTGCGCGGGACGCACCTTGCGCACGACCGTGCCCACGGCGGCCGGATCGGCGCAGAGATAGACGTGCGAAGCCCGGTGACAGGGCAGGTAGATGCCGAGCATCCGCTCCGCGATGTGGGCGAACGGCAGATAGCAGATGTGCTCCACGTGCGGCGGCAGCTCCACCACCGCGTCCAGCGCGAGGGCGTTGGCCAGCACCTGGCGGTGGGTCAGGACGACGCCCTTGGGCTCGCCCGTGGTGCCGGAGGTGTAGACGACGGTCAGCGGGTCGTCGGGGCTAGCGGCGTCCAACTCCTTGGCGAACCGCTCCGGTGCCGGCTCCCGCAGGAGGGCGGCGTACGAGACGTGGCTGCTGCCGCCCTCGGCGCCGGGCTCGGCCACCACGAGCCGCTCCAGCGGCGTATCGGCGTCGGTCAGCAACGGCTCCCACGCCTCCACGTGTGCCGCACCCTCCACCACGGCGAGGCGGGCCCGGCAGTTGCGGGCGATGTGGGTGACCTGCTCGGGGGCCGCGGTGCCGTAGACGCTGACCGGGATCGCGCCGAGGCGGACCAGCGCCAGGTCGGACAGCCAGTGCTCGGGCCGGTTGGCCATCATCAGCAGCACGTGGTCGCCGCGGCCGACGCCGAGTCCCGCGTAACCGGCGGCCAGGCGCTCGGTGTGCTCGTGGATCTCCGCCCAGGTGAGCGTCGTCCAGTCGCCGTTCCCGTCTCCCTCCGGCGCCAGCCAGGACAGACCGGGGAGCCGCGGGTAGTCACGGGCGTTGCGGGCCAGCAGCCGGGGCAGGGTGCGCCGGGCCGGGGCGCCGGGTGGTTCGCCGGCGGGGCGGGGCTCTGGAGTCATCGGGGCCTCCTTGCGGGTGGGTTGGAAACGCCGGAGTCAGAAGTCCGTGAAGGTCTCGCCGTGTTCCGCCTTGCGCAGCAGCAGGGCGGGTGGGGTGAAGCGCTCGCCGTAGCGGTCGGTCAGCTCGCGGGCACGGGCGACGAAGCCCGGCAGGCCGCCCTCGTAGCCGTTGATGTACTGGAGGACGCCGCCGGTCCAGCCGGGGAAGCCGATGCCGAAGATCGAACCGATGTTGGCATCGGCCACCGAGGTCAGCACGCCCTCCTCCAGGAGCTTGACGGTGTCCAGCGCCTCCGCGAAGAGCATCCGCTCCTGCATGTCGGCGAACGGGATTTCGTACCCGGGCTTCGTGAAATGCTCGCGCAGGCCCGGCCACAGCCCGGCCCGCCTGCCGTCCTCGCCGTACTCGTAGAACCCGGCGCCGCCGGAGCGTCCCGGGCGGCCGAACTCGTCGACCATGCGGTCGATGAGCGCCTCGGCGGGATGCGCTGCCCAGGTGCCGCCCGCTTCCTCCACCGCCCGCTTCGTCTCTTCGCGGATCTTGCGGGGCAGGGTGAGGGTCAGCTCGTCCATCAGGGACAGCACCTTGGCCGGGTAGCCAGCCTGGGCCGCCGCCTGCTCCACGGACGCGGGCTCGATGCCCTCCCCCACCATGGCGACGCCCTCGTTGATGAAGTGGCCGATGACCCGGGAGGTGAAGAAGCCCCGCGAGTCGTTGACGACGATCGGCGTCTTCTTGATCTGCCGGACCAGGTCGAAGGCCCGCGCCAGCGTCTCCTCCCCCGTCCGCTCCCCCTTGATGATCTCCACCAGCGGCATCCTGTCCACGGGCGAGAAGAAGTGCAGCCCGATGAAGTCGGCCTGCCGCTCGACGCCCTCGGCCAGCGCGGTGATGGGCAGTGTGGAGGTGTTCGAGCACAGCAGCGCGTCCGGGGCGACGACGTGCTCGATCTCCTGGAACACCTTGTGCTTGAGCGACGTGTCCTCGAACACCGCCTCGATCACCGCGTCACACCCCGCCAGATCCGCCGCCTCGGCGGTCGGCGTGATCCGCGCGAGCAGCGCGTCCGCCTTCTCCCGGCTCGTACGGCCCTTCGCCACGGCCCTCGCACACAGCTTCTCCGCATACGCCTTCCCCTTGACCGCCGACTCCAGGGAGACGTCCTTCAAAACCACCTCGATCCCCGCACGCGCACACGAGTAGGCGATGCCCGCGCCCATCATCCCCGCGCCCAGCACCGCCACCTTGCCGACCTTCCGGGACTCGACGCCGTGCGGACGGTTCGCGCCCGAGTTGACCGCCTGGAGATCGAAGAAGAACGCCTGGATCATGTTCTTGGTGATCTGACCGGTGACGAGTTCCGTCAGGTACCGGGCCTCCACGACGAAGGCCGTGTCCAGGTCGACCTGGGCCGTCTCCACGGCCGCGGCGAGGATGTTGCGCGGGGCCGGGCTCGGGGCGCCGCCGGTCCGCTTCCTGAGCAGCGCGGGAAGGGCGGAGAGCTGGGCCGCGAGCTTCGGGTGCGAGGGCGTGCCGCCGGGAATGCGGTGGCCCGGGGCGTCCCAAGGTTGCGCGGACTTCGGGTGGGCGTACACGAACGCCCGTGCCTTCGCTATGAGTTCGTCCCGGTCAGCGGCGATTTCGTCGACCAGTCCGGCTTCCAGGGCGTCGGCGGGCCCGTACTGGGTGCCTTCCAGGAGTACGGTCCGCAGGGCGTCCACGACGCCGAACATCCGGACGGTGCGGGTCACTCCCCCACCGCCCGGCAACAGGCCCAGGGTGACTTCGGGGAGCCCCACCCGGGCGGCCGGGGCGTCGAGGACCACGCGGTGGTGGCAGGCCAGCGCGATCTCGTAACCGCCGCCGAGCGCCGCACCGTTGATCGCCGCGACGACGGGCCTGCCCAGGGTCTCCAGGGCGCGCAGCGAGCGCTTGACGCGCATGCCCGCCTCGAAGGACTGCGGTGCGGTCGCCGGGGTGACGGAGATGAGGTCGCGCAGGTCGCCGCCCGCGAAGAAGCTCTTCTTGGCCGAGGTGACGACGACGCCGCGGATGTCGTCACGGCGGTCCACGAGCCGCTGCGCGACGGCGTCGAGCGAGTCGATGAATGCGGCGTTCATGGTGTTGGCGGACTGGCCCGGATCGTCCAGGACGAGGGTGACGACGCGGTCCTCGGACTCCTCCCAGCGGATGGTCGAGGGCCGTGCGGTGGTGTCCATGGCTGAGGTCTCCAGTGAGGTCTCGGGCGGCGGCGGCCGCACGGGGTTCAGATGCGCTCGACGATCGTGGCGATGCCCATGCCGCCGCCCACGCACAGGGTGGCGAGGCCGTAGCGCTTGTCCTGGCGCTCGAGTTCGTCGACGAGGGTGCCGAGGATCATCGCGCCGGTCGCGCCGAGCGGATGGCCGAGCGCGATCGCGCCGCCGTTGACGTTGACCCTGTCCAACGACAGGCCCATGTCCTTCACGAAGCGCAGGACCACCGCCGCGAACGCCTCGTTGATCTCGACCAGGTCGATGTCCTCGATCGTCAGACCGGCCTTGGCGAGGGCCTTGCGGGAGGCGGGAGCGGGGCCGGTCAGCATGATGGTCGGGTCGGCGCCCGAGACGGCGGCGGAGACGATCCGGGCCCGCGGGACGAGGCCGTAACGGTCACCGACCTCCTTGGAACCGATGGCGACCAGGGAGGCGCCGTCGACGATGCCGGAGGAGTTGCCCGCGTGGTGGACGTGGTCGATCTTCTCCACCCAGTGGTACTTCTGCAGCGCCACCGCGTCGAACCCGCCCAGCTCGCCGGGGAGCGCGAACGACGGCTTGAGCCCGGCCAGGCTCTCGGCGGTGGTGCCGGGCCGCATGTGCTCGTCCCGGTCCAGGACCGTCAGCCCGCTCCGCCGGTCCACGACGGGGACGACCGAACGGTCGAAGCGCCCGTCCTTCCAGGCGACGGCGGCCCGCTCCTGGGACCGGGCCGCGTACTCGTCCACGTCGCGGCGCGAGAAGCCCTCGATGGTCGCGATCAGGTCGGCGCCGATGCCCTGCGGGACGAAGCCGGTGTCGTGGTTGGTGCGCGGGTCCAGCGCCCAGGCGCTGCCGTCGCTGCCCATCGGAACGCGGGACATGGACTCGACGCCGCCCGCGAGGACCAGGTCCTCCCAACCGGAGCGCACCTTCATCGCGGCCATGTTGACCGCCTCAAGACCCGACGCGCAGAAGCGGTTCTCCTGCACCCCCGCCACCGTGTCCGGCAACCCGGCCGCGATCGCCGCGACACGGGCGATGTCCGAGCCCTGGTCACCGACCGGACCGACGACACCCAGCACGATGTCGTCCACGGCAGCCGGGTCCAGGC
Source organism: Streptomyces sp. NPDC111628 (assembly GCF_055635195.1). Classification (NCBI taxonomy): domain Bacteria; kingdom Bacillati; phylum Actinomycetota; class Actinomycetes; order Kitasatosporales; family Streptomycetaceae; genus Streptomyces; species Streptomyces sp. NPDC111628. The sequence continues at coordinate 519,509 of NZ_JBVKBZ010000002.1, read as the reverse complement.
CGGGGAAACGGGCACGGATCTCATGGATGAGGCCGACGACCAGGTCGATCGGCTTCGTGCCGTGCAGGGCGCCGTTCGCCTTGCCGCGTCCACGCGGAGTGCGGATCGCGTCGTACACGTACGCTTCGGTGCTCACCTCGGGGGTCCTCCCAGTGGGTGTGTGACAGCCCGCGGCCGCGGGACGGGCAACGGTGGGGACGGACGGCGGCTCAACCAAGGAGGGAGCGGCCGATGATCTCCTTCATGATCTCGGTGGTGCCGCCGTAGATGGTCTGGATGCGCCCGTCGAGGAACGCCCGCGCCACCCGGTACTCGCTCATGTAGCCGTAGCCGCCGTGCAGTTGCAGGCAGCGGTCGACGACCCGCTTCTGGAGTTCGGTGGCCCACCACTTCGCCATCGAGGCGTGTACCGGGTCGAGCCGGCCCGCGACGTGCTCGGTGACGCAGCGGTCCACGAAGGTGCGGGTGACCGCCGCCTCGGTGGCCATCTCGGCGATCTCGAAGCGGACGTGCTGGAGCCTGGCCAGCGGCCGGCCGAAGGCCTCGCGCTCCTTCACGTAGCGCGTGGTGATGTCGAGGATCTCCTCGGCCGCCGCGGCGGCGCCGACCGCGATGGCGAGCCGCTCCTGGGCGAGGTTGCCCATCAGATAGGTGAAGGCGCGGTTCTCCTCGCCGAGCAGGTTCTCCTTGGGAACGCGTACGTCGTTGAAGAACAACTCGGCGGTGTCCTGGGCCTTCTGGCCGATCTTCGCGAGGTTGCGGCCGCGTTCGAAGCCGGCCGCGCCGCGTTCGACGACGAGCAGGCTCTGCCCGGCGCTGCCGCCCTCGGGCGTGGTCCGGGCGACCACGACGACGAGGTCGGCGAGGATGCCGTTGGAGATGAAGGTCTTCGAGCCGTTGAGCAGGTAGTGGTCGCCGCGGTCGGTGGCCGTGGTGCGGATGCCCTGGAGGTCGGAACCGGCGCCGGGTTCGGTCATGGCGATGGCGGTGACGATGTCGCCGGAGACGAAGCCGGGCAGCCAGCGCCGCTTCTGTTCCTCGGTGGCGAGCCGGGTGAGGTACGGGCCGACGATGTCGTTGTGCAGGCTCAGGGCCAGTCCGGAGGCTCCGGCGCGGGCGAACTCCTCGATGAGGACGGCGCTGTAGCGGAAGTCGTCGCTGCCACCACCGCCGTACTCCTCGTCGACGGCCGGTCCCAGCAGGCCCTGGCGGCCCGCCGAGTACCAGACCTCGCGGTCGACGACGCCGTTGCGTTCCCAGCGTTCGTGGTGCGGGGCCACCTCCTTGGCGAGGAAGGCGCGCACGGTGTCGCGGAAGGCCTCGTGATCGGGGCCGTACAGGTCTCGTCGGAAGGTCACAGCCAACCCCTCACTCGCTCGATCAGCCGGGCGGGCTCCGCTCCGACGGGCGTGACGTTGAGCATCGTCACGCCCGACTCGCGGAACGCCTCGACACGTTCGCGGACGTGGCCCTCGGGACCGGCCAGGCAGATCTGCTCCAGCAGTTCGGCGGGGACGGCGGCCTCCGCCTCCTTCTTGCGGCCCGCGAGGTAGTGCTCCTGGACCGCGGCCGCGGCGGCCTCGTAGCCGTAGGAGCAGATCAGGTCGTGGTAGAAGTTGCGGCCCGGGGCGCCCATGCCGCCGACGTACAGGGCGACGGTGGGGCGCATCAGGTCGCGGACCGCGTCGGCGTCGTCGTCGATGGCGAGCAGTCCGCCCGCGACGACCGCCAGCGGTCCCAGCGCGGGGTCGCGCTTCGCGGCGCCCTCTGCCAGGGCCGGGCCCCACACCTTGGCGGCGTGCTCGGGGGCGTAGAGGAACGGCAGCCAGCCGTCGGCCAGTTCGGCGGTCATCCGGACGTTGGCCGGGCCGAGCGCGGCGACGTGGACGGGGATGGTGTCGCGCACCGGGTGGGTGAGCAGCTTGAGGGGTTTGCCGAGGGTGCCGCCCTTCTCGGGCGGCAGGGGCAGGTCGGTGATGCCGTGGTGCTCGATCACCTCGCGCCGCCAGATCCGCCGCGACAGCTCGATGACCTCGCGGGTGCGGCCCAGCGGGCGGTCGTAGCGGCGGCCGTGCCAGCCCTCGACGACCTGGGGCCCGGAGGCGCCGATGCCGAGGAGGGCCCGGCCGCCGGTGAGGGCGTCGAGTCCGGCGGCGGTCTGGGCGATCAGGGCGGGGCTGCGCGAGTAGACGTTCAGGATGGCCGAACCGATGCGCATGCGCTCGGTCCTGGCGGCCAGGTATCCCATGATCGTCGGGGAGTCTAAGCCGTAGGCCTCGGCCACCCAGACGGCGTCGAGTCCGGCGGACTCCAGAGCGGCGGCCCGGTCCACGGCCGTCCGCGGGTCGCCCGTGTACGTCAGGGGTGAGGACAGTTCCATCAGCGGCGGTCCTTAGGCGGCTCGGGCAGGTGGGCCAGGTGGGGCAGGTCCCAGTCACGGGCCACGTCGGCGGTGTGCGCGCCGGGGACGGCGGGCGGCAGGCGCAGGGTGCCGGGGGTGGCGGAGAAGCGGGGCGCGGGTGCGGGCTGGGTGACGCCGTGTGCCTCGGTGTAGGTGCCGCGGCCGGTCAGGTGCGGGTGGTCCGCCGCCTCGCGCAGGGAGAGGACGGGGGCGACGCAGGCGTCGGTGCCCTCGAAGACGGTCGTCCACTCCTCGCGGGAGGCGGTCTTGAAGCGGGCGGTGAACAGGGCTTGGAGCTCGGGCCAGTTGCGCGGGTCCGAGCGGTCCGGCAGGTCGTCCCCGGTCAGGCCCAGCAGGGTGACGAAGGTGGTGTAGAAGCGCGGTTCCAGGGCGCCGACCGCCATCCAGCCGCCGTCGCCGGTCTCGTACGCGCGGTAGTACGGGCAGCCTCCGTCGAGGAGGTTGCTCCCGCGGGCCTCGCGCCAGGTCCCCGCGGCGAGCATGCCCCAGAAGAGCGCGGTGAGGTGGGCCGTGCCGTCGACGATCGCGGCGTCCACGACCTGGCCGCGGCCGGTGGCACGGGCGGTGAGCAGCGCGGCCAGGACGCCGGTGGTCAGGTAGAGCGAGCCGCCCGCGTAGTCGCCGAGCAGGTTGGCGGGGACGGCGGGCGGTCCGTCCGGTGTCCCGATCATGGAGAGGGCGCCTGCCGTGGCGATGTAGCCGATGTCGTGTCCGGCCCGGGGCGCGAGCGGGCCCCGCTGGCCCCAGCCCGTCATCCGGCCGTACACCAGGGCGGGGTTGGCGGCCATGCACTCCTCGGGGCCGACCCCGAGCCGCTCCGCGACCCCCGGGCGGTATCCCTCCACCAGGATGTCCGCGCGTGCGGCCAGGGCCCGTACGGTCTCCGGTCCGCCGGGGGCCTTGAGGTCGACCAGGACCGAGCGCTTGTTGCGGTTGGTCACGTCGTGGGCGGGGTCACCGGCGAGCGGGCCGGGGGTGGGGCGGTCGACGCGCACCACGTCGGCGCCCAGGTCGCCGAGCAGCATGGCGGCGAACGGGCCGGGACCGATACCGGCCAGCTCGAGAACGCGCACGCCGTCCAGCGGACCGGCGCAGGCCCGGGTGGGGGGATCAGGGGGGTGGTGGCTCATGGGTTCCTCTCTCGGGGCGCGGGGGGACTCGCCGCCGCGCGACCGGGACCGTACTGAGCGTTCGCTAAGAACGTAGAAGCGTCCTGTCGATCGGTCAACGCCCTGAACGGCAAGAGTTTCCGCGGTACTTGACGGTCGGAGGGGGCGAAGTCGCACACTTGCCCCCGTGGATCCGCCACTCCTCTCCCGCGATCGCTTATCGATCGCTAAGCTCCCGAGGAAGGCACCGATTCCGAGGAGACGTTGGTGAGCACCGAGCAGAGCCAGGACAGCAAGGCCACGGCGCGGCACTGGCGTTCCTACGGACCGCCGGACCTGCACCCGATCCTGGTGCACGCCATGGAGGCCTTCAACGAACACGGCTACCACGGCACTTCGGTCCGCAACATCGCCGGCCGGGTCGGCGTCACCGTGCCCGCGCTGTACTACCACTACGAGAACAAGCAGGCGCTGCTGGCCACCCTGCTGGAGACGTCCATCAAGGACGTCCTGGACCGTTGCCGGGCGGCGGCCGCGGAGGCGGGACCCGCTCCCCTGGCGCGGTTCTGCGGCATGGTCGAGTCGATCGTGCTCTACATGGCCCACCGGAGGTCGCTGGCGTTCCTGGACACCGAGATACGCAGCCTGGAGCCGACCAACCGGGCGCGTTACGTGGCCCTGCGCGACTACCTCCAGCACATGCTGCTCGACACGGTCGAAGCCGGCCGCGCCGAGGGCGTGTTCACCACTCCGATCCCCGCCGACGCCGTCCGCGCGGTCCTGATCATGTGCCAGGGCGTCGCCAACTGGTTCCGCCCCGACGGGCCCCTCACCGCGGAACAGGTCGCCGAACGCCACGTCCTGCTGAGCCTCGGCACCGTGGGGCACCCGGCGCCCTCCCACGCCCTCCAGGACCCGGCACCGTACAGCTCCCGATGACATCGACGAGAGGACGCCCCTCATGGACCAGCTTCAGGCCCGTTCCCGCTTCCAGGCGCTCCGCGACACGAAGGGCCGGGTGGAGGCGGCCGCGCTGGACGAGGTGTGGGCCGTACTGGAGACCGTCCGGCCCGAGGAGATCCTCGGCGAGTGGAAGGGCGGCGAGTTCGACACCGGCCACCCGCTCAACGGCGAGCTGGCGAAGGCGGGCTGGTACGGCAAGACCTTCACCTCGGTGCACGACGCCAAGCCGCTGATGTGCCGGGACACGGCGGGCGAGCTGTACTCCAACCTGGAGCTGGGCAAGGGCGAGGCCAGCCTGTGGACGGTGGAGTTCCGCGGCGAGTCCACGGCCACGATGGTCTATGACGGCCGCCCGGTCCTCGACCACTTCAAGCGGGTGGACGACACCACCCTCATGGGCATCATGAACGCCAAGGGCGTGCCCGCCGAGGGCCCTTACTACTACTTCTTCCTGGAGCGCGCGTGAGGCGTGCCCGTGCCGCGGTCGTCCGGGAGCCGGGCGCCCCGTTCACCGTCCGGGAGGTGGAGCTGGAGGACCCGCGTCCGCGCGAGATGCTGGTCAGGATGACCGCGGCCGGGGTGTGCCACACGGACCTGGGAATCCAGGCCGGCTGGCCCCGGCGGCTGACCCCCATGGTCTTCGGCCACGAGGGCGCCGGCCGGGTCGAGGCGGTGGGCGCGGAGGTGACCGGTGTCGTGCCGGGGGACACCGTCTGCCTCACCTTCGCCAGCTGCGGCGTGTGCGGGCAGTGCGGCGCGGGGCATCCGGCGTACTGCGACACGGCGCGGGACCTCAACCTCTCCGGCGGGCGCGGGGACGGCAGCACCCCGCTCCGCCTGGACGGCGCCCCGCTGCACGGCGGGTTCTTCGGACAGTCCAGCTTCGCCACGTACGCCGTGGTGCACGAGCGCGGAGTGGTCAAGGTGCCCGCCGATCTGCCGCCCGCGCTCGCCGCACCCCTGGGCTGCGGAGGCCAGACCGGGGCGGGGACGGTGCTCAACCGGCTGTGCCCCGAGCCGGGCAGCTCGCTCGTGGTGCTCGGGGCCGGCGGGGTGGGGCTGAGCGCGCTGATGGCCGCGGTGGCCGTGGGCTGCGATCCGGTGGTGGCCGTCGACCCGGTCGCCTCCCGGCGGGACCTGGCCCTCGCACTCGGCGCCCGGGCCGCCCTGCCGCCGGACGACGCTCTCGTCGCGGCGGTGCGGGAGCTCACCGACGGCGGGGCGCACCACGTCGTGGACACCACGGGCCGGCCCGAGATGCTCGACCGGGCCGTCGCGGCACTGCGTCCGCGCGGTGCGCTCGCCCTCCTCGGCCTCGGCGGCGAGGTGACGTTCGACCTGATGCGCCTGATGACCAAGGGGGTCCGCCTCCACGGGGTGATGGAGGGCGACTCCGACCCCGCCCGCTTCGTCCCGGAGCTGATCGCCCTGCACCGGCGCGGGCTCTTCCCGGTGGACCGGTTGGTCACCACGTTCGCCTTCGAGGAGATCGGCGCCGCCGTGGCCGCCATGCGCGACGGAAGCGCGGTGAAGCCGGTCCTCACCTTCGCCTGAAGGGGGCGGGGCGCCCCGGGAGAGGTGTGGTTGACTGAACCGCATGGTCCCGCCCCCGTCTCCGCCCCTCCGGCCGTGACCGTCGATCCGACCACGGCCGCCCGGCCCCGCAACCGCAGGCAGCTCATCGTCGAGGCGGCGGGCCGGGCCTTCAGCGAACGCGGCTACCACCGGGCGTCCATGGAGGAGATCGCCGCGGGCGTCGGCATCACCGCGGCGGCCCTGTACCGCCACTTCCCGAACAAGTACGCGCTCTTCGCCGAGTGCGCCGACGTCATGGCCCAGGGCCTGGTCGCCGCGCTCGACGAGGTGCCGCCCGGGGCGCCCCTGACGGACGTGCTCGACGCCGTCGCCGGGGTCACGGTCGCGTACCGGGCGTCGGGGGGCGTCTACCGGTGGGAGGCCCGCTACCTCAACCGTGAGGACCGCAGGCGCCTGCGGGCGACGTTCGGGCAAGTCGTCGGGCGGGTCGACGAGGCGGTGCGGCGGGAGTACCCGCCGGCCGACGAGCGGCTGCGGGCCGTGGCCGCCCTGGGTGCGATCGGTTCCGTCACGATGCACCGCACCTCGATCGCCGCGCGCCGGGCGGAGAGCCTGCTGTCGGCGTCGGCGCTGCGCGTGGCCGCCGCCGGCCCGGCCGCGGTGGGCGACGGCGTCCGCCCGGTCGAGCTGCCCGCCCAGCCGGTGCCGCGGACCCGGCGCGCGGAGATCCTCGCCGCCGCCGTCCCGCTGTTCGCGCGGGACGGGTTCGCCAACGTCACCAACGGCCAGATCGCACGGGAGGTGGGGCTGGCCCCGTCGGCGCTGTACCGCCACTACCCCGGCAAGGTCGACATCCTGGCGGCGGCGTGCCTCCAGGCGGCGGGTCTGCTGGCCCAGGGAGTGGAGCGGAACCTGCGCGAGGTGACCGGCCCGCACGAGGCCGTGGTCGCGCTGGCGGCCACCTATGTCGCCTACAGCTTCGAGTACACCGCGCTCAACAGCGTCGCGGAGGCCGAGTTGGCCGGGTTGCCCGCGGAACTGCGGCGGCCCCTGGTCCACGCGCAGCGGGAGCACATCGCCGTCTGGGAGCAGCAGCTGCGGCTGGCCCGCCCGGAACTCGACCCGCGTCAGGCCCGGGTGCTGGTGCACGCGGGGTTCGGGGTGGTGGTCGAGGCCGGCCGCAGGCTGCGCTGGCGGGACGGCCCCGGCCACCGTGACGCCGTGACCGCGCTGGTCGTGGCGGCCCTGGGCCTGTGAGCGCGCGCCGGGCGGACCGAGGAGTCAGCCCGGCCTGTTCCCGGTGGGGATGGTGATCGGGGTGGTGTTCCCGGAGGAACCCTTGTTGAGGAACAGCATGGCCAGGGCGCGCACGAACTGGTCGACCAGGTAGAAGGTGCCGGGCATGATCGGCGACAGTCCCTCCCGGAACTTGATGTACGCCGGCCACGCGGTGCGGACCAGGGCCGCCGCCACGGGGTCGCGCCGCAGCCCCAGCCAGTCGCCGACCTCGTCGCTGAGGACGTAGCGCACGAACTCGTTCAGGAATCCGCGGGTGACGCCGAGGTCGATCTGCGCGGTCAGCCCGAGCAGTTCCTCGGCGAGCTTGATGCCCTCGGTGGTCGGGGCGAGGATCGGGGTCAGCACCTGCGCGGACTGCGCCTCCGCGGCCGCCCAGGTCTTGGGGATGTACTCGTCCGGCACCCCCAGCAGGTGGAGGGCGACCTGCCAGGAGTGCAGGAACGCCTCCTGGTCCTCGGCCGGGAACGGGACCTTCCACTCGATCAGCTTGCTGCGTACGTAGGTGCCCAGGCTGTGGAAGGTGACCAGGATGTCGGCGGCGCTGATCGGAATGTCCTGGTCCGCGCCGGACGTCCAGTGCGGCGACCGCGGCAGCAGGTGCCGGACCGCGGCGTGCACCAGCCGGGTCTTGTTGGCGGTGACGACGAACTGCCCCGTCGGCTCGAACGCCTTCAGCTGGGACAGGTCGTAGCCGAACGTGAACGTCTTCGCGGCCCGGTCCTGCATGTCGGCGCCGCCGGCCGACCAGTAGACGCTCCTGGCCTCGCGCGGGATGACGGTGCTCATGATGCCGCTGCCGAGGCCGTACAGCATGAACAGGTACGTGTCCCGGCGCCGGTTGAAGTCGGCCGCGCGGGCCAGCTTGGTCCGGTCGGCCCAGGACGGCAGCCGGTTGACCTGCCGCAGATGCGCCGTGAGCTCGGCCGGGAAACCGCCGGGCAGCGGGTCGGCGTTGTTCACCCACCCGGCCATCGCGGTGTTGACCGACGGAACGCTGCCGTTCTCGAGCAGCGCGGCCATCAGGGGATCCGTCGCGCTGTCCCACACATACTCCGGATCGGCGCCCGCGCCGGCGCCGGCCACCGAGTCCGCCGACGGCCACGCCCACGCCTTCGCGCCGTCCGCCACGCCCACGAGCCCGAGTGCGACACCGAGCGACAGGACTCCTCGCCTACTGAGATTCTCCATTGACTTAACCCGCTTCCCTGAGGGTCAGACGGCTAACTGAGTCGTTTCTGCACGTCAGTTGAGTGACCACCACACTTCAAGTCCTGCCGAGTGATGTGATTTCTCATTAACATAGCGAGGCGGGAGGGCGGGAGCAATGGGCGTGACGGAGGGTTCGTCGGGACCGCGTCACACGCATGGGGGCGGTTCGACGGGCGCGGCCCGATCGGCAGCAGGGGCCCGCGCGCAGCGTCTCCCTGCTAAATTCTGAGCATGTCACGGGGGACGGATCCGTACGTGGCGGGCGCAACAGACCGCCGGGTCGCTCTGGCCCATGAGTGGGACGAACTGGTAGCCCGGGTGCGACGGTTGGGACCGCGGTTCGCCTCCTTCCTGGCACCACCGCGCGCACAGGATCTCGCCTCGGCGGTCGGCGACGGCACCGCCGTGCTGATCAACGTGGCAAGGGAGTGCCACGCACTCCTGGTGACGGCCTCCGGGGTGACGGCCGTGCCGCTGCCCGGTCTGTCCGCCACGGAGATCGCCGAGCGCGCCGAACAGCACCTGACGGCACTCCGCCGAACGGACCTGGCCGCTCAGCAGGTGCACCACACCCAGGAGCGGGCCCGGCTGCGCAAGGTTCCCGCCACCTACCAGGCCCACCATGCGGCGAAGCTCGAGATGGCCGAGTCCCAGGCCGAGTTGGACCGGACCCTTCTGCCCCAGCTCGCCTGGCTCTGGGACACCGTCGCCGAGCCGGTCCTTCGCGCGATCGGCTCTCCCGCAACGGCGGGCGCCGAGGCCCGACACAGAATCTGGTGGTGTCCGACCGGGTTGCTGTCCTTCCTCCCGCTCCACGCTGCCGGGTACCACGACAGAAGCGGACACACGGTCCTCGACCGCGCCGTCTCCTCCTGCGTCCCGACCCTCCGGGCGCTGGCGAGGGCGGCCCATTCGCCAGAACCGGAGCCGGCGGAGACCGACAAGCTGCTGGTGGTCGCCGTCCAGGAGGCGGACGGAATGTCTCCCCTCCCTCAGGTCGGCGAGGAACTCCGGCTGCTCGAGGGCATGTTCGGGCCCGACCGGCTGACCGTGCTGGAGGGCCCGGACGCCACTCGGGAGGCCGTCCTCGGCCAACTGCCCAAGCACCGCTGGGCTCACTTCAGTTGCCACGGCCGACAGGATCCGCTCGCCCCGTCCACGGGCGGACTCCTCCTCACCGACGGAGTCCTGAGCATCAAGGAACTCGGTGCCCGCTCCTACAATGGCGACTTCGCCTTCCTCTCAGCCTGTATGACGGCTGCCGGCGGCCTCTCGCTGAGCGACGAGGCCATCACCGTCGGGGCCGCGCTGCACTACTCGGGCTTCCGGCACGTGGTGGCGGCCCTGTGGTCGATCGACGCCGACACGGCGACCGCACTCACCGGTGACGTCTTCGGTTCACTGACGCGCGGCGGACGGTTCCGCCCGCAGTCCTCCGCGGCCGCCGTCACGGAGGCCGTGATCAGGCTGAGGAACGACACCCCCGAACACCCCAGCAGGTGGGCGGCGTTCACCCACATCGGCCCCTGACCCGCCCGCTGCACACCACAAGAGGGGGCTCCCCATGGCACTCGTCCCGTACGAAGAGGTCAACCAGCGCTCGTTCGAGGAGGAATCCGCCAAGCGGTTCACTCTCGTCCAGATCGCGAAGGGCACCGCAGAACTCCGCGGCCCGTGCCCGCGCTGCGGCACGGCCATCCAGATTCCCCTCGTCAACGGCACCTACAAGAGCTTCCGGCTGTGGCGCCGCACCAGCGTCCGCCCGACTCCGCCGCCCGGACAGGTCCACGAGGAGACAGTCATCTGCACCTGCGAGGAGGACCACCCCGGCCGGCCGGAGGGCAAGATCGGCTGCGGTGCCTACTGGTGCCTCGAGATCACCACGTCGTGAGCGCGTCCCTGCGTCCGGGCCGCCCCGCGGACCCGTCCGACGCCGCCCACGCACAGGAGCACCATCGAACCCTGCGGGCCGAACTCGCGCTGGTGCGCGAGTCCGCCCACTCGTGGCGGATCGGTCTGGGAGGCCTGCTCCTCGCACTGATCGGCTTCAGCCTGATCCGGGGCCCCAGCGAAGTCGACAAGGTGGCGCCACCCTGGCACGCGGTCATCGGCTGCTTGCTGCTCGTGTCCCTCGCCACCGGCGGGTACGGCGCCTACCGCCTGCTCAGCGCACACAACGGCAGACCCCGGACACGTCCGGTCGACCTCGGTTCCTCCCCGTCCACGCAGAACCACCTGCTGGCCCTGACGGCCTTGCGGGACCTGCGTCACGGGATCACCGCGACGTTGCTCTGCACGGTGTTCCTGGTGGCCGCCGTGGGCACCACCTGGTACGGGCCGGAGAAGCAGAAGCCAAAACTGCTGGTGCGCACGGCGACAGGTGCCGTTCTGTGCGGCGACGCGGCGACCGGCGACGGACGCCGGCTCACCGTGCAGACGAAGTCCGGGCGCGTCGGCGTGGCGCTGTCGGACGTCCTCGTCATGGAGACGGTGGAGAAGTGTCCATGACGGAACGATCCGGTGAGCAGGACACGCACGAGGAACGGTTCTACCTCGTGGAGCACCCGGAGACGGCCCGGCTGTCCGACCTGAACACCGCCGTCGAGGCAAACGAGGCCCTGCTCGCCGCTCGCCCCGGCTCTCCCCTTCGCTGGCTCTACCAGGCGCACACAGGCGACCTCCGTGCCGCACGGGGCGCACGGACGGACAACCGGGAGGATCTGATCCGGGCCGCCGAACTGCTGAGAGCGGCGGCAGCGGACCCGTCGCCCTCGATCCCGCCCGGCCAACGCGGGAGGGTCCTCTTCAATCTCGGCAACCTGCTCACCAAGGAGGAACTCGCCGCATCGTTCACCACCTTGAGCGAGGGCGTCGACGCCTACCGGCAGGCACTCGAACTACTGACCGGCGCGGAGCGCCTCGCCTGTGTCTCCAACATGCTGCCGGAACTGCTGGCCGTTGCCGACCGCTCGGGTCGTCCCGAGCCGCGCGAGGAGGCCCGGGACCTCGCCCTCCGGTTCCTGGACGAGGCCGCCACGCATCCCGTCTCGGAGACCGGCGTCTGGAACGCGGCGATCAGATGCCTCGATACGGAGCCGGTTCCGACGGATCTGCACCTCCGCCTGATCGCCAAGGCGGAGTCACTCGTCCGGCAACCCGCGTCCGACGACGTCCGCGGGCTGCGGTTCCACCGGCTGGAGAGACTGCTGAAAGCGTGCTGGGAACGGACCGGGGAACGCCGATTCCTGAGACGGGCGGTCGAGGCCGGCCGACAGGCCGTGGCGCTGTGCCCCACCGAGGGCAAGATGATGGCCAACCTGGCACTCGCCCTCAGGGAGGCCGGCGCACTCGACGGAGATCCGGAACTCCTCGCGGAGGCCGTCCGCTTCTTCCTCAGAGCCCTGGAGCTCACCCCCGCGGAGTCCGCCGATCATCCGTCGATGCGGGGCGATCTGGCCGGCATCCGCGTCCTCCTGAGCGAATACCGGGACCAGGACGAGAATCTGCGCGCCGCTCTGCACGAGACCACAGAGGTCGTCGAACACGGCAGGCGCACGGGGAACTCCGGGCTCGTGCGGACCTTCCTCCCGAACCTCGCGCTGGTGCGACTGCGGCTGGGGATGGTGACCGACGACCGGGGCCTGAAGGCCGATGCCCTCGACGCATACCGTGAAGCACTGAAGCTGCACCGGCCGCCCGGCACCCGCGCCCGGCTGCTTGCCAATTACGGCTCCGCGCTGGCCCAGCTCGCCGAGCACGACGACCGGCCGGCCGGCAAGCTCCACGAGGCCGACCAGGCCATGGCCGAAGCTCTCGTCCTGCTGCCGGACGACGAACCACAACTGGCGGAGTTCCTGCACTCCTACGCGGTCAACGCACTCACGCTGACGGTGCACGACGATACGGCGACGACCCTCGACAGGGCCATCGACGCGTGGGAACGCGTCCTCGCCCGGGCCACGGCGTGCTCCCTCGCCGAACCGGCCCATCTGTGCCGGAAGCTCTTGGCCGTCCACTACTGGCGTCGCTACGACGGCACAGCGGATGTGGGAGATCTCGGACGAGCCGTCGACCACGGTGCACACGTGCTGCGCGACCCACGGCAGGATCTCGGAGCCGAACTGCTGTTACTCACCGTCTACGCGGTCGGCGAGGCCTACCGACTGCGCGCACTGGTCACCCACGACCCCGCCGACTTCGAGCACGCCATCGCGTCGGCGGCCGAGGTACTGGAGTGGCCGGACCTCCCCCAGGACATGCGACAGGACTTCCTCACCGCCCGATCCGCCACCCTCAACGACCGCTTCAACGTCTTCGGCCGGCCGTCCGATCTCGACGCGGCGCTGGCCTTCGCCCAGCAGGCGGTCGCCGTTCCCGTACCCACGGGGCCGAAGTCAGGTACTCGTCATCAGCTGGCCGCCTGCCTCAGCCAGAAGTACCAGCAGAGCGGCCTGGTCGAGCACCTGGACCGGGCGGTGGAGATCTGGCGCGCCGCCCGGTCGGCCATCCGCTCGAGACTCGGTGAGGACGACGACCCGCCGACCGTGTCCTACACGGGCTCCGATCTCTCCGTCATCCACAACCTGTCGACCACCCTCGCCCAGCGCTACCAACTCCACCAGATCCCCTCGGACCTCGACGAGGCGCTGGACGCGATGGCGATCGTGCTCCGCCACACCTCCGCGAACCGGCCCGCCCGGCCGGACCGGTTGACCTCCGCGGCGAACATGTTCCGCAGCCGCTGGTCGCGCGACGCCGCGCCCGACGACCTCAGCCGGGCCCTGTCGTACGCGGAAGAGGCCGTCGCCACCGCGCGTCCGGGGTCACACACCCACCTCAACGCGGTCACCGCCCTGCTCGCCATCCACACCGGCAACCGGGACGGCCACGGTGGCGGGGGCCTTGAGGACGACGGCGGCCACGCCGAGTCGCGCGACCGGGCCATCGAGCTCGGTGTCCGGCTGGCCGAGTCGGCAAACGTCGCAACCCTCCGGAGGGGGATCCTGCTGACGCACAACACCGCCATGACGCTGCACCGGCGGTGGCGTGCCTCCCGGGACCACAGCGATCTGGACCGCTCCATCTCCCTCCTCCGGCAGGTGCTCCAGCAGGTCGGCCTCGAAGGCTCCCCGCTGTCGGCTCTGGCGCTGGGCTGGACGCTGCTCGATCACTCACGGACGGAGGCCACGGCGTGCTCACCAGGTTCGCCGCTGTCCGCGGCGGAGGCGCGCCGGGGAGCCGCAGCCGCCTTCCGCAGCGTGGCCACCTCCGCCACCGCCCCCACCAGTGCCCGCTTTCAGGCCGCCCGCGACTGGGCCACGGTCACCGGCCACCCGGACGAGGAGACGTTGGCGGCCTGTCGGCAGTTGATGGAACTCATGCCACTGGTGGCCTGGGTGGGAGCTCCTCGCACCGTCCGGGAGACGGTCCTCGATGACGAGTCGGCCCTGGCCCGCATGGCGGCCCTGGCCGCTCTGGAGGCGGGTCGGCCCGGCGACGCGGTGGAGTTCCTGGAGCTGGGACGCGGTGTCCTGTGGTCCCAGAGCCTCGACCTGCGCACCGACCTCACCGAGATCGAGGAGGCGGATCCGGAACTCGGCGCCCGGCTCGCCGCGGTCCGCGAGGCACTGGAGAGCTCCACGACGGATTCCGGGGCGGCGGACCTCCCCGTCGTCGCCGAGTCTTCCGTACCGGCTCCCCCGGACCCCGTCGACCCCGACTGGGAGGCGGTCATCCTACGGGTGGAAGAGATGTCTGCGAGCGGTGCCCGGGGCGACCTCTACGACCACCTCGGTCCGCTGACCACCGCCGACGATCCCCGTGTCGCCGGCTACGCGGAATTCGGCCGGGGGCTCGCTCTCATCGACCGCGGGGAACCGGAGGCCGCCCGCGAGGCACTCGCCCGCGCCGCCGCACACGACGGCCCCTTCGCCTCCGCCGCTGCCAACACGCTGGGGGACCTGCTGGTGGCGGCCGACGACTACGGGGCCGCACGCGCTGCCTACGAACGGGCCCGCGACTCGGCCGACCAGGAGCAATCCGGGGCGGCGGCCGCGGGCCTGCGCCGTCTGGACGAGATCGAAGCCGCGGAGAACCGGCTCGACCACGGTCTGGCCCGTGCCCTCGTGCTCGGTGACGTCCCGCAGCTCATCGGGGTCGCGGTTGGCCTGTTGCAGCAGAGACGGTTCGCCGACTGCCGCCTCTTCGTGGAGCGTGCTTTCCCGCACATCCCGTCCGAGGACCAGCCGTCGACGGCCCCGTTCCTGGCGCTTGTCCGCGGGCGGACAGGTGACGTCCCCGGAGCCCGCAGCGCCTGGGAACACGCCCTCAGCAGCGACGACCCCGAGACGGCCGCAAACGCCGCCCTGAGTCTCGGCGATCTCCTGGCCGGTGAGTACACACTCGACGAAGCCCGCTCCGCCTACGCCCGTGCCCAGGACTTCCCTGGCACGGCCGACGAAGCCCATGCCCACCTCGCGGCTCTCTCGGCCCCTCCCCCGGAGGAGACCTCCGTCGCCCGGGCTCCCCGCCTCACGTTCGACTACGGACACTGGCTGGCCCACCGCCGCCCCGCGGAGGAAGCCCTCGCCGTCCTCGAGCAGGCCCTCGCCGCAGGGTGCGCCGACCCCCGCGCCCACTACTACGTCTTCGAGGTCGTCAGGCTCCGCAACGAACCCTCGACACAGTGGATGAGGGAACGCCTCCACCGTGTGCTCGCCCGGTCCCCCGATCCCGGTTCGCCCTTGGCTCTCATCACCAGGGCGCGCCTGCGCCAGCTCCGCGGAGACGAGGAAGGCTCCGTGCGCATCCTCGACGACGCCTACGGCGCCGCCATCGCCCGGGGCGACGCCGAACTCGCCGCCGTAGCCGCCCTGGTGCAGGCCACACACCACCAGCACGTCGAGAACGTCGACGCCGCCCATGACGCCTACCAACGGGCCATCCGCTCGGGCCACCCCGAACTCTCCCCGACCGCCGCCTACTGGATGGCGGTCATGCTCGACGAGGCAGGCCGCGGGGACGAGGCCCGCGCCACCTACCGGCACATCATGATCAGCGGCCACCCGGTCCAGGGCGGCATGGCAGCTTTCACCCTCGGCATGAGCCTGGGCGGGGCCGGTGACGTCGACGGCGCCGTCGAGGCGTTCACGTGGGCCGCCAACGGGGTCTGGGAACAGTCGGCGGCCGACGCCAGGACCATGCTCGCGAGACTCTCCGCCGACCCACCCGACCGCCCCGCCTCATAGCAGGTGCGCGAGAGCGGGACGTCAGTCGGCCGCCAGCACCCGCTCCAGCCAGGAACGGCGGGCCTGCCACGCGGCCCGGCTGATCACCGCGTCCGGGACCACCAGGTCGAACGTGTGGTAGCCGCCGGACCACACATGCAGCTCGGCAGAGCCGCCGGCCCGCCGGATCCGGTCGGCGTAGGCGACAGCCTCGTCGCGCAGCGTCTCCGCGGAGCCGACGTCGATGAAGGCGGGCGGCAGTCCGGACAGATCCGTGGCGCGGGCGGGCGCGGCACCGGGCGACACGTCCGGACCCCCGCACTCGGGACCGAGCAGGGCCTTCCACCCGAAGCCGTTCCAGCCACGGTCCCAGACATCGACACCGTCCATCCGATGGGCCGAAGCACCGACAAGCTCGGCGCGGCGGCCAGGCCACCGCCGGCGCTCGTCCCCGCGACGACGATCCGGTCCGCGTCCAAGCCGAGTTCGGCCGCGTGCTCAGCGGTCCACAGCAGCCCGGCGTAGACGTCGTCGAGCGGTGCCGGATGCGATGCTCCGGCGCGAGCCGGTACCCCGCCGAGATCAGCGACGCCCCGAACCGCTCGGCCTCGGAAGTACCCGACGCCCCCGTCGGCGTCGGCGCTCACCCGAGAGGTCGAGGCGGGCCTGACCCAACCCGAATCGCCGGTGGTGGCAGTTACTGGGTGACGACGTCGTGGACATGCTCTCGCCTCACCCCGGAAGGACGAACGACACATGGGGAGTTCCATCGCCCTGATGGGCACACTGGCCGCGTTGAATCTGTGCCACGCCGTCGTGTGGATCACGACGAAGGTGCTCTATGAACGATCGCGCCGTGCCACGCTGGTAGCCGTGCTTGGTCTTGCACGTGAGGAGGCGGCTCAGCTGGAGGTGCACCATGACGTGGCGAACTGCGATATCCGAGTCGCCTACAGCCGTGCTTCCGGCACTCTTCCCGATCACGTGACGGGATCATGATCGAACCAGCATCCGAACGTCCCACGCAGCCGACGGCAACGGCGGCCTTCGACGACCTCTTCAAGACCGGATTCACCCGTGTGGTGCGAACACTGGTACTGATGGGGGCTCGTCGGTCTGTTGCGGAAGAGCATGCCCAAGAGGCGTTCTTCATCGCCTACACACGGTGGGACGAAGTCCGTTCCAAGGGCAGCCCCATCACGTGGGTGGCGAGAACCGCGATCAACAAGTGGATTCAGGATTGCCGCACAGATGACCGCCGCCATGGCCTGCTGGAGCGCGCCGGCCTGTTACGCCTCACCAAGGAAAGCAACGATCTGGGCGAGGTGGACAAGCGCCTCGACACGCAACGCCTCCTGCAGCAGCTCCCGGAACGGCAACGCGAGGTGATGGTCCTGCACTACATCCTCGACCAGTCGGTACGCGATATCGCCCGTACGCTGGAGGTAGCGGAGGGAACGGTCAAGTCGCAGTTGTACGACGCCAGGCACGCCCTGGCCGGCAAGGCCCAGACGGAGGACAGCCGGGGAGGAGGCACGAGTGAACGAGAGCGAAAGTGACAAGGTCGCCCGTGCCCTCCAGGAGGCCGTGCACGACATTTCCCATTCGCCTGCCGAACTGGAAACCCGTCTGGAGGACCTGAAGGCCCGAGCCTCCCAGTTGCGAGATCCCGGCACCGACACGTCTCAACAGCGTGCTTCCGAGGCCGCGTCCGACGCCCAGATCGTCGAGGACGACGTTCAGGCGCAGGGAAGAAAACGCCGCAGAATCGGCTTCTGGTACCGCTTCGCAGCGATGATCTGCAAGCCGCCGCTCACACTTCTGATCAAGCGGGACTGGCGCGGAATGGAGAACATTCCGGACGAGGGTGGATTTATCACCGCAGTGAATCACAACTCGCACGTCGATCCCTTCGCATACGCGCACTTTCAGTACAACACCGGCCGGGTTCCGCGATTCATGGCGAAGAGCGCGCTTTTCCGGAAGGGGTTCGTCGGTGCGGTGATGCGCGGAACCGGGCAGATCCCCGTCTACCGCGAGACCTCGGTCTCACTCGACGCCTTCCGGGCCGCGATCGACGCCGTGGAGCGCGGCGAGTGCGTCACCTTCTACCCTGAAGGCACCGTCACCCGCGACCCGAACGGCTGGCCCATGACCGGCAGGACCGGTGTCGCACGTGTCGCTCTGGCGACCAAGTGCCCGGTCGTCCCGGTCGCTCAGTGGGGCTGCAACGAACTGCTGCCACCACACGCCAGGAAGCTCAGCCTCCTTCCGCGCAAGACCCACCACGTGTACGCGGGTCCGCCGGTGGACCTCTCGCGCTTCTACAACAGAGAGATGACCCCTGAACTGCTACGGGAGGCGACTGCGGTCATCATGGCTGCCATCACCCGCCACTTGGAGGAGATCCGCGGCGAGCAGGCGCCCGAGGCGCCGTACGACCCTCGGCCGGATCGGAGCGAGCAGGGCGTTCGCGCTGAGGGGAACACGCGGGGCGAGACCAACACCGCCACGCAGGACGCGGGGTTGGACAGTTGAAGGCGGAAGGTGGGGCGTCCCGCCCGAGGCTCGCGGCAAACGATCCTGCTCGTCGGCGGGGAGACACTCCAGCGTCCGCACCATCTCCCAGATCCCGTCCCCGACCGACCTCACCGCTCCCCTGCGAGGTCGAGATCACCCCTGCCCGTCCCAGCCAGACGTTCAGCACCCCTCTGCCCCCGCCACGGGTGCGCCATCGGGGCCGACACCGCCCGCCACCACGGTTCGACCGGCAGCGTCCCCGCGGGCTGGAACGGCTCGCCCGGACGCGGGAACGCCACCGCCTGACCGACATCCTCGGCCGCGTCCTTCGTCCACTCCCCCGGCTCCGCCCACGCGTGCGGCGCCAGGTTGAAGGTGCCCCAGTGGATCGGCAGCAGGGCGCCGTGCGGACGGCCGCCCTGGAGGTCGAGGTGGGCACGGACGCCCTCCTCGGGGGTCATGTGGATGTCCGGCCAGAACTCGGCGTACGCCCCGAGTTGGATCATCGTGGCGTCGAACGGGCCGTGCGCGGCGCCGATGTCGCGGAAACCGTCGAAGTAACCGGTGTCCCCGCTGTGGTACACGCGGTGCTCGGCACCGGCGACGACCCAGGACGCCCAGAGGGTGTGCTGGGTGTTGCGCAGCCCGCGCCCGCAGAAGTGCCGGGCCGGGGTGGCGGTGAGGGTGAGGCCGCCGACGCGCGTCGACTCGTGCCAGTCCAGCTCGCGCAGCCGGTCGGGGGAGACACCCCAGTGTTCGAGGTGGCCACCGACGCCGAGCGGCACGGCGAACAGGGTGTCCGTGCCGGCCAGTGCCTTGATGGTGGGCATGTCCAGGTGGTCGTAGTGGTCGTGGGAGATGACGACGACGTCGACCGGGCCCAGGGCGGCGAGCGGCAACGGCACCGGGTGCAGGCGCTTGGGGCCGGCGAAGGGGAACGGGGAGCAGCGCTCACCCCAGACCGGGTCGAAGAGCACGCGCTGCCCGTCGATCTCGGCGAGCACGCTGGAGTGGCCCATCCAGGTCAGCCGGAGCCCGGTGGCGGGGGGCCGGGCGAGGTCGGCCAGGGTGGTGGCGTGCACCGGGATCGGTCCCTGCGGAGACCGGCGCTGCCGCGCCTCCTTGTTGAAGTAGATCTTGGCGAATTCGGCGGCCGAGCCGGAGGGCCGGGTCCGGGCGGTCCCCCCGGGATTCTGGAAGACGCCGTCGCGGAAGTGCGGCGATCTGCGGATGCGCGCCATGCGCTCACCGCTCGGGTCCACGCCGAAGGCCGCGGGCCGGGGCACGCTGAGCCCGGGACTCGGGGAACGGAAAGCGGCCACGGTACCTCCAGGTGGAGTGGTTCAGGCTCTCAGTATGGTCTTCTCGTCCTACGTCACCTCGAACGACGGATGTCACATCCGTGTTCCCCCGGTCCGCCGCGACCGGGAAGGGCGTCGGCGCCCGTCCGGGCGCCTGTATAGGGTGACGTGCGTGGGGAGAGTGCGGTTGAGCGTGGCGGAGCGGCGCGAGGAGTTGCTGGGCGCCGCCATCGAGCAGATATCGGCGCGGGGCGTGGCGGCGTTGCGGATCGCCGACGTGGCCGCGGCGCTCGGCGTCAGCAACGCCCTGGTGCTCTACCACTTCTCCACCAAGGAGCGCCTGGTCGCCGCCGCGTTCACCCATGCCGCCGAGGACGACCTCGCCCACTTGCGGGGGCTGCTCGCCCGTCGTACGTCGGCGCTGCGCCGGCTGCGGGCGGCCGTGCGGTGGTATGCGCCGACCGGTCCGGCCAAGGGCTGGCGGCTGTGGATCGAGGGCTGGGCGGCGGCGCCGCGCGAGCCCGCACTGCGGGAGGTCACGCGCGAGCTGGACCGCCAGTGGAAGGCGGCGATCGCCGAGGTCATCGCCGAGGGCGTGGCCGCCGGCGAGTTCTCCTGCCCCGAGCCGGACGCCGCGGCCCTGCGGCTGACGGCGTTGCTGGACGGGCTGGCGGTGCAGCTCACGTCGTACACGGGCACGGTGTCGCGGGCCCGGGCGCAGGAGTGGGTGGACGAGGCCCTGGCCCGCGAACTGGGCCTGGAGCGGGCGGCGTTGACACCGACCCGGCGCTAGCACCGCCGGGACACCGGCCCGCCGGGAACACCACCGACCTCCGTCGCGACACCACCGACCTTCGCGTCAGGCCACCGAGGCGATCCGCGTCTTGATGTCGTCCGGCGACAGCGTCCCCTTGGCCGTCACGTGGTCGCCCGACGACTCGCCCCGCAGGCGGCGTCCGATCCACGGCACCAGGTACTCGCGCGCCCAGTGCACGTCGTCGCGCCGGACGTCGAGCGTGCCGCGCGGCGGCAGGGGCGGCCAGGGCTGGTCCGGGTCGGCCGGGACGCGCAGGCCCATGGCCTGCCCCGCGCGCAGCGCCACACGGGTGTGGCCCTCCGGCGACAGGTGCAGCCGGTCGGCGTCCCACGCCCTGCGGTCCTGGACGCTCCTGAGCGACCACAGGTCGAGCACCGGGCAGCCGTAGCGGTCGGCGATGGCACGGACGTGCCCGTTGTACGTGGCGATCTTGCCGCGCAGGTGTTTGAGGACGGGCACCCCGCGGGTGTCGAACCCGGTGGTCACCAGGACGGTTCCGGCCGCGGCGGTCAGCGCGGCCACCGCCAGCTCGAAACGCTCCGCGACCTCGTCGGGATCGGTGCCGGGCCGGATGATGTCGTTGCCGCCCGCCGCGAACGAGACCAGGTCCGGCGCGAGTCCGACGACCCTCGGGACCTGTTCCGCCACGATCTGGTCGAGGAGCCTGCCGCGCACGGCGAGGTTCGTGTACGTGAA
Organism: Streptomyces sp. NPDC111628; assembly: GCF_055635195.1. Lineage (NCBI taxonomy): Bacteria > Bacillati > Actinomycetota > Actinomycetes > Kitasatosporales > Streptomycetaceae > Streptomyces > Streptomyces sp. NPDC111628. The sequence continues at coordinate 498,411 of NZ_JBVKBZ010000002.1, read as the reverse complement.
GTCGCCCTCGGGGCGCCGGTCCGCGAGCAGTACGGCGAGCCGGTCGGCCCAGCCGACGAACGCCCCGTCGGGGCCGGGGTCGCCGACGCCCTCGGTGAAGCTGTCCCCCACTGCCACGTACGACCCGATCACTGCTCTGCTGTCACTCTTCGAATCGTCTGCCACATCGGCCCATGATTCACCTTGGAATGTGACCTACGCGACCGTAGGAAGGGATTGACGGGCGGTGAGAAAGGCCACGCCTAAAGTATTCGTCAATTCCGGAATACGGCGAGGGCCCGTACGGCGAGTACACCGGGGTCCGGACACACCGAAGGCCGGACCCGGGGATCTGGGGTCCGGCCTTCGGGGCGCGGAGGCCGCGCGGAACCGGTCGTCAGACGGAGACGCCGTGCGAGCGCAGGAACGCCAGCGGGTCGATGTCCGAGCCGTAGTCCGGCGTGGTGCGGATCTCGAAGTGCAGGTGCGGGCCGGTCACGTTGCCGGTGGCACCCGAGAGGCCGACCTGCTGACCCGCCGTCACCGACTGACCGGCGGAGACGGAGAGCGAGGAGAGGTGGGCGTACTGGGCGTAGTGGCCGTCGGCGAGCTGGATGACGACCTGGTTGCCGTACGCGCCGCCCCAGCCGGCGGAGACGACGGTGCCCGCGCCGACGGCCTTGAGGGAGGTGCCGGTCGGGACGACGAAGTCGGTGCCGGTGTGGTAGCCGCTGGACCACATGCTGCCGGACTGGTGGTACGGGGTACCGACGGTGCCGCCCGCGACGGGGGAGGTGTAGCCGCTGGTGGTGCCCGTGGACTGGCTGCCGGTGTCCGAGGAGGAAGCCTTCTCGGCGTCCGTCGACTTCTGAGCCGGCTTCGCGGCGGCGGGCTTCTCGGCAGACTTCTCGGCGGACTTCTGCGCGGGCTTCTGCGACTGCGCGGAGGACGGCGCCGACGACTTGGCGGCCTGGCCGCCGACCGAGAGCTTGAGCCCGGGGTGGATCAGCGACGGGTCGGAACCGACGGCCTCGCGGTTGTCCGCGTAGAGCTTCTTCCAGCCGCCGTCGACGTCCTGCTCGTCGGCGATCTTCGAGAGGTAGTCACCGCTCTTCACGGTGTACGTGCGCGAGTCGGAGTTCTTCTCGGCGGCGGCCTTCTTGGCCGACGTCGGAACGGACTGCACGGCCTGCTCGGAGACGGAGTGCGCGGGAGCGGCGTTGGCGGCGGCGGCACCCATCAGCGGGAGCGCGAGCGCGGCGCCACCGGTACCGGCGACGGCGATGGTGCGGGTCAGGCGCATGGCCCTGGTACGGCGGTGCTTACCCTTCGCGGGCATGGCGAATTCCTCTCCGGCGCCTGCGAGGTGAGCTGTCGGGTGCGGGCTGGAGATGCCCGGCCGCGCCGAAACGCGGCTTTACCCCAAGCCGTTCCGGGAACCGGAACAGGCAGTTCTACCTGTGGGTCCCCCGCTCCTGCCGTGTACGGGTGGTCGATGAGTGCGGGCTCCGGTCGGCGGCAGGATTAGGCGTCCGTCCGGATCGGTGGTGAACGTAAGGGACCAAGACGCACAGGGACAAGCGAGGGGTTCCCTCGACAGGTGTTCCGATTGATCCTTTACGGGAATATCCGGTAACCCTGCGTCGATTTCCGCCGCGCGCTTTTACCTGAAGCCCCTTGAGAAACAGTTGAATTACGTGAACATGACGGGCAACGCACGGTCACGGATATGACGCTGCTCACGCACCCCTCCTTCACCCTCCGCCATTTCAGGGCCAGTTGTTATTAAGGTGCCAATTCGGACAGAAGGCTCTTATCGGTCCGGAATATCCCTCGGAACGCCATTTCGCGCACAGGTTTCGCGCACAGGTGATGCCGTATCGTCGGGTGGAGCCCGTCGGCGAGCAGCGGCGGCGGGGCGGAGTGGGAGGAGCCCCCGTGACGCAGCAGGTCCCGTCGACCGAACCCGAGCTGACCGGCGTGCGCAACTTCCGGGACGTGGGCGGACTGCCGACCGTGGACGGGCGGCGGGTGCGGCAGGGGGTGCTGTTCCGCAGCGGTCACCTGGCGCACGCCACCGGGGAGGACGCCGCGTTCCTGGCCTCGCTGGGCCTGCACACGATCTTCGACTTCCGCAACGCGGCCGACCAGAAGCTCGAGGGCCCGGACGTCGAGCTGCCGGGCGTGCGCAATGTGAACCTGCCGCTGAGCGACCCGGCCGACGGCGCCGAGTTCTGGAAGATGGTCCGTGACGGCGACCTCGACCAGCTGCGCGAGATTCTGGCCGACGGCAAGGCCGCGGGCCGGATGATCGGCTCGTACCGCTCGATCGTCACGGAGCGCACCGCGGAGCACTCCCGCATCCTGCACGCGCTCGCCGAGGACAGCGTCCCGGCCCTGATGCACTGCGCCGCCGGAAAGGACCGCGCGGGCCTGTCGATCGCCGTCACCCTGCTCGCCCTGGGTGTCGAGCGGGATGCCGTCGTCGAGGACTACCTGAAGTCGAACGCCGCACACCGCCGCTACAAGGTGCGCCGCAGCGGTTCCGCGGCCTCGGCCTACTCCCCCGAGGTCATGGAGCTGCTCAGTCCCCTGTTCGACGCGCGCGCCGAGTACCTGGCGGCGGCCTTCGAGACCGTCGAGGAGACCTGGGGCGGCGTGGACGCCTACCTGGAGCAGGGCCTGCGGCTCACTCCCGGGACCCGGGAGCGGCTGCGCGAGCGGATGCTGGACTGAGTCACCCGCCCGCGGACGGCGCTACTTGGCGCCCACCTCGAACAGCAGGTAGAGGAAGCCGCCGAAGACGTGCCCCAGGGCGATGTAGATGATCAGTCGCACCCACAGGGCGCGCGGGAGCTTCTCCTCCGTGGCACTCATGGCGTCTCTCCGGGGGTCGGGCCGAGGCACAGGGCGGCCGTCGGGCTCTGCAGCAGGGTGTGGACGAACAGTAGCTCGACCCCGTCGGGGTCCTGCGCGGCGATCCGGTGCGGGGTCATCGAGTCGAAGTGGGCACTGTCCCCCGCGGTGAGCCGGTGCTCGGTGTCCCCGAGGCGCAGCCGCAACCGGCCGCGGAGGACGTGGAGCCACTCCTCACCGGGGTGCACCCGCACGACGTCGCCCTGGGAGCCGTACGGAACCTGGACACGCAGGGCCTGCATGCCGCGGCCCGGCCCTCCGGCCCGCCAGTACGTCCAGCCGCCCGCGGCGGTGGGTTCCATGTCGGCGGCGCGCACGACGGCGTCCCGGTCGGCGGCCGTCTCACCCAGCAGCTCGGCGACGGTCGTACCGTAGACCCGGGCGAGGGAGAGCAGCATCGGCAGCGAGGGCTGGCGCTGCCCGGTCTCCAGGCGGGAAAGGTGGGCGGGCGAGAGCCCTGCGGCGCGGGCCGCGGCCTCCAGGGTGAGGGCGGCCCGCCGCCGCAGCTCACGCAGCTGGGGCGCGACGACGGCGACCGCCCCCTCGGCGGGGCCGTTCTCGGAGGAGCTCATGCCTCCATTGAGCCCGACTCTTGCCCGACAGGCAAATTCCTTGCCTCAGAGGCAAAAAGCTCACAGGCTGCGCTCAGCGGTTGGCCACCGCCTGCTTGACCAGTGTCTTCCCGAAGTCCCACATCAGGCCACCGCCATGGTGCGCGTCCTCCATCACCTCCGTGAAGGCGTCGACGAACCGGTCGGCGTCGTCGGTGTCGACGATCAGCGGCGGGATCAGCTTGATCACCTCCAGGTGGTCGCCGGACACCTGGGTCAGGATCCGGTGCCGTTGCAGCAGCGGCACGACCACCATCTGCGCGAACAGTCCCTTCCGCGCCGCCTGCAGCATCGTCCAGCGGCTGCGCAGCTTCAGGGACCTGGGCCGGCCGAACTCGATGCCGATCATCAGTCCGCGGCCCCGGACGTCGGCGAGCAGCTCGTAGCGGTCGACCAGTTCCGCCAGCCGGGACTTCAGCCGCTCCCCCACCGCGGCGGCGTTCGCGACGATCTCCTCGTTCTCCATCACCGACAGCACCGCGAGCCCGGCGGCCATGGCCTGTGCGTTGGACCCGAAGCTCGCCGAGTGGACCTGCACGCGGTCCATCGAGGAGTACACCTTCTGGAAGATCCAGTCCTTGCCGAGGGTGGCTCCCACCGGCACGTATCCCCCGGACAGCGCCTTGGCGACGCAGACCAGGTCGGGTTCGACGCCGTCCGAGTGCTGGTAGGCGTAGAACTTGCCGGTCCGGCCGAGGCCCGTCTGCACCTCGTCGGCGATCAGCAGCGCCTTGTGCCGGTGCAGCAGCTCCTGCGCGGCGAGCAGGTAGCCGGGCGGTGCCTCGTGCACACCCTTGCCCTGGACCGGCTCCACGATCAGGGCCGCCACGTCGCCCTTCTTCAGCTCCCGTGCCAGGGCGTCCAGGTCGCCGAGCGGGACGGCGGTGTCGGGCAGCAGCGGCGCGAAGCCCTTGCGGAAGCCGTCCTCGCCGTTGACGGAGAGGGAGCCGGTGGTCAGTCCGTGGAAGGCGTGCGAGCAGTACAGGATCCGCTGTCTGCCGGTCGCGTAGCGGGCGAACTTCAGCGCGGTCTCGACGGCCTCGGTGCCGCTGTTGCCGAAGAAGACGCGGTCCAGGTGCGGACTGTAGGAGAGCAGCTTCTCGGCCAGCAGGCCCGGCAGCGGCGGGCAGTCGAAGCGGGTCAGGTCGGCGAGCGAGGCATCGAGCACGTCGTGCAGCGCCTTGCGGACGACCGGGTGGTGGCGGCCCAGGCCCATCACCGCGAACCCGGCGAGCATGTCCAGGTAGTCGTTGCCGTCCGCGTCCCAGAAGTGCGCGCCCTCGGCACGCTCGTAGACCTTGTCGAAGCCGATGGTGTGCAGCATGCGCGGCAGCTGGTGGTTGAGGTGCTTGGCGTGCAGCTCGTACCGCTCGGCCCCGCGCTCGGCCAAGAGCGCGGCGAGGTCGAACTCCTTGGTCATTCAGTTCTCTCCTTGCGCTGGCATGACGATCCGTCCGTCGCCGGACTGTTCCACTGCCGGTTCCCCCGCCCGGTCCGCCGCCCCGTCCCCGGCCGGTTCGGCGAGGGCCAGGCTCGCGGCGATCCGGCCGGCGACGTCGACCGGGGTGAGGCCGAGGTCCGCGAGCACCTCGGCGCGCTTGGCGTGCGCGAGGAACTGCTCGGGAATGCCGAAGCGGCGCACGGGGACGTCGACCTCGGCGTCGCCGAGCGCCAGCGCCACCGCGGAACCGACCCCGGCGGCACGGCTGTTGTCCTCGACCACGGCCACCAGCCGGTGCCGGGCCGCGAGCGGTGCGAGCGCCGGGTCGACCGGCTTGACCCAGCGCGGGTCGACGACCGTGCAGCCGATGCCGCGGGCCTCGAGGAGTTCGGCGGCCCCGAGGCAGACGGGCGCCATCACGCCCACCGCCACGAGCAGCACCTCGGGCCGGTCCGCGGCGTGCAGCACGTCCAGGCCGCCGATCCGGTCGACGGCGGGTACGGCGGGACCGACGGACTCCTTCGGGAAGCGCAGCAGCGTCGGCGCGTCGTCCACGGCGACCGCCTCGCGCAGCTGGGCGCGCAGCTGGTCGGCGTCGCGCGGGGCGGCGATCCGCAGCCCGGGGACGACCTGGAGAACGGACATGTCCCACATGCCGTTGTGCGAGGCCCCGTCGACACCGGTGACGCCGGCCCGGTCCAGGACGAAGGTGACGCCGCAGCGGTGCAGGGCCACGTCCATGAGGAGCTGGTCGAAGGCGCGGTTGAGGAAGGTGGCGTAGACGGCGACGACGGGGTGCAGTCCCCCGGTGGCCAGCCCGGCGGCGGACACGGCGGCGTGCTGCTCGGCGATGCCGACGTCCCAGACCCGGTCGGGGAACCGTTCGGCGAAGGGGGCGAGGCCGACCGGGTGCAGCATGGCCGCGGTGATCGCCACCACGTCCTCGCGTTCCTCGCCGATCCGGACGATCTCCTCACCGAACACCGACGTCCAGGACGGGCCGCCCGCGGGGCTCAGCGGCTCGCAGGTGAGCGGGTCCATCACGCCGACCGTGTGGAAGTGGTCCTCCTCGTCGCGCAGGGCGGGTTCGTAGCCGCGGCCCTTCTCGGTGAGGCAGTGCACGAGCACCGGGCCGTGGAAGCGTTTCGCGCGGCGGAGCGCGGACTCGACGGCGCCGATGTCGTGGCCGTCGATCGGGCCGAGGTACTTCAGTCCCAGGTCCTCGAAGAGCCCCTGCGGGGCGAAGGCGTCCTTGAAGCCCTTCTTGGCGCCGTGCAGGGCCTCGTAGACGGTGTTGCCGACCACGGGCGTGCGCTGGAGCACGTCCTTGCCCCAGGCCAGGGCGCGCTCGTAGCTGTCGGTGGTGCGCAGGGTCGCGAGGTGGTTGGCGAGGCCGCCGATGGTCGGGGCGTACGAGCGTTCGTTGTCGTTGACGACGATGATCAGCGGCCGGTCCCTGGCCGCCGCGATGTTGTTCAGCGCCTCCCAGGCCATGCCGCCGGTGAGCGCGCCGTCACCGATGACGGCGACGACGTGGCTGCGCTCCCCCTGCACCTGGCGGGCCTTGGCGAGGCCGTCGGCCCAGCCGAGGACGGTGGAGGCGTGGCTGTTCTCGATGACGTCGTGCTCGGACTCCTCGCGCGAGGGGTAGCCGGACAGGCCGCCCTTGCTCCGCAGCTTGGAGAAGTCCTGACGTCCGGTCAGGAGTTTGTGTACGTAGCTCTGGTGGCCGGTGTCCCACAGGATGCGGTCGTCCGGCGACTCGAAGACCCGGTGCAGGGCGACGGTGAGTTCCACCACGCCGAGATTGGGTCCGAGGTGACCGCCGGTGCGGGCGACCGCGTGCACCAGGAAGTCACGTATCTCGTCGGACAGTTCACCGAGTTCCGCCTCGGACAGCGCCTTCAGGTCGCGTGGTCCCCGGATGCTCTCCAGAATCGTCACGCTCGGGCCCCCTTCGGTCCGTGGTGTGTCAGCTCACGGTGACGGCCGGCTCCCCCGACGCGCCGTCCTTCTCCATCTGCTCGGCGATCCTCATCGCCTCCTCGATGAGGGTCTCCACGATCTTCGACTCGGGGACGGTCTTGACGACCTCGCCCTTGACGAAGATCTGCCCCTTGCCGTTGCCGGAGGCGACGCCGAGGTCGGCCTCCCGGGCCTCGCCGGGGCCGTTGACGACGCAGCCCATGACGGCCACGCGCAGCGGCACCTCCATGCCCTCCAGACCGGCGGTGACCTCCTCGGCCAGCTTGTACACGTCGACCTGGGCGCGGCCGCAGGACGGGCAGGAGACGATCTCCAGTCGGCGTTCCCTGAGTCCGAGCGACTGGAGGATCTGGATGCCGACCTTGATCTCCTCGACCGGCGGCGCGCTCAGCGACACCCGGATGGTGTCGCCGATGCCCTGGGAGAGCAGTGCGCCGAAGGCGACCGCCGACTTGATGGTGCCCTGGAACGCCGGGCCCGCCTCCGTCACTCCCAGGTGCAGCGGGTAGTCGCACTGGGCCGCAAGCCGGCGGTAGGCCTCGACCATCACGACCGGGTCGTTGTGCTTGACCGAGATCTTGATGTCGCGGAAGTCGTGCTCCTCGAACAGCGAGGCTTCCCAGAGGGCGGACTCGGCGAGTGCCTCCGGGGTCGCCCTGCCGTACTTCTGGAGCAGACGCCGGTCCAGGGAACCGGCGTTGACCCCGATACGGATCGGGGTGCCGTGGTCGCGGGCCGCCTTCGCGATCTCCTTGACCTTGTCGTCGAACTGCTTGATGTTGCCCGGGTTCACGCGGACCGCGGCGCAGCCCGCCTCGATCGCGGCGAAGACGTACTTGGGCTGGAAGTGGATGTCCGCGATCACCGGGATCTGCGACTTCTTCGCGATGACGGACAGCGCGTCCGCGTCGTCCTGGGTGGGACAGGCCACCCGGACGATCTGACAGCCCGACGCCGTCAGCTCGGCGATCTGCTGGAGCGTCGCCCCGATGTCGGAGGTGCGGGTCGTGGTCATCGACTGCACCGACACCGGGGCCCCGCCCCCGACCGCCACCGGCCCGACCTGGATCCGCCGCGACACGCGCCGCTCGGCGATCGGCCGGACCGGTACCTCGGGGAGCCCCAAGGGGATGGCGGTCATGACGTCACTCCCGGTTTCCGGAGACCGTCTCCCGCATGGCGCGCAGGGACTCCTTGAGCGAGCCCATGGTGGCCAGGACGGCGGTGGGCTCGTAGCCGCAGTGCGCCATGCAGTTGTCGCAGCGCGGGTCCTTGCCGCGGCCGTACTTGTCCCAGTCGGTCTTCTCGATCAGCTCCCGGTACGTCGGGACGTACCCGTCGCTCATCAGGTAGCAGGGGCGCTGCCAGCCGAAGAGGGAGTAGTTCGGGATCGCCCAGGCGGTGCAGGGGAAGTCGACCTTGCCCTCGAGGAAGTCGAGGAAGAGCGGGGAGTGGTTGAGCCGCCAGCGGGCCCGGTTGCCACCCGAGAAGGCCTTCTTGAACAGCTCGCGGGTCTGCTCCACGCCCAGGAAGTGCTCCTGGTCGGGCGCCTTCTCGTAGGCGTAGGCGGGCGAGATCATCATCTCGTCGACCTTGAGGTCGTCGTTGAGGAAGTTGAGCACCTCGACGATGGTCTGCGGGGTGTCGGTGTTGAAGAAGGTCGAGTTGGTGGTCACCCGGAAGCCGCGCCGCTTGGCCTCCTTGATGGCCTCCACGGCCTCGTCGAAGACACCCTCCTTCGCCACGGACTCGTCGTGCCGCTCGCGCAGCCCGTCGATGTGCACCGCGAAGGCGAAGTACGGCGAGGGCTTGAACTTGTCCATCTTCTTGCGCATGAGCATGGCGTTGGTGCAGAGGAACACGTACTTCCGCTTGGCCACCAACTGTCGGACGATCTCGTCGATCTGCGGGTGCATCAGGGGCTCGCCACCGGCGATGGAGACCATCGGCGCGCCCGATTCGAGCACCGCCCCCACGGCCTGCGCGACCGGCATGCGCTGCTTGAGCACACCGGCGGGGTGCTGGATCTTGCCGCATCCCTCGCACGCCAGGTTGCAGGCGAAGAGCGGTTCCAGCTCCACGATGAGCGGGAACTTGTCCCGTCGGCGAATCTTCTGTTCGGCCAGGTATGTAGCGACCTTGATGGACTGGCGCAGCGGCATGGCCATCTGGGCTCACCTCCGGGGGAGCAACAAAGAACGGTGCCATTCGAAAAATGCGGGAAGAACGGATCGAAGAACACGGAAAGCCGATATTCCACCGCGTACGGTGCCGATCCGGACGAGTTCGTGTTCTGGAGCGTCCACGACCACTCGGACGGCCGCAACCGGGCGCGGGCCCGTGCGGACGGCGCTCAGGAGCGTGGCGGCGGACTCCATGTCCACGGCGATCGCGCCGGTCGCGAGCAGGTCGGCGCGTTCGGGGCCGCGGACGACGTGGTCCGAGCCGGTCAGCGGCCCGGTGTGGACGGTGCGCCCGGGGACGGCTCGCGCGAGTTCCTTGACGAGCCGGTCGGTCGCGACGCAGGGGACGGTGGAGCGGGGGTCCCGGGTCTCCTCGGCGACGACCAGGTCACCGGGGTGCATGCCGGGCGAGAGTCCCGCGCAGAAGCCCGTGGCGAGCACGGCGGCGCCCTCGAGCGCCGGGTCGGCGAGAACCCGGGTGACCGAGCGTTCGGCCGCCTTGGGGCCCATGCCGGTGCGCACCACGGTGACCGGCCCGCCGGCGCCGGCGCGGTCGCCGGTGCGCAGGGCGAGGTGCTCGATGCCGAGCGCGCAGGCGATCAGCAGCGGGGACGGACCGGTCTGCGGGGTCATCAGCTGCCCTTCACCTCGGCCGGGGCGGGCTCGGCGGGGGCCTCGGCCGCACGGGGCTTCTTGGCGAAGGGCTCCCCGTGGACGTACCGGCCGAGCGCGGTGAGCGGGAAGACCTGGCGATAGAGGTTGTAGTTGATGGAGAAGTCCCACGGGAATCCGGTACCCGTGAAGTAGGGCTCGTCCCAGGAGCCGTCCTCCCGTTGGGTGGCCGCGAGCCATTCGACGCCGCGCTCCACGGCCTTGGAGTCCCGTTCCCCCGCCGCCAGCAGGGCCATCAGCGCCCAGCCGGTCTGCGAGGCGGTCGAGGCGCCCCGGCCGCTCCACTCCCGGACGTAGCGGTAGGAGCGCAGGTCCTCGCCCCAGCCGCCGTCCTCGTTCTGGACGGACTCCAGCCAGCGCACCGCCCGGCGGATGGCCCGGTGCGAGGTGGGCAGTCCGGCCGCGGTCAGCGCGGGGATCACGGAACCGGTGCCGTAGACGTAGTTGACGCCCCAGCGGCCGAACCACGAGCCGTCCGCCTCCTGGGCGTCGAGCAGCCACTGGATGCCGCGGCGGGTGCGCGGGTCGTGGGCGAGGCCCTCGACGGCGAGCATCTCCACGACGTGCGCGGTGACGTCCGCGGACGGCGGGTCGATGACCTCGCCGAAGTCGCAGAACGGCAGCCGGTTGGGGAAGGCGCTGGTGTTGTCGACGTCGAAGGCGCCCCAGGCGCCGTTCTTCGACTGCATGCCGAGGTTCCAGCGCACCCCGCGCCCGATCGCCTTCTCCACCCGCTCCGGGTCGTGGTGCCTGACCCGGCGCAGGGCGAGGACGACCTCGGCGGTGTCGTCGATGTCGGGGTAGTTGTCGTTGTGGAACTCGAACGCCCAGCCGCCGGGCGGGAGTCCGGGGCGCTTCACCGACCAGTCGCCGGGGCGCACGATCTGTTCGCCGAGCATCCAGTCCGAGGCCTTCACCAGCTGCGGGTGGTCCTCGGGGACGCCCGCGTCGGCCAGCGCGATGGTGGCCAGGCAGGTGTCCCACACCGGGGACTGGCAGGCCTCGATCATCCGGGCGCCGTCCTCGCGCCACACGGCGAAACGGTCCAGCGACTCCAGGCCCGCGCGCATCACGGGGTGTTCCAGGTCGTAGCCGAGCAGGTAGAGGGCGATGACCGAGTAGACGGCCGGCGGCTGGATGCCGCCCCAGCAGCCGTCGTTCTCCTGCCGCTCGATGATCCAGCGGGCTGCGCTGTTCATCGCGGCCCGGCGCAGCCGGCGCGGGGCGACCTTGCGGTAGGCGTGCAGGGCCTTGTCGATGCGCTGGAAGGCGCCGTCCCAACTGGCCGCCGGGGCCAGGGGGCGCAGCGGGTTGGGGCGGGCCGGGTCGGTGTGCAGTTCGTCCAGCGGGAAGGGCGCGGGACGTACCGGCCGCTTCGCGGAGACGACGGTGAGCGGCACGATGGTCTGCCGGGCCCAGCAGCCGAAGTCGTAGATGTTGAGCGGGACCCAGGTGGGGAAGTAGATGAGCTCCGGCGGGAGTTCGGGCAGGTCGTCCCACTTCCACCAGCCGAACAGGGCCAGCCAGATCCGGGTGAAGACGCGGGCGGAGGCGATGCCCCCGCGGGACCTGATCCATTCGGCGGCCCGCGCCATGTGGGGCGCGTCGGGCGAGTCGCCGGCCAGGCGGAGGGCGACGTAGGCCTCGATGGTCGTGGACAGTTCGCCGGGGCCGCCGTAGAAGGTGGCCCAGGTGCCGTCCTCACGCTGCTCGCCGCGGATGAACAGCGCGGCGGCGCGCGTGGTCTCCTCGTCCTGGATGCCCAGGAACTGACGCAGGAGCAGGTCCTCGGCGTCCATCGTGACGTTCGTCTCGAGGTCGCCCTTCCACCAGCCCTCGTCGTCCTGCTTGGCGAGCAGGAAGTCGGTGGCACGCCGGGTGGCGCGGGCGGCGGCTTCGGGTACCCCGGCCGCCGCGGCGGGGATCGTGATGTCGGTGTCGCTGGCCGAGGCTGCCAGGGGCCGCAGGGAGGCTCCGGTGCTTCCGTCGGTCGTCGCTGTCATGGCTTCCCCTTCGTGCAGTGTGCATGTGGTGCGTCTGCTGGGTCCGCCGTCGGCCGGTGCTCGTGTCTCCACGACACCGGCCGGCGACTACGCGAGGGCTATTCGACCGATAATGATCATCTCTTTCGTACGACGACGAAGTCCGCGAGTGCCGTGAACCGGTCCCGCACCCGGTCGGGCATGTCGACGGCGTCGAGGGCTTCGATGGCGATGGTGTGCTGGCGACGCGCCTCGTCGGCGGTCCACTCCCGCCCGCCCGCTTCCTCGATGAGGGCGGCGCGGGCCGCGAACTCCTCCTCGGAGAAGTTCGCGAAGTCGCTGGCCTTGGCATCGGCCGTGAGGATCTCGCCGAGCCGCTCGGAGGCGGGCCCGCCGGCCGCGAGGGCGGCGACGACCGGCAGCGACTTCTTGCGCTGGCGCAGGTCGCTCCAGGTCTGCTTGCCGGTGGCGTCCGGGTCGCCCCAGATGCCGAGCAGGTCGTCGACGGCCTGGAAGGCGAGACCGAGGTGGTAGCCGTACTTCTCGAGGGTGTCGGCGGTGTGCTCGTCGGCGCCGCCGAGCACCGCGCCGACGGAGCTGGCGCAGGCGAGCAGGGCGCCGGTCTTGTTGCCCTCCATCTCCAGGCACTCCTCGACGCTGACGCGGTCGCGGTGCTCGTAGGAGATGTCCTGGGCCTGGCCGTCGATCAGGGAGCGGCTGGCCTTGGTCAGGCGGCGGGTGGCCCGCCCGGCCTCGACGGTGCCCAGTTCGAGCAGCACCTCGTTGGCCAGGGCGAACAGGGCGTCGCCGACCAGGATGGCCTGGGCGGGGCCGTGCACCTTCCAGACGGTGTCGCGGTGGCGGCGCTGCTCGTCGCCGTCCATCAGGTCGTCGTGCAGGAGGGAGAAGTTGTGCACCAGTTCCACGGCCACCGCGCCGGGCACGCCGACCTCGGGCGCGGCGCCGGTGACCTCGGCGGAGAGCACGGCGAGCGCGGGGCGGACGGCCTTGCCGCCGTCGCCGTCCGCGGGGTTGCCCTGGGCGTCGATCCAGCCGAAGTGGTAGGCGGCGACGGTGTCCATGGGCGGGGCCAGGCGGTCGACCGCCGCCCGCAGGACCGGCGTGGCCAGGGTCCGGCCGCGCTCCAGAAGCGCGGTCACGTCCACCGTGGTCCGTCGATCGGCCTTAGGGGCCGGGGGCACAGTGGGCACAGTCTTTCCTCCAGTTGCGGTGCCGGGAGTGCGGGAGTCGGGCCCGCGCGGATCGGCTTTCACGCCGCCTCCTCGAAGAAATCGGGGAGGAGGCCGCGGGACCGGCCCAGGGCGCCGAGCGCGGCGGCCGCCGCCCCGACACCGCTGCGAACCGCACTCTCCATGGTCGCGGGCCACCCGGTGGCGGTCCACGCTCCGGCCAGGTAGAGGCCGGGTGCCTTGGTGCGGGCGCCGGGCCTCAGACGGCCGACGCCGGGGGCGGGGGCGAACGTCGCCGTGCGCTCCCTGGTCACGAAGAAGTCCTTCACCTCGGCACCCCGGGTGCGCGGCAGCAGCCGCTCCAGTTCGGGCAGGTACCGCTCGCGCAGCACGGCCACGGGCTCGTCGATGTCGTTCTGCGCGGTCGACTGGGACAGCGCCAGGTACTGACCCTCCTTCAGCCCGGAGGCCTCGGTGCGGTCGAACACCCACTGGACCGGGGTGCCGAGGGCCGTGAGGAACGGCGCGGCGAGCACCTTGCGGTCGTAGATCACGTGGATGTTGAGGATCGGCGCGGTGCCGATCCGCAGAAGATTTTCCGGGGCGTCCAGCGCACCGTCGGGCAGCAGGTCGTGGGCCTCGCGCTGGGGTACGGCGAGGACGACGGCGTCCGCTTCGAGCGTCTCGCCGGGAACCTGAACGCTCCAGCCTCCGTTCTCGTTTACAGAGACGGAGGTGACGCGTGTACGGACCTCGGTACGGACGCCCGCGGAGTCGAGCGCCTTGCGGGCCAGCCGGTCGTGCAGTTCGCCCAGCGGGACACGGGACCACCCGATGTCGGCCGCTCCCGGGTCGGACAGCAGACCGGTCTTGAACACCATCGCGGCGAGCCCCAGGGAGGCGTCGCCCGCGACCGCGTTGAGGGTGGCGACCCCGACCAGGTCCCACAGGGCCTCGACGGCACGCGCCGACTGACCGTGCGCGGTCAGCCAGCTGCCGAAGTCCTGGGTGTCCAGGCTCGGATCGGCGAGGTCGAGCCCCTTCAGCGCGAGCGCGGCGCGCCCCACCGAGGCGCGTTCGGCGAGGGAGAGGTGCGGGTAGGTCGCCAGGCTGCGCCCCAGATGCAGGGGGACGGGCAGCGCGTCGCGCCGCAGTCTGCCGAGCCGGTTGCCCTCGGTCCTGGCCAGGTCGATCACGGGCACGTCGAGACGTTCCTGCACCGGTGCGAGCGCGGCTCCGCCGATCCGGTCGAGGAACCACCGGTAGGCGGTGCAGCAGCGCAGGTACACGTGCTGGCCGTTGTCGACGGTGAGGTCGCCGCGCTGGAAGGAGAAGGCGAGCCCGCCGAGCCGGGGGCGTCCTTCGAGCAGGGTGACGCGCACACCCGCGTCCGCGAGTGCCAGCGCGGTGGTGACCCCCGCGAGTCCGCCGCCGACCACGACGGCATGCCCGCCGGGGCCGAGGGCCGAGACGTCCGCGAGCACTCCGCTCTCGCGCGTGCCCTTGCCCTGCGTCATGGTGCGCCCTTCCCTGTCCGGCCGCCGCGGTGTTTGAACGGCGTACGGCTGACCGTCTCAGTCAGGGACGCCGACCGCCACCGCAGGGTTGCCCGGCGCTGCCCGCCGCCGGTTTTGTGCGGGTCCCGGGTGTCGAGTGTGCCCGGTGTGTCCATCAGGCGCGCCTCCTGACGGTCCGCCGGGTGACGTGCCGGGCGTCGAGGCCGGACAGGCCGCGCACGGCGACGTACGCCTTCTCGCGTCCCGGCAGGGAGACCCGGCCGCGCAGTACGGCCTCGGGGTCGCGCTCGATGCGGTCCAGGAGACGGCGGTAGATGCCGGCCATGGCGGCCACGCAGGCGCCGCTGCGCCGGTCGAGCATGGGCAGCAGCCGGTAGCCCTCGGCGAAAAGGGCGCGGGCCCGACGCACTTCGAAGTGCACGAGGCCCGCGAAGTCGGAGCCCTCGGGTGGCGTCGGCCCGTTGAACCCGGCCGAGCAGCCGAACTTGGCCAGGTCGTCGGCGGGCAGGTAGGTGCGCCCGCCCTCGGCGTCCTCCCGGACGTCGCGCAGGATGTTGGTGAGCTGCAGCGCGAGACCGAGCGTGTCGGCGTACTCGGGCGCACGCTCGGCGCCGCGCGCCCCCGGTTCGGTGCCGAAGACGCCGAGCGAGAGGCGTCCGATGGCACCCGCCACACAGCGGCAGTAGACCTTCAGGTCGTCCCAGGTCTCGTAGGTCTCGCCGCGCAGGTCCATCTGGACGCCGTCGATCAGCTCGTCGAGGCCACCGAGCGGGATCGGGAACCGCCGGGCCGCGTCGGCCAGCGCGACGGCGACCGGGTCGGTGTCGTCCTCGTCGACCGCGCCGTCCTGGATCCGGGCGAGCACGGCCCGGGTCTCGTCCAGCCGGGCGACCTTGACGTCGTCCGCCAGCACTCCGTCGCCGATGTCGTCGACCCGGCGCGAGAACGCGTACAGCGCGGACATCGCCCGCCGCTTGGGCGTGGGCAGCAGCCGGATGCCGTAGGCGAAGTTGCGTGCCTGCTGACCGGTGACGGCCTCGCAGTAGCTGTAGGCGGCGAGCACCGGTGCCGGCATGTTCGCTGACGACTCCACGGACCCGATCACCCCTCTCCTCGCAGGACCACGCCCGCCTCGCGCAGCAAGTGGACCTTGCCTGACTTGGGCGGGCCGGGAAGTACGTCGTGATCCGCCGCGGCGATCGCGTTCAGCGCCGCCCTGCCCCCCGCCACGAAGCCCGCGAGGAGCAGTCGCAGCCTGCCGTGGACGCTACCCACCAGGGGGGCACCTTCATTCAGCAGGTCGCGGGCGCGGGCGGCCTCGTAGGCGATCAGGGCGCGTACGGACGCGTTGGCGGTGGGCGCGGCGAGGTCCGTCTCCTCGACGTGGAAACGTTTCATGTCCTCGGCGGGCAGGTAGACGCGGTCCCGGCCCAGGTCCTCGGCGACGTCCTGGAGGTGTTCGACGATCTGCAGGGCGGTGCAGATCTCGTCGGAGCGGCGGATCCGTTCGGGGGTCGAGGTGCCGGTGACGGCGAGGACGAGACGGCCGACCGGGTTGGCGGACAGCTCGCAGTAGGCGAGGAGGTCGTCGTAGGTCTCGTACCGTGCGACCAGCTGGTCCTGGCGGTTGGCGGCGATCAGGCCGAGGAAGGGCTCGGGGGTCAGCGCGCGGCGCCGCACGGTGGGCGCCAGTCGGCGCAGCAGCGGGTGGCGGGGCGGGCCGTCGGAGCCGCCGAAGACGCGACGCAGGTCCGCCTCGAAGGCGTCCAGCATCAGCAGTCGGTCGTCGGCGCGGTCGTCGGGGACGCCCAGCAGGCGGGCGTCCGCTCCGCCCGGGGCGAGGTCGCCGTCGCCGATGTCGTCGACGAGGCGGGCGAAGCCGTAGACGGCCATGAGGTCGGTGCGCCAGGCGCGGGGCAGGAAGAAGGGGGCGACGGGGAAGTTCTCGTCCGCGGCCTTGGCGAGGGTGCCGCGCTCCGGGTCGACGGCGTGCGCCGTGTCGGTGACCGTCATCGCGGGCTGCCCTGCGCGGGGACGGCGCACGCTTCGCGGAGCTGGGGAGTTTCCGTAGCCATTGCCGTCACATCTCCCGTTCTACACTGCCGACCCAATACACACTATTTCGGACACGCCGCCCTGCCACCCGCGCGGCAGGCCCGCTCCAGGGTGTCGGGCATTATCGCCCCATGTGCCGCGTTTCAGGACCGGTACAGCTTACGTTGTACAACTCACGGGCGTTCGTCGGGGTGCACAGCGCATCACAACAACACACCGATTGACTTCAAGATTCCTGAGAAAGCCAGGAGTTGACGCTTCCTTTGCAGACGCGGGGCCCCGCCGGAACAGTTCCGGCGGGGCCTCGGCGTGTCGGGCTACTTGCCCGTGAACTTCTCGTACTCCTTGAGCACCTCGTCGGTCGGACCGTCCATGCGCAGCTCGCCGCGCTCCAGCCACAGGACCCGGTTGCAGGTGTCACGGATGGACTTGTTGTTGTGGCTGACCAGGAAGACGGTGCCGGCCTCCTTCTTCAGTTCCCGGATACGTTCCTCGGAGCGGGTCTGGAACTTGCGGTCGCCGGTGGCCAGCGCCTCGTCGATCATCAGGACGTCGTGGTCCTTGGCGGCGGCGATGGAGAAGCGCAGCCGGGCGGCCATACCGGAGGAGTACGTGCGCATCGGCAGGGTGATGAAGTCGCCCTTCTCGTTGATGCCGGAGAAGTCGACGATGTCCTGGTAGCGCTCCTTGATCTGCTCGCGGGTCATGCCCATGGCCAGTCCGCCGAGGATGACGTTCCGCTCGCCGGTCAGGTCGTTCATCAGGGCCGCGTTCACACCGAGCAGGGAGGGCTGCCCGTCGGTGTAGACCTTGCCGCGCTCGGCGGGCAGCAGGCCGGCGATGGCCCGCAGCAGGGTCGACTTGCCGGAGCCGTTGGAGCCGATCAGGCCGATGGCCTCGCCCCGGTAGGCGGTGAAGGAGACGCCGCGCACGGCGTGCACCTTGCGCACACCACGCTTCGCGTCGTCGGAGCCCTTCTTGAGCATGCGGCTCAGGGCGGCCGTCGCGCTGCCCTTGCCGGTCTTGGCGCCGTTGACGCGGTAGACGATGTGCACCTCGTCCGCGATGACCGTCGGCACCCGCTGGTCCTGCTGCTGTTCAGCCACGGCCGTACCTCTCCTCCGCCTTCCAGAAGTACACGAAGCCACCCACGGCGAGGACCACGGCCCAGCCGAGCGCGACCGCCCACACGTGCGGCGGCAGGTTCTCGGAGCCGTACCCGTCGATCAGCGCGAAGCGCATCAGGTCCATGTAGACGGCGCTCGGGTTCCACTGGAGCACGTCGGCGATCCAGCCCGGCTTGTCCTTCAGCATGATCGGGATGGAGAACATCACGCCCGACGCGTACATCCAGGTGCGCATGATGAACGGCATCAGCTGGGCCAGGTCCGGCGTCTTGGCTCCCATCCGGGCCACGACCAGCGCGAGGCCCACGTTGAAGAGGAACTGCAGGACCAGCACCGGGAGGACCAGCAGCCAGGACAACGAGGGGTAGCTGCCGAAGCCGACGACCACCAGCAACAGCACGATCATCGAGGCCAGCAGCTGCTGGAGCTGCTGGAGCGCGAAGGAGACGGGCAGCGAGGCCCGCGGGAAGTGCAGGGCCCGCACCAGCCCGAGGTTGCCGGAGATGGCGCGCACGCCCGCCATCGCCGAGGACTGGGTGAAGGTGAAGACGAACACACCGGTCACCAGGAACGGGATGTAGACGTCCTTCTCCATGCCCCGGCCCGCGTCGAGGATCAGGCCGAAGATCAGGAAGTAGACGAGCGCGTTCAGCAGCGGCGTGACCACCTGCCACAGCTGACCGAGCTTGGCCTGGCTGTACTGGGCGGTCAGCTTCGCCTGGGAGAAGGCGAGGATGAAGTGCCGCCGCCCCCAGAGCTGACGGACGTACTCCTTGAGGCTCGGTCGGGCGCCGCTCACGGACAGCCCGTACTTGGCGGCGAGCCGGGCCGGTGTGAGGCCCTCGTCGGGCGACACGGGCTTGGTCATGGCGACCGTGCCGTCGTGCGTTGTCTCACTCACTGGTGGAAACTTTCGTCTTCGAAAATGCTCGGCCGCGCGGGCCTGGCATGGACCTGGTGGCCCCGGTCGGGGCCGGAACACTCTCGGGTACGAGCTTGTCAGATCACCGGGGGGCGGCCCAGCCGGGTCAGGCGCCACACCGTACGCCACCGCATGGGCCGACGGGGACCGCACGGGGTGGCCCAGCCCTCGCGGAAGCCGCCGAACCAGGCCTTCAGGGCGGGCCGCGACGGCCGGCGCAGCAGCGTGAGGGCCATCCAGACGCCGAGGTAGACCGGGACCAGCAGCGCGGGGAGGTTGCGGCGGGCGAGCCAGACGCGGTTGCGGGCGACCATGCGGTGGTAGACCGCGTGCCGGGACGGCGCGGTCGTGGGGTGGTTCAGCACCATGTCGGACCGGTAGTCGATCATCCAGCCCGCGTCGAGGGCGCGCCAGGCCAGGTCGGTCTCCTCGTGGGCGTAGAAGAAGGCGTCCGGCAGCCCGCCGACCTGGGTGAGGACGCGGGTGCGCACCGCGTTGGCGCCGCCGAGGAAGGTGGTGACCCGGGAGGAGCGCATCGGGTCGGAGGCGCGCAGCCGCGGGACGTGCCGGCGCTGGGTCTCGCCGGTGTCCGGGTCGGCGATGCGGAAGCTGATGATGCCCAGCTCGTCGTCGGCCGCGAACGCCTCGCGGCACAGCTCGGCGGTGTCGGTGCGGGCGAGCAGGCCGTCGTCGTCGAGGAAGAGCAGGATGTCGACGTCGCTGCCGCCCGGACCGAAGGCCTCGATGCCGACGTTGCGGCCGCCGGGGATGCCCAGGTTCTCGGGCAGCTCGACGGTGCGCACGCCTTCGGGCACCTCCGGGACGGGCGAGCCGTTGCCGACCACGACGACCTCGACCGGGTCGCCGTCCTGCTTGGCCACCGAGTCGAGCAGGGCGCGCAGCTCCTCGGGGCGGTTGCCCATCGTGATGACGACGGCGCCGACCTTCACGGGCGCGTTCACTTCAGCCTGCTGGAGGCGAGGATGGACACCAGGTGCAGCAGGGTCTGCAGCAGCGCGATGCCGGCGAGCACGGCGGTGCCGAGGCGGGTGAAGAACAGGTCGCCGCGCGCCTGGTCGACGATCGCGAGGACCAGGATCAGCAGCGACGCCTCGATGCCGAGGATCAGCCGGTGGAACTTGAGCGCGCCGGCGGCCCGGCGGGCCAGCGCCATGCCGGAGGAGCGGATCTCGGAGGCGGCCTCCTTGACCGGGGGCATCCCGTTCTGGTGCCGGGCGACGCCCACCAGGTCGGTCTCGGCCTTGATCAGGATGGCGCCGAGCGCGGCCAGGGTGCCGAGGAAGGCCCACAGCCAGTCGATGCGTCCGGTGCCCCAGAGGTCGGCGGCGCGCAGGCCGAGGCCGACCAGGACCGCGGCGTCGGTCAGGTAGGCGCCGACCCGGTCCAGGTAGACGCCGCCCAGCGAGTACTGCTTGCGCCAGCGCGCGATCTCGCCGTCGACGCAGTCGAGCAGCAGGTACAGCTGGACCGCGACCACGCCGAGCACGGCGCCCCAGATGCCCGGCACGAGCAGCGCCGGTGCCGCCAGCACGCCGCAGACGGTCATCAGGTACGTGAGCTGGTTGGGCGTGATCCTGGTGTTCACCAGATAGCGGTCGATCCGCAGCGAGACCTCGCGCATGTAGAGGCGTCCCGCCCAGTGCTCACCGCTGCGCCGGTCCTTGACCCCCGCGGGATGGACGACCGGGCGTAGTTCAGCTACCGATGGCCTTGACATAGTCGGCGTACAGGTCCTTGATCTGGTCGGTGGTGAGGTCGAGGTGCTCGAGGATCGTGTAGCGGCCGGGCCGCGTCTGGGGGGCGAACTCCACGGCCCGGAAGAACTCCTCGGGCGTGAACCCGATCTCCTCGGGCAGCACCGGCAGCCCGTGCCGTCGCAGGACCTCGGCCATGTGGGCGGACTCCTCGTGGGCCCCGCGCAGGTACATCGCGAAGGCCGCGCCCAGGCCGCACTGCTCGCCGTGGGCGGCCGCGCGCTCGGGGAAGAGCAGGTCGAAGGCGTGGTTGATCTCGTGGCAGGCGCCCGAGGAGGGCCGCGAGTCGCCGGAGACCGACATGGCGATGCCGCTGAGGACCAGCGCCTCGGCGAGCACCTGGAGGAAGTCGTTGTCGCCGATGCCGCCGGGGTGCCGGAGCACGGCCTCGCCGGCCTGGCGGGCCATCGCGGCGGCCAGGCCGTCGATCCGCTCGCCCTTGATCCGGTTGGCCAGCTCCCAGTCCGCGATCGCGGAGACGTTGGAGACGGCGTCGCCGATGCCGGCGCGTACGAAGCGGGCCGGAGCCGCGCGGATGACGTCCAGGTCGATGACGACGGCGATCGGGTTCGGCACACCGTAGGAGCCGCGGCCCGCGTCGTTGTCGAGGGTGGCGACCGGGGAGCACAGACCGTCGTGCGCGAGGTTGGTCGGCACGGCGACCAGCGGGAGGCCGATGCGTGCCGCCGCGAACTTGGCACAGTCGATGATCTTGCCGCCGCCGAGGCCGACGACCGCGTCGTAGTGGCCGCCCTTCATGGCGCCGGCCAGCTTGATCGCGTCGTCCAGGGTGCCGCCGCCGACCTCGTACCAGTCGGCGCCGGGCAGGGACGGTGCGACGCGGTCGCGCAGCCGGGCGCCGGAGCCGCCGCTGACGGCGACGGCGAGCTTGCCCGAGTGGGAGATGCGCTCGTCGGCGAGCACACCCCCCAGGTCGTCGAGGGCACCCGCGCGGATGTCGACGACCACCGGCGACGGGATGAGCCTCGTCAGTACTGGCACGCGATCTCCCTGCCCTTGGCGAGGTCGTCGTGGTTGTCGATCTCGACCCACTTGACGTCGCCGATGGGCGCCACGTCGACCTTGAAGCCGCGGTTGACCAGCTCCTGGTAGCCGTCCTCGTAGTAGAGCTGCGGGTCGCGCTCGAAGGTGGTCTTCAGCGCGTCGGCCAGCTCCGCGGCGGCCTCGCCCTCGATGAGGGTGACACCGATGTACTCGCCGGTCGCCTCGGCCGGCTCCATCAGCTTGGTGATGCGCCGGACGCCCTTGTCGGGGTCGACGACGACCTTCATCTCCTCGTCGGCGAGGTTCTTCACCGTGTCGAGGGCGAGGATGATCTTCTTGCCGTCGCCGCGGGCGGCGAGCAGCGTCTTCTCGACGGAGACCGGGTGCACGGTGTCGCCGTTGGCGAGGATCACACCGTCCTTGAGGGCGTCACGGCCGCACCACAGGGAGTAGGCGTTGTTCCACTCCTCGGCCTTGTCGTTGTCGATGAGGGTGAGCTTGACGCCGTACTTCTGCTCCAGCTCCGCCTGGCGGTCGTACACGGCCTCCTTGCGGTAGCCGACGATGATCCCGACCTCGGTCAGGCCGACCTCGGCGAAGTTCGCCAGCGTCAGGTCGAGGACCGTGATGCTGTCCTCCGCGCCCTCGGGGCCGACCGGGACCAGTGCCTTGGGCAGGGTGTCGGTGTAGGGGCGCAGACGGCGTCCGGCGCCGGCCGCCAGCACGAGGCCGATCATGCGGTTTCTCCTTCGTCGTGTACGGCGGGTGCGCCGACCTTGTGGGCGGCGACCCAGAAGCGGATGCTCTCGACGAGCACCACGAGTGCCACGGCCACGGCCAGGACCGTGAGCGCGAGCTTGAACTGTGTGGCGGTGAGCAGCACGGCCAGCGCGCAGATCACCAGCGTGCGGCCCTCGTGCCCCCCGATCGTCCGCACCAGCCACTGCGGCGGCGCGCCCGCGTCGCCACGGATGCGGTAGACCGTGTCGTAGTGATGGTAGGCGACCGCGGACACCAGCCCGAAAGCCGCCGGAAGGGCCCCGTTCACATCGGCTTTCGCGGCCAGGAACAGGACGGTGAGGTACTCGGCGGCCCGGAAGAACGGGGGGACCAGCCAGTCGAGGGCGCCCTTGAGGGGGCGGGCGACGGCGAGCGCGGAGGTCAGCACGTAGACGATCGCGGCGACGAGCGGCCAGGGGCCGCCGAAGTCGGTGAGCGCGGCGGTGGCGACGACGGCGGCGCCGCCGAGGAGGGCGACGGCGGGGGCGGTGAAGCCGGGCAGCCGGCGGGCGGCGGCGCCGAGGCCCCTGGCGCCGGCCTCGGCGAGCGGACCGGAGTCGGCGAGGTCGGCCAGCGCCTTCGCCGCCCGGTCGGTGCGGGTGGCCCTGCGGGTCAGCGAGCGCAGGACGCGGCCCGCGGTGGTGTACGTCGCGGCGAACGCGCAGCCGATCAGCAGCGCGTAGAAGGTGATCCGGGGCGTGGTGAGCGCGGTCAGCACGGCGATCATGGCCCAGCGTTCGCCGATGGGCAGCACGATCATGCGGCGCAGCCACACCGTCCAGCCGACGCTGTCGAGCTTGTCGGAGAGGGCGGCGGTGGGGCTCGTGTTGGCGGAGGCGTCGTGATTGGCCTCGTTGAAGGAGAAGTCGACGACGTGCCGGCAGGTCTGGAGCACCATCGCGCCGAGGGCCAGGGCCCATACATCGTCACTGCCGCCGCCGCGGGCGGCGCCGAGGGCGAGGCCCGCGTAGTAGGCGTACTCCTTAGCCCGGTCGAAGGTGGCGTCGAGCCAGGCACCGAGCGTGGAGTACTGGAGGGAGTACCGGGCGAGCTGTCCGTCGGTGCAGTCGAGGACGAAGGAGGCGATGAGCAGGACGCCGGCGGCGACGAAGCCGCCGCGGGTGCCGGTGGCCGCGCAGCCGGCCGCTATGAGGGCGGTGATCAGCGAGGCGGTGGTGACCTGGTTGGGGGTCAGGCCGCGGCGCGCGCACCAGCGGGCGATGTAGCGGGAGTAAGGGCTGATGAAGTGGGTGGTGACGAAGCCGTCGCGGGCCTTGACCGCCGACTTCAGGCGTACGGCCTCGTCGTCCACGTCGGCGACGGCCTGCCGTGCCTCGTTGCGGGACTGCGGATCCGCGGGGGCGGCGGCGACCAGGCTGCCGAGTTCGGGTCGGTACACGTCGGCGCCGTCGGCGTCGAGGGCGGCGGTGATCCGGTCGGCGAGGCTGTCGACGTCCACGGCGGTGCCGCCGCCCGCGGAGTTCTCGCGGGCCATCGCGCGGGTCAGCGTCTGGCGGGCGGCCGGCTGGGCGGTCACGGCGCCCGGGATCGCGGCGAGCGGGAAGCGAGGGTCGGTGAGGCCGAGGCGCAGCGCGTGCGGGTGGCCCACGAAGCGGGCGTCGACGACGGCGACCCGCTCCTCGCCGGGGACCCGGGCGAGCAGGGTCTCGGTGTCGGCGGCGCCGGAGGCGAGGCGCACGTCGAAGCCCAGGGACCGCAGCTCGCTCTCGATCGACGAACCCGGGACCGGCTGACCGGTGAGGATGGCGGTCGGCAACCGAACTCACTCCCTGGTGCCGGCGCCTGGACGCCGGGCCTGTGCATGGTGGAGCGCCCGTGCCTGGGGCACCCGGGCGGCATGTCGGCAGAGGTTATCGGATGCCGGGAACGCCGTGTTCACCGCCCGTTTGACGGTCGGTCGACGCCACTTGCTCCCGCCTTTGCCGCGATCATCATCGTGGATTCGGGGCCCGCCCGACAAACCGCACCCCCAGACCGGGCATCGCGGACATCGCACAGTGTCCGCGCTTGTTCGCACAGGGTCAGGACGCGTCTTGACCTGCGGAACGTTTCCGCAGGTCAAGGCACATGACAACGGTGTTCAGTGCCGCGTTGCCCGATACCCCCTACCCGTAGTTGACTGGCATCCGGGCGCCGGATCGCCGGACGCCGGTACACACAGGGAGGCGGCTTTCTCATGGGGGCTGGGCACGATCACGGGCACGCGCACGGGGGGCACGCCGGCGGGACGGCGACCGCCGCGTACCGGGGCAGGCTGCGGGTGGCGCTGGCGATCACCCTCACCGTCATGGTCGTCGAGATCGTCGGCGGTCTGGTCGCCGACTCCCTCGCGCTGATCGCCGATGCCGCGCACATGGCGACCGACGCCCTGGGTCTCGGCATGGCCCTGCTGGCCGTCCACTTCGCGAGCCGCCCGCCGAGCGACCGCCGCACCTTCGGCTACGCCCGCGCCGAGATCCTTGCCGCCCTGGCCAACTGTCTGCTGCTGCTCGGGGTCGGCGGTTACGTCCTGTACGAGGCGATCGACCGGTTCGTCACACCGGCCGACACCGCGGGCGGCCCTACCGTCGTCTTCGGCGCGATCGGCCTGGTGGCGAACATGGTGTCGCTGTCGCTGCTGATGCGCGGCCAGAAGGAGAGCCTGAACGTGCGGGGCGCCTTCCTCGAGGTGGCGGCCGACGCGCTGGGCTCCCTGGCGGTGATCGTCTCGGCGCTGGTGATCCTGGCCACCGGCTGGCAGCCGGCCGACCCGATCGCGTCGCTGCTCATCGGTCTGATGATCGTGCCGCGGACCTGGCGGCTGCTGCGCGAGACCCTGGACGTGCTGCTCGAGGCGGCTCCCAAGGGCGTGGACATCGCCGCGGTGCGCGCCCACATACTGGCCCTCGACGGGGTCGAGGACGTGCACGACCTGCACGCCTGGACCATCACCTCCGGCATGCCCGTGCTGTCCGCGCACGTGGTGGTGGACGGCGCGGCGCTGAGCGCGATCGGCCACGAGAAGATGCTCCACGAGCTGCAGGGCTGCCTGGGCGACCACTTCGACGTGGAGCACTGCACGTTCCAGCTGGAGCCCAGCGGTCACGCGGAGCACGAGGCGCGGCTGTGCCGCTGAGCCGTGGTGACGAGGCCGACGACCGGGGGCGCGCACGCTCCGGAACGCGCCGGTGAACGCCCCGTCCGCCTCCGGTCCGCCGCGGCACTCCTGAAGGGAGCGCGGACCGCAAGGTTCCCTGGGCACGCCCTCGGGAACGATCGTCCATCGGACCCCTGCTCGGTGTCCGACCGGCCGTCTCCCGCGTGCCCGCACGGGCACGCGGGACATGCGGGTGTGCCGGGAAGTGCCGTGAGTGCCGGATTCGTACGGCACACTTGGGGCGCGAGGACCGATGTGAAGGATGGGTATGCCGATCACTCCTGCCACCGCGACGCCCAGCTCGTCGAACGGCACCGCAGAAGCCATTTTGCTGGAACTGGTCGACGAGAACGGCGTCACGATCGGCACCGCGGAGAAGCTCTCCGCGCACCAGCCGCCGGGGCGGCTGCACCGCGCCTTCTCCGTGTTCCTCTTCGACGAGCGGGGGCGGCTGCTGATCCAGCAGCGGGCGCTGGGCAAGTACCACTCCCCCGGCGTGTGGTCCAACACCTGCTGCGGTCACCCCTACCCCGGTGAGGCGCCGTTCGCCGCGGCGGCCCGGCGGACGTTCGAGGAGCTGGGGGTGTCGCCCTCCCTGCTCGCCGAGGCGGGCACGGTCCGCTACAACCATCCCGACCCGGCCTCCGGGCTGGTCGAGCAGGAGTACAACCACCTCTTCGTCGGCCTGGTGCAGGCCGAGCTGCGCCCTGACCCGGAGGAGGTGGCGGGGACGGCCCTCGTCTCCCCGGCGGAGCTGACCGAGCGGCACGCGAAGGACACCTTCTCGGCGTGGTTCATGACGGTGCTGGACGCGGCCCGGCCGGCCGTGCGCGAGCTGACGGGCACGTCCGCGGGCTGGTGAGGGGCGTCCCGCCGCCGGGCCCGCCGCGTACTGCCGGGCCCTCCGCCTGCTAGCGCGGGGTGTGCTTGAGCGGCAGGGCCGCCCAGATCACCTTGCCGCCGCTCGCGGTGTGGGCCACGTCGCAGGCCCCGCCCGCCTCGCGGGTCATCTCTCGGACCAGGAGCAGGCCGCGTCCGCCGGTGCGGCCGTGGTCGGTCTCCAGGGCGGTCGGGCGATAGGGGTGGTCGTCCTCCACGGCCACCCGCACCCACTCGGGCCCGACGGCGACCTCCACGGCGAGCACCGGCGAGAGCACCGCCGCGTGCCGGACCGCGTTCGTGACCAGTTCCGAGACGATCAGCAGCAGGGTCTGCGTCACGTCGTCGGAGACCGGCACGCCCTGGCGCACCAGCAGGTCGCGCACGGCGTGCCGGGCCTGCGGGACCGAGGCGTCCACGGCGGGGGCGGTGAACCGCCAGACACCTTCGTACGGCAGCGGCCCGGCGGGCCCGGTCTCGTCCATCGTCCGGTCGCCACCCCTGGGCTCGATTGTCACCACACCCCTGAGTGTTGGTAACGCGTCGCGCCGCCCCCACGGACTGAACACAAGTCAGCATGTATCGAGCGGTTTCTGACCGTTGGCGCATGAGACGCGACCGTTCCTGTCCCGCCCGCCCGGCTGCTCGAAGCGGAGAGGCCGGTGGATAGCATCCGGTCCATGGAGCCGCAGCTGCTGCACCGGGTCGCCGACTCGGTCGCCACCGTCGTCGTCCACCACCCGGCCAAGCGCAACGCCATGACGACCGCGATGTGGCGGGCGCTGCCCCGCGTCCTCGACGGCCTGGCCGCCGATCCCGGGGTGCGGGCGCTGGTGCTCACCGGCGAGGGCGCGACCTTCTGCGCCGGGGCCGACATCTCGACCCTGCGCGAGTCGGCCGAGGAGGCGCAGGCGTTGGCGGTACGGGCCGAGGAGGCCCTCGCCGCGTTTCCCAAGCCGACGCTCGCGGCGGTCCGGGGACACTGCGTGGGCGGCGGGGCGCAGTTGGCGGCGGCGTGCGACCTGCGGTTCGCCGAGGAGACGGCGCTGTTCGGCGTGACCCCGGCCAAGCTGGGGGTCGTGTATCCGGCGTCCGCGACCCGGCGCCTGGTGGCGCTGACGGGGCCCGCCACGGCGAAGTACCTGCTGTTCGGCGGCGAGTTGATCGACGCCGCGCGGGCGCTGCGCACCGGCCTGGTGGACGAGGTGCTGCCGGCGGGCGAGCTCGGCAAGCGGGTGGCGGAGTTCACCCGGGTACTGGTGTCCCGTTCCCTGCTGACGCAGGCCGCGGCGAAGGAGTTCGCCGCCGGACGCACGGACCAGGACGCCCACTGGGCCGCGCAGGCGCGGGGCAGCGGCGACACCGCGGAGGGGGTCGCCGCCTTCCTGGAGCGCAGGCAGCCGCGTTTCGGCTGGAACGGACCTACTTCAGGATGAACCGGTTCCTCGTGCGGAACTCCTCGACGAGGTACGCGGGCGCCTTGTCCGGGGATCCGGCGTCGTAGGGCGGCTGCGGGTCGTACTCGGTGAGCAGCTGGACCGCCTGGGCGTGCTCGTCGCCGGCAAGCCGGCCGACCAGGGTCAGGCCCATGTCGATGCCGGAGGAGACGCCGGCCGCGGTGACGTACTTGCCGTCGGTGACCACCCGCTCCCCGGTCGGCTCGGCGCCGTACTGCTTCAGGAGGTCCAGGGCCAGCCAGTGCGAGGTGGCGCGGCGGCCGCCGAGCAGTCCCGCGGCGGCGAGCAGCAGCGAGCCGGAGCAGACCGAGGTGGTCCAGGTACTGGCGGCGTCGGCGGCGCGGAGCCAGTCCAGCAGGGTCGCGTTGCCCATCTGCGCGTCCTGCCCGGGGCCGCCCGGCACGACGACCACGTCCGGGTTCGGCACGTCCGCCAGGGTCCGGTCGGCGGTGAGCGCCAGGCTCCCCGTGTCGTTGCGGAGCGGCCCGGTCCGCTCGGCGACGAACACGGTCTCGGCGCCCGGAATGCGGCTCATGGTCTCGTACGGGCCCACGGCGTCGAGGGCGGTGAAGCGGTCGAAGAGAACGATGGCTATGCGCACGTGCTGCCTCTTTCGGTTCGGTGGTGCGGCGTGTGGGTGTCCCGGTGCGTCAGGAGACCGGCGCGGGCCGGAACCGGCGGCGGTACTCCGCCGGTGAGGTGCCGAGAGCCTTGACGAAGGCACGGCGCATGGCCTCCGGCGTGCCGTAGCCGCTGGCGCGGGAGACCTCCTCGACTCCGTCGCCGGTGTCCTCCAGGAGCCGGCGGGCGTGCTCCAGACGGATCCGGTCGACGTAGCGGCCCGGCGTCGTGCCGGTCTCCGCCTGGAAGGCGCGGGCGAAGTGGCGCGGCGAGAGACTGGCGCGGGCGGCGAGGGACTCGACGCTCAGGTCGTCTCCGGGGTGCTCGGTGATCCAGTGCTGGAGCTCCCGCAGCGGCTCACGACGGGCGGTCTGGGCGGCGAGCTGGGCGCTGAACTGGGCCTGGTTCCCGGGCCGGCGCAGGAACACCACCAGGTGCCGGGCGACGGTCAGCGCGACGTCCCGGCCCAGGTCCTCCTCCACCAGCGCGAGGGCGAGGTCGATGCCGGAGGTGACGCCGGCCGACGTGGCCACGTTCCCGTCCCGGATGTAGATCGGGTCGGGGTCCACCTCCACGGCCGGGTGGTCGCGGGCGAGGCGGTCGCTGTAGGCCCAGTGGGTGGTGACGCGGCGGCCGTCCAGCAGTCCCGCCCGGGCCAGCAGGATCGCCCCGGTGCAGACGGAGACCAGGCGCCGGGCGCCCGTTCCGTGCTCGCGCAGCCAGTCGGTCAGGCGCGGGTCGGGGTTCCGGGTGCCCTGACCGCCGGGGACCACCAGGGTGTCCGGCCGCGGCCCGTCGCCGAGTACCTGGTCCGGTACGACGGTCAGACCGCTGGAGGTGCGCACGGGAGCACCGTCCAGCGACGCCGTGCGGATGCGGTACGTGCCCGGCGTGTGCTGCTCGGCACCCGCGAAGACCTCCACGGGACCGGTGACGTCGAGGCTCTGGACGCCGTCGAAGAGGAGGACCAGAACGGTTCGGCCGGTTCGGCCGGTTCGTTGCGCCATGCCGTCGATTGTTCGCCCGGCCGTCGTACGGCCGCAATGACGAGAACCCCTCCTTTCCTGCCATGGGTCCCGCGGGCCCGAAGCACCGTACTGAGCGGTTGGTAACGTGCGTGGCATGACAACTGCCGCCATCGACGCACGCGCGGGCCGCCGCTGCCACAACGCGCTCAACTCACTGCACTCGACGCACTACTTCTCCCCCGACCTGGGCCGGGAACTGGGCGCCCTCGGAGTCACCGACGCCCCGGCCGTCAACTTCGCGGCGCGCGCCGCCGCGCTGGGTCCGGTCGGCGCCGGTGCCGTGACGGCGGCGTTCTACAACTACAAGCACGACCTCGTCGCCCGGCACGTGCCCGCCGTGTGGGAGAAGGTCACCCCCGAGCAGGCCCTGGCGGCACGGCTGCGCGCCGTCGACGCGACGCTGCGCCGCCTGCTGGGCGAGGAGGCCGTGGCGTCGGCCGGGATGGCGGAGGCGGCCGAGCTGGCGCTGCGCGCCACCGAGGGCTGCACGCGCAGCGCCCGCCCGCTCTACTCGGCCCACGCGGACCTGCCCGTGCCCGACGCGCCCCACCTGGCGTTCTGGCACGCGGCGACCCTGCTGCGCGAGCA
The DNA here is from genome assembly GCF_055635195.1 of Streptomyces sp. NPDC111628. NCBI lineage: Bacteria > Bacillati > Actinomycetota > Actinomycetes > Kitasatosporales > Streptomycetaceae > Streptomyces > Streptomyces sp. NPDC111628. Next base: position 468,540 of record NZ_JBVKBZ010000002.1, on the reverse strand, counting down.
CCGCGGCGACGGCCATCTCGCCGCGCTGATGACGGCGGGGCTGGACGGCCTGGAGGCGCTGGTGACGCACACCGCCACCGGCAAGGGCATGGCACCGAAGTGGATCTTCACCACGCGGGGCTGGACCCAGGAGGAGTGGGACGCGGCCACCGGCCGGCTGCGCGAGCGGGGGGTGGTCGACGCGGCGGGCGAGCTGACCGAGGCGGGCACGGCCCTGCGCGAGGGGATCGAGCGGGAGACCGACCGGCTGGACACGGCCCCCTACGCGCACCTGGGCGCGGAGGGCGTGGCGCGCCTGACGGAACTCGGGTCGGTTTTCGCGCGTGCGGCGCTCGGGGCGGGTGCCTTCCCCGCGGACCTGCTCGCCAAGCGCTGAGGCGCCGCCGACACGCCCGGGCGCGCCCGGAGGCGCACGAACGGGCATGCGGAGCCGGTACGGAGGTACCCGTACGTCTCCCGGCCGGGGCGGCCGGGAGACGAAAGGGGCAACTCGTGTTCCGTGCCATCGCAGACGTACTGCGCCAGATCGGTGGCGCAGTCGCCACCGTGGTGACGCTTCCCTTCCGGGCCCTGGCCCGGCTCTTCGGCGGGGCCTCGTCCGCCACCCGGGGCCGCCGGGTCTGATCCCGGCCCCTCCCCCGCCGGTTCCCGACCGGCCGGGACAGTGCCCTGATCCCCGATTGTCGGTGCCACCTGCCACAATTGCCGCGCAACCTCAGTGAGAAGGCGGTACGGGATCGTGACGACACCCGACGTAGGGTCCATCGAAAGCAGGATCGCCGACGAGCTCGGCGTACGGGAGCGGCAGGTGAAGGCCGCGGTCGAGCTGCTCGACGGCGGCTCGACGGTGCCCTTCATCGCCCGCTACCGCAAGGAAGCGACCGAGATGCTCGACGACGCGCAGTTGCGCACGCTCGAGGAGCGGCTGCGCTATCTGCGGGAGCTGGAGGAGCGGCGCGCGGCGATCCTCGACTCGGTCCGCGAGCAGGGCAAGCTCACCGAGGAGCTTCAGGCGCGCATCCGCGCGGCCGAGACCAAGGCGCGGCTGGAGGACATCTACCTGCCGTTCAAGCCGAAGCGGCGGACGAAGGCGCAGATCGCGCGCGAAGCGGGTCTTGAGCCGCTGGCCGAGGGACTGCTCGCCGACGCGTCGGTGGACCCGCAGGCCACGGCGGCCGCGTTCGTCGACGCCGACAAGGGCGTGGCCGATCCGCAGGCCGCCCTGGACGGGGCGCGCTCGATCCTCACGGAGAAGTTCTCGGAGGACGCCGACCTGATCGGCGAGCTGCGCGAGCGGATGTGGACGCGCGGGCGGCTCGCCGCCAAGGTCAAGGACGGCAAGGAGGAGGCCGGCGCCAAGTTCGCCGACTACTTCGACTTCGCCGAGCCGTTCACCGACCTGCCCTCGCACCGCGTCCTCGCGATGCTGCGCGGCGAGAAGGAGGACGTGCTCGACCTCGTCCTGGAGCCCGAGGAGCCCACCGAGGGCCCGTCCTCGTACGAGGCGATCGTCGCGAGCCGGTTCGGGATCGCCGACCGCGGCCGGCCGGCCGACAAGTGGCTGGTCGACACCGTCCGCTGGGCCTGGCGCACCCGCGTCCTGGTCCACCTCGGCATCGACCTCAGGCTGCGCCTGCGCACCGCCGCTGAGGACGAGGCGGTCGACGTGTTCGCCGTCAATCTGCGCGACCTGCTGCTGGCCGCCCCGGCGGGCACCCGGGCGACGCTCGGCCTCGACCCCGGTTTCCGTACCGGTGTGAAGGTCGCCGTGGTCGACGCGACCGGCAAGGTCGTGGCCACGGACGTGATCCACCCGCACGTCCCGGCCAACCGGTGGGACGAGGCGATCGCCAGGCTGGCGCGGCTGGCGAAGGAGCACACGGTCGACCTGATCGCCATCGGCAACGGCACGGCCTCCCGTGAGACCGACAAGCTCGCCGGTGAACTCATCACCAAGCACCCCGAGTTGAAGCTCACCAAGGTGATGGTGTCCGAGGCGGGCGCCTCCGTGTACTCGGCCTCCGCCTTCGCCTCCCAGGAACTGCCGGACATGGACGTCTCGCTGCGCGGCGCGGTGTCGATCGCCCGGCGGCTCCAGGACCCGCTGGCCGAGCTGGTGAAGATCGACCCGAAGTCGATCGGCGTCGGCCAGTACCAGCACGACCTCTCCGAGGTGAAGCTGTCCCGCTCGCTGGACGCGGTGGTCGAGGACTGTGTGAACGGCGTGGGGGTGGACGTCAACACGGCCTCCGCGCCGCTGCTCGCCCGGGTCTCCGGCATCACCTCCGGGCTCGCGGAGAACATCGTGGCGCACCGCGACGCGAACGGGCCGTTCGCGTCGCGGACCGCGCTGAAGAAGGTGTCCCGGCTCGGCCCCAAGGCGTACGAGCAGTGCGCGGGCTTCCTGCGGATCCGGGGCGGCGACGACCCGCTGGACTCGTCCAGCGTGCACCCGGAGGCGTACCCCGTGGTGCGTCGGATGGTGCGGACCGCCGGGCAGGAGGTGACCGGCCTGATCGGCAACACGTCGGTGCTGCGGTCGCTGAAGCCGGACCGGTTCGTGGACGAGACGTTCGGTCTGCCGACGGTCACGGACATTCTGCGGGAGCTGGAGAAGCCGGGGCGCGACCCTCGGCCCGCCTTCAAGACGGCCACCTTCAAGGAGGGCGTGGAGAAGATCTCCGACCTGGCGTCCGGGATGGTGCTGGAGGGTGTCGTCACGAACGTCGCCGCGTTCGGGGCGTTCGTGGACGTCGGTGTGCATCAGGACGGGCTCGTGCACGTGTCCGCGATGTCGAGGACGTTCGTGAAGGATCCGCGGGACGTGGTGAAGCCCGGGGACATCGTGAAGGTGAAGGTGATGGACGTCGACATTCCGCGGAAGCGGATCTCGTTGACGTTGCGGCTGGACGACGAGGCTGCTGCGCAGGGGGAGCCGAAGAAGGAGCGTGGGGGGAAGCCTCCTCGGCAGCGGCAGCAGCGGGGTGCCTCCGGCGGTGGCGGTAAGGGGAGGTCCTCGTCGGCGCCTGCCGCGTCCAACGGGGCGATGGCGGACGCGTTGCGGCGGGCCGGGTTGGCGTAGGGCTCCGGCAGCTGTGGCGGGCGGGGGTGGGTGCGCAGCCCGGCGTCGCGGGGTGCCTCCCCCAGTGCCTGAACGGCCTGGGAGGTACCCCCACCGCCCACCCGTGCCGCCCCAGCGGCACGACTGCCCGCAGCTAGCGTTCTGTGACCTTGCCGTTCGTTACCTCCAGGCGGCGGGTCACGTGTACCGCGTTCAGCATGCGGCGGTCGTGGGTGACGAGGAGGAGCGTGCCCTCGTAGGCGTCCAGGGCCGATTCGAGTTGCTCGATGGCCGGCAGGTCGAGGTGGTTGGTCGGCTCGTCCAGGACCAGCAGGTTGACGCCCCGCCCCTGGAGGAGGGCGAGGGCGGCCCGGGTGCGCTCGCCGGGTGAGAGGCTCGACGCCGGGCGGGTGACGTGATCCGCCTTGAGGCCGAACTTGGCCAGCAGGGTGCGGATCTCCGCCGGCTCCGTGTCGGGGACGGCGGGACGGAAGGCGTCCAGCAGGCTCTCGGGGCCGTGGAACAGCTTGCGGGCCTGGTCGACCTCGCCGAGCAGGACGCCGGAGCCGAGCGCCGCGTGTCCCGCGTCGAGGGGGACGCGGCCCAGGAGGGCGCCGAGGAGCGTGGACTTGCCCGCGCCGTTGGCTCCCGTCACCGCCACCCGGTCCGCCCAGTCGATCTGGAGGGTGACCGGACCGAGCACGAAGTCGCCGCGCCGCACCTCGGCGTCGCGCAGGGTGGCGACGACCGCGCCGGAGCGGGGCGCCGAGGCGATCTCCATGCGCAGGTCCCATTCCTTGCGCGGTTCCTCGACGACATCCAGGCGTTCGATCATGCGCTGGGTCTGGCGGGCCTTGGCGGCCTGCTTCTCGCTGGCCTCGCTGCGGAACTTGCGGCCGATCTTGTCGTTGTCGTTGCCCGCCTTGCGCCGGGCGTTCTTGACGCCCTTGTCCATCCAGGCGCGCTGCGTCTGGGCCCGGTCCTGGAGGGAGGCCCGCTTGTCGGCGTACTCCTCGTACTCGTCGCGGGCGTGTCTGCGGGCCACCTCGCGTTCCTCCAGGTACGCCTCGTAGCCGCCGCCGTAGAGGTTGATCTGCCGCTGGGCGAGGTCGAGTTCGAGGACCTTGGTGACGGTGCGGGTGAGGAACTCGCGGTCGTGGCTGACGACGACCGTGCCGGCGCGCAGGCCGGTCACGAAGCGTTCGAGGCGCTCCAGGCCGTCCAGGTCGAGGTCGTTGGTCGGCTCGTCGAGCAGGAAGACGTCGTAGCGGGAGAGGAGGAGGGAGGCGAGACCGGCGCGGGCCGCCTGTCCGCCGGACAGGGACGTCATGGGCTGGTCCAGGCCGACGGTCAGGCCCAGCGCGTCGGCGGTCTCCTCCGCCCGGTCGTCGAGGTCGGCGCCGCCGAGGCCCAGCCAGCGTTCCAGGGCGGTGGCGTAGGCGTCGTCGGCTCCCGGGGCGCCGTCGACCAGGGCCTGGGTGGCCTCGTCCATGGCACGCTGGGCATCGGTGACGCCGGTGCGGCGGGCCAGGAACTCCCGCACGCTCTCGCCGGGGCGGCGCTCCGGCTCCTGCGGGAGGTGGCCGACGGTGGCGGTGGGCGGGGACAGGCGCAGCTCGCCGTCCTCCGGGTTGGTCAGCCCGGCGAGCATCCGCAGGAGGGTGGACTTCCCCGCGCCGTTGGCCCCGACGAGACCGATGACGTCGCCGGGTGCGACGACGAGGTCGAGCCCGGTGAACAGGGAGCGGTCGCCGTGGCCGGCGGCGAGGTTCTTGGCGACGAGGGTGGCAGTCATCAGACCGTAGATTTTAGCCGCGGCCCGGCGCGCCCCCGGTCACCGCGGTCACCAGTACGCTTCCCGGCGTCCGCGCCACCACGAAGGACTCCCCCTTCAGCGCGCCCGCGTCCAGGGCGACGCGGTGGGCGCCCGGTTCGAGTACGCCGTCGAAGACCTCGTGGACGTGCGTGCGGTGGAGGCGGTCGAGGCGGTACGCGGTGAGGCGCACCCGGCAGGGCGAGGTGACCTCGACGTCCGCCCCCGCGGTGCTCGCCGTGAGTCGGGTCAGGCGGCGGCCTTCGGCCGGGCCCGGGGCCAGAGCGTGCTCGATCTGGGCGACCAGCACCGGGACGATCGGGGCGAGGCCGTCGACGTGGGCCACGTCCACCCCGGCGTCCGCGAAGGCGCGGCCTACGGACGCGCGCTGTTCCCCGGTGACCGCGCGGCCGAAGGCGACGGCGTCGTAGGTCCGCAGTTCGTCGGCCGGCACGTCGCGGGCGTCCTGGGTGATGTCGGCGCCGATGCCGATGGTGCGCAGCGCCGCGGCGAGCCGCGCGAGCAGGGCGACGCGGGCGCCGATGAGCAGGACCCGGCGCCCGGGGTGCGCGGAGCCGTCGAGCAGGGTGGCGAGGGCCGCGCGGTACTCGGCGCCGGCGAAGCGGTAGGGGCCGATGCCGTGGTAGGCGTTCAGCTCCAGGTCGGCGTGTTCAGCGGTCTGCCAGGCGAAGTCCCGCCAGACGAAGTCGTCGCCGTCCCGCAGGATCACGGCGGTCACCGCGCCGCAGGCCAGGTCGGCGCACTCGGGGCAGCCGTAGATGACGTACCGGCCGCCGGGCAGCGGCGCGTCGGCCTCCAGGAGCAGGCCGCGGACCTGCGCGGTGAAGATGGCGGGCGGTACGTCGGAGGCGAGCGGGGAGACGGCGTCCAGGTCGGAGAGCCGGAACAGCAGGGGGCGTCCGTCGACGACGAAGTCCATGAAGTCGCGGTGGACCTGGACGTCGCCGTCGGCGTGGACTTGGCCGGCGCGCGTCGCCGGGGCCAGACCGAAGGTCGCGTACTCGGCAGCCATGCGGTGAGTATTCCCTCGGCCGGGCCTCTTGGAGCACGCCGTCGGGTGTTCGGTTAACGTCCTGGTGTGGAAACCGAACTGGATGACGAGCGGGATGGCGAAGTCGTCGTGGTCGGCGGCGGGGTGATCGGGCTGACGACGGCCGTCGTCCTCGCCGAGCGGGGCAGACGGGTGCGGCTGTGGACCCGGGAGCCCGCGGAGCGGACCACCTCGGTGGTCGCGGGCGGGCTGTGGTGGCCGTACCGGATCGAGCCGGTCGCGCTGGCACAGGCCTGGGCGCTGCGTTCCCTGGACGTCTACGAGGAACTGGCGGCCCGGCCCGAGCAGACCGGCGTACGCATGCTCGAAGGGGTGCTCGGCGAGACCGGCCTGGACGAGGTGGACGGGTGGGCCGCGGCCCGGCTGCCGGGGCTGCGTGCGGCGAGCGCCGCCGAGTACGCCGGGACGGGGTTGTGGGCACGGCTGCCGCTCATCGACATGTCGACTCATCTGCCGTGGCTGCGGGAGCGGCTGGTGGCGGCGGGCGGCACGGTGGAGGACCGCGCGGTGACCGACCTGGCCGAGGCGGACGCGCCGGTGGTGGTCAACTGCACCGGCCTCGGCGCCCGCGAGCTGGTGCCGGACCCGGCGGTGCGGCCGGTGCGCGGGCAGCTGGTCGTCGTGGAGAACCCCGGCATCCACACCTGGCTGGTCTCGGCCGACGCGGACTCCGGGGAGACGACGTACTTCCTTCCGCAGCCGGGGCGGCTCCTGCTGGGCGGGACGGCCGAGGACGACGCCTGGTCGACCGAGCCGGACCCGGCGGTCGCGGAGGCCATCGTGCGGCGGTGCGCGGCCCTGCGTCCCGAGATCGCCGGGGCGCGGGTGCTCGCGCACCTGGTGGGGCTGCGGCCCGCCCGGGACGCGGTCCGGCTGGAGCGCGCCACGCTGCCGGACGGGCGGCGGCTGGTGCACAACTACGGCCACGGCGGCGCGGGCGTCACCGTGGCCTGGGGCTGCGCGCAGGAGGCGGCCCGGCTCGCCTCCTGACGCCCGTGTTCCGGTCGGCGGGCCCGCGAGGGGTCAGTCCTCGTGGTGCTTGCCGATCGGGTCGCCCTCCACTTCCGTACCGGGGCCGGGACCGATCCGGATCTCGAACTCGCCCTCGTACTGCTTGTGGCCCTCGATGACGGCCAGTTCGACGGCTTCGTTGGCCATCTCGCCGCGCACCATGAGCGGGTCACGCCGCAGGTCGCGCATGAGCGCGACGCACATGAAGATCATCACGATGACGAACGGCGCCGCCGCGAGGATCGTGAGGTTCTGCAGGCCGGTGAGCGCGTCCGCCTCGCCGCTGCCGATCAGCAGCATGATGGCCGCGACGGCGCCGGTCACCACGCCCCAGACGACGACCACCCAGCGGCTGGGTTCGAGCGCGCCCTTCTGCGAGAGCGTGCCCATCACGATGGAGGCCGCGTCGGCGCCCGAGACGAAGAAGATGCCGACGAGGATCATCACCAGCAGGCTGCTGGCGGTGGCGATCGGGTACTCCTGGAGCACGCCGAAGAGCTGACCCTCGGGGGTCGAGTCGTCGCCCAGCCGGTTCTGCTCCTGCAGCCGCATCGCCGAGCCGCCGAAGATGGCGAACCAGATCAGGCTGACCGTGCTGGGCACCAGGATGACGCCGCCGATGAACTGACGGATCGTCCGGCCCCGGCTGATGCGGGCGATGAACATACCGACGAAGGGCGTCCAGGAGATCCACCAGGCCCAGTAGAAGACGGTCCAGCTGCCCAGCCAGTCCGCGACCCCCTTGCCGCCGCTGATCTCGGTGCGGCCGGCCATCTGGGGCAGGTCGCCGAGGTAGGCGAAGACCGAGGTGGGCAGCAGGTCGAGGATGAGGATGGTCGGGCCCGCGATGAACACGAAGAGGGCGAGCAGCAGCGCCAGCACCATGTTGGTGTTGGACAGCCACTGGATGCCCTTCTCGACGCCGGAGATCGCGGAGGCCACGAACGCCACCGTCAGCACCGCGATGATGCCGACGAGCAGTCCGGTGCTGACCTTGTCCATCCAGTCGAGCTTCTCCATGCCGGAGCCGATCTGGAGGGCGCCGAGGCCGAGGGAGGCCGCGGAGCCGAAGATCGTCGCGATGATGGCCAGGATGTCGATGACCCGGCCGCCGTTGCCGTTGGCGTGCTTCTCGCCGATGAGCGGGGTGAACACCGCGCTTATGGTCTGCCTGCGGCGCCTGCGGAAGGTGCTGTAGGCGATGCCGAGGCCGACCACCGCGTAGATCGCCCACGGGTGGAGGGTCCAGTGGAACAGGGTGGTGGCCATGGCCGTGGCCATGCGGTCGCCGGAGTCGGCCGGGCTGGTACCGGGCGGGGGCGTGGTGTAGTGCGCGAGCGGCTCGCTCACGCCGTAGAACATCAGGCCGATGCCCATGCCCGCGCTGAACATCATGGCGACCCATGACACGGTCTTGAACTCGGGTTCCTCGCCCTCGGCCCCCAGGTGGATGCGGCCGTAGCGGCTGGCCGCCAGCCAGAGCGCGAAGACCACGAAGCCGGAGGCGGCCAGCGTGAACGCCCAGCCGCCGTTGTGCAGCAGGCCGCCGAGCATGCTGCTGGAGACGTCCTCCAGCGAGTCGGTGGCGGCGGCGCCCCAGACGACGAACGCCAGGGTCAGGACGGCCGTGACGCCGAAGACGACGCGGTCGGTCCGGGGCCTGTGCTCGCGCCCCGGCAGGCCCGCTTCCGAACCCGGGAGCGCGCCTCTGTCGTGCTCTTCCTTGTCGCTTGGTCGGTCCTGCGTCACAGGCGGCACCTTTCAAGTCGATCAGGCCGAAAATACTCCTCCGCTACGCCCTTACCACGTAAGACGCGGAACTCACCTCCTCAGCAGCGGGTGTCCGGTTCACCCACCGTCACGTGGTACGTCGCGCGCTCGTCCAGGAGCAGCGGCACCAGGGCACGCTGTGACTGGCGCAGCGGTACGTAGGCGCCCTTCTCCCCGGTCGGGCGCGCCCGTACACCGTGCAGGGCGAGTTCGTCCCCGACGTCCCGGTACTGGGCGGGGGTCAGCCGGTAGCCGCAGGGCGGGTCCTGGAGCACCTCGGAGGCCTCGGCCGGGTCGTTGTCCGCGCCGCCCAGGTAGACGGGTCCGGCATCGGACAGGCCCGCCCGGCGGGCGGCGTCCGTGGCCGCCTCGACGCGTCCGCGCCGCAGGTCCGCGAAGCGGAACAGGCCGTCCAGGGCGGCGAGCTGGGAGTCCACCCGGCGCCGGTGGTTGCGGGCCGGGTCCTCGCGCTCGGCGTCCGTGAGGGCGTCGACACGGCTCTCGATGAGCAGGCCGACCGCGTGTTTCACGCCGGACATGTTGCGCAGGATGCGTTCCTGGCCGTCGCCTGCGGTCTGCTTGACGGGGTCGCCGGTCTCGGGGTCGGTCCAGATGCCGTACGTGCCCGTCGAGTACCCGGCGCCCTCGGCGGCGGGGCGGACGTACGCGCCGGACAGGGTGCGGGCCTCGTCGTGCACCGGTGTGCGGGTGTTGAGGTTGCGGGGCCAGAGGTCGAAGAGGTCCTTGTCGTAGTACGGGGGTGTGGCGCCGTACTCGTGCAGGTCGTAGATGACGTCGGGGCGCTCGTCGCGGACGACGGCGGCCAGGGCGCGGGCCTCGGCCGTCGCCAGGGCGAGGTGGTCGCGGTTGACGTCGACGCCGTCGCTGTTGCCGCGGGTGTCGGCGGCCCGGCCGTCGGGGTTGGCGGTGGGCACCACCAGCACGGCGGTGCGGTCGAGGAACCGCCGGGTCGCGTGGTCGGTGGCGTACGCGAGGTCCCGCACGGTGGTCAGGCAGGCCTCGCGGCCGGAGGGTTCGTCGCCGTGCTGGCTGCACACGAGGAGCACCTTGTCGGCGGCGGAGGGCCTGCCGATGGTCACGAGCTGAAGGGGACGGTTCTGCTTCGTGGTGCCGATGCGGTCGAGGGCGACGCGGTCGCTCGCCCGGTCGACGGCGGACAGGAAGGCCTGTTCCTCCGGCTGGGTGGTCCAGCGGGCGCCGTGGGTGCGCTCGAAGCCGGTACGGGGCGCACGGGGTGCGGAGCCGTCGGCGTGGGCGGGTGCGGTGAGGAGGGACGGGGCCAGGAGGGACGCGGCGAGGGCCGCGGTGGTCGCGGTGAGGGTGCGCAGGCGGTTCATCGGCCTCCCTTCGGGACGCGGTGCGTGGGGTGCGGCGCGGGTGCCGGACAGGTGCCGCTCGTACCGGCGGCGGCCCTGGTGAACGCGGGGGTGCCGCCGACGAACGGTACGCGGGCCGACGTGCGGGAGCGGTCCAAGGTGCGTGTCGGCGTGTCGGCGCAGGGGCCGAAGAGGCCCTTGTCGACGCGCACGGCGGACAGGTGGGCCGGGGCCGCCGTCGCGAGCGGTCTCCGGAGGGTGAGGCGCATGCGTATCGGCATGCGCGGACGGTACATCGGTCCACTCCCGCGCATAAGAGGGCCGGGGGCGACCCATGACGGCCGGATGGCGATCGTGTGACAAGGGTGCCGTGGACATGACGGTGCGCTCAGGGGCTGAATAGGCTCCGAACGGATTCCGAACGGATCTCGTGCCCCTACGACTTGGAGCTTTCGTGCACCGCAGATTCATCGTGCCGGGCGCACTGGGCGCCGCCTCCCTCATGCTGGCGATCCCGGCGTCGGCGGCGGCCCACTCCCCCGGCGCTCCGGGCATCGGCGACCCCTACTACCCGGCCTACGGCAACGGCGGATACGACGTCTCGCACTACGACCTGCGCCTGAAGTACCAGCCGGCCACGGACCGGCTGGAGGGGACGGCGACGATCCTGGCCCGCACCACCGCGGACCTGTCGCGGTTCAACCTGGACTTCCTGCTGGACGTCGGCGAGGTGCGGGTGAACGGCGCGAAGGCGTCGTTCACGACGTCGGGCGAACAGGAGCTGGAGATCACCCCGCGGAAGCCGCTGGACAAGGGCGCGCCCCTCACCGTCGTCGTCCGCTACAGCGGTGTGCCGTCCTCGAAGCAGGCGTTCGGCTTCACCAGCTGGCACCGCACTCCGGACGGCGGCATCGCCGCGAACGAGCCCGAGGCCGCCGCCTGGTGGTTCCCCAGCAACGACCACCCGCTCGACAAGGCCACCTACGACGTGTCGGTGCAGGTGCCGGACGGCACCCAGGCCATCTCCAACGGCACGCTCCAGTCGACGAGTTCGCGGCTCGGCTGGACGCGCTGGAACTGGCGCTCGGACCAGCCGCAGGCCACGTACCTCGCCACGCTGGCGGTGGGGAAGTTCGACCTCACCACCGGCACCACCGAGGGCGGCATCCCGGTCGTCAACGCCTACAGCAGGGGCCTGGGCGCGAACGACGGCGCGGCGCGGGCCAGCGTGGAGCGGACCGGGGAGGTCGCGGACTGGCTGAGCGAGTACTTCGGGCCGTATCCGTTCAACGCGCTCGGCGGCTACGTGCCGAACACCACCACCGGGTACGCGCTGGAGACGCAGACCCGGCCGTTCTACAGCCCGCGGCAGTTCGCGAACGGGTCGAACGTGTCCGTCGTCGTGCACGAGCTGGCCCACCAGTGGTACGGCGACCTGGTCTCGGTGCGCGGCTGGAAGGACATCTGGATCAACGAGGGCTTCGCGCGGTACGCCCAGTGGCTGTGGTCCGAGCACGAGGGCGAGGGCACGGCGCAGGAACTGGCCGACTACACGTACGCCTCGCACCCGGCCGACGACGCGTTCTGGACGGTGAAGCCCGGTGACCCGGGCCCGGAGAACCAGTTCGACGGCGCCGTCTACGACCGGGGCGCGCTGGCCGTGCAGGTGCTGCGCAACGAGATCGGGGACGACGCCTTCTTCACCGTCCTGAAGGGCTGGCCCGCGAAGTACGCCCACGGCAACGCGTCCGTCGCCGACTTCCAGCGGTACGCCGAGGAGGTGTCCGGCAAACCGTTGGCCGCGCTGTTCGACACCTGGCTGTTCCAGCCGTCGAAGCCGGACGCCCCGGCGGCGGGCACCCGGTCCCTCGCGAAGGCCTCGGCCGCGCCCGTGCAGCCCCGTTCCTGGCAAAAGATCGCCGCGACGAACGACGTGCACGAGCACTGAGCGGACGGGCACTGAGAGGACGGGCACTGAGCGAAGGGCTACGCGGCGTCCCGGTGGTCGTAGACGGTCACGGGGATGCCGCGCCGGGCGAGGCGGTCGGATATGAGCGGCTCCACACGGGACCACTTGCCGCCGGCCAGGCCGCAGCCGATGCGGGGCATGTGCACGGACGCGTCCAGCTCGGCCGCCCTGTCGGCGACGCGGCCGAGCACGGTGCCGATGGCCTCGTAGCGTACGGGGACGCCCTTGCTGCCGGTTCTCATGCCGCGCTGGCCGATCATGTTGGCCACCCACACGTACGGCTCGACCCGGACGAACTGGACCGCGCCGAGACCGAAGTCGTTGGCCGCGCGGTCGCGGTGCCAGGCGCGGTAGGACGCCTCCGGCTGCGGCCACCGGCGGGAGACGGCCAGGACGAAGCCCTTGCCCCAGCCGCCGAGGTCGTTGCAGACGTGGGCGATCACCTTGACGCCCTTGACCGACGGCGCGGTGGCGTCACCCCGGACATAGCTGATCTCCGACATGACGCCACCGTAGAGGGTGCCACTGACAGTGGCCCCGGGTCGCTACCCCCTCGGCGTCGACAGCTCCCGCTCGGCCTGCTGCGCCACCCGGCGCCGGACGCCGAACCAGCCGGCCACCAGCATCACCGCGATGACGGGCACCAGGAGCACGGTCTTGCGGCCGACCTCCTCGTCGTTCCACATCAGGCCGACGACCGCCAGCAGGAAGGCGATCGTGACGATCTCCGTGACGGGGCTGCCGGGCAGCCGGAAACGCGGCCGCTCGACCAGGCCCGCACGCGCCCGGCGGACGAACACCAGGTGGCAGATCATGATGATCACCCAGGTGCTGATGATGCCCAGGGAGGCGACGTTCAGCACGATCTCGAAGGCCTTGTTCGGCACCAGGTAGTTGAGTCCGACACCGAGGACGCAGACCGCGCAGGTCAGCAGGATGCCGCCGTAGGGAACCTGGCTGCGGCTCATCACGCCGGTGAACCTGGGCGCGGAGCCCGCCATCGCCATGGAACGCAGGATGCGGCCGGTGGAGTACAGGCCGGAGTTCAGCGACGACATCGCGGCGGTGAGGACGACGAGGTTCATCACGTCACCGGCGGCCGGCACACCGATCCCCGACAGCACCGTGACGAAGGGGCTCTCGTCGCCCGAGTAGAGCGAACTCGGCAGCAGCAGGGCCAGGAGCACGACGGAGCCGACGTAGAACAGGGCCACCCGCCACATGATCGAGTTCACCGCGCGGGGCACGATTTTGTGCGGCTCGGCGGTCTCGCCGGCGGCGACGCCGACCAGCTCCAGGGCCGCGTAGGAGAAGATCACGCCCTGCATGACGAGGACCACGGGCATCGCGCCGTGCGGGAGGATGCCGCCGTGGTCGGTGATCATGCCCACGCCCGGGGTCTGCCCGCTCACCTCGTGCTGGGTGGCGAGCAGGAAGATGCCGATCAGCATGAAGCCGACGAGGGTGGCGACCTTGACGATCGCGAACCAGAACTCCATCTCGCCGAAGATCTTCACCGAGATGAGGTTCACGGCCAGGACCACCGCGAGGGCGACCAGGGCGAGCGCCCATTGGGGGATGCTCGTGAACATGCTCCAGTAGTGCGTGTACAGCGCGATCGCGGTGATGTCGGCGATACCGGTCGTGGACCAGTTCAGGAAGTACATCCAGCCGGCGACGTAGGCGCCCTTCTCACCGAGGAACTCGCGCGCGTACGACACGAAGGACCCGGAGGAGGGCCGGTAGAGCACCAGCTCACCGAGTGCCTTGACGACGAAGAAGGCGAAGACGCCGGCGACGAGGTAGGCGATCGCGAGCGCCGGTCCGGCGTCGCGCAGGCGCCCGCCGGCACCCAGGAAGAGGCCGGTGCCGATCGCGCCGCCGATGGCGATCATGTTGACGTGGCGGGCCTTGAGGTCCTTGCTGTAACCGGCGTCGCCCGCGTCCGCGGGGATGGTCCCGGTCGCCTGGGGATGGGCGGCGACCTGTGCCGTGTCGACGGCGTCCTTGCTCACGGGTGGTTCCACTCTCTGGTGCGCTCGGGCGGGGTGCGCCCGAGTCGTCCGTACGTGTGTCTCGGGCCCGCACCACCCAATGACGCGGCACAGACCAAGACGGCACCTTCCCACGACGCTGCGTGGGCATGCGGTGGTTCATGTCACACAGCGTGACTTCTCACAAGATCCACCGATGGCCCGCACAGGTCGGGCAAGAGGCGTGTGACAGCTGCGCGACAGGTGCGCGAGAGGTTTCACAGCACTGGTGAGACAGCGATACTGCTGCACATGACGACGACCGACACCGCGGAGCCGACCCTCACGATCGACGAGCTGGCCGCGCGGGCCGGCGTCACGGTGCGCACGGTCCGCTTCTACGGCACCAGAGGGCTGCTGCCGCCGCCGGCGCTCGGTCCCCGCCGGGTGGGGCACTACGGCCGGGAGCACCTGGCCCGACTGGCGCTGATCGAGGAGTTGCAGCACCAGGGCATGACGCTGGCCGCCATCGAGCGGTATCTCAAGCGGCTGCCGGACGACCTGAGCCCCCACGACCTGGCGCTCCACCGCGCGGTGGTGGCCTCCTGGGCGCCGGAGGCGGTGGAGCGGGTCACCCGCGAGGAGCTGGGCAGACGGGCGGGGCGGCCGCTCACCGACGAGGAGGTGGACCGGCTGGGGGCGATGGACGTCGTGGTGCCCGACGGCGACGCCTACCGGGTGGACGTCGGGCTGCTCCGGCTCGGTGTCGAGCTGCTCGACGTGCCCTTCTCCCCCGAGACGGTCCTCGCCGCCCGCACCGCCCTCCTGGAGCACTCCCGCGCCGCCGCGCGCGACCTGTCCCGGCTGCTGCGCGACGCGGTCGCCGAACGGGAGGCTCCGGAGGTGCGGTCGCTGTCCGCCCACATGCACCCGCTCGTGGTGCAGGCGCTGCTGACCACGTTCCAGCGGTCGCTGCGCGAGGAGCTGCGGGAGTGGCTCGACAAGGAGGCCGGTGAATGATCCGGCGGCTCAGCGGCCGTCCGTGAGGACCTCCCCCTTCTCCGCCTTCTCCACCAGCAGGGCGGGTGGGGTGAAGCGCTCGCCGTAGCGGTCGGTCAGCTCGCGGGCGCGGGCGACGAAGCCCGGCAGGCCGCCCTCGTAGCCGTTGATGTACTGGAGGACGCCGCCGGTCCAGCCGGGGAAGCCGATGCCGAAGATCGAACCGATGTTGGCGTCGGCCACCGAGGTCAGCACGCCCTCCTCCAGGAGCTTGACGGTGTCCAGCGCCTCCGAGAAGAGCATCCGCTCCTGCATGTCGGCGAACGGGATTTCGTACCCGGGCTTCGTGAAATGCTCGCGCAGGCCCGGCCACAGCCCGGCCCGCCTGCCGTCCTCGCCGTACTCGTAGAACCCGGCGCCGCCGGAGCGCCCCGGGCGGCCGAACTCGTCGACCATGCGGTCGATGAGCGCCTCGGCGGGATGCGCCGCCCAGGTGCCGCCCGCTTCCTCCACCGCCCGCTTCGTCTCTTCGCGGATCTTGCGGGGCAGGGTGAGGGTCAGCTCGTCCATCAGGGACAGCACCTTGGCCGGGTAGCCAGCCTGGGCCGCCGCCTGCTCCACGGACGCGGGCTCGATGCCCTCCCCCACCATGGCGACGCCCTCGTTGATGAAGTGGCCGATGACCCGGGAGGTGAAGAAGCCCCGCGAGTCGTTGACGACGATCGGCGTCTTCTTGATCTGCCGGACCAGGTCGAAGGCCCGCGCCAGCGTCTCCTCCCCCGTCCGCTCCCCCTTGATGATCTCCACCAGCGGCATCTTGTCCACGGGTGAGAAGAAGTGCAGCCCGATGAAGTCGGCCTGCCGCTCGACGCCCTCGGCCAGCGCGGTGATGGGCAGCGTGGAGGTGTTCGAGCACAGCAGCGCGTCCGGGGCGACGACGTGCTCGATCTCCTGGAACACCTTGTGCTTGAGCGAGGTGTCCTCGAACACCGCCTCGATCACCGCGTCACACCCCGCCAGATCCGCCGCCTCGGCGGTCGGCGTGATCCGCGCGAGCAGCGCGTCCGCCTTCTCGTGGCTCGTACGGCCCTTCGCCACGGCCTTCGCGCACAGCTTCTCGGAGTACGCCTTGCCCTTGAGCGCCGACTCCAGCGAGACGTCCTTCAGCACGACGTCGATGCCCGCGCGGGCGCACGAGTAGGCGATGCCCGCGCCCATCATCCCCGCGCCCAGCACGGCGACCTTGGTGACCTTGCGGGGCTCGACGCCCTTGGGGCGGTTGGCGCCCGAGTTGACCGCCTGGAGATCGAAGAAGAACGCCTGGATCATGTTCTTCGAGGTCTGACCGGCGGCCAGCTCGACGAAGTAGCGGGCCTCGATCACCTGGGCGGTCTCGAAGTCGACCTGGGAGCCCTCGACAGCGGCGGCCATGATGTTGCGCGGTGCCGGGTAGGGGGCGCCGTTCGTCTGCTTGCGCAGGTTGGCGGGGAAGGCGGGCAGGTTGGCCGCGAACTTCGGGTGGGCCGGGGTGCCGCCGGGGATGCGGTAGCCGGGCCGGTCCCAGGGCTGGGCGGACTCCGGGTGGGCGTCGATGAAGGCGCGGGCCTTGGCGAGCATGTCCTCGCGGCTGTCGGCGACCTCGTCGACCAGGCCGTTCTCCTGGGCGCGGCGCGGGTTGTACTGGGTGCCCTGGAGGAGGACCTTCAGCAGGGCGTCGGTGATGCCGAGCATCCGGACGGTGCGGACGACGCCGCCGCCTCCGGGGAGCAGGCCGAGGGTGACCTCGGGGCAGCCGATCTTGGAGCCGGGCGCGTCGAGGGCGACGCGGTGGTGGCAGGCCAGCGCGATCTCGTAGCCGCCGCCGAGCGCGGCGCCGTTCATGGCGGCGACGACGGGCTTGCCGAGGGTCTCGATGCGGCGCAGGTTCCGCTTGATGGCCATGCCGCCGTCGAAGAGGTCCTGGGCGGTTTCCGGGGTGACGCGGATGAGGTCGCGCAGGTCGCCGCCCGCGAAGAAGGTCTTCTTGGCGGAGGTGACGATGACGCCGCGGACGGAGTCCTTCTCGGCCTCCAGGCGGTCGGTGATCGCCGCCAGGGAGTCGCGGAACGCCTGGTTCATGGTGTTCGCGGACTGGTCGGGGTCGTCGAGGACGAGGGTGACGACGCCGGTGTCGTCCTGTTCCCAGCGGATGGTGGTGGGCTCGGTGCTCATGAGGATGTGCTCCAGGTGATCCGTCGTGGCCGTCGTGGCCGTCGTATCCGTCGGGAGGGGGTCAGATGCGCTCGACGATCGTGGCGATGCCCATGCCGCCGCCCACGCACAGGGTGGCGAGGCCGTAGCGCTTGTCCTGGCGCTCGAGTTCGTCGACGAGGGTGCCGAGGATCATCGCGCCGGTCGCGCCGAGCGGATGGCCGAGCGCGATCGCGCCGCCGTTGACGTTGACCCTGTCCAGCGACAGGCCCATGTCCTTCACGAAGCGCAGGACCACCGCCGCGAACGCCTCGTTGATCTCGACCAGGTCGATGTCGTCGACGGTCAGACCGGCCTTGGCGAGGGCCTTGCGGGTGGCCGGTGCGGGGCCGGTGAGCATGATCGTGGGCTCGGATCCGGAGACGGCGGCGGAGACGATCCGGGCGCGCGGGGTGAGGCCGTAACGGTCACCGACCTCCTTGGAGCCGATGGCGACCAGGGAGGCGCCGTCGACGATGCCGGAGGAGTTGCCCGCGTGGTGGACGTGGTCGATCTTCTCCACCCAGTGGTACTTCTGCAGCGCCACCGCGTCGAACCCGCCCAGCTCGCCGATGTCGGCGAAGGACGGCTTGAGCTTGCCGAGGGAGTCGGCGGTGGTACCGGGGCGCGGGTGCTCGTCGTGGTCGAGGACGGTGAGACCGGCGCGGTCCTTCACCGGCACGACGGAGCGCTCGAAACGGCCTTCCTTCCAGGCGGTGGCCGCGCGTTCCTGGGAGAGCGCCGCGTACTCGTCCACGTCGCGGCGCGAGAAGCCCTCGATGGTGGCGATCAGGTCGGCGCCGATGCCCTGCGGGACGAAGTTGGTGGCGAGGTTCGTCATCGGGTCGTTGAACCACGCGCCGCCGTCCGAGGCCATGGGGACGCGGGACATGGACTCGACACCGCCCGCGAGGACCAGGTCCTCCCAACCGGAGCGCACCTTCATCGCGGCCATGTTGACCGCCTCAAGACCCGACGCGCAGAAGCGGTTCTCCTGCACCCCCGCCACCGTGTCCGGCAACCCGGCCGCGATCGCCGCGACACGGGCGATGTCCGAGCCCTGGTCACCGACCGGACCGACGACACCCAGCACGACGTCGTCCACGGCAGCCGGGTCCAGGCCGGGGAAACGGGCACGGATCTCATGGATGAGGCCGACGACCAGGTCGATCGGCTTCGTGCCGTGCAGGGCGCCGTTCGCCTTGCCGCGTCCACGCGGAGTGCGGATCGCGTCGTACACGTACGCTTCGGTGCTCACTGGCAGGCCTTTCACTGAGGGTTGTGCACTGCGGGGTTCGGGAGGGAGGCCGGGGCCGGGCCGCCCCAGTCGCGGGGCAGCCCCCAGTCGCGGGCCACGGCCTCGGTGTCGGCGCCGGGCAGGGCGGGGCCGGTGCGGACGGCGGTGGGGGTCGCGGAGAAGCGGGGTGCGGGGGCCGGCTGGGTGATGCCGTCGTGGTCGGTGAAGGTCGAGCGGGCGGCGAGGTGCGGGTGGTGGGGGGCCTCGCGCAGCGACAGGACGGGGGCCGTACAGGCGTCGGAGTCGGTGAAGACGGCCGTCCACTCGTCGCGGGTACGGGACTTGAAGCGGGCGGCGACGGCCGCGCGCAGTTCGGGCCAGCGGGACATGTCGTCGCGGGCCGGTGCCAGGTCGGGGATGCCGAGCAGCCGCATGAACTCGGCGTAGAACTGCGGTTCGAGCGCACCGACCGCCATGTACCGGCCGTCGGCGGTCTCGTAGGTGCCGTAGAAGGGGCAGCCGCCGTCGAGGAGGTTGGCGCCGCGCCGGTCCTGCCAGCCGCCGGCGGCCAGCATGCCGTGGATCATCGCGGAGAGGTGGGCGGTGCCGTCGACGATGGCGGCGTCCACGACCTGCCCGGTGCCGTTCTCCCGTGCGTGGTGCAGGGCGGCGAGGATGCCGACGACGAGGTAGAGGGAGCCGCCCGCGTAGTCGCCGAGGAGGTTGGCGGGGGCCGCCGGGGGCTCGTCGGGGGCGCCGGTCATGCCGAGGGTGCCGGTGAGCGCGATGTACCCGATGTCGTGCCCGGCGCGCCGGGCGAGCGGACCTTCCTGGCCCCAGCCGGTCATGCGGCCGTAGACGAGCGCCGGGTTGCGGGCGTGGCAGTCCCCGGGGCCGACGCCGAGCCGCTCGGCGACGCCGGGGCGGTAGCCCTCGATCAGGACGTCGGCGCGTGCGGCGAGGTCGAGGACCCGGGCCGGGCCGTCCGCGGCCTTGAGGTCGACGACCACGGAGCGCTTGTTGCGGTTGGTGACGTCGTGGGCGGGGTCGATCCCGAGGCCCGGCCCGCCGGGACGGTCGACGCGCACGACGTCGGCGCCCAGGTCGGCCAGGAGCATGGCGGCGAACGGTCCGGGACCGATACCGGCCAGCTCGACCACGCGCACACCGGCGAGCGGGCCCTCGGTGCCCGGGCTCCGCGTCGGCGTCCTCACTTCCGGCATTCAGCCCCCAGCTCTGTGACACAACCGATGTAACACCAGTGATGCTAAGAACGTGTTCCACTGGGCACAAGCCCCGGGCGAGCAAGCGCTTAGCCAATTATGGTGCAGGCTCCTCGCCGGGCCGCGCGATCCTCACGCTAGCCTCAGCCACCGGCAACGGCGCGTGCTGCGGACCCAGGGGTTGCCGACGGGTGACGGAGGGATGTCATGAACAGGCTGAAGGCGGCCGACCGGCCGTACGACGTCGTGCTGTTCGGGGCGACGGGGTTCGTCGGCGAACTGACCGCGGAGTACCTCGCCGCACACGCGCCGGACGGGCTGCGCTGGGCGATCGCGGGCCGCGACGAGGAGCGGCTGCGCCGCCTGCGCGAACGGCTGACCGGTACGGCGGACACCGCGGCGGACGTCGGCGTGCTGCTCGCGGACGTGTCCGATCCGGAATCGCTGCGCGAACTCGCCGGGCACGCGCGCGTGGTGGCCACGACGGTCGGCCCGTACGTCCGTTACGGCGACGCGCTGGTCGCCGCCTGCGCGGACGCCGGCACGGACTACCTCGACCTCACCGGGGAGCCCGAGTTCGTGGACCTGACCTACGTCCGCCACGACGCCCGCGCGCGGGAGACCGGCGCCCGCCTGGTGCACGCCTGCGGTTTCGACTCGGTCCCGCACGACCTCGGCGTGTACTTCACCGTGCGGCAACTGCCGGAAGGCGTGCCGCTGACCGTGGACGGCTTCGTGACCGTCAGCGCCACGTTCTCGGGCGGTACGTTCGCCTCCGCGCTCGGCCAGTTCGCGCGCGGCCGCGAACTGCGGGCCGCGGCGCTGGAACGCCGGCGGCACGAGCCGCGCCTGGTCGGCCGCCGCGTGGTGACGCCGATCGGGGCGCCGCGGTTCGCCGGGGAGGTGGGGGCGTGGGCGCTGCCGCTGCCGACCGTGGACGCCCAGATCGTGCGCCGGTCCGCGAAGGCCCTGGACCGCTACGGCCCGGACTTCCGCTACCGCCACTACGCGGCCGTACGGCGGCTGCCCGTCGCGGTGGGCGGGGTGGCGGCCGTGGGCGCGCTGATGGCGGCGGCCCAGCTGCCGCCCGCACGGCGCCGGCTGTCGGCGAGGCTCGCGCCGGGCGAGGGACCGAGCCCCGAGCGGCGGGCGAGGAGCTGGTTCTCGGTCCGCTTCGTGGGCGAGGGCGGCGGCCAAAAGGTGTTCACCGAGGTGGCGGGCGGCGACCCCGGGTACGACGAGACGGCCAAGATGTTCGCCGAGGCGGCGCTCTGTCTCGCCCTCGACGCCCTGCCGCCGACGGCCGGGCAGGTCACGACGGCCGTGGCGATGGGCGACGCGCTGACCGAGCGGCTGCGGGCGGCGGGCATCGGCTTCCGGGTGGCCGCGACCCGCTGACGGGCCTGGGAACCGTGCGGCGCCCTGCGGCGGGGCCTACCCGGACCACCCGGCGATCGTGTAGATCATCCCGCCGATCCAGGCCAGACCCGCGCCCACCGCCAGCACCAGACCCGCGACCACGGACCGCTCGACGGGGCGGCCGGACCGGGCCGGGTGCTTGGGTGCGCGGTGTGTCGTCATGCCGTCCACCCTGCCGGGGCCGCGAGCGGCGGCACATCCGTACGGATACTCAGATCCCTCTGGGCGCTCAGATCCGTCGATTTGAGACTTTCACGGCACCGCTCTCCCTACCACCAGGCACCGTGCGCGGCCAAGTGCCAAAGAGGAGTTCAATGAAACCCTTGAAGGCATGAAGTTCCTTCTCGAAGTCACCATGGACGAGGGCGCGCTCGCCGAGGACCCCACGGGCGAGTTGCAGCGGATCCTGCGGTACTGGGGCGGCAACCTGAAGCACTACGCACTGCGGCCCGGCGACGGTTCCGGGATCTACGACTCGGCGTACCGGGAGGTGGGCCGCTGGAGCGTCGAGGATCAGGCCGGGTAGGCGGCGTCCCGCAGGGCCGCGCGGCACAGGGCGTCGGCCCTGCGGGTGGTCTCCGGCAGCCGGTACGCGGGCGTCAGGGCCAGGGTGTGGGCGCAGGCGTTGGCGAGGTCCACCCGGTGCCCGACCGAGACGAAGACCGGCTTCACGCCGTCCCGGGTGCGCACCGCCCGCCCGACCTCCTCGGCACCGGCGAGCAGCGGGGACGTGCTGCCGCGCGGGGTGTCGGGGTCGTCATGGGTGAAGGTGAACGGGTTCTTGGCCACGCCGATCGTGGGCAGGCCGGTGAGGACGCCCAGGTGGCTCGCGAGGCCGAACCGGCGCGGGTGGGCCAGGCCGTACCCGTCGCACACCACCAGGCCGGGCGGGCAGGGCAGCGCGTCCAGGGCGGCGAGCACGGTCGGGATCTCCCGGAAGGCGAGCAGGCCGGGCACGTAGGGGAAGGTGATCCGGCCGACGGCCGTGGCCTCGGCGACGACGGCGAGGGTCCCGGCGTCCAGTACGACGGCCGCCGCCGCGACGACGTCGCGTTCGTCGTCGTAGGCCACGTCCACGCCGGTCACCCGGCCGGTGCCGGGCGGCGGGCCGCCCTCGTCGAGCACCACGCGGGCGCGCAGTTCGTCCTGGACCGCCCGGGCCCGTTCCTCGGTCGTGGGCCAGCCGGCGGGGATCTGCACGCTCACGGTCGTCATGGTGGCCGCAAGCCTACGGGAGCCCGGGAGTAGGCTCGCGATCATGTTCGTACTGGAGCTGTCCTACACCGCCCCGCTCGAAGCCGTCGACGCCGTGCTGCCCGACCACGTGGCCTGGCTGGACGGACTGTACGAGCAGGGCGTGTTCCTGGCGTCCGGGCGCATGGAGCCGCGCGAGGGCGGGGTGATCCTCGCCGTCGCGGGGGACCGTGCGCGGATCGAGGAGATCACCGCGGGCGACCCGTTCGTCAGGGCCGGTGTGTGCGCGTACCGCGTCACCGAGTTCGTCGCCACGAAGACGGCGCCCGCGCTGGAGCGCTACCGGGAGACGCTCGGGTAGCGGCGCGGGTCACTTGCCCAGTGCCTGGCGCAGCTCGCCCTTGTTCATGTTCGAACGTCCGTGCACGTCACGGCGCTTGGCCTCCTGGTACAGCTGGTCGTAGGTGGGTCCCTGGGGTCCCTGCCGGTTCCCGGACCGCTGGCCGCCGCGCTTGCTCGGCGACTTGTCCTGCGTCGAGGTGCGGCTGGCGGTCCTGGACTCGCCGGACTGCGCGCGCTCCTTGTTCACCGTCCGCGCCGCGATCTCCTTGGCGCGGCCGGTGCTCTCGCCGCGGTCCTTCGCGCTCTTCCTGATGTGCTCGTACTGCCGCTCCCGTTTGGGGCTCGAACCGCTCGGCATGTCCGCTCACTTCCTCTCACGTTCAGCGAACGGTTACCCACGTTACGGACAAACACCCCGGCCCGCCCGTGTCAGCGCTCCAGCCGGGCGACCCGGCCCTGCTCGCCCGCGGCCCAACAGCCCAGGTCCGGGGTGCAGTCCACGGTGTCGTAGGACCCGGTGTCGACCGTCCGCCAGGTGTGGCCGCCGTCCGTGGTGAGGTCGGTGCCGGTGGGGCCGACGGCCAGGGCGGCGGAGCGGCTGTGCGGGAGCCAGGCGACGCCGGAGCGGTAGGCGGGCGGGGGCCGGTCGGCGGGCCGCCAGGTGCGGCCTGCGTCGGAGGTCCGGGCGGCGGCCCGCGGGGAGGCCTGCTCGGGGCGGTAGTCGCCGCCCACGGCGAGGCCGTGGGCCCGGTCGCGGAAGGCGAGGGCGAACACGCCGCGGGCCGGGTCTCCGGCCGGGACCGGGGCGTCGGTGGCCGTCCAGGTGCGCCCGCGGTCGGCGGAGTGCAGCACGCGCGCGCGTGCGGCCCCGCCGGTGGCCAGCCACACGTCCCTCGGCCCGGCGGAGACCAGGCACTGGCCACTGGCCGCGAACCCGGCCTCGCCCTGCTGCGCGGGCGGCATGCCCGCGTCGGGCAGCACCTTCCAGGTGTGGCCGCCGTCGCCGGTCGACAGGATGCGGAACTTTCCGTCCACCGGGTCGCTCATGGCGAGGCCGTGGCGGCGGTCGAAGAAGGTCAGGCAGTCGTAGAAGGCCCGCGGGTCGGTGTTGCGGAAGGACTCGGTCCAGGTCGCCCCGCCGTCGTCGGTGCGGTAGACCCTGGACGCCTCGCCCTCGCCGATGGCCAGGACCACGGCCCGGCGGGCGTCGAAGGCCTCGATGTCGCGGAACTCCAGCTCACCGGCGCCCGGCGGGGAGATGTCGCGCCAGGTGTCGCCGCCGTCGGTGGTGCGCAGGACCGTCCCCCCGGTACCGGCCACCCAGGCGGTGTGCCGGCTGACGGCGGCGAGCCCCCTGAACCGGACGTCGGAGACGCCGGTGTCCTTCACGTCCCACTGCGGCCGCTGGTGCGCCTGGGCGGGTACGGCGGTCAGTGCGGCCAGCGCCGCCGCGCAGACCGCCCCGGCGAGCACCACCCGCCCCGTACGCCTGCCGCCGGCTGGAACGGGCCGTACCCTGCGTCGCGTGCTTCCCAAGCGCCTCATGGCGGGCGAAGCTAGCCCACGGCCCGCGCGCCGTCCAGAGGGCCGCGACCGCTCGAGCGCCTGGTGCGGGCGTGCCGCAAGTGCCCTTCGGGGCACGGGAGGAGAGGCGTGTCACTCCTGGGAGCTCCCGGGCATGAACGCGGTGACAGAGGTCACTCGCTCGTCGTGTGCACGGATGGGCTGATTCCGACGTCTCTTCCAGTGCCCGGCCCGCACCACCCGCGAAGCCCGTCCAGCCGTCACGAGGGAGCAAGGCGTTGTCCACCGTCATCGATCAGCCCGTCGAGGCGCGCCTCGTCGCCGCCGCGCCGCGCATGCCGAACATTCCCGCCACCCTGCACTACGACCGCGCCGACCCGTTCGCCGTCCGCATGACCTTCCCGGCCCCGGCCACCCTGGAGGGCGTGGAGGTCTGCTGGACCTTCTCCCGCGAGCTGCTCATCGCCGGGATGCAGGAGCCGAACGGCCACGGCGACGTCCGGGTGCGCCCGTACGGGTACGACCGCACGGTCCTGGAGTTCCACGCGCCCGAGGGCACCGCCGTGATCCATGTCCGCTCGGGCGAGCTGCGCCGCTTCCTTCAGGCCGCCGGCGAGCTGGTGCCGGTGGGTCTCGAGCACCTCCAGCTGGACCTGGACCACGACCTGGCGGAGCTGATGCGCGGGAGCTGCTGACCCCACCCCCTCCCGGCTCCCGCGGCGCCGGACGGCGCTCAGCCGCGCGCGGACACCGGTGCCCGGGCCGTCTCGTCGCTCACCGCGTCCCACACCTCGCCCACGATTTTCCGCATGCCGGGTGCCGCGCCCGCGCACCGCAGGGTCAGTTCCGCGATCCGGTCCCGGCCGCGGACCCCGCCCGCCGTGCCCCCGGGCGCGCCCAGTCCGGCGGCGGCCGCCAGCGCGGCCAGGGCCGCGTCCCGTTCGGAGACCTCCCCGGCCGGCAGCGGCCCTTCCAGCAGGTGTCGTGCCTCCTCCCGCAGCGCCCGCGCCGCGGCGGCCCGCGCGAGCACGTACTCCACGGACGGGAACACGCCGAGCACCCGCTTCTTCTCGGCCCGCAGGTACCCCTCGGCGACCAGCTGCTCCCGCACGGCGTCGAAGGTGACCCGGGCGTGCAGCCGCACCCAGGTGCGCCACCGGTGCGGCAGCGACTCGCGGACGAGTTCAAGGAGCCCGTCGAGGACGGCGTCCCCGGTGCGGGAGTCGAGATCGGCGGGGGTGGCGATGCCCTCGTCGTCGGTGAGCAGACCGCGCTGGGCCAGTTCGGTGAGCGCACCGGCGCGCACCAGGTGGTGGACGCGGGCGGTCTCGGCCGCCGAGGACCGCTCGGGGTCCCAGGCCAGCAGGCAGAGCCGGGCCGGCAGTGAGAGCGAGCCGTTGGGCACGGGGGCCTCCTCGGGGTCCGCGTAAATGCGTTGACAGGCCAACCGGGTCTTCTTTAGGTTCGGTACTGCTTCTGTTGCCGCCGATTGGAGAAGGACGTTGCTCGTCTGAGGTCCTGAGACACCGCGTCACACGTATCTCACGTGTGTACGCAGCGTGCGACCTCGGCGTTCGAGCCGTCCCAGCCTCCTGACGGAGCAGGGCTTCTTTCGTGCCCTCCCCTCGTCCGACGGCGGCCGCCCGCTTCCGGTGTCTCGATACGCGTTTGCCCCTGACCGCTTCGAGCAACCGCGGAGACCCGTATGTCTACTTCCCCCACTTCTCTCACCTGTACGTCCCTGTCCTTCGCCTGGCCCGACGGCACCGCCGTCTTCGACGGACTCGACGTCGCCTTCGGCCCCGGCAGGACCGGCCTCGTCGGCCTCAACGGCGCCGGGAAATCCACCCTGTTGAAGCTGATCGCCGGGCGGCTCACCCCGGCCGACGGCACCGTCCGGGTGGCCGGCGAGGTGGGCTACCTGCCGCAGAACGTCACGCTCGACACCGCGCTGCGGGTCGACGAGGCGCTCGGCATCGACGCGCGCCGGGCCGCGCTGCACGCCATCGAGGCGGGTGACGTGAGCGAGGAGCACTTCGAGACCGTCGGCGACGACTGGGACGTCGAGGAACGCGCGCTGGCCACGCTCGGCGAACTGGGCCTTGGCCACATCGGCCTCGACCGCACCGTCGGCGAGGTGTCGGGCGGCGAGTCGGTGCTGCTGCGGCTGGCCGCGCTCCTGCTGCGCCGGCCCGACGTCCTGCTCCTGGACGAGCCCACCAACAACCTCGACGTGTACGCCCGCAGGCGGCTGTACGCGGCCGTCGAGTCCTGGCCGGGGATGATGGTCGTGGTCAGCCACGACCGCGAGCTGCTGGAACGGGTCGACCAGATCGCCGACCTGCGGACCGGCTCGGTCACCTGGTACGGCGGCAACCTCACGGCGTACGAGGAGGCGCTCGCCGTGGAGCAGGAGGCGGCCGAGCGGATGGTCCGGGTCGCCGAGTCGGATCTGCGCAGGCAGAAGCGCGAACTGGCCGACGCCCAGGTCGTCCTGGCCCGGCGCAGGCGCTACGGACAGAAGATGTACGACACCAAGCGCGAACCCCGTGCGGTGATGAAGCTGCGGGCCCGGACGGCCCAGCAGTCCGCGGGCAAGTACCGCATCATGCACGAGGAGAAGCTCGCCGGGGCCAAGGAACGGCTCGACGACGCGGTGGAGGCCGTGCGGGACGACGACGAGATCCGCGTCGACCTGCCGTACACGGCCGTACCACCGGGCCGGACGGTGCTGACCCTGCGGGAGCTGGAGCCGGCGTACGGCGCCCGGATGACGGGCGGCCTCGATCTGCACGGTCCCGAGCGGATCGCGCTGGTCGGGCGCAACGGCGCGGGCAAGACCACGCTGCTGCGCACCGTGGCCGGGGAGCTGGCGCCGGTGGCGGGCGAGGCGACGGCGCACGTGCCGCTGCGGTTCCTGCCGCAGCGTCTGGACGTCCTCGACGACGGGCTGAGCGTCGCGGAGAACGTGGCCCGGTTCGCGCCGGGCGCCACCAACAACCGGATCCGGGCGCGGCTGGCGCGCTTCCTGTTCCGCGGCGCCCGCGCCGACCAGCAGGCGGCCACGCTGTCCGGCGGCGAACGCTTCCGGGCGACGCTGGCGGCGCTGATGCTGGCCGAGCCCGCGCCGCAGCTGCTGATGCTGGACGAGCCGACCAACAACCTGGACATGGCGAGCGTGCGGCAGCTCACCAGCGCGCTGGAGGCGTACGAGGGGGCGCTGCTCGTGGCCAGCCACGACCTGCCGTTCCTGGAGTCGCTCGGCATCACGCGCTGGCTGCTGCTGGAGGAGGGAGAACTGACGGAAATCACGCCGGAAGCTGTCGGGTATTCCGCCTAGCGTCCGCTGGATGAGCGAGTTCATCAGCATCACCGGGGCCAGGGAGAACAACCTCCAGGACGTCACGCTCCGCATCCCGAAGGGCCGGCTGACCGTGTTCACCGGCGTTTCGGGGTCGGGGAAGTCGTCGGTCGTGTTCGACACGATCGCGGTGGAGTCGCGGCGCCAGCTGAACGAGACGTTCACCTGGTTCGTCCGCAACCGGCTGCCCAAGCACGAGCGGCCGCACGCGGACGCCCTGGAGGGCCTGACCCCCGCGATCGTCGTCGACCAACGGCCGGTCGGCGGCCACTCCCGCTCCACGGTCGGCACGATGACCGACATCCACTCGGTGCTGCGGGTGCTGTTCTCCCGGCACGGCACCCCCGGCGCGGGAGGGGCGACGGCTTACTCGTTCAACGACCCGTCGGGCATGTGCCCCGGCTGCGACGGCCTGGGCCGCCGGGTGCAGCCCGACTGGGACCGGATCCTGGACCCGGCCAGGTCGCTGGCGGACGGAGCGGTCCGTTTCCCGCCGTTCGCGGCCGGGACCTGGCAGGGGCAGACCTACACCAACACCGAGGAGCTGGACACCGGCAAGCCGGTCGGCGACTTCACGAACGCCGAGCACGCCTTCCTGATGCGCGGGCGGCCCGGCAGCAGGGTCACCGTCAGCGGCTCGGGCGGGACGTGGAGCACCGAGTACGAGGGACTCGCCGACCGGTTCGAACGGCTGTACCTCAAGCGGGACCTGTCCGGCATGAGCGAGAAGACCCGGGACCTCGTGGGCGGCTTCCTGGTCGAGGCCCGCTGCCCCGACTGCGGCGGGGCCCGGCTGAACGCGGCCGCGCTCGCCTCCCGAATCGACGGGCGCTCCATCGCCGACTGCTCGCGGATGCAGATCACCGACCTGATCGCCGTACTGAGGGGGATCGACGACCCGGTGGCGCTGCCCGTCGCCGGCGCCGCGGTGGCCGCGCTGGAGCGGGTGGAGGCCATCGGGCTCGGCTATCTCAGCCTGGACCGGGAGACCGCCACGCTGTCCGGCGGCGAGGGGCAGCGGCTGAAGACCGTGCGGCACCTCGGTTCCAGCCTGACCGGGATGACGTACATCTTCGACGAGCCCAGCGTCGGACTGCACCCGCGGGACGTCGGACGCCTCGGCGACCTGCTGCTGCGGCTGCGCGACAAGGGCAACACCGTGCTGGTGGTCGAGCACGACCCGGACGTCATCGCACTGGCCGACCACGTCGTCGACATGGGCCCGCGGGCCGGTGCCGACGGCGGCCGGGTGGTGTTCGAGGGGCCGCCGGCCGGGCTGGCCGCGTCGGACACGCTCACCGGGCGGTGCCTGGGGCGGCGTACGGCGGTGAAGGACACGGTGCGGGCGGCCACCGGCGAGCTGTGGGTCAAGGGCGCCGGGCGGCACAACCTGCGGGAGGTGACGGTGGCGTTCCCGACCGGGGTGCTCACCGCGGTCACCGGGGTCGCCGGGTCGGGCAAGAGCACACTGGTCGCGGAGCTGACCGTGGCCCACCCGGACGCCGTGGTCGTCGACCAGTCGGCCATCGGCATCTCCGCCCGCTCCACCCCGGCGACGTACCTGGGGATCATGGACACGGTGCGGAAGGTCTTCGCGCGGGAGACCGGTGCCGAGCCGGGCTTCTTCAGCTTCAACTCGGGCGGGGCCTGCGGCACCTGCGAGGGGCGCGGGATCATCCACACCGACCTCGCCTTCATGGATCCGGTGACGACCACCTGCCACGACTGCGAGGGGCGGCGCTTCCGGGAGGAGGTGCTGCGGCTGACGGTGCACGGCCGGTCGGTCGCCGACGTGCTCGCGATGACCGCCGACCAGGCCCTCGGCTTCTTCTCCGACACCGGCGTACGCCGTCGGCTGCGTGCCCTGCGCGACGTCGGCCTCACCTACCTCACCCTCGGGCAGCCGCTGTCCACGCTCTCCGGCGGCGAGCGGCAGAGGATCAAGCTGGCGACCCGGCTGCACCGCACGGGCGCGGTCTACGTCCTGGACGAGCCGACCACCGGTCTGCACATGTCGGACGTCGAGGGGCTGCTCGCCCTGCTGGACCGGCTCGTGGACGCGGGCAACACGGTCGTGGTGGTCGAGCACAACCTGGACGTGGTGGCGCACGCCGACCGGGTGATCGACCTCGGCCCGGACGGCGGGCGGGACGGCGGCCTGGTGATCTTCGAGGGCACCCCGCGCGAGCTGCTCGCGGCCCGCGGCTCCAGCACCGCCGAGCATCTCAGGAGGGCTACGAGGGGCTGACGGGGGTTCCGTAGGCGCAGGTCCGCGCTGCATGATGGCGCGAACCGGCGCCGCCTCACGCGCCGGGCAGCCGACGTCGACACCCGCCGATCCGCGCCGACACGAAAGGCCCCGCGTGCCCAGCAAAAAGGCCCTCGTCCGCCGCCCCAGCCCCAGGCTCGCCGAAGGACTGGTGACACACGTCGAGCGGGAGAAGGTCGATCACGGCCTGGCCCTCGAACAGTGGGACGCCTACGTCGAGGCCCTCGGAGCGCACGGCTGGGAGACGCTGGAGGTGGACCCGGCCGACGACTGCCCGGACTCGGTCTTCGTCGAGGACGCCGTCGTCATGTTCCGCAACGTCGCGCTGATCACGCGGCCCGGCGCCGAGTCGCGGCGCGCGGAGACGGCCGGGGTCGAGGAGGCCGTGGCCCGGCTCGGCTGCTCGGTGAACTGGGTGTGGGAGCCGGGCACCCTGGACGGCGGCGACGTCCTGAAGATCGGCGACACGATCTACGTGGGCCGCGGCGGCCGGACCAACGCGGCCGGTGTCCAGCAGCTGCGGGCGGCGTTCGAGCCGCTGGGCGCCCGGGTCGTCGCCGTGCCCGTGAGCAAGGTGCTGCACCTGAAGTCGGCGGTCACCGCGCTGCCGGACGGGACGGTGATCGGGCACATCCCGCTGACGGACGTGCCCTCGCTGTTCCCCCGTTTCCTGCCGGTGCCGGAGGAGTCGGGGGCGCACGTGGTGCTGCTCGGCGGGAGCAGGCTGCTGATGGCGGCGAGCGCGCCGAAGACGGCGGAGCTGCTCGCCGACCTCGGTCACGAGCCGGTGCTCGTCGACATCGGGGAGTTCGAGAAGCTGGAGGGCTGTGTGACGTGCCTCTCGGTCAGGCTGCGGGAGCTGTACGACTGAGTACGGCGCGCAGGGCGGTCGCCCGGCCCCGGACCTGCGGGTCTCGGGGCCCTGTCGGGTACCGCCGGACGGTGGCTGATCAGCGACCTTTACAGTGCGTTTAACCTACGCTCTCGTAACCTACGGTTTCGTAGCCTACGATCCCGTAGGTTCCCGGCACCGCTCGCCGGCTGCTCCGCCCTGTCACACGTCCCTGGAGTTCTTCGTGACGATCGTCTCCCCGCACCTCGGCACTTCCGCCGACTGGACCGACGCCCGGCTGCTGTACGCGCTGGAGGAAGTGGTCGAGAAGGAGCTCAACCGGCATCTGAAGGTCGCCAAGGACTGGATGCCGCACGAGTACGTGCCGTGGACCGAGGCGCGGAACTTCCCGGGGATCTTCGAGGACGGCGAGGCCTGGGAGAAGAAGCAGTCCAAGGTCACCGACATCGGCCGGATCGCCCTCGTGGTGAACCTGCTGACGGAGGACAACCTCCCCAGCTACCACCACGAGATCGCCAGCCTCTTCGGCCGCGACGGCGCCTGGGGCACCTGGGTGCACCGCTGGACCGCCGAGGAGGGCCGGCACGGCATCGTGATGCGCGACTACCTGCTCGCCTCGCGCGCGGTCGACCCGGACCAGCTGGAGCAGTTCCGCATGGCCCACATGAGTGAGGGCTTCGAGTCGGACAACCGGCACTCGATGCTGCACTCGGTGGCGTACGTGGCCTTCCAGGAGCTGGCCACCCGCATCTCGCACCGCAACACGGGCCACCAGTCCGGCGACCCGGTCTGCGACCGCATGCTGGCCCGCATCGCGACCGACGAGAACCTGCACATGGTCTTCTACCGGAACCTGCTCAAGGCGGCCTTCGACCTGGCCCCGGATCTGACGATGCAGGCGGTCCGGGACGTGGTCGTCAACTTCCGGATGCCGGGTCACGGCATGCCCGGCTTCGAGCGGGCCGCCGCGCAGATGGCCATCGGCGAGGTCTACAACCTGCGCATCCACCACGACGACGTGATCCAGCCCGTGCTGCGCTTCCTGAAGATCATGGAGATCGACGGCCTCGGTCCCGAGGGGCAGCAGGCTCAGGAGGAACTCGGGCTGTACATGGGCGGTCTTGACGCCGAGGCCGCCAAGTTCGACGAGAAGCTGGCGGCGCGCAAGGCCCGGATGGCGGCCCGCGCGGCGGGCTGACCGCACCCCGGGCCCGGCCTCCCCGGCCCGGCCCCGCGGGCCGACCGGCGTCACTCGTGGGCCGTCGTCTCCTCCAGTGCCGCGTCGCGCACGTCGGGGACCGGGTGGCGGCGCAGGGTGCGCAGCAGTTCCCGCCACGGCGCGGGCCAGTCCTCGCGCTCGCCGAGCGCTCCGGTGACGGCGACGGCCACGAGCCCCTGGGGGTGTCCGCCGTCTTCGGCCAGCGCCCTGGCCTCGGCGAGCAGCACCGTGGCGTCGCCCGGCTGCTCCCGGCCCCTGAGGCGTTCGCCGATCGCGTCGGCGATCCGCGCCGCGAGCGCCGGCCGGTCGGTGCCGACCAGGGCGGCCACCCGGTCCAGGCGCGGCGGTACGGCGGTCAGGTCGACGTGACCGGCCGCGAGTTCGGCGGCCTGCGCCACGTGGGCGTCGTACCCGTGGAGCAGTTCGGCGGCGGCACGGGCGACCGGGCGGACCGCCGCGTCCGGGCGGAAGACACTCGCCCTAAGCCCGGCGACGAGGTACTCGACGCGCTGCCGGGCCGGCCGGTCCCGCCGCTCGCCCGCGTCGTCGTCCTCGCCGGCTTCCGCCCCGGCCAGCGCGCGCAGCGTCTCCAGCAGGCCGGACCGGCCCTGCGGAGCGCTCGACGCCGCGCCGATCAGTGCGTTCGCCGCCGCGTGCCAGGTCGCGCGGTTCGACAGGTCCGTGACGGCCCCGGCCAGTACCCGGGCGCCGTCGTCCGACCAGGGGATCCACCGGCCCAGGGCATGGAGGGCGAGGAGCGCGGTGGCGGGGTCGTCGTCGGTGGCGGCCACGTCGCGGACCAGGCGGGCGTACCGGCCGCGGTGCGCCTCGGGCAGGTCACGCGGCACCGTCCGCAGCAGGGCGGCCCGCAGCACCGGCGCACCGCCCGCGGCGTCGCGCAGCAGGTCCCAGACCTCCTCCCGGGCGAGTAGCCCGGCGGCGAAGGCGACACAGGCGGCGCGTACGTCGGGGTGGGTCCCCGGGCGGGCGCAGACCTCGGTGACCAGGGCCGCCGCGTCCGGCACGGGAAGGCGGACCGCGGCGAGCCGGACCGCTTCCTTGCGGCTGGTCACCTTGGCGTCCGGGGCCCTCAGCACGTCCCGCAGGGCGCCCGCGAGGCGGGACGGCGGCGCCTGCCGGGAGGCCTGGGTGACCGCGTACACGGCGACGCGGGCCCGGTCGCCGCCGGCGTGCGACAGCAGCTCGGGCAGCGCCTCGGCGGCCCGGTCGGTGCGGGCCAGGGCGGCGAGCGCGGCCTCGGCGAGGACGACGTCCGCCGATCCGGTCCAGCGGCGTACGAGGGCGGCGCCGCCGTCGGGCACGGTGGCCGCCCGCGTGACGGCGTTCGCGCGCGCGTGCAGCGGCAGTCCGGCGTCGGCGGCCAGGGCGGCGCAGCGCGCCAGCAGCGCGGCCTGCTGGCGCGGCACCCACCGGCTCACCTCGTGCGCGGTCACGGGCACGGACCAGGAGGTGCCCTTGGTCAGGAAGCGGCCGTAGGGCGGGCTCTCGGCGAGCAGCGGGTCGAGCAGGTCGGTGCGGCGTCTTGCGACCACCGCGCGCACCGGCTCCAGTGCGGCCGCCGAGGGTTCCCGGGCGAGGACGCGGGCCGCCCGTTCGTCGCGGGTGGCGGACGGTTCGAGCCACAGGCCGATCGCGGTGCGCGCGGTGGTGTCGTTGCCGTAGCGGACGGCCTGCCACAGCTGGTCCTGGAGTTCCGGCATGCCGCCGGCGCGCGGGCCCACGGCACGGGCGAGCGCGAAGGCGAGGCCGTAGTCGGCCTTCTCGGCGCCCGCCTCGATCCACGGGCGCAGCGCCTCGTACACCTGGTGCTCCTGGCCGCGCCGCAGGGTGCGGTCGAGGCGGCCGAGGTCGGCGCCGCCCGTGGTGCCGGATATCCGCACGAGGGTCCGCAGGGCCCAGTTCACCAGCGTGCGGGTGCCGCCCGCCGCATGCTCGCACAGCACGGCCAGGGCCAGTTCGCCGAGCGCCCGGCGGGTCTGGGGCGAGGAGTCGCGCGCCTCGACGGCGTCGGTGGCGAGGCGGGCCAGAGGCTCGGCGGCCTCCTCGGTGAACAGTGCGGCCGGGATGCCGCACGCCGCCCGCAGCGCGGCGCACCGCACCGGGTCCTGCTCGTTGCGCAGCCGCGCCATGTCCTCCAGTACGGCGGTGACGGCGGCCGGGTCGCCCGAGCGGGCGGCGTTGCGGATCAGCAGCGGCCAGGCCCGGGCGCGGTCGTCGGCGTCCGGGCGCCGGGTGGCCGCCAGCAGCCGGTCGTGCGCCTCGGCCACCGGGAGGAAGGACTCGGCGACGAAGACCGTGTGCTCGGCCGCACCGGCCTCCCGCGCGCGTGCGGCGGCCTCCCGGGCCTCGCGCGCGGCGTGGCGGCGCGGCAGCACCTCGAGGAGCGCCTCGTCGACGCCGACCGTGCCGCCGGTTCCCCGCCCCTGGCTCACGGCCGTCCACAGGGCGTGGCGCCGGGCGGGCGGGAGCGCCTTCAGCAGCCTCGGGAGGCCGCCGAGGGGCACCAGGGCCCGGGCGTAGGCGACGAGTTCGGGCGAGTCGGTGCGGGTCAGCCGGTACAGCACCGTGCGTCCGAGCCGGTGGACGCCGACGGCGGACGTCCAGGCGGGGGTGAGCAGCAGGCGCAGGACACGCCGCGGGTCGGCGCCGGCGAACGCGGGAAGATGGCCGCGCAGTTCGTACGGCAGGCCGCTCGGTCCCCGCTCCTCCAGCATCCGCAGCCACCGCGCGGGCTCGGCGGGTGCGAGGGTGGCCACCGCGGGCGCGTACCGGCGCCACCAGTCGTCGCGCAGGGCTTCGGGCTGGGCGACCAGCTCCGCCTCCAGTGCGGCGGACAGCGTCGCGCGGTGCCGCTTGGCGAACGGGGTCCAGGACCGGACGGCGTACAGCAGCCCGGGCAGCAGCAGGGCGACCTTCGGTGTGGTGCAGCCCGGCAGCAGACGGGTCGCCTCGGTGTCGCCCCAGTCGCGGCGCACCCCGTCCACCAGCCGGTCGGCGAGGGCGGTGCGTCCGCCGGCGGCGACGGCGCGCAGCAGGCTCCGGCGGACCGTCTCGGGGGCGTCGGCGAGACCCGCCTCGAAGGCGGCGTCGGGCACGCCCAGTGTGTCGGCCACCCGCAGGGCGTGGCCGCGCACGTACGGGTCGGGGTCGGCGATCCGGTCCGCGATCCACTCGGTGTCACGGGCGGCGGACGCGGCGACGACGGCGAGCCTGCGTCCGTACGCCCCGTGCCGTTCGAGCTCGGCGAGCAGCGACCGCGGGTCGGGCGACTCCCGGGTGCGTGCCACGAGTTCCCGCATGCGCCGCGGGTGGGCGAGCGGATCGAGGGCGTGCAGCAGGCTGTCCGCCTCGTGCTGTGCGGCGGTTCGGGACATGCCGGGATTCTGCCCGGCGCGACGGGTGCGGCACAGCGAATTACCGGGACCGCGCTCAGGGCATGGGGCGGCGCAGGGCCAGCCGTTCCTTCTCCGACAGGCCGCCCCAGACGCCGAAGCGCTCGTCGTTGCTCAGCGCGAACTCCAGGCAGGTCGAGCGGATCGGACACAGGGCGCAGATGCGCTTCGCGTCCCGTACGGAGCTGCCGGGCTCGGGGAAGAAGAAGTCTCCCCCGGTCTGCGCGCACAACGCCTCCTCCTGCCAGCTGAGGTCGGGCGCCGCGGTCGTCTCGATGTGCATGCGCAGCAGCCTGCCGGGAGACGAAAAACGTTCGATCAACGCGGCATCAACGCCGCGCGTCCGGCACCCCCAGCAGATCAGATGGTCCTCCGCCGCGCACGGCGGCGCACGGCGGCGCGCGGAAGCGGTCACCGGTGGTCGGTGGAAGACTCGTCAGTGCAGGCAACGGGACCCTTCCGAGGAGGGCGCATCATGCTCACGACCCGTTTCGTCACCGGCGCTCCGAACTGGCTCGACGTCGGCACCTCCGACCTCGACGGCGCCACGTCCTTCTACGGCGGCCTCTTCGGCTGGCGGTTCCGGTCGGCGGGGCCGGAGGCCGGGGGCTACGGCTTCTTCGAGCTGGACGGCCGGATCGTGGCCGGCGGCATGGGCACGACCGAGGAGCAGGGCCCGCCGTCGTGGACCGTGTACTTCCAGGTCCCGGACGCCCGTGCCGCCGCCCAGGCCTCCGGGCAGGCGCACGGCGGTGTCCTCGTGCAGCCGATGGACGTCATGGACCAGGGCACCATGGCGATCCTCGCCGACCGGGCCGGGGTCCCGTTCGGCATCTGGCAGCCGGGACAGCGCGCCGGCCTGGACGCGGCCGGCGAGACCGGCGCGCTGTGCTGGGTCGAGCTGCACACCGCGGACATCGCGGCGGCGGCCGCGTACTACCGTGCGGTGCTGGGCCTGGAGACCTCCGGCGTCTCCTTCCCCGGCGGCTCCTACACCTGCGTCAACCCGGCCGGAGAGGGCGAGGAGGCCATGTTCGGCGGTCTCGTCCCGCTCGCCGAGGATCCGGCGGACACCGACACGGACGCCGGATGGCTGCCGTACTTCGCGGTGGACGACGCGGACACCGCGGTCGCCCGGACCACGGAACTGGGCGGCACGGTGCGGATGCCCGCGACCGACATCGAGGGCGTCGGCCGCGTCGCCCGCCTCGCCGACCCGTACGGCGCCCGCTTCGCGGTACTCAGGTCGGCACCTCGCCAGGGGTAGCAGACGGGGCGCGTCCGGCCGCTCACGGTCACGTCGGGGTCCGGCACCCGGGCGCACTGGGGTCCGGCGCGAGACCGGTGTCCTGCCTCGCGGGGTGCGGGACCGGCTCAGGCCGTGGATCGGTGGACCAGGGTCGTCGGCAGGATGACGCCGGGCGGGGCGGCGGTCGGTGTGTGCGCGGCGTCGGAGTCGGTGACGTCGGCGTCGACGGCGGTTCCGCGGTCCAGGCCGCGCAGGAGCAGGCGGGCCATCAGCCGGCCCATGCCCTCGATGTCCTGGCGGACGGTGGTCAGCGGCGGGTCGGTCTGTTCGGCGACGGGCAGCATGTCGTCGAAGCCGACCACGGCCACGTCGTCCGGCACCCGCCGCCCGCGTTCGCGCAGCACCCGCAGGGCGCCCGCCGCGGTGAGGTCGTTGGCCGCGAACACGGCGTCCAGGCCGGGGCACCGGTCGAGCAGTTCCCGCATCGCCCGCTCCCCGCCGCCCGAGGTGAAGTCCCCCCGCGCGACCAGCCCCGGGTCGGCGCCGGCCCGGACGTCGTGGAAGCCCGCGAGCCGGTCGGCGGCCGAGGTCTGGTCGAGCGGGCCGGTGATGTGCGCGATGCGGGTGCGGCCGAGCCCGGCCAGGTGGTGGACGGCCGACCGGGCACCGCCGCGGTTGTCGCTGTCCACGTAGACCACGTCGTCCCGCCCGTCGTCCCAGTCGGGTCGCCCGCCGAACACGGTCGGCACCCCGGCGCTGCGGACCAGACCGGGCAGCGGATCGTGCAGGTGCAGGGAGAAGACCAGGGCGCCGTCGACGTGCCCGCCGGCCAGGTAGCGCCCGACCCGGGCGTGGTCCTCGCGGCCCTCGGTGAGCAGCAGCACGAGCTGGTTGTCGTGGACCGTCAGTTCCTTGCTGATGCCGCGCAGTTGCTGGGCGAAATAGGGGTCGGCGAACACCCGGGTCTCCGGTTCCGCGGCGACGACGGCGACGGCCTGGTGCCGCCGGGTCACCAGGGAGCGGGCGGCCTGGTTGGGCACGTAGCCGAGTTCCTCCACCGCGCGCCTGACCCGCTCGGCCAGCGCGTCCCGCACCCCGTGGGCGCCGTTGACCACGCGGGACACGGTGGCCCGCGAGACCCCGGCGCGCTCGGCCACGGCCTCGAGCGTGGGGCGCGGCGCGGTCTCGGTCACGTGCGGCTCCTCCTCGGCGGCTGCGGCTCAGGATAGCGGCAGGCCGCGGCCCGGGAGGGGGCCCTCAGGGGACCGAAAACGTTCTTGTGCGGGGGCCGGTGCGGTCGTCAGCATGGGCGTATGTACAGAAGAACGGTCCACGACAACTGACCGGCGGCGCCGGTGGCGGCGCCGGCCGACGTCGGCTCAGTGCTCGTGTTCGTGCGCGGGTGCCTCGCCCGTCGGCTCCCCGCTCTTCGCGGTCGCCCCGCCGTGCTCGTGCGGTTCGTACCCCGGGATCGTGCCGTCCGGCTTCTTCACCAGGAACAGCCCCACCATCCCCATGTCGGAGTGGCTCTGGACATGGCAGTGGTACATCCACGCCCCGGCGCCGACTCCCTCCCCCGCGATGATCTGGAAGCCGAACGAGTCGGCCGGTCCGGTGATCTTGTTGTCGATGACCCGGGACGGATCGTCGGGCCCGGTGAGCAGGCCGGTGCGGTTGTCCGCCCAGCGGTGACCGTGCATGTGGAAGGTGTGGTAGTACTCGCCGTGCGTGATCATGACGATCTCCACGCGGTCGCCCACGGTGGCCTCGAAGTCGGGACCGGTGTGCGGCTTGCGGTTGTTGATGGTCATGTCGTTGAAGACGATCGTGTGCGTGACGTCCGGCAGCACGTCGCCCTTGCGCCGCACGATCACGGGCCCGTACAGGCCGTTGCGGATGCCCCCGGTGCCGTGCTCGGTGCCGACCACGTGGTCGTGGTAGTGCCAGTAGCCCGCGCTGCCCGGCCGCCAGGTGCCGTCGTCGCGGCGACCCGGTTTGTGGGTGCGCCAGGTGTAGGTGCGGGTGCCGCCGGGCTCGACGTCGCTCTTGTTCATCGCGGTGCCGTCGCTGGAGATCTCGTAGTCCAGGCCGTGCACGTGCAGGCTGGCCCGCACGTCCATCGTGTTGGTGAACTCGATGTGCAGCGTGTCGCCCTCGTTGACCTCGATCAGCGGGCCGGGGATCGACGCCTTGCCCTTCTCGAAGCCGTAGCCCATCTGACCGTCCGCCAGCTTCTCGGCGTACATCTTGAGGTGTCTCACCTCGCCCCCGG
This sequence comes from Streptomyces sp. NPDC111628, assembly GCF_055635195.1. NCBI lineage: Bacteria > Bacillati > Actinomycetota > Actinomycetes > Kitasatosporales > Streptomycetaceae > Streptomyces > Streptomyces sp. NPDC111628. The sequence goes on along the minus strand of NZ_JBVKBZ010000002.1, from coordinate 429,731 downwards.
CCGGTGCCGTCCTCGCGGTGATCCCCTTGGCCGCAGGGGCCGCGCCCGCGACCTCCGGAGCGATGGACAACGATGTCGCGGCAGCCGCGCCGCCCAGCAGTACCCGTCGGTTGAAGCCTCGCCTGTCCATGCCGAACTCCCCACGCCGATACGGAATGTGCGCAGACCCAGGACCTGATTGGCTGTGATGAGCCTGTGGGACCGTACCGGTTGCCGCCGTGTTTATCCACACTCAGGACAAAGTTCGTCCGATCCCGGTCATACCTATTGGCGTACCGCGCAAAGAGGTCTAGCTTCCTTGGCGCTGCTGCCGTGACCGAGGAGGTGCCCATGCCCTTAAGAGGGTTGAGCGCGAGAAGAAGAGGCTGGGCGGCGTGCGCCACCGCCGCTTTCGTCGCCGCGGGACTGCTGGCTGGCCCTGCCGCCAGCGCACGTCCGACGCCGGACCCATCCCTGACAACGATGTCGATCAAGTCGCCGCCGGGCGGCGCCAACGTACGGGTGCTGATCTTCTACGGTTCCGCCGCGGCCGGGGACGAGTCACCGGTCGTGAACGCCGGTATTTCGGCCATCGAGCGGATCGGTCTCTCCGGGCCTGCCAAGGAGCAGTTCAAGGTCGAGGCCACGGACAACGCCAACGTCTTCACCAACGAGAAGAAGCTCGGCCGCTTCAACGCGGTCGTGTTCCTGACCGGCGGCGGCGACGTCCTGACGCCCGCTCAGGAGGCGGGCCTGGAGGCGTACATGGAGGCCGGCGGCGGGTTCGTCGGCGTCCACGACGCGGCCCGCGCGGAGCCGTACTCGGACTGGTTCACCGGTCTGGTCGGTGCCCGTCCGGCCGCCGGCAGTCCGGCCAAGGTCCAGCGGGCCACGGTCGAGGTCGGTGACCGGCGGCATCCGGCCACCAAGGACCTGCCGCTGGAGTGGAAGCGCCCCGACGAGTGGCTGAACTGGCAGAAGAACCCGTCGGGCGAGGTGCACACCGTGGCCCGGGTGCGCGAGTCGACGTACGCGCCCGGGACGAGTGCCAACGGGGCCGACCACCCGGTCAGTTGGTGCCGTGACTACGACGGCGGCCGGTCGTTCTACACCGGCATGGGCGGCACGGTGTCGTCGTACGACGAGACCGACTTCCGCACCCATCTGCGCGGCGCCCTGATGTGGACGACCCGGCTGTCGCAGGCCGACTGCAAGGCGACCATCAACGCCAACTACAAGGCCGAGCGGCTCACCGACCCCAACCAGCCCGGCCAGAACGACCAGATCGGCGAACCGCACGGCCTGGTCACCGCTCCCGACGGCCGCATCTTCTACATCGGCCGCGGCGGCACGGACTCCTCGCACCCCGTGGTGACCGACTGGAACGACCCGAACGTCGGCAAGGGCACCGGCGAGATCCACGTCTGGGACCCGAAGACCGACAAGGTCACCCTCGCCGGCGCGCTGACCGTCTTCGGCAACAAGGGCGGCGGCGACGAGCTGACCAAGGTCGAGGAGGGCCTCCTCGGCATCGAGCTGGACCCGGGGTTCGAGGAGAACGGGTGGGTGTACCTGCACTACACCCCGCACTCCCAGATCAACCGGGACACGCACATGGCCGAGCGCCGCGTCTCCCGCTTCACCCTCGACCCGGCCACCAACAAGCTGGACCTGGGCAGCGAGAAGGTGCTGCTGAAGTGGCCGGTGCAGATCCACAGCTGCTGCCACGCGGGCGGCGGGATGGCCTGGGACTCCAAGGGGAACCTGTACATCGCCACCGGTGACAACAACTCCAGTGGTTTCAGCGACGGTTACTCCGGCAACAACCCGGAGCCCAACTTCAAGGGCGTGTCCTTCGCCGACGCGCGCCGCACCGCCGGCAACACCAACAACCTCAACGGCAAGATCCTGCGCATCCACCCGGAGCCGGACGGGACGTACACGCTCCCGGAGGGCAACCTCTTCACCGGCAAGGAGACAGCCGAGGGCGGCGGCAAGACGCGCGGCGAGATCTACGTGATGGGTGTGCGCAACCCGGCGCGCATCTCCGTCGACAAGAAGACCGACACCCTGTACGCGGGCTGGGTCGGCCCGGACGCCGGTGCTCCGTCGCCGACGTGGGGTCCGGCCAAGTACGACACGTTCGCCACCATCACCAAGGCGAGCAACCGCGGCTGGCCGTACTGCATGGGCAACAAGCAGCCGTACCGGGACCGGAACCTGCCGGACCCGTCGAAGCCGCTGGGCTGGTACGACTGCGACCACCCGAAGAACGAGTCGCCGAACAACGACGGCCTGGTCAACCTGCCGCCGGTGACCGGCAACAACATCTGGTACTCGCCGCAGGGCGGCGGCCCGGACTACCCGCGCGACGAGAACGGCATCCCGTCGTACAAGCAGGACGAGGCCACCTACCGGCTGCCCTGGCTCAAGGGTGGCGGCCAGGCCGCGATGAACGGCCCGCTCTACCGCTACGACGCCGACAGCACCAGTGACACCAAGTGGCCCGCGTACTGGGACGGCAAGTGGTTCGTCGGTGACTTCTACGACGCCGACCAGCCGCGCAACGCGGTGCTGATGGACCCGAAGACGCAGGGCGACGGCGGTCTGCCGGTGCACTCGGAGTCCCTGAAGAAGATCGTGCCCGTCGGCAACGACGGCATCAAGAACCTGATGGGCTGGAAGTTCGGCCCGGACGGCGCGCTGTACGTCCTGGACTACGGCCGCGGCTTCTTCACCTCGGACTCCAAGTCGGCCCTGTGGCGGGTCACCTACGAGGGCGGCGGCCCGACGCCGGCCGCCGGACAGCTGGCGAGGGGGACCGAGTGATACGCCAACGAAGAATGTGGGCCGCGCTGCTGGCCGGCCTGCTGATGGTGCTCGGACTGCAGGCGACGTCCGCCTCCGGGCAGCCCGCAAAGGCACCCGCCGCGGCCGCCGCCGACCAGGTGCTCACCTGGACGGCCGGTGACGACATCACCAAGTACACGTCGGCGCCGGAGACGGCGGTGGCCGGTCCGGCCACGATCGTCTTCGAGAACAGTGAGGCCACCGGCAACACCACCGGCATGCCGCACACGCTGACGTTCATGACCAGCGATCCCGCGTACAACCAGGACGTCCAGCTGAACATCCTGGCCAACCCGAACGACGCCGAGGGCGGCAAGCACACCGCCGAGGTCACCCTCACCCCCGGCAAGTACATGTACCACTGCACGATCCCGGGCCACGGCCAGATGACGGGCGTGCTCGTGGTCACCGAGGGCGGTGGCGGCGAGGACACCACGGCGCCCGCCACCTCGGCCGAGGTGGGCGGCACGCAGAACGCCGACGGCGCGTACGTCGGTTCCGCGACCGTGAGCATCGCCGCCACCGACGAGGGCGGCTCGGGCGTGGAGCGGATCGAGTACGCGCTCGGTGCCGACGGCGCCTGGCAGCCGTACACCACGCCGGTCGTCGTCGACCAGGTCGGTGAACACGTCGTGCGCTACCGGGCGTTCGACAAGGCGGGCAACGCGGCCGAGGAGAAGAGCGTCACCTTCGCGGTGGCCGCCCCCGACACCGACGACACGACCGCGCCGGAGACCTCGGCGACGGTCAGCGGTGAGAAGAACGCCGAGGGCGCCTACATCGACATGGCGACGGTGACCGTCACCGCCTCCGACACCGGTTCCGGCGTCAACACCATCGAGTACGCGGTCGGCGACGGCGCCTGGACGGCGTACACCGGGCCGGTCATGGTGCACGAGGTCGGCGAGCACACGGTGCGCTACCGGGCCACCGACAAGGCGGGCAACGTCGCCGCGGAGAAGAGCGTCGCCTTCACCGTGGCCGCCGCTCCCCCGCAGGACACCACCCCGCCGGTGACCGGCGCGACCGTGGACGGCACCAAGAACTCCGACGGCGCCTACGTCGGCAGTGCGAAGGTGACCGTGAACGCCGCGGACGAGGGCGGTTCCGGCGTCGCCGGTGTGGAGTACTCGCTGGACGCCGGGCCCTACCTGGCGTACACCGACCCGGTGGTCGTGGACCGCGTGGGCCGGCACACCGTGGCCTACCGGGCGAGCGACAAGGCGGGCAACACCTCCGAGCCGCTGACCGTGAGCTTCTCGGTGGTGGCCGGCGGAGTTCCGGCGCCGCCCTGCCCGGAGTACGACGAGCGCCTGACGGTGATCGTCGGCACGGTCGACTCGGGGGTGCCGAACCGGGTCACCAACAACCGGTGCCGGATCAACGAGATGATCGAGGACGAGAAGGAGTGGACGTCCCAGGCGCTGTTCCTCAAGCACGTCCGTGAGGTCATGGACGGCCTCCTGGACGAGGGCGTCGTCGACAAGCGGGAGTACCGGGCGATCAACAAGGCCGCCAAGCAGTCGAAGATCGGTCAGCCCGGCCAGACCGAGGGCTACCGCGCGATCCTCGACGGCAGCCAGGAGTCGTTCGCCAAGTGGGAGCAGGTGGGCGGCGGTTCGTTCGGGCTGAACCCGGACGGGTCGATCACGTCCAGCACCAGCACGCCCGGCATGGGCATGCTGTGGTTCCCCGAGCGCAAGTACGGCGACTTCTCGCTGAAGCTCCAGTGGCGTGACGACGCGGCGGGCACCACGAACACCAACGGCGGCGTCTTCGTGCGCTTCCCGCAGGTGCACGACCACCCGGAGGAGTCGCGTCCGGAGTGGGTCGCCATCAAGTACGGGCACGAGGTACAGGTGTTCGACAGCCCGACCGGCGACATGTACAAGACGGGTTCCCTCTACGGCTTCGACCGGGTCGGCCTGGCCGGCGCGGGCGTCACCGAGAAGGGCACCTGGAACGACTACGAGATCCGGGTGGTGGACCAGCACTACTCGGTCTACCGCAACGGTGTGCTGATCAACGAGTTCGACAACTTCGGCGGCCAGACCTTCTACCCCGAGCGCTCGGACGACCCGGGCACCGACGGGCGGCGGTTCGCCTCCGGCTACGTCGGACTCCAGGTGCACAGCACGTCGGACGTGGTCTCGTACCGCGACGTCCGGATCAAGGACCTCTAGGGGTCCGCGTCGTGGCTCAGTCCGGGCCGGGAGTCTTCTTCCTGGCCCGGCTGGGCTGGACCCGGCTCGGCTCGCCCGGCATCTTCGGATACTCGGGCGGGTAGGGCAGATCACCGAGCCCGTGGTCGTGCTCGTCCTTCGTCGCCAGCTCCAGCAGCGCGTCGAGGGAGTACCTCGTCTCGTCCATGCCCGCGTGCACGTCGCCGAGTTCGGCGAAGCGCGCGGGCATGGTCGTGATGTCGAAGTCCTGCGGGTGCGCCACCCCCACCTCGTCCCAGGTCAGCGGGGCGGAGACGGGCGCGTGCGGGCGGGGCCGCACGGAGTAGGCGGAGGCGATGGTGCGGTCGCGGGCGGTCTGGTTGTAGTCGATGAAGATGCGCTCGCCGCGCTCCTCCTTCCACCACTTGATGGTGACCTGCTCGGGCATCCGCCGTTCCAACTCACGGCCGACGGCGATCGCGGCGCGCCGCACCTGGGTGAAGGTCCAGCGCGGCTCGATCGGCACGAAGACATGGATGCCGCGCCCGCCGGAGGTCTTGGGCCAGCCGCGCAGCCCGCCGAACTCCTCCAGCACGGCCCGCAGTTCGTGGGCGGCGCGGGCGGCGTCGTCGTAATCCGTCCCGGGCTGCGGATCGAGGTCGATGCGCAGTTCGTCGGGGTGGTCGACGTCGTCCCGGCGCACCGGCCAGGGATGGAAGGTGAGGGTGCCGTACTGGACGGCCCACAGCACCGCCGCCTCCTCGGTGGGACACATCTCGTCGGCACTGCGTCCGCTGGGGAAGGTGATGTGCGCGGTCGGAATCCACTCGGGCATCCCCTTGGGCGCCCGCTTCTGGTAGAACCACTCGCCGGTGACGCCGTCCGGGTACCGCTGCAGGGTGGTGGGCCGGTCGCGCAGCGCACGCAGGACACCGGGGGCGACGGCCTGGTAGTACCGGGCCACGTCCAGCTTGGTGTACCCGCGCTCCGGGAAGAACACCTTCCCCGGACTGGACAGCCGCACGGCCCGCCCGCCCACCTCCAGCTCCACCGCTTCCGCCATGCGAGCCACGGTAGGCGCAGCACGGGAGCTTCGCACATCAGGCGACGGCGGGCGAGGGCGTACAGAATCGGAGTATGGAGCTCCCCGTCATGCCGCCCGTGAAGCCGATGCTTGCCAAGTCCGTGGCGAAGATTCCGCCGGGGATGCACTACGAGGCGAAGTGGGACGGGTTTCGGGCGATCGTGTACCGCGACGGGGACGAGGTGGAGCTGGGGAGCCGTACGGGCAAGCCGCTGACCAGGTATTTTCCGGAGCTGGTGGCGGCGGTGCGGGAGCGGTTGCCCGAGCGGTGCGTGGTGGACGGGGAGATCGTCATCGCGCGGGACGGGCACCTGGACTTCGACGCGCTGACCGAGCGGATCCATCCGGCGGACTCACGGGTGCGGACGCTGGCGGAGCGCACTCCGGCCTCGCTGGTGGCCTTCGACCTGCTGGCGCTGGACGACGCGTCCCTGCTCGACGTGGGGCTGGCCGACCGGCGGGCGCTGCTGGTGCGGGCGCTGTCCGCGGTGACGCCGCCCGTGCACGTGGCGCCGGCGACGGACGACATCGAGGTGGCCCGGCAGTGGTTCGAGCAGTACGAGGGGGCCGGTCTGGACGGGGTGGTCGCCAAGCCGCTCGATCTGCGCTACCGGCAGGACGAGCGGGCCATGTACAAGATCAAGCACGAGCGGACGGCGGACGTGGTCGTTGCCGGGTACCGCTTCCACAAGAGCGGGCCGGTGGTCGGCTCGCTGCTGCTCGGCCTGTACGACGACCGGGGGGTGCTCCAGCACGTGGGGGTGTGCGCCGCCTTCACGATGAAGCGCCGGGCCGAGCTGGTGGAGGAGCTGGAGCCGCTGCGCATGGACGACGCCCGGGGGCATCCGTGGGCCGCGTGGGCCGAGGAGGCGGCGCACGAGTCGGCGCGGCTGCCCGGCGCGCCCAGCCGGTGGTCCGGCAAGAAGGACCTGTCCTGGGTGCCGCTGCGTCCCGAGCGGGTCGTCGAGGTGGCGTACGACCACATGGAGAACGGGGCACGCTTCAGGCACACGGCCCGCTTCCGCCGCCGGCGCCCGGACCGGACCCCCGAGAGCTGCACCTACGCGCAGCTGGAGGAGCCGGTCCGGTACGACCTGGCGGAGATCCTCGGCGGGCCCTGACGCGCCGCCCCCGGGCTCCTACGGCTTCATCAGCACCTTGACCGCGCCGTCCTGCTTCTTCTGGAACATCTCGTAGGCGTGCGGCGCGTCCGCCAGCGGCACCCGGTGGGTGGCGAAGCCGTCGACGCCGAGGGGGTCCTGGTCGGTCAGGTACGGCACGATCTCGTCGCTCCAGCGGCGTACGTTGGCCTGGCCCATCCGCAGCTGGACCTGCTTGTCGAACAGCGTGAGCATCGGCATCGGGTCGGCCATGCCGCCGTACACGCCGGACAGCGAGAGGGTGCCGCCGCGGCGCACCAGGTCGATCGCGGTGTACAGGGCGGCGAGCCGGTCGACGCTGAACCGCTCCGCCAGGGGCCCGCCGATCGCCCGGGGCATCACCGCGGCGGTCTGCTGCACCAGCTTGGCCACGGCGCCGCCGTGCGCCTCGGTGCCGACCGCGTCGATCACGGCGTCGGGGCCGCGGCCGTCCGTCCGGTCCTGGATCGCGGCGACGAGTTCCTTCTCGTTGTCGAAGGACCGCAGGTCGAACGTCTCCACGCCCCGTGCGCGGGCCCGCTCCAGCCGCTCGGGCACGAGGTCCACGCCGAACACCTTGTCGACCCCCTTGAGCCGGGCGATCCGGCAGGCCATGTCGCCGATCGGGCCGAGGCCGAGCACGGCGACGCTGCCGCCCTGCGGAACGGACGCGTACTCGACCGCCTGCCAGGCGGTGGGCAGCACGTCGGAGAGGTAGACGAAGCGGTCGTCGGCCGGGCCCTCGGGCACCTTGATCGGCCCGTACTGGGCCTGGGGCACGCGCAGGTATTCGGCCTGGCCGCCGGGCACCGCGCCGTAGAGGCGGGTGTAGCCGAACAGCGGGGCGCCCATGCCCTCGCCGTGGACCTGGGTGGTCTCGCACTGGGTCGGCAGCCCGGTGTCGCACATGTAGCAGTGTCCGCACGCGATCTGGAACGGGACCACGACCCGGTCGCCGGGCTTCAGGTCGGTCACCTCGGGACCGACCTCCTCCACGATGCCCATCGGCTCGTGGCCGAGGATGTCGCCCGGTGTCATGAACGGTGTAAGCACTTCGTAGAGGTGCAGGTCGGAGCCGCACAGCCCGGAGGAGGTGACGCGGATGACCGCGTCGGTCGGCTCCTCGATCCTCGGGTCCGGCACGTCCTCGACCCGGACGTCCCGCTTGCCCTGCCATGTCACTGCCTTCATCGCCCCGCGCTCCCTCCGTCGCCGTGTCCGTCGGTTCTGCGTGGCGGCCGGGTACCCCGGGCCTCCCGTCACCGAACCCGGCGGTCTTTTCGGCCGAACAGCGGATTATCTGCCCCGTTCCGTGTGCCGTATCGGATTCAGTCAGGTATGGCACTAAATGCTTTAAGAAGCGCACAATCAATGACACGGGATGGGTGGACGGATGGCCGGGATGCGACAAGGGAAGCGCAGGGGACGGTACGCCGCCCTGCTGACGGCGGCGGTGGCCGTCTCGCTGGCCGCAGCGGGCTGCACGGCGGGGCCGGGCGCGAAGGAGGACGGGCGGGCGCCGGAGCCGGAGCGCTCGCACAGCGCCGCCCCGGCTTCCGGACCGGTGCTCGCCGTGAAGGTCGACAACGTGCGTGCGGCCCGTCCGCAGACCGGCCTGGAGGCCGCGGACGTCGTCTACGCCGAGCCGGTGGAGGCGGGACTGAGCCGGCTGATGGCGATCTACGCCACCGAGCTGCCCGAGTCGGTGGGGCCGGTGCGCAGCGCCCGCGAGTCCGACCTGGAGCTGCTCGGCCAGTTCGACCGGCCGGTGCTGGCGTTCTCCGGTGCGCAGAGCAAGCTGCTGCCGCTCATCGACCGGGCCCCGCTGCGTGCGGAGCCGCCCGGCGAGGACTCCGACGCCTACGTCCGCGCCGAGGACCGGCAGGCCCCGCACAACCTCTACCTGCGGCCGGGCAGGCTGCTCCAGGAGCCTTCGGGGGCCGGGGCCCTCACCACCGGGTTCACCTACGGCAAGGCTCCCGCGGGCGGCCGGGCGGAGTCCTCGCACACGGTGCGCTACCCCTCGGCGAGCTTCGCCTTCACCTGGTCCGACAGCCGGGACCGGTGGCTGGTCTCCATGGACGGCAGCCCGGCCCGCACGGCCGACGGCGGGCGGCTGGCACCGGCCACGGTCGTCGTGCAGCACGTGAAGGTACGCGAGTCGGACTTCCGCGACTTCCGCGGCAGCAACTCGCCCTACGTCGAGTCGGTGGGCTCGGGGGAGGCGGAGGTTCTGCGCGACGGGCGCGCGTACGACGCGACCTGGAAGCGCGGGGCCGCCGCGGACGGCACGACCTTCACCACCGAGGACGGCAAGCCGCTGAACTTCGCCGAGGGCCAGGTGTGGGTGGTCTTCGCCGGGCACTCCTGAGCGGGGCACTCCTGAGCCGAGCGCTCCTGATCCGCGCGCTCCTGCGCCGGGCGCTCCTGACGGGGGAAGTCCCCGGTCAGCCCGGTGCCACCGTCGGCTCGGCCGGGTTGCGGAGCCCCTCCGCGGCATCCGCGACCCGGCGGATCAGGTCGAAGAACACCGCCTGCTCGTCGGCGGCGAGCGGGGCCAGGAACACCTGGTTCATCCGGGCGATGCGCACGCCCAGCCTGCGGTGGACGCGCAGTCCCTCGTCGGTGAGCCGGAGCAGGGCCCGGCGGCCGTCCTGCGGGTCGCGGACCTTGTCGAGCAGCCCGCGGCGGCCGAGCCGGCTGACCACCTCCGCGATGGTGGACCGGTCCAGGCCCACCCGCTCCCCCACGGTGCGCTGGTCGAGCCCCGGCTCGGCGACGAGGGCGTTGAGGACGGCGTACTGCGGCGAGGTGGTCTCCTCGGAGACCATCGTGTTCCACAGCAGGTAGTGCGCCTGCTGCAGCCGCCGGGCCAGGTGGCCGGGGTGGGTGGTCAGATCGACCGCTGCCATGTGCGCTCCCCGTGGTCACTTTCGTAGGTGCACTGACGATACACGGCATCGAGTACCGACACCCGGGACCGCCTCATACGATCTACCTCGCACTTTACGGGTCTTGACGCCTCGGCCGTCGGGTGGCAGCGTGTGAGCAACCTCGCCGAAATACTCAGTGCCCTGACTATCTGCTCCCGGGGCACGCGGCAGAGACACGCGGAAGAGATGGGGCTCCTCGGATGGACAAGGTGGTGGCCACGGCCGGTGAGGCGGTGGCCGACGTGCCCGACGGCGCGTCGCTCGCGGTGGGCGGCTTCGGGCTGAGCGGTGTGCCGAACGTGCTGATCCAGGCGCTGTACGAGCGCGGGACCGGCGGGCTGTCGGTGGTCTCCAACAACTGCGGGGCGATGGAGTCCGGGCTGGCCGTCCTGCTGGCCGCCGGGCGCATCGCCCGGGTGACCGGGTCCTACATCGGCGCGAACAAGGAGTTCGCGCGCCAGTACCTCGGCGGGGAACTGGAGGTGGAGATGATCCCCCAGGGCACCCTCGCCGAGCGGCTGCGGGCCGGCGGCGCGGGGATCCCCGCCTTCTACACGCCCGCCGGGGTCGGCACCCAGGTCGCCGACGGCGGGCTGCCCTGGCGGTACGACGGGTCGGGCGGGGTCGCGCTGGCCTCGCCGCCGAAGGAGGTCCGAGAGTTCGACGGGACGGAGTACGTGCTGGAGCGCGGCATCCGCACGGACTTCGCGCTGGTCCGCGCGGCCAAGGGCGACCGGCACGGCAACCTGGTCTTCGCCAAGTCCTCCCGGAACTTCAACCCGCTGGCCGCGATGGCCGGCCGGATGACGATCGCCGAGGTGGAGGAGCTGGTCGAGCCCGGCGCGATCGACCCGGACGCGGTGCACCTGCCGGGGATCTTCGTCCAGCGGGTGGTGGCACTCACCCCGGAGCAGGCCACCGACAAGAAGATAGAGAAGCGGACGGTGAGTTCCTGATGGCCTGGACGCGTGAGCAGATGGCCGCGCGGGCCGCGCGGGAGCTGGCGGACGGCCAGTACGTCAACCTCGGCATCGGCCTGCCCACCCTGATCCCGAACTACCTCCCCGAGGGCGTCGAGGTCACCCTGGAGTCGGAGAACGGCATCCTGGGCACCGGCCGGTACCCCACCGAGGCCGAGGTGGACCCCGACCTGATCAACGCGGGCAAGGAGACGGTCACGGTACGGCCGGGCGCCGCCTTCTTCGACTCGGCCCTGTCCTTCGGCATGATCCGGGGCGGGCACATCGACGTCGCGGTGCTCGGCGCGATGCAGGTCTCCGCCTCCGGCGACCTCGCGAACTGGGCGATCCCGGGGAAGATGATCACCGGGATCGGCGGTGCGATGGACCTCGTCCACGGCGCCCGCACGGTCATCGTGGTCATGACGCACACCGCCAAGGACGGCTCCCCCAAGATCCTCGATGAGTGCGCACTGCCGCTCACCGGCAAGGCGTGCGTGAACCGCGTCATCACCGACCTCGGCGTCCTCGACGTCACCGACGACGGTCTGGTCCTGGTGGAGACCGCGCCGGGCGTGGACGTCGACGAGGTCGTCGCCAAGACCGATGCCAAGCTCGTCGTCGCGAAGAGCGCGGAGGGACTGAAGTGAGGGACGTCTACATCGTCGACGCGGTGCGCACCCCGTTCGGCAAGTACAACGGAGGCCTGGCCGGCGTACGCCCGGACGACCTGGCCGCGCACGCGATCCGTGAACTCCTCGGCCGGACCCCCGGCCTGGACCCGTCCCGGATCGACGACGTGTACTTCGGCAACGCCAACGGCGCCGGTGAGGAGAACCGCAACGTCGCCCGCATGGCCGCCCTGCTGGCCGGCCTGCCCACCACCGTCCCCGGCGTCACGGTGAACCGGCTGTGCGCGTCCGGCCTCGAAGCGGTGATCCAGGCCGCCCGTGCCATCGCGGTCGGCGACGCGTCGGTCGCGCTCGCGGGCGGCGTGGAGTCGATGACCCGGGCGCCGTACGTGCTGCCCAAGCCGGACCGGCCCTTCCCGGCCGGGCACACCGAGATGTACTCGACCACCCTGGGCTGGCGCATGGTCAACCCGGCGATGGACCCGCAGTGGACGATCCCGCTCGGCGAGTCGGCGGAGCTGATCGCGGACAAGCACGGGATCACCCGCGAGCAGCAGGACGCATACGCCCTCGCCTCCCACCACAAGGCCGCCCGGGCCCAGGCCGACGGTCTGTTCGACGCCGAGCTGGCGCCCGTCCCCGTACCGCGCCGCAAGGGCGATCCGGTGGACTTCGCCGCCGACGAGTGCGTACGCCCGGACGCGTCCCTGGAGGCGATGGCCAAACTCAAGCCGTCCTTCAGGAAGACCGACGGCACGGTGACCGCCGGGAACGCCTCCCCGCTCAACGACGGTGCCGCCGCGCTGCTCCTGGTCGACGAGGAGGGCCTGCGGGCCACCGGACGCGAGCCGCTCGCCCGGGTCTCGGCCACCGGGGTCTCGGCGACCGACCCGCAGTACTTCGGTCTCGCCCCCGTCGAGGCCGTGAACCGCGCGCTTGCCAAGGCCGGCCGGACCTTCGCCGACCTGGACGTGCTCGAACTCAACGAGGCCTTCGCCGCCCAGGTGCTGGGCTGCGTCGCCGAGTGGCCCGAGTTCGACCCCGCGATCCTCAACCCGCGGGGCGGTGCCATCGCCCTCGGCCACCCGCTCGGCGCCTCCGGCGCCCGCCTGGCCGGCACCGTCGCCCACCAGCTCGCCCGCAAGGGGAGCGGCACCGGCATCGCCACCCTCTGCATCGGTGTCGGCCAGGGCCTCGCCCTGGTCCTCGACCGCTAGCCACCCCAGGGACTCCCCCATGACTCTCACCCAGCACGACATCGACGCGGAGATCGCGGCCGAGCACGCCGCCTACGAGAAGCGGGTCGCCGACGGCGGCCCCGTCGAGCACCACCCGCGCCGCGACTACGCCCCGTACCGCTCCTCGGTGCTGCGCCACCCGAAGCAGCCGCCGATCGCCATCGACGTCACCAAGGACCCGGAGCTGGTGGAGCTGGCCTCGCCCGCCTTCGGGGAGCGGGACATCACCGACATCGACAACGACCTGACCCGGCAGCACACCGGGGAGCCGGTCGGCGAGCGCATCACCGTCTCCGGCCGCCTCCTGGACCGCGACGGGAAACCGGTCCGCGGGCAGCTCGTGGAGATCTGGCAGGCCAACTCGGCCGGGCGGTACGCGCACCGGCGCGAGCAGCACGACGCGCCGCTGGACCCGAACTTCACCGGCGTGGGCCGCACCCTCTCCGACGACGACGGCCGCTACCGCTTCACCACCGTCCAGCCCGGCCCCTACCCGTGGCGCAACCATGTCAACGCCTGGCGCCCGGCGCACATCCACTTCTCCGTCTTCGGCTCGGCGTTCACCCAGCGCCTGGTCACGCAGATGTACTTCCCGAACGACCCGCTGTTCCCGTACGACCCGATCCTGCAGTCGGTGACGGACGACGCCTCGCGGCAGCGGCTGATCGCGACCTACGACCACAGCCTGTCCGTGCCGGAGTTCTCGCTCGGCTACCACTGGGACATCGTGCTCGACGGCCCGAACGCCACCTGGATCGAAGAAGGACGCTGACCCTCCATGACGAAGATCGACACCAGCGGCCCGGAGCAGGTGCTGCCCACCCCGTCGCACACGGTCGGCCCCTTCTACGGGTACGCCCTGCCCTTCCGCGGCGGCGAGGACGTCGCGCCCGCCGGGCACCCGGACACGGTCACCGTGCACGGGTACGTGTACGACGGCGAGGGCAACCCGCTGCCCGACGCACTCTTGGAGCTGTGGGGCCCGGACCCCGAGGGCAAGGTCCCCACCGCCGACGGGTCGATGCGGCGTGATCCCGCCTCCGGCGGCTTCCTCGGCCGCAACGGCGTGGAGTTCACCGGCTTCGGACGCATCCAGACCGACGCGAACGGCCACTGGTACGCGCGGACGCTGCGGCCGGGCGCGCGGGGGCGCAGTGCGCCGTACGTCAGCGTGTGCGTGTTCGCGCGCGGGCTGCTGGTGCACCTGTTCACCCGGATCTACCTGCCGGGCGACGAGGCGATGCTCGCGGCCGACCCGCTACTGGCCCGGGTGCCGGCCGGGCGCCGCGACACGCTGATCGCCGTGGACGAGGGCCACGGGACGTACCGTTTCGACATCCGCCTTCAGGGCGAGGGCGAGACGGTCTTCCTGGAGTTTCAGTGACACCACCTGCCGACCCCGCCGACGCCGACTCCGGCACGGGCCTGCTCGCCCCCGGGTGGGCCGGCTCGTCGGCCGCCTCCGCGACCGGTGACCGCGCGTATCTGCGGGCCCTGCTCGACGCGGAGGCGGCGCTGACCCGCGCCCAGGCCGCGCTGGGGCTCGCCCCTGCCGGGGCGGCGGACGCGGTCGGTGCGGCCGCCGCCGACCCGGCCGCCTTCGACGTGCGCTCCCTCGCCGAGCGCGCCCGGGGCGGCGGGAACCCGGTCATCCCCCTGGTGGCCGACCTGACGAAGGCGGTCGGCGAGCCGTACGGGCCGTACGTGCACCGGGGCGCGACCAGCCAGGACATCCTGGACACGGCGACGATGCTGGTCGCCGCCCGCACCCTGGACCTGCTGCTGCCCGATCTCGCCCGCACGGAACGGGCGCTGGCCCGGCTGGCCGCCGAGCACCGGGACACGCCGATGCCGGGCCGGACGCTCACCCAGCACGCCGTGCCGACGGCTTTCGGGCTCAAGGCGGCCGGATGGCGCGCGCTGGTGCTGGACGCGCGGGACCGGATCACGGCGGTGCGGGACGCGCTGCCCGCCCAGCTCGGCGGCGCGGCGGGCACCCTGGCCGCCTTCGAGGCGTACGGCGCGACGGACCCGACCGCACTGCCTGCCGCCTACGCCCGTGAACTCGGGCTGCGGGTACCCGTACTGCCCTGGCACACCCTGCGCACACCGATCGCCGACCTGGCCGGGGCCCTCGCCTTCACCGCCGGGGCGCTCGGGAAGCTCGCCGTGGACGTGCTGACGCTGTCGCGCACCGAGATCGGCGAGGTCGCCGAGGGCAGCGGGGGCGGCTCGTCGGCGATGCCGCACAAGGCCAATCCGGTGCGGTCCACGATGATCGCGGCGGCCGCCCGGCGCGCACCGCAGCTCGCGGCCACGCTGTACGGCTCGCTGGCCGCCGAGGACGAGCGTCCGGCCGGGGCCTGGCACGCCGAGTGGGAGCCGCTGCGGGACCTGCTGCGGCTGACCGGCGGCGCCGCGCGCGACGCCGCGGAGCTGGCCGAGGGGCTGCGGGTGCGTCCGGACGTGATGCGGGCGCACCTCGGGCTCACCCACGGGCTGATCGTCTCGGAGCGGCTCTCGGCCGAACTGGCGCCGGTGCTCGGGCGGGCCCGTGCCAGGGAACTGCTCACCGAACTGGCGGCGCGCGCCTACGCCGAGGACCGGAACCTGGACGAACTCCTGGCCGGGGTACCGGAGTTGCGGGACCTCGACCTGGCCGGACCGACCGACCCCACCGGCTACACGGGCGCCGCTGCCGCCCTCACCGACCGTGCTCTGGAGCGACGTTGACGACCATGCTCAACCACCTGTCCGAAGGCCCCGCTTCCGCTCCCCCACTGCTGCTCGGTCCCTCGCTGGGCACCTCGTACGCGCTGTGGGACGCGGTGGCGCCCGAACTGTCCGTCCGGCACCGGGTGATCCGCTGGGACCTGCCGGGGCACGGAGGTTCCCGGGCCGATCTGATCGGGCCCGGCGCCACCGTCGGGGACCTGGCCGATCTGGTGCTGGCGCTCGCCGACTCGCTCGGGGTGGAGCGGTTCGCCCACGCCGGGGTGTCCCTGGGTGGTGCGGTGGGCCTGCATCTGGCGGTGCACCACCCGGAGCGGGTGTCCTCCCTGGCGGTCGTCTGCTCGTCGGCGCACTTCAACGGAGCCGAGCCGTGGCAGGAGCGGGCCGCGCAGGTGCGCGAGGAGGGGCTGGCACGGCTCGCGGACAGTGCGGACGCGCGGTGGTTCACGCCGGGGTTCACCGTGCCGCGGCTGGTCCGGGACCACCGGGAGGCCGATCCCGGTGCGTACGCGGCCTGTTGCGACGCGCTGGCCGCCTTCGACCTGCGGGAGCGGGTCGGTGAGATCTCCGCGCCGACCCTGCTGGTCGCGGGGCGCGAGGACCCGGCCACGCCACCCTCGCACCTGCGGGAGATCGCCGACGCGGTGCCGGGCGCGACGCTGACGGAGATCCCGGGTGCCTCGCACCTGGCGCCGGCCGAGCGGCCCGAGGCGGTGCTGACGGCGCTGCGGGCGCACTTCGACCGCGGGGTCCGGCGGGGCATGGCGGTGCGGCGCGAGGTGCTGGGCGACGCGCACGTGGACCGGGCGCAGGCGCGGCAGTCGCCGTTCACCGCCCGCTTCCAGGACTTCATCTCGCGCTACGCATGGGGCGAGATCTGGACCGACGAGACGCTTTCGCGCCGCGAGCGCAGCATGGTCACGCTGACGGCGCTGGTCGCGCACGGCCACTACGAGGAGCTGGCCATGCATGTGCGGGCGGCGCGCCGCAACGGGCTGACGCCGGACGAGATCGGCGCGGTGCTGCTCCAGACCGCGGTGTACTGCGGGGTCCCGGCGGCGAACTCGGCGTTCGCGACGGCCCAGCGGGTGCTGGCCGAGGAGGCGGACGACGCCGCGGAGTGAATCCCCTCGGCGCCCCCTGACGACCCTCAGCCCGCTTGGCCCACCACCGCTAGGGCCTCGCGGGCGCGGGCCGCGAGGCCGTCGGCGCCGCAGGACTCGGCCAGCGCCAGTCCCCGGTTCAGCTCGGCCGCCGAGCGGGCCGCGAGTCCGTACTCCACGCGGGCGGCGGCGTGCTCGTACTGGCAGGGCGATGCCTCCAGGTACGCGACGGCCTGGGCGGCGAGCCGGACCGCGCGCTGGCCGGTCTCCAGGGCTGCGGCACAGCGCAAGGCCTCCCCTATCGCGGTGTCCGTGCCGAAGCGCTCGGCCTGGCGGCGGGCGTCGGTGGCCAGTCGGGCGGCGCGGCCGGGGTCCTCGCCGGCCAGCGCCCGGGCCAGTTCGGTCGCCCAGGGGACGACCACCGGGTTGTGGCGGCCCCGCGCGGCGGCGGCCTTCTCGGCGGCCTCCAGTTCGTTGACGCCCTCCTTGGTGCGGCCCGTGGCGAGCAGCAGCCGGGCACGCACCGGGCGCGGGTCGGGCAGCACGATCGTCGACGGGTACGGCGGGGCGAAGCCGTACTGGTCGGCGACGGTCCTGGCCTCCTCGACATGGCCGCGGGCGAGCAGGGTGTCGATCAGGTTGCAGGTCGCCGACCAGTACAGCGGCAGTCCGCGGCCGACGCGTTCGGCGATGCGCAGGGACTCGCGCAGCGACTGCTCGGCCTCCCTCAGGCGGCCCCTCCTGCGGTGGCCGAGGCCGACGTAGGCATGCGCGAGGGAGAGGTGGCCGCCGCTCCAGCCGGCACTCTCGTAGGCGCGCAGGGCCTCGGTGAACAGTGCTTCGGCGCGGTCGAGCCGGTCGGCGTAGGCGTAGGAGCTGGCCAGCATCATCGGCAGTTCCAGGCCCCACTCGGTGCCGGTCCAGCCGAGTCCGGGTGCCAGGCGGCCGTTGACGAGGGCGCGGTCGCACAGCTCGACGACCTCTTCGGCGCTCTCGCCGTGGGTCATGGCGTCGAAGCCGCGCAGGATGAGCAGGGCGCGCTCGGCGTTGTCGCGGCCGGTGCAGGTGGCGGCGAGTTCGGCCAGGCGTGCGGAGCGGTGCGGCGAGGAGGTCTCGCCGGCGTGGATGCCCTCCCACATGTACTGGGCCGCCTGGAGCCGCAGGCGCGCGGAGGGGTCGGGGTTGCGGGCGGCCTCCGCCTCGACGGTGCGGACGGCCTCCTCCAGCTGGTCGTTGTGGAGCAGTGCCTGGGAGAGCCGGAAGACGGCGTCCACCCGCTGCTCGCCCTCGAGGCCGGGCATGGCGAGCGCGGTGCGCAGGTGACCGATGGTGGTGGCGGGCGCGGTGAGGAGGGTGGCGCAGCCCAGTTCGAACAACACGCGGGCGTGGGACTCGGGCAACGGCGGTTCCTGCAGTGCCCGTTCGAGGCAGCGCCGGGCCGCGTCGGGGGCTCCGACGGCGAGGTGCTCGCGGGCGGCCTCGCGCAGCTGGGCGACGACTTCCTGGTCGTCGTCGGGGTGCACCTTGAGCAGGTGGCGGGAGGCTGCCGCCGCACCGAGCCCGGAGTCGGCGACCAGCTGGGCCGCTATGCCGTGCATCGCCGTGCGCAGTGCGTCGGGGATGGAGTTGTAGACGGCGGTGGCGATCAGCGGATGCACGAACTCCAGGTCGCCCGCGGATGGTTGCCCGGCGGTGGCGTCGGGCACGGCCAGGATCCGGGCGCCCCGGAGCAGCTCGGCGCAGCGGGCGGCGTCGGCGCGGTCCAGGGTGGCGAGCCTGGCCACCATGTCGACGGTGATGCCGCCGCCGAGGATGGCCGCGGCCCAGGCGAACCGGGTGGAGTCGACGCCGAGTTGCTCCAGGCGGGCGACGAGACCGCCGCCGCGGGCGGAGCGGTTCAGGGCGCGCAGTTCGGCGGCCTCCGCCTCGACGGGTTGCAATTCGCTGTCCTGGACCTTCGCGAGGAGTTCGACGGTCTCGTAGGGGTTGCCGCCGGTGACGGCCCACACCTCGCGGCAGAACGCGGCCTCGGCGTGTGCGCCCAGCGTGGCGCGGGTGAGTCCGGCCGTCGCCTCGGGGGTGAGGGCGTTCAGCGGGGCGAGGGGCCGGCCGACGGCGGTGGCCGCCTCCAGGTGACGGGCGCTGTCGCCGCTGACGTCGCCGGGGCGGCGGGCGATGACGACCAGGACGGAGGTCTCGTCGAGCCGTTCGGCGAGCGCGGCGAGCCAGCGCAGGGTCTCCTGGTCGGCCCAGTGGGCGTCGTCGATCAGCAGCACCAGCGGCCACTCCCGGCGGGCGAGCCGGCGTACGGCGGCGACCAGACCGTCGCACACGCCCTGCGGGTCGGCCTGCCGCTCGCCGGGGTCCGCTATGCCGAGGGCGGGACCCGCGATGTCGTACCAGTCGCCGAGGTACTCGCGGGCCTCCTCGGGGAGCATGGACACCAGGGCGGGCTGGAGCAGTTGGCGCACCACGTTGAAGGGGACGGACCTGAGGGTCTCGCCGCCGCGTGCCGACCAGACGGTGCAGCCCCGGGCCTCGGCGATCCGGCGGGTCTCGGCGAGCAGCGCCGTCTTGCCGACCCCGGCCTCGCCGCGGGCCTCCAGCAGGGTGCCGGGCGACGAGCGGTCCGCGCACAGGGTGTCCACCGCGCGCGCGATGGTGGCGACTTCCTCGTCGCGCTCCCAGAGGGAGGCCGGGACGGCGCCCGCCCGCCGTACCTCCGTCATCCCGCTACCTCCCCGAGTCGCCCGAATGACGTACAGAGCCTGAGCCTAGCCCTCCGATCGCGCAAGTGGTGGGCGCTCCGCCGACCAGTTGCCGTGACGGGTGACATGCGGTAAAGCGTGAACGACGGGCCGGGCCCGTCATCAGCGGCGGTGCGGCCGGGAGCCCGTCAACCTCGCGCGGCGCGCGGCGCCGGGCCGTCCGGAGGACGGGGTGCGGCCGGGCCTCTCATCCGGCTTTCACCGACGCCTCATACGGTGGGCACATGACGCAGGCGACTCCTCCCGGGTGGTACCCGGACCCCGGACAGAAGAATGACGGTCCCGCCACCGAACGCTGGTGGGACGGCACGGCGTGGACCGACCGGGTGCGCCCCGCGGGAGAGGCCGCCGCATGGGCTCCTCCCGCGCAGCCGCCGGGGCAACCGCCGGTCCAGCCGCCGGTGCAGGACACCGCGGCCGTGCCGTACCCCGTGCACCCGGGCTATCCCGGCATACCCGTCCAGCCCCCGTCCGCGCGACGGCGGCGGCTGCGTGCCGGCATAGCCGTCGCGGCGGCCGTGGCGGTGCTGGCCGGCATCGGGGTCGGCGTGTACGCGCTGACCGACGACGGCTCGGGCGGCAACGACGCGGGGGCCTCGCAGCAGGACCGGCGCGCTCCCGGCGACCGGAACGACCCCTTCGGCGACTCGGGCGGCGGCGACGGCGGTGGCGAGGACGGCCGGTCGCCCGCGCCGGACTCCCCGGACGGGTCGGAGCCGCCCACAATCGACAGCGGCTCGGTGACGGACGCGTTCAGCGGGATCAGCCTGCCCATACCGGACGGCTGGTCGGGGCAGGAGTTGCAGGTCGGCGCGCAGGTGACGTCGGACGACGCCTACAAGTGCCCCGGCGACACCTCCAGTTCCTGCACGAAGGGCGGCGCCTACTCGGCGCCCGCGATGCTCCTGGAGACCGAGGGCGACACCGCGGAGGAGGTCGCCAAGGCCGACATCGAGGCGAACGCCGAGGAGTCCTACGGCGGCAAGTCCTACGGCGGGATCACCTCGCACGACGAGCTGGCCTCCAAGGCGGTCACGGTCGCCGGGCAGAAGGGCTACCTGGTCCGCTGGAAGGCGGTCACCGCCAAGGGCTCCGACGGCTTCGTCGAGTCGCTGGCCTTCCCCTCGCCCGCCGACCCCGAGCGCATCGTCGTCGTGCGCTTCGGTGTCGACACCGACCAGAAGCAGACGGTCATCGACGAGATCACCAAGGGCATCGAGGTGGACACCTCGGGCGGCGGCGGGGGCGACGGCCAGGACGTCTGACCGGCCCGGCGGTGCCCGCGGAGGTACCGCCGGGAAACTGTCGGCCGGGCGGGGCGCCCTTCCGCTCAAAGGGTGCCCCACCCGGCCGGGGGTGCGCGCCGCCCCCGTCCCCACGGTGCGGCGCGGGCAGGCCACCGTCCAGTCATCCCGTGGACGGCGGCCTGGGTATCAGGGGAGGCCGAGCGCCGGCAGCACCACGGCCTCCACGAAGCGCACGAGGTAGGCCGCGTCCGCCTGCTCGCCCTCCAGGACGGGCCGCATCCGCAGCATGCCGAAGAGCTGTGCGGGCACGTACTCCAGCGCCGGGTGGCCGGCCGGCACCTCTCCCCGGGCCACACCGCGCGCGAGGATCGCCCGCAGCGCGGCGATCTCCGGCTCGACGAGCGCCTCGCGCAGCGCGCACTTGAGCTCCGGGTCCTCCATGACCGCGTGGCCGAGCGCCTGGAGCAGCCCGGTGTCCTTGCCCGCGCCCTCGCCCGCGGCCGCGGCCGCCTGGCGGAGGTCCTCGGCGAGCGAACCGCTGTCGATGTCGGTGAAGCGCACCCGGCGGTTGGAGCGCAGTGCGGCGGCCACGAACTGGGGCTTGGTCTTCCACTGCCGGTAGAGCGTGGACTTGCTGCACCGGGTGCTGGCGGCGATGCCCTCCATGGTGACGGCGTCGTAGCCGCAGGAGCGGAGCTGGTCGAGCACGGCGTCGAAGAACTCCTGCTCACGCTCTGGCGTGATCTTGGAGCGGCGCGAGGTGCCGACCGCTTCCGGTCGGTCCGCGTCCTGCGACGTCATCGGCCCCGCTCCTTCCCGTTTCCGGTGTGTCGTATGTCTATCGATACGCCAGTGTACCGGTACACCACCGTATCGGTACACTGGCGTATCGGAACGAGGTCGTATCGATGAGAACCGTCACACGCCCTCGTACCCGACGAGCCACACGCACCACCGTCAGCGAAGGGGCCGGGGGATGAATGCCCGCAGCGAGCCTGCAGAAGCGGGGCCGGACGCGCCCGCGCGCCCACCGCTCGTCCGTGAGCTGCTGCTCGTGGCCGGGCTCTTCCTCGTGTACAAGTTCGGCCGCCGACTGGCGACGGGAGAGACCGCGGAGGCGTTCCGCAACGCCCACCACGTGTGGGACTGGGAGCGGGTGCTCCGGCTGCCCGACGAGGGCGCGGTCCAGTCGCTGCTGCTGCACGGCGACACGCTGATACACGTCGCGAACACGTACTACGCCGCCGTCCACTTCCCGGCCACCGTGGCCTTCCTGGTCTGGCTCTACCTGCGACGGCCCGCGCACTATCTCTGGGCCCGCCGGGTGCTGGCCGCCGTGACCGGCGCCGCGCTGGTGCTGCACCTCCTCTTCCCGCTCGCCCCGCCGCGCATGCTGGCCGCCACCGGCCTGATCGACACGGCCCGGCTCTTCGGGCCCTCGGTGTACGGGCCGCCGCGCACCGACACGTTGTCGAACCAGTTCGCGGCGATGCCCTCGCTGCACTTCGGCTGGGCCCTGATGCTGGCGATCGGTCTGATCGTCGCGACGCGGACCCGGTGGCGCTGGCTGTGGCTGCTGCATCCGCTGGTGACGCTGCTGGTCATCGTGGGCACCGCCAACCACTACTGGCTCGACGTGATCGTGGCCACGGCCCTGCTCGGCCTCGCGCTCGCGGTACTGCGGCTGCCCGAACGGCCCCGCCGGCCGCGGTGCGCCCTCCCTCACCGGCGGTCCGAGGTCCGACGCCGGTCGTCCGCCGAGCGGCCCGAGCTGGTCGGGGCGGGCCGGTGAACGCCGCTCTGGTCGCCGTACTGCTGTCGCTCGTCTCCGCCTGCGCCTACGCCGCCGCGGCCGTCGCCCAGGAGCGGCTGGCCTCGCGCGCCTCCGGCGCCGGTCCGCTGCGGATGCTGACCTCCGGCGCCTGGTGGTGGGCGGTCGCGCTCAACGCCTCGGCGGCACTGCTGCACGTGGTGGCGCTCAAGTACGGCCCCCTCACCGTGGTCCAGCCGCTCGGTGCGCTCACCCTGGTGGCGGCGGTGCCCCTGGGGGCGCGGCTGGCGGGCCGGCGGGTGAGCGCGATCGAGTGGCGGGGCACCGGGCTGACGCTGCTGGGCCTCGGCGCGCTGCTGCTCACCGCCTCGGGGCCCGCCCCGGACGACGTGCTGAGCGTGCCGGAGGCGCTGACGGTGTCCGGCGCGACGGCGGCGCTGATCGGCGTGCTGTCGTGGCCCGGCACCCGGCCGGGACTGCGGCACGCGACGGCGTCCGGGATCGCGTCCGGCGTGGCCTCGGCCCTCACCCAGACCGTCACGGTCGCCGTCACCGACCGGTCGGGCCCGCTCCTGAGCGTCCAGGTGATCGGCGTGGCCGTGCTGGTGGCCGCCTTCGCGACCGGCGGACTGCTGCTGTCCCAGACGGCGTACCGCGGCGGTCTCGGCGCCCCGCTGGCGGTGGTGACCCTGGCCAATCCGGTGGCCGCCGCGGTGATCGGGCTCTCCCTGCTCGGGGAACGGCTCAGGGGCGGCGCGGGCGGCGTGCTCCTCGCGCTGACCGGTGCGGCGCTGGCCGCCTGGGGAGTGCTCCAGCTGAGCCGGGCGGCCCCCGAGCGGCCGGAGACGGCCGCACCGGTGCTCGCGGGTCCGGTGCTCGCGGGTCCGCAGACGGAGCCGGAGGGACCGGCACCGGCGGGGCCCGGGCTGGTGCCCCGGCAGCCGGGGCCGGGGCACCTCACGCGGCTCTAGCCGCCGGTCCGGGCGTCGCCTCAGTCCGTGGTG
The DNA here is from genome assembly GCF_055635195.1 of Streptomyces sp. NPDC111628. Classification (NCBI taxonomy): domain Bacteria; kingdom Bacillati; phylum Actinomycetota; class Actinomycetes; order Kitasatosporales; family Streptomycetaceae; genus Streptomyces; species Streptomyces sp. NPDC111628. The sequence continues at coordinate 406,129 of NZ_JBVKBZ010000002.1, read as the reverse complement.
ATCGCCGGGTCGCTGGTTCCCGGGCGGCCGTTCTCCACGTGCCCGGCGAAGCGGCGCAGGAAGGCCGGGTCGGTCTCGGAGGTGACCGTCACGTCGTACCAGCGCCGGCTGCGCGCGAGGCCGACGGTGTGGTGCACGGTGGCGCCGGCGCGGACGGCGAGGGTCCGGGTGCCGCCGTCGTAGGCGTTCGCGATCCGAAGCCGGACCGTGCCGGTGCCGGTGTGGGTGAGGGTCAGCCGGAGGTCCTCGCCGTGGTGCCGTGCGGTGACCTCGGGTCCTGCGGGTCCGGCGACCGCGTTGGCGCCCCGGAAGACCCGCAGGAAGCCGGCCGGGCCGTGCACGGTCAGGTCGTAGGAACCGCCGGAGTACGCCGAGTTCCAGGTGTCCGCGAGGGTCTTGCCGGCCTCGGTGGTGTACGTCCAGGGGCCGTCGGTGCGGTTGCCGGAGGTGACGAGGAAGGCGGCTCCGGCCCGGGCACCGGAGGCGAGGGCCAGCGTGAACTTCCCGGCCGCCGTGTCCACGGCACCGTCCACGTACGGGGCGTAGCGCAGCGGGCGGGAGGGGCGCGTCCCGCGTTCCTGCCGGGGCATGCCGGGGTCCGCGGGCGGCGTCGGACGGTAGTCGGGGTGGCGTTCGCGGTCCGGCGGCTCGTAGGCGTCGGTGTCCGGCAGCCGGGCCGGGCGGCTGTCCGTGCGGGAGAAGTCGAAGGCGGAGGTCAGGTCGCCGCAGACGGCGCGGCGCCACGGTGAGATGTTCGGCTCGTGGACGCCGAAGCGGCGCTCCATGAAGCGGATGACCGAGGTGTGGTCGAAGGTCTCGGAGCAGACGAAACCGCCCGTGCTCCAGGGCGAGACCACCAGCATGGGCACGCGCGGGCCGAGCCCGTAGAAGCCCTCGCGGTGGGTGGCGCTGCCCTCGAAGACGTCCAGGGACACGTCGACGGTGGACCGGCCCTGCGCGGCGGACTTCGGCGGCAGCGGCGGCACCACGTGGTCGAAGAAGCCGTCGTTCTCGTCGTACGTGATGAACAGGGCCGTCTTCGCCCACACCGCCGGGTTTGAGGTGAGCGCGTCCAGGACCTGGGAGATGTACCAGGCGCCGTAGTTCGAGGGCCAGTTGGAGTGCTCGGAGAAGGCCTCCGGGGCGGCTATCCAGGAGATCTTCGGCAGCTTGCCCGCCTTGACGTCGGCGCGCAGCCGGTCGAAGTAGCCCTCGCCGCTCCTCGCGTCGGTGCCGGTGCGGGCCTTGTCGTACAGGGGGTCGCCGGGCTCGGCGCCCCGGTACTTGTTGAAGTACAGCAGGGAGTTGTCGCCGTAGTTGCCCCGGTAGGCGTCGTCGATCCAGCCCCAGTGGCCGGCCGCGTCGAGGCCGTCGCCGACGTCCTGGTAGATCTTCCAGGAGACCCCGGCCGCCTCCAGGCGCTCGGGATACGTCGTCCAGTCGTAGCCGAGTTCGTCGTTGCCGAGGACCGGGCCGCCGCCCGCGCCGTCGTTGCCGGTGTGCCCGGACCACAGGTAGTAGCGGTTGGGGTCGGTGGAGCCGATGAAGGAGCAGTGGTAGGCGTCGCAGACGGTGAAGGTGTCGGCGAGCGCGTAGTGGAAGGGGATGTCCTCGCGGGTCAGGTACGCCATGGTGGTGGTGCCCTTGGCGGGCAGCCAGCGGTCGTACTTGGCGTTGTGGTAGGCGTCCTGCCCGTCGGACCAGCCGTGCGGCAGCCCTTCGAGGAACTGCATGCCGAGGTCGTCGGCCTCCGGGTGGAAGGGCAGCACCTCCGTGCCGTCGCCCTTGCGCTGGTGCCACACCGACCTGCCGCCGTCCAGCGCCACCGGGTGCGGGTCGCCGAAGCCGCGGACCCCGCGCAGCCTGCCGAAGTAGTGGTCGAAAGAACGGTTCTCCTGCATCAGGACGACGATGTGCTCGACGTCCTCGATCGACCCCGAGCGGTGGTTCGCCGGGAGCGCCGCGGCCCGGTCGATGCTCGCGGACAGGGCGCTGAACGCCGTGGTGGCGCCCGCGAGTTGGAGGAATCTGCGCCGGTTCACTTCGGCCATGGGGGTGAGGGACCTCTCGCCTTGGGGGGTTCAACCGGCCGGACGGTGCCGGGTGATGACGGATTGCGCGCGAAAGGAGTGTTCCAGGAGCAGCAAACGTCAGGGAAGGGTCCGGTGGCGCTGGTGTGAAAGTCACCGGTACGCGAGGTGTGCGGGGTCCCCCGCCCGGGGATGGTCGCGATCATGACAGGCATGGACACGGAAGCACCGGCGCCCCCGACCCGACGGCCCGTACGCCAGCTCCTCGCCGCCTCGGTGGGCAACGCGGTGGAGTGGTACGACTGGTACGCCTACACCTTCCTCGCCACCTACATCGCGGACCAGGTCTTCCCGAAGGGCGCGGACAACTCGCTGGTGCCGCTGCTGTCGACGTTCGCCGTCTTCGCGGTGGGCTTCTTCATGCGGCCCGTCGGCGGGCTGCTGATGGGCGCGATCGCGGACCGGCGGGGGCGGCGCGCCGCGCTGACCGTCACCATCCTGCTGATGGGCGGCAGCAGTCTGCTGGTCGGGCTGACCCCGACGTACGCGGCGGCGGGTGTGCTGGCCCCGGTGTTCCTCGTGGTCGCGCGGCTGCTCCAGGGGCTTTCGGTGGGCGGCGAGTTCGCGGCCTCGACGACCTTCCTGGTGGAGTCGGCGGGGCCGGGGCGGCGCGGCCTGTTCTCCAGCTTCCAGTACGTCTCGACCACGGCCGGGCAGCTGGTGGCGTCCGGGATCGCGACGCTGCTGGTGGACACGCTGAGCGAGGACCGGATGAACGGCTGGGGGTGGCGGCTCCCCTTCGTGTTCGGCGCCGTCCTCAGCCTGGTCGGCTTCTGGATCCGGCAGGGCGCTCAGGAGACCCGCAGCACCGAGCAGCAACGGGCGCCGCGTCCGGCCCTGTTCGAGGCACTGCGCCGTCATCCGCGCGAGTCCCTGCTGATCTGCGGCATCACGGCGGGCGGCACGATCGCCTACTACACCTGGACGTCGTACCTGCCGACGTACGCCGAACTCAACGCGGGGGTCGCCAAGTCGGACGCGTTGCTCGCGGGGACGATCTCGCTGGCCTTCTTCGGGCTGCTCCAGCCGGTCGGCGGGATGCTCTCCGACCGCTTCGGGCGGCGTCCGCTGCTGCTCTTCTTCGGCGTGGGCTTCGCGCTGCTGAGCGTGCCGCTGCTGCACTCCCTGCGCGACTCCTTCGCCGTCCTGCTGCTCGTGCAGTGCGCCGGGATGGTCCTGCTGACCGGCTTCACCTCCATCAGCGCCGCCGTCAACGCCGAGGTCTTTCCGCCCCGGGTGCGGGCGGCCGGGATCGGCTTCCCCTACTCGCTCACGGTGGCGCTGTTCGGCGGCACGGCACCGTACGTGGGCACGCTCTTCAAGGACCTGGGCCACGCCGGGATCTTCCCCTGGTACGTCGCCGTGCTGTGTCTGCTGTCCTCGCTGGTGTACCTGCGGCTGCCGGAGACGGCGCACAAGGAACTGCGGCGCTGACGCCGGGCCTTCCGCCGGGCCGTCCCGCCGGGCTTCCGGGTCACCGGCGCCAGAGGCCGCGCCGCAGGGCCGCTTCCGTGGCGGTGAGGTAGACGGTCGTGGCCAGCCACTGGGCCGCGTACTGGTCCCGGTCGTCCCCGGCCGGGCGGCCGAAGGCGTCGCGGGGACTGCGGGCGGCCACCGCGCCGAGCGCGGCGAACAGGTCCGCGCCGGTGGCGAACCCGCCGCGGCGCAGCGCTGCGGCGTGGGCGCCGCGGTCGCTGTCGCGCGCGGGTTCCGCGGCGGCGCGCCGTCCGCCCGTGACCGCCAGTTCGACCAGGTCGCGCACGCGCCGGAGCGGCGAGTCGACCGGACGGGCGTCGCCGACGGTGGGCGGCGACGGGGCCGGACCGGGAGCCGCTGCCGGGAAGTGCGCGTCGCACAGCTGGTCGTAGCCGAGGTCGGCGCGGTCCCGCCACTCCTGCGGGAAGCGGAGGGTCGCCGCCCCTGCGCCGGGAACCGGCCCGACGGCCAGTGGGCGCAGGGTCGTGAGCCGGTCGGGGTCGACGCGGCCCAGCAGCCGTACCCGCAGCCCCGGACACGCGCCCAGTCGCCGGAGGTTGGCGGTGTGCGCTAGGGCGGGATGGTGGTGGGCCGGTGCCAGCCGGACCGTCGGCCCCGGAGCGTCGTCGGTGCGGACCCGGGCCAGCACCTCCTCGCCGTCGGCGGCGACGATCTCCACGTCGCACCCGGTCAGCGGCGGGGCAGGCGCGGCCCCGTCGGCGGCGGCCGCGGGCACGAGGCCGGCCCAGGGGCGTCCGGCGGCGAAGGTGGCCCGGACGCCGGGTTCCGTGAGCAGGCGGCCGTCCGGGGCGACGACGGCCCCGGTGACGACCAGACCGCCGCGCGACAGCCGCTCGTGATCGCTCAGGAAGGACCGGACGGCGACATGTGCGGTCCCGGCGCGGCGGGCTCGCTCCGGTCCCCCCGGTGCGACGTCGCGGAGGGTGTACCAGCGGCCGGCGTCGTCGACGAGATGCGTGAGGACACCGCCCAGGGCACCGGGTCCGACCACCGGTTCCCGGCAGACGCCGTAGAGGCGCAGCGGTCCGTCGGTGTGGTGGTTGTGGGGGACGGCGCCGATCAGCTCGGGGTCGGGGTCGGCGGCCTTCAGACGGTGGGTGACGAGGAGGATTTCCCGCAGGGCGGCGACCGACTCGGCGGGCCGCTGGACCCGGTGGGCACCCTGCGGGTCGCGCGCCTCGCGCAGGTGGCGTACGACGTCGAGGGCCGCGCCCTCCGCACGGTGCAGGCCGGCCAGGCGTGCGGTGTGCGCGGCCCGGAGCAACTCGGCCTGGAGAACCGCGCCCGCCGCGGTGATCCCGGCCGCCAGGACGGCCGCGGCCGCCGTCCAGAGCCCCTCGGCGGCGCGGACCTGCCCGGCGGAGGGCCCGCGCGCGGGAGGGGCGGCCGGTGCGGTGGGCGGAGCCGGTGCGGTGGGCGGAGCCGTTTCGGTGGACGGAGTCGTTTCGGCCGGCGGAGCGTGGTCCGCGACCGGGGCGGCGCCCAGGGCGGCGGTGCGGTGCAGGCAGCGCGGGGACAGGAGGCAGGTGCAGCGGGCCTGGTCCGGTGAGGTGATCGTGCCGGACGGGCCGGGCGTCAGGGTGACCCGCGCGTCCTCGCCGCAGCGGATGCCGTACGTGCCGTCCTCGGCGGCGTCGACGGGGGTCGCGGCCAGCGACTCGACGGCCGCGTCGAGTCTGCGGCGCAACCGGGTGGACAGGCCTTCCACCGCGGCGGCGAACACCTCCGGCGCGACCGGCGGGAGCGAGGGGGCAGTGCCCGGGCGGGGACGGGTCATCGGGCGGCTCCACGGACCTGCCCGCCGACCCAGCGGGCGAGCGAGAGCGGGCTGAGGGCGGCCACCGGCATTCCGGCGGCCACGAGTTGGCGGGTGACGGGCACGGAGTAGCGGGGCGTTCCCTCGCCGTCCAGCGCGGCGCAGCCCAGCAGCCGGACGCCGGAGGACACCAGTGCCCTGGCCTCGGCCAGCAGTCCCTCGACCGCGCCACCCTCCTCGAAGTCGCTGACGACCACCATCAGGGTCCGGTCGGGCACCTTCACCAGGGAGCGGGCGTGGGCGAGACCGGCCGCGATGTGTGTCCCGCCGCCGACCTCCACCTCGAGGAGCAGCGAGAGGGGGTCGGCGACCAGGCCGGTGAGGTCGGCGACCTGGGTGCTGAAGGTGAGGAAGTGGGTGGAGATCATGGGCGCGCCGCCCAGGATCGCGGCGGTGAGCGCCGACCAGACGACCGAGGTCTCCATGGAGGCGGAGACGTCGACGACCAGGATCAGCCGCCAGTCGTTCTGCCGTGCGGTCCGGGTCCTGAACACCGGCTGCTCGGGGACGACTTCGACCCGTCCGTCCTCCCGGCGGCGGGTGTGCGCGAGGTTGGCCCGCAGCGTGCGGGGCAGGTCGAGCGGGCCGCCGGGGCGGCGGGTGGGGCGCGGGGTGGTCAGGCCCGTCAGGGTGGGGCGCAGGCGGGTGGCGAGCTCCTTGGTGAGGTCCTCGACCAGCCGCTTCACGAGCGGCCGCAGGCTCGCCACCCGCTGCTCGGGCATCCCCCTGGCCAGGGTCAGCACGGCGGACAGCAGTTCCACGGAGGGCCGTACGGAGGCCGGGTCGAGCAGCGGGACGGCGTCCGTACGGCCGTCGGCGACGGCACGTTCGAGGACTTCCTCCCGGATCTGCGCGCCGAACAGCGTCCGGAGGTCCTCGGCCCAGTGCCGGACGCTGGGAAAGCTCCGCGCTCCGCCGCCGGTCCGGTCGTCGTCGCCGTCTCCGGAGGTCCCGTTCGCGCCGGGTTCCGGTTCGCCGTCCCCGCCCTCCTTCGTCTCCCCGCTCTCCTCGCCCGTCTCCTCGCCCTCCCGGTCGAAGAGTTCGTCGAGTGCCCTGGCGTACGGCCGCAGGGCCGCGGGGAGTCTCGCGGTGTCGCGGCCGAGCAGCAGCCGCCAGCGGTCCGCGGGGCCGAGCCGTGGGGCTCCGGCTCCGTGCGGGGCCTCGGCGGCGGAACGCTCCGCCCTCGGCGCCGGATCCGACGTCGCCCCGGCGTCCTCTGCCGCCGGGGCCCTCACCAGGTCCGCCAGGCCAAGCTCCCGCAGCAGGGCGAAGCCCTCCCCGTCGGCCGCGGCCCACCGCCCGACCAGCTCGGGCGGGGCGGGAAGCCGCAGGTCGGGCCGGTCGCCCAGGCGGTCGGAGACGGCCGCGAGCACACGGGTCCGTCCTTGCGGTGTGAGCGCCCGGAAGCCGCCGCGCAAGGCGTACAGCCGGTCGAGGAAGCCGCGGTCGCTCATGGTCTCCACCCGCTCGAACAGCGGGCCGAGAGCGGTGGACGCGGACTCGATCAGGAATCCGGCCGCGACGAGCACCCCGGTGAGCCGGCGTTCCAGCCGACGCCGTCCGTCGGCCCCGGTCGCCGTGTCCACCCAGCCGGCGAGCCTCGTCCCGAGCACGTCCGAGCCGTCGAGGTCCAGCAGTACCCGGGCCGCCTGGGCGGCGCCCTGGAGGAGCGGGGAACCGGTGCGGGAGAGCGCGGACAACTCGCCGTCCAGCCGCAGCCCGAGCCGGTCCGCGGCGCTGCGGACGGCGAGGGTGACGACCGCGACGGCGTCCCGGGGCTCGTCGCTGCCCGCCAGGCCCGGCAGGACGCGGACGGCGGCGTCCAGCAGGAGGCCGGCGAGCCGGGCCGCCCGGGTCCGGACGCGTTCGGTGGTGCCGGGCAGATGCCGTCGGCGTATGGACTCCAACAGGTCCAGGGCGTCGAGGAGTTCGGGCAGTCCGGCGGCGCCCGGCAGGACGCGCTCGGCCTCGGTGAGGCCGTCGTGGAGCAGGTCCGTGAGCGCGCACCGGGCCGCGGCCCCCAGGAGGGCGACGACCCGGGCCGGGGTGACCCGGCCGGCCTCGGCCGCCCTGCGGTGGTTCTCCCTCAGGGTGCCGTCGGCCGCCTGGGCGGCGGTCACCCCGCGGACGCCGACGAGGTCGAGGCGGGCGGCGACCGACGGGGTCCACGCGACCCGCCACCGGGTGGTGAGCGCGCTGCCCTCCCCGGCCGTGGTCACCTCGACGGGCTCCGCGTAGCCCACCCCGCATTCCCTCAGACGCTGGAGCAGGATCTCGCGCCGGGCGTCGAGCGCGGAGCGCAGCGGCGTGAGCCGAAGGTCCCGGCCGCCCGGGTCGGCCGGTCCGGGCAGCCGCAGCGCGGCCAGTTCGGCCTCCACCCAGGGTCCGAGGCCGGAGCGGGGGGTGCCGGGCGCGAGGCGGCCGCGTCCCGTGCCGACCAGGACGGCCCCCAACTCCCGTTCGAGGGCTTGGCCCCGGCCGAGTACGGACGTCACCGCCTCCACCAGTTCCCGGCGGCCCGGTGCGGGCAGACCGCGCAGGGTGCCGAGGTCGCAGGCCAGCCGCAGGGCCTCGACGGCCTCACCGGTGCCCGCCGTGTCGCCGGACGCGCGGATCTCACGGCACACTTCGGTGAGCAACCGGGCGGCGGCGGCCCGGACGCGGCCGGGGTCGCCACCGGCGTCGAGCACCGCCTGCCGCCAGCGCGGGGCGCGGATGCCGGCCGGGTACCCGGAGCCGGGGTCCAGCAGGGCGAAGGCGTACGGCACGAGGGACGTGACGACCGGGGAGCCCGGCCCCGGCCCCGCGTCCGGCGCGGTCTCCGCCACCGCCCCCGGGTCGCCCTCGTCGGACAGTCCGGGCACGTGGAAGGCACCGATCACCGCCGCGACCCGGCGCTGTCCCCGGGCGGCGAGGACCCGGCGCATGTGTGCCTCGCGGGCGAGGTCACCGGCACCGATCCCGGCGCGGGCCGCGGTGTCCTCGCGCAGCGCCCGCCCGAAGGCGAGGGCGGCGCGGCGCACGGCCTCGGGAGCGCTGCCCGGCGCCAGTGCCTCGACGGTGCCGTCCCACAGCTCGTCGACGTCGACGCCGGTTCCGTCCGGCGGCCCGCGGAACCACGCCGGGTCCGCCAGTGGCAGATCGCAGCAGACCACCTCCGCGCCCCGGTCCCGCGCCCAGCGGATCGCCGCCAGTTCCGGCGAGAAGTCGGCGAGCGGGTAGAGGTGCAGCCGGCCGTCCTGCCGGGCACCGCTCAGAGCCACCGGCGCCACGGTCCGCGGATCGGCGAGGTACGGCAGCCAGGGCTGGAAGTCGGCCGGCAGTTCCACGCAGACGACCTCGGCGTCCGCCGCGTCCAGCAACCGGGGGACGGCGACGGCCAGGGCGGGACTGTGGTGACGTATGCCGATCAGGTACGGCTGCGTGCGAGCCGTCGGCACCGCCACCTCGGTGGCGGTCTCTTTGCGTGCGGTCATGGGTCCAGGTGCGTGGCGTGCAGGGGGTGGACAGGAGGCGGAGGGGACAGCCGCCCGACGGCCGTCCCCTCCGGTGGCGGACGTCAGCGGCGGCGCTTGCGCGGCCGCGGCACCTCCAGTTCCTCCAGGCGCGGCCCGTCCCCGTCCTGGACGCGCTGCCAGGCCTCGCGGTACAGCCCGGCGACGGGCCGGGTGGGCACGACGACCCCCAGGACGGGCGCCTCGCCCTCCAGCAGGTCGTACATCGGCAGCTTCCACCGCTCCAGAGGGAGGTGCGGGTTCGGCGGCTGGGTCCAGCCGCCGGGCAGGAACAGCGAGCGTCCGGCCTTGGAACGGCTGCCCTCGACCACGAGGTCGGTGGCGGCCAGTTCGGCGCGGGCCGCGCGGAGCCTGGCCGTTCCGCCGCGCTGCCCGCCCCAGCCGGTCCAGCGGGCGGTGTTGCGGTCGGTGGGGTCCGGCATGGCGAGCAGCATCAGGTAGAGGGCGGCGGCGTCCTCGCCGATGCCGTACCGCTTGGCCGCCTCACCGACCAGGTCGGGCACCGAGCGGGCGGGGTCCTGGGGCCACCACAGCCCGCCGGCGTCGCGCTCCCCGGCCATCGGGTGGCCCGGGTCGGCGAGCAGTTCGGCGAACGGCCGGTCGTGGACCAGGCGCAGTGCGGTCTCCTGGGCGTTCGGCCGCTCGCCGGTGAACAGCGCCGCCAGGTGCGGGTCGTGACCGGCCGCGTCCAGGAGCGCGGGCCGGACGGCGGGGACCGGTTCCGACCGCTCGGTGCCCAGGACGACCGCGCCGTGGCGTTCGAAGTCGTCGCCGGTCTCCGTGGGGTCTCCGGCAGCCCGCCGGAACGCCTCCCAGTCGACACCCCGCCGGTCGAGGGCGAGCAGCAGGCCGGGATGGGCCAGCCGTTCGCGCAGCGCGGTCAGGACGCCGGGCAGGGCGGCGCGCAGCGGGTCGCCGGACGGGAGCCGGTGGGCGAGCCATGCGGCCAGGGCCACCGAGCCCTTGAGGACCGAGCCGTCGAAGCCGGGCGACTTCTCGGCGGTCTCCAGGTAGTAGCGGCCGACGCTCCAGGTCAGGTCCTTCGTCAGCCGGGGCTCGGTGGCCAGGTCCACGAAGCCCCGCAGGGCGTCGGCGGGCGCCCAGCCGACGGACTCGACGGTGCGGACGGCGTCGTGCAGCACCTCTTCGGGCAGTGGGGTCCTTCGGCCGAAACGCTCGTTCCAGACCTCGGCAGCGCGTGCGGTGTCGGGGCCGTGCGTCCAGAGCCGGGAGGGTTCGGTGGGCAGCAGTGCCGCCAGGACGGCCCGCAGGGCGCCGCTGTCGAGGGACCTCAGCTCCTCCTTGGACACGCGGGCGTCGGCGGACTTCACCCCGATGACCTTGAGGGTCGCGGAGGGCACGCTCGCGCGCTTGTCGTCGGTCTGCGGCACTCCGGCGAGCACCAGCCGGGCCGTGGTCGGGGTGACGCCGGTGAGCCGGGCGAACTCCTCGGCGGCCTCGGGGCGCCACGGCACGGGGCCGCGCTCGGCCAGGTCGGTGCGGAAGGCGGCGACCCAGCCGGGCGCCCGGGTCGGCTCCGGCACGAACGGCTCCTCGGACACCGGGGTGTAGGGGGCCGGTGTCTCGAAGCGGCCGGTCGGGTCGTGGTACAGCGCACCGTAGTGCTTGCCCTTGATCTCGTAGTGTCCGTATTCGCGGACGAACTGGTACCAGTCGTCGGGAAAGACGAGGAACGCGCCGCCGTCCAGGTCGAGCAGGGTCCCCCTCGTGTACCCGTGCGTGGCGCCCGGCCCGACGAACGTGTCGGGGTCGAACGCCAGGTGCACCCGGCGCCAGTGGCCGGGGTCCAGCTCCGTCAGCCCCTGCGCGTCCAGTTCACCGAGGAAGGCGTCCAGCGCCTCCCGGTGCTCCTGCACGGTGGCCTCCGAGGCCGCCCTGAGCGCCACCACGGCGGGCAGTTCGGGCAGGGCCACCGCGTTCAGGTGCTCCAACGGCCCCTGCTTGGCGAGCGACAGGTGGAAGATGCCCGCGGGGGACGGTTCCGCCAGGCTCTTCATCGACCGGGCGAGGAGCTGCGGCAGCTCGAAGAGGTAGTGCTGGAAGTCGTAGAACCAGCGCTCGTCGCGTTCGGTCAGGCCGCCGCCGTTCAGCGCGGAGGCGAGCAGGCGGTCGCCCAGCGGGGGCCGCGGTTCCTCCGGGGTGACGCCCCGCACCGCCGAGTCCAGCCGGGCGAGCAGTTCCTCCAGGAAGCGCTGCTGTTCGGCGGCGTGGCGCGCCACGCCGGTGATGCCCCGGAGCAGCGCTTCGTGACCGACCTCGGGGAACAGGGCGCGGACGGGTGCGAGCACCGCTTCCCGGTCCGCCGTCCCGGCCTCCCCCGCCTCGTCCCCGGTGGGCTCGGCCATGGCGGCCGCCAGCAGCGCCGCCGCGACGTCGTCGCCGACCCGGCGGAGCGCCGCGGAGCCCTGCGGGTCGCGGGGCCGGAGCAGGTGCCAGTAGCGCAGGGGCGGCAGCAGGGGGGTGCCCGCGGAGAAGGGGCCGGCCGTCTGGTCACGCTGGAACTGGGCGAGCACCGCGTGGTCGGAGTCCCGCAGTTGGATGTCGCCCGACCATCCCATCACGGTGACGGCCCGGTCGGTGCCGGGGAAGACCAACACGTTCTCCGGGTTCCCGCCCACGCGCCACGGTACGACGACCGAGTGGCCGGCCAGGTCCTCTCCGTGCCGCGAGCCGTCGGGCCGGATGATCACCCGCCAGCCGAGCAGCCCGTCCACCGGGGCGCACACCGGGCCCGGTTCGGCGGACGGGGCGGGCAGCAGCCAGGAGGCGCCGAGGGTGCTGCCCTCCGGTGCGGTGCGCAGCCCTTCGGCGAACCAGTCCGGGCCGCCGCGCTCCCCCGTCGTGTCGTCGGCCGGGTCGTAGGCGTGCCAGGTGCTGTTCTTCTCGCGGGACCAGTCGTTGACCCAGACCCAGTACGAGGTGCCGTCGCTGATCACCCGCTGCCGCCAGGGGACGTGGGTGTCCCCGGGCCGCAGCCGGCCGTGGCCGGTGGTCCTGCCGCCCCCGGGAGCCGGGAGGGAGACGGGCGGCATGCCGTTCGTCCCGTCGCTGCCGTCCACGTGGCAGGCGTAGGAGTCGCGGACGTCGCCGTCGAGTTCCGTGGTCGGCGACACGCCCGTGTCGGGGTGGTACCAGTAGCCGTACGAGGTGGACGTGGCGGAGGCGTACCAGGAGACGAGCAGTGCGCCGTCCACGTACCGGACGTCGGGGCGGCCCGCATCGTCCGGCAGAAGCAGCTCGTGGCTGAGGACCGTGCCCTGCGCGTCGAGCACCCGGGCGTGCGTGCCCTGAAGGACGAAGAGGTACGGCCAGGCCTCGGCCACGCGTGTCGCGCGGGCCTGCTCCGGGGAGGCGGACGAGCCGATCGCCTCGTCCCAGGCGGGCCAGCCCAGTTCGTCGACGATCCCGTTGCGCAGGGCGCGGCCGAGCACGGGTGCCATGCCGGTGCTCAGCGCGTCCCGCACCTCCTGCTCGGCGGTCGCCAGGATCTCGCCCGGCAGCCACCCCAGCGTCTCGAACGGACCTCTCCTGCGCTCGAAGTCGCCCAGCCCGCTGGTGAGGTATCCGCGGCTGACCCCGGCCACCCACTCGGCGAGCATCGGACGGCCGCCCGGCGACTCGGCGAGCCGGGTCACGGTGCGCTTGTCGATGCCCTCGCGCTCGTAGGTGGGGCAGCCGCTTTGGAAGACCTCCCGGAAGCGGATGTCGGCCGCCAGGGCGAGGAGGTCGCGCCGTCCGTCGCGGGCCGCCCACTCCTGGAGGTTGAGCCACGGGCGGTCCTCCGGGTCCCCGACCGGGATGTCCAGGGCGAGGAGCTGGTCGAGGAGGTTGACGTCGCCGACGGGCGGCCGCAACGCACCGTTCTCGTCGTTCAGTTCGGCGCGGAGGGCACCGGCCATGCGGTCGACGAGGGGGTACAGCCCGGACGGTGCGATGTGCCGCTCGTGGGTGCGGCACAGGGCGAGGAACCTGCGGGTCCAGCCGGCGGTGCCGTCGGGGGACCGGGCCTCGGCGGGCAGCGCGGCGTCGCACAGTCCCTCGGTGGCGCCGGTCTTCTCCAGCAGGTCGAGCCACTGCCCCAGCTCCTCGTGCTCCCACTCCGAGGGGAGCAGTCCGAGCAGGGTGCCACGGGCGGCGGGTTCGCGCCGGGTCAGTTCCACCAGGGCGGCCCGGTGGGCCTTCCACCAGCCGGGCGGTGCCTTGAGGGTGCCGGGCAGCGGCAGCACCTGGCGCAGGTACGCCATCTCCTCGGCGAGGGCCTCCTTGCCCGCGACGGCCTTCGCCAGCCTGCGCAGATCACCCGCGCCGGGGCTCGACGGGGCCACGCCGTGCGCGGCGAGCCGGACGAAGAGTCCGCGCAGGTGGCGGAAGGCGGTGGCGGCCGGTACCCGGGAGGAGAGTCCCTTGGCGTAACTGGACAGCACCTTGGTCGGCATGGCGTCGGCGAGGGCGAACTCCAGGAACACCGCGTCCATGCGGGCCTCGTCGAACGGCAGGGCGTGGGCCGTCTCGGCCTTGCGCGCGTTGACGAACATCTGCGAGGCGTACGCCTTCTCACCGGCGGCCAGGAACACCCGGCCGGCCTCCTCGTAGAAGGTGGGCAGGAAGTGCGGCACGGAACCCGCGAGGCGGGCTCCGATCGACTCGTAGGTGGCGCGGGCCCGCTTCGCCCGGGAGCGCACCGTCCTGGCGACCTTGTTCATCTCCTCGACCAGGGACATGGCGAGGTGGCCGTCGGTGGGGTGGCGGGCCAGCACCCACTCGGGGAAGCCCATGGCCCGGTGCTGTCCGACGCCGACCTCGACCGGCTCGCGCACGGGCAGCAGCCCGAGGAATCCGCCGCCGTCCCCGCCTGCCGGGTCTGCCGCGGCGGGTTCCGTGCCGGACGGGTCGGCGGGCGTCAGGCGGACGACGATCCGGTCGTCCAGGCCCGGATGCCGGTAGGCCCGGGTGAACACGGGCACGGCGCGCTCGCCGCCCCCGGTGGTGCCCGGCGGCAGTACCGCACCGGCGCGCAGCAGCTCCTCCACCTCTGCCGCCGCCCCGTCCCGGGTCGTGCCGTCGCTCATGATCGTGTGCCTTTCGTGGGTGTGGTGCGTGCCGCGGCCGTGGCGTTCACTCGGCGCCGTCCGTGGGCACGGTGCGGCCGGCGTGCAGGGCGGCCGCCATGCGCATGCCCTCGGACCAGGCGACGGGGCCGACCTCGCGCAGCGGAAGACTCCGGTACGCGTCCTCGTGGCTCCAGGTCAGGGCGCCGGTCCAGGCCTTCTCCTCGGCGTAGGGGTCGCTCATGCCGACGGAGACGGTGACGATGCGTCCCGCGTCCCGGACGCGGTCGACGATGCGGCCCCCGGAGACCTGGTAGCCGAGGGACGTGGCACGGGCGGAGAGATGGAACCACGAGCGGTATTCGGCGCCCGCGAACTCGGTGACCAGGTCGGTGTCGTCGCCGTGGGAATCCCCGGGCGCCGGCCAGGTGGCCCGGTGGATCTGCTCCACGCCCTGCACCACGCCCGACTCGGCGGCGAAGGTGCGCAGTTCCTCCAGGTCGGGGAGGAGGACCGGGTGGGGCATGGTCACCGTGGCGGGGGTCAGGCGGACGGTCTCGCCGTCCAGGTTCACCACCCGCAGTCCGTCCGACTCGTTCGCGTCGCGCAGGAAGCCGACCTCGTCGGGGCCCTCGCCGACCACCACGATGTCCCGCAGGGCCGCCCGCCACGCCTCGTCGGGCCAGACCTGCGCGAGCAGCCCGGTCGGCACCGGGAGCGAGGACACCATCCAGGTGTCGACCTGTGCCACGCACTCGGCGGCGTGCCGGTCCAGCCACTCGGCGAAGCGCTGGAGTTCGACCACCTCGGGGCGGTCCCGTATCTCCGCGGGCAGCGGTCGTTCCCGCTTCCCCTCCGCCGGGGACTTCGCCGACGCGGACCGCGCCACCACCCGGCCCTCCACCAGAGCGACTTCGTACGTGTCGCCCGCTGCCAGCCAACCCATCAGCTCTTCGCCTCTCCCACTACTAGGAACACACGTCACAGCACACGGGCCCCCTGAATCGACACGCTCCGCTGTGGCGTTGGCCAAAGACTAGGGGCACCCACCGACAGCCACGGGAGCCGAGCGCGCGGTGCCTTTCGCGCCAGATTGGACAGCGGCGGTTTTCGGCCGGGCCCGGCATCGCCCGGACCGCGGGCCGGTCGGGCGCGGTCGGCGGGCGCGGAGGGCCCTTGGCAGCGGAACCCGCCCTGGCCAGGACGCCAGGGACCGCGGCACGGAGACGGCCGGCTCTCGTCGGTTCCCGCACGGACCGGAGCCGTCCGCGGATTGGTGTGTTATCCGCCCTTCTTCGCTGCCGCACCCGTCTCGGCCGTCCCCCGACAAGGCTCTGACGACGGCGAATTGCCTCCGATGTGGTTCGCACGTGCGTACGCGTCGTGTTCCGCCGTCCCGGATGGGGGCACATGGCCCGATGGCGCGGGGGCGCGCGGAGCCCGGCGGCCCGAACGGGGCCGCCGCTGACAAGGGGTGGGGGAGATGGTTCGTATTGCCGTGGTGCACGACGAGACACTGCTGCGGTCGGCGCTGGTGCAACTGCTCAGATCAGACGACACGCTGGACGTGTCCTCGCACTGCCTCGACGCCGACGGTCCGGAGCAGAGTGCGGCGTTGCCTGCCGACGTCTGTGTCGTGGACGGAGAGTGCCTGACGGGGCCCGAAGACACAGGCGCCGGACGCTTGCGGGCCCGGTACGGGGACCGGCTCGTCGTCCTGGCGACCGCCAAGCGGCCGGGAGTGCTGCGCCGGGCGTTCGACGGGGGCGCCCTCGGGCTGGTCGACAAGAACGCCCCGGCCCACCGGCTGATCACGGCCGTGCACACGGTCGCCCAGGGCGAACGCTTCCTGGACGAGACGCTCACCGTGGCCCTGCTGAAGGGCGCGGAGATGCCGCTGACCACGAGGGAACTGGGCGTGCTGGCCCTGGCTTCCCAGGGGGCGCCGATCGCCGAGATCGCGGCGCGCCTGCACCTGTCCCGGGGAACGGTCCGCAACTACATGGCCACGGCGGTCCGGAAGGTGGGCGCCCGCAACCGGGTCGACGCGATCCGCATCGTCCAGAGCGCCGGCTGGACCTGACGCGTCATGCGTGCCAGTGCCCCGTCAGGTCCCGGTAGAGAGACGAACGGCCCAGCAGTTCGGCGTGCGTTCCGCACTGCGCCCGTACGCCGTCCAGCACCAGTGTCCGGTCCGCACGGACCGCCGAGGACAGCCGGTGCGCCACCACGACCAGGGTTCCGGGCCGCCCGGCGAGGGCCTCCTCCGCACGGGCCTCGGAGGCCGGGTCGAGATGGCAGGTGGCCTCGTCGAGCAGCAGCAGGGGGGCGGGCGACAGGTACGCGCGGACCAGCGCGAACAGTTGCCGCTCCCCCGGCGAGAGTTCGGCGGGGTGCAGCGTGCCGTCCAGCCCGCCCAGGCGCCCGACCAGGGGCCCCAGACCGAACGCGCCGACCGCCGCGTCGAGTTCGGCCCGGCGCGCGTCCGTCCTCAGGTACGCGAGGTTGTCGCCGACGGTGCCGGAGAACACGTAGGCGTCCTGCGGGACCAGCACCCGGAGTGCGGCGAGCTCGGCGGCGGGGCGCCCCGTCACCACGCGGCCGGCCACACGTACCTCGCCGTGGCTCGGCGCGAGCGTTCCCGCGACGAGGCGGGTGAGGGTCGACTTGCCGATGCCGCTCGGTCCGACGACGGCGAGGTGTTCACCCGGCGCGACGCGCAGGTCGAGCGCGTCGAGCACGGGCTCGGCGCGGACGCCGTAGGACAGGGTGACGGCGCGCAGGTCCACCGCCGGGACCGCGGCGGTGTCCGCCGCGTAAGCCGCCGCCCCGGGTGAGCTCGTGGTGCTCGGCCCCGACTCCAACTCCGGCCCCGGCTCCGGCTCCGGCCCCGGCTCCGGCTCCGGCTCCGGCTCCGGACCGAGGATCCGGTCGAGGACGACCAGCAGCCGGGACCCGGCCGCGCCCAGCGCGGTCATCAGGGTGTGCAGGGCGGGCAGCAGGGACTGGACGAGGTACGTGAACGCGCCCAGCAGCGCGCCCACGCTCACCCCGCGCCCGCGCAGCCACTCCACCGCCACCAGCAGCGCGAGCACGGGCAGGTGGCCCGCGACACCGAGCGCCGCCGTGCGCACCGCCGCCCATCCGGCCAGCGTCCGGGCCGCCGCGGCGGCGTCGGCGACCAGCTCCGCGCCGCGCCGCTCGACCCCGGGCCCGGTCCCGCAGGCGGCGAGGTCCCGCAACGCCGCACGCGCGCTCGCCGCGTGGTCGCCCAACGCCTCGTCGGCCGCCAGGGCACGGCGCTGGGCGGCCGCCATGGGCCGCAGGGTGACCAGGAACAGCGCGAGCCCGGCCGCCAGCGGGGGCAGGACCACCACGAGCAGGGCCGGGTGCAGGGACAGCAGGCCGAGCAGCGCGCCGGCGGCGGTGAAGACGAAGGACCGCAGGGTGAGGACGAGACCGGCGAAGCTGTCCCGGGCGATCTCGACCTGGTTCGTCAGCCGCGAGACGGCCGCGCGGTCCGTCCCGCCGGGTCCGCCCGGCGCCGCCCGGGCCATGGACCGGTCGACCGCACGCCGCACCAGACCGTCGCGCAGCGGCTCCGTCACCCCGGCGAGCTGCGCGAACACGCCCCGGACGACCCGGGCGCCGGACAGTACGGCGACCAGCGCGACCCCGAGCCACAGCAGTCCCCGGCGCGGATCACCGGCGAGGAACCCCTCGTCGGCGGAGCGTGCGACCGCGTGACCCACCAGGAAGGCCTGCCCCGACTCGGCCAGCGACCAGAGCGCGAGCCGTACCAGCACGCCCTTGCGGTGGGCGAGGAAGCGGCGGGCCGGCGGCGCGAGGCGGCGCAGTGCCCCGGCCCCGGCGGACGTCACGGGCGCGCCTCCTCGGGCTCAGGACGGCGTACGGCCCCTGTACCACTGCCACCGGCACCGGCGTCGGCGCCGAAGACCTCCCGGTACCCCGCCGTGTGCCACAGCTCGCGATGGGTCCCGACGGCCCGCACCTTCCCCTCCTCCAGCCAGAGCACCAGGTCGGCCCGGTCCGCGACCGACGGGCGGTGCGCGACCACGAGCCTGGTCCCCGGCCGCACCGAGCGACGCAGCGCCAGGTCCACCTCGTGCTCCGTGGCGGTGTCCAGACTGGACGTGGCGTCGTCCAGCACCAGCAGCCGCCCGGCGTGCGCGAAGGCCCGCGCCAGTCCGAGCCGCTGGTGTTCCCCGCCCGAGAGGGGTGCTTGCGCCAGCGGGGTGTCGTAACCGTGCGGCAAGCGGCGTACGAAGCCGTCGGCGCCCGCCGCGCGGGCGGCTTGGCGTACCCGCTCAGGCGACGACCGCCGCGCCCCGGTGGCGACCGCCTCCGCGACCGTGCCCTCCCCCAGTACGGGGCGTTCGAAGGCGTACGCCACCTCGGTGCGCAGCGCCTCGTGCGTCAAGCGGTCGAGCCGGACGCCGTCCAGCAGTACGTGGCCCTCGTCGGGGTCGATCAGCCGTCCCGCCACGGCCGCCAGGACGGACTTTCCCGCCCCGCTGCGGCCGACCACCGCCACCGTGCTGCCGCCCGGCACCCGCACGTGGTCGGCGCGCAGCACCTCCCTGCCGCCGCGCAGCACGCGCACCCCGCACAGTCGCAGCTCTCCCGGGCCGTCCGGCGGCAGCCGCCGTGTGCCGTACGCCGTCGCGGGCATCCGTTCCAGCTCCCGGGTCCGGCGCCGTGCCTCGCGGGCCCGGACGATCGCCCCGAGCAGGGACGCCGCCGCGCCGACACCGGCCGTGAGCTGCGCGTACCGGCCGACGGCGAGCAGGTCCCCCACGCTCAGTGCGCCGGCCGCCAGCCGCAGCCCGCCGACGGCGGTGGCGGCCAGCGTCAGCAGCGGGACCAGGACACCGCTCCGGCCGAGCGCCCGCCCGTGCAGCGCCCACATGTGCCGGCCCTGGGCGGCCAGTTCCGTCAGCGGTGCCAGGACGCGGGCCCGCTCCCGTTCGCCGGTTCCCGCGGCGCCGATCGTGTCCGCGCCCTCCAGGGCTTCGAGCAGCCGGGAGGCGATCAGGGACTGGGTGCGCTGGTAGGCGGCGACCGTGGCGCCGGTGTCGCGGGCGAAGGACCGCAGCAGCAGGGCCAGGGCGGGCAGCCCGGTCAGCACGCAGAGCGCCACCCACACGTCGACGAGCGCCAGCGCCACGAGGGCGCCCAGCGGGGTGATCAGTGAGGCGGCCAGCGCCGCGCGGGCCGCCGGAGCGCCGCCCGCGTCCGCGGCGTTGAGGGTCAGCCGGGTCCCGATGTCACCCGGTGGATACGGCCGCGCCCGGTCGGGTGCGGTGCGCAGCAGTCCACGCAGGGCGCGGGTGCGGACGGACGCCGTCCAGGTGGCGTTGCACCGGCCGGTGAACAGGGAGGTCGCGCTGTCCAGCAGCAGTTCGCCCAGGAGCAGCCCGGCGCTCAGTGGGAGCCACCATCCGGCGTCGCCGTCGCGCAGGAGCAGATCCAGTGTGCGGCCGAGGGCGAGGGGCTGGGCCACCGCCGCCAGTGCCGCCGCGACGGAGCACAGCAGGATCAGGGCCTCCAGCGCGCGCCCCGGCGCCTGCCGCGTCACGGGACTGCTCTTTCGCACCGGCGAAGACCTCCGTACGTCGTGCGCGGGCAGGCGTCGGCGCCCCGGGCCGAGACCCGGGGCGCCCGCGCCCGGCGACATGGCTCACCACGTCGCCGTGGTCGTCAACTCGTGCGTCAGTTACAGGTGGTGATGCTCAGGCTGCTGTCGCCGCAGAGCAGGAGGCTCGCGCGGCTGCCGGTCTCGACGTCCCCCATGGCCTCTTCCTTGGGGGTCTCCATCGACTGCAGGTCGAACAGGTTCATGACGACTTCCTTTCGTTCGGCAAGGGGTGTGCTTTTCTCACGGCTCCTGGTGGGGCCGAGTCAGAGGGCCGCCGCTTCGGCGCGGCGGCGGCAGGAACGGCAGTCCGGCGGGGGCGTCGCCGAGGACGGAGGCGACGGCGAGCAGGCATCCGGCCGTTCCGGTGGAGAGGTCCATGGACAGGCGCATCATCTGCTCGCCGGGGAAGGCGAGCCGGTCGCGGTAGGACATGGCGTGCCAGGACAGGGCGTCCAGTTGGCGCCGTACGGCCCGCGGCCCCGTACCGGGCGCCGTGGCCGTGGTGCGGCCCAGGTGCAGGACCATTCCGGCCACGCCCCGGTAGAGCCCGGGCTGGGCGTAGAACATCGCCTGGGCCGCGGCCACGATCTCGTTCCTGGCCCGTGCGAACTCCTCGTCCGCCCGGTGCGCCAGGTAGTCGTCCAGCACCATGCCGATGCCCACGCTGCCGGCGCCCAGATAGGGCATGGTGCGCCAGCCCTCGTCGACCTGCAGCGCGCCGCCCGCGCCGCGGACGCAGCGGGCGAGGTCCTGGCGCAGCGCGTCGCGGGCGAGGTCGAGAAGGGCGGAGTCCCGGGTGCGTTCGAAGAGCCGGAGGAAGAACAGTGCCCGTCCCGCGCCGCCGTACAGCAGCCCCGCCCTGGCGCGGCCGCGGCTCATGCGGTCGGCCGGCACGCGGTCGGCCGGCGGCCCGTCGGCGGTCAGTTCGGCGCAGTGCAGCGCCGCCGAGTGGAGCGCGGCCCGACCGGTGGTGGCGGCCAGCGAGTCCAGGGCCAGGCCGAGACCGGCGGTGCCGCCGTGCAGGTCCGGGCCCAGGTGGTCGAGGGACTGGTCGAGGAGGAGTTCGGTGAGGTCGAGGGCGCGGTCGCGGTGGCCGAGGCGCTCCAGCGTCCAGGCGAGTCCGGCGAGCCCGTCGTGGAAGCCGAGCGGCATGCCCGACGGCGGCTGCTTGGTCCGCTCCAGCAGCCACTGCTCGCCGTCCTCGTCCCGTCCGGCCCCGCTCTCGGCCAGGGCGTAGAGCACCCCCGCCGCACCGTGGGCGAAGGCCAGCCCGCCGCCGACCGTGGCGAACTGCGCGATGTCCCCGGGGAAGAGGCGGTCCGTGCGGGCGGGCGTCGCGGAGGCGCGGATCGCCGCCGCCATGGAGTCCCGGCTGCGCGGCCAGTCGTCCGGCCGGACGGGTGCCACGGGCCCGGCGGGCCGCCGCGCCGCCGGGGCCCCCTGGACGCGCGTGTTCCCGTCTAGGCGCGTGTTTTCGTCGAGGCGCGTGATCTCGTCGACCGCCGCGTCCAGGAATGCGCGGTCCACCGGGAACTGCTCCGCCACCACCTCCGCGAGGTGCGCCGCCTTGCGCCGGTCGACGGCCAGCAGACTGGTGAGCGGGAGGAACAGCGCGAGCCGCAGACACGCCAGCGCGTACCGGTCCACCGCCACCCCACGCCGGCCGGGAGGCGCCACGAACCCCGGGTTCGCCACGGTCTGCCGTCCCGCCTCGTCGACGCGGTGGGCGGCCTCGAAGTCCAGCAGGGCGACGCTGTCGTCGTCCCGGACCATGATGTTGAACAGATGCAGGTCGTTGAAGACCACACCCCGGGCGTGGACCTCGGCGACGGCGCGTTCCACCCGCGCGTGCACGTCGAGGGCCCAGTCGGTGTACTCGGCCAGTCTCCGCTCGCCCGGGTCGGCCTCGATGAGCGGGTGCCGGCGGGCGAAGAACGTGTTGAGCGGCTTGCCGTCGATGTGCTCCAGGACGAGGAAGTGGTGTTCCCCGACCGTGAGGTGGTCGAGCACCTCCGGCGTGCAGTCGAGGCCCGACAGCCGCTCCAGCGCCCGGCGTTCACGGTGGAGCCGGGTCACGGCGTCGGCGCCGTCGGCCGCCAGCCCGGCATGCGGACGGGCCTCCTTGAGGACGACCCGCGCGCCGGTGCGGGTGTCGCGGGCGAGGTAGACGCCGCCGCCGTTGGAGAAGTGCAGCGCCGACTCGACGGTGTAGGGCAGGCCGGTCACGGTCACCGCGGAGCGGGCGTCGAGGTGCGGCCGCAGGAAGGCGGGCGGGTCGACCCACTCCGGGATGCGGAAGACCGGACCGCGCAGGTCGGGCACCAGCACCCCGTCGGGTCCTGACACGGCCGGCCGCAGTTCCCCCTCCGCGTCGTAGCAGTCGCGCCGGGTGAAGCCGCCGTAGCGGACGTGCACGGGCCCGTCGCCGATCCGCAGGTCGCTCAGGATGTGCGGGCCGGGCTCGCCGGCCAGCAGCTCGGACAGCTCTCCCACGAGCCGTTCGAACTCCGCCTCGTTGGCCGGGTACACGGTGACGAACTTGCCGCTGCCGGCCCGGTCCGCGTACTTGGCGTTGCGCTGGTGCAGCAGGTAGCGGCTGGGCACGAACTTGAAGGCCGTGCCGCCGCTCACGCAGTACCGCCACACCCGGTCGAGCACGGACTCCGCGTTGTCGAGGCAGGCGGACACATGGATCTTCCATCCCTGGGCGGGCAGGTCGGCGTCGGCCGGGCGCAGCGCGAGCCAGTCGCCGCTCTCGTGGCGCTGCCACCCCTCCGGTACGGGCGAGGACGCGGCGGCGTACCGGGAGCGCGTGCCTCCGGTCCGGTCGGCCGTGCGGTGCGGGGCGTCGTAGAAGTACGGGTCCGCGTCGCAGTACACGGCGTAGCCCTTGTTCACGCCTTCTCCTCCCACCGGTCGCTGACGGAGACGACGCTGTCACGCGGCGTACCGCCCCGGACAGTTGCCGCTGTCACCACTCCGAGGTGCGGAACGCACAGGTAACTTCGCGCCGGCGAGACTCCTGGAGCGGAAGAATTCCGCGTGGCGGAAGTGCTGTTGCCGGGGCGGGGCGGCGTGGCGATGGTGTGACCACAGGACGTCGAGGACGACGGGAGCCGCGCATGCCGCACATGACCGCCTTCGCCAGGAACCAGTGGTACGTCGCCGCCTACAGTCATGAGGTGGGGCGCGAGTTGCTGGGGCGCACGGTCCTCGGCGAACCGCTCGTGCTCTACCGCGCCGAGGAGGACGGGAGCCCGGTCGTCCTGCACGACCGCTGTGTGCACCGCCGCTATCCGCTCTCCGAGGCGCCCACCCGGCTGGACGGGGACCGGATCGTGTGCGGGTACCACGGGTTCACGTACGACACCACCGGCACCTGCGTGTACGTGCCGGGCCAGAAGCGCGTCCCGCGCACCGCCCGCGTCGCCTCCTACCCGGTGGCCGAGCGGGACTCCCTGGTGTGGGTGTGGATCGGCGACCCGGCCCTGGCCGACCCCGAGTCGGTGCCGCGGGCCCGGCACCTGGACGCGCCGGGCTGGGTCACGGTCCGGGGCATGGAGCCGATCGACGCGGACTACGGGCTGCTGGTGGACAACCTCCTCGACCTGTCCCACGAGACCTATCTGCACGGCGGTTACATCGGTACGCCCGAGGTCGCCGAGACGCCGATCACCACCGAGGTCGACGAGGGCGCCGGGATCGTCCGGGTGAGCCGGCACATGGACGACGCCGAGTGCCCGCCGTTCTACGCCAGGTCGACGGGCATCAGCGGGCGCATCGACCGCTGGCAGGACATCGAGTACCAGGCGCCCTGTCTGTACGTGCTGCACAGCCGGGTCGCGCCGACCGGCGCCGTGCCCGCGCCCGACGGCGGCGACCCGGACGGCTTCCACACCGAGATCACCTACGCCATCACGCCGTCCGGCGACGGGAAGGTGTACGACTTCTGGGCGGTCTCGCGGGACTGGGCGACGGACGACGCCGAGGTCACCGAGTTCCTGCACAAGAACAACCGCACGGTCGTCATGCAGGACGTCGACGCGCTCAACCTGCTCCAGCGCACGCTCGGCGGCGAGCGCACCGGATACCAGGAGCTGAGCATCAACATCGACACCGGTGGTCTGGCCGCCCGCCGCATCCTGGCCCGGCTGGTCGAGGAGGGCGCCGGAACGGGGCAGCGGGTGGCCCGGTGAGCGGGCGCACCGGCGAGGTCTACCGCGTCGACTGGCTGCCCGGCACCGACGTCCTGCACGGCACCTGCCACTGCGGTGCCGAGCACAGCGCGGAGGACCCGGTCGCGATGTGGGACTGGATGCTCGCCCACCCGCAGGGGCACGACCGTGCGGGGCACGGCGCATGACCCGGTACGAAGGCCGGTACGAGGCCGGACTCGTCGTCGGCCGCCGGGAGACCGCGGCCGACGGCGTGCTCGTCCTCACCCTGCGCCACCCGCTGGACGAACCGCTCCCGCCGTGGGAGCCCGGCGCCCACATCGACGTCGTCCTCGGCCCGGGCCTGGAGCGGCAGTACTCCTTGTGCGGCGACCCGGCCGACCGGGCGGCGTACCGGATCGCGGTGCTGCGCGAGACCGACGGCCGGGGCGGTTCGGCCTACGTGCACGGCGCGTTGCGGGCCGGGGACAAGGTCCGGGTGCGCGGCCCGCGCAACACCTTCCGGCTGGAGCGGGCGCCCCGCTACCGCTTCGTCGCCGGCGGCATCGGCATCACCCCGATCCTGCCGATGCTGGCGGCCGCCGAGGAGTCGGGCGCCGAGTGGAGCCTGCTGTACGGCGGTCGGACCCGCGCGGGTATGGCGTTCACCGGGGAGCTGCGGCGGTACGGCGACCGGGTCGCGCTCGTCCCCGAGGACGAGTCGGGACGGCTGGACCTGACCCCCGTGCTCGACGACGTCCCGCCGGGCACCCTCGTCTACTGCTGCGGGCCCGGCGGGCTGCTGGACGCCGTCGAGGCGCGCTGCCCGGCCGGGAGCCTGCGCGTGGAGCGGTTCCGTCCGAAGGAGGCCGACGCACCGGCCCCGGCGGAGACGGAGTTCGAGGTGGTGCTCGCGCGCAGCGGCCGTACGGTCGCCGTCCCGCCGGGCGTGTCGGTCCTGGACGCGGTCCGGGAGGCCGGCGTGGAGGTGCTCCACTCCTGCACGGAGGGCACCTGCGGGACCTGTGAGACCGAGGTCGTCGAGGGCGAACCGGACCACCGGGACTCGGTGCTCACCGAGGCGGAGCGGGCCGCCGGGGAGACGATGCTCGTCTGCGTGTCGCGGTGCCGCGGCCGGCGGCTCGTGCTGGACCTGTGACTCCGCTGCGGCGGACGTGCCGGTTGAAACCTCAACGGCCCATCTCGACACGGGCATTGACCACGGCTCCGCCCCGGCCCTACGTTCCCGCTGAGCACGTTCCCACTGAGCACGTTCCACGAGCACGTTCCTCCAGGGGGAGTCATGCGTCGTCTGCTCGTCGGCCTCACGGCCGTGTCCGTCCTGGCCGCCGCGACGGCGTGCGGCTCGTCCGACGACTCCGGGGGGCCGGACGGGTCCGGTTCCGCCGGCGGCACCACCGAGGTCGAGGTGGGTCTCATCCCCATCGTCGACGTCGCGCCCCTGTATCTGGGTCAGAAGAAGGGGTTCTTCGAGAAGCAGGGGCTGAAGCTGTCCTTCTCCAGCGCGCAGGGCGGCGCGGCGATCGTGCCGGGCGTGGTCAGCGGCCAGTTCCAGTTCGGCTTCAGCAACATGACGTCCCTGATGATCGCCCAGTCGAACAACGTGCCGGTGAAGGCCGTGGCCAACGGCATCGCCTCGACCGGTGAGGTGGGCAAGGACTTCGAGGCGCTCACCGTGAAGGGGGACAGCCCGCTCAAGTCGCCGAAGGAGCTGGAGGGCAAGAAGGTCGCCATCAACACGCTGAAGAACATCAACGAGACCGCGGTGCGGGCCTCGGTGCGCAAGGCGGGCGGCGACCCGGACGAGGTGGAGCTGGTCGAGCTGGCCTTCGACCAGATGCCGGCCGCGCTGGACGCCGGGCGGATCGACGCGGCGATGGTGGTGGAACCGGCGCTGGCCACGATCAAGAGCCAGGGCGGCCGGGAGATCGCCTCCCCCATGATCGACGTCGCCCCGAAGCTGACGGTCGCCATGTACTTCACCTCCACCGAGTACGCGCAGGAGCACCCGGAGGTGGTGGAGAAGTTCCAGGCGGCCACCGCCGAGTCCCTCGCCTACGCGGACACGCACCCCGACGAGGTCCGCGAGGTCGTCACCACCTACACGAAGATCCCGGCCGACGTGCTGGCGAAGGTGACCCTGCCGAAGTGGCCGGCCGAGCCCGATCGCGCCGCCATCGAGGAGCTGGCGAAGCTCGGCGAGGCGGACGGGCTGTTCAAGCGGACGCCGGACCTGGACAAGCTGCTGCCGTGAGGGGAGCGAACGCCGCACTGGGTGCGGCCGGGCTCGCGGCCTTCCTCGCCCTGGGCGAGGCGGTGCCGCGGCTGGGCCTGGTCGAGGAGGACTACTTCCCGCCCACCAGCCGGATCGCCGACGCGCTCGGCACGGAGGTCGCGGACGGCGCCTTCTGGACGGCGCTCGGCGACACCCTCACCGGCTGGGCGCTGGGCCTGGCCGTCGCGGTCGGCGCGGGGATCGTCGTGGGGGTGCTGCTGTCCGTGGTGCCGTACCTGCGTGCGGCGACGGCGTCCACGATCGAGTTCCTGCGCCCGATCCCATCGGTCGCGCTGATCCCGCTGGCGGTGCTGCTGTACGGCACCGAGCTGCGGTCGGTGCTGCTCCTGGTCGTGTACGCCGCCTTCTGGCAGGTGCTGATCCAGGTGCTGTACGGCGTCCAGGACGTCGACCCGGTCGCCGAGGAGACGGCACGCTCGTACGGCCTGGGCACCTGGGCGCGGGTCCGGTACGTGCTGTGGCCGACCGCGCTGCCCTACGTCATGACCGGGGTGCGGCTGGCGGCGGCCGTCGCGCTGATCCTGGCGGTCACCGCCGAGTTGGTCATCGGGGCGCCCGGCCTTGGTGCCCGGATCGCCGTGGCGCAGACTTCGCAGGCCGTGCCCGAGATGTACGCGCTGATCGTCGTCACCGGTCTGCTGGGCCTGCTGATCAACGTCGGCGCGCGGTCGGTGGAGCGGCGGGCGCTGGCCTGGCACCAGTCGGTGCGCGGGGAGGTGGCGGTGTGAGGCGCCTGCTGCTGCGGCTGGTGTTCGTGCTCGCGCTGCCGGTGGTCCTCGTGGCCGTCTGGTGGGTGACCTCGTCGGGCAGCGAGGACGTGTACTGGCCGCCGCTGCGGACGATCGTCGAGACGTTCCCGGACGTGTGGACCGGCGAGCGGTGGCGCGGTGACGTGCTGCCCAGCGTGCTGCGGCTCGCCGCCGGCTACGCGCTGGCGGGCGTCGTCGGTGTCGCGCTCGGCACGCTGATCGGCTCCTACCGGTGGGTGCGGGCGGTGTGCGAGCCGGTGCTGGAGTTCCTGCGCGCCGTGCCGCCGCCGGTGCTGGTGCCGGTGATCATGCTGTTCGCGGGCATCGGCGACACGATGAAGATCGTCGTCATCGCCACCGGGTGTGTCTGGCCGGTGCTGCTCAACACGGTCGAGGGCGTGCGGGCGGTGGACGCGGTGACGGCCGAGACCGCCCGCTCCTACGGGATCACGGGCGCGGCACGGCTGCGGCACGTGGTGCTGCGCTCGGCGAGCCCGCAGATCTTCGCGGGGCTGCGCCAGGCGCTGTCCGTCGGGATCATCCTGATGGTGATCAGCGAGATGTTCGCGGCCAGCAACGGGCTGGGCTTCACCGTCGTGCAGTTCCAGCGTTCCTTCGCGATCCCCGACATGTGGACCGGCATCCTGCTGCTCGGTCTGCTCGGCTTCGTGCTGTCGGTCCTCTTCCAGCTGGTCGAGCGGCGGGCGCTCGGCTGGTACCACGGCCTGCGCGCCGCCGCCCGGCGGTCCCGGTGAGACCCGCGCCCCGTGACGCGTGACCAGAGACGCGTGACCAGTGACTCGTGACTCGTGAAAGGGCGGTCCATGCTCGACGTACGTGGCCTGAAGAAGGTGTACGAGGGTGCGGGGCGGCGCGTCGAGGCGGTGCGCGATCTGACCTTCACCGTGGCGGCGGGTGAACTGGTCTGCCTGGTCGGCCCGTCGGGCTGCGGCAAGACGACCCTGCTGAAGTGCGTGGGCGGACTGCTCGAACCGACGGCGGGCGAGGTGTTCCTGGCCGGCCGCAGGGTGACCGGTCCGCCGCCCGGGATGGCGTTCGTCTTCCAGGAGTACGGGCGCAGCCTGTTCCCGTGGCTGCGGGTCGGCCAGAACGTCGAACTGCCCCTGAAGCGGAAGAGCTTGAGCAGGGCGCGGCGCAGGGAGCTGGTCGTGGACGCGCTCGCGTCGGTCGGGCTCGCGGACGCCGCCGGAGCCTACCCGTGGCAGTTGTCCGGCGGCATGCAGCAGCGGGTGGCCATCGCGCGGGCGCTGGCGTACGAACCCGAGGTGCTGCTGATGGACGAACCCTTCGCGGCGGTCGACGCGCAGACCCGCGCCGACCTCGAGGACCTGGTACGGGCGCTGTGGCGGGAGCGGGGCATCACGGTCCTGTTCGTCACCCATGACATCGACGAGGCCGTCTACCTGGGCGAACGGGTGATCGTGCTGTCCGCCTCCCCCACCGTCGTACGGGAGCAGCTCCGGGTCGACCTGCCGGACGGGCGGGACCAGGTGCACACCCGGGTGGCTCCCCGCTTCGCGGAGCTGCGCACGCACGTGTACGAGCAGATCCAGGCGGCGAAGCGCGCGGTGTCCGCCGCCCCGCCACCGCACTGACCACCCGTCACTCGGCGGCGGGGACGACTCTCAGGTGGGAGGGCGCGTGCCGGGCACGTGGTGACCGGTGGGCGGCGCGGCGGGGCTCCCGCAGGACCAGCGTCAACCGCGTGTAGCCCAGCTCCTGGAGCGACGTGGGCGTTTCGACCACGACCCGGCACTCGGTGGTGCCCCGGCGCGGGTCGGGGTGGTGCAGCGGGCGTACGGCACCGTCGTGTTCGACGGCCCGTGCTCCGACGGCACGGATCCAGTGCGGCAGGCCCTGGCGGTAGGCCGCCTCCATGATCGGGTCCTGGGCGATGTCCCGGCGGACGGACTGCAGCCCGGGGTCGTGGCCGTACCGCTCCAGGGTGGCGGCGAAGTGCGCCAGCATGGGCAGGCACCAGCTCGACTCGTGTTCGCCGAGGACCGTGGCGGCGTCCGGGTGGAAGAGGACGAACCGGAGGAAGTTGTCGTCCGGCATGGCCGTCGGATGCGGTCCGGCGCCCTGGAAGAGTGTCCGGAAGGCGCCGTTGGCCAGTACCACGTCCCAGCGGTGGTCGACGACGAGAGAGGGGAAAGGGACGGCCTCCAGGAGCGTGGTGTAGTCCTGGAGATAGGCCTGGGCCTCGGGCGTCGTAGGGGCGGGCCGCGGCGCCGGCCGCTGCCCTCCTGCCTGAAATGCCATCGGGAGGTCACCCCTCTTGCCTATGCGGCCTTCTCGCGGCGTCCGCATCCTGTCGCCCCGACGCGAGGCGTGTCAACTATCGTGGCATTTCGTGCCTGTTGACGGCTGAAATAGGCCACAGTTGTGGCGATGCCTGGATGTGAGTTCGAGCGGCAGGCTACTCTCCGGGAAGTTCACGGCAACTGCTTGTGAGAAGCCTGTGAGGCCTGTGAGAGACGTAGGAGAGCTGTCGGTGACGGGTGGCTTCGAAGATCCGGGCGCCAAGCCGACCACCACGCCGGCCGCCGTCGTCGCCCGGGTCGGCGCCCTCGCGGACCGGCTCGACGTGCCGCATGCCGAGGTCTTCGACGTGGGCCGGCTGTCCGCCGCCTCCGGCGTTCCCGAGTCCGTCGTCGGGGCCCTGCTCGGGGGCCGGCCGGCGGGCGAGCCCGACGTGCAGACCAGGTTCGTACAGCGCCTGGACCTGCTGCGCCGCACCCGGCTGAAGCCGAACGGCCGCAAGTACACCCAGCAGGAGATAGCCGACGGTGCCGGGATGTCGCGGCAGCAGGCCGGCGCGCTCATCAACGGCGACCGGCGCCCCACCATGGAGCACTGCGACGCCATCCAGCGCTTCTTCCGGGTGCACGCCGGTTTCCTCACCGCCGAGGACCCCGAGGCGCTCTCGAGCGCCCTCCAGCGCACCGAGCAGGAGCTGCTCCAGCAACTCGCCGACCGGGAGCGGGAGGCGGCGGATCCCGCGGACGACCCGTTGGAGCGGCTGCTCCAGGACCACGGCGTGCGCGGCATCGCCTGGCGGGCCGCGCAACTGCCCACCGACCAGCACCGCGACAAGGTCGCCGAGTGGCTGGACATGCTGCTGGAAAGCGTCAAGCGGCCGGAGTCGTGAGGACGGGATTGTCAGTGGTGGACGGCAAGCTGGGAGGGTGCCGCCGCCGTGCGGGGGCGCGTGACCGCTGACGTCGTTGTGGGGAGAGCCGACCGATGACCACCGCCGTACTGACCGACCACGAACGCACCGCCGTCCAGGCCTACCTGCGGCTCCTGCACACCGTGCGGGCCGGTTTCGACACCGGGACGGGCCCGGGCGACTCTCCCCGCCCGCCCGTCGTCCCGCCCTCCGTGCTGGCCGAGGCGGAGCAGGCCCTGCGGGCCGCGGGACTGACGGGGAACGAGGAGGCGTTCTTCCGGCTGCTGCGGGACTGGTGCCCGCCCACCTGACCGGCGGGCGGGCGGGCGGAACTCCGTTCAGGTGCGCGGGACCGTGACCGCCGTGGTGACCAGGCCGTCCCGGGCGCTCCAGCGGCCGTCGAAGCGGCTCAGGCGCCTGCCGTCCACGGTCGGTCCCGGCACCAGAAGGGCGGCGTGCAGGGTGCCGCGGCGCGGGTCGACGGGGTCCACGCGGATCTCGATGTCCGCCTCCGTGAAGTCCAGCCACTGCCCGGTGAGGGGGTACCACGCCTTGTAGACCGACTCCTTGGCGCTGAACAGCAACCGGTCCCAGTGGACGCCGGGCCGCGCCCCGCCCAGACGTCGCAGCCGGGCCATCTCGGCGGACAGGGCGATGGTCTCCAGGACGCCGTCCGGGAGCGGCCCGTCGGGTTCGGCGTCGATGCCGAGGGAGGCCAGGTCGGTCAGGCGGACCAGGGCGGCGGCGCAGTAGCCGTCGCAGTGGGTCATGCTGCCGGCGAGGCCGTCCGGCCACCGCGGGGCCCCGCGCTCGCCGGTCGGCACGGGCTGCGGCGGTACGCCGAGTTTCTCCATGGCCCGGCGGGCGCAGGACCGCACCACGGTGAACTCACGGCGCCGCTTGGCGACCGCCCGCGCGACGATCTCCTCCTCCTCCGGGTAGAGGGGCAGGTGACCGGCGTCGTCCTGACCGAAGGCCTCCACGGACACGACCGTGCCGGGCAGCAGTTCCTCGATCAACGGGTCACCTCCTGGCGCGACGGCGCGGTGGAAGCCTGCGTCGACGGCAGGATGCGGCGCAGTTGCCCCGGCGGCCCGGGCCGCTTGCGCCACTCGCGGGGATAGCCCACCGAGACCTCCTCGAAGCGGACTCCCTCGTGCCAGGTCGTGCGCGGGATGTGCAGATGCCCGTAGACCATGGTCTCCACCCGGAACCTGCGGTGCCAGTCGGCGGTCAGCGAGGTGCCGCACCACATGGCGAACTCCGGGTACCACAGGACGTCGGTGGGGTGCCGGTGCAGCGGGTAGTGGTTGACGGGGATCGTGGGCAGGTCCGCGGGGATCTCGGCGAGCCTGCGCTCGGTCTCGGCGACCCGCGCCCGGCACCAGGCCTCGCGGCTGGGATAGGGGTCGGGGTGCAGCAGGTACTCGTCGCTGCACACGACGCCGGTGCCCTGGGCGTACTCCAGTCCCGCGGCCTTGGTCGCGCACCCCGCGGGCAGGAACGAGTAGTCGTAGAGCAGGAAGAGCGGCGCGACGACCGCCGGGCCGCCCGCGCCCTCCCACACCGGGTACGGGTCCTCGGGGGTGGTCACGCCCAGTTCCCGGCACATCTCGACGAGGTGCTCGTAGCGGGCGACGCCGCGCAGGTCGACCGCGTCCTTGGGGTGCGTCCACAGTTCGTGGTTGCCGGGGACCCAGACGACCCGGCGGAAGCGGTCCGCGAGGACGCCGAGGGCCCAGCGGATGTCGGCGACGGTCTCCGCCACGTCGCCGGCCACCAGGAGCCAGTCGTCGTCGGACTCGGGATGCATCCGCTCGACCAGGGCCCGGTTCTCCTCGTACCCGATGTGCAGATCGCTGATGGCCCACAGCTTCCCCGGAGCACCGGCCCTCGTGGTCATCCCCCACCCCTTCCAGACACGCGTTCGACGCCACGAGATCACATCCCCGCCCGGGTCACAAGGCGATCCGTCCCCGCCGCGGCAGTCCCCGGGGGCCGCCGTCCGGCCGGGCCGAGGCATCCGTGTGACGCTCGTTGCGCTCGGGGCCGCGCGTACCCCTATGATCGCCCCAACACCACCGCCACGACTCTCCTTTCGCGCAGAGCGGCTCGGTGTCCCTCCAAACCCCTGGCCGGGCACGGCCCGCTTCGCCCTGCCCGCGAACCCTGGAAGGCGGCTTGCATGGCTTCTCCCGTACGCGTCTGGCTCAACCGCACGTACGCGGAGAACGTCTTCTTCATGGATCAGCTGCGGAGAAACCCCGCCGACCGGGCCGTCGAGATCCATGCCACGCACGGCGACCCGGACTCCCCCGTGCTGGCCGCCGCGGACACCGCGGAGCTGGAGCCCGAGGGGCTCTCCCCGGCCGGTTACGTCGAGTACGCGCTGGCCCAGTGCGCGCGGCGCGGCATCGACGTGTTCGTGCCGCGGCTGCACCAGTCGGCGATCGTGGCCCACCGCGCCGAGTTCGAGGCGGTGGGTACGGCGCTGCTCGCGCCGCCGCCGGAGGCGGTGGCCGTCTTCCGGGACAAGGTGATCGCCTACGAGGCGGTCCGGGCGATCGGCGTGCCGGTGCCGCCGTGGTGGCGGGTGCGCACGGCCGACGAACTGGTCCTCGCGGTGGAGGAGCTGGAGGCGGGCGGGCACCGGGCGTGCTTCAAGCCGGCCTCCGGCGCGGGCGGCGTGGGCTTCCGGACGGTCACCCGGGACCCCTTCTCCCTCGCCCACCTGAACGGCTTCCCGAGCCCGTCCGTGCCGCTGCCCCTGGTCGTCGAGGCGCTGCGGGCGGCCGAGGAGCCCGTGGACTGGCTGGTGATGCCGCGCCTGGAGCAGCCGGAGGTCTCGGTGGACTGCCTCACCGGGCCCGACAACCGGGTCCGGCTGGCCGTGGGCCGCACCAAGAACGGGCGCCGCCGCGGGTTCACCCTGCACGAGCAGTGGCTGGCACCGGCACGGCGGATCGCCGAGACGTTCGGACTGCACCACCTGTCCAACGTGCAGTTCCGGATGTACGGCGACCGGCCCGTCCTGATGGACGTCAACACCCGCCCGGCGGGCGGACTGCACCAGCTGGCGCTGTGCGGCGTCAACGTGCCGTGGGCGGCGGTCCGGCTGGCCCTCGGCGACGACCCGGGGGAGCTGGAGCCGCCGTTCCTGGGGCAGGACTACGCGGTGGTGGCGGGACCGCGTCCGCTGCGCCCGGTGACCCTGCCGCACCAGCGCGCCGACCTCCCGGCCCCCGCGACGCCCGCGCCCGCGGCCGCACAGCCCTCGGCCGCACAGCCGGCGGCGACGGCGGCGGCACCGGCGAGGTCCGCCCCCGTGGGGCTCACCTGAGGTAGGCCAGTCCCGGGTGCACCGCCCGGTAGCCGTCGACGAGGCGGCGGGCGACGTCGACCGAGTCGACGAGGGGGTGCAGCGCGAAGGCGCGGACCGCGGCCGCGCGGGAGCCGGTCCCGGCCGCGGCCAGGACGTCGCGCTCGACGCCCTTGACCGCGCGGACCAGACCGGTGGCGTGGTCCGGCAGCGGATCGGCCGCCATCGGGTGGGCGCCGTTCGCGTCGACCAGGCAGGGGACCTCGATCACCGCGTCGGGGTCGAGGACGGAGAGCGTGCCGCGGTTGCGGACGTTGAGGATCAGGGTGGCGCGTTCGTCACGGGCGACGGCGCGCATCAGCGCCAGCGCCACCTTCTCGTAGCCGCCGGACAGGTCCTCGGCCTCGCGTTCGCCCGCTCCCGCCGTCTCGCGGTTCTCGGCCATGTAGGTGGCCTCGCGTTCGGCGCGGGTGCGGTCCCAGGTGGCCAGGGGCGGGGCGTCGGGGCGTCGCATCTCGTCGTAGAAGCGGGCCTGCTGGTCGCGCAGGAACGCGCCCCGGGTGAGGTCGGCCTCCTGGTAGGCGCGGACGGTCTCCCGGTTGAAGTAGTAGTAGTGCAGGTACTCGTTGGGGACGGCGCCGAGGGAGCGCAGCCACTCGGCGCCGAAGAGCCGGCCCTCCTCGAAGGAGCCGAGCAGCGCCGGGTCGGCCAGCAGCCGCGGCAGCTCGTCGCGTCCGTCGACGCGCAGGCCGCGCAGCCAGCCGAGGTGGTTGAGGCCGACGTAGTCGACGAAGGCGCGGTCCGGGTCGGCGCCCAGCACGCGGGCGACGCGGCGGCCGAGGCCGACCGGCGAGTCGCAGATGCCGATGACCCGGTCGCCGAGGTGCCGGGACATGGCCTCGGTGACCAGGCCCGCCGGGTTGGTGAAGTTGATGACCCAGGCGTCCGGTGCCAGCCGGGCCACCCGGCGGGCGATGTCGACGGCGACCGGGACGGTCCGCAGCCCGTAGGCGATGCCGCCGGCGCCGACCGTCTCCTGGCCGAGGACGCCCTCGGCGAGCGCCACCCGTTCGTCGTCGGCGCGTCCCTGGAGTCCGCCGACGCGGATCGCCGAGAACACGAAGTCGGCGCCGCGCAGCGCCTCGTCGAGGTCGGTCGTCGCGGTCACCGCCGGTGCGTCGGGCACCCCGGCCGCCTGTTCGGCCAGCACCCGGGTCACCGCCGTCAGCCGGGCCGGGTCCAGGTCGTGCAGGACGACGTCGGTCACGCGCCCCTCGCCGCGGTCTCCGAGGAGCGCCCCGTACACGAGCGGTACGCGGAATCCGCCGCCGCCCAGCATCGTCAGCCTCACGTCCGCACCCTTCCGTCGCCCGGCCGCACCTGTGTCCGGCGCCGATCATGGCACGGCCGGTGCCCCCGCGTGTGCACCTCCCCTTCCCTCTGTCCAGGGGCCGGGCGGGCCCCTACCCTCGGCCCGGTGACCGCGCCTGCCACCCGCACGGCCCCCGACCGGCTGCTCGCCGTGCTCGCCGCGTTCGACCACGCGCACCCGGCCCTGTCCCTGACGGACATCAGCCGCCGGGCCGGGCTGAGCCTGACCACGGCGCACCGGCTGGTGGGCGCCCTGACCCGGTGGGGTGCCCTGGAGCGGGACGGTGCGGGCGTCTACCACGTGGGCCTGCGGCTGTGGGAGATCGCCGCGCTCGCCCCGCGCGGTCTCGCGCTGCGCCAGGTCGCGCTGCCGTACCTGGAGGACCTGTACGAGGCGACCCACGAGAACGTGCAGCTGGCGGTGCGGGACGGCGGCGAGGTCGTCTACATCGAGTGGCTGGCGGCGCGTTCGTCGGTCGGCGTGCACATCCGCGTCGGCGCCCGCTGGCCGCTGCACGCCACCGGGGTCGGGCTCGCCCTGCTCGCGCACGGCGAACCCGAGTTCCAGGAGGCGTACCGCACCGGTCCGCTCGCCGCCTTCACCGCGTACACGATCACCGACCCGGCACGGCTGCGCCGGGTGCTGGCCGAGGTGCGGCGCACCGGAGCGGCGGTGAGCGACCGGCAGATCACCGACGACGCCCTCTCGGTGGCCGCCCCGGTGCACGGCCCGGACGGCACCGTGACCGCGGCCGTGTCGGTCGTCGTGCCGCACGCCGACGCGCAGGTGCCGGCGCTGGTCCCGGCGGTCCGGCTGGCGGCCCGCGGCATCTCCCGCGCCCTGGGCTGGCACCCGAATATCCCTCGCACCGGTGAGGACGGGCCCGCGTACTCCTCCTGATACTGGGACGGCCCGTGCCCCAGGAGCCGCCATGTCCGCCCGGTCCCCGCTGTCCTCCCCGCTCGCCCCCGTCCTCGCCCGGCTGCGTACGACCAGCCCGTACGCGGTGGACGCCGCCGTCGCCGCGCTGGTGCTGTTCGCCGTCTCGCTGCAGTGGCTGTTCCCCGACGAGGGGGACGATCCGCTGTCCTGGCGGGGCTGGCTGCTCGGGGCCGCGACCGCCGTGCCGTTGGTGTGGCGGCGGGCGGCGCCGTTCGCGACCGCCTGTGCCGTGTCGGTGGCCACCCCGGCCCAGGCGGTGCACCACGCGCCGCCGCCCGACCTGATGTACGGCGGCTTCGTCGTCCTCTACACGCTGGCCGCCCTCGCCCGGCCCTGGCAGCGGCGGGTGATGCTGGCGGGCTGGCTGATCGGTGTCGCCGCCACCATCAGCCACAAGGAGGACGCCGAGCCCTTCGAGTACGCCTTCCAGCTGCTGAGCATCGTGTGCGCGTACGCGCTCGGCTCGCTCACCCGGACCCAGCGCGCCTACACCGCCGAACTGGAGGGCCGGGCGCGGCGGCTGGAGCGCGAGCGGGCGGCCGACACCGCGCGGGCCACGGCGCAGGAGCGCGCCCGCATCGCCCGCGACATGCACGACATCCTGGCGCACGCGGTCAGCCTGATGGTGGTGCAGGCCGAGGCCGGACCGGTCGTCGTGCGCAGTGATCCGGCGCGCGCGGAGGCCGCGTTCGACGCGATCGCGACGGCCGGACGGGACGCGATGACCCAACTGCGGCGCATCCTCGGGGTGCTGAAGGAGGAGGAACGGCAGCAGGGGCCGCGGCGGCAGCCCCAGCCGGGCCTGACCGCGCTGCCGGGGCTGGTCCGGCGGGTCGGTGAATCGGCGGGCCTGCGGGTGGAGTTGAGGACGACGGGCGAACCGTGTGCGCTGCCCCGGGACACCGAGGTGGCCGCCTACCGCATCGTGCAGGAGGCCCTCACCAACACGGTCAAGCACGCGTACGCTTCCTGCGCGGCGGTCGGACTCGACTGGGCGGAGGACGCGGTGACCCTGACGGTGACGGACGACGGGCGTGGACCGGCGGCCCCGGGTGACGGGGCGGGTGGCGGCGG
This sequence comes from Streptomyces sp. NPDC111628, assembly GCF_055635195.1. Taxonomy (NCBI): domain Bacteria; kingdom Bacillati; phylum Actinomycetota; class Actinomycetes; order Kitasatosporales; family Streptomycetaceae; genus Streptomyces; species Streptomyces sp. NPDC111628. Next base: position 369,363 of record NZ_JBVKBZ010000002.1, on the reverse strand, counting down.
GCACGGGCTGATCGGCATCCGGGAGCGGGCCGCCGCCTGCGGGGGCGAGGCATGCACCGGCGCCGGACCGGACGGCGGTTTCCGGGTGGTCGTACGCCTGCCCGTCGCGGCCGTCCGGCGGACGGCCCTCGGGTGAGCGTCCGGGTGGTGGTCGCCGACGACCAGGAGCTGGTGCGCAGCGGGTTCAGCATGATCCTGGAGGCGCAGCCGGACATCGAGGTGGTCGCGGAGGCCGGGGACGGCGCGGAGGCGGTCGCCGCGGTCGAGCGGTACGCGCCGGACGTCCTGCTCCTGGACATCCGCATGCCGGTCATGGACGGCCTGGACGCGGCCCGGCGGGTGTGCGCGCGCTCCGCCTGCAAGGTCGTGATGCTGACCACCTTCGACCTGGACGAGTACGTGTACGAGGCGCTGTACGCGGGTGCCAGCGGCTTTCTGCTCAAGGACGTGCGCCGGGACGACCTGGTGCACGCGGTGCGGGTGGTCGCGGCCGGTGACTCGCTGCTGGCCCCGGCGGTGACGCGCCGGCTGGTCGCGGACATCGTGCGGCGCCGGCGCGAGGAGGCGGCGGCCGACGTCACCCCTCAGCGCCTGGAGGTGCTGACCGCGCGCGAGGTGGAGACGCTGCGGCTGCTGGCGCGGGGGCTGTCCAACTCCGAGATCGCCACGACCCTGTTCGTGAGCGAGCACACCGTCAAGACGCATGTCAGCAACGTGCTGGGCAAGCTCGGTCTCAGGGACCGGGTGCAGGCGGTGATCTGCGCGTACGAGACCGGTCTGGTGGCTCCGGGTTCCCCGTGACGCTCCCCCTGCCGGGTGAGGCGACGGCCGCTCTCCCCCGTGCGGGCGAGTGGACGAACCGCTCTCTCCGGCGATCCGGCGGACCCCCGGCGGCCCCGACTCTGGTGGCGATGACACCAGACCGAGTCCGATCGCCGGGAGGGACCGTGCTGTCCACACTCGCCCGGGCGGCGACCCGCCGCCCTTTGACCGTGATGCTCCTGTGGGGCCTGTTCCTGCTGCTCGGCTTCGGCCTCGGCACGGGCGTCTTCGGGAAGCTCTCCGACGACGTGCCCGACGTCCCGGGCACCGAGTCGCAGGTCGCCGCCGAACACCTGGACGGCCTCGACCCGGCGGGCGACTCGATCACCGGCGTGGTCGAGGCCGCCGTCGCGGACCCCGCAGTGCGGGCCGAGGTGCGGCGGGCCGTGACCGACCTGCGGGAGGTCGCGGGCGTCGCCGGGGTGCCCGACCCCTACGCCACGCCCGGGCTGGTCGCCGAGGACGGACGGGCCCTGGTCGTCTCCGTCGTCCTGGCGGGCGGTCTCGACGACGACGCCGAGGAGGCTGCGGTTCAGGACGCGGCCGACCGGCTGCACGGGATCGACGGGAGCGAGGTGTCCGGGGTCCACGTCAGCGGCGGGCCGCTGCTGGGACAGCAGCTCGGCGAGCGCGCCCAGGAGGACGTGAAGAACGCGGAGTTGATCTCACTGCCGGTCGTACTGGTCCTGCTGCTCGTCGTGTTCGGGGGGCTGCGTGCGGCCGGGCTGCCGCTGCTGGTGGCGGTCGCGGGGATCGCGGGCGCGTTCCTGGCGCTGTTCGGCTTCAGCCAGTTCACCGACATCTCCGTGTACGCGATCCAGGTCACGACGATGCTGGGGCTCGGCCTGGCCGTGGACTACGCCCTGCTGATGCTGGTCCGCTTCCGCGAGGAGCGGCGGCACACCCCGGACGTGGTGGAGGCCGTGCACCGCACGGTCGCGGCGGCCGGGCGGACCGTGCTGTTCTCCGGGCTGACGGTGGCCGTGAGCCTGGCCGGGCTGCTGGTCTTCCCGAGCACGTTCCTGCGCAGCATGGGGCTCGCGGTGGCCGCGGTGGTCGTCGTCGACATGCTCGCGGCGCTGACGCTGCTGCCCGCGCTGCTGACCCGGTTCGGCGGCCGGATTCCCCCGGCGAAGGCGCGGCCGGAGGAGGAGGGCCGGCTCTTCGCCCGCCTCGCCCGCTTCGCCGCCCGGCGGCGGGTGGCCGTCCTGGCGGTGGCCGTCCCGGCCCTGCTGGTGCTGGCCCTGCCCGTCACCGGCATGACCATCAACCTCGGGGACGCGCGGCAGCTTCCGAAGAGCACCGAGGCACGGCAGTTGTACGACGCGATCGAGGCGCACTTCCCGCCGGGCACCGGCGTCTCACCGGTCACGGTGGTCCTGCGGCCCGGCACCGACGCCGCGACGGCCGAACGGATCGGCGCACTCGCTCCGGGCACGGTCACGCGCGACCTGCCCGGCGGCACCACCGTGCTCGAACTGCCCCCGGGCGGAGCCGCCGACGGCCCGGCGGCCACCGAACTGGTCGAACGGGTGCGGGACCTGCGCGGTGACGCGCCCGTCCAGGTCACCGGCAGCGCGGCCCAACTGGTCGACTTCCGGCAGATGCTCGCCGACCGGGCGCCCTGGGCGGCGCTGACCGTGCTGGCGGGGATCTTCGTGCTGCTGTTCGCGTTCACCGGGTCGGTGCTGCTGCCGCTGCGCACCGTCGCGACCACGCTGCTCAGCCTCGGGGCCGCACTCGGCGCGGTGGTCTGGGTGTTCCAGGACGGTCATCTGGCCGGACTGATCGGTGCCGAGGGGCTGGGCGCGCTGAGCCTGACGGCGCCACCGCTGATCATCGCCATCGCCTTCGGACTGGCCATGGACTACGAGTTGTTCATCCTGGCCCGGATGCGCGAGGCCCGGGAGCGGACCGGCGACGACCGGGAGGCCGTGGTGACCGGACTGCGCCGGTCCGGCCGGGTGGTGACCTGTGCCGCGCTGCTCCTCGCGGTGGTGTTCGGCGCCTTCATGACGGGCGGCTTCTCGCCGATCCTGCAGATCGGCCTCGGCCTGACCCTGGCGGTGCTGATCGACGCCACGGTCGTCCGGATGCTCCTGGTGCCGGCCACGATGGCGCTGCTGGGCCGTCGCGCCTGGTGGGCCCCGAAGCCGCTGCGCCGGGCGCACGAGCGGTTCGGGGTGCGCGAGGAGGCCCCCGATCCCGCTCCGGCTCCGCCGCAGCCCGCGGCGCGCTGAGACGCCGGGCGCGCCGCTGAGACGCCGGGCGCGCGGCCCGGCCGGCCCGCGGTTCCTCCCCGACGGGGGTGGGGAGGAACCGCGGCCGGGGCACGCCCGTCCCGCGCGGCACTTTCGCGACGTTCACGACGTTCACGGGCTGAACTCCCCGGCCCCGCAAGGACTTTCTCGGCTTCACCTCTTGACGGCGGCGGCGACCCGGAGCACATTGGCCGCACTCTGAGAGCGCTCTCAAACGTCTCCCCGCGGAGCGCGCTCGGGGCGTACCGCTTCCCACTCCCGCGTTTCGAGAGGCGACCCCCCCATGAGAGAGACATCCGGCAACCCGCCCAGACGCCGGCCGCTGCGCCGGGCGCTGGTGGCCGTCGTCGGCACGCTCGGCCTCGCCGCTGCGGCGACGACCGTCACGGGCCCGTCGGCGGGCGCGGCCGTTCCGCCGCCCCCGTCCGGCTGGACGCAGGTCTTCGCCGACGACTTCGACGGCGCGGCCGGTTCCGGCGTGAACACGACCAACTGGCAGTACGACACCGGCACGTCGTACCCCGGCGGCCCCGCCAACTGGGGCACCGGCGAGATCGAGACGATGACGTCGTCCCCGAGCAACGTCTCGCTGGACGGCGGCGGAAACCTCCGCATCACCCCGCAGCGCGACGGCGCCGGCAACTGGACCTCGGGCCGCATCGAGACCAGGCGCGCCGACTTCGAGCCCCCGGCCGGCGGCAAGCTGCGCGTGGAGGCCCGTATCCAGGTCCCGAACGTCACCGGGGCCGCCGCCAAGGGCTACTGGCCGGCGTTCTGGATGCTGGGCTCGCCCTACCGCGGCAACTACTGGAACTGGCCCGGTGTCGGCGAGATCGACATCATGGAGAACACGCAGGGCCTCAACACGGTCTGGTCCACGCTGCACTGCGGCACCTCGCCAGGTGGCCCCTGCAACGAGACCAGCGGCATCGGCGGCAACACCCCGTGTCCCGGCGCCACCTGCCAGGCGGGTTTCCACACCTACCGGGTGGAGTGGGACCGCTCGACGAGCGTCGAGGAGATCCGTTTCTACGTCGACGGCAACAACTTCCACACCGTCCGCGCCAACCAGGTCGACGCGACGACATGGGCGAACGCCACCAACCACGGCTACTTCATCATCCTGAACGTCGCGATGGGCGGCGGCTTCCCGGACGCCTTCGGCGGCGGCCCGGACGGCGGCACCCAGCCCGGCCACTCCATGCTCGTGGACTACGTCCAGGTGCTGTCGGCCGGTGGGAGCGGTACCACGCCCCCGCCGACCGGCGGTGACCGCGACGCGTACAGCGCCGTCGAGGCCGAGTCGTACGACGCCCAGTCCGGCACGATGACCGAGGGCAGCTCGGACTCGGGCGGCGGCAGCAACCTCGGCGCCCTGGCCAACGGCGACTGGGTCCAGTACAAGGGCGTGAAGTTCGGTTCGAGCGCGGCGACCCAGTTCAAGGCCCGGGTGGCCAGCGGTGCGGCCGCCGGGGTCAGCGGTCTGGTCGAGGTGCGCCTGGACAGCCGTAGCAGCACGCCGATCGGCAGCTTCGCCGTGGGCAACACGGGCGGCTGGCAGTCGTGGCGGACCATTCCGGCGAACATCGCCTCGGTGACCGGCACGCACGACGTGTACCTGACCTTCACCAGTGGGCAGCCCGCCGACTTCGTGAACGTGAACTGGTTCAGCTTCGGCCACTGAGCGGCAACCGGCCCCCCGCAGGAGGGCGAAGGGGCTCCACACACCGTGGGGCCCCTTCGTCGTGCCGCGCGGCGTTCATCGGCGCAGCTCCGCCCGGAAGGCCGCCGGCGTCTGGTCGGTGTGCTGCTGGAAGAACTTGGAGAAGTTCGCCGCGTCCGGGAAACCGACCGCCGCGCCGACCCGCCCGATCGGCATCCCGGTGTGGGCGAGCAGCCGCTTGGCCTCCAGGACGACGCGTTTGTCGATGAAACCCTTGGGCGTCTCACCGGTGGCGGCGCGCACCGCGCGCACCAGCGTGCGGCGGGAGTAACCGAGCGCGTCGGCGTAGGCGCTGACGCTGTGGTTGGTGGCGAAGCCGCGCTCGACCGCGTCCCGGAAGAGGACGAAGGTGGTGTCCCCCGGCGCCTCCGCCCGCCCCTGCCGCGCCGCCCTCGCGGAACCGGCCGCGAGATGGGCGAGGCGCAGCAGGAACGCGGAGAGCGTGTGGCGCAGTACGGCGGTGTGCAGGCTCAGCGGAAGCGTGGTCGCGTCCTCGTACTCGCGCCGCAACTGGTCGAGCGCCGCCGTCAGTCCGGCGAGCCGCGCCTCGTCGGGGTGGAGCAGGGGCGGCAGGTCGTAGCGGTAGAGGCCGGTGGCCTCCACGGTGGCGCGGGGCAGGAAGCCGGGCTGCATGGTGAGCACCGTTCCGCGGTACTCGCCCTCGGGCGCGAAGCGGTGGACCTGGCCGGGACGGATCCACAGCAGATCGCCGGCCGACGCCTCGTACTCGGCGAAGTCGATCATGTGACGGACCGGTCCGCCGGTGAAGAGCATGACGATGTGGAAGTCGATGCGGTGCACGCGGTGCAGCGGGGCCTGCGCGTGCCAGGTGCGGCCGGCGCCCATGGGACCGACCTGCATGCCCACTCCGAGGAGGCTGAGATCGACCGGGAAGGGGAACGTTCTGATCCCGTCGCCGCCGCCTTGGCTTCTTTCGTCCGCCATGTCCGTCTCATACCATCCCGCCCGTGTGCCCCGCGGCCGGGGCGTGTCCCAGTTTCACCACAGGCTGGCACACCACGACCTTCACTCCCAAAAGTCAGACTTTTAAGTTTGAACGCGTCAGACCAGCTACTTCGCTCCGATCGAGGATTTCTTGAAGATGAGCACGCAGTCGAGCAAGCAGACAGTGGACGGCGCGGACCGCTTCGAATGGACCGAACTCGACCGGCGTGCCGTCGACACCGCCCGGATCCTGGCGGCCGACGCCGTGCAGAAGGTGGGCAACGGTCACCCGGGCACGGCGATGGCCCTCGCCCCGGCCGCGTACACGATCTTTCAGAAGGTGATGCGGCACGACCCCGCCGATCCCGAGTGGACCGGCCGTGACCGCTTCGTCCTCTCCCCCGGCCACACCTCGCTGACCCTCTACACCCAGCTCTTCCTCGCCGGGTACGAGGTGGAGCTGGACGATCTCAAGGCCTTCCGCACACACGGCTCCAGGACGCCGGGCCACCCCGAGTACGGGCACACGGCGGGCGTGGAGACCACCACGGGACCGCTGGGCCAGGGTGTGGCCAACGCGGTGGGCATGGCGATGGCCGCCCGCTACGAGCGCGGCCTGTTCGACCCCGGGGCCCCGGAGGGCGAGTCGCCCTTCGACCACACCGTCTGGGCGATCGTCAGCGACGGCGACCTCCAGGAGGGCGTCTCCGCCGAGGCGTCGTCGCTCGCCGGTCACCAAAGGCTCGGCAATCTGGTCTTCCTCTACGACGACAACCACATCTCGATCGAGGGCGACACCGTGACCGCGTTCTCCGAGGACGTGCTGAAGCGCTACGAGGCGTACGGCTGGCACACGCAGCGCGTCGAGCCCGCCGGGAGCGGCGACGTGGACGTGCACGCGCTGCACACGGCGCTGACGGCGGCGAAGGCCGAGACGGGGCGCCCGTCCATCATCGCGATGCGCACCATCATCGCCTGGCCCGCCCCGAACGCCCGGAACACCGAGGCCTCCCACGGCTCCGCCCTCGGCGCGGACGAGGTCGCCGCCACCAAGCGCGTCCTCGGCCTCGACCCGGAGCAGTCCTTCGAGGTCGCCGGCGAGGTCCTCGCCCACACCCGCCGGGCCCTGGACCGGGGCGCCGAGGCGCACGCCGCCTGGGACAAGCGGATCGCCGCCTGGCGCGACGCCGCTCCCGAGCGCGCGGCGCTCTTCGACCGCGTGGTCGCGGGCCGGCTGCCCGAGGGCTGGGAGGACTCCCTGCCGGTGTTCGAGACCGGCAAGGCGGTCGCCACCCGGGCCGCCTCCGGCAAGGTCCTCCAGGCGCTCGGCCCGGTGCTGCCCGAACTGTGGGGCGGCTCCGCCGACCTGGCCGGCTCGAACAACACCACCATCGACAAGACGTCGTCCTTCCTCCCGGTCGGCAACCCGCTCCCCGGCGCCGACCCGTACGGCCGCACCGTGCACTTCGGCATCCGCGAGTTCTCCATGGCCGCGGAGATGAACGGCATCGCCCTGCACGGCAACACCCGCATCTACGGCGGCACCTTCCTGGTCTTCTCCGACTACATGCGCAACGCGGTGCGCATGTCCGCGCTGATGCAGCTGCCGGTGACGTACGTGTGGACGCACGACTCCATCGGCCTCGGCGAGGACGGCCCCACCCACCAGCCGGTCGAGCACCTGGCCTCGCTGCGCGCGATCCCCGGCCTCAACGTCGTCCGCCCCGCCGACGCCAACGAGACCGCGACCGTGTGGGCCGAGATCCTCCGGCGCCACGCCACCCACCCGGCGCCGCACGGCCTCGCCCTCACCCGCCAGGGCGTACCGACCTACGCCCCGAACCCGGACGCGGCGCGTGGCGGGTACGTCCTCGCCGACGCCTCCACCGGCGCCCCGGACGTCGTCCTGATCGCCACCGGCTCCGAGGTGCAGCTCGCGATGGCTGCGCGGGAGGCGCTGGAGGCCGAGGGCACCGCCACGCGGGTGGTGTCGATGCCGTCCGTGGAGTGGTTCGAGGAGCAGCCCCGCGCGTACCGCGAGAGCGTGCTGCCGCCGGCCGTGCGGGCCCGGGTGGCCGTGGAGGCCGGGATCGGCCTGACCTGGCACCGGTACGTCGGGGACGCGGGCCGCATCGTCTCCCTGGAGCACTTCGGCGCCTCCGCCGACGCGAAGACCCTGTTCACCGAGTTCGGCTTCACCGCCGGGCACGTGGCCGCCGCCGCCCGGGAATCCCTGGCCGCCGCCCGCGGCTGAGCCGAACGCACAGACAAGCGGAAAGAGAAGATGATCACTGTGACCGAAGCAACCGCCACCGCGGGAGCGCTGCAGCGCCTGGCCGACCAGGGCGTGTCCGTCTGGCTCGACGACCTGTCGCGGCGGCGGATCGAGTCCGGCAACCTCGCCGAGCTGATCAAAACGAAGAACGTCGTCGGAGTCACCACCAACCCGTCCATCTTCCAGGCCGCCATAGGCTCCGGCGAAGGCTACGAGGAGCAGCTCGCCGACCTGGCGACCCGCGGCGTCACCGTCGACGAGGCGGTCCGCATGATGACCACCGCCGACGTCCGCGCCGCCGCCGACGTGCTGCGCGGGGTGTACGACGCCACCGGCGGGCGCGACGGCCGGGTCTCCATCGAGGTCGACCCCCGGCTCGCCCACGACACCCGGGCCACCGTCGCCGAGGCGCGGCAGCTGGCCTGGCTGGTCGACCGCCCCAACGTGATGATCAAGATCCCGGCGACCAAGGCCGGTCTCCCGGCGATCACCGAGGTCATCGGCGCGGGCATCAGCGTGAACGTCACGCTGATCTTCTCCCTGGAGCGCTACCGCGAGGTCATGGACGCCTACCTCGCCGGCCTGGAGAAGGCGCAGGCGGCCGGGATCGACCTGGCCGGCATCCACTCGGTCGCGTCGTTCTTCGTCTCCCGCGTCGACAGCGAGATCGACAAGCGCCTGACGCTGCTGGGCACCGACGAGGCGCTCGGCCTGCGCGGGCGGGCGGCACTGGCCAACGCGCGACTGGCCTACGAGGCGTACGAGAACGTCTTCGCGGGCGACCGCTTCACCGCCCTCACGGGGGCCCGGGCCAACCCGCAGCGCCCCCTGTGGGCGTCCACCGGTGTGAAGGACCCGGCATTCCGGGACACCCTGTACGTGGAGGAGCTGGTCGCCCCCGGCACCGTGAACACGATGCCGGAGGCCACCCTGGACGCCGCCGCCGATCACGGCGACGTACGGGGCGACACGGTCACCGGCGGGTACGCCCAGGCCCGGGCCGACCTCGCGGCCGTGGAGCGGCTCGGCGTGTCGTACGACGAGGTGGTGGAGCAGTTGGAGCAGGAGGGCGTGGCGAAGTTCGAGGCGGCCTGGCAGGACCTGCTCGCCGCCGTGACGAAGTCCCTCGACAGCAAGGGAGTTGACGGGGAATGAGCGAGGAGCTTCCCGCTACGACGGTCCGGGAGACCAAGGCGACGAAGGAAGCCAAGGAGGCCCGGACGGCGCAGGAGGCGGCAGGACCGCCGCTCGCCGAGGAGGCCGAGGAGGCCCGCGCCGCCGGGACGGCGAAGACCGCCGGCGCGTCCGGGTCCTCCCGGCGCGCGAAGAAGACCGGGACGGCCCGCGCCGCCAAGGCGGCGAAGGGCAAGGGTTTGGCCGACCGGGCCGTGGAGCCGGTGGCACCGCTCGACTGGAGCAACCCGCTGCGCGATCCCCAGGACCGCCGTCTGCCCCGCATCGCGGGCCCGTCCGGGCTGGTCATCTTCGGCGTCACCGGCGACCTGTCCCGCAAGAAGCTGATGCCCGCCGTGTACGACCTGGCCAACCGCGGCCTGCTGCCGCCCGGCTTCTCGCTGGTCGGCTTCGCCCGCCGGGACTGGGAGGACCAGGACTTCGCCGAGGTCGTGCACGACGCGGTCAGGGAGCACGCGCGCACGCCGTTCCGCGAGGAGGTCTGGCAGCAGCTCTCCGAGGGCATGCGCTTCATCCCCGGCGACTTCGACGACGACAACGCGTTCGAACAGCTGCGCAAGGCCGTCGAGGAGCTGGACGCGTCCCGCGGCACCAGCGGCAACTACGCCTTCTACCTCTCCGTGCCGCCGAAGTTCTTCCCGAAGGTCGTCCAGCAGCTCAAGAAGCACGGGCTGACCGACGCACCGGAGGGTTCCTGGCGCCGCGCGGTCATCGAGAAGCCGTTCGGCCACGACCTGGACAGCGCCCGCGACCTGAACGCGCTGGTGCACGAGGTCTTCGACCCGGAGCAGGTCTTCCGCATCGACCACTACCTGGGCAAGGAGACGGTCCAGAACATCCTGGCACTGCGCTTCGCCAACCAGATGTACGAACCGATCTGGAACCGGTCCTACGTGGACCACGTGCAGATCACGATGGCCGAGGACATCGGCATCGGCGGACGGGCCGGCTACTACGACGGCATCGGCGCCGCCCGTGACGTCATCCAGAACCACCTGCTCCAGCTGATGGCGCTGACCGCCATGGAGGAGCCGGCCGCCTTCGACGCGCGGTCGCTGCTCACCGAGAAGCTGAAGGTGCTGCGGGCCGTGCGGCTGCCGGACGACCTGGGCGAGCACACGGTGCGCGGGCAGTACGCGGGCGGCTGGCAGGGCGGCGCGCAGGTGCCCGGCTACCTGGAGGAGGAGGGCATCGACCCGGCCTCCACCACCGACACCTACGCGGCGATCAAGCTGGGCATCGACAACCGCCGCTGGGCCGGGGTGCCCTTCTACCTGCGCACCGGCAAGCGCCTTGGCCGCCGGGTCACGGAGATCGCGGTCGTCTTCCAGCGGGCCCCGCACTCCCCCTTCGACTCCACCGCGACGGAGGAGCTGGGCGAGAACGCCATCGTGATCCGCGTCCAGCCCGACGAGGGCATGACGGTGCGCTTCGGTTCCAAGGTGCCGGGCACGTCGATGGAGATCCGGGACGTGTCGATGGACTTCGCCTACGGCGAGTCCTTCACCGAGTCCAGCCCCGAGGCGTACGAACGGCTGATCCTGGACGTCCTTCTGGGGGACGCCAACCTGTTCCCGCGCCACCAGGAGGTGGAAGAGTCCTGGCGGATCCTCGACCCGATCGAGGAGTACTGGGCCTCGCACGACAAGCCCGCGCAGTACGCGTCGGGCGGCTGGGGACCGCGGGAAGCGGACGAGATGCTCGCACGAGACGGACGGAGCTGGCGCAGGCCATGAGGATCGACCTGACCGACACCACGGCAAGCAAGATCAACAAGGCGCTGGTGCAGGGCCGCCGGGCCATCGGCACCCCGGCCGTGGGCATGGTGCTCACGCTGGTCATCGTCACGGACGAGGAGAACGCCTACGACGCGATCAAGGCCGCCGAGGAGGCCTCGCACGAGCACCCCTCGCGCACCCTGGTCGTCATCAAGCGCCACCCCCGCAACCTGCGCGACCGCACCCGCTCGCACCTCGACGCCGAGGTCCGGGTCGGCTCCGAGGCCGGCACCGGCGAGACCGTCGTCCTGCGCATGTACGGCGAGGTGTCCGAGCACGCCGACTCGGTGGTCCTGCCGCTGCTGCTGCCGGACGCCCCGGTCGTCGTGTGGTGGCCGGTGGAGGCGCCGGACAACCCGGCGAAGGACCCGCTGGGCGCGCTGGCCCAGCGCCGGATCACCGACCTCTACACGGTCGAGCGGCCGATGGAGGTCCTGGAGCGCCGGGTCCGCGCCTACGCCCCCGGCGACACCGACCTGGCCTGGACCCGGCTGACGCTGTGGCGCTCGATGCTCGCCGCGGCCCTGGACCAGGCCCGGGTACCGGTGACGTCCGCGGTCGTGGAGGCCGAGGCCGACAACCCGGCCGCCGAGCTGCTGGCCCGCTGGATGGAGGCCCGCCTCGGCGTCCGCGTGGACCGCGTGGTCACCGACGGCCCGGTCGTCACGGCCGTCCGCCTGGGCACGGCGAACGGCGAGATCGTCGTCGACCGGCCGGAGGGCCCGCTCGCCACGATGACCCTGCCCGGTCAGCCCTCGCGCTCGGTGGCCCTGAAGGTGCGCCCCACCTCCGAACTCATCGCCGAGGAGCTCAGGCGCCTCGACGCCGACGAGATGTACGCCGTCGCCCTGCGCGGCGAGGCCGGCAAGGAGACCTCTGTCCATGTCTGACACCCCGAAGCTCAACCAGCGGCCCGAGTGGACCGCGCTCGCGGACCACGCCAAGGGCACGCTGCCCCACCCGGACCTGCGCGAGCTGTTCGCCCAGGACCCCGGGCGGGCGGAGCGGTACGTCGTGCGCGTCGGCGACCTGCGCATCGACTACTCGAAGAACCTCGTCACCGACGAGACGCTGGCGCTGCTCCAGGAGCTGGCCGCCGCGACCGGCGTGTCCGGGCTGCGCGACGCGATGTTCCGCGGTGAGCGCATCAACATCACCGAGGACCGGGCGGTGCTGCACACGGCGCTGCGCGCCCCGCGGGACGCGGTGGTCGAGGTCGACGGCGAGAACGTCGTCCCCAAGGTCCACGCCGTGCTCGACAAGATGGCCGGCTTCGCCGACCGGGTCCGCTCCGGCGAGTGGACCGGGCACACCGGCAAGCGCATCAAGAACGTCGTCAACATCGGCATCGGCGGCTCCGACCTCGGTCCGGCGATGGCCTACGAGGCGCTGCGGGCCTTCACCGACCGCTCGCTGACCCTGCGCTTCGTGTCCAACGTGGACGGCGCGGACCTGCACGAGGCGGTCCGGGACCTGGACCCGGCCGAGACGCTGTTCATCATCGCCTCCAAGACCTTCACCACCATCGAGACGATCACCAACGCCACCTCGGCGCGCTCGTGGCTGCTGGCCGCGCTCGGTGACGAGGCCGCGGTGGCGAAGCACTTCGTGGCCCTGTCGACCAACGCCGAGAAGGTCTCCGGATTCGGCATCGACACGGCCAACATGTTCGAGTTCTGGGACTGGGTCGGCGGCCGGTACTCCTTCGACTCGGCCATCGGGCTGTCCCTGATGATCGCCGTCGGCGCGGACCGCTTCCGGGAGATGCTCGACGGCTTCCGCATCGTCGACGAGCACTTCCGCAACGCCGAGGCCCCGGCCAACGCGCCGCTGCTCCTCGGCCTGCTGGGCGTCTGGTACGGCGACTTCCTGGGCGCGCAGTCGCACGCGGTGCTGCCGTACTCGCACTACCTGTCGAAGTTCACCGCGTACCTCCAGCAGCTCGACATGGAGTCCAACGGCAAGTCCGTGGACCGGGACGGGAATCCGGTTCAGTGGCAGACCGGGCCGGTGGTGTGGGGCACGCCGGGCACCAACGGGCAGCACGCCTACTACCAGCTGATCCACCAGGGTACGAAGCTGATCCCGGCGGACTTCATCGGCTTCGCGCGGCCCGTGGCCGAGCTGAGCGACGAACTCAAGGCCCAGCACGACCTGCTGATGGCCAACTTCTTCGCGCAGACCCAGGCCCTCGCCTTCGGCAAGACCCCGGACGAGGTACGCGCGGAGGGCGTGCCCGAGGAACTGGTCCCGCACAAGACCTTCCGCGGCAACCACCCCACCACGACCGTCCTGGCCGCCGAGCTGACCCCCTCCGTCCTCGGCCAGCTCGTCGCGCTGTACGAGCACAAGGTCTTCGTCCAGGGTGCGATCTGGAACATCGACTCCTTCGACCAGTGGGGTGTCGAACTCGGCAAGGTGCTCGCCAAGCGGATCGAGCCCGCGCTGACCGAGGGCGCGAACGTGCCCGGCCTCGATCCGTCCACGGCCGCGCTGGTGGCCGCCTACCGTGAACTGAAGGAAGTGCACTGACATGGAGATCGGTCTCGTTGGTCTCGGCAAGATGGGCGGCAACATGCGCGAGCGTCTGCGCAACGCCGGCCACACCGTCGTCGGATACGACACCAATCCCGATCGGGCCGACGTCGACAGCCTGGTCGAGCTGGTGGACCGGCTGGAGCGGCCGCGCGCGGTCTGGGTGATGGTCCCGGCCGGCGGCGCCACCCAGCACGTCGTCGACCAGCTGGCGACGCTGCTCAAGCCCGGTGACACCGTCATCGACGGCGGCAACTCCCGCTGGACGGACGACGAGCGGCACGCCGAGGACCTGGGCAAGCGCGGCATCAACTTCGTCGACGCCGGGGTGTCGGGCGGCGTGTGGGGGCTGGAGAACGGCTACGCCCTGATGGTGGGCGGCGACAAGGAGACCGTCGACGACCTCAAGCCGATCTTCGACGCCCTCAAGCCGGACGGCCCCTACGGCTACGTCCACGCGGGCAAGGTCGGCGCCGGGCACTTCTCCAAGATGGTCCACAACGGCATCGAGTACGCCATGATGCAGGCCTACGCCGAGGGCTGGGAGCTGCTGGAGAAGGTCGACTCCGTGGACAACGTCCGCGAGGTCTTCCGCTCCTGGCAGCAGGGCACCGTCATCCGGTCCTGGCTCCTGGACCTGGCCGTCAACGCCCTCGACGACGACCACCACCTGGAGAAGCTGCGCGGCTACGCCGACGACTCCGGCGAGGGCCGCTGGACCGTGGAGGCGGCGATCGACAACGCCGTGCCGCTGCCCGCGATCACGGCCTCCCTCTTCGCGCGGTTCGCGTCCCGCCAGGAGGACTCGCCGCAGATGAAGATGGTCGCCGCGCTGCGCAACCAGTTCGGCGGGCACGCCGTGGAGTCGGCCAAGAAGTAACCGCCCGGGAAGTGGGCGGTCCGGAAAGCGCGTTGACGTGATCGGCCGGTTCGGGTCAGAGTCCCTCCCTGATGGAGATCAACGACCTGACACCGGCCGAGTCGCGTCTTTGGCGGGCGTTCGCCTCGGGCACCGACGTGGACTTCCGTGCCGCGGGCCCTTCCGCCGCGGACCCTTCCAGCGCGGCCCCTTCCCCCGCGGACTCCGACGACCCGGCCCACGGCGGCACCTGGGGGCCCGAACGGACCGTGCGCGCGAGCGTGCTGCGGTCCCTCCTCCTGGACGGCCCCCGCGAGGAGGGCCGGGTCGCGGCGCTCAGCCTGGCCGGAGCCCGCGTCACCGGCCAGTTGGACCTGCAGTACGCGACGGTCGACCACCCCGTGCGGCTGCGGCACTGCCACTTCGACGAGGCACCGAGGTTCTACGGGGCCAGGCTGCGCGAGCTGAACCTGAGCGAGTCCGTGCTGCCCGGCCTGATCTCGCACGCGGTCCGGGTGGAGGGCGTACTGCGGCTGACCCGGGCCCGGTTCGGCGGGATGGTGCGGCTGGCGGGTGCGGAGGTCACCGGCAGCCTGTACCTGGAGAGCACCCGCATCGACGCGCCGGACACCGACGGGCCGGTGCTCCAGCTGAACCAGGCGGTGCTGGGCGCCGACCTGTGGGCGCCGGGGCTGCGCGCGGTCGGCGAAGTCCGGCTCAACGGCGCGCGGGTGGCCGGCACCGTCAACCTCAACGACGCGGTGCTGGACCGGCCGGGCGGCACCGCCGTCCAGGCCGAGACGCTCGCCGCCGAGGCAGACGTGCTGATGCGGCGCGCGGACGTCCGGGGCCGGCTGGAGCTGCGCGGCGCCCGGATACCCGGCCGGCTTGACCTGTCGGACGCCCGGCTGGCCAACGCCGGGGAGACCGCGCTGCGCGCCAGCAGCTGCGTGATCGGCGAACTCTGGCTGCGGGAGGGCCCGCCGGTGGAGGGGGCGCTCAATCTGCGCCGCGCCCAGGTGGACGTGCTGTTCCTGCAACCGGAGGTGGTACCGGCCTGGGTCCAGCTCAACGACCTCACGTACACCTCGCTCATCCCGCACGAGCCCGCCGAGCGTCGGCTGCCGATGCTGGAGAAGGGCGACAGCTACCTCCCCTTCACCTACGAGCAGCTCACCGCGGCCTACCGGCGGATCGGTGACGACGACGCGGCCCGCCTCGTACAGCTCGCCAAGCAGCGGCGGCGCCGGCGCACCCTGCCCTGGTACGGCCGTCTGTGGGGACACCTCCAGGACATCGCGGTCGGGTACGGCTTCCGTCCGCTGCGCGCGGGCGGCTGGCTGCTCTCCCTGCTGGCGGTCGGTTCGGTCGCCTACGGGCTGCACCACCCGCCGCCGCTCAAGCCGGAGGAGGCCCCCGGCTTCAACCCGGTCTTCTACACGCTGGACCTGCTGCTGCCGGTGATCTCCTTCGGCCAGGAGAACGCGTTCTCGCCCGAGGGCGGGTACCAGACGCTCTCCTACGTCCTGATCATCACCGGCTGGATCCTGGCCACGACGGTGATCACCGGCCTGACCCGCACCGTCAGCCGCCAGTGAGGATCTCCGTGAGGGGGCCAGGAGTTCCGAGCAGGCGTGTACGGGGTATGCCGGACGCGTCCCGAACGAACGATCAAGGAGGGCGATGGCGATGCCACCCCTGCGTCAGGAGGCCGACGCGGGAGCGGCCGGGCTGGACCCCGGGGCGCTGGCCCGGCTCGACCTGCACTTCGCCCGGCAGGTCGACGAGGGCCGGCTGCCCGGGTTCCTGGTGGCCGTCGCGCGCGGCGGCCGCGTCGCCCATCTGACCGTGCACGGACTGCGGGACGTCGCGGCCGGACTCCCGGTGACGGCCGACACGCTGTGGCGGATCTACTCCATGACCAAGCCGGTCACGTCCGTGGCCGTGCTGACCCTGGTGGAGGAGGGCCGGCTGGCGCTGGACGACCCCGTCGAGAGGTACCTGCCGGCCTTCGCCGAACCGCGGGTGTACGTCGGGGGAACCGGGGAGGACGTCGTCACCCGCCCGGCCGCCGGTCCGGTGCGGGTCCGGCACCTGATGACCCACACCGCGGGGCTGACCTTCGGCTTCTACCGCACCCACCCCGTCGACGCGCTGTACCGGGCGGCCGGTGTGGAGTCCTCGGTACGGCCGGGTGCCGATCTGGCCGAGACGGTCGACGTGTACGCGAGCCTGCCTCTGCAGTTCGAACCGGGCACCGAGTGGAACTACTCGGTGGCCAGCAACGTACTGGGGCGGCTGGTGGAAGTGGTGTCCGGGCAGCCCCTCGACGTGTTCTGCGCCGAGCGGATCTTCGGACCGCTGGGTATGGCGGACACCGGCTTCCACGTCACCGACGCCCAGGCGGGCCGCTTGGCCGAGCTGTACGGCGAGACGGAGGACGGCGGCATCGCGCCGGTCCCCGGGCTGCCGCTGCGGGGCCGGCCGCGGTTCCTGTCGGGCAGCGGCGGCCTGGCCTCGTCCGCCCACGACGTGCACCGGTTCGCGGAACTGCTGCGGCGTCGCGGCGAACTCGACGGGGTACGGCTGCTCGCCCCGGCGACGGTGGACCTGATGACCCGCAACCATCTCCCGGGCGGCGCCGACCTGCGGTCCTTCGGCAGCCGCCCGGCGCACGACGAACCCGGCAACGACGGCGTCGGTTTCGGTCTCGGCGTCTCCGTGGTGACCGACCCGGGCCGCACGCGGTCGCCCTCCGGGCTCGGCACGTACGGCTGGAGCGGAGTGGCGACGACCACCTTCTGGGTCGACCCGGGCCGTGATCTGACGGTGCAGTTCATGACCCAGGTGCGGCCGAGGTCCTCGCACACGGTCTACCCGGACCTGAAGCGGCTCGTGCACGAGGCCCTCACGGACTGATCCGGCCCGGCGGAATCCGGCGCCCCGCGGTCAGGACGAGACGTGCGCCATCGCGTCCAGGTGCGGCAGGTGGTGGTCCAGCCGCTCCCGCTTGGTACGCAGGTAGGTGATGTTCGACGCGCACGGCGGTATCAGCAACGGCACCTGCTCGGCGACCTGGATGCCGTGCCGCACCAACGCCTCGCGCTTGCGCGGGTTGTTGGACATCAGCCGCACCGACCGCACCCCGAGGTCGTCGAGGATCCGGGCGGCGACGCCGTAGTCCCGGGCGTCCACGGGCAGGCCGAGGGCGAGGTTCGCCTCGACCGTGTCCAGGCCCTCGGCCTGCAACGCCATCGCGCGCAGTTTGGCGAGCAGGCCGATGCCGCGCCCCTCGTGCCCGCGCAGGTAGACCACCACGCCGCTGCCCGCGTCCGCCACCTGGCGGAGCGCGGAGGCGAGTTGGGCGCCGCACTCGCAGTGCTGGGAGCCGAAGGCGTCGCCGGTCAGGCACTCCGAGTGGAGCCGGGTGAGCACGTCTTCGGCGCCGAGGTCGCCGTGCACGAGGGCCACTTGCTCGTCGCCGCGTTCGTGGTCGAAATAGCCGAACGCCCGGAATTCCCCGTACACGGTGGGAAGCGGTGTCACCACGACCCGCTCCACGTCCGTGCGCTGTGCTGCCTTCTTGCCGAGTACACCGACTTTTTCTGTCATGATTCTCGCGTTCCTCAACAGTTTGCTCAACCGAGATGAAAGGCCGTGCGGGAATGGATGTTTCACTGGTGCCGGCGGACACGAGCGAAGACGTGCGCGAACGGGGCTCGGGACTTCCGCGACAGGTCGCGGTGCTGCCGGTCGGGAGTTTCGAGCAGCACGGCCCGTATCTGCCGCTGGCGACCGACACGCTCGTCGCGTGCGCCGTCGCCCGGGCGGTGGCCGAGGCGTATCCGGTGCACCTGCTGCCGCCGGTGACGATCGGCTGCTCGCACGAGCACGCGGGCTGGCCGGGGACCGTCAGCATCTCCGCCGTGACCCTGCACGCGGTGGTGCGCGACATAGCGGACTCCCTTCGCCGCTCGGGCGTCACGGCCCTGGTCGTGGTCAACGGGCACGGCGGCAACTACGTACTGGGCAACGTCGTCCAGGAGTCCTCGGCACGCGGTGAGCGGATGGCGCTGTTCCCGGCCGCGGAGGACTGGGAGACGGCGCGTCGGCGGGCGGGGGTGGTCACCTCGCTGCTCACCGACATGCACGCGGGGGAAATCGAGACCTCCATTCTTCTGCACAAGCATCCCGAATTGGTCAGGCCCGGTTACGAGGCCGCCGATTTCGTCGCGGACGACCGGCGTCATCTGCTCTCCCTCGGTATGTCCGCCTACACCGATTCCGGTGTCATCGGGCGTCCTTCACTGGGCTCGGCGGAAAAGGGGAAGGAACTGCTGGCAAGCCTGGCGGATTCCTTCGGGGAATATTTCGCACTGCTGACGGCCGAGACGGCGAGGACGGTGACCGCGTCCGACGGCGCCGACGGCTCCGGCGATCGTGGCGGCTCCGTGGACTCCGACGGCTCCGACGACTCCGACGGCGAGCGCGGATAGCGCACGGCGTGCCGACGTACGACGAGGACGACGGCGCCGGGCAGGCTCGCCACGAGGCTGAGCACGCCGTACACCACCGCGACGCCCAGTCCGGTGCCCGCGCCGAGCCCCGCCGCGCCGAACGCCCACGCGGTGACGCCCTCCCGGGGTCCCCAGCCGCCCACGTTCAGGGGCAGCCCCATGGCGAGCAGCGCCAGCACGGCCAGCGGCGTGAGCGCGGCGACGGAGGCCGCGCTGCCGGCGACCCGGGCGGCGAGCACGAACATCGTGAGGTGTCCGGCGAGCACGACGACGGAGGAGAGGGCGATGCCGGGCAGGTTCCGCCGGGACAGCAGCCCGTCCCGTGCCTCACCGAGCGCCGTCCGCACGGCCCGGCCCCGGCGTGCGGGGGCCCGGTTCATGCGCAGGGCGAGGACGACGGCGAGCGCGCCGGCCAGGGCCAGCGCCACGAGGGGTGCGAGCTGCCGCACCTCGTCGAGCACCGGGGAGGGCATCGTGAGCAGTACCCCGACCCCGACGCCGATCAACGCGAGCTGCCCGGCGACCCGTTCGAGCATGACGGCCCGCACGCCCCGCCCCAGGTCTCCGGTGCTCCGCCCGTGCCGCACCGCGCGGTGCACGTCGCCGAGGACGCCGCCGGGCAGGGCTGCGTTGAGGAACAGGGCGCGGTAGTAGTCGGCGACGGCCGCCGCGAGCGGCAGCCGGATGCGCAGCCCCCGGGCGACCAGGGCCCAACGCCAGGCACTGAACACCGTGGTGACCAGCCCGATCCCGAGGGCCGCCAGCACGGTGGGCCCGTCGATCCGGCGCAGCCCGTCCACGAACGCGCCGGTCCCCAGCCGCCACAGGAGCACGGCGAGGACGGCGGTGCCGGCGAGCGTGCCGAGGTGGGCGCGCAGGGCGCGGCGGCGGGGAACCGCAATGCCGGTGGGGGCGTACGGGCGCAGGGCCGTCGGCAGTTTCCGCGCCGGTACGGTCGATACCGTCGGCAGTGTCGGTGCGCTCACGGGGCCCCGCCCGTCGGCCGGCACAGCGCCAGCAGGTCGGTGTGGTGGACGACGACACGCAACTCCCCGGCCGCGCAGGCCGCGAGGCGTTCCTCCAGGTACCGGTCCGCCCGCGCCCGCAGCTCCGGGCGCTGTTCGACGGCCGCACCGACCCAGCCCCGCAGCCACTGGGCGGTGAGCTGGGCCTCGTCGGGTCCCAGCCGCCAGTCACTGGGGTGCTCCCGTACGGTGGCGCCGTGCCCGGCGAAGGCCTCGGCGGCGGCGGTGACCGCGTCCGGACCGAGCATGCCGGTGCGCCGCTGGTGGTCGTTGAAGGCCTCGGTGATCTCGGCGTCCAGCGAGTGGGCAGGGGTGAGGTCGACGCGTCCGGCGACGGAGAGGGTCAGCAGCGCCGGGCAGCCTGCCGCGGTACAGGCGGCGGCGAGCTTGCCGACCTCCTCGGTGGTGAGGACGTCGAGCAGCGCGGACGCCGTCACCAGCGCGGCGCCGGACAGGGCGTCCGGGGTGAGGCGGGCGAGGTCCCCGCGCCGCGTCTCGACGGTGACGCGGCTGCCGTCGGCGGCGGTGCGCGGGGCGGCGACGGCGGCGAAGTGCAGGAGGTAGGGGTCCCGGTCGTGCAGCACCCAGTGCTGGGCGCCGTCGAGCAGCGGGGCCAGCCAGCGTCCCATCGACCCGGTGCCGCAGCCCAGGTCGTGCACCACCATCCCGTTGGCCCGCCCGGGCAGGTTGGCGAGCCTGATCCGCAACGGGTCGAGCAGGTCGTGCGCCCGCGCGGCGGCATCGGCGGGCTCGCGCAGCCGCAGCCACTCGGGGGCGTAGCGCGGGGGCTCCTCGGGGTGCTCGCGCACCGGCGCCCCGCGCAGCCGGACGGTGGCACGCTCGGCGGCGGACCGCCCGTGGCCGTCGGCGACCGGCCCGGCGGAGGGCCGCTGCGTCGCGGGGCGGGCGGGGCCGCCTTCGGACCGGTCGACGGACGGAACCGTCCAGTCCTCGCCGGAACCGTCCCCGAGGCCGGAGACCGGCCGCTCCACGGGGTGTCCGGCGTCCGGCGGGCCCGGCCGGGCCGGAACGGTGCCGCCGATCGGTACCGGGACGGTGCCGCCGATCGGTGCGGCGGGCTTGCTCGTGCTCATGCGGCCCTCCTCGGTTCGCCCGGCAGCCGGTGCAGTACGCCGGCCAGGCTCTGGGCCGTGCTCGCCCAGCCGTTCAGGGCGGCGCGGCGGCCACGGGCGGCGGCCTTGAGCCGCCGTCGTACGTCCGGCTCGCCGAACCAGCCCCGCAACTCCGCGGCGAGGGCGACGGGGTCCTCCGGCGGGACGAGGATGCCGGGCACGCCTCCGTCGGGTGCGCGTCCGACCGCCTCCGGCAGGCCGCCGACGTCCGTGGCCAGTACGGGGATGCCGCGCGCGAGGGCCTCGGTCACCGCCATGCCGTACGTCTCGGCGTACGAGGTGAGGACCATCAGGTCGGCGGCGGCGTAGGTGGCGTCCAGGTCGGCGCCGGCCCGGGGCCCGGCGAGCACCAGCCGGTCCTCCAGGCCGTGCCGCGCGATCAGCGACCGCAGCCGGCCGACGTACTCCGGTTCCTGTGCGATCCCGCCGACGCACACGCAGCTCCACGGCAGGTCGGCCACGGCCGCCAGTGCCTCCACCAGCCGGTGCTGGCCCTTGCGCGGGGTGACCGCGGCGACGCAGACCAGCCGGGAGACGCCGTCGGTGCCGGGCGCGAGGGGCGCGATGTCGGCGCCGGGAGCGGCGACGTGGACCCGGCCCGGGTCGAGGCCGTGGTGGGAGACGAGGCGGCGCACCGCCCAGTCGCTGGTGGCGACGACGGCCGGGACGGCACGCAGCACCGTCCGCTCGCGGGCGTCCAGGTCGGCCGCCACGGCGGGGTCGAGGCCGGTCTCGTCGCCGAGCGGGAGGTGGACGAGGACGGCCATGCGCAGCCGTTCGGCCTCCGGGACGACGACCTCCGGCACCCCGCAGGCCACCAGGCCGTCGAGGAGGACGACCGCGCCGTCCGGCAACCGCCGCAGGACGCGGGCGAGTTCCGCGCGGGCCGCGTCGTCCGGCCGGGGCCAGTCGCCGGGCACGGGCAGCCCCCGTACCCGCCAGCCGAAGCCGGGCAGGTCGAGCCGGACCCGCCGGTCGTAGGCGTTGCCGCCACTCGGGGCGGCCGGGTCGTCGACGCCGCCCGGCATGACGAAGTGCACGGATCGCAGGGACATGGGGACGATCCCGCCGTTCCTCGGGCCGGTGGCCAGGGGCGGCCCGGACTGCTGGGTCGCGGACGTCTGGGCGGGGACGTAGGCGAGCCGGGTCCGCCCGGCGGCGGTCGTGCCGGTCACAGCGCGCGCTCGTAACTCGCCCAGGCGACGTGCGACTCGTGCAGGGTGACCGTGAGCCCGGCCAGCCCCTTGGCGCCCTCGCCGAGCGCGCCCTTGTGCACGCGCTCGGCGAGCCGGTCGGCGATGACCTTGGCCAGGAACTCGGTGGAGGTGTTGACGCCGGCGAAGTCGGGTTCGTTGTCGAGGTTGCGGTAGTTCAGTGCGCCCACGACGGCACCGAGCTCCTGGGTGGCCAGGCCGATGTCGACGACGATGTTGTCCTCGTCCAGCTGCTCGCGCCGGAAGGTGGCGTCCACCAGGAACGTCGCTCCGTGCAGGCGTTGCGCGGGCCCGAAGACGTCGCCGCGGAAGCTGTGGGCGATCATGATGTGATCGCGGACGGTGATGCTGAACAACGGACGACCCTCCAGGTGTGGTGCGTCTGGTCCCCCGCCGATCGCTGCGCGGGTGCCGTCTATTACGGCTGGATGCCTTCCCCTGTTCAGTGGGCCGTACGTCTTTCCTCAAGGTCAGGCGCCGGTGTCCGCCCCGTCGTAGCGGACCCGGTGGCACAGTGCGGGTGTCTCTCCCGAGGCCAGCCGCGGCATCAGCTCCGGCAGTTCGGCGAAGGCGGATTCACCGGTGACGAGCGCGTCGAGCGCCGGGTCGGCGAGCAGTTCGAGGGCGAGGGCGAGCCGGTCGGTGTAGGTGCGGGTGGCGGCGCGGGCCGGGGAGACGGTGCCGACCTGGCTGCCGCGCAGGGTCAGACGCCGGGAGTGGAAGGCCTCGCCCAGCGGCAGGGAGACGCGCCGGTCGCCGTACCAGCTCAGTTCGACGACGGTGCCCTCGGGCCGCAGCAGTTCCAGCGACCGGGCGAGCCCGGCTTCCGTCGCGCTGGCGTGCACGACGAGGTCGCGGCCACCGGCGGCGTCCTGCGGGGACGCGAAACCGGCACCGAGCGCCTCGGCGACTTCCGCACGGGCCGGGTCGGCGTCGACCAACTCCACGCGTACGCCCGGGAACCGGGCCAGCAGGGCGGCGACCGAGCAGCCGACCATACCGCCGCCGACCACGCTGACCCGGTCGCCGATCAGCGGCGCCGCGTCCCACAGGGCGTTGACGGCGGTCTCGACGGTGCCGGCGAGCACGGCCCGCCCGGCGGGGACGGACGACGGTACCGGCGTCACGGCCGCGGCGGGGACGACGTACCGGGTCTGGTGCGGGTGGAGACAGAACACGGTGCGCCCGACGAGAGGCTCGGGCCCCTCCTCCACCACGCCGACGCCGAGGTAGCCGTACTTCACCGGCCCGGGGAAGTCGCCCTCCTGGAACGGCGCGCGCATCGCCGTGTACTGGTTCTCCGGCACCCGTCCGCCGAAGACCAGGGTCTCGGTGCCACGGCTGACCCCGCTGAAGAGGGCGCGCACGAGTACCTCGTCCGCGCCCGGTACCGGCAGCTCCACCTCGCGGATCGCGCCCCGCCCCGGCGCTTCGATCCAGAACGCACGTGCCATGCGTGTCATCGGAAGTCCTCCTGAACGATCGGGAAGCCACTCACGTACCGAGGGATGCACAAGCCGCGCACAAGGTAGCGGCGTTGATCGACTCTGTCACACGGCCGGAGGATGTTCGGTGGCCCTGATCAACCTGAACCACACGGACGACGCGTACGACGGGTACGACGGGTACGACGTCTGTGCCGCGAGGTCCGTTCAGCAGGAGACGGCGGCGGGCGCGGGCGCGCAGCTCCTGCTCCTGGCACTGCTCGGCACCGCGATCGGCATGGGCACGGCGGGCTGGCTGACCGGCCTGGCGTTCGCGTTCGCGAGCTGGGCGGTGCTCTCCCGGGCCCTGCACCGCTCCCGCCTGCCGTCGTTCGGCCCGGCCAACCGGGTCACCCTGGGCCGGGCCACCCTGGTCGGCGGGGTCACCGCCCTGGTCGCGGACTCCTTCCGCAGCGCGCCGCCCGTCTCCCTCCTCGTCGGGCTGACGGCTGTGGCCCTGATCCTGGACGGCGTGGACGGCAAGGTCGCCCGCCGCACCGGCACGTCCACAGCGCTGGGCGCCCGCTTCGACATGGAGGTCGACGCGTTCCTCATCCTGGTGCTCAGCGTGTACGTCGCCCTGGACCTGGGCCCGTGGGTGCTGCTGATCGGCGGCATGCGGTACGTGTTCGTGGCCGCGGCCCGGGTGTGGCCGTGGCTGACCGCCCCGCTGCCGCCGAGCACGGCCCGCAAGACGGTGGCCGCGCTCCAGGGCGTCCTGCTGCTCCTCGCCGGTGCGGAGCTGCTGCCGCGCCCGGGGAACGCCGGGGTGGTGGCGGTGGCACTGGGTCTGTTGGTGTGGTCGTTCGGGCGGGACGTGCGGTGGCTGTGGCGGAGGTCGCGGGTTGCCGCGGCGCCTGCCACGGCGGTGCGGGAACTCGTCGCGCAGTGAGCCTGTCCCCCTAGGCCGCCGCGCCCGCCGACGCCGCTGGGCGCGCCGATCCCGAGGAGCGCGCCGAGATCCGCCCGCTGATCAGGACGGACCGGCGGCGGGTGAAGAGACGCGGCAACGAGACCATGAGGGCGTTCAGACGCCCCGACTGCACGCTCGGCCGCCGGCCGCGGTCCAGGGCGCGCATCGCGGTCGCGACCACCTGCTCCGGGGTCTGGTAACTGCCCTGGTAGGCACCGCCCTCGAAGCCGTCGAAGAACTCGGTGCGGGTGAGCCCCGGCGCGAGCGAGAGGACCCGCAGGCCGGTGCCGCGGGACTCGTACCACAGGGCCTCGGTGAAGCTGAGCACGAAGGCCTTGCAGGCGGCGTAGACCGCCAGTTCGGGGCTGGGCGTGTAGGCCGCCGCGCTCGCGACGTTGACGAGGACGCCCCGGCCGGAGTCGCGGAGCGGCTCGATGAATGCCCGGGTGAGGTCGACGAGGTTGGCCACGTCCACGTTGATCTCGTCGGTGAGGCGGTCGGGGTCTTCCTGGTGGAAGGCGCCGTTGGTGCCGAATCCGGCGTTGTTCACCAGGCCGTCGACGCGGATGCCCCGCTCCGCCAGGCCGGCGGCCAGCCGACGCCCCGCGCCCGGCTCGCTCAGGTCGAGCCGCACCGCCGTGGTCCGTACGCCGTGTCGTGTCCGCAGTTCGGAGGCGAGGTCCTCCAGGCGGTCGAGCCGCCGTGCGACGAGGACGAGGTCGGAGCCGCGGCGGGCGAGTTCGCGGGCGAACGCGGCGCCGATCCCGGAACTGGCGCCGGTGACCACCGTGGTCTGACCGGAGAAGTCGATTGCAGTCATGCCATGCACTGTAGGCAGCACCTTGCACTCAGTGCAAGTCACGCCTCCAGTGCACAATTGTGCGCGCCGTGAATATCTGCGCACACCGTGCGGCGCTATAGGCTGAGTGCATGGCCGACACCCCCACGCTTCGAGAGCGCGCGCGCCGCGCCGCGCGCGCGGAGATCACCGCCACCGCCATGCAGCTCTTCGCGGAGAACGGCTTCGAGGCGACGACGATCGACCAGATCACCAGCGCCGTGGGCATCTCGCGCCGCTCCTTCTTCCACTATTTCGGGAGCAAGGAGGACCTCGTCCTGGGCGACACCCAGGCGCTGGGCGAGTCGGTACGGGCCGCGCTGGAGGCCCGCCCGGACGACGAGTCGGCCTGGGTGGCCATCCGGGCGGCCTTCCTGACCATCCGTCCGGCGGACAAGACCCCGGAGGAGCAGCTCACCCTCGCCCGCATCCACCACGAGGCACCCTCCGTGCGCGCCCGGCACCTGGAGAAGCACCTGCGCTGGCAGGAACTGCTCGCCCCGGACATCCAGCGCCGCCTCGGCCTGCCCCCGACGGCGGCCCCGGACCCCCGGGCGCTGGCCTTCGTCGCCGCCGCCCTGGCCTGCTTCGACGCGGCCGTCGACGCGTGGTACCGCTCCGGCGGCGCGGAGGACCCCGAGCGCCTCTTCGACGAGGCGGTGGCGACGCTGCGCCGCTAGGGCCGAACGGTCAGCGGCCGGTCTCCCGGGGCGGCGGGAACTCCCGTACCAGTTCTCCGCCCCGGGGCTCGTGGCACGACATGCCGACGTTCCAGCCGAACCCGGTGAGCAGGGCGTGGAGTGCTTCCCACCTCTCCGGGTCGGCCTGTCCGGCGAAGCGGATGAGGCCGGGGCCGGAGAGTGTGCTGAGCCGGGCCCAGTCGGTGCAGAAGGCGAGCTCCCCGCGGAACCGGTCGGACGCCCCTGTCTCCCAACCCGCCCGGGACAGAGCGGCTGCGAACTCGTCCAGCGAGGGCCTCGGGACACCGTCCCGGGCGTCGGCCTCCAGGTACACGCCCCCGTAGACGTTGGGGAGCCCGTCCAGCTTCTTCCTGAGCCAGTCCGGAACGTTCTCCTCCGCGCGAGGGAAGTAGGCGAGGTCCCGGGCATAGTGCTCGGACGTGAAGGACGGCGCGTCCGGCTCGTTGTCGTAGTCGTAGCGGACCGAGTACCGCCCACGAGTAAGCGTGTAGATCAGCGTGAACCAGGTACCGCCGGTCTCCGAGTACATCCCCAGCCGCAGCCTCCGGCACAGCTCCGTGATGCCCTGCGGGATCCCCGCCGCGGTGAGACTGCTGCCGTCCCCCGCCACGACGGCCAGGGAGGCCGCCGAACCGCCGACGGCCAACTCGGACCACCGCAGGGTCGCCCTCGCCCAGCCGTCGGGGAGACTACCGCCAAGCACTTCGCCGATTTCGGCGCATGTCTCGGCCTGTTGCGTGGCGTCGAGAGCTCGTGGTGGCACAGTGTCACCTTTCCTGGTGGGGATGGGTCGCTCCCTGGTCGGACGCTTCGACGGGACCGTCCGGTTGCGGCCGTGACCGGTGGATCAGGGCGCTGAGCACTGCCGCCCGGGGCAGCACCCCCACCGCCAGCAGCGGTACGGCGGCCAGCACCAGCCACGGCACGGCGACCGGCAGACCGGTGTCCAGCAGTAGCCCGGTCGCGGAGCTGCCGGCCAGCACGACGATCCCGGAGAGCGAGGACAGCGCCCCGGTGTAGAGCCCGAGCCGCCCGTCCTCGGCGAGGTCCGGCACCCAGGCGCGGGCGACGGGTGCGACGAGCATCTGCCCGAGGGTGAGCAGGACGACGAACCCGGCGGCGGGCAGCAGCCCACCCGTCCCCGTCCACCCCGCGGGCCGTGCAAGGCCGACGACGGCGAACCCGACGGCGATCAGCACCAGCCCCGCCACCATCGACCGGCGCCGCGCCAGCCGCTCCCCCGCCCACCGGGTCACCGGCAACTGCGCGGTCACCACCAGCAGCGACGACAGGGCGAACAGCCAGGCCAACGGCGCCTGCGAACCGGCGGCCCGCTCCACCTCGGCGGGCAGGGCCAGGTAGAGCTGGTTGTAGGCGAGCAGATAGGCACCGTAGGCGCAGCACAGCGCGAGGAAGCGCCGGTTGCGCAGCACGAGCCGGGCCCCGCCCTTCATCCGGACCTGGACCCGCCCGGGAACGCGCTGCGGCAGCAGCCACGCGTGCCCGGCGAGGACCAGCACGAAGACCCCGGCCCCGGCGAGGCAGGCCGTACGGAAGTCGACGGCGAGCAGCAGCGCTCCCAGCAGCGGCCCGACGAAGGCACCGGCCTGCCCGGCGACGGTGAACAGCGCGAGCACCCGCGTCCGGTCCCCGCCTCCCTCCTCCTCCCATACGACGGCCTGCCGGGCGACCTCGGACTCGACGGCCGGCGAGAAGAGCGCGGCGGCGAACCCGATCAGCAGGACGGCACCGACGACGGCCCAGGTCCGCTCGGCGAACCCGAGCCATGCGAACCCGGCGATCCGCAGCACGCATCCGGCGAGCACCACCGGCCGGATGCCGTACCGGTCGGCGAGTGCCCCGCCGACCACGAACAGCCCCTGCTGACTGAA
Source organism: Streptomyces sp. NPDC111628 (assembly GCF_055635195.1). NCBI lineage: Bacteria > Bacillati > Actinomycetota > Actinomycetes > Kitasatosporales > Streptomycetaceae > Streptomyces > Streptomyces sp. NPDC111628. Next base: position 341,254 of record NZ_JBVKBZ010000002.1, on the reverse strand, counting down.
GGTCCGCAGCCCGAGCACGAATCCGACCAGCCATCCCGCCATGCCGACGGACCGCCCCAGATGCTCGGCGAGGAAGGGCAGCACGGCGAAGAAGCCGATGTTGAAGGCGAGCTGGGTGAGGATGAGCAGCCGGAGCAGCGGGGAGAGCGTGGCGAAGGGGGCGGTGCGACGGCCGGGCACCTTCCCGGACCGCCCGCCGGCGGCGGCGGCGGATGTGGAGGTCATGTCACCGGGCCCCGGCACCGGCCGGTTCCCGCTCCGTCTCCACCGCGGACCGCCGCTCGGCCGCCCCGGTCTCCCGAAAGGACGATCGGGTGGGCCGTAGGCGCAGCCCACCCGCCGCGCTGACGGCCAGCGCGCCGAGCAGCGCGAGTACGGCTGCGGGGGCGAGGACGGCCCAGGGGGCGCGCTCGGCGTAGGGCTGGTTCTCGGCGAGGAGCAGCCCCCACTCGGGGGACGGCGGCTGGGCGCCGAGTCCGAGGAACCCGAGCGAGGCGAGCGCGAGGGCGACACCGGGCAGCCGCAGCAGGGCGTGCCGGAGGACCGGCGGCACCACGGCGGGCAACAACTCGTGCCGCAGCAGATGGACTCGTCCCGCGCCCAGACCCTTGGTGGCGGTGATGTGCAGCGTGGCGCGCTCCTGCCGCAGCAGGGAGGAGGTGTGCGCGGCGAGCGGTGCCCAGGCGACGGCTCCCACGGCGAGCGCGGGGGTGGCCGTCCCGCTCCCGGCGACGGCGGTGACGAGCAGCGCGACGAGCACGGGCGGTACGGCGTTGACGGTGTCGACGAAGGGCGCGGAGACCCGGGGCACGAGCCCGAGCAGTACGCCCACGAGCAGGGCGGCGGCGCTGATCGCGGCGGCCAGGAACAGCGTGTCCAGCGCCCCGTGGCCGACCCGGGCGAGCAGGTCGCGCCCGAGGGCGTCGGTGCCGAAGGGATGGTCGAGGGAGGGCGCCCGCAGTCGCTGCCCCGTGTCGAGGGCGAGCGGATCACGGGCGAGCCCGAACCCGACGACGGCGAGCAGGAGGGCACCGTAGAGAAGCGGCAGCACGCCCCCGGCGGGCGGGGTGGGCCGGTGCAGCGAGGACAGGGCGCCGCCGTCCCGCAGCGCGGGCCCGGTGAGCAGCCGGGCGGCGACGCGCGTGGCGCCGGTGGCGAGCGCGGCGAGCAGGACGAGGGCGAGGGTCCCGGCCTGGAGGACGGGCAGGTCCTGCGCGAGGGCGGCCTGGAGGGTGGTGCGCCCGAGCCCCGGAATGTCGAACACCTGCTCGACGGCGACGGCCCCGCCGGTCAAGCCGACGACGAACAGCCCGAAGTTGGGCAGCAGCGCGGGCACGCACCGCCGCACGGCCTGACGGGCGATGGACCGCCCGGTCAGCCCACGCGCCGCGGCGGCCAGCGCCCACGGCTCTCCGAAGGCACCGGGCAGCAGATCATCGAGCAGCCGCCCCAGCACGGCGCCCGCGGGCAGCCCGAGGGCGAGCGCGGGCAGCACGGTCCACTGCGGCCCGTACCACCCCAGCGCGGGCAGCCACCCCAGCTGCACCCCGACGACGGTGGCGAGCACGGAAGCGACGAGGAACTCGGGCAGCGAGGCGAGTACGGCGGACAGGCTCCCGCCCCCGCGCCGCCCACCGAGCCGCCGCCGGGCCCCGAGCCGCAGGGTGCGCGCGCAGATCGCTCCGGCGGTGAGGACGGCGACGAGCAGCGCGACACCCATGAGCAGCAGCGAGGCACCGAGCGCCCGCGTCACGTCGGGCAGCACGTCCGCGCCGGAGATCCAGGACTGCCCGGCGTCCCCGCGCACGAGCCCGCCCAGCCAGCCGGTGAGGACGTCCAGGGGCCCGCCGGCGATCCCGAGCTGCCGCCGGATGTCGGCGAGCACCTCGGGCGTGGGCTCACGCTCGGCGGACCGCGCCTTGAGGACGGTGTATGCGGGATCCGTGCGGGTGAGCCAGGGCAACAGCCCGACCCCGCACACGAGCCCGACCGCGAGGAGGATCCGCCACCCGGCGCCGGCCACCCGCTGCCACATGGTTCAGCGCCGGGTGCCGGTGCCGACGAGCGCGCGCTCGTACGGATCGAGGACGACGCCCTGTACGGAGTCGGCGACGCCGGTGATGATGCGCTGGTGCACGAGCGGCACGACGGCGTCGCTGCCGAGGATGCGCGCCTCGGCGGCCATGGCGGCGTCCTGGCGCTTCGCGGTGTCGGCGATCTTCTCGGCGTCGGCGACGGCGCGGTCGACGCCCTTGTCGCAGAGCTGGGCGATGTTGAAGCCGCCGTCGCAGGTGTAGTCGCTGGCGAGGACGGCGACGGGGTCACCGGTGTCGAGGAGGGTGTTCCGGGCGAGCACGAAGGCGTCGAACTTCCCGTCCAGCGCATCACCTTCGAGCCGCGAGTACTCCCGCACGGTGAGCTTGACGGTGAACCCGGCCTTCTCCAGCTGCTGCTTGACCACCTGGGCGACCTCGGGCAGCTCGGGCCGGTTGTCGTAGGTGGCGAGGGTGACGGTGTCCCCGTCCCCGGGCTTCCTGGCCGCCGCCCGCCCGACGGGCGCGGTCCGCTTCCCTTCAGCCCAGGTGACGGCGGGCCCGTAGACACCGGCACCGGGATCGCCGTACCCCTCGTAGACATCCTTGGCGAACACGGAGGTGTCGAGCGCGCCTCGGGCGGCGGCCCGCAGCCCGGCGTCCTTGAAGGTCCCGGAGGAGGCGTTGAGGAGCAGGCTGGTGGTCCGGGTGGTGGCGGTGTCGCGCCGGGTCTTCTCGTCGAGGGAGGCGGCCTGGGCCACGGGAACGGCCTCGGCGATGTCGAGCTCGCCGGTCCGCAGTGCGTTGGCACGGGCGGTGCCGTCGGCGATGAAGCGCGCGTCGATACCGGAGGCCTGCGCGCGGCCACCCCAGTAGTCGTCGAACCGGTCGAGGGAGGCGGAGGTGGCGCCGTTGACCTTGGTCAGCTCGAAGGGCCCGGTGGCGTGACCGACCGGGTCGACACGGCTGCCCTTCCCGTAGGCGTCCTTGGAGAGGATCGCGAGGCTGGGGCTGGAGAGCCGCAACGGCAGCACGGGGTCGGGCTCGGCGGTGGTGATCCGGACGACCCGCTCACCGCTCGCCTTGGCGCTGAGGCTGACACCGGCGAGGGCGGCGGGCGCGGGCTCGGCGTCGGTGGCGCGGGCGAGGGAGTCGGCCACTGCGGCGGGGGTCACTTCACCCCCGTCCTGGAAGGTGGCGTCGCGGAGGGTGAACTCCCAGGTCTTGTCCCCGTCCCGCCGCCAGGACTCGGCGAGCGCGGGCGCGGCGGACCCGTTGGCGTCCAGCGAGGTGAGCCCCTCGGTGACACCGAGGCGGCTGAGCAGCGTGGCGTCGGCGCCGTACGGCGAGAGGTTCTCGGCGGGCGGGAAGGCGAGGCCGACACGGAGACGGGCGCCGTCACCGTCGCCGTCCTTACCGCCGCCTCCGGAGTCGTCACCGCCTCCGGAGGCGAAGCAACCGGCCATCAGCGGGACGAGCAGGAAGGGGGCGAGCAGCCGGGGGCGACGGTGGGAGCGCATGGTCCTCGGATCGATCAAGTCAGGTGCGGGCACGTGGTTTTGTGGCGTCGAGCATCGGGCGCGTGTGCGGCAGCGCACGGGGAGCCTACATGGAAACGATTTTCACGCCTACCTGGCCCCGCGCCATCCCGCCACGGGCACCTCGAAGTGCACGATCCCCTGCCCGCCCCCGGCATCCTCCCGCTCGTCGTGCACCACCTTGGCCAGCGACCGCCAGAAGGGCTCGGCCCCGGTGACGGCGGGGTCGGTGTGCAGATAGACGGCCCGGTACTCCCCGTCGGCGACGGCGAACGCGAGCAACTCGTCGACAAGCCTCCGCGCCAGCCCACGCCGCCGATGCTCGGGCCGGACGTAGATCCGCCGCAGCTGCGCGGTCACTCCCGAGGGGAACCGCTCGGCGACGCGCGCGGGGTTCGGGGGGTGCGCGGGGCCGCGGGAGTCGAGAGCTCCGGTGGCGACGACTTGGCCGTCGGCGTCCACGGCTACGAGGAGGGTGTGCCGCTCCGACCTCAGATACGCACCCACGAGATCGATGACGTCCCGGTGCCACCGAGGCACGTATCCGGTCCCGAAGTCCCGGTAGACGGTGTCGAGCATGACGGCTCGGGCTGCGTCCAGGTCGGCGAGGGTGGCGGTCCTGATGGTGTAGTCGGTGGTGCGCACTTGCACATCGTACGCATTAACCGGAAGCGCGCGATCACCCTCCCACGGCCGGGGCGACCGTCAGCCCCGCATCAGGTGTCCTCTTCCCACCTGGGCAAGCAGCGGGGGTTCCGCAGTCCCTTCGTAACCGAGATGGAGTTCACGCCGGGCGCGGGTCGCGAGGACGTAGTACGTCATGCGCAGAGCCGCCGAGGTCGGGTCGGCGGCCGCGTCCGTGTGGGTGTCCGGGATGACGACGGTGTCGAAGCCCAGGCCCTTGGCGCTGGCCCGGTGGACGATGACGATGCCGGGGCGGTCGAGGTCGAGATTGCGGTACTGGCCCCCTTTGGCGTCCGACGTGTACAGCTGGGGCTTCAGCCGTGGTGCCCGGCGTGACAGGCTGCCCAGCAGGGAGAACTGGGTGTGCTTGGATTTGACGACCACACCGATGGTGTCCCCGGGGTTCCGCTCGGCGAGCAGCGCCAGCAGATCGGCAGCGCCCCGCTCGGGGAACCGGTGCAGCCACGGCGGCGGGCCCTGCCGTTCGGGCAGGAGCGGCGTAGCTGCCCCTGTGCGGAAATGAGCCGCGAAGGACGCGATCTGCTCCGTGTTGCGGTGGTTCCCGTCCAGGTCGTGGCGGGCGCAGCGGCCGAGCCTTCCGGCGATCTCGGCGAGGGTGGAGTGCGTTTCGGTGAGACGCTGGCACTCGTCCGCGAAGACCGTGAGGCGGGCGCCGAGCATCCGGCAGAGCCGGTAGAACTCGGGCGGCAGGTCCTGGCCCTCGTCGACGACCAGGGTGAGCCCCGGCACCGGATCGGTGTCGGCTGCCCGTTCGAACAGCGCACTCCAGTCGTACCAACCGTCCGCGGTGCTCGGAGCCCTTCCGCCGTACCACTCGGCGAGCCAGGCGTGTGCCGTCGTGACCCGGACACTCCGGTCGGCCGGGGCAAGTGGGTGGACCGTCGCGGCCAGCGACTGCCGGAGCAGGTTGGAGCGGGTGAGCAGGGCGACCGGGGTACCGGTGAGGCTGAGCATGACGGCCCGTTGAGCGGCCAGGAGACTCTTGCCGCAGCCCGGCGGTCCGCTGACCAGGTGGTTGCCGTCGAAAGGCAGGGCGTCGAGACCGGCCCGCTGGTCGGGGGTGAGGTCGAGGTAGGTGACGGTCACGACTCCTCCAACGCGTCTGCCGCGGCGGTCCGTGCGGCGGTGACGATCGGCTCCAGGTATCCGGGTACGTGCTCGCCGCCGACGACGAGGGTCCTGTCCAGGAGGGTGTTGCCGGTCTCGCAACTGGTCTCCGGCAGGAGGGCGCAGGCGTGGCAGGCCGCACGGTTGAGGTTGCCGAAGCCCTGGCCCGTGTGTTCGGAGCACAGGGGGTCGGCGGAACACCGGGCGGCGGCCTCCGTCATCCGCAGCAGTGTCTCCGCGAGCCGTGGGGGCTCGCCCTGGCGCACGAGTCCGCCGAGGGTCCCTTCGGCGTCCCCGGCTGCGGTGTAGACGAGGATGCCGTACTGGTCCTGCTCGGGGCGGGCGTAGACGCGCTCGCGCAGGCTCGCGGTGGTGTAGCCGGACTCGAAGGAGAGCTGGCGGATGAGCAGGTGCGCGAGCGTGTGCAGGAGGACGAACCGGGGGGCGAGTTCGGGACCCGTGAGGGCTTCCAGGCGGTCCCGTTGGAAGGAGCGGTCCAGGTCGGCCCGCATACCGCTGACGCGCTCGCGTACCTCCCCGTCCGCCTCCCAGCCGGTGAGTTCGGCGGGATTTAGGCTGAGGAAGATCCCCTCACCGAACACCTCCACGGCCGGCATCCACTTGAGCCGACGGGCGGTGTCGGCCGGTACCACCGTCGCATCCGGGGAGACCCTCGTGAAGCCGGACAGCGCGCGCACCTCGCGGAGCCGGTCGGCGAGGACGATCCTGCCGAAGCGGCGGTCGAGCGCGGCCCAGGGGTCGGCGCTCTCGGCCGTCAGGCCGAGGGTGGTCTCGCGCAACGCGAAGTCCCGGGTGGCGGGCGGGGTCGGCGCGGTGAAGGCGGCCCACTCCTCACGGCTGAGGTCGGGTCGGACCGGAGCGGCCGGACCGGTCTGCGGATCGGACGACGGCGTCCCCGGGAAAGGCTGGGCCTCCCCCGTCTCCTCCGCGATCAGTGCGTCCAAGAGGGCGTCGTCGGCGCCGGTGTCCTCCTGGATCATCGTGCGGAACGCCGCGGCCCGCGGCGTCGCGGCCACCCGACACAGCGGGACCCAGAGGTCGTGCTCACGCACCTTTGCCACGACGGCCTCGTCACCGTGGGCCGCCGGTGCGTCGCTCTCGGGGATGTCGAGGGCCGAGTGCACGATCGGGTAGTACAGGTTGCCAGCCGTGCGCTGCACGATCTGCACCGGCCGGGGGCATTCCACCCGCTCGTTCGCCCGCTGCCACGGGTTGCGTCCCGAGCAGCGCATGCCGTGGGTGCCAAGGATGTCGAGCAGGTCGCGGGACGCACCGCAGCCCTTGGCGGTGCAGGTCACGGACAGCGCCTCAAGGCCGGAGGCGCGTTCCGAGACCAGGAACCTCAGCCGGTCCCGCTCCTCACAACGTCGACGTTCACCGGCGTCGCGCCGCGAGTGCGCCCAGAACCACCAGTCGACGTCGCTGAGGTGTCCGGCCTGGCAGATCTGTACAAACCGCATGGGCGCCAGCGTCCGGGCCGGTGAACAGGAGGAGCAGCGCGGTGGCTGACCGGGCTTCTCGTCGGCGATCCGCCAGCGCTTCATCCGCCGGCAGGACCCGCAGAACAGCCAGGACGGGAAGCGGATGTACGGCGCCCCGGGCGCGTCCGGGACGTCGAAGCGGTCGTTCGCGGTCGCCGGGGCGGCGTAGAACCCGGTGACACCCAGGCGGGAGGCGAGACGGGCGGACTCGACCCGCTGCCTGCCCCTGTGGGACCAGTCTCCGATGCCGGTGGCGACGAAGGACTCACCCTGGATGTCGAAGACGGCTCCGACGCCGAACGGCACCACTGTCTGCGACTGCCGTACCCGCAGTGTGCGGCTCACAAATCCGCTCCCTTCACCGTCACCTGGCACTCCCGGTCCACGTTGCGCATGGAGTTCGGTGTCTCCCAGAGGCCGTAGTTCTGTTCGAAGCTCTTGATCAGGTTGGACTGGCCCTTGCCCTGACTGCGGTAGTACAGCTCGCGGCCGTCCTTGTGGGCCTGCCGGGCCGCGTCCTCCCAGTCGGCGATCAGAGACGCGAGCTCCGCGCGCACCTCGTCGCCGATGCCCGGTTCGGCGGCCACGGCACGGGTGGTCAGCTCATCGGCGAGCGCTTCCAGCTCGGGGATCCGGTCCAGGACCTGCCCGGCCTGGTTCTCGGCGGCGAGCCCGAGCCGGTGCCGGACGAGGACGACCAGCGCGGCGTGCAGGGCCCGCCGGCGGGAGGGCACCGACCAGGGCGTGACGCTGGTGGGCTCCACGTGCCGGTACAGGGACCTGTGGTACACGTCGAAGGTCTCGTAGTGCGAACGGTCCCGGGGACGGGTCGCGTTGAAGAACGTCACTACGAGTCCGGGCACTGTGTGCCGACCCACCCGGCTGGTGGCCTGAATGTACTCGGCGGTCGTCTTGGGCTGCCCCTGCATCAGCATCAGCGCGAGCCGCTTCACGTCCACGCCGACGGACAGCATGTTCGTGCAGGGCAGGAAGGACACCGACTGCGGGTCGTCCCAGCCCTTCTCCAACCGGTCCAGCAGTACGGGCTGTTCGGCTCGCGGAAGGTTGCTGGTCAGTTCCTGCACCTGGTGGTCCGGCAGAGCCCGAACCGCGTTGCCGATGTCGAGTCCGGCGAGCTGGGCGGGGATGTCGTCGGCCGCGGCCGTGACCGTACGGCCGAGCTCCCGCAGGCTGTGGTGATAGGCGACCAGCGTCCAGTAGGCGTCCCGGTGCTCCAGGGGGAGTTCCCACGCGCCTTGGAGCAACGCGGCGGCGGTGGCCACGGCGGCACGGCCGGCCGTGTGCCCCTGGGCCATGACGCCGAGGTAGCGGCGGCCGGGCCTGGAGGTGTCGGGTTCGGCGAAGTAGGAGTGGCGCGCGTCGAGACCGGCGGGCGGGAAGAGCTGGACGTTCCCGCCGTACAGCGCGCGGACCTGCTCCCCGGAGCGACGAATGGTCGCGGTGGAGGCGACGATCTTGGGACCGGTGCCGTCGGGCCCGAAGCACAGCCCGAGGACGGCCGATTCATACAGTCCGACGGTGGTGCCCAGCGGGCCGGTGAGCAGGTGCAACTCGTCCTGGATGACGAGCGAGGGAGGCAGGTCTCCCGCGCCGGTTCCGTTCCCCGCGCCGAACAGCCGGCCCGCCCGCGGTTCCCAGGCGAGCCGGGCGAACTTGTCCACGGTCCCCAGGACGAACGTCGGCGGCCGGTCGTAGAGGTGCTCGTCCACGACGGCGACGGGCAGTTCGTCGTGGAAGACGCACTCGCTTCGCGGGCAGAAGAAGGCGAACGAGTCGGCCGTGGCGCGTACCCCGTAGTCGCCCGCGTCGGGTGACTTGTGTGCGGGCAGGATGCGCGTGCCGCACCAGGGGCAGCGGTCCAGGATGAAGACGTCGTCGGGCTGGGCGGCCTGGCGCGCGTTCTCGTAGGCGGTGCGGGCCTTGTCGTACGTGTTCGGGGTGGTGGTCTCGCCCACCCACAGACCGATGGAGAACGGTTCGCTTCCGTACACCGCCGGTTCGGCACGGCGCAGCGTCTCGAGAGCGCAGACGGTGGTGGCGGCGCGCTGGAACTGCTGGGTGGTGAGCAGGCTGAGCGTGTAGCGGCTGAGTACGGCCGTACCGCCACCGTCCGGTTCCCGTCGCCGCAGCACCATGGCGAACGCGGCAAGCAGCAGATACGCCTCGGTCTTGCCCCCACCGGTCGGGAACCAGATCAGGTCCGTCACGGCCCGGTCCGGGTGCCGCGGATCGGCCGTGCCGTCCACGGCGAGCAGGAAGAACGCCAGCTGGAAGGGGCGGCAGGTGGCCCCCTGGTACGGCTCCGGATCCGGCGGCACGGCCTCGCGGGGCGAGCGCCGGGTACCCGCGAGATCGGCCGCGGAGTGGCGCATCTGCAGGGCCATGGCGCGGTTGGCGGCGCGGAAGGCGTGCAGCAGTTCGGGGCGGCGCGGATCGCAGAGGGTACGGACACCCGACTCGATGCGGGTGACGGCCGCGCCGATGCGGTCGAGGACCTGGGCGGCGGCCGCACGTCCCCATGCGGGAACGTCCTCGTTCAGCCGGCCCACGTACCAGGCCCGGTAGTGCGCGGCGAACTCGACCAGTTCTTCACGCAGTTGCTCGACCGGTACGGCCGGGTCGGCGAGGTGAAGGAGATCAAGCACCGGCGAGCCGCTGAGCCCCGCTGCCCGTACGCCGGTGACCTCGGCCTCCGGCATGACGGCCGCGCTCAGCTCGGTCACCTGACCCTCGGCGTCGTCGCGCCGCTCCGCCACCGCGCATCCGTGGCCAACGGCGTGGGTGCGGACGTGACGGTACTGGAGGCGGAGCTCCTGCTCCTCCGGGTCACGGCTCGCCAGTCGAACGCTGGGATACTGGAGCACCCTGCCGTCCACGGGCCGGGCTCGCAGCTCCACCTGGAACAGCATCCGGTCCCAGTGGGCGGACTTGCCGAGTCCGGGTTCGTGGCGGGCGGAGTTCACCAGGGCGACGGTGATGAGCCTGCCGGTGCCGAAGGTCCGGTGCCGCACGCGGATTTCGGCCCGGCCATCCAGGACCGTGACCTGATCGCGGTCGAGGGTGAGTCGGTGGGTCTCGCCCGGCAGTGAGATCCGTTGCCATCTGCGGCCCCGCTCGCTCGTCCCGGCCCTGGTCTCATAGCGGGCGGCGGAGCAGTCGACCTCCACGGTGTCCGCGTCGGTGTAGAAGCTGAACCCGAGGGAGGAGGGCAGCCAGGAGTTGGACTCCGGGACGGGGTCGGAGGCAGGCGCGGTGTCCTCGGCCCGGTTCTCCGTGCCGGCACCTTCCAGCTCCTCGGCGGACACTTCCAACTGACGCTGGAGATCGGCTTCCTGCGGATAGAGGGTCCCCATGAGATACTGCCGGTCGGGCGGGGCGTCGAGTGTCTCGTGTTCGCCTTCGGCCGGACCGACGAGCTGCCGCCGGAGGTAGGAGACGAGTTCCTGTCGAGGGTCCATGGCGTTCCTGGGGGTGTGGAGTCCGTGAGGTGCTCGGACGAAGCGGAGGTGAGGGTGGCAGGCGGGGCGGAGGTGTCGCGGCACGGGCGGCGACGACTCAGGTGCGGCGCCAACGGTCCCGGATCGAGGTGCGGCCCGCAGCCGCTTCCTGCGCCGCGGCCAGCTGGCCCCGTGCGTCGCCGAGTTGTGTTTGCAGATCGCTGAGCTGGGTCTGCAGGTCGCTGAGTTGTGTCTCCAGATCGGTGACGCGCAACCAGGTGTTGTGCTCGCTCTGCGCGATCCGCTGGACCGCCTCCTGCTCGGCTTCCTCGGCACGCCGGCGGGCCGCCTGGACGAACAGGTCCCGCTGAGCGACCGCCGCCTCGGCGTCCCGCAGCCGCGCCTCGGTCTCGGCGACACGCAACTGCGCGCCCTGGCGGTACTCCTCCAGTGCCGACTTCGCGGCCCGCTCCCGCAGTTCGGCGGCTCCCTCTGCCGCCTGCAGCCGGGTCTCCAGCTCGGCGGCCCAGGCACCGGCGGCGCGCTCCCGCTCGACCGCGACCGTCTCGGCGTCCCTCAGGCGGGACTCCAGCTCCCTGATCCGGGTCTCCGCGCCCTCACGGTAGTCGTGCAGCCGCCGCTCCAGCTCCTGCGCCCGCTGCTCCCCGTCCGACGCGTCAAGGGCCACCTCCTCCGCGAGTTCGGCCCTGCGCACCAACGCCGCGCAGGCCTCGCGATGCCGTTCCTCCAGCTCCGCGACGCGCGCCTCCGCCTGGCGCCGCGCATGTGCCGCTTGCCGTTCCCGTGCCCGGTCGGCGCGGTGCAGCAGTTCCTCTTCGAGCGCGTCGAGCTGTCTCTCGGCCTCCGCGCGGACCGCCGCCACCCGCTCGTCGGCGGCGTCGCGAACCTCGCCCAGCCGTCGCTCGTGTTCCTGCGCGAGCGTCGCGAGGGCCCGCTCGTGTCGAGCGCTGGCGTCGGTGTCGGTGTCGGGGCTTGCGTCGAAGGCGGCGTCGGGTTTGGTTACGGTCTTCGCTTCGGCTCCGTCTCCGGCTTCGGCTTCGGCTTCGGCTTCGGCTTCGGCAGGTGAGGACTCGACAACGGCCAGCGGCTGTTCGGCCGGAACGGATTCTGCCGAGGAGAAGGTTGCCGGACGTCCGGCGACGAACTCCCGCAAGGCCTCACGGACGGCGACTCGCGACTCGGCCCGCACCAGCGGCGTCGAGGCCAGGTAGGTCCGGGGACTCGCCCCGGCCAGCGCGGCGACAGGCCGCTCGAAGAAGTGCTCAGGTCGCAGACCTGCGTCTTTGACGGCGTCAAGAACCGTCTTGAGAACTTCAAGCGCCTCCACCACGGGCCGGTCGAGCGTCCCCCGTTGCCGCGCGGACCGCACAACGGCATCCGTCACGGAAGGCCCGAGCAGTACGGTCAACTGCAGATGGCCGAGAGCCAGCAGCGCGTACTCGGCGAGCCAGGAGACTCCCCCGCCCAGCGGCGGCTGCGCCAGGGTCAGGGCCTTGTCCCAGTCGGCGGTCGTCTGCGGCGCAGCCGGGACGTTGCTCTCCCCCACGACCGGCGCCGGCTCGGCCTTGTCGGCTCCGCTCACCGATTCCTGAGCCTGGGCGCCGATGCGTGTCTGTTCCGGCTCCTCCACCGCCCGCTCACCGGAGGGCGCCACGGCGAGCAGCTCCCGCAGGCTGTCACGCACGGCCAGTCGCGACTCACGGTTCACCAGCGGCCTGGCCGCGAGATAGCCGCCTGGCGTCGCCCCTCGCAAGGATTCGGCAGGGCGGTCGAAGAAGTCGTCCGGTCGCTGCCCGGCTTCCACCAGGGCGTCAAGCACCCGGCGCAGCACCTCCAGCGCGGTCAGCACGTCACGCGGAAGACGTCGGTTCCCCGGGGCGTCCCGCACCACCATGTCGGCGGCCGACTGTCCCAACAGCGCGGCCAGACCCTCGTCTCCCAACGCCGTTCGCACGTAGTCGGCGAGCCACGAGACCTGGTCGACGGGTGCTCCCGCCATCCGACAGGCGCGCTCCCAGTCGGCGGCGGTCATCGAAGCCCCGGCCTCAGCGGCTTCCCCGACCTCCCCGTCAGCCTCGTCCCGGCCGCTCCCCTCAGCGACTGTGGTCGACACGTCGGCGGCTTCCGCCTTCTCCTCCACCACGAAGGTCTGCGGCGGGGCCTCCGCCACGGGCTCGTTATCCGCCAGCGGTTCCTGCTGCTGTTCCTGCTCCCGCCTGACCTGGGCCAGGCGTTCCGCCCTGGCCCTGCGGAGGGCGAACCGAGCTCGGGCCGTGCGGGCCGCGTGGGTGGCACGGACGTAGCGCGCCGCCCTCTTGGCCTCGGCCGCCCTCTCCGCGGCGCGCTCGGCCTCCTCGCAAAGGGCGTCCAGACCGACGAGCCCTGCCGCGCGCACCCGCTCCCGCAGCAGAGGACGCGTCTTGACCTCGATCTGCCGGATCCGCTCCCGTGTGACGCCGAACTCGCGTCCGAGGTCGTCCAGCGTCGTGGGCTCGTCCCCGTCCAGGCCGAGCCGCCGCACGAGGATCCGCGCCTCGCGCTCGGTGAACGTGTCCACCACGTCCATGACGACCTCGGCGAACAGGGCACCGATCACCTGCCGGTCGACCGACGGCAGGAGGTGCGTCCGCGCCACGAAGTCCCCTAGGGTCGCACCGTCTCCGATGACGCGGTCCAGGGAGTCGGTGCGACGGGTCAGGCGGCGGATCTCCTCCACCTTCTGCAGGGTCATGTCGCACCGCACGGCGACGTCGGCCGTGCTCGCGTACCGTCCCTCGGCGGCCAGACTGCGCTCGGCCCTGGCCACCTTGCGCATCTGTTCGTGCATGTGCACGGGGATCCGGATCAACGCCCCCTCGTCCGCGATGGCCCGGGTCACGGCCTGCCGGATCCACCAGGTGGCGTAGGTGGAGAACTTGTTGCCCATGGTCGGGTCGAACTTCCGCGTGGCCCGCATCAACCCGAGTACGCCGTGCTGCACGAGGTCCTCGTAGTCGAGGCCCTGGTTCAGATGCGAACGCACGAGGGAGTGCACGAGCCGCAGATTATGAAGGACCAGACAGTCGCGTGCCCGGACTCGAACGTCGCCGCGTGGCAGCGCCTTGAGTTCGTCCTCGCCGGGTTCCTGGACGATCCTCCCCGCCCCGCCCCGCAGGAGCGCGGTCAGCCCCACCTCGGCCTCGGCGCTCAGCAGGCGGTTGTGCGGAGTGCGTTCGAACCGGTCGGATTCCAGCACAGCCCGAGCGGCCGCCAGTGCACTGGCCAGGTCATTCCCCGTCACGACGGCAGCGGTGTCGGCCGTAGGCGCTGCTGCGGCCTCCCGGAGCTCTTCGGACGCCTCCGCATTCCCCGCCGGCCCGGCGTCCGCAGCAGGTCGCACAGTGACCCCCGCCCGCAACTCCTCGGCCTCGCGGGCGTCAAGCCCTGCCAGTCGCACCACGCCCTCGACCGCCCGGGCCGACAGGTATCCGGTGCCGTCCTCGTACCGGGAGAGCAGCCCTCGAGCGAGCAGAACACGTGTGGTCACATTTTCTTCACGGACACCTACAACCTTTTCACTGTTACTTGAGTCGACCTTCACGTGCATATGCAACCCCCGCACCAGGAGGCCCATCCGGGCCAGCTCGGCACGCAACCGAGCCCGTTCGCCGTCGCTCAGCCCGAGCGTGCGCACACCCTGGGCGAACTCGACCTCCGGCACCACACCGCCGACCGCGACGAGCCGCAACCGCTTGAGCAGCTCGCCCAGCACGACTGTCGACACGGGCGCGTCGGACCCCTCGACCATGTGGCGCCTCACAATCTCCACCCCAACCCGCGAACACAAACGAGTGTACTTCGATGCGTTGACAGTATCAACGCATCAATCCTCGTGTAATGTTCACACGCCGTGTCACCTGAAACGACGTCAGGGAGGCGCGAAGTCTCGGGGGCACGTCGGTTCCGAAGGGAACAGCGGGCCCAAGATTGAGGGGGCGGCCATGGGCCACGAGCTGATCGACGGCAGATTCCGCACCGGCCAGGTCATCGGCAAGGGCAATATGGGGGAGGTCCACCGGGCCGAAGATCTTCAGATACCGGAGGGCACCTCCGGGCGTTCGGTCGCCGTGAAGACGATCCTGCGCAGCCGCACGGGCGCCCTGATCGACACCGCCACGGACACGAAGGCGGTGGAGCGCTTCGCGCGCGAGGTCCGCATCATGCGTCGGCTCGAGCACCCGAACCTCACACGACTCATCGCGGGCGGGCTAGCCGGGGACAGCGGACTGCCGTACCTGGTCATGGAGTTCCTGGACGGTGAGACGCTGCGCGATCTCGTCGAGGAGGAGCACCAGCTGCCCCTGCCGTGGGTGGCCGCGATCGGCGCGCAGATCGCCGACGGCCTCTCCGCTGCCCACACTGCAGACGTGGTGCACCGGGACCTGAAGCCCGCGAACGTGATGCTGACCCGTGGCGGAACCGTCAAGGTGCTGGACTTCGGCATGGGCCGCATCGTCGACGATCCGGACGAGGCTCGGCTGACCAGCACCGGCGTCAGCGTGGGCACGGCCCGCTACATGGCACCGGAGCAGTTCGAGGCCCGCCAGGTCACCCAGGCCGCCGACCTGTACGCGCTCGGCTGTGTGCTGTACGAAATGCTCGTCGGTGTACCGCCGTTCGTCAGCGAGTCGCCGTTCGAACTGGCCCGCAAGCACCTCGAGGCCGAGCCGACTCCGCTCGGCGTCATCCGTACCGAAATCCCCTCCGAACTGATCCGTCTCGTCGGCCGGCTACTGGCGAAGGACCCGTCCGACCGTCCCGCGACCGCCGCGGAAGTCCGTGACGCCCTGCGCCCACTGGCCCTAGGGGACGCGGACGCTCCGCAGCTCCCCCACTGGAGCGCCCTCGACCCGACACGGCCGCTGGCAGCCAGCGCCGCGCGTGCCGCCGTCGCTCCGCGCCCGCCTGCCCCGCGGCCCACCCCGGTCACCGCCTCCGGCACGGCGATGGACGTCTTCGGCGTGCACCGGTCCCTGATCAGGGACTACCGCGACTTCACCGAGGGCGGCACCGTCATCCGGGACGACCGCGTCGCGGCGTTCGTGGAGAAGGACCTCGACAGCAAGTCGCAGTGGCCGGACCCGTGGCTGTCCCTCAACCCGTTCTTCCAGAGCGGCGGCACGGTTGCCGAGCTGGTCGGCGACCAGGTCGTCCACCCGGAGTGCGCCCGTATCTTCCAGGCCGGCAAGACGGAGGGCGGCACAGTCCCTGACGGCCGGCCGCTCACGCTCCACCGCCACCAGCGCGAGGCCGTCGACGCCGCCGCGCGCGGCGCTTCGTACGTGCTGACGACCGGCACCGGCTCCGGCAAGTCGCTGTCGTACATCGTCCCGATCGTGAACCGGGTGCTGCACGAGCGGGACTCCGAAGGTCCACAGGCCGTCAAGCGGGTGCGCGCCATCATCGTGTACCCGATGAACGCGCTGGCGAACAGTCAGCTCAAGGAGCTGGAGAAGTACCTGCGCGACGGCTACGGCCAGGGCCGCGAGCCGGTCACCTTCGCCCGTTACACGGGCCAGGAGGACGACGGGAAGCGTCGCGAGATCCGTGACAACCCGCCCGACATCCTGCTCACCAACTACGTGATGCTGGAGCTGATGCTGACCCGGCCCGCCGACCGGGCCAGCCTCATCAAGATGGCCAAGGGCCTGGAGTTCCTGGTCTTCGACGAGCTGCACACCTACCGCGGCCGACAGGGCGCCGACGTGGCCCTGCTCATCCGCCGGGTCCGCGAGGCCTGCCAGGCACCCGGCGTGCAGTGCATCGGCACCTCGGCCACCATGTCGACCGAGGGCACCCTCGAGGATCAGAAGAAGGTCGTCGCCGGTATGGCGAGCAGGCTGTTCGGCACGACGGTCAGTCCTGAACACGTCATCGGCGAAACCCTGGTCCGCGCCACCGACGAAGCACCGGGAACCGTTCCCGCCGAGCGCCTGACCTCACCGGCCGCTCCGCGCGCGTATGCCGACCTCGTGCGGGACTCCTTGGCCCGCTGGATCGAGACCCGCTTCGGCCTGGCCACGGACGAGGTGACGGGCCGCCTGGTGCGTCGGCGGCCGACCACGCTGGACGCGGCGGCTGCTGAGCTGGCGGAGCAGTCGGGGGTAACCAAGGAGGACTGTGCGAGGGCTGTCGAGGCGACCCTCGAAGCCGGCTCGCAGGCCCGGCACCCGGTCACCGATCGACCGCTGTTCGCCTTCCGCCTGCACCAGTTCCTCTCCAAGGGGGACACCGTGTACGTAACCCTGGAGGACAAGCTCTCCCGCCACCTGACCCGTTCCTACCAGCTGGAGCAGCCGGGCAGCGGCGGCAAGCTGCTGATGCCGTTGGCCTTCTGCCGGGAGTGCGGCCAGGAGTACCTGACCGTCTGGCGTGACGAGAAGGACGGCGAGGTCCGCTACGAGGCCCGCCGTGACACCTCGGCGACCGGTGGACGGCAGGGCGACGGCTACCTCTTCATCGACCCGGAGCGGGCCTGGCCGTCCAGCGTCCAGTACGCCGTCGACGACCGCCGCCTGCCGGAGTCCTGGCTGGAGCTGGACGAGAGGGGCCAGGAGGTCCTCAAGAAGACGTACCGCGACCGGGTACCGCGCGCCGTCACCGTGGACCCGCTGGGCTACGAGGGCCGGGGCGAGCTGCAGGCCGCGTTCATCCCGTCACCGTTCCTGTTCTGCCTCCACTGCGGTGTGGCCTACGAGCAGACCCGCGGCCGGGACTTCGCCAAGCTCGCGACGTTGGACCAGGAGGGCCGTTCCTCGGCGACCTCCCTCATCTCCGCCTCCGTGGTGCGGTCGCTGAAGTCGGTTCCCGAGGAGGCCCTGGACAAGGAGGCCCGCAAGCTCCTGACCTTCGTCGACAACCGTCAGGACGCTTCCCTCCAGGCCGGGCACTTCAACGACTTCGTGCAGATCACCCAGTTGCGCGGAGCCCTTTTCCGGGCCGCGCTGGACGCGGGCGGGGACGGCCTCACCCACGAGGAACTGGCCTCGGCGGTGACGAACGCGCTCGCGATCGGCCCCGCGGACTACGCCGGAGACGCCGACCAGCCCCCGACCCTCGCCAAGGCCGCCGCCAAGACCCTGCGCGACGTGGTCGCGTTCCGGCTGTACCTGGACCTGGAACGCGGCTGGCGCATCACCATGCCGAACCTGGAGCAGACGGGACTGCTGGAGATCGACTACGCGGACCTGCACTGGTTGGCGGAGAAGCAGGACCGCTGGGCGCACACGCACGCGGCCCTGCGGGACGCCGACCCGGCCCTGCGCGCGGAGATCACCAAGGCGCTGCTGAACGAGATGCGCCGCTCCCTCGCCATCGACGTGGCCTACTTCCGCGACGACTTCGACTCGTTGCAGCGGGCCAGCGAGGAACGACTGGTGGATCCGTGGGTGCTGTCGGCCTCCGACCGGCCGAACGTCGGCACCGCCTACCCGCAACCGTCGACCGGCCGGGGGCTGAACCGCTCCGGCCTGTTCCTCTCCGCGCCCGGCAAGTTCGGCAAGTACCTCAGGCGCGCCGACCCGTCGTTCAGGAATCTCTCCCCCGAGGACCTGCAACTCGTCATCGCCGAGCTGCTCAAGGTTCTGGCGGCGAACGGCCTGGTGAAGGAGGTGTCCGAGGCCCCGCAGCGGGCGGGCGGCCGCTACCGCCGGCCCACCGCGGAGGCCCGGACGGGATACCGGGTGGCGGCCCAGTCGCTGGTCTGGCGGCCCGGCAAGGGCGAGACGGGCGCGCACGACCCGTTGACGCGGACCTACCCCAGCGGTGACGGCCCGCGGGTGAACACGTTCTTCCGCGACCTGTACAAGGAGGCGGCGAGCGCGCTGTCCGGCATGTTCGCGCGCGAACACACGGCACAGGTCGCGCCCGAGGAGCGGGAGCGGCGCGAGGAGGCGTTCCGCAAGGCGGAGCTGAAGCTGCTGTACTGCTCCCCCACCATGGAGTTGGGCGTCGACATCTCCTCCCTCAACGCGGTGATGATGCGCAACGTCCCGCCCACTCCGGCCAACTACGCCCAGCGTTCCGGCCGAGCGGGTCGCAGCGGTCAGCCGGCGCTGGTGACGACGTACTGCGCGACGGGCAACAGCCACGATCAGTACTACTTCCGCCGCTCGGAGCGGATGGTGGCGGGCGCGGTGGCCCCACCCCGTCTGGACCTGGCAAACGAGGACCTGGTCCTCTCGCACCTCCAGGGCATCTGGATCGCGGAAGCCGGCCTGAAGCTGGGCCGCGCGATACCCGAGATCCTGGACGTGTCGTACCCGGACACCGGCGACCGCCCGGACCCGGCCCTGGGGCTGCTGCCCGACATCCTCGACGCCTCCCTGGACGAGAGCGCCCAGGACCGCACGGTGGACGCGGCACTGCGGGTGCTCGGCCCGCTGCTGCCGGCATTCGCAGCCGACACCACGTGGTGGCACGACGACTGGATCCAGGACCGGGTCCGCACGGTGCCCCAGCGTTTCGACCAGGCCTTCGACCGGTGGCGACAGCTGTTCCGCGCCGCGCTCGACGACCAGTACATCCAGAACAGGCGACGCCTGGACTACAGCCTCACGGAGCTCGACCGCAACCGTGCCAACGCCCGCCGCCGCGAGGCGGAGACGCAGCTCAACCTGCTGATGAACGAGAGCGTCGACAGCAAGTCGGTGCTCTCGGACTTCAACCCCTACCGCTACCTCGCCTCCGAGGGCTTCCTGCCCGGTTACAGCTTCCCCCGTCTGCCGCTGGCCGCGTACATCCCGACGGTCGGCCGCCGCCGCGGCGAGGGCGACTACCTCCAGCGCCCGCGATTCCTGGCCATCCGCGAGTTCGGCCCCGGTGCGCTCATCTACCACGAGGGCGCGCGCTACCAGGTGACCCGCATCCAGCTCCCGCCGGACTCGTCCGGGGACCTGGCGACCAGCGAGGCCCGCCGCTGCGCGCACTGCGGCTACCACCACGACCCGGCCGAACGCCAGGACCGCTGCCACATGTGCGACGAGCCGCTCGGCGCGGCGACCCACGGTCTGCTCCAGCTGCACACCGTGTACACCACACGCCGGGAGCGGATCTCCTCCGACGAGGAGGAGCGCCGCCGGGCCGGCTACCACATGGAGACGTCGTACCGCTTCCAGGACCACGGCGCCCGCAAGGGCCGCCTCAACGCGTCCGTCACCGACAGCGGGGGCGTCCCGCTGGCCGACCTGGCGTACGGCGACTCGGCAACAGTCCGGATCACCAACCTGGGCCGCGTCCGCGCCAAGAAGGACGAGCCGGCGGGCTACTGGCTCGACCTCGCCGACGGCCGCTGGATGAACGACAAGGATGCCGCTGAGGCCTCCGGTGACTCCAGCGAGCTGCCGATGGTCGAGGAGGACGGCAAGGAGCGGCGCCGCAAGAAGCGCGTCATCCCGTACGTGGAGGACTGCCGCAACATCCTCGTCCTCACCCTCGACGAGGCCTTGCCCGAGCCGGAGGCACTGTCCCTCATGTACGCGCTGGAGCGGGGCATCGAGGCCGCGTTCGAGCTGGAGGACGCCGAACTGTCCAGCGAACTGCTGCCGCCGGACGGCGGACCGCGGGGCCGGTTCCTGTTCATGGAGGCCGCCGAGGGCGGCGCGGGCGTACTCCGTCGTCTCCAGGCGGAGCCGGACGCGCTGGCCAAGGCAGCCCAGTACGCGCGGTCGATCTGCCACTTCGACGACGACGGCACCGACCTGGGCGGTCCGCACCCGGACCGGCCGTGCGCACTCGGCTGCTACGAGTGCCTGCTGACGTACGGCAACCAGCTCGACCACGCCCAGATCAACCGCCACGCCGCCCGGCACCTGCTGGTGCGCTTCGCGTCGGCGACGGCGAAGCGCGAGGCACGCGGCGAGTCGCGGTCGGAGCAGTTCCGCCGCCTGCTCGACCGGACCCCGACGGCACCGACCCCGGTGGAGACGTCGGCCGCCGCCGATCTCGCCGCCCAGGGCGACTTCCTGGGCTGGGCGAAGGCACGGGGACTGCACCTGCCCGACGAGGCCGCGCCGTTCCTCACCGAGGCGAACGCGCGACCCGACTTCGTCTACCGGCTGCCCGGCGGAAGTGTGGCCGTCTTCGTCGACGCTCCAGGCCAGGAGCAGGACACCCTGCGTGACGAGGACGCCGAGGACCGTCTCTTCAACGCCAGTTGGGACGTCGTCCGCTTCGCCCACGACGCCGACTGGGACGCGATCGCCGCCGCGAACGCCCGCTACTTCGGCACCTCTGCAGCCAACTGATCACCTTCACCGAAGGACTTGACGACACACATGGCACTCACGTACTCCGCCGGCTCCCTGGTGAAGGCGCGCGGCCGCGAATGGGTGGTACTCCCCGAAAGCAAGCCCGACCTGCTCGTGCTGCGCCCCCTCGGCGGCTCGGACGACGACGTCGCCGCCGTCTTCCCGGTGTTCGAGACGGTCGAGGAGGCCCGTTTCGCCGCTCCCGAACCGACCGACCTCGGCGACCAGCGTGCCGCCGGCCTGCTCCGCACCGCCCTGCGAGTCGGCTTCCGCTCGGGCGCGGGCCCGTTCCGCTCACTGGCCGGAATCGCGGTGGAGCCCCGTGCGTACCAGCTGGTCCCGCTGCTGATGGCGCTGCGTCAGAAGACGGTCCGCATGCTGATCTCCGACGACGTCGGCATCGGCAAGACGGTCGAGTCGGGCCTGATCGCGAGCGAACTGCTCGCGCAGGGCGAGGCGACGGGCCTGGCGGTCCTGTGCTCCCCCGCCCTGGCGGAGCAGTGGCAGCAGGAACTGCGCAGCAAGTTCGGCATCGACGCGGAACTGGTCCTGTCCTCCACGGTCACCCGTCTTGAGCGGGGCCTCGACCTGGGCCAGTCCCTCTTCGACCGCTACCCGCATGTCATCGTGTCCACGGACTTCATCAAGTCCACCCGCCACCGCGACGACTTCGTACGGCACTGTCCCGATCTGGTGATCGTCGACGAGGCCCACACCTGCGTGGCCGCCGACGACACCAGGACCGGCACCCAGAACCAGCTGCGCTACGAGCTGTTGCGCCGGGTGGCCGAGGACCCGGACCGGCACCTGCTCCTGGTGACGGCGACCCCGCACAGCGGCAAGGAGTCCGCGTTCCGCAACCTGCTGGGCCTGGTCAAGCCCGAACTGGCCGCCGTGGACCTGGAGTCGGAGGCGGGCAGGAAGCTGCTGGCCCAGCACTTCGTGGCCCGCAAGCGCGCGGACGTCCGTCGGTACCTCACCAGGGCGGACGGTCTGGCCGACGACTCGCTCGCCGAGCGCACCGCGTTCCCCTCGGACCGCTACTTCAAGGACGAGACGTACAAGCTGTCCCCGGAGTACCGGGCCCTGCTGGACGACGCGATCGCGTACGCGAGTGAGCGTGTGGAGGAGGCGGACGGCCGGGGCCGCCGCGAGGCCCGTATCGCCTGGTGGTCGGCGATCGCTCTGCTGCGCTCGCTGGTGTCGTCTCCGAGGGCGGCGTCGCAGACCCTGCGGACGCGGTCGGCTGCGGCGGTCGCGGCGTCGGCGGAGGAGGCTGACAAGCTCGGCGCCCCGCTCAACAGCGACGCGGCGGACAGCGACTCGATGGAGGGCATGGACGTCGCACCGGGCGCGGAGACCGCGGAGGACGACACGCGCTCGCGGCTGGCGGAGCTCGCCGACCGGGCGGCGGAGCTGGAGGGCCCGGCGCAGGACCTCAAGCTGAAGGCCCTGATCAAGCACCTCAAGTCACTGCTGGCCGACGGCTACCACCCGATCGTCTTCTGCCGCTACATCCCCACGGCCAAGTACCTGGCCGAGCAGCTCGCAAACGACCCCGAGTCGAAGAAGCGCGGCCCGCTCGGCGCGAAGACCGTCGTCAAGGCGGTCACGGGCGAGCTCTCGCCCCAGCAGCGCATCGACAACATCGAGGCGCTGGCGACGGAGGCCGGCGAGGAGGCCGCCGCGCGCCGCGTCCTGATCGCCACGGACTGCCTGTCGGAGGGCGTGAACCTCCAGCACCACTTCGACGCGGTGATCCACTACGACCTGGCCTGGAACCCGACCCGCCACGACCAGCGCGAGGGCCGCGTCGACCGCTACGGCCAGCGCCGTGACGAGGTCCGTGTCATCACCCTGTACGGCGACGACAACGGCATCGACGGCAAGGTCCTCGAGGTGCTGATCAAGAAGCACCGCCAGATCAAGAAGGACCTGGGCATCTCGGTGTCCGTCCCCGACGAGCTGTCGACGGGCGTGACGGACGCGATCGTCGAGTGGCTGCTCATGCGCGGCCGTGAGGACGACGGCGCGCTGTTCGGCGCGGACGCGTTCAAAGTGAGCACGGCGAAGCTGGACAGCGACTGGAACTCGGCGGCGGAGCGCGAGACGGCCTCCCGTTCCCGGTTCGCACAGCGCTCGATCCACCCGGAGGAGGTGGCCCGCGAGGTCGCGGCGGTCCGGGAGGCGCTGGGCGGTACGGGAGAGGTGGAGACGTTCGTCCGCGAGTCCCTGGCCGCTCTCGGCGCGGTGCTGCGGGATGCCGGTGAGACGACGTCCGACTTCACCGCACAGGTGGGCGGCACACCGGCGGGCTTGAGGGACGCCTTGGCGACGGCCGTGGGCGCGGAGGTGATCGAGCGCGACCGTCCGATCCCGTTCCGGAACGATCCGGCCGTGGCGCGGGGCGAGGTCGCGCTGGTACGGACGGACCCGGTGGTGGGCGCGTTGGCGTCCCACGTCCTGAACTCGGCCCTGGACACCGAGGCGGACGGCGCCCGCCCGGCACGCCGTTGCGGCGTGGTGACGACGGACGCGGTGTCGACCCGTACGACACTGCTGCTGGTCCGCTACCGCTTCCACCTGACGCTACCGTCGCGGAGCGGCGAGAAGCAGCTCGTGGCGGAGGACGCGCGCCTGCTCGCCTTCGAAGGCTCCCCGAAGAACGCGGTGTGGCTGCCGCAGGAACGCGCGGCAGCGCTGTTGGGCGCGACGGCGTCCGAGAACACGGACCCGCACTTCGGCGAACGCATGATGAAACGCGTCCTCGACCAGCTCCCCGAGACGACCGGCCACCTGGAGTCGTACGGCGACGAACTGGCCGCCGAACTGGACGCCTCGCACCGCCGGGTCCGCCAGGCCTCCGGCGAGATCGTCCGCGGCCTGTCGGTGACGGCCCAGAAGCCGGCCGATGTCCTGGGCGCGTACCTCTACCTCCCCGCCAACCCCGCTGCTGCCTCTGGAGCGTCCGCCTGATGTCCGCCACGACCCGCCACCAGGTGTTCACCGCGGTCCACACGGTCGGAGGTCTACTCCCCTCCGACATGCTGCTGCGTATCTCCGAGGGCAAGGACGTCCCGGGCTCGAAGCCCGCTGACTACGGCCTGCCGTCGTCCCGCTCGGTCCGCGACGAGGCGGAACGCAGCTGGGAGTATCTGAAGCCCCTCTGGCGCGACCTGCGCAAGCACCTCTCCGAGGACCGGGAGACGGGCCTGCCCGCCAGCGATCCCACGGGCCGCGCGGTCGCCGACTGGCTGGCCCCGCTGTGGCGGGAGCTGGGCTTCGGCCGCCTGACGCCGATCGGCACGGAGGGCGTCACGGCCGACTCGGACACGGAGAAGCACTTTCAGGTCTCGCACCGCTGGCAGCACGCGCTCATCCACCAGACCCCGTGGAACGCCAACCTGGACAAGCGTCCCGGCGGCGCGGGCACGGTGCCGCCGCAATCGATGCTCCAGGAGTGCCTGAACCGGACCGAGGCCCACCTGTGGGGGCTGCTGACCAACGGCCGCCAGGTGCGCCTGCTGCGCGACTCCAGCGCGCTGGCGACGGCGTCGTACGTCGAGTTCGACCTGGAGGCGATCTTCGACGGCGAGCTGTTCAGCGAGTTCGTCCTGCTCTACCGGCTCCTGCACGTCTCTCGTTTCGAGATCGCGGAGGACGCGGCACCGTCGACGTGCTGGCTGGAGAAGTGGCGTACGGAGGCGATCGCACAGGGCACGCGCGCCCTGGACCAGCTCAGGAAGGGCGTCCAGCGGGCGATCACGACACTCGGCACGGGCTTCCTGAAGCACCCGGCCAACCGCGAGCTGCGCGAGACCGTGGACGTCAAGACCTTCCACTACGGGCTCCTGCGCATGGTCTACCGCCTACTGTTCCTGTTCGTCGCAGAGGACCGGGAGGTCCTGCTGTCCCCGTTGGCGGAGGAGTCGGCGAAGGATCGCTACAAGACGTACTTCTCGTCGGCCCGCCTGCGCCGGCACGCCCACCGTCGCCGGGGCACGGCACACGGCGACTTGTACCGTGCGCTGCGCTTCGTCCTGTCGGGTCTGGGCAACGACGACGGCCTCCCGGAGCTGGGCCTGCCCGGCCTGGGCGGCATCTTCGACGACACGGAGGCGGACAAGGTCCTGCACAGCCTGTCCCTGTCGAACGAGCCCCTGCTGGAGGCGGTACGGGCGCTGTCGATCGTGCGGGACACCGCCAGCAAGCGCAACCGGGTGGTCGACTACCGCCACCTGGACGCGGAGGAACTGGGCTCCATCTACGAGTCCCTGCTGGAGCTGGTCCCACAGCACAACGCGACGGAGCGCACCTTCGAACTGGTCGAGCTGGCGGGCAACGCGAGGAAGACGACGGGTTCGTACTACACCCCGTCGTCGCTGATCGAGTGCTTGCTGGACTCGGCGCTGGACCCGGTGATCGACGATGCGGTGAAGCGGGGGGAGATCCGGGCAACGCGCTCGGGCGAGCCGGACGCCCGCGATGCGATCGAGAGCGAACTGCTTTCGCTGACGGTCTGCGACCCGGCCTGTGGCTCCGGTCACTTCCTGGTGGCCGCAGCGCGGCGCATCGCAAAGCGGCTGGCCGCGGTACGGGAGCAGAACCCGGAGCCGACGCTCGACGCTGTACGGCACGCCCTGCACGAGGTCGTGGCGCGGTGCATCTATGGAGTCGACCTGAACCCGATGGCCGTCGAGCTCGCCAAGGTGTCCCTGTGGCTGGAGGCCCTGGAACCGGGCAAGCCGCTGGGCTTCCTCGACGCCCACATCAAACACGGCAACGCCCTGATCGGAGCCACACCGGCGCTGCTGGCAAAGGGCATCCCTGACGACGCGTTCAAGCCGATCGAGGGCGACGACAAGAAGGTCGCGTCCGCCATCAAGAAGCGCAACGCGGCGGAGCGCGGCGGCCAACTGAGCTTCCACACGGAGGAGCGCATCTGGGTGTCCAACGCGGCCTTCGCGGCCAGCCTGCGCGACATCACTGCGGCTCGGGCCAACACCTTGCGCGACGTCCGCCTCCAGTCGAGCCGCTTCCGCGAACTGGAGCAGTCGGCGGAGTACCTCCGCGCCCTGCACATCGGCGACGCCTGGTGCGCGGCCTTCATGTGGCCCAAGGTCCAGGGCGCGCCGACCCCGGTGACGGAGGGCGTCTTCCGGGATCTCCAGAGCGCGGGCGCTGGCATTCCGGTGAGCACGAACGAGGAGATCATTCGCCTCGGGGAGCAGCACAAGTTCTTCCACTGGCACCTGGAGTTCCCGGAGGTCTTCGCGGTCTCCAAGGCTGCGGACGACGACATGGATCCGTCCGTGGGGTGGGCCGGCGGCTTCTCCTGCGTACTGGGAAATCCGCCGTGGGAGCGCATCAAGCTCCAGGAACAGGAGTTCTTCGCCCAGCGCGACACGGAGATCGCCAACGCCCCGAACGCCGCTGCCCGCAAACGGCTCATCGCAGCCCTGCCGCAGACGAACCCTGACCTGTTCGCCGAGTTCACAGCAGCCAAGCGCCAAGCTGAGGGCGAGAGCCAATTCCTGCGCTTGTCCCTGCGTTACCCGCTCACCGGCCGGGGTGACATCAACACGTACGCCGTCTTCAGCGAAACGGACCGCACGATCACAGGGTCACACGGCCGCATGGGCATCATCGTGCCGACAGGCATCGCAACGGACGCCACGACGCAGCACTTCTTCAAGGACCTGGTGCAGAACGAATCAATCGCGGCGCTGTACGACTTCGAGAACGCAGCACCACTCTTCCCGGGCGTCCATCGCTCATTCAAGTTCAGCATCCTATCCCTCACCGGCCGCGCCATGCGCGAACGAGCCGCCCGATTCGCCTTCTTCCTCCACGACCCGTCGGAACTGGACGCCGCAGATAAGGCGTTCACTCTCACGCCCGAGGAGATCACCCTCCTCAATCCCAACACGGGCACCTGCCCGGTCTTCCGATCCCGCCGCGACGCCGAGATCACCCTCGGTATCTACCGTCGCGTCCCAGTACTCATCAAGGAAGACGACCCGAACGGCAACCCGTGGGGCGTGTCGTTCATGCGTATGTTCGACATGTCCAACGACTCGCACCTCTTTCGGACTCGCGAGGAGTTGGAGGGTGAGGGTTGGCAGCTTAGGGGCAACGTCTTCACCCTGAACGGGGTCCGCATGCTGCCGCTCTATCAGGGCATGATGGGCTCGTTCTTCGACCATCGTGCGGCGTCCGTGGCACGCAGCTCCACGGCGACGAAACGGCTGAACCAGCCCGCTCCGTCTGCACCGGACGACTACGCCCGTCCCGATTTCGCGCCCATACCCAGTGCCTGGGTCGCGGAACGCGAGATCCCGCACGTGCCCAACGGATGGCAGATGGCTTTCTCATCCATCACAGCACCGACCAACGAACGCAGCTTCACGCCGTACGCCCTTCCCGTCGCCGCCGTCGGAAACAGCGCGCCAGTCATGCGATTCAGCAGTCCGGGCAAGGCGCTCCCCTCCCTGCTGGCGAATCTCTCGTCCTTCGTTCTGGACTACGTGGCTCGCCTGAAGATCGGTGGCACGAACTTCAACTACTTCTACGTCAACCAGTTTCCCGTCCTAAGCCCTGACCAACTCGCACCCCACCTGCCTTTCGTCAAGTCGCGTGTACTGGAACTCACGTATACCGCTTACGACATGGGTTCTTTCGCCGCCGACCAGGGCGAAAACGGTGCCCCCTTTCGCTGGGACGAAGCACGCCGCGAGGCGATCCGTGCCGAGTTGGACGCGCTCTTCTTCCACCTCTACGGGATCTCCCGAGAAGACACCGAATACACCCTCGACACCTTC
The DNA here is from genome assembly GCF_055635195.1 of Streptomyces sp. NPDC111628. Classification (NCBI taxonomy): domain Bacteria; kingdom Bacillati; phylum Actinomycetota; class Actinomycetes; order Kitasatosporales; family Streptomycetaceae; genus Streptomyces; species Streptomyces sp. NPDC111628. The sequence continues at coordinate 313,783 of NZ_JBVKBZ010000002.1, read as the reverse complement.
CCCATAGTCCGCCGCAAGGACGAGGCCAAGTACGGCACCTACCGCACCAAGGACCTGATCCTCGCCGAATACGACCGCATGGCCGCGGCCGGCGTCAGCCTTGAGAACCCGTTGGTGGACGGCAAGAACTACACCTTCACCCTCACCCCGCCCCCGGGCTACGGCCCTCGACACCCCGCCCGCTGAGAGCACTCCCTTGATCGACAGCACGTCCGCGCGGCGGGACGGGTCCACTCCCGTCCCGCCGGCCACCGCCCCCTCCCCCTCCGCAATCCGCGCAGAGCGCCGCCAACTCATCGAGTCCATCCGCGCTCTCCGCCGCCTCCTCGACAAGCGACCTGCCTTCGAGGTCTCCCACCAGCAACGCCTCAACCGCGAGGCACGGGACCGCAACCGAGCCGAGGCGGTCCACGGCAAGGCCCTTCAGCGCATCCACGAGCGACAGGCACGCCAGGAAGCCTCACTCAACCAACAGCTCAACGGCCTGGACGGCAAGCGCGAGAGTCAGGAGACTCGCGCCCTGGCCGTCCTGCGCCGTGAGTCCATCGAGCGCACGCTCAGCCGCACGTACCTCACCTCAAGCGAGGTGAACGGCATCGGCAAGGGACTCATCCGCGACCTCGCAGCCCACGGCATCCGTACAGCCGCCGACTTCGAGCGCGTCAGTTGGGGCAAGGCACCCAACGGCAAGGGCGGCGACGTCCTCTACATTCACCGCACCAAGGGCGCCAAGGTCCACATCAACGGCATCGGCCAGCACCGCGGCCGTCCCCTCCTGGAGTGGCGTCAGTCCGTCCTTACCCGCGCAGAGGCCCGCGCCCCCCGCCAGTTGCCCCCGGACGAACGCCACCGCATCGCCGAGATCATCGATGCCGAACGCGTCCGCCTGCGAAAGGAGCTGGCAGAGGCCCCGCGAGCAGCAGACAAGGCGCGCAAGGAAGCCACCCAACTGCAGACCGAAACCCTCAGCCGCCTCACCACCGCCGAAGAAGAGGCCAGTCGGCACGCTGCCGTGCGCAGGGCTGAATTCGATGCCATGGCCGAGAAGCTGCTCGACCTCCAAGCACAACTGTCAGCTCGCATGGACACGTACGGCGATATCGGCCGCCGCCTCCGCCGCGCGCAGCACCGTGCCCTGCGGCCGATCCCCCAGGCACCGCCGCTCTCCGGCATCCCGTCCCCCCGCACTGCGGGAGATGCCCCGGTCCAGGTCAGCCTCACCAAGGTCACCGACCGGACCAGTGAGGCCCACCCCGTTCCCGGCACCCGGGCGCACCCCGCATGGCTGGTCCCGATTCTCTACTTCACGCTCACCACCGTCGTCGGCGTCGGCGAACTCGGAGACAACACAGCTTCCCTCTCCCTGATGATCACGTCCCGTCTCATGGCCTTCGCAGCCACCGCGGAGCTCCTGCGCCTGTGGGTGCCCCGCATCCGCTGGCGTACCGCAAGCCCCATGCCGTCCGGAACCGGCTGGCAGACCTCCGGGGTGTTCCTCGGCCTCACCGCCGCAGGCATGTTCGCGGACGAGCACTCGGACGTTTTCAGAGCCGCCTGCGTCGTGTCCGTCCTCGCCGGATTGTGCTTGCTGGCGGGAACGGGCCTGCGCATCGGCAAGGACACCACCACATCCGCCTGACCAACCAACGACCTGCGTCACTCGCAGTGCGCATCACCCTCGAACGGAGCGCCTCATGACCGACAACCCGCCCGAGAGACCGGCTGCCACGCCCGTCCCGCCCCCGCTTCCTACGGCACCGCCCGCACTCACCACCACAGGACGCCGTCCGGGCAAGCGCACCCTGACAGTCGCCGCAGCCGTCGCGGTACTCCTCGCCGCTGGTGGCGTCACCTGGTGGGCCCTGGGCACCGGCGACGACGCGATGGACCACGTCGAAGTCTCGGGCGGCAAGCTCGTCGTCGAGGACAGCGACGACGAGTACTGCGACGACACCGACGCCTACTCGTTCAACGACTGCGACGCGGACAACGACGAGACGTACGAGTTCGTCTACAAGATCAGCAATGAGGGCGACGGCCCCGCCAACTACGCCGTGGTCGTCAACGCCTTCGACGAGGAGGGCGACTTCGTCGGCCAGACCTTCATCAGTTCGACTCACCTGGCGGCCGGCAAGACCGACGCCGACAAGGGTGAGTTCACCGAGTACAGCGAGTTCGCGGACAAGCGCGAGCTGTCCGACATAGCGTCCGTGAAGGTCGCCCACGTCGAACGCCTCGCCCTGGCCAACTGAGCCGACCCATCAGGTCCCGGCGGTCTTCGCGGCCACCGGGACACAGGTCACACCTCGGTGACGAACCCCACGAAGCGCGACCATCCCTCACGTCCCACGGTGAAGGGCGGGCGCCGTACGTCCTTGGAGTCCCGCACATGGATGACCTGCTCGGTGAGGGCGACTTCAACGCAACTGTCACCCTGCGCACTGCTGTAGCTGGACTTGAACCAGTCGAGTTCAGACGGCCTCATAGCGCTCCTCGCATCCGCTCCAGCAGGCCCCGAGAGTCGTTCGGGGCGAGGGCCTGCGAGCGCAGTCTCGCATAGCGCATCTGGAGCGTGCTGACCTGTTTCGGGTCAGCAATCAGACGGCCGGTTCCCCTGTCCTTCTGCATAGCCGCGCCAGCTTCCGTCCGGTGTCTCCAGCAACTGAAGCGGCCCAGCCGTGCAGGAGTGATACTCGCTGTCGGCCGGCATGATCTGAAGAGTTACGTTCCTCGGTGTAACGGCGTCAAGCACATAATCGATCAGACCGCGCGTCACGTCCGCCCCACCCAAACGCCTCATGAACACGGACTCTTCCACGATGAAGTCGAAGGCTGTGTTGGGCCGCTCATGCAGCAAACGCTGACGCTCCAGGCGCGCCTGCACGGTGGCTTCAAGATCTTCGTCAGACAGGGGCGGGACGTCGTTCTCGCAGAGAGCCCGCATGTACCCCTCCGACTGCAACAACCCCGGCACCAACCGGCACTCATACGTACACAGACTCACGGCCACCCGCTCCAGCTTCGCCCACCGCCGGAACCACACCGCCAGCCCCGCCTCCCCCCGCGTCAGAAACCGCGCCGAGTGCCGCAACGCCCCCGTGTTCCCCAACGCCTCCTCCGCCCGCTCCACGAAGGACGCGTCCGGCATCCGCCGCCCCAACTCCACTGACTCCACCGTGCGCTTGGAGAACCGAACCATCTCACCGAACTGCACCCGGCTCAGCCCCGCATGCTCACGCAACGCCTGGACGACGGCTCCGAACGTCCGCAGACTGTCCGACGGCCCCGGCTCCCGCTCACACTCCCCGCCCGGCACCGCCGGCCCTACGTGGTCGGTCGTCATTCGAGGCCCACCTCCAGGTGCACACGCGCCAGTTGCCTGGCCGAGAACACCCAGAATGACCGACTCGAATTCGTACGTTCCACCGAACATGTCCGTACGGCGACTCAGCGTACGGAGTGGAATGGACTGTGAGCACTCGCCCCTACCCGCCGGGAAGATCAGGCACCGTCTTCCGGTACCACGAACGGCATGGCCAGCAACCACTGCTGATTGCCCCCGCCGTGTGGCTCCCAGAACACGGGCTTCGTTCTGGCCTCGGCCTCGTGAGGGCAGTCCAACGCATGACCCGTTCCCGCGTTGATGATGCGATGGGCCCGGAGCCCAGGAGCAGCGGAGACGTGCCACCGCTGCCAGGCCGCACCGTTGTCGTTACGCCCCCGCATGCGGACGTGGTCGCCGAGCCCGGCCGCTTGGCCGTCCAGCAGCAGGTTGTTGCTCGCGGAGATGATGTGCACCTCACGTCCATGGCCGGACGCCTCCAGGTACCACAACTGATGGGGCTGCCCGTGCGGTCCCCAAAGGTGCGGCACACTGCCGTCTCCGCTGTGAAACGCAGTGTCGAGTGCCAGCCCGCTGCTCGCAGAGATGAGCAGGAACGGGCCGGTCGGTTCACGTCGACGGCGCTTGAAGAAGGCTCCTACGTCATTCGTACCGATCTTCAGAAACGGAAGACTGATCTCAGCACTGACCTGACGGTCCCTCGGAGGCATGCCCGCCATCCTATTGAGCCGGCGCATGGTCGGCAGTGAGTCGCCGAAAGATGACGCCGCCGGTTCTCCCAGGCGTTCTGAACCGTCCTCGCAGCCCTCAGATGGTGGTCACGGTTCCTCGATCGGCAACGGGACGGGCTTGGCGCCGACCTTGGGGACGGAACGATGCCGGGCAACGAGCAGATGGAAGCGTCACAGGGTTGAGCCGCCATCACGTCGGCCGACGGAAAGCCGGTGCAGTACGAGGCACCAGGAGTTCGCCCCAGCCGACAGGCACCTGATCACACGGTAGTCAGCGCAGACGAGCCTCGGAGAGCGGGAACCAGAAGTGTATTGACGCTGTCAACACGTGATCACCTGCCATGCGTGAACATAACCGTGTACCGTGAGGGCCGCATCACCACCTGTTCTGGCACGACGGGCCGTGCGGCAGCAGGTCAGGGGGCGTGTTCCGTTTCGGACCGCGAAAACCGCGAGAACCGCGCAAGCATCGACAGCGCGAGAAGCGGAGATGGGGGGCGGCTGTGAGCCAGGAGCTCGTCGACAGTGGACTCCGCATTGGGCGCGCCACCAGCAGGGGCAGCACGCGGAAGGCCCACCGCGCCACGGTCCTGCGCCTCCCCGATAACTTCCCCGGCCGCGCGGCCGCCATGACGACGATCCCGCACGACCGTACCGCCGGTCTGGCCGCCGTCCGTGCGAAGAGCGTGGTCCGGCACCCCTGTCCCCACGAGGAGCGGCAGTGACCGAAGTCCCCGGAGGCACGAGCCCCCGAACCGAGATCCTGGCCCTCCTACTCGAGCCGCTGGGGGTCGACGCCATGGCCGGACAGGCCGCGCTCCGGCGGCTCGCCGAGAACGTGGACGCGGTGGCGCAGGAGCACGGGTGTGCCGTTCTGCCCGCATACGGGAGCACGCTTCCGTGGGTCTCGGACGCCGTGTCGGCGTGCGTCGAGGAGCACGAGCTGGCCGGTATGGCGGCGGCCCCCGAAGAGGCCAGGGCTCTGCGGGAGTTGACGCGGGTCGACGGAGCACGGTCGCACCTTCCGGCCCTTGAGGGTGTCCCGGTGGAGGCGCTGCGGACGGACCGCGTGTCGGTGACGACCGCGGAACGACTGATACCCAAGGCCCTTGAACCGTACTGTCGTGCGGATCAGGCCTGGCCCGAAGAGGTCTGGCGCTCGATCGTCGACGCCGACGGCGGGACCGACGTCGACGTCACTCTGGCCGACCTGAACCGCCCCCGCGCCACCCGTCGGGCGGCGGCCGCGCGGGAGCTCGTGCTCCAGCACAGCGTCTCGGCGGCCCAGGATCTGCAGAACCGGGAGCTGGCGGCGCGGCTTGAGAAGGTACGGGACTTCGTCGCGGCGCGGAAGGCGTACGACGCGTTCCTCTCCACACGGCCGGCATGGTGGCGCTGGCTCGGGCCGGACGCGTCCTCCGGGTTCAGGTCGGACCGGCGTGACGCCCTGGTGTGGGCGCTCACGGCCCGCGACACCGGCGCCCTGTCGGGGAGCGCTCTGGAACTGCTCGCAAGGGACGCCTGCCGGGCCGTGCTCGCACACGCGCCGGGTCCGACATCGGCACTGGCAGTGCCCGCCCCTCCCGCCTCCACCACGTCCCCGGTCCTACCGCCGTCGGCCACAAGTTCGGCCGCACGGCTCGCCTCGGGGCTCCTCGCGGTCGGCTCCCGACACGATGCCGGCCGGCTGCGCGCTCTCGAGTCCTGGTACGGGAAGAACATCGCGCTGTTCGATCGTGTGGCGGCGGCCATGGACCTTCGGGAGAGCGAGCCCGGGCTCCGCGAGGCTCTCGACCCCCTGGTCGGCGAACTCGCCCTGCTGCCCGGAGCGGTGGACACGAGCCGCTCGGACTACCGCGCCGTCCAGGCCGTTCTCCGGGCCGAGGTCGAGGACCTCCGGCTGCAAACGGGGCGGACGGGGCACTCCGAGCACGTCGTGGAGAGCGAGGGACTCGTCAGGGTCATTGGCCGCGTCGGAACGGTCGAGCGCGAACTTCTCGATGCCATGCGGCCTCTGCCCGCCGTCCGGGGCAGGCTGCTCGTGGCCGTCGCCGGAAGAACCAAGTCCGGGAAGACCACACTCCGCAAGGCCCTGACGCGTGACGCGGACCGGTCCGGGATCGGGCAAGGAGCCCACCGCACCACACAGAAGACCTCCGCGTTCGACGTCGGCTCCGTGACCTACCTGGACACGCCCGGCTTCGCCGCGAAGGACGACGACTTCGACGCGCAGCACGCGCGGGCGGCGTGCGACAGCGCCGACGCGGTCGTCTGGAACTACGCGGACACGATGCGCGACGAGGAGGCCGCGGAGTTCCGACGGCTTCTCCACTCGGGGAAACCGCTGCTGGCCGTCATAAATGTGAAGAAGAAGGTCGACGAGCCCGTCCTCCTCACGATCTTCGCCAATTCCCCGGACAGGGAGTTCAGAAGGGCGTCGGAGCACGCCGCTCGCATCGAACGGGTCGCCCGCGCGGCCGGGGCCGCCCCGCCCGTCATCCTCGCGGTCCACACCGGTGCCGCGCACGAGTCACTGTCCGCGGACGATCGCGAGTTGGGCGACAAGGCCATGCGGGCAAGCAGACTTCTCGAACTGGAGCTGGCCCTCTCCCAGCTCCTGGCAGAGCGAGCGATTCCCCTTCGTGCCGTACGGCTGGCCGAGGACGTGCGACGGCCGCTCGCCGCCTTCCACGACCGGACGGCCGAAGAACTCCCGCGGACCGGTCTCGCACTCGACAAACTGGAACGCTCGGTGCCGGGTGAACGGGCCGCACTGCTAGAAGCGTTCCGGACCGCGGGCCGCGAGGCGCAGGAACGCCTCGTAGCCGAACGTCACCGGGCCCGGGAGCGGTTGCCGGAAACGGTCCGGAACCTGGGCGGGGAGGACCACGCACAGCGGTGGAGCGACTTCCTCACCGAACTGGAGTGGGACGGTCTGATCCTCGCGCTTGAGGACGAACTCGTGCGGCGAGCGGGGGAACGGGGCCGGACGCTGCGTGCACCGGCGAGCGCCCCGGAGCGACAGGACGACGAGCACCCGCGCGTGGAACCGCACCCCACCTCGAAGATCGCTTCAGCCGCCGTCAAGGGGGCGGCCACCACCCTTCTGAACTCGTTCTCCACCGAGGGTCTCTCCAAGGGACTCACCAAGGTGTTCTCCAAGAAACTGGCCGCCTCCGCCACCACCACCGCTGCCTCCGCTCCCGTCACCGCGGCGCTCTACGCGACGGATGCCCTGGTCGGAGCAATGAAAGCGGTGAGCAACGAGATCGACCGCGCGCGGCAGGCGAAGGAGGAGTGGACCAGAACGGCCACGGAAGTGGCCGAGACCTGCCTCGATGATCTGTTCGATTGGGTCGACGCCCGGCTGGCGATGGTCCTCGATGACGCGACGGCCCAGGTCGAGGCCCAGTTCGCGGCAGAGACGGCGGGCATCGGCAGCACCCGCGAGCGGTTCGAACGGCTCGGCCGACTGCAGTCGTCCGTGCGGTCCGCCCTCGACACGATCGACCTCACCCTGGCACGCCGGCTGCTGGCTCTCGCCGGCGGGGATCCGGCGGCCGTCCGCCGAGCACGCCGGACGCCGGGGGTCGAACTCCGCGTCTGGACCGATACGTCCCACGTCGCGGACGTGCGGGCACACCTGCACAAGCACCTCGTGGATGTCCTCACCGAGCGGATCGAGGTCCGCCCGGATTCAAGAAGCGGAGAAGGCGATGGGACTGCGGACGACGGCTGACGGGGGGCCGAGCGCCCCCGTGCTGGCCCTGAGTTCACGGGCCGAGGAGGTTCTGAACGCCCACCCGCGCACCCGGGACCTGACATCCTCCCTGCCCCGCACGGACACGGGCCCGCTTCGGATCGCGCTCCTGGGCCCGTACAGCTCCGGGAAGTCGACACTCATCGCCGCACTCCTCCAACTCCCGGCTGCGGAGGTCGAGAAACTCGTCGACGCGGCACCCAAGACACTGGAGGAGACGCCGTACCCGTGGAACGGCATGACCCTGGTCGACCTGCCCGGAACGCTGTCGGGCGACGACTCGCACCGTGCCTCGGCCGAACGGGGTGTGCGCGGCGCAGACGCGCTGATGATCGTGACGACGAGCGAACTGCCGGGCGAGGCGGAGACGGAGGCCATTGTCCGGGCCCTCGACGCCGACGGTTTCGCCGACCGAAGTGTGGTCGTCGTCAACAAGATGAACGCCGAGAACAGCGACCGCGAGGTCATTCTCGACGAGATACGCAAACGGCTCGGCCCCTTCGCCGAGCGCGTCCCGATCGTCCCGACCGACGCCCGCGACTACCTCGACACGAGCAACGATGTCGACCTCACGGACGATGAGCGGGAGTTGCTGGCTTCCGGGAGCGGTATCGACGCTCTCACCACCGAGTTGCGGAGAATCGTCGCTCCCGGGGTCAGCGGTGTACGTCCCAGGGCGCAGGCGTACGAACTCCTCCGGGTTCTGGCGGACGCCGAGGAGATGTGGCACCTGCACGGCGAGGACCTCGACGCCGTGCGGACCACAGAGAAGGTCGAGGCGTCGCTCTCCCGCGCGAGGGAGGGCGTGCTGAAGGCCCTGGAGAGGGAGAGCGAGGTCCTCGCCGTCAGGATCAGAACAGAAGGGGGCCGGATCGCCGACAGCGTCTCTGAGAAGAACGGCACCGTCCCGACCGGCATCGCGACCGACGTCGCCGGAAAGCTGGTCGATTCCCACACCGACTTCGACATCAGCTTCTCCTCTTCGATCAGGGCGGCGTACGACGCGCTGACCGCCGAGTTCGGAGAGGTCGTACCGGAGCCGGAGGAGTGGGTGAACGACGTCAACCCGCCCGAGGCGAATCCCGCCACGCCCACGAAGTCACCTCTCGAAGAGGCGGTCAAGAAGGCGGCGGAGAAGGCCGCGAAGCAGGGGGCCGGGAAGCTGTCCGAGTGGCTCAGGAAGATCGCGACCGACAAAGAGAAGGCAGCCGCCGTAGCGGACTGGCTCAACAAGAACAAGGTGGGCCAGAAGCTGCTCGACTCCGGCGGGAAGGTCACCAACGGCGCCAAGAAGTTCAAGCCGTGGGGCAAGGTCAACGCGACCAACAAGGTCTCCAGCTGGGCCGGAAAGGCCCAGTGGGCACCGGTGGTCATGGGCCCCGCCCTGGACGCGGTCCTCATCATCAAGGGCCAGAGCAATCGGATGGCAGTGGACAAACACCGGAAGGAAATCCGGGACCATTTCGCCCACGTGGCGCTCCAGCAGCGGGACGGCCTGGTCGACGCCGGCGCAGCGCACCTGCGCGAGTGGATCGCCGATGTGGAAGACGCACTGGGCGATCTCACCCGTCCAGGCGGACAGATCGGCGCCACCCGCGAGGCGGCGCTGAAAGAGATCGGAAGTCTGCGCGACGCGACCAAAAAGCTCATCGAGCAGGCAGCAGTCTGACCCGGCTCCAATTGAGTCCTGAAATCAACCGCCGCTCCGACCTGCACACCAGCGCCCCTCTATGCCGACAACGGTGCCAGCAGAGCAGCAGGCATAACGGTTCCTCAAGTCTCGATCACGCTGAGGCGAAGCCTTTCGGACTGCCCATCCATCGGTCCGCGAAGGCCGGTCACCGGTGGGGGTACGCTCAGCAGTCGGAGAAGTTCCAGAACATGCCGACCTCGGTGTCCGAGACGACGATCAGGCCGCAGTCCTCCGTGTAGAGGCTGAGCGGGCTGTACGCACAACTCGACGACGTGAAGTCGAGCGTGCCACGCACATGGCCGGGCATGTTGACATTGGTGTGATAATGGGCCCCGTCCCCGTAACGCGCGAGGATCGTGCGCGTCATGTCCCGCAGTTCGTCCTCGCTCTCCGCGAAGCGTTTCAGATTAGACAAGGGGCAGCAGTCGTCGGTGAGGGCCAGTAGCAGGTTCTCGGCACTGTTCCGGTCGATCTCCTGAAGGCGCGGCGCCACGTAGTCGCGGGAGTGGACGGCGAAGGGGTGGGTAAGGGAGGTCTCCCGCTCCGGCATCTGGGCCGCGTCGTCGAGACCGGACCAGCCTCGTGGGTCCGGTACGCGCGCCATCAGCGCGAGTACGTCAAGGACCCAGTCCTCGTGGCGGCGCGGGCCCGTGGCGTCGTACGGGTACGCGTCCTCGTACAGGTGACGTACCGCGGCTTCCCAGGATTCCTGGTCGACGGACATGGAATGTCAACTCTCTTTCGGTAGCGGTCACAGGACAAGCGACCTAACCTGCAACTTTTCAATCAATTTGTACGACCCCGACACGGGAGCCTGACTGGGCAAGATCGAGTGGCACCCGTGGCGAGAAGCTCTGGGTCTACGACACGAAGAACGACGGTGACACCTTCTACGCGCAGGTCGAGTACGTCACGGCTACCGGCACGCTGCCCACGGGACCCGTGGTGTCAGCGCCCGGAACGTCCGCCGCCGTCGAGTACACGACATACGACTACAACCTCAGTGAGGGCGCGGGGCACATGCTCTTCGTCTACGACGACGCCGGCAAGGGCGACTACATCGGCGGCGCCGGCGTCACCACCTGACGCCATGACTGGCGAGTCGCGGGCCACCCTGGCGTGCGTATCACGCAGCGCGGTCGCCAGTCCGCACTCGCAGGAGTGCTGTATCCGCGTACAACGCGCAAAGGGCGACCGTACGACAACCGTGCGTACGCGGGTCACCCCTGGCACACGCCCTCCGCGCCCGCCACCGTGGTCCCATGAGCACAAGCATCCCCCGGCTCCCCGCCGCCACGCGGACGTTCACGCTGCAGTTCTCGTCCACCCGGCGCGGTGCCCGTCTTGCCCGTCTGCTCACCTACGAGCAGCTGCGGAGCTGGAAGGTGTCACCCGGAGTCGCCGACCGCGCGGAGCAGATCGTCGCGGAGCTGGCCGCCAATGCGGCGCTGCACGGCCGGGTCCAGGACCGCGACTTCCGCCTCACCCTCGCCAACGACTCGGCCACCGGCGTCCTGCGCGTCGCGATCACTGACGCCCGCGGGGACCAGCTGCCCCCTCCCGTGGCGGATTTCGTCAGGCCGCCGGACGACGAGTCGGGGCGAGGGCTGCTCATCGTCGCCGCCCTCGCCAACCGGTGGGGCAGCGATCCGTATCCACCGAGCGGAAAGACCGTCTGGGCCGAGTGCGACTTCCGAGCGGCTGGTCACGCCGATTGAGGTACGTCCCCGCCAACTCGCGATCAAGCCAGCAACTGAATCCCCGTCGCCCAGCACCCAGTCACCACCTACCAGTTCCTCGGCAGCTATTCCCATCAGGACTTCTTCGATGAGTACGCCTCCCACAGCGAAGCCGTCGACGACTACCTGGCAGGAGCCTCCCAGGGCGACCGGAAGCAAACTCGACAGGGACATCACCAGCCTGCTGGCTCTGGCCGGCACCGAGGGAGAACTGAAGCAGGCCGTCTCGATCCTGGGCATGGAAGTGTCGCCCCCCCCAGCAGGAACTGACCTGCAGCGATGGCTGAGGGACGTGCACGGCATCGTCTCCCGCTACCCGGGGGTATGAGCGCGGCGGCGCTGTTCATCGACCTTCGCGCCACACAGCGTGGCAGTACCAGGCCCCTCCCCGTCGCTCGTACACCAGTTTGGTGTAGGTACACAACGTCGAATCGCCAATAGGCCAGAACACGTTGACGACGCTAACAAGCTACCGTCATGCTTACGGTGCGAACAGTGCATCAGTCAGAGTTTGCTCTCTCCTCGCACCGAACAAGGGAAATCGACCATGCTCGACCAGTCCCCCACGTCCCTGCGGACCCTCCTCCTCGATCGTCTGAGTCACTCCGGACTCACCCCGGAAGTGCAGGCACTGCTCAGCGAGCTGTTCCCTGAGGACCGGGCCAAGGACACCGGCGGACGGACCGGGCCTGTGCATCTCCGGTCCATCACCGCAGCAGGCTGGCGAGGTATCGGTCCGCGGACGATGCTCGAACTGCCGCCGGGGCCGGGCCTTGTCGTCGTCGCCGGCCCCAACGGCTCCGGAAAATCGAGCTTCGCCGAAGCCGCCGAGACCGCGATCACGGGTCACAACTCCCGGTGGGAGGGCCGCCGGGCCGGTGACTGGCAGAGGGGCTGGCGCAACCTGCACAGTCCCGATGTGACACCGGAGGTCAGCGTGGAGTTGGTCGTCGGCGACCGGTCCGAGGTCGTCACCGTGCGGCGCACCTGGCACGGCACCAAGGTCGACGACGCACGTACCGAGGTCCGGGGTGCGGACGGCTCCGAGCGGAAGCTGGGGGAGGTCCTGGACGCCGATGTGCTGGACCTCGCCCGGCCGTTCCTGCCGTACAGCGAGCTCGGTTCGATGATCAACGGCACGCTCGGCAACCTGCACGACGCCTTCTTCAAGCTCCTCGGGCTCGAGCTGCTCGCCGAGTTCGATGGCCGGGTCATGGCTGCCGCGAGCGAGTGCGAGAAGGTCATCAGGCACGCGGACTCGCTCACTGGCGGGGTTCTCGAGGAGCTGGCCTCGCTCGACGACCCCAGGGCGCGTGAGGCGTCGCAGGCGCTGTCGGGGGCCAAGCCGGACCTCGGCCGGGTGCGCGCGCTGCTGGAGAGCCGCACCCCGGCCGCGGAGGGCGAGTTGGCCCGGCTGCGGCAGTACGCGAGTCTCGCAGGACCGGATCTGCGAGAGGTCCACGGCACGGTGACCCGGCTTCGGGACGCGGCCGCGGCAGCCGAGGAAGTGCGCCACGGCAACGCCGAGGAGGCGCGCCGCCTGGCCGGCCTGCTGGAGTCGGCCTTGGAGCACCGGCGTCGCTCGCAGAGTACGGACTGCCCGGTCTGCGGCGCGGAGGAGCGGCTCGACCGGGCCTGGGCCGAGCAGGCACGGGCCGAGGTGGAGCGACTGCGGACGGAGGCCGTGGCGGCCGAGGCCGCCCGCAAGGCCGCCACAGTAGCGGTCCGGGCCGTACATGATCTCGTACAGCCGGTCCCCGTATGGCTGCGTGGGGAAACGTCGCCGCTGGCGTCGGTGTGGCAGGAGTGGGCCCGTTGCCGGGACGTCACACACCCCAGGGAACTCGCTGACCGTGTCGAGCATGCCGCGGCTGCACTGGACGAAGCCTGTCGGCAGGTGCGGGAGGAGGCCGCGCTGCGGCTCGCGGAGCACGACGGGGTCTGGCGGCCGGCGGCCGTACGGCTCGCCGAGTGGCTCGGTGCGGCGGAGGCGGCCGAGACGGCGCGCGACCGGCGCAGGCATGCCCGCAAGGCGCGGACCTGGTTGCGGCCCATCATCGACGAACTGCGCGACGAGCGCCTGCGTCCGTTCGCGCAGCGCTCTCAGGAGGTGTGGCAGAAGCTGTGCGAGCACAGTAGCGTCGTGCTCGGATCCGTGACGCTCGCGGGTACTCCCGGGCGTGGCAAGGTCGAACTCGGCGTCTCCGTGGACGACATGCAAGCCCCCGCCTACAGCGTGATGAGCCAGGGAGAGCTTCACTCTCTGGCGCTCTCGCTGTTCCTTCCCCGCGCCACCCATGAAGCCAGCCCCTTCGGTTTCCTCGTCATTGACGACCCGGTGCAGTCGATGGACCCCGAGAAGGTCGAGGGACTGGCACGAGTGCTGGACGCCTACGCCAGGAACCGCCAGGTCGTCGTCTTCACCCACGACACCCGGCTCCAGCAAGCCATCGTCCACCTGGGCATCAAGGCGACCGTTCTGCGCGTCACCCGGCAAACCGACTCGGTGGTGGGCGTGGAGCCACTCACCGATCCGGTCGAGCAGGCGCTGGCGGAAGCGCGCGCAGTCTCGCACGACCGTGGAATCCCCCAGGATGTTGCGGAACACGTCCTGCCCGCCATGTGCCGGGTGGCGGTGGAAGCCGCCTGTCTGGAGGCCGCGCGGCGCACGCTGCGTGACGAGCGGGGGTTGAGCCTGCGGGCGATCGAGGAGCGTGTCGCCTCGCTGGACCGCACGAAGTCATACGTGGCACTGGCCCTGCTCGGCGACGAGCGGCAGCATGCTCGTGAGGCGGTCGAGGGGGTCTGCGTGGGAGGCTGGGCATTGGTGGAGGCCTTCAACGCCGGGGCGCACTCGCCTCTTCCTCGTGTCGACGACCGCACGGACCTCGTACGTCGCACCACGGCACTGGCGACGGCGATCCGCAGGGGTACCGGGGCCCGGCAGATCGGAGGTGCTCGATGAGCACCTCTCCCGAAACCCTCGTGACCGCTGCCAGCAAGCTCCTGCTGCCCGAGCCAGGAACCGTCCACACGCTGGCTCCGGGCCTGCGCGCCCGTGCCGCGGCGGTGCTGCTGCGCATGGCACTGGACATGGCCCTGGACGCGTACTGGCTGCGAGTCACTCCGTCGATGACGCGGATCGGCAAGCATCGCATGCTCTGCCTGGAGTGGTACGCGGGTCACGACACCGCCCGCAGGTGCCGCACCACTTGGACGTCGCTGAGCGCAGCCTGCCACTACCGCAGCTATGAGCTGCCGCCGGCCCCGGCGGAGATCCGGGCCCGATTGCTCGAAGTCACCGGTCTCCTCGTTGCACTCGCCTCCGAGGACGCGTGAGCACCCCTCGCTGTGCGTCTCGTGTCTCGGATCGGCTCGTAGAGTGGCCGATCCGACAGCAACGACCCGGCGACGAACCAGCGAACCTCGCGCCGCAGATCGAACGTCGTGCTCCCTCCCGGAGTCAGCTGAGTCAGCAGGGCGATGGCGCACGAGACCGGACGCCCATCAGGTTGCGAGGCTCCGGTCCTGCATAGTGTTGCATCTGAATTTTCTGTGGGGGGAACGATGACGGCCAATGGGGAACAGGCACGGTACCCGGAGTTCCGGCTCCGGCTGCCCAACGGCGGACCGTACGCGCGAGGACGGGTGCTCCCCTCGAAGGGGATGAACGGCAGTCCGCAGTTCCTGGTGCTGGCCGGTTCACCGGTGCGGCGGGAGGCGCTGCCGGGCACCGGGTCCTACGCAACGGCCCAGCGTGAGGCGCTGGTCGAGGAGGGCGCCATCCGGGAGTCGGAGCGCTGGCCGGGCTACCTGGAGACGTCACAGGACATCGAGTGCAACTCGCCGTCCGCCGCCGCGTCGATCGTGGCGGGACGCGGCTCGGACGCCCTGACCGAGTGGCGCACGGAGGAGGACTTCCCGCTCGTCGACTACCTCGGACACTCCTGGCGTCCGCCCCGCAAGGCCTGGCTGGTGCGGGGGTCCAACGTGGCGGGACGGGACCTGGTGAAGCGCCTGTGGCTGTCCGACGGGCTGGTCACCCTTCCGGCGACGCACCTGCCGTTGATCGACGAGAGCGATCCCACCAAGAGCGCACTGCGCCGATACGTCCAGGAGGGGTACGACGCCACCACCTCCTACAGCCAGAAGCAGGCGATGGTCGACGAGCTGCACTACTTCCTCACGCAGATGCGCCCCGGCGACACCGTCTGCACCATTTCGGGAGGACTGCTCCACGTCGGTCTCATCGACGGCGGTGCGGAACGGGTCGACTCCGAGGGCGGGCTCACCAGCCTGCGCCGCGGGACCACGTGGCGGCGCGACGGTGTGCCGTACGACCAGTTGCCGGAGGCCTTGCAGCAGAAGCTGTCCGTGCAGCACGACGTCGTCGACCTCACCGCCGTGCTTCCCCTCCTCGACGGTCTGGGGCGGAGCGACGCGGAGCTGGCCGAGGAGGCGGGGGCGGCGGATCGCGACCCGACCACGGAGGTGCCGGCCATCGTCGCCCGCCGCGACCCGGAGTTGCCCGAGCCCACGGATGATCTGGCCGCCGAGCTGCTCGTGCACGACACGGCATGGCTGCGCGAGGTGCGTGACCTGCTCGCCGACGAGCGCCAACTGGTGTTCTACGGCCCTCCCGGCACCGGCAAGACGTACCTGGCACTGAAGCTCGCCGAGTTTCTGGGCGGTGGTCCCGAGCAGGTCAAGCTGGTGCAGTTCCATCCTTCGTACGCCTACGAGGACTTCTTCGAGGGGTTTCGGCCGAAGGAGGACGTGGAGACCCGCAAGGTCGACTTCCGGCTCACCGCGGGCCCCCTGCGGGAGCTCGCGGACCTCGCGTCCCGGGAGGGCAACCGGCACGTCCCGCATTTCCTGGTCATCGACGAGATCAACCGCGCCAACCTCGCGAAGGTCTTCGGTGAGCTGTACTTCCTGCTGGAGTACCGGAACAAGTCGGTGCGTCTCACGTACTCCGGTGACGACTTCGCGCTGCCGCCCAACCTGTTCGTCATCGGCACCATGAACACCGCGGACCGGTCGATCGCCCTCGTCGACTCCGCCATGCGGCGGCGGTTCGCGTTCGTGGAGTTGTCGCCGCGCACCGAGCCGACGAAGGGGCTGCTGCGGCGCTGGCTGGAGCGGGAGGGCAGAGATCGTGAACCGGCTGATCTGCTCGACGCGCTCAACTTTCGTATCGATGACGCCGACTTCCGCGTCGGGCCCTCCTACCTGATGAAGAAGGGTGTCTTCCGGGAGGGCGGACTCGAGCGGACCTGGCGGACGAAGATCCTGCCGTTGCTGGAGGAACACCACTACGGGGAGGGTATGGACGTCGAGGCCCGGTACGGGGTTGCCGCTCTGCGAGAGACGCTGAGATGACGACGTCCACGTCCGCCGGAGACGGCACGGCGGAGGGGGTGGCAGCGGCAGGCATCCTGTCCGGTGTCGACCTCGCCGAGTACGCGGCGGTCAACGGACTAGCGCTACCGGACGGAGTGGGGCGGGCGCTGGCGGCGGGAGATGTCGTCGACGCGGCGCCCGACCCGTACGTGTCCGGTCGCTGGTCGCTGCGGGCCGGCTCCAAGGTCGGGGCGGTGGCTGTCTCAGTGCCGGGTGCGCGAGAGCCGTTCACTGTGCGGGTGGCTCCCAAAGTCCCCATCGCCCGGCTCTTCTTCCTCCTTGGTTACAGCCTCGATCCCGCTGGCGGCTGGCGCGACGGGGAGGTGGGTGTGAGCGAGCACGACGGGCTGATGCCCGCCCTCGCCCATGCCGTCGAGCGGCAGATCGACCGCGCGCTGCGTCAGGGGCTGTTGCAGGGATACCGGTCCGCGGAGGAGAGTTCCCTGGTCGTCCGCGGACGGATCAGGGAGGCCGAGCAGATCCGGCGGCGGTTCGGGGCGACGCTGCCGGTGGAGGTCGCCTACGACGAGTTCACCACCGACATCGCGGAGAACCGCGTGCTCCGCACGGCCGTCGAGCGGCTGTTGCGCCTGCCCGGTGTTCCACGTGACGTGCGACGCAGGCTGCTGCATCAGCGGGCGCGGCTCGCCGATGTGACGCCGGTAGTTCGGGGGCAGGAGCTGCCAGGATGGCAACCGACCCGTCTCAACGCCCGCTACCACCACGCGCTACGCCTCGCCCAGGTCTGCCTGCGCGGAGCATCGGCCGAGCACTCGCCCGGCGGTCTCCGCATCGACGGGTTCCTCTTCGACATGAACCAGCTTTTCGAGGACTTCGTGACGGTCGCGCTGGGCGAGGCGGTACCTGGCGGGGGCCGCACGTCCCGGCTACAGGACTGGCATCACCTGGACGAGGCATCGGCGATCCGTATGCGGCCGGACTTCGTGCTGTACGGCGCCGACGGCATCCCGTGCGCGGTCGTGGACGCCAAGTACAAGGCTGAGAAACGGGGCGGTTATCCGGACTCCGACCTGTATCAGATGCTCGCCTACTGCACCGCTCTTGGCCTGCGTGAAGGACATCTGGTCTACGCGAAGGGCAACGCCCCGCACGTGTCCCATCAAGTGCGGCACGCCGGCATCCTGATCCATCAGCACGCTCTCGACCTGGACCAGGACCCTGCCGGTCTGTTGGCTGACATCGGCCGCGTGGCACGGCGAATATGTAGCGCCTGACGCTGCCGCACCCCCATGGAACGGCGGCAGGCCACCCGTATGATCGGCTGCTCAGGGTCAGTCCGGGGTGGGGAGTGGGCACCGTGCCACAGCTTGCGTTCGCCAACAGTTTCTGGGAGAGCTACGACGCTCTCGAGAAACCGGTCAGGAACGGCGTGCGCAAGGCGATGCAGAAGTTCCAACAGCTGACCGTACCGGAGTTGCAGCAGGACAAGGGACTGCATCTCGAGTCGGTGGAGAAGGCAGCGGACCGTCGTATGAGGACCATCCGCATTAACGATTTCTGGCGGGGCGTCGTGCTGGCCCCGGACGACGGCAGTGATGTGTTCCTCCTGGTCAACGTGGTCCGGCACGACGACGCCTACACCTGGGCCGCTAAGCGGCTGTACACGACCAACTCCGCCACCCGGGCCCTCGAGGTGCGCAACGTACGGGCGATCGAGCAGCTGACGCCGCAGCTCGAGAAGGCGGCCGCCACCGCTCCCTCGCTGCTGTTCGCCGCGTACTCGGACACGGTGCTGCGCGAACTGGGTGTCGACGACCAGGTGCTGCGGGCCGTGCGTACCGTCATCGACAGGGCTCAACTGGAGGCCTTCGGGACGTTGCTGCCGGAGGACCAGTTCGAGGTGCTGCAGTACCTCGCCGAGGGATTTCCTCCCGAGGAGGTCTACCGGGACGTGGTCGCTGTACGCCGCCCCGTGCACGCCGGACCCGATCCCGACGAGACGCTCGCCGCGGCCATCGCCAACACGGCGAGCCGGATCACCCTCGTCAGCGGGCCGGAGGAGCTCGCCGAGATCCTCGAGAAGCCCTTCGCCGCCTGGCGGGTGTTCCTGCATCCTTCGCAGCGCCGGGTCGCCTACCGGGTGTCGTACGGGGGCCCGGTGCAGGTAACCGGCGGGCCGGGGACGGGCAAGACGGTGGCTGCGCTGCACCGGGTCAAGCATCTCCTGACCAGATCGCCCGACACCCGGATTCTCCTCACCACATACACCAACGCGCTGGCCGCCTCGTTGCGCGAGAACCTCGGCCTGCTGCTGGACGGTGAGGAGTCGCTGCTCAACCGGGTGGAGGTGACCACGGTCAACGCGTACGCGCGCGGTGTGGTGGCCCGTATCGACGGCAGCGTGCTCTCCCCCGTCGGTGACCGGGAGGAGCGGCAGTTGTGGCAACGGGTCGTCAAGAAGCTGGCGCTGCCGTGGACCGAGCAGTTCCTCGCGCAGGAGTACCGGCACGTGGTGCTGGCCCAGGACGTGCGCACACTGGACGCCTATCGCTCGGTTTCACGACGGGGACGCGGCAGCGCGTTGGGACCGGCCCGGAGGGAGCAGCTGTGGCCCGCGGTCGAGCTGTTCGAGTCGATGCTGCGCGACCAGAGGGCGACGACGCATCTGAAGGTGTGCGCCAGGGCAGCGGAGCTCTTGGCCGCTTCCGCGCCCACGCACGATCACGTCGTGGTCGACGAGGCGCAGGACCTGCACCCGGCCCAGTGGCGGGTGCTGCGCGGCGCGGTGGCGGCGGGCAGCGACGACCTGTTCCTCACCGGCGATCCGCACCAGCGCATCTACGACTCTCGGGTCTCGCTCGGTTCACTCGGCGTTTCCGTGGCGGGGCGCACCCTCCGGCTGCGCATCAACTACCGCAGCACGGAGGAAATCCTTGCCTGGTCGACCCGCATCCTGGCAACGGTGTCCGTCGACGACCTGGGAGGTGAGGGCAGTGACACCCTGGCCGGGTACCGTTCGCTGCTGCACGGCCGACGACCGCAGGTGGCGGGGCACGGCTCGGAGCAGGCGGAAGTCGCGGCGCTGGTGGAGCGGGTCCGGGGCTGGATCAATCAGGGCATCGCTCCGTCCGAAATCGGCGTGTGCACCCGGTTCAACGTGCTGCTGGACAAGGCATACGACCGGTTGACCGCGGCCGGGGTACCTGTGGTCCGGGTCAAGGACGGCCAGGGATCCGGTGCTGACGGAGTACGTCTCGCGACGATGCACGCCATGAAGGGGCTGGAGTTCCGCTGTGTCGCAGTCCTGGGCGTGACGGCGAGTGCGGTGCCGTTCGCGCGCGAAGTGACACCGGTCTCGGTCGACTCCTTGCAGCACGACTCCGATTTGATGCGGGAACGCTGCCTTCTGTTCGTTGCCTGCACCCGGGCACGCGAGGCTCTGGCCGTCACGTGGAGCGGGGCGGGCAGCCCCTTCATCCCGGCCGACCTGTGACGGGCCGTCACTCAGGCGGTCGCAATGCACCGTTCCCGATGCCGTCGCGGGCCAGCTCGGAAGCCTGTCTGCTCAGTTCGGCGACTCGGCGCGCCAGTTCCTGAAACGCCTGCAGCCTGCGGAAGGCGCCTCCGTAACGGCGCTGCTCGGCGATGTCCATCTGTGGGATGCGGGCCCCCTTGCCGTCCAGCCGGAAGGTACCGCTGGCGCTCGTGGAACGCCGGGTGTTGGACGCGCTGCGCAGGAAACCCTGTAGGAAGTCCGTGTCGAGCTGATCGCTGGTCGACACGGGTTCCAGGTCTCCGTACTCGACCAGACCCGCGCGCGCGAGGTCGGACACGCTTACCAAGGAACCGTCCAGGGCGCCGGAGCCCTCGCCGGAGACCAGCTCCGGCAGCGACTCGGCCAGCATCCGCACCTGTTCGCCCAACTCCTGCCGGACCGCCGCGTACTCGGCCGCGTAGTCCCGGTGCGATCCCTCCACGTGGCGGCCGGGCGTGAGGTCGACCGTGTCGTCGAGGAGGTCGATGAGCGGGACTTCGGCGATCTGCTCGGGTGCCGGCTCCAGCTCTCCGTCCGGATCGTTGGCGGTCAGGTCGATCATGCGCACGCTCGTCGCGGCGTCGCTCACGGTCTCGGGGCGGCGCAGGTGCCAAAGGTGCACGGGGAGGGCGTGCGAGGCCGCGCTGCCCGCCGGCAGGGAGACAACCTGAGTGAGGACGCCGCGGCGCACCAGCTCGGCACGGATGCGCCGGCCCGCCTTGCGGTAGGCGACCGAAGCAGGCATGACCATGATGACCTGACCACCCGCGGAGGTGTGCGCGTACGCGTGCTGGAGCCAGGCGAGCTCACCTTCGGCTCGCGAGGGTGTTCCGAGCTCCCACCGGGAGTCGAGGAGCAGGTCCTCCCGCCCCCAGTCGGCGTCGCCCACTGGAGGGTCGCAGACGACGAGGTCCGCTTTGAGGCTCGGCCATTTGTCATCACGCAAGGAGTCTCCGGCGACTACCTCCACGTCGATACGGCTCGCGAGATCCGCGCGCAACTGAGCGAACCGAGCACTGTGCGGCTCGCTCTCCTGACCTCGCCGTCGCGGTCCGCGGTCCGGACCGACGGCGAGTAGCAGAGAACCGATTCCGCATGCGGGATCGAAAACGGTGGCGTCAGACGCCACCTCGCCCGCGAAGTGGCGCAGTGCCCGAACGATGCGCGGCGAGGTGACCTGGTCGGACCCGGCTCTGCGCACGGAGTCCGTGAAGCGCTCAGCCAAAGCTTCCACCACTTCGCTTGGCGGCCCTGTCTCGGCAAGGGCACCTGCCAGACGAACGGCGTCTGCCGGCAGTTCGGAGGATTCCGGGGTCTTCCCTTCGAAGAGAACCTGCGCAACCGCCGCGAGCCCTCGGATCATGTCCTCACCGTAAGTCGCCCGCAACGCCTGCCAGAGCTGTACCTCCTCGGACACGTCCTGGCCCTTCCGCTGCTTGCTCAGCCATGTCTGCACATCGGCCAAAGCGAAGAGCGGGCTGTTCGCACTTCCACCGGCGGGCGCGGGGAAGTCGTCATACCGGCGTCTCCAATTGGAGACCGCGGCACGGGTGACGCCTGCGAGCCGAGCGATCTCGGAGCCGGTGACCATGGGGGCGTCCGGGGCCGCGGGAGTGTCTACCATAGTCCGTTACCGTACACACCACCTATCGTCGGTTCAATGAACCCTTTCGTTGACTACGCTAACGGCACTATTGGGGCGATCACTCGTAAAGCACGTGCCGGTCTGCACAGGTAGCGGAACATGGGGACGCCAGCCCCTTCACTTCGAGACTCGGGCATCGAGTCGATGCATCCCGCAGCGCACGGCGGCCCGTTGCGGGCGGGGCCCAGTGTCCGTCACCGGTTCCCGCCCGACTTGCGTCACACCGGCAGCGCGTGCAGCTTCTTGCCGTGCAGGGCGAAGACACGCTTGCCGTCGGTTGCCACCAACCAGGCGTGATAGTCGCCCGTGTTGTCGTTGAACGTCCAGCGCACCGCGCCGGTCCTCGCGTCCATGGCGATGATGCCGCCCTGCTTGTCCAGGTCCGTGGCGCCGTACAGGGTGTCGCCCGCCTTGACGTACTGCCGCGGCACCTGGAGCCCCGCGTCCGCGAGGGCCTGGGACTTCCAGAGCTGTTTGCCGGTCCGCGGGTCGACGGCCCACATCGCCCTGGCGCTGTCGGCGACGTAGAGCACGTCCTCCAGTACCGCCGGTTCCCTGAAGAGGGCCCCGTCCGACGCTTCCAGGGACCACTTCTCCTTGCCGTCGGCCAGGTTGAAGGCCTGGAGCACGTTTCCCTGGGGGACGATGACCAGGTCCTGGTGGACGGTGAAGAAGCCGTAGTTCGTCTTGGTCGTCTTGCGCGTCCACACCTGCCCGCCGCTCGCGGTGTCCCGCACGGTGAGGTTCTTCTTGAAGTCCGTGTAGACGAGGTGGCGGCCCCGGACGGCGGCGTGGATGCCGTTCTGCTGGGTGCCGACGTCGCGCTGCTCCTTCCAGGCGACCCTGCCCGTGGTGCTGTTGAGGGCGGCGATGACGTTGGTCTTGGACGAGCCGTCGTCCTCGAGGATCTCGGCGACGACGTACACCTGCTCCTCGTCCACCGCGATCGGTCGCGGCTGGCGGTACTCCTTGCCCAGCCGGCTGCGCCAGGTCTCCTTGCCGGAGGCCGGGGCGTATCCGATGACGGAGCCGTCGTACTCGCTGCTGGCCAGGTATAGGGTGTCCGCGCCGAGCAGCAAGGGGGCGCCGGGGACCGCACCGCCCGGCAGGGACCACTTCTGTCCGCCGGTCGCGGCGTCGAGGGCGGTCAGCGGACTGCCGCTGGCGATCACGGCGCCGCCCGCGGTCACCAGCTCGTCGTTGTCCCCGTAGGTCTCGGCTGAAGTCGATTTCGTCCACAGTGGTTCGGGAGCCTGGCCCTTCTTGTCGACGCCGCCGCCACCGTCGCCGGAGCCCTTGCCGCCGCCGTTGGGCTCGTCACCGCCGGCGCCTCCCGGCTCTTTGACGTCCGCGGCGTCCTTGTCGCAGCCGACCGTGCCCGCGGTCAGCGCCGCCAGCGCGAGACCGCCGCCGGCCAACCGCAGTACGCGCCGCCGGGAGGAAGGAGCGAACGCCCCGGGTGTTCCGTCGTCCGACGTGCTGTCTCGCCTGGCCATGTGCCGTACCCCCGTGATGCGTCAGTGCAGGAACCCCGAACAGGTAGGCCCACGCCCGATGCAACATACGGGCGTACGCCTCTGCGACCAGGAACGTTAGCCGGGCTTCCGTGACGCTCACACCGCCAGATCCCAACCGCGACAGCACCGTGAAGCAATCGAGACAACTCGTCGTCGATCACCTCACGACGGTGCCCCGGGCGGCCGCCCCCGCCTGACCTCAGGCCGTCTCCGCGGCCGGGTCGATGGCCTTCCCCAGGAGATCCACCAGCTGGCGCAGCTCGTCGTCCCCGAGCCGTGCGAACGGCGTCAGCGCCAGCGTCGCCTCGATGACCGCCGCCCGCACGCGGCGCCCGTCCTCCGTCAGGGCCACGACACGTGAGCGGCGGTCTGCGGGGTCGGCGGAGCGTTCGACCAGGCCGCGGGTCCCTCCCTTGGCGCGAGCCTCAGTCGGCCGTGTCGTCCTGACTGCGCCGGTTGGCCCGGTCCACCTCGGCCATGTGCGCCTCGGCCCACTCACGGAGTGCGGCCAGCGGTTCCTCCAGGGTCAGGCCGAGCGGGGTGAGGCGGTAGTACACGCGGGGCGGGACCGTCGCCTCGACCCGGCGGCCGACCAGGCCGTCGCGGGTGAGGCCCTGGAGGGTGACCGACAGCATCTTCTGCGAGATGCCGGTCATCCTGCGTTGCAGTTCCGCGAAGCGCACCTCCTCCGGGGATGCCTCCGCCAGCACCTTGACGGCCATGGACGTCCACTTGGTGCCGATCCGGTCGAGGAGGCGGCGGGTGGGGCACTGCGGGTCGAACAGGTCTCCCCGAGGAGCGTTCGGGGGGCGGGACGTGGAGGAGGTCACCTGGAGCTCACCACCTGTCGCAGAAGTGCGGTCTGGGATCGGTCAGCCTAGTTACCTATCGTTCTCTTGTCACCATTGGTAACTACACCTGCAGGAGTGCCTGTGGCCATCGGCTCGCCCGTCTCCTCCCCCCTCCAGCCCCGCGGCGTCGAACTCCGGCGCGTCGCGGTCAACGGCGTCGAACTCAACGTGGCCCTCCTCGGCGAGGGCCCCGCCGTGCTGCTTCTGCACGGCTTCCCGCACACCTGGCAGCTGTGGACTCGTGTCATGGGCCCCCTCGCCGAACGCCATCGAGTCATCGCACCGGACATGCGGGGCGCGGGGGCGAGTACGCGCGCGGTGGACGGATACGACGCCGGCACACTCGCGTGCGATGCCGAGGCACTGCTGGAGGCCCTGGGAGTGCGCTCGGCGGACGTCGTCGGCATCGATGCCGGAACCCCGCCCGCGTTCCTTCTCGCCATGCGTCGGCCCGACCTCGTCAGGCGGCTCGTCGTCATGGAGTCACTGCTGGGCGGGCTGCCGGGGGCCGAGGAGTTCCTCGCGCAGGGGGCGCCCTGGTGGTTCGGTTTCCACGCGGTGCCCGGTCTCGCCGAGACGGTGCTGACCGGGCACGAGGCGCAGTACGTCGACTGGTTCCTGGGCACCGGGTCCCTCGGGGAGGGTGTCGATCCCGCTGTCCGGGACGCCTTCGTACGGGCGTACACCGGGACGGATGCCCTGCGCTGCGCCTTCTCGTACTACCGGGCGCTGCCCACGAGCAGCGAGCAGATCGCGGAGGCCGTCGACGGGGGGCGGTTGACCGTCCCCACCATGGCCGTCGGCGCCCATCCGGTGGGCCGGGCTCTCGAACGGCAGCTGCGGCCGGTCGCCGATCACCTGGTCGGCCACGTGATCGAGGACTGCGGGCACATCATCCCGCTGCATCGTCCCGAAGGGCTGCTCCGCCTTCTCGAACCGTTCCTCGCCCCGGAGTCCGGCTCGGAGCCCGGGGCGGCGAAGACACCGTCCGTGCCCGTTCCGGACAAGGATCGGTGATCCGGACTCAACGACCGTTGCCCCTGGGTGTGTTCATCACATAGGGTCCCGTCAGCGACACCAGGAGTCAGCCCCCGAACCGGGAGTGCAACGGTGGCATCACCTTCGCCCCTCTCCGAGACCTTGCGGCGTCTCGACAGGGTCATCCAGGGGAAGGAGGACCGTTCGACGCTGCTCGACGCGGCGCGGCTCGCCGGCAGGACGGCCCTGCCGGTCTCCACCGTCCGCAGTCTGCTCCAGGGCGGTGTGCCACCGGACGACTCCGTCAACGACCGGGTCCGGATGCGGATCGCCGCGCTCGCCGAGGCCGAGATGGCCGCGACCGGCAAACGCATGTCCGACCTGGCCTCGGACATCTCCGAGCGGCTCGGTGTCTCCGGGTACTGGGCCCGGCAGGTCTGCGACGGCAAGAAGGTGCCCAGCGTCGAGCTTCTCCACGGGCTCGTCGAGTACTTCGGGGTCGAGGAGGGAGAGGCGTTCTTCACCGCGTCGGCCGCCGACGCGCTCAACCGGGTCCTGCTCCCCGTCCTGCACGGACTGGAACA
Organism: Streptomyces sp. NPDC111628; assembly: GCF_055635195.1. Taxonomy (NCBI): domain Bacteria; kingdom Bacillati; phylum Actinomycetota; class Actinomycetes; order Kitasatosporales; family Streptomycetaceae; genus Streptomyces; species Streptomyces sp. NPDC111628. The sequence continues at coordinate 288,043 of NZ_JBVKBZ010000002.1, read as the reverse complement.
CCCCGAGAGCGATCCCGTGCTTGCCCTGATGGACCGGTACGGCGTGAGGTCCGCCGACCTGCGCGCGCACGGTTCCCTGACCCGCGAGCAGTTGGACCGCCTTCTTGAAGGGGTCCTGCGGTCCGTCGTACCCCCGGACGGAGGTCACGAGCGGTGAGCACCAAGGCGATGAAGTCCTTACTCTCCGTCCTGGGCCGGCACACGGCAGGGGCCGTTCAGCGGCCGGCCGAGCCGCAGGAGGTCATGGAAGCCTTCTGCGAGGCCATGAGCGCACGCACCGGTCGGCCGATCCGCCTCGTCTTCCGGGGGTTTCCGCCGGACATTCCCGTCTCCGGCATGCGCCTGGACTGCGGGGACCACTCCATCATCGTGGTGGAGGAACACACGGTCCCCGAGGCTCAGTTGGTCATTCTGGGCCACGAGCTGTGGCACGAGGAGCAGGGGGACTGCGGACACCATGTGGCGGGGATGCCGACCGCCGCCCGTGCGCTGCCCACCGAGCAGGCCGGGGAAGTGATCGAGCGGGCCGTCGAACAGATCCTCGCAGCGCACGAGGTACCCCCGGACGCGCTCCTTGCCGTCGCGGCCCGTGCCGAGTCCCGTGAGGACCACGAGGCGGATGCCGAGACGTTCGGGCTGCTCTTCGGCCGGGAGGTCCGCACCTGGATGAAGGGCCGTTACGCGCAGGGCCCGGTCAGCGCGGACACCGTGGAAGGCCGCATCAACCTGTCCCTGAGCAACCGCGGCGGGCACCTGCTGCCATGAGCCCGTCCTTCCACATTCCCTACATCCTGCCGACCGCTCTGCTGGCGCTGGCCCTCGTGCTGAAGCTCCCCACGTTCCTGCGGGCCTCGCGCGACCCGGACGTCAGGGCGACCACCCTGCTGCTGATCTGGGCCACCGCCGTCCTGGTCGTGATCACCCCGGTCAACATAGAACGGCTCAACGTCCTCACGGGTGTGCCGAACATCGCCTCTCCCTGGGCCTACTCCTTCCTGACCGCCTTCTGCGCCACCGGCCTGACCATGATCATGCGTTGGCGGGAGGCACCGTCGGTGAGACGGCGGCGCAGAATCCGCCGCATCTACTGGATCTACGCGGGGATCGTCGCCGTCCTGTGGCTGACGTTCATCCTGGCCGACGTCCCCACGGCACGCGTCTACGACTTGGACACCTACTACGCCGGCACCCCCTGGATGCGCGAACACATCCTCCTCTACATCGCCGCGCACACGGTGTCGTCGCTCGTGGCGGTCTCCATGCTGTGGAGGTGGTTCCCCGAAGTGGCCAACCGCTGGCTGAAGGCAGGAGTGGTGTTCCTGCAACTGGGGTTCGCGTCGGGGCTCGTCTTCGACGGAGCGAAGTTGGCCGCGATCGGCGCCCGTTGGTCGGGACACGACTGGGACGTACTGAGCACCCAGGCCGCGCCCCCGTTCGCGCTGATGGAAGCCGCCCTCGTCGCGCTCGGCTTCATCGTCCCCCAGGCCGGGCCCTTCGTGCAGAAATGGATACGGGACCGGCGCGAGTACCGTCGGCTCGCCCCGCTGTGGCACGCGCTCCGCAGCCTCACCCCAGCGGCAGCCGAAGCACGCTTCGGACCGTGGACTCCACTCGACCTGCGCCTGTTGCAACGCAGGCAGCGCATCCACGACGCCCTGCGCATGCTCGGTCCCTACGTCGACCCGGTCCTCCACCAGCGGGCCCGCGAAGCCGCACAGGCTCGCGACGCCGCACAGGCCCGCGAAGCCGCACAGCCCGGGGACGGCGTCCCGGACGCGGACGGTGTCGCCGGAGCCATCACCATCAGTGCCGCCATCCGCACCTACCAGCAGGGCGGACCTCCCGTCGCCCACCTCCAAGGGCCGCAGGGAGGCGCGGTCGTGGGCGGCCACATCGAAGGCATCGCGTCCGCCCTGCACCGGCCCCGCATTCTCCAAGACGTCCGCCGACGCATGACCAGCACAGAAAGCGCGCATCACCATGGCTGAAGGAACCGTCACCCGCCGGCCCACCGCAGTGGTCATCGGCGCCAGTGCCACCGGTCTGCTCGCCGCGGCGGCCCTCGCGGACTTCGCCGACGTCACCGTCGTCGAACGCGACCGCCTCCCCGACGGGCCCGAACCGCGCAGGGGCGTTCCGCAGGCCCGCCACGCACACCTGGTGTGGAGCGGAGGAGTCAAGGCCTTCGACGAGCTCCTCCCCGGTCTGACCGGTGAGATCGTCGCCCACGGCGGCCGTCTGGTGCACATCATGGGCGACATGGTCTCCCGGGCCCCCAACGAAGTGTGGTTCCGCCGTTTCACCTCCACCCATCACCGCAACCTGGTGTGCTCCCGCGACCTCCTCGACTCCGTGCTGCGAGCCCGCGTCCTGGCCGACGAACGCATCACACTCCGCCAGGAGACCACCGCACTCCGACTCGAAGGCGACGCCGCGGCGGTCACCGGCGTGCACATACGCGCAGGCGCAGGCGCCGGAGCCGCAGCCGGAGCAGGCGCCGCGGAAAGCACCCTGCGCGCAGACCTGGTCGTCGATGCCTCGGGCCGAGGATCCCGCGCGCCGCAATGGCTCACCGAGCTGGGGGCGCCGGGCATCACGGAGCGAGAGGTCAACGCCGGCGTCGCCTACGCCACCCGTCTCTACCGCGCCCCCGAGGCGGCCCGGAGCATCGACTTCCCCCTCGTGAACGTGCAGGCCAACCCGGCCAAGGCACCCGGGCGGGGAGGCATCGTCCTGCCCATCGAGGGAAACCGCTGGATCGTCACGCTGGCCGGCACCCGCGGCGGTGAACCCACCGACGATCCCGACGCCTTCGTCGACTTCGCGCTCAACCTCGACGATCCCGTCATCGGCGAACTCGTGAAGGGCCTCGAGCCCCTCGGGGACATCATCACCACCCGTGCCACGGCCAACCGCCGTCGCTACTACGAGCAGGTCAGACACTGGCCGGACGGCTTCCTCGTCCTCGGCGACGCCATCGCCGGCTACAACCCCGTCTACGGCCATGGTCTGACCGTCGCCGCCCAGTGCGCCCTCGCCGTCCGCGACACGCTCGGCGCGACAGGGCTGGGACATCCGGGCCTCGCACGGCGGCTTCAGCGCGCCGCCGCTCGACCGGTGGCCGCCGCCTGGGACTTGGCCGTCGGCCAGGACGCCCTGTATCCGGGAGCCACCGACACCCGGCCCAACAGCGTCGAACGTCTCCTCGCGCGCTTCGTCGACAAAGCCGTGGAGACCGGCGCACGCAATCCGCGCGCCATGGCCGCCCTGCTGGATGTCATGAGCCTGGAGCGACCCGCGACCCGGCTGTTCTCGCCCGACATGCTCATCCCCATGCTCATCGGTCCGAGGAGGCCGCACCTGCAAGGGCCGCCCCTCACCGATGCGGAGCGCAAGACCGCCATGCCGTAGTGCTGGGCAATCTCGCGGGCGCCGCCCGGTGGGTGTTCCGGCACCCGCCCCTACGACCAGCTCAGGAACACCGTGTAGGTGTCCAGGAGGTTGTTGACCACGTCGGTCGTCGCCTCTCCCCCGGTGGTCGGCACCACCCTGAAGTCGGGCTTCCGGTAGGAGTAGGTGTCGTCGGTCCGCCGGGCGTTGGGGTCGTGGACGGCGACGAGGAACCGCTTCCCGTCCGGCGACACCAGCATCCCCTCCGCGACCCTCCCGTCGTGCGGGTCGACCACGCCGATCGGGGCGCCCGAGGCCCGGCCGGTACGGGCGTCCATGATCCGGAAGGATCCGGTCGAGGTGCGGCACAGCACCCGGTCGTCGCCGGTCCAGCCGACGACGCCCACACACCCGCTGAGCAGAGTGGCCCGGCGCGCCGAGCGGGAGGTGAGCGCTCCTGAGGAGTTCCAGGTGTCGAAGACGTTCCCGAAGACCTTCGGTGCCTTGGCGGTGAGCCGTCGGCCGCCCGGTGCGAGGTGCACCGTGTCCGCCTGGACGGCGCGCGGGGGCTTGCCCATGACGGTCAGGGGCAGGCCGTGCCCGGCGGCCGGGCCCTCGTCGGACAGGTCGTGGGAGCCCTCGGTGGACCGGGAGCCGATCCGCTGCCCGCCGCCCTTCGCCGTGTACGTGAACCACACGCCGCGCCCGTCCGGCGACATCACCGCGTTCTGTTCGTCGGCACCCGCCGACCCGCTCAACCGCACGACGTCGTCGAGGTCGGCGCCGCTCACCACGTAACCGACGTGCGAATCCTTCTTGTTGCCGGGGTCGCGCAGGACCACGGCCATGCGCGTGAACGCCAGGTCGAAGAGTGCACGGACCCGGGGAGCCATGTACTCCAGGGTGGCCACCTTGTAGGGGGACGGATTGTCCGGATTCATACCGCAGAGGTCCACGAGGGGGCTGTTGACCGCCTTCACGCCCGCGTAGTTCGTGAACGCGGCGTCGCTCGGGATGGGGAAGGTCCGTTCCGCGCGCGGTTGCCACGTCTCGGGGTCCCATGCCCGGACGGTGACCGCGGCGAAGCGCGCGCCCATCCCGCACGTGGCCGTGACGACCGTGTCCTCGCGGGTGAAAGGACTGTCCGGGAGGACATAGTCCCGGTTGCCCAGGAAGGGCGCCGCAGACGCCGAGGACTTCGAGGCCGGCTTCTCCTCGGCCGGCTGCGCGCTGCACCCCTGGACACACAGGAGGGCCAGGACGGCCAAGGCGAGAGGAACCACCCTTGCCTTGGCGGTCAGACCAGTTCGCACAGCGGCCCCTTGGGATTCTTGTGGCACGGCGTCCAGGCGACGGAACCGAAGACCCACTTCTGCTGGAGGTCCGCCGGGACGGACTCCGTAAGGATGCGCAGCGGCTTGCCCTTGGCGTCCTTCAGCTGGAGCCACTCGCCCTTCTGGTAGGAGTCGTTGTAGTGGACCTTGATGCCCCACTCGCACGCCTGTCCCGGTGGCGCGATGGCCTCCACTCTGAGGCCGCCGGAGGGCTGGCCGCCTCCGACCTCGATGTAGTGGGTGCCGAAGTAGGACTCGCCCTGTCCTTCGGCGTCGTCGGTGAGCACGGGCTCGTCGGCGCGCGGCGGAAGATGGAGCCGGATGCCCTGGTAGGCGGCTCCGCCCTGGGGTGGCACGGCAACGACGGTCCGTGTGGTGCTCTTGTGGCAGGTGATGTCGGTGGTCTTCCAGCCGTCGATGACCACGGCGGAGGACCGGGTGCTCAGCACGGTCATCTTGAAGGAGTCGGTGAGTTCGAGGCGACCGTCCCGGGTGTAACGCACGTACCGCTCCGGGGCGTGTTCCATCACGGACGCGTACACGAGCGGGCGGCCGCCCAGCTCCCTCAGGTAGGAGAAGGCGGAACCGGGGTCGCCGGTCGTCAGTTTCCGCGCCTCGTCGGCGGTCAGCTTCCGGTCGAGGACCATCGCCCACGTGGGAGGCTCGCCCTCCTCCGGCCGCACCGACACCGTGAACGGGGTCTTGGCCGCGTCGATACCCGTGTTGGTGTCGTTCTCCCTGATCGCGCTCGGCTTGATCATGAGATACGCCACCAACACCGCGCCCAGGACGCCCAGAAGACCGAGGGTCGCCTTCACCAGCAGCCAGCGGAGCTTCTTGCGCCGGGAGGCCTCGGGGTCCACCCCGAGCGCGTCGGAGACGAGCGCCTCGAAACTCTCGTCGGGGCGGCCTCCCCCGTTGGTGGACGGCTGCGGTGAGGCCGGTGCGGGGTCAGCGGGCGGTGGAGGCGTGTCCCCGTCCGCGTCCGCGTGCTGCCCGGTGGGCTCGGCGGGGGTGCCGTCGTCGTCCGGCTGCGGCTCCGGAGTCCCGTCCGGCGAAGCGGTCGTCGTCATGCTCGTCCCCCTGCAACACGTCGCATCCCGTCTACGGCGGCCGATGACACCCGCGGCGGCCGGGCCGCTCGAAGCCGCCCTGATCCCTCGTCACGTACCGGTTCGCCCGTCACGTACAGCAGTCTGCCGCACCGGCCTCACCCCTGGTAACACACCGGTCACAATCGGGCCCTCGGTCCGCGTCTCGCGTCCCGCGTCCCGCGTCCCGTCAGCGCGGTGCCCGGATGCCGTCGATGATGCGTGTCCAGTTGTCCCTGCCGTGGCCGTTCTCGATCGCGTGCCGGTAGTGGGCCTGAACGGCCAGGGGGAGCCCGAGGTCCAGGCCGAGCGCTGTGCTGGTGTCGACGATGTGGTCCGACGTCGCGCCCATCATGGTGACGGTGCTGAGGTGGCCGGGATGCTCTCCGGCGTCGAGCGCGGCGCCGGGGCGGTCTTCGCCCGCCCTGAGGATGTCGCCGATGGAGTCGGCGGCGGAGAGGAGTTCCGGGAGGGCCTCCTCGGCCGCCATGCCCGCGGTGCCCAGCATCGCGGTGGCGTGCATCAGGGCGGACAGGGTGCTGAGGAACACGATCAGCTGGGCCTGGTACATGAGTTGGGCCAGGCCCGGGTCCTCGCCCAGGTACCTGGGTGTGCCGAGCGGTGTCAGCGTCGGCAGGTGCCGCTTCATCACCTCGCCGGGGCCGCTGTAGTAGACGTACGCCGCCTCCGTCCCGACCATCGGCGCGGGGGTCATGACACCTCCGGTGAGGAAGGTGGCCCCGTGGCCCGTGGCCCAGGCGGCGGCCTCACGTGTGCGGTCGGGAGTGTCGGAGCTGAGGTTGACCAGTGTGCGGCCGGCGAGCGCGTCGGTCGTGTCGTCGAGGATGTCGTACATCGCCTCGTAGTCCGTGAGGCTGAGGAGTACGAGGTCGCTCGCGCCGACGGCCTCGCGGGGTGTCTTCGCGCGCGTCGCGCCCGCGGCGACCACGCCGTCGGCCCGGCCGGCGGTGCGGTTCCACACGGTGACCGGGTGGCCGGCGGTGAGGAGGGTGTTGGCGATCGCCTGGCCCATGGGGCCCAGGCCGATCACGGTGACGGCGGTGTTCTGGCTGCTGGTGCGGTTCCGGTGTGCGTTCACTCCGCCATCCTCGGAGAGCGTGGGTAGGCTCGGAAGTACCCACTATTTTCTGCGGTACTTACCTTTTTGTAAGGGGATCAGCGATGGCCAAGGCGCCGAGGTCCGGGCCCTACGTCTGCGGCATCGATGCCGCGCTCGACGTGGTGAGCGGCAAGTGGAAGGGCCTGATCCTCTGGGAGCTCGACGCCCATCGCGTACGTCGCTTCGCCGAGCTGCGTCGCGGCCTGCCGGGGGTGAGCGAGAAGATGCTGGCGCAGCATCTGCGGGAGATGGAGGAGGACGGTCTCGTCCACCGGAAGGTGTTCGCGGAGGTACCGCCGCGAGTGGAGTACTCCCTGACGGAACACGGGCGCACGCTCAACCGGGCACTCGGTGCCCTCGGGGCCTGGGGGTCCGAGCGGATACGGCGCGAGGGCTGCGAGGTGCGGGACCCTCAGTCGTCGGTACTCCATCGGGAGCACCGATGATTTCCAGGACGGCCGGCAGTCGTTACGGACAAGAAGGTTAGGAGTCCGCCATGTCCGTGCAACGACCCGGCGCCGAGCAGCCCACGACCGAGCTCGACGCCCGCTACAGCTCCGCACTCCACCCCCGTCCCGGCGCCGCGGACGTCACCGCCACCGAGTGGGACGAGGCCCGGCGGCGTCTGGAGGCCGCCGAGATCTTCTGGGTGGCCACGGTGCGGCCCGGTGGCGGGCCGCACGTCACGCCGGTGATCGCGGCGTGGCACGACGGGGTGCTGTATTTCTCCACCGGGCCGGGTGAGCAGAAGGCCCGGAACCTGGCGCACGATGCGCACTGCGCGCTGATCACGGGCGGAAACTCGCTCACCGAGGGGTTCGACCTCGTGGTCGAGGGCGAGGCGGAGCCGGTCGGTGATCCGGCGGTGCTGGAGGAGGTGATCGCGGCGTACGAGGCGAAGTACGGGTCGCACATCACGTCGGCCGAAGGCACCTTCCACGGCATCGGGGACGCCATGCGGCGCGGGGACGCGGTGCTGTTCGCGGTGGCCCCGGTCACCGCGTACGGGTTCGGCCGGGACGACGGGGTCTACAGCCATACACGCTGGGGGTTCTGAGCGGCGCTGCGGTGGGTCAGCGGCCGACCGTCCAGGTCGCCGAGTTGGACGTGAGGTCCCGGACGGCGTGGTTGCGGACGGCGGTCGTCGTGTCGACCACCGTGGCGGTCACCTTGTGGGTGCGCCTGTCCGCCGGGACGCCCAGGGCGGCCGGGAGGACGGAGGTCCTGCCTCGGGCGTGCCTGGCCTCGCGTCCGTCGACGTACCAGCGCAGTTGCGGGCGGGCGAGACCCGTGCCCGTGTCCAGGTCGGCGAGTTCCACGGAGAGGCGGGTGAAGCGGGTGGCCCCGGCCGCCGTGTTCCGCAGCGGGGTGAGGGCGTTGGCCGAGCGGTAGAAGCCGGCGATCATCGCCTCCCGGCCGGGGAGGTTGAAGCGGTCGGTGTTCAGGGAGCGCATGATGGAGTTCTCCGTGGGACGGTAGACCCCGTACTCGTAGTAGTCGGCGCCCTCGAAGGTGCCGACGACGCCGCCGCTCGGGTCGCTCTCGCCGAGCCAGGCCGCCCACTTGGTGCGCTGCCTCGCCATGTCGTCCGCCGTCAGGGTCGAGGCGTTGGGGTAGGCGGGCTCGGGGTTGGGGTAGTCGCCGTAGCCCTCGTACTGGTACTCGTCCGCCAGGAGGCCTATGGAGTGGGCCATCTCGTGCGCGGCTATCAGGGTGGACCGGTCGTTGTCGGAGGAGAGCGTGGAGACGCCGTCGTAGCCGTAGTCCGCCGCGAGTCCGGAGTAGCCGGCCCCGCCGTACTTGGCGGAGTTGGAGACCACGATCACCAGGTCGGTCGCCGGTGCCTGGTCCGCGTAGGTCTTCGTCCTGTCGAGGTCGACGCAGATCAGGCGCTCCGTGTCGCCGCACCAGAAGTACGAGCCGAGCGCGGTGTTCCTGACGACGTCCCGGGTCGGGTCGCCGGTGACACCGGAGTCCTCGGAGACGGCCTTCACGGCCCAGACGTTGAAGAGGCCCTCGTAGCTCTTGTACGGGTCGATGTCGGTGACCTCGTCCCACTTCGTACGCGCGTCCTCGAGGAAGTCGTCCTGCTCGGCGGCCGTGTAGCCGTCGCCGATGATCGTGACGTCGAGGCGGTCGGCGGTCGGGCCGGTCTCGGCGAGCGGGACGACCTCGCCGTCCTCGGATGCGGCGGCGGTGCGTTCCCGGGGGTCGGAAGCGGTCGGCCCGTCCGGCTGTATGTGCGGGCTGTCGGCCGGGACGCTGGTACGTGCGCCCTCGCCGGCCGGCTCCGGGAAGTACTCGACGTCGACGTACGGGCCGGTGCCGGCCGGCGGTGCGTCGGCGGCGCCCGCGCCGTCGACCGCGGTCAGGGAGACAAAGAGGGCGAGGACGGTTGCCGCCGCCGACCTGCGCAGGCCTGTGTGCACGAAGCTCTCCCCAACCCGATGGACGCAACCACGATGTAACTGCCTCACTTAAGTGCAGTTAAGTGCTCGCTTAAGTTAGGGGTCCGCCAGAGCTTCTGGCAAGGGGTGTGCGGGATGCGGGAGTTGCTCGGCGTCGTGCGGGTCAGTCGTCGACCCCCAGCGCCCCCAGCAGCATCGGCAGGGACGCGTGCAGCTCGCGCTCCCAGTACGCCCAGCCGTGGGTCCCCGGGCCGTAGAAGTTGGTCGTCACGTGCCGCGCGCCGACGCGCTTCAGCTCGGCCGCGAGCGCGTGGTTCTGGCGGTTGAAGTCGGCCTCCAGCGCGCTCGTGGCGCCAGGTGCGTCCAGAGGGCCGGTGGTGCCGTCGCCGCAGGAGAGGTAGACCGGGATCGACCTCAGTCGCTTGGCGAGGTGGAAGGGGTCGTGGGCCTGCCAGATGCCGCGCTGGGCGACCGGGTCGCCCCAGACGCGGAGCGGGTCGTTGTCCTGGCCGGCGAAGAAGCCCATGATGCGGTCGACCGACTCGTCGTTCAGGAGGGGGTGGGCGGAGCCGGAGAAGGCCGCCGTCGCCCTGAACATCCCGGGGTTCCGGGCGGCGTACAGCAGGGCGCCCTGGCCGCCCATGGACAGGCCGGCGACCACGCGGTCGCTGCCCGCGCCCCAGTCGCGTTCCAGGAGGTGGCGCAGTTCCTTGGTGTGGAACGTCTCCCATGCCGGGTCGCCGCCCTGCCCGTGGTTCCACCAGTCGCTGTACCAGCCGTTCCAACCCGCCTCGGGCATCACGACCAGGACGTCGCGCAGGCTGTCCGTCTCCGCCACGTCCGTCATGCTCGTCCACGAGGTGTAGTCGCCGCAGCAGCCGTGCAGGAGCCAGAGGGTGGGCCAGTGCTGGCGGTGGCGTCGGTCGTGCGGGTCCCAGCCGTCGGGGGTGAGGAGGCGGACGTCGACCGTGCGGCCGCCCAGTGCGGCCGACCGTACCGACAGGTCGACCTGCCGGTCCGCGACCCGGGTGACGGCGACGACCTCCGCGCCGGGGCGGGCGGCGCCGGTCTCCGGTTTCCCGGCGGCCAGGGCCCCTGGAGCGGTCGGCGTCAGGACGGCCAGCAGGACGGCGAGGACCAGGAGGAGTCTCGCTCGCAGCGGGGTGAGGACGGTGGGCACGTTCGCGAACACGGCGGCTCCCTGGGTGGGTTGCTGTGCGTGGCGCCTGGTGTGTGCTGCCTGGTGGTGGTGCGTCGTGCCTGGTGCGTGGTTCCTGGTCGGTGGTGCGACCGGCGGGCGGTCGTGGCGGACCGGGGCAGGGTCAGGTGTCGTGCCGGTGCGGAAGGATCAACAGCGCGTCGCCGACCGGGCGTTCGCCTGCGGCGTCCGAGGGGGAGTTGAGTACGGCGCCCTCGGCCACCATCGTCGTCGAGCCGCCGCCGTCCAGGTTGACGGCGTCGCGCAGGCCGAGTGACCTCGCGACCTTCGCGCCCTCGCCGATGCTGAGCCCGAGGGAGTCCGTGCTGCGTCCGTCGGCGGTGACGAGGACGGTGCGGCCCGCGGCGTCCACCCCGGCCAGGGTGCGCGGGTTGCGCTTGTGGACCCAGCCGTAGTACCAGCTCGGGTCGCCGGGGTGCACCATGCCGTCGGTGGCGGGGGTGACGTGGATACGGCCGTCGCGGACCAGCTCGGGGCCCGCGTTCACGATGTCGGTACCAGGCGAGGTGGACATCCGGCGGCCTCGGTCGTCCAGCAGCGTCGTGCTCACCCGCAGGCGGTCGCCCACGTGGGCCAGGGCGGTCAGGTCGGCGACGCGTTCGCCCGTCGCCTGGACCGAGCTGCCGCCCCGGGGAATCGTTCCCCCGCGTGGAGAGCGCAGTTCCACGACCCGCTCGTGGGCGTCCAGCACGGCCTCCACACCGGCGCCTTCGGGTGTGCGGGCGCCGTAGTCCGGGGTGAAGGTGACCAGCTCGTCGGGGTTGGTGCAGGTGACGTCGTGCAGCGGGAGCGACGTCGGGGTGTCGCCCGCGCTGCCGCCGCAGTTCCTGATCAGGCCCGGTACGCGGTTGACGCCGTTCAGCGGGAGGGAGGCGGCGCGGGTGGCGATCCGGCCCTGCCAGGTGAGGCGGGCGATCTCGGTGCGGCGCCCGTTGTCGTGGACGATCAGGGCCGGGCGTCCGGCCACCGGTTCGCTCAGCAGGCGGCCGTCGTACACGCCCACTCCGGCGGGGTCGCCCGGTGCGCCCGCCTTCGGGTCGAGGACGAAGAAGCCGGCGTTGACCGCGGCCGTGGCGGCTGCCGACGCCGAGAGCGCGCTGGTCGTCTCGCGGTTCTCCAGGTCGGGCCCGTACGACGCGTCGAGAGTGCCGCGGAATGTGCGTGGGTCGATGGTGAGTACGTCGACGTGCCACGGGCCCCGGTCCGTCGCCTCGCCGTCCCAGCCGGTGTAGACGGCGGAGCCCGAGTACCCGGCCGCTCTCAGGCGGGTGCGTTCGGCCGTCGCGGCGGGCTGCGCGTCGAAGGTGCCGATGCGGACCCGCCAGCCGAGGGTGCCGCCCCGGTAGTCGGCCGTCGCGGGTGTCGTCACCTCCTCCACCCTCGCGTCGAAGCCGTCCTGCCGCAGTGCGGCGGCCAGTTCGTCGGCGCTCGCCCGGTCCTTGAGGGCCGTCGGCGGTGCGTCGGGGTCCGGGGAGGTGTCGCCGCCGGGGATGGACACCTCGACGGTCCAGTGGAGTGCCGGGTCGTCGGCGTTCCCGCGCACGATGCGGGTCAGGGTGACGCCCGGCTGGAGGGTGGTCGTGGTGCGGCGCTCGGGGAGGTCGGCGGGGCCCAGGGGAAGGGCGTGACGGGCGGACGGCGGGTACCCGCCGGGGTGCGGGGACGCCGCGGCGGCCGGTGGGAGCGCGGCCGACGCGGTGAGGGCGCCGAGAACGGCTCCCATGACGGCGCACAGCCGCATTTTCCTCTGCTTCATCTGTCGTCCCGCCTCACGCCGACCACGGACACCGACCGACCCATGCTGCGCACAAGTATCGGCCGGTCCCCGCCGACGTCAAGGCCGCCCCGGGCGGCGGAGGTTCGCCCGGTCGGCTCGCGGACCTGGTCAGGGGATCCGCGCCACGCCCACGTGGAAGCCGCTGCGTTCCCGCACCGGTGCCGGTTCCTCCTGGTACCACTCGGTGGCGAACACCAGGCCGGGTTCGACGAGTTCGAGGCCGGAGAAGAAGGGCTCGACCTCGCTCCGGGTGCGCATCCGCAGCGGGATGGCCCCCTTCTTGTAGGCGGACTCGGTCTCCTGCCTCAGCTCCGGGTGCTGGTCGGCGGTGCCGTGCGACAGGAGCAGGTAACTGCCGGAGGGAAGGGCGTCCACGAGGGTGCGCACGACACGGTACGGGTCCTCGTCGTCCGGCAGGAAGTGCAGGAGCGCGATCAGGGAGAGGGCGATCGGACGGTCGAAGTCCAGTACCTCACGGGCGCGTTCCAGGATCGCCGCGGGATGTCGTACGTCCGCGTGGAGGAAGTCCGTTGCCCCCTCCGGGGTGCTGGTCAGCAGCGCCTGGGCGTGCCTGAGGACGATCGGGTCGTTGTCCGCGTAGACGACCCGGGCGGCCGGGCTGATCGCCTGCACGATCTGGTGCAGGTTGGGTTCGGTGGGGATGCCGGTGCCGATGTCCAGGAACTGGTCGACACCGTTCCTCGCCAGCCAGGCCGCCGCTCGGTGCATGAACGCCCGGTTGCGGGCCGCGTTGCCGCGTGCCTCCTCGGGGAGGGTCTCGCCGACCCGCTGGTCGACGGGGTAGTTGTCCTTGCCGCCCAGCAGCCAGTCGTAGACGCGCGCCGGGTGCGGCTTGCTCGTGTCGATGTGGGTTCTGGGTGTACCGGCCGTCACAGGACACTCCTCCGTACGCGGAACGGCATCGTCGGGTCGTCAGCCTAGGATGATGTTCCGACCGGCGCTCATCCAGGTGCTCATCACTCCGGCGCCCTGGGTGGCCCACGAGTTGAGGACGGAGTCAGGCCGCATGACCTCCCTGAGCAGTGGCGAGAGCGCCGCCCACCCCGACCGGATCGACACGAGCAGGCCCCATCCCGCCCGGATGTACGACTACTTCCTCGGCGGGAAGGACAACTACGAGGTCGACCAGAGGGCCGCCGAGCAGTTCATGAAGGCGGCGCCCGAGGTGCGGGAGGGAGTTCTCGCCAACCGGCACTTCATGCACCGGGCGGTGCGGCACGTGGTGGCCGAGGGCGGCGTCCGCCAGATACTCGACGTGGGCACCGGCCTGCCCACCGAACCCAACGTGCACCAGATCGCGCGGTCCGTGGCGCCCGGGACCCGGGTCGCGTACGTCGACAACGACCCCATCGTCGCCACCCACTCGAGGGCCCTGGCGGACGACCCTGACACCGCCGTCGTCCTGGCCGACCTGCGCGACCCCCGCGCGATCCTCGACCATCCCGAGGTGCGCGCGGTCATCGACTTCGACCAGCCCGTGGCGCTGCTGCTGGTCGCCGTCGTGCACTTCGTGGCCGACGCGCAGGACCCGGCGGGCATCGTCGCCACGCTGCGCGACGCGCTGCCCGCCGGTTCCTACCTCGTCCTGTCGCACGCGACGGGCGACGTCCACGAGGACCGGCGCGAGGACGCGGCGGCCGTCTACAACAAGGCCACCGCGTCCCTCAACCTGCGCTCGCACGCCGCGGTCCTCGACCTGTTCGGGGACTTCGCGACGGTCGAGCCGGGGCTGGTCCGCGTCACCGACTGGCGCCCCGAGGAGGCGCGGCGGCCCGACGCCCCGCCGATCGGCATCTACGGCGGAGTGGCGCGGAAGGGCGCCTGACGCACGGCGGCGGCCCGGTCCGGCGGCTACCCCTTCTGCTCGACCCGCACCCAGTCCACCTCGGCCTGCACTCCCCCGGCCGCGATCCGGTCCACGCTGGACTGCGGCAGCCCCCAGTACGGACTGGTCACCTGGTTCCAGCCCGCCGGGTAGGCGCCGCCGAGCGCGAGGTTCAGGATGACGTACTGGTCGTGGTCGAAGACCCAGGCGCCGCGGGTCGACTCCAGCTTGTTGCGGGTCGTCTCCTGGACCACCCGGTCGTCGACGGAGAACGTCATGCCCGTCGGCGTCCACTCCACCGCGTAGGTGTGCCACTGGTCGGCCCGGCCGCCGCCCGGGTACACCTGGCGCGCGCCGACGTTGCCGTCGGCCGAGTAGCCGGGGCCGTGCAGGGCGCTGCTGGTCCAGTCGCCGTAGCCGATGTTCTCCATGATGTCGGTCTCCCCGGAGGCCGGCCAGGACACGGAGGGGTCGTCGACGTTGCTGCCGAGCAGCCAGAAGGCGGGCCAGAAGCCGTCGCCGACGGGGAGTCTCATGCGGGCGCTGACCCGGCCGTAGGTGAAGTCGAACTTGGTGTTGGTGTCGATGCGGCCGGAGGTGAAGTCGTAGGTGCCGCCGCCTGCCTTGGTGCAGCCCTTGCAGTGCTTGGCACGCAGGACCAGGGCGCCGTTCTCCAGGCGGATGGTGTCGGCCGAGTCGACGTAGGCCTGCGACTCCCCGTTGACGGAGCCCATCTCCGTGCCGGTGCGGACGACACGCCACTTGCCGCGGTCCAGCGCCGCCGAGGTGAAGTCGTCGTAGAACGTGGTTCGGTAGGTGCCGGACTGTTCGCCGGGCAGCGCCGGGTAGGCGGCGGCCGCGCTGCCTCCGGTGCCCCAGACCTCGAACTCGTAGAGGGAGTAGCCGAACTGGGCGGTGGCGGGCGCGGGGTTGTAGAAGGAGCGGCGTTCCTTGCCGAGCATGCGGACGTAGCGGCCGGTGGCGGGCTGGGGCAGGCGCACGGTGTCGTGGCGGCCGGTGGCCTCGCCCGGGGACTTGACGTCGGCGCGGCGGGTGGCGACCTCTGCGGCGGAGGGGCGGTACACGGTGCGCCAGGTGCGGTTGTCGTCGGAGACCTGGAGTTCGTAGTCGACGGCGTAGGCCGCCTCCCAGTACAGGTCGACGGTGTCGACGGTGGAGGTGGCGCCGAGGTCGACGGAGACCCAGCGGTCGGCGTTCCAGTCGCTGGACCAGCGGGTGGCGTCGGCCTTGAGGTCGGCGGGGCGGCCGCCGTCGGTGACGAACGCGGGTGAGTTCCCGGCGTGCTGGTAGACGTTCGAGTACGCGGGGTGGTTGAGGGCGAGGTTGGTGCGGGTGGTGGAGGCGGGGGCCGGTTCGCCGCCGTAGACCTTGAAGGAGTAGAGGGAGTAGCCGTAGGGGGTGGCGCGTTCGATGCCGCGCATGCGGACGTAGCGGGCCCGCACCTCCTGCGGGTAGGTGTGGGCGGTGACCGATCCGCCGGTGCCGGCGGTCTCGGTGTAGAAGGGCGTCCAGTCGGTGCCGTCGGTGGACGCCTCCAGTACGTATCTCTTGCCGTAGGCCGCTTCCCAGTCCAGGGTCACCCGGTCGACGCGGATCGTCGCGCCGAGGTCGACGCGGATCCAGGCGCCGTCGGCGAAGTCGCTGGACCAGCGGGTGCCGCCGTCGCCGTCGAAGGCGAGGCCGGGCGCGGTGCCTGCGTTCTCACTGGCCGAGGCGGTGACGGCGGCCGGGTCGGCGGCGTACGCGGTGGCCGCGCGGTCGGTGTCCCAGCCCGCCGCGGCGACGGACGGTCGGGCGGCTGCCGGGGTGGGGGCGGTCAGGGACGGGACCGCGGCCAGCAGGGCGAGCGCGGTCAGGGCGGTGAGCAGGGTGCGGGGGGTACGGGACGGCATGCGGTTCTTCTCCTCGGGACGACTGGACAATGCCGTGAACATGGTCATGTACCTGACAGAACAGTTCGTGCGCGCGGACCGTGATGGGCGCGGACCGTGGTGGGCGCGGACTCCCGCATCCGCACCCACCACGGGGTCTCAGGCGGCCTTGCGCTCTCTCCCGCGCGCCCGGCCGATGATGTCCGCGTAGTGGTGTCCGCTGCCCTTGATTGTGCGGACCTGGGTCGCGTAGTCGACGTGGACCAGGCCGAAGCGCTTGTCGTAGCCGTACGCCCACTCGAAGTTGTCCAGCAGCGACCACGCGAAGTAGCCGGCCAGCGGGGCTCCCCTGCGGGCGGCGGAGGCACAGGCCGCGAGGTGGGCGGTCAGGTACTCCTGGCGCTCGGGGTCGTCGATCGTGCCGTCGGGACGGATCACGTCCGGGAAGGAGGAGCCGTTCTCGGTGACGTACAGCTTGCGCGGCCCGTACTCCTCGGTCAGGCGCAGCAGCAGGTCCTCGATCCCGCCGGCGTCGATCTCCCAGTCCATGCCGGTGCGCGGGACGCCGGCACGGCGGACGGTGCGCACGTGCGGGGCGGGGCCGGTGGGGTCGGCGGCGACGGTCTGGGGGAAGTAGTAGTTCAGGCCCAGCCAGTCCAGTTCGGCGCCGATGAGCCGCATGTCGCCGGGCCGCTCGGGGAGTTCGACGCCGTAGACCTCGCGCATGTCCTCCGGGAAGCCGCGGCCGTGGATCGGGTCGAGCCACCAGCGGTTGGTGTGGCCGTCCATGCGGCGGGCGGCGGCCAGGTCCTCCTCCCGGTCGGTGGCGGCGTGGATGGTGGAGAGGTTGTTGACGATGCCCACCCGCGCGTCCGGGGCCGCCGCGCGGATGGCCTCCATCGCCATGCCGTGGCCCAGGAGCAGGTGGTAGGAGGCGCGGACGGCCGCCGTCAGATCGGTCCAGCCGGGGGCCATCTTGCCCTCCAGGTGCCCGATCCAGGCCGAGCACAGCGGCTCGTTGAGGGTGGCCCAGTGGCCGACGCGGTCGCCGAGGCGTTCGGCGACGACGGAGGCGTACGAGGCGAAGTGTTCGGCGGTGGCGCGCTCCGGCCAGCCGCCCCGGTCCTGGAGCACCTGGGGCAGGTCCCAGTGGTAGAGGGTGACGGACGGGGTGATGCCGGCCGCCAGCAGGTCGTCGACGAGCCGGTCGTAGAAGGCCAGGCCCTTCGCGTTGACCGGGCCGTCGCCGCCCGGCAGGACGCGCGGCCAGGCGACGGAGAGGCGGTAGGCGTTGGTGCCCAGCCGCCGCATCAGCTCGATGTCCTCGTGGGTGCGGTGGTAGTGGTCGCAGGCGACATCGCCGTGGTCGTTGTTGTCGATCTTCCCGGGAGTGTGCGAGAAGGTGTCCCAGATCGACGGCGAACGTCCGTCCTCCGCCACGGCTCCCTCGATCTGGTACGCCGATGTGGCCGTGCCCCACAGGAAGTCGTCCGGGAGTGCGGCGAAGTCGATGGTCACGAAGGTCCTTTCGGGGTGGGGGTGAAGGTGCTGGGGCGTGCCGGTCACTTGACGGCTCCGGCCGTCAGGCCCGCCACGAGATAGCGCTGGAGGAGCAGGAAGCCCGCGACCACGGGGACGCTCACGACCAGCGAGGCGGCCATGATCTGGTTCCAGTACACGTCGTTCTGCGTGGAGTAGCCCTGGAGTCCGACCGCGAGGGTGCGGGTGGCGTCGTTGGTCATGACGGAGGCGAACAGGACTTCGCCCCAGGCGGTCATGAAGGCGTAGACGGCGACCGCGACGATGCCGGGGATCGCGGCGGGCACGACGACCTTGAACAGGGCGCGCAGCGGCCCGCAGCCGTCCACCAGGGCCGCCTCGTCCAGGTCGCGGGGGACCGAGTCGAAGTACCCGATCAGCATCCAGATGGAGAAGGGGAGCGAGAAGGTCAGATACGTGAGGATCAGGCCGCCGCGGGAGCCGAACAGGGCGATGCCGGTGGCGTTGCCGATGTTGACGTAGATCAGGAACAGCGGCAGCAGGAAGAGGATGCCCGGGAACATCTGCGTCGACAGGACGGTCACCGAGAAGACCCGCTTGCCGCGGAACTCGTAGCGGCTGACGGCGTAGGCGGCGAAGACCGCGATCACGACGGAGCAGACGGTCGCCGCGCCCGCCACGATCAGCGAGTTCACGAAGTACTTCGCCAGCGGGACCGTCGACCAGATGTCGATGTACGGGCGGACGGTCAGGTTGCTCGGCAGCCAGTGGAACTGGCTGGAGACGTCCTCGAGCGGCTTCAGGGAGCTGGAGACCATGACGTACACCGGCAGCAGGACGAAGCCGGTGAGCAGGGTGAGGAAGACGCGGCGGGTCCAGACGAAGGAGCGCGGGGCCGCCATCGTGGACTTAGACATCGGCTGCCTTCCTTCCTCGGGAGGCCCGGGGCGTCCGGGTGGCCCGGGAGGTCAGGAACAGGTACACGCCCGTCACCACGAGCAGGAAGAGCAGCAGCAGGACCGACATCGCCGAGCCGGCGCCGAAGTTCCAGGTGACGAACGACGACTGGTAGATGTGGATGGAGATCAGGTCGGCGGCCTCCGGCGCCGCCTTGCCGAACAGGACGAACGGCGTGTTGAAGTCGTTGAACGTCCACAGGAACAGCACCAGGACGAGGACCTGGTTGACCGGGCGCAGCGACGGCAGCGTGATGCGGCGGATCTGCTGCCAGACTCCGGCGCCGTCGAGGGCGGCGGCCTCGTACAGCTCCTTGGGGATGTTCTGCAGGCCGGCCATGACGATGAGGAAGGCGAACGGCCAGCCCTTCCACACCGAGACGACGAGCAGCGCGACGAAGCTGTTGTCGCCGATCAGCCAGAACGAGGGCTTGTCGGTGAGGCCGAGCTGGTCGTGCAGGACGTGGTTCACCAGGCCGTTGTCGTGCTGGAACATGAACGCCCAGGTGATGACGGCCGCGTAGACCGGCAGGGCGTACGGCACCAGGAAGATCGCGCGGAGCAGGCCCCGGCCGCGGAAGGCGTCCTGCATGCAGATCGCGGCGGCGGTGCCGATCAGCCAGCACAGGCCGACGGAGAGGATCGTGAAGGCGCAGGTGACGAGGAAGGAGTGGAGCAGCGCCTCGCCGACGGGGGCGTCGAAGTCCACCGACATGGTGAAGTTTTCGAGGCCGGTCCACGGGGCGGTGGTCCAGTCGCGGATGTAGAACTGGGTGAGTTCCTTGAAGCTCATCACGATGCCGATGACCATCGGCACCAGGTGGACGAGGAGTTCGAGGAGCAGGGCCGGCAGGAGCAGCAGGTAGGGCAGGCCGATGCGGCGGATCCGCCCGGGGCGGCGGCGGGGTCCGCGCGCCGTCCCGGGGGAGCTCTTGCCGACCGTCCGCTCGCCGGGCTGCGCCGAGGCGGTCGTGGTGGTCATGGCGAGGTCCGTGTCCGTGTCGGAGTCGGTGGGGCCGGTTCGAAGTCGAAGGTCGGGGCGCTCACTTGTTGGGCATCTGCTGCTGTGCCTTGGCGAGCTTCTCCTTGACGGACTCGGTGGTCACCTCGCGTCCGTTCGCGGCGTCGGCGAACAGTTCCTTGACGGCGGTGCCGACCGCGGTCTCGAACTGCGACTCGTCGGGCACCTGGGGCAGGGCCGCGGCACTGGTGGCGAGGGTCTCGCGGAGCACGGCGGTGGCCTGGGTGTTGAACGCCGGGTCGGACTGGGCGGCCTTGACCGGCGGGATGGAGCCGTAGGCCTTGTTGAGGAGCTTCTGCTCGGCGTCGCCGGTCATGAACTTCACGAACTCGGTGGCGCCGTCGATGTTGTCGCTGTTCTTGAAGACGGCCATGTTGATACCGGCGACCATGGAGTTGGTGGCCTGGCCGGCGCCGGGCGCCCCGGACGGGACGGGGGCGGGGGCGACGCCCCACTCGTCGTCCTTCATGCCCATGGTCTTGAAGGTGGCGGAGGCGGTCTGCCACAGCACCATCGCGGTCTTGCCCTTGGCGAAGTCGCTGAGGGACTGGTTCTGCGCGTACTCGGCGTTGCCGGGCGCGACGACCTTGTCCTCGGCCATCAGGTCGACGTACTGCTTGACGGCGGCGACGACGCCGTCGGAGGTGAAGTCGGGCTTGCCGTCGGCGGTGAAGAAGTCGGCGCCGTGCTGCTTGGCGAGGACGAAGACCTGGTGGATGTTGTTGGACAGGTTGGAGCCCTCGGCACCCAGGCCCCACTTGCCGTTCTTGGAGATCTTCTTGCCGGTCTCGACCAGCTCGTCCCAGGTGGCCGGGGGCTTGGTGATGCCGGCGTCGGCGAACATCTGCTTGTTGTAGTAGAGCGCGTAGGCCATCGAGTACAGCGGGACCGCGGCCGGGTCCTGGCCCTCGACGCCGGTGGAGCCGAGTGCGGAGTCGACGAAGCGGTCCCTGCCGCCGATCTTCTCGAAGTTCTTGGCGTCCCAGGGCAGCAGGGCGCCGGTGGCCTGGAGGGAGGCGCTCCAGGTGTTGCCGATGTTCAGGACGTCGGGGCCCTGTCCCGAGGTGGTGGCGGTGAGGATCCGGTTCAGCAGGTCGGACCAGGGCACGACCTCCAGTTTCACCTTGATGCCGGTCTCCTTCTCGAACTTGTCGAGTTCGGGCTGGAGGACCTTCTTGTCGACCTCGATGCTGGCGCCCTGGTTGGAGGCCCAGTAGGTGAGTTCCTTCGGCGAGTCGTTGGATCCGCCGCCCGAGGAGGAGCCCCCTCCGCAGGCCGTGGCGGCGAGTGCGAGAGACATGGTGACGGCGCCTACGGCCGCGGCTCGGATGCTGCGCATGGCTCCTGGGTTCCTTCCGGGAGTCGGTCGGGAAGTCCCGACGGCGGCTTCGGCTGTTTCCCTTCCGAAGCCCCTCATGGCTTAATTTAGGACGTGAGTTAAACCCCGAGAGAAAGACTCGTCAAGGTCTCGCGCACGTTCGAGGGGCGCGCCGGGGCGGAAATGGGAGGGGCCGGATGGCCAGGCACGGCGGGCGCACGGTCCGTGACCTGCGGCGGGAGAGCCGCAGCACCGTTCTGCAACGGTTGTATTTCGACGGGCCGATGAGCCGGCTCGCGCTGGGCTCGGCGGCGGGCCTGAGTTCGGGTTCTGTCAGCAATGTGGTCGCGGAGCTGATGGCCGACGGACTGGTGGAGGAGGCGGGCACCCTCGGCGCGGACGGCGGCCGGCCGCGCACCCTGGTCCGCGTCGCGGCGGACCGGGGGCGCCTCGTCGGGGTCGACGTCGGCGAGACCCGCGTACGCGTGGAGCTCTTCGACCTGTCGATGTCCGAACTCGCCCGGACGGAGCGCGCGTTGCCCGGTCACGGGTCGCGCTCGTACGACGTCGGTGTCGTCGCCGGGCACATCCTCGACGGGGTCGCGGAGGTGCTCGCCGCCGACGGCACCGGCGGCCGGGCGCGGGGCCGCGGTGAGCTGCTGGGGGTCGGCATCGGTGTCCCCGGCATCGTCGAGCACACGGCCGACGGCACCCTGGTGCACGGCCAGACCGTCGGCTGGGACGCGGTCCCGCTGGAGGCACTGCTGCGCGGCTCGGGCCGACTGCCCGCGCACGTACCGCTGTTCGTCGAGAACGGCGCCAGGACGCTGGGACAGGCCGAGATGTGGTTCGGCGGCGGACGCGGCGCGCGCAACGCCGTGGTCGTGCTCTTCGGCTCCGGGGTCGGCGCGTGCGTCGTCACCGACGAGGTCGAGCAGGGGCAGGCGGTGGAGTGGGGGCACCTGACGGTACGGGTGCGCGGGCGCCGCTGCCGCTGCGGAGCGCGGGGCTGCCTGGAGGCGTACGCCGGGGCGGAGGCGCTGCTCGCGCGGTGGCGGGAGGCGGGCGGGCAGCCGCCGCCCGGCGCCGACGAGGAGGCCGCGCTGACCGCCATGCTGTCCGCGGCCAGGCCGGGGCCCGGAGGCGAACCGGACCCGGTGGCGTCGCGGGTGCTCGCGGAGACCGCCGAGTACCTGGGCGCGGGGCTGGCCGACCTGGTCAACCTCTTCCAGCCCGAGCGGATCCTGGTGGGCGGCTGGGCCGGACTGCAACTGGGCCCGGCCTTCCTGGAGTCCGTGCGGGCCCACACGCTCGCCCACGCCCTGCGGCACCCCGCCGGACGGGTGGGCATCGCACTGGGCCGCCTCGGACCCGACGCGGTGACGGTGGGCGCCGCGATCCTGCCCCTGGCGGCGTTCTTCGCCCGCGGCGGCCGGCGTCCGCCGGTCGACTCCCCCGCGCCGGCCCCGGCATGGCGGGCGGCCCTCGGGGGGAGGCTGGCGGGGCAGCGCGGCGAGGGATGAGGGCATGCGCGCGGCGCGTGCAGCGGCAGGTGCGTGGACTAGGCTGAACCGACCGGGAGGCGCCCGGGAGCGACCGAGAGCAACCGAGAGCAACCGAGAGCGGCAGGGAGAACGGCGAGATGGCAGGCCGAAGGCGTTGGTCGACCGAGCAGATCCTGGACGCGGCGGCGGAGCTGCTGCTCGCGGGGGACACCGAGACGTTCAGCGTGCGCAAGCTCGCCGCGGCGCTGGGGACCGACTCCTCCAGCCTCTACCGGCACTTCCGCAACAAGACCGAACTGCTGCGCGCGGTCGCCGACCGGATCCTGCTGTCCGCCATGGACGGCTACCGGCCCGAGGGTGACTGGAAGCAGCGCCTCACCGCGGTGGCCCTGCGGCTGCGGGAGGCCTTCGGGCAGCAGCCGCAGCTCGCCGCGGTCTGGGGGCGCCACGGCTCCGGCGGCACGGGTTCCCGGCTGATGATGGAAGAGGTGCTCCAGGCCCTGCGCGCCTCGGGCCTGCCCGACGACGAGGTCCCGGCGCGCTACCACCGGCTCGTGATCCTGATCTCCTCGCTGATCACCGCCGAGGGCGGATTCGGCGCCGTCGGCACCGAGGAGCACGAGCAGGGCATGGAGCAGTTCCGCGTCGCGGTGCTGGGCGCCGATCCCGAGCGCTTCCCCGCACTGGCGCACTTCGCCCGCGAGATCCGCCCGCTGGGCGCGGACCGCGGCGCCGCCTTCGAGGAGATCCTGGCCGCCCACCTCGCCGACATCGAGGCCGCGCTCCCCTGACCCGGGCCGCCCGCACCAGGGGGTGTCGTGTGGATCGGGCCGACTCCAGGCAACGGTGCCTTGTCGCCGACTCGAGCGACGACAACGCCGCTGGGGGTGCCTCCCACGCCTTTGGGGCAGTGGGGGAGCGCATGCCGGACCCCGCGGCCCCGGCACGATCCAAACGAGATCCCCTAGGCCGAGTCCCGTACCACCAGCTCCGGGTCGAAGATCACCGACGTGGGCTCGCCGCGCGTGCCCTTGATGTGGTCGTCGAGGAGGCGTGCCATCGTGGCCGCCATCTCCTCCACCGGCTGCCGAACGGTGGTCAGCCGGGGACGGCAGGTGACGGCCACGCTGGAGTCGTCGAAGCCGACGACCGCGACGTCCTGCGGCACCCGGCGTCCGTGGTCGCGCAGCACCTGGACGGCGCCCTGGGCCATCAGGTCGTTGGCGGTGAACACGCCGTCGGTGTCGGGGTGTTCGGCGAGCAGTGCCGTCATCGCGGCCATGCCGCTGTCCACCGTGAAGCCGCCCTCGGCCACCGGCACGTACGGGTGCCCGTGCCGGGCCAGGGTGTCGCGGAAGCCGGCCAGGCGCTCCTGGCTGGCCGCGACCGCCAGCGGGCCCGCGACGGTGGCTATCCGGCGGCACCCCCGCTCCAGCAGGTGCTCGGCCGCGAGCCGGCCGCCGTCGCGGTGGGCCAGGTCGACGTAGCTGAGCGGCACGGGGCGGCCCGGACGGGCGAACAGCACCGCCGGCAGTCCGGCGCCGGCGAGCAGCGCGGGCAGCGGGTCGTCGGGGTGCGTGGACACCACCAGCGCGCCGTCCGCGCCGCCCTGCCTGAGGTAGGCCACGACCTCCTGCCGGGCCTCGGGCGTCTCGGCGAACATCAGCACCGGATGCATCCTGCGCGGCCGCAGATGCCCGACCACGCCGCCGACGACGCGGCCGAAGAACGGGTCGGCGAAGACCCGCGTGGCGAAGGCGTTCTGCTCGGTGTCCGTGGCGTCGCCCGCGCCCGAGACGACCAGCGCGACGGTGGTCGTGCGCCGGGTCACCAGCTGCCTGGCGGCCTGGTTGGGTGCGTACCCGGTCCGTTCGATGGCCCGGCGGACCAGGTCCTGGATGGCCGGGTCCACGTTGCGGACGCCGTTGACCACCCGCGAGACGGTGGCCCGGGAGACGCCGGCCTCCCGGGCCACGTCCTCCAGGGTCGGGGCCTGTCTGCTCATGCCCGCACCCTAACCGGCCGGGTCCGGCGCACGGTAGAGCGCTCTCCCCGCCCCGCCCCCCCCACCCCGCTCCGTCCGCCCTCACGCGGAAGCCGGGGGTACCACCTCCAGGTCAGCGACCAGCGGCACGTCCCCCGCCGACCGCCCGGCCAGCACCCGGCAGGGCCCCGCCTCCGTACGCCAGGCGCCTTCCGTCACCGACCAGTGGCACAGCGCCCGCGCCGGGACGCGCACCGTCGCCGTCACCGTCTCCCCCGGGCTCGCCCGCACCGCCGCGTACCCGGCGAGCCACCGCGCGGGACGGTCGAGCGCGGAGGCGGGCCGCGCGAGGTACACCTGGACGACCTCCCGGCCCGCCCGCACTCCGGTGTTGCGCACCCGCACCCGCACGGTGAGGTCGTCGCCCGCCCTGGTCACCGGCGGGACGGTCAGCTCCTCGTAGGTCCAGGTGGTGTAGCCGAGCCCGTGGCCGAACCAGTAGGCGGGCGTGCGGTGGTGGCGCAGCCAGGCCCGGTAACCGAGGTGCAGGCCCTCGTCGTAGTCGAGGCGGCCGCCGTCGGGGCGGGTGCGGGTGACCGGGGCGTCGGCGAGGACGGCCGGCCAGGTGGTGGGCAGCCGTCCGCCCGGCTCTGCGTGTCCGAACAGCACGTCGGCCAGTCCACCGCCGCCCTCCTGTCCGGGGAACCAGGCCAGCAGCACCGCGCCCGCCTGTTCCCGCCAGGACAGCTCCACCGGGCCGCCGCTGTTCACGACGGCGACGGTGCGCGGGTTGGCGGCCGCGACGGCCCGGACCAGTGCGTCCTGGGTGGCGCCGAGCGCCAGGCCCGTACGGTCGTAGCCCTCGGACTCCCCGTGCTCGGTGGTGCCGACGACCACGATCGCCGCGTCCGCCGCACCCGCCGCGCGGGCGGCCTCGGCGAGTGACGCGGTCACGTCCGGGGCGGGCGGGGCCGCGACGAGGACGGTCGCCCGGCCGGTGCCGGGTGCCAGCTCGCGGCGGGCCACCAGCAGGGTGTCCCGGCCGACGGTGAGGTCGGCCGTTGTGTACTGGGCGGGCGGGTTGACGTGCACCACCGCCGGATCGTCGGTGGACGGCGGGAAGTCCCCCTCCAGCAGGGTGCGTCCGTCCACCGTCAGGCTCATCCGGCCGAACCCGGCCACGCCCAGGGACCAGGAGCCGCCGGTGCGGGGACGCAACCGGGCGCCGATCTCGACGGTGTGCGCGCCCGGCACCAGCCGGGGCTCCAGGAGGCGCCCGCCGCGCCGCCGTTCGGCGTACAACTCGCGGCCGTCCGCGTCGAGCATCCGCAGCAGGACGCCGGGCAGCCCCGAGCGCGGATCGGTGCAGGTGTCCGGGTCCAGTGGAGGTGCGGGGCCGTCCGGGCGGGGGCCCGGGACGTACACGACGCGGGCCCGGCCGCGCAGTTCGGCCCGGATGCCGTCCAGGACGGACACCTCGTCCTGCGGGAAGACGCCCGCGCTGCCGCCGCCCTGGGTACGGGTCCGCGCGGCGTGCGCGCCGATCACGGCGACCGTTCCGAGGCGGTCGGGGTCGAGCGGCAGGACGTCCCTGTTGGCCAGCAGCACGGCACCGGCGGCGACGGCACGACGGGCCGGCACCCGGCCGTCCCCGGCACGCCGCGGACCGGGCCCGGACGGCTCCGCACCGTGCGTCGGACCCCGGCCCGGGCGGCCCTCCGCACCGGGCCACGGATCCTGGCCCGCCGCACCGTCCACACCCGGCGAGAGCGCCGAAGTCGATGAGACCCCCGCCCGGGGCGGCAGGCCCCGGCCCGGCGATCCCTCCACGCCAGGCGACGGACCCCGGTACGGCGGGCCCTCCGCGCCGGGCGGAAGGGGCAAGGCCGACGCATCCCTCGCGCCGGACGGCAGAAGCGGGACCGGTGAGGCAGCCGGTCCGTCCGGGGCCGGCGATCGGGACGCGTCGCGCTCGTCCAGCGCGCCCAGCCACGCCGCGAGGCGCAGCAGGCGCCGGGCCTTGTCGTCGACGGCCGGCTCGGGCACCTCGCCCTCGGCCACCGCGCGGGCCAGCGCCTCGCCCCAGGGGCCGTCGGGTCCCGGCATGGCGAGGTCGAGGCCGGCCCGGGCGGTGTCGGCGGTGGCGCGCACCGCGCCCCAGTCGGAGACGACGACGCCGTCGAAGCCCCACTCGCTCTTCAGCGGGTCGGCGAGCAGGGCGTTCGCGGTCATGGTGGTGCCGTTGACCGCGTTGTACCCCGCCATGACGAGCCGGACCCCCGCGGCCACCGCCGCCTCGAAGGGGGCGAGGTAGACCTCCCGCAGCGCCCGCTCCCCCACCCGCACGTCGACGGTGAGGCGGTCGGTCTCGGAGTCGTTGGCCACGTAGTGCTTGGCGGTGGCGGCCACACCGTGGGCCTGGATGCCGCGGACCAGCGCGGCGCCGATGCGGCCGGTCAGCTCCGGGTCCTCGGAGAGGCACTCGAAATGCCGGCCGCCCAGCGGGCTGCGGTGCAGGTTGAGGGTCGGGGCGAGGAGGACGTCCACGCCCTTGCGCCGGGCCTCGGCGGCGAGCAGGCCGCCGAGGTCTTCGACCAGGGCGTCGTCCCAGGTGGCGGCGAGCGCCGAGGCGGAGGGCAGCAGGAGAGAGGTGCTCCGCTCGTCCCAGGCCTCGCCCCGTACGCCCGCCGGGCCGTCCGACATCACCAACTCCCGCAGCCCCACTGCCGGTTCCGCCCTCGTGCGCCAGGTCGTGGCGCCGTTCAGCAGCAGTGCGCGGGCGCGTGGTGTCAGTTTGCCGAGCAGCCGGTCGATCTCTTCGTCACTCGTCCCCACCCGGGTCTCCCCCCTTCCCCTCGTCCCCGGCGTCAGGCGTAGACGCCGAGCTCGTACAGCGAGTAGCCGTAACCCGTGCCGCGCGCGGTGCCGTTGACGCGTACGTAGCGGCCGGTGCCGGACACGTCGAGGGTGTCGACGCCGCCGTTGCCGTCGGTCACCGTGGACACGGTCCGCCAGTTCTGTCCGTCGTCCGAGGTCTGGACGGTGTAGGCCTTGGCGTAGGAGGACTCCCAGTACAGCTGGACGTGCCGGAACGCGGTGCGGGTGCCGAGGTCCACCTGGACCCACTGCGGGTCGCTCCAGTCACTGGCCCACCGGGTGTCCGGGTTCCCGTCCACGGCGTTGGCGGCGGTGCACGGGCAGTCGCCGTAGCTCGGCTGGAAGGAGGACGCGGTGGCCGGCTTGCCGAGGGCGACGTTCGTACCGTCGACGGCGGGTGGCACGACCCGCGCCGAGAGGGTCTCGACGCCGACGTTGCCCCTGCCGTCGGTGGCCTTGACGTACAGCTTCCAGACGCCGGGCCGGTCGGGGGCGGTGACCTTGAGGCGGCCGCCGCCGAGGTCGGTGACGGGGAGTGTGGTCAACTGCTTGCTCTGGTCGATGTAGTTGCTGTTGGCCAGCACCTCGTACGCGATCGGGTCGCCGTCCGGGTCGCCGGCGCGCACGGTGAGGACCAGGTCCTTGCCGGCCTGCACCTTGCCCGCGTCGCCCTCGACGCCGAAGCCGCTCACCACCGGCGGGGTGTTGTCACCGGAGGTGTCACCGCCGTAGGCCCGCTTCACGGCGTAGTACGACAGCCGCTTCTGGCCGGCGGGCAGCAGGTTGAACCAGATGCCGCCGAAGTCGTACTCGGTACCGTAGTGGAACAGGGTCGCGCCCAGGGCGACTCCGCGGTGCCCGGTGACGCAGTTCCAGGCGTCGGTGTAGCCCTGCGCCTTGGCCTGGTCGGTGGGTTCCTCCGGTACGCCGTTGGCGTCGTCCGGCACCTCCCACTCGCCGGCCGGTCCGGACTCGGTGACGATGTACGGCTTGGTGTAGCCGCCCTGTTCCCACGCGGAGCGCACGTCGCACACGGCGTCGTAGGAGTTGACGGCGTACAGGTCCAGGTCGGGGGCGTTCTTCTTGTAGTAGGGCCAGGCGCCGACCCAGGCGTCGGTGGAGGTCACCGGGTGGTTCGGGTCGACGGCGTGGATCTTCTTGGTGACGTCGTTGACGAAGGTGGTGTAGGCGTCGCGCTGGCGCTCCAGCTCGTCGCCGCTGTAGCAGTTCTGCAGGCCCAGCACCGACTCGTTGCCGACGTTCCACATCAGGACGCCGGGGTGGTCCTTGTACTCCTGGACCCAGCGCGGGAACTCGGCGAGCATCTGGTCCTTGTACGCGGTGTCGGTCAGGTAGTTGACGCAGCCGCCGCTGCCCGGGCCGCCGCCGGGCTGGAGCCAGAAGCCGGCGATGACCTTGACGCCGTGGGCGGCGGCGGAGTCGAGGAGCGGGCGGCTGCTCGCGTCGGTGCCCCAGGTGCGGATGGTGTTGACGCCCATGGAGGCCAGGTCGGGCATGTACCGGTCGGCGTCGGCCGGGGACGGGCCCCAGGTGAGGCCCTTGACCGTGTACGGGTTGCCGTCCACGGTCAGTTGCCAGTTTCCCTGGCCGCCGGTGACCTTCACGACGCTGCCGGCCGCGTGCGCCTGGGCGGCGGGCAGGGCGGTGAGCGCGCCGAGCGTGAGCAGGCCGGCGGTCAGGGGGGCGGTGAGTCTGCGGGCGGGGGTGAGTCTGCTGGTGGGGGTACGGGGTCGGCTCATCGGGGTGTGTCTCCGGTCTGCGGGGTATGGGGGGGCGGCCCGGCCGTGGCGGGGGCAGGACGGCCGGGCCGGTCTCAGGGGCCGAAGGGCGGTCAGGGCAGCTCGTAGTCCTCGTTGAGCGCCGCTCCGGCCTCCGGGTGGGTCTGGTCGTAGCCGCGAGCGTCGCACTGCAGCCCGCCGACGATGCAGTGGCCGACCATGGCGTCCAGGGTCGCCTCGTCCCAGGCGTTGAAGAAGTCGTAGTGGAACGAGTAGCTCGCGCCACTGGCCAGTCGCACCTGGGAGAGGTCGCCGTTGACCGGGAAGGCCATCTTGAACTCGATCATCGGCAGCGCGACCGGGTGGTCGGCCGGGCAGATGTTGTTGTTGGTCCCGGGGTTGACCACCGGATACGCCATGTGGCTCTTGTGGTCCGGGGTGTCCAGGTTCTTGCCGTCCCAGCAACTGGGCGCCTGGAAACGGATGTTGACCTGGACGTCCTGACGGTCGGGGCAGTCGGTCGGGAAGTCGACGTTGAAGAAGCTGTCGCCGCACTCCCATCCCTCGACGAACCCGGGGTGGTCACGGAACTCCTGCGCGCTCTGCATCGGGCTGGCGACGACGTAGCGCAATCCCTTCGGGAAGGGGCGCACACTGGTGTAGTCGGTGACGCCGGCCTTGTAGTAGATGGTCTGCGGGCCGACCGGGAGCACCGGGCGGTCGCCTTCGTACATGGTCGGCATCCAGTAGCCCGAGCGGTCGCCGGGCGCCAGGCAGGTGGTGGACCCGGCGTCGAGCGAGGCGGTGGTGCTGTACGCGTTGGTCGTCGTGTTGCCCATGAAGGTGTGGTCGTGGGACTTGCCCGGCTGCTGCGCGTAGACGATCGGGTCGTCGGGCGCCGTGTGGCTGACCGCGCAGTTGGCCTGGAACTCGTGGAAGTAGCGGTGCGGCGGCTCCTTCGTGGACGGGGTGACACCGGTGACCGGCGGGTTCGCGGGGATGTAGCCGTCGCCGTCCGGGTCCTCGGGCGAGGCGGCGGTCGAGACGGCCATGGTGTGTCCGGCATGCGCGGCGGAGGCCGGGGCGGACGCGGCGGGCGTGTCCGCGTTGGCGGCGACCGTGCCGATACCGATCGAGGTCAGCAGTAACGCGCTCGCGACGAGGGTGCCGGACAGAACTTTCGATCTCCGTGGCATGGAGACCTCCTGGGAAGGTCGGGGACATTCTCGGAGAGCGCTCTCCCGACTCGGAGTGTTGAGGGCTCGGGGGGAGGGTGTCAAGGGATGCGGCAGAAGGAACCGCGGTTCGGACCAACACGTCCTGTGCCCCTACTTGTTGAACACAGCACACAAGAAACGGTCGCAACTCTTGACGTCCCGTCGCGGACGGATGAAGCATGCACACCCAGAGAGCGCTCCCCCACCCCCACTTCGTTCACTTCCCGAACAAGGAGAGCCGCCCGCATGCCCTCTTCCCCCACGCCCTCCCCCACGCCCGAGCCCTCCGGGGTGCGCCGCCGCAGCCTCCTCGGAGCGGCCGCGGCGGCGCCCGTGCTGGCCTCGCTGGCGGGCGCCGGATCCGCCTCCGCGGCCCCCGTCACCACCGGCGCCGCGGGCAGCCCCCGCGCGTTGCCCGGCGGTGGCGACCTCGGGCCGAACGTGATCGTCTTCGACCCGTCCACGGCGAACATCCAGGGCAGACTGGACGAGATCTTCAAGCAGCAGGAGTCCGCCCAGTTCGGCACCGGCCGTTACGCGCTGCTGTTCAAGCCCGGCACCTACAGCGGTCTCAACGCCCAACTCGGCTTCTACACCGCGATCGCGGGCCTCGGCCTCTCCCCCGACGACACCACCATCAACGGCGACGTCACGGTCGACGCCGGCTGGTTCGACGGCAACGCCACACAGAACTTCTGGCGTTCGGCGGAGAACCTCGCACTGGTCCCGGTCAGCGGCACCAACCGCTGGGCGGTCTCGCAGGCGGCGCCCTTCCGGCGCATGCACGTGCGCGGCGGCCTCAACCTCGCCCCCGACGGCTACGGCTGGGCCAGCGGCGGCTACATCGCCGACAGCCGGATCGACGGCACGGTCGGCCCGTACTCCCAGCAGCAGTGGTACACCCGGGACAGCTCGGTCGGCGGCTGGCTCAACGCCGTGTGGAACATGGTGTTCTCCGGCGTGGAGGGCGCGCCCGCGCAGAGCTTCCCCGAACCGCCGTACACGACGCTGGAGACGACGCCCGTCTCCCGGGAGAAGCCGTTCCTGTACCTCGACGGCGACGAGTACCGCGTCTTCCTGCCGGAGAAGCGCACCGACGCCCGCGGCGTCTCCTGGGGCAACGGCACCCCGCGCGGCACCTCCCTGCCGTTGACCCAGTTCTACGTGGCCAAGCCCGACGACCCGGCGGCCACCCTGAACCAGGCCCTGGAGGAGGGCCTGCACCTGCTGCTCACGCCGGGGATCTACCACCTCGACCGGACCGTGGACGTGAACCGAGCGGGCACGGTCGTCCTCGGCCTCGGCTACGCCACACTCATCCCCGACAACGGCGTCACCGCGCTGAAGGTCGCCGACGTGGACGGCGTCCGCCTGGCCGGGTTCCTCGTGGACGCCGGTCCGGTGAACTCCGCGACCCTGCTGGAGGTCGGGCCCGAGGGGGCGTCCGCGGACCACTCGGCCAACCCGACCACCGTGCAGGACGTGTTCGTCCGGATCGGCGGCGCGGGCCCCGGCAAGGCGACCACGAGCCTGGTCGTCAACAGCCGGCACACCATCGTCGACCACACCTGGGTGTGGCGCGCCGACCACGGCGACGGCGTCGGCTGGGAGACCAACCGCGCCGACTACGGCGTGGTGGTCAACGGCGACGACGTGCTGATCACCGGCCTGTTCGTGGAGCACTTCAACAAGTACGACGTGCAGTGGAACGGCGAGCGGGGCCGCACCGTCTTCTTCCAGAACGAGAAGGCGTACGACGCCCCGGACCAGGCCGCGATCCAGAACGGCTCGGTCAAGGGCTACGCCGCCTACAAGGTCGGCGACGACGTCACCGAGCACGAGGGCTGGGGCCTGGGCAGCTACTGCTACTACAACGTGAACCCGTCCATCGTGCAGCACCACGGCTTCGCCGCGCCGAACCGTTCCGGGGTGCGCTTCCACGGGCTGCTCGTGGTGTCGCTCGGCGGAAACGGGCAGTACGAGTGCGTCATCAACGACACGGGCTCGCCCACGTCGGGGACGGACACCGTGCCGTCGAAGGTGGTGCAGTACCCCTGAGGTGAACCCGACGTCGGCCTTCAAGACCCGGTTGTGGCCTTGAAGGCCGACGTCGTGGTACGGGGCGGCAAGCCAATTCGGTCTCCATCAATTCGTTACCAAGATCGCTACAACCCTTTCGGGTCGTGACACACATCACGGCGCACGCTCGCGGATTACCCAATTTCTGCCCGTTTTCTGCATTGGACGGGTAGTCAATCCCCCGCTTCGATAGAGCACTTGAACCGCAGGGGGAGCGGCGAGATTTCCCCTCGTGTTGTCCGAGAAGGGAGTCTTGGTGTCACCATCACCACGGGTATTCAGCAGACGTCAGTCACTGGCTATTTTCGGCGGAATCGCGGCAGGTACCGCGGTGCCCCTGGGGCTGTTCGGGTCCGGCCCCGCGTACGCGGCGGACACGGCGGAGCCCGACGGGGGTACGGGGCTGCCCGACACCGACCGCGGCAAGGTCGTACAGGCGTACCGGACCGGCGGCCGCGCGGTGCGCACGGCCGCGGCGGCGGCGCTCGTGGGCAACGCGGACACCGTGGCCACGTTCCTCGGCGAGCGGCTGCCGGCGGCCACGGCCGAGGACAATCGGTTCACCCTCACCGAGGCCCTGGTCAGCGCGGGCAAGGCGACGCGTACCGGGATCGGACAGGCGCTGTCCGGCGGGGACGCGGCGGTCGCCGCCTATCTGCAGGGCGGCTTCGAGTCGGCGGTGCACGAGGACCTCCGGGTGGCCGTGACCACCGTCAACGCACACGGCGGCAAGGCCGTGAAGCGCGAGTCCTCCGAGGCACTCGCGACCGGTACGGACTTCGCCCTGCGGGACTTCCTCAGCAGCGGGCAGTACCAGGCGCACGACGAGGACCAGCGCGTCGAGGTGACCTCCATCCTCGTGACCGCCTCGCCGCAGGTGCGGGAGTACGCGGAGCGGGCGCTCGACGACGGATCGCCGCGCGCGATCCAGTGGTTCCTGACGACCGGGCAGTACATCGCCCGGGCGCGGGACGAGGAGTCGGCGGAGATCCAGCAGCTCGTCAAGATCGTGGAGTCGGAGGGCCGGCGCGCCGAGCTCAAGACCGACGAAGCGGTCGAGCTGTCCGAGCAGGCGGTGCAGGCCGCCGCGAAGGCCAAGGCCGCCGCGCTGGAGGCGAAGGCCGAGGCCCAGGCCGCCGAGCAGGACGTGCAGCGCTCGGCCAGGGCCGCCAACAAGGCGGCGCGGGCCGCCCAGGGTGCCGCGGCCGCCGCATCGACCGCGGTGTCCGCCTCGCGCACCGCGCAGGCCGCGGCCCGGCGTTCGGTGTCCGCCGCGAACGCCGCCGCGGCAGCCGCCGCGGCCGCGGGGCGCGCCGCCTCGCGTGCGTACCACGCCGCGATCAGCGCCTCCAAGAACGCGAACATGGCGGAGGCCGCCAACCAGGCGGCGAAGGCCGCGCGGGTCATGGTCGACTGGGTGCGCACCGTGGCCGCGAAGGCCAAGCTCGCGGCCCTCGCCTCCGACGCGGCCGAGGCCGCGGGCAACGCCGCCGCGGGTGCCGCGGTCAACTCGGCCGCCGCCGCGCGCGCTTCCGCCGACGCCGCCGCGGCCTCCGGTGCCGCGCAGTCCCAGGCCGCCGAGGCGCAGCGCCAGGCCGCCATCGCGGAGGCCGCCGCGGGCCGGGCCACGGCCGCCGCGAGCCGGGCCTCCACCCTGTCCCGCAGGTCGGCCGCCGCCGCCCGGTCCGCGTCCGCCGCCGCCGACAGCGCGGCCGACCATGCGGAGAAGGCGGCCGACGCCGCCGAGGAAGCGGCCCGGAACGCCGGCAAGGCCGTGGACTACGCCAACCGCTCCACCGCCGCCGCCAACGCCGCCGTGGAAGCCGCGAACACGGCGTACGACGCGGTCACCGAGGCCCGGGAGGTCGAGAAGGAGGCCCGTGAGGCCGAGATCGCCCGGCTGAACGAGGAGACCGAGGAAGCGATCGAGGTCGCCAAGCAGCAGCGGCGCGAGGAGACCGACCGTCTGGAGCGCGCCAACCGCGAGCGCACCCAGGAGGCGCGGCTGTCCGAGGAACTCGTCGCGCTGATCACCGCGATGGAGGCGGCGTTCGCCGACGGCCGCACCGGGGAGGCCGTGGACAAGGGCCGGCAGGCCGCCGTCCTGCTCCTCGACCGGTCCGGCACGTGGACCCGCGAGGCCGCCGAGTTCGCGCTGGCCGGCTCCGACGAGGACGTGCTGCGCTGGATCGAGGCCGACCGGGTCATCGCGCTGCAGCAGGACAACGCGGAGAACACCGCGGCCACCGCCGCGATCTCCACGCAGAACGTGGCCGAGGCCGCCACGGCGGCGCTGCGGACCGAGGACCCCGCCGCCATCAGGACCTTCCTGGAGAAGGGCGCGGTCGAGGCGGCCAGGGACGACAACGAGGTCGAGGTCACCACGCTCCTCGCGGACGACTCCACCGGTACCGCCGTACGGCGTGCCGCCGAGGCCGCCCTGACGGACGGCTCCGCCGAGGCGCTGCACACGTTCCTGCACGTGAAGCGCGCCGCGGCCGTCCACGAGGACGACAAGGTGGCGGCCACCACGCTCCTGGTCTCCGGCGGCCCGTACGTCCAGGCCGCGGCGAAGGTCGCCCTCGAGGGCGACACGCACATGCTGCGCCAGTTCATCGGCACGACGCAGCACGAGTTCGCGCGCATCGACCACGACCACGCCACGCACATCAGCGCGATCCGTGCGGCGATCGCACGGGCGGCGAAGACCGCGCAGGACGCGCTCGAGGACGCGGCGCGTGCCTCCGAGGCCGCGGCCCTCGCCCGGCAGGCCGCCGAGGAGGCCACCGAGTGGGCCGGCAAGGCCAAGGGCTGGGCGGCCGACGCCAAGGCCTCCGCCGAGGAGGCCCGCCAGAACGCGGAGGACGCGGAGAACTCCGCTGCCGCCGCCGCCCGGTCCGCGCAGACCGCGGCGAACGCGGCCGCCGTGGCCCGCAGGGCGAGCAGCGTGGCGCGGGACGCGGCGAACCGGGCGGTGCGCTCCGCCGAGACCGCCGCGTCCTACGCCCTGGACGCCCAGCGTTCCGCGACCGTCGCACGCCAGGCGAAGCTCGCGGCGGGCAAGTCCTTCGCCGAGGCGGCCGCCGCCGCCACCGAGGCGCGGATCCTGGTCATCCAGGCCGCGATCCGGCAGGCCATCCAGGACGCGCTCGACAACTCGAAGGTGCCGATCGACGGCGAGACCGGGCTGCCCGACGGCGCCGAGAGCTGCCTGACGCCGTTCGGCGACCCGATCGAGCACCGCAACAACACCAACCCGTGGGAGCTGGGCTGGAGCTGGCTCACCGGCTCGGGTCCCACCTCGCAGTGCTTCGGCCCGGACGACGAGTTCACCCGCCTCTACCGTGAGCACTCGCACACGCAGGGGGTTCTCGCCTACTTCCTCAACGAGTGGCAGCGGACCGGGAAGTACGAGCTGGGTCACACCTACATGAACGACTACATGCTCAGCGGCTTCGACGGCGCCGGCAAGTACATGACGGACTACGGGACGCTCACCACGGGCGGACTCACCGGCAACCTCGCGTACACGTTCCTGGGCTCGCATCAGGTCCGTATGACTCCCATCCGGGAGAACGCGGACGGATCGGTCACCTGGCGCTACACCGCGTACAACGAGTCGGACATCGAGTCGGCGACGCACCCTCCGGTCATCGGGTACACGGACTGGTGGAGCGACACCGTGGGCGCCTTCGTCGACAAGGTCGTCGGCGACGAGGGGCCGCTGTCGCCCAAGACCCAGGTGATCGAGTTCAACGTCACGCTCGGCCCGTGATGCGTAGAAGGGCGAGCGGGCGGTGGCTCTTCGCCGTGCTCGCCGCGTCCGCGGTGCTCGTGTCGGGGTGCTCGGGTCCGGTCGACCCGGGGAAGCTGCCCGGCGTGTACCGCAATGACGAGGGCGGGCAGATCGAGCTCTCGAAGGACGGCACGTTCTCGGCCACCCGCGTGACGACGAGCGACGGCTCGGATCCGGCCGACTTCAGCGGCAGCTGGGACTACGAGGATCCGGGTGACTCGGACGATTTCGT
The DNA here is from genome assembly GCF_055635195.1 of Streptomyces sp. NPDC111628. NCBI lineage: Bacteria > Bacillati > Actinomycetota > Actinomycetes > Kitasatosporales > Streptomycetaceae > Streptomyces > Streptomyces sp. NPDC111628. Next base: position 251,742 of record NZ_JBVKBZ010000002.1, on the reverse strand, counting down.
CTACCTGGGCATCGAGGACGGCGGGCTCGGCAAGCTCGGCGGAATCCAGCTCTACGTAGACGATCAGGACACGCTGTACTTCCAGTCCGATCCGGACGGACCGGTCACACAAAAGCTCAACAAGAAGAGCTGAGCGGCCTCACATTCTCACCGGTTGCCCGGTTCCTGTTCTTTTCAGGAATGGGGCAACCGGGTCAAGTGCGCCCTTCGACAAGGCGCTTCAACCCAAATTCCGTCGACTTTCTAGGACTGTGATGAAGACACGCAGCTCATTCGTGCGCGTGCTGGGCGCGGCGGCCACCGCCGGCGCCCTGGCATGGGCCGTGCTCGCCCAGGGTGGCGCGGGCACCGCCGCCGGTTCCGCCACCGAGGCCGTCGCCGAGGCCGCGCCCGGTTACGCCGTCGAGGACTACAACTACCCGAACGCCGACAAGATCCTGGCCGAGCAGAACATCGTCCTCAAGCGCGGCGACGGCCACATCGTGCTGGCCGACTGCGCCGGCGGGGGCAACCTCCTGCAGTTCCTCGCGCGCGACCACGAGGACGTCTGCTTCGAGGTCACCGCCGACGAGGGCTACCTGACCCTCGAACTGCCCGCGGTGCACGGGGTGAAGACGGACGACTCCACCAACACCCACCTGGAGATGACCGCCGAGGGCGACCAGGTGGAGTACGACATCCCCGCGGACACGTGGAAGGGCGTCGGCGAGTCCGTCGACGGCCGCGAGCACGTCCTGGTCGAGATCCGCGTCAGCAACTAACCGGCGTCCCCCTGTGATTGAGGAATCCACTCGTATGTCTTCCATCAGACGTTCCCGGCCGGCCGTGCTCGGCGCGGCCCTGGTCGCCGGATCGCTGGCGCTGAGCACGGCGGCCGCCGTCGCCGTCACCGGCGGCACCCCGGTCGCCGATTCGGACACCACCCACGCCTACACCGCGCAGATCACCGTCGGCGCCCACGACCGCGGCTGCTCCGCGGTGCTCGTCGACGCCGAATGGCTGCTCACCGCCGCCAGCTGCTTCGCCGAGGACCCGGCCGCCTCGCTCGCCGTCCCGGCCGGCGCCCCCGCCAAGGCGACCACCGCCGTCATCGGCCGCTCCGACCTCTCCGGCACCCAGGGCGCCGAGCGCCGCGTCGTCGAGATCGTGCCGCGCACCGACCGCGATGTGGTCCTGGCCCGCCTCAACCGGCCCGTCACCAACGTGACCCCGGCTCAGCTCGCCACCACCGCGCCCACGGCCGGCGCGGAGCTGACGTTCGCCGGATACGGGCGTACGGACACCGTCTGGGCGCCGCTCGAGCTGCACACCGGCACCTACACCGTCGACTCCACGGCGGCCACCTCCGCGGGCGTCACCGGCAAGGACGGCGCGGCCGCCTGCATGGGCGACACCGGCGGCCCGGTCGTCTCCGGCGGCAAGCTCGTCGGCCTCAACAGCCAGTCCTTCCAGGGCGGCTGCCTCGGCGTCGACGAGACCCAGACCTCCACCGCGGGCGTCATCGCGCGCGTCGACGACCTCGCCTCCTGGGTGGCCGAGAAGGCCGGCGCCACCCGCATCGTCGACTTCAACGGCGACGCCGTCGAGGACATCGCCGTCGGCGACCCGATGGCCACGGTCGGCGGTGACACCACCGCGGGTCTCGTCCGTGTCGTCCACGGCGGCGGCAAGGGCACCGCGGAGATCACCCAGGACCTCGACTGGGTGACCGGCGGCGCCGAGGCCGGGGACCACTTCGGCAACCACCTCGCGACCGTCGACTACAACGAGGACGGCTACACCGACCTCGTCGTCACCGCGTCCGAGGAGAACGTCGGCAGCGCGGTCGACGCCGGCTTCTTCGACATCCTGTTCGGGGGCAAGAACGGCCTCGGCAGCGGCCCGGCGTCCCGCCACTTCGAACAGGGCTCCGGCAACGGTTCCATCGGCAGCGCCGCGCCGGAGAGCGGCGATCGGATGGGCGCCTCCCTCGCCGCGGGCACCACCGCCGCGGGCGAGCCGTGGATCCTGGTCGGCGCGCCGGGCGAGGCGCTCGGCTCGCTCACCAAGGCGGGCGGTGCCTTCTACGTGCACGGCGACACCAGCATCAGCATCAACCAGGACTCTTCGAACGTCCCCGGTGCGGCCGAGGCGAACGACGCCTTCGGCACGTCCGTCGCGGGCGACTCCAACTTCATCGCCATCGGCGCTCCCAATGACGCCATCGGCAGCGACGCGAACGCGGGCAACCTGACCGTGCTCAGCCACAAGCTGGACGCCGACGGACGGCCCACCGTGGTCACGGGCATGGACCAGGACAACGAGAAGATCAGCGGCGGCGCCGAGGCCGGTGACAAGTTCGGTCAGGCCCTCGCGCTGGTCGCCTACCGCCCGTCCGGTGCGGCCACGGCCACCGACTCGATCCTCGCGATCGGCTCGCCCGGCGAGGCCCTGGCGGCCGAGACCGGTGCCGCGCAGCAGGCGGGCGCGGGCAACGTCATGCTCGTGCACATCGCGGCCGACGGCACCTGGGACTACCTGCACGCGCTCAACCAGGGCTCCAGCACCGACGACCGCTCCGGCACGATCGAGGCGGGCGACTCCGTGGGCGCGTCGCTCAGCGCGGTCAACACCGCTCCGCGGGAGGTCGGCTCGGCCGACACCCTGAAGGTCGCCGTGGGCGTCCCCGGCGAGGACCTCGCGGGTGCTGCCGACGCCGGCGCCATCCACACCTTCTCGCTGATGGGCTCGGCAGGCGCCAACGACCTGTGGATCGAGGCCGGCGACGGCGACGGTGTCCCGGGGACCCCGGGCGCGGGCGAGAAGCTGGGCACGAGCATCCACTTCACCCCGCGGAACCTCTACGCCGGTATGCCCTATGGGCCCGCCGCCACCGGAGCCCTGCACGTCCTGCCCTTCCCGAACGTCGTGCCGGGCGGTACGAGCCGCCCCGCGACCACGTACCAGCCGGGTCAGGGCGGACTCCCCGCCAACGGCAACTACTTCGGGTACGCGGCGCGGTAGCGGCTGCCGCCGTACGACCTGAGCGCCCGGGGACCACCCGGTGACGCCTTGGCCGATCAGCGGCAGGTTCCTTCGGCCCCGCCGGACTTCGGTCCGGCGGGGCCGAGTGCTGCGCGGCGGCCCGGGTGGGCGGGGCCGCCCGGCACGCCTACCGTGCGACCGCCGCCGGTGCGGGCGCGTAGCCGGTCGGCCGGGCGGTGAAGGTGCCCCGGCCCTGGGTGCGGCTGCGCAGCCGGGTCGCGTAGCCGAACAGTTCGGCCAGCGGGACCGTGGCCGTGACCACCGCAGCGCCGCCCCGGGTGTCGGAGCCGGTGACCCGGCCGCGGCGCGCGGCGAGGTCGCCGAGCACGCCGCCGACACCGTCCTCGGGCACGGTGACCGTGACCTCCACGACCGGTTCGAGCAGGACCGTCCCGGAGGCGCGCAGGGCGTCGCGGAGACCGAACCGGCCGGCGGTGCGGAAGGCCGTGTCCGAGGAGTCCTTCACATGCGTCTGGCCGTCGGTGAGGGTGACCCTGAGGCCGGTCACCGGGTGGCCGCCCAGCGGACCCTCGGCGAGGGCGTCCCGGCAGCCCGCCTCGACCGCCCGGACGTACTCCTGCGGCACACGTCCGCCGACGACCGTCGAACGGAACACGAAGCCGCCGCCCGCACCGTCCTCGTCCGCGTCCTCCTCCCAGGGCTCCACGTCGAGCACGATGTGCGCGAACTGCCCGGCGCCGCCGTCCTGTTTGACGTGCCGGTGGACGAAGCCGGTGACGCCTTCGCCGACGGTCTCGCGGTACGCCACGCCGGGGCGGCCGACCGTGGCCTCCAGCCCGTGCTCGCGCCGGACGCGCTCCACCGCGACCTCCAGGTGCAGTTCGCCCATGCCGGACAGCACGGTCTGCCCGGTCTCCGGGTCGGTCCGTACGGCCAGTGAGGGGTCCTCCTCGGTCAGCCGGGCGAGCGCGGCGGCCAGCCGGTCGGTGTCGGTGGAACGCCGGGCCTCCACGGCCACGTGCACGACCGGTTCGGCCACGCCGGGGGGTTCCAGGAGCAGTGGGGCGCCCGGTGCGCACAGGGTCGAGCCGGCGCGGGCCGTCTTCAGGCCGACCACGGCGACGATGTCCCCGGCGACCGCGCGCTCCAGCGGGTCGTGCCGGTCGGCCCGTACCCGCAGGATGCGGCCGATGCGCTCGGTGCGGCGCGTGCCCGCGTCCCACACGGTGTCTCCCTTCCCGATCGTGCCCGAGTACACCCTCAGGTACGTCAGCCGTCCCGTCGGGGTGGCGTTCACCTTGAACGCCAGTGCCGCCATCGGCGCCGCCGGGTCGGCGGGCCGTTCCTTCTCCGTGCCGTCGTGGGTGCCGCGCACCGGGGGCACGTCCAGCGGCGAGGGCAGGTACGCCACCACGGCGTCCAGCAGCGGTTCGATGCCGCGGTTGCGGTAGGCGGAGCCGCACAGCACGACCACGCCGTCGCCCGTGCGCGTCAGGTCGCGCAGGGCGCCGGTGAGGGTGGCCGCGGTGAGCGTCTCCCGGTCGCAGAACTCCTCCAGCGCGCCCGGGTGGCGTTCGGCGACCGCCTCCTCCAGCAGCCGCCGCCTGCGGGCGGCCTCCTCGCGCAGCGTCCCGGGCACCGGACCCTCCTCGGCCGTGTCCGCGCCGTCGGCCCATACGAGGGCGCGCATGCGCGGCAGGTCGACGACGCCGGTGAAGCCGTCCTCCGTGCCGATGGGCAGCTGCACCACCAGGGGTACGGGGTGCAGCCGTTCGCGGATCGAGGCGACGGCGGTGTCCAGGTCGGCGCCCGCCCGGTCCATCTTGTTGACGAACGCGATCCTGGGTACGCCGTGCCGGTCGGCCTGCCGCCACACGGACTCGCTCTGCGGTTCGACGCCCGCGACCGCGTCGAAGACGGCGACCGCGCCGTCCAGCACGCGCAGGGAGCGTTCGACCTCGTCGGCGAAGTCGATGTGCCCCGGGGTGTCGATGAGGTTGATCCGGTGGCCCGCCCAGGAGCAGCTGACGGCCGCGGCGAAGATGGTGATGCCGCGGTCGCGTTCCTGCGGGTCGAAGTCGGTGACGGTGGTGCCGTCGTGGACCTCGCCGCGCTTGTGGGTGGTACCGGTGAGGTAGAGGATCCGCTCGGTGACGGTGGTCTTCCCGGCGTCGACGTGGGCGAGGATGCCCAGGTTGCGGACGGTGGTGAGCGGGTTGGTGCGCATGGCCCGAAGCCTTTCGGAGGAACCGGAGAAGGGCAGCGCGATCTCCCCGGACGCACGCGCCGGACGCTCCCGGCGAGGGGCGTCGGCCGTCAGAAGTGCGTCGCGGGCATCCGGTGCCGGCCGCGCAGCGGGCACCGGACGGCCGAAGACACCAGGATCACCTCGTAGCGGGACGGGGAGACGACGGCAGCGGTGCGGATGCGCACGGCCCTGCTCCCCTCGCTCGGTCACGATCCCGGTGTGTCGTGGTGAGTGTAGGGAGGCCGGGTCCGGCGCCGCACCGGGTTTTTCGTCCGGAAACGCGAAATGCCGGCCGGGATCTCTCCCGACCGGCATCGTGCTCTGCTCGATCTTGTGTCCGAGGGGGGACTTGAACCCCCACGCCCGATAAAGGGCACTAGCACCTCAAGCTAGCGCGTCTGCCATTCCGCCACCCGGACCAGGTGTCTGTCGCGGTGCGGAGGAGCTCCCCCGCGGCGACATGGACAACCATACCAAGGTTTCGCGGTGCCTTTCACCTGCGTTTCCTTCCCCCGCTCTCCCCCTGAGCGGCGGTCCGGGACCGGCGGCTCCGCTGCGCCTAGGGTCGCACCATGAGTGACTGGATGGTTACGCAGGGCCCGCTCCCGCGCCGTCGGCCGCGGGCGTTGTCGCCGCTCAGGGAGCATCTGCGGGACACGTTCTGGTTCGCGCCCACCGCGGCGATGGCGGGTGTGTTCGTGGTCTGGCTGGTGGCCCAGGAGCTCGACGCGGCCCTCGTCCGTTCACTGCAGGACGACGGCGACTACGACACGCTCGCCGAACTGCTGCGCTTCGCGGACGACGCGAAGACGGTGGTGTCGGCGGTCGGCTCGGCGATGATGACCTTCATCGGTGTGGTGTTCAGCATCTCCCTGGTCGCCGTGCAGATGGCGAGCGGGCAGTTCACCCCGCGGGTGGTGCGGCTCTTCGTCCGCAGCCGGATCACCAAGGCGACCTTCGCCGTCTTCCTCGCCACCTTCGTCCTGACGCTGCTCGTCCTGACCAGCTACGACAGCAATGCCGATCCCCGCACCGCCACGTCCGTCCCGCTGGTGCAGTCGGTGCTCACCCTGGCCATGGTCGCGTTGAGCCTGCTGCTCTTCGTGATGTACGTGAACGCCACCCTGCGCCTGATGCGGGTCAGCCATGTGATCGCCCGCATCGCCGCCGAGTCCTTCCGGGTGGCGGCGCTGATGCCGGTGCCGGCGGACGGCGGCGAGGCGCCCGGGCTCGGGCCCGTGACGGCGTGGATCGCCCACGACGGGCAGGGCGGCGTACTGCGCGACGTGCACATCGCCCGGCTGGTGCGGGTGGCCCGGGGGCACGGGGTGGTGCTGCGGCTGGTCCCGCGGATCGGCGACTTCCTGGTGCCGGGCACACCGGTCCTGGCGGTGCACGGCGGGGCGGCTCCGCCGCGCCGGGCGCTGCGCTACGCCCTCTCCGTCGGGGTGGAGCGCACCTTCCACCAGGACCTGGCGTTCGGGCTGCGCCAGCTGTCCGACATCGGGCTGCGTGCCCTGTCGCCCGCGGTCAACGATCCGACGACCGCCGTGCAGGCGCTGGACCGGGTCGTGCAGATCCTGGCCACGCTGTCCCGGCGGCCGCTGGACGCCGCCCTGCACCGGGACCGCCGCGGCGCCCTCCGGCTGGTGCAGCCCGTACCCGGCTGGGCGGAGCTGGTGGACCTCGGCTTCGCCGAGGTCCGTGCCTGCGCCACCGGGTCGCCGCAGGTCACCCGGCGTCTGGTGGCCGGTCTCGACGACCTGCTGCTGCTCGTGCCGCCGGAGCGGCGCGCACCGCTGCTGCGCCACCGTGAGCTGCTGCGGCAGGCCGTCGAGCGGACCGCGCCGACCGCGGCGGACCGGGCCTTCGCCCTGCGGCCGGACCGGCAGGGCATCGGCTGACCCGGGGTGCCCGGCGGAGACCGCCGACACCCCTGACCGCATGAGGCCGACACCCCTTACGGCATGAGGTGGTGGTCCGGGAAGTTCCCCGGCAGCCGCTCCCCCGCCGGCCCGCGGGTCACGGCGCGCACCAGCAGCTCACCGCCCACGAAGGCGCCGCGCCAGGACGCCCCGTGTCCGCCGAACAGCTCGTCGCGGTCCCCGCGCGAGCGCGGCACGCCGTGGCCGACCTTGAACGCGCGGATCTGCGGCGCCAGCCTGTCGTACGTCGCCGGGTCGTCCGTGGACAGCGTGGCCACCAGGGCGCCGTTGGAGGCGTTCATCGCGGCGAGCAGCTCGGCCTCGGTGTCGACCAGGACGATGGTGTCGACCGGGCCGAAGGGTTCCGCGTGGTGCAGCGGCGAGGATCGGGGCGGGTTGAGCAGGGTGACCGGCTGGACGTAGGCGGAGGTGTCCTGGCCGGGCAGGAACCGGGCAGCGGCCGCGCTGCCGCGGTGCAGCGGGACGGCTCCCCGGTCGACGGCCTCGGCGACCTGGTCGTGCAGCTCCTTGGCCTTCGCCGCGTTGATCACCGGGCCGAAGTCCAGCGCCGGGTACGGGTCGTCCGGTGCGGGCACGGCGAGCGGGTGGCCGACGCGGAGTGTGCGGACGGCCGGGAGGTACGCCGCGAGGAACGCGTCGAACTGCTGCCGCTGGACGACGAAGCGCGGGTAGGCGGTGCAGCGTTGCTTGCCGTAGTCGAAGAGCTTCGGGACGACCCGGGCGAGCGCGTCCCAGTCCGTGAAGTTCCAGATGCCCCAGGTGTTGAGTCCTTCCTGTTCGAGGATGTGCCGCTTGCCGAGGTCGGCGACGGCGGTGGCGACGTCCGCGCCGGTGTCCCGGCCGCCGACGAAGGAGACACAGCCGATCTCGGGCGCCCGGACCAGTGCCTGCGACAGCTCTCGGCCGCCGCCGCTGAGGAGGGTGACGGGAAGTCCTTCGCGGGCGGCGAGTGCGCAGGCCAGGGTCAGGCAGGCGACTCCGCCGTCGGTCGGGGTCTTGGCGATGACCGCGTTGCCCGCCAGGGCCTGGACCAGCAGGGCGTGGACGAGGACGCTCATCGGGTAGTTCCAGCTGGCGATGTTGGACACCGGGCCGTCCAGCGGAGCGCGCCCGTCGAGCATGTCCTCGATGCCGTCGAGGTACCAGCGCACGCCGTCGACGGCCCGGTCGACGTCGGCCCGCGCCGACCGCCAGGGCTTGCCGATCTCCCAGACCAGCAGCAGCGCGAGCAGGTCGCGGTGCTGGGCGAGGGCGTCGAGGGTGGCCGCGACGCGGGCGCGGCGCTCGGGCAGGGGGACGTGGCGCCAGGCCCGGTGCCGGTCGAGCGAGGCGCGTACGGCGCGGTGGGCCGTGGCGGCGTCGAGCCGGGGCGGGCCGGCGATCGGGGTGCCGTCGACCGGGCTGGTGGCGGGCAGGACCCGGCCGTCCGCCCGCCAGCCGGCGGCCCAGAGGTTGAGGACGCGGTCGTCGCGGAACGCCTCGGGGGCGAGGGTGCGGCAGCGGCGCCAGGAGTCGGCCCAGGAGGTGCCGGACTTCAGGGTGAGGGGCTCGGTGTCCGGAGTGCCGGCCGCCGTCACGCGCGGGCTCCGTCGTCCTGTGCGGCACCGTCGAGTACGTCGAGTGCCTCGAGGACGTGCCGTGCCGTCTCGGTCGGCGTGCTCCCGACCCGTACGCCGACCGCCTCCAGCGCCTCCTGCTTCGCCCGCGCCGTGCCCGAGGAGCCGGAGACGATGGCGCCGGCGTGGCCCATCGTCCGGCCCTCGGGTGCGGTGAAACCGGCGATGTAGGCGACGACGGGCTTGGTGACGTGCGCGCGGATGTGGGACGCCGCGCGTTCCTCCGCGTCGCCGCCGATCTCTCCGATGAGGATGATCAGTTCGGTGTCGGGATCGTCCTCGAAGGCGGTGAGGCAGTCGATGTGACTGGTGCCGACGACCGGGTCGCCGCCGATGCCGACGCAGGTGGAGAAGCCGATGTCGCGCAGTTCGTACATGAGTTGGTAGGTGAGCGTGCCCGACTTGGAGACCAGGCCGATACGGCCGGGTTTGGTGATGTCGGGCGGGATGATGCCCGCGTTGGACTGGCCGGGGGTGATCAGGCCGGGGCAGTTGGGACCGATGACGCGGGTGCCCTTGGCCCGGGCGTGGGCGGTGAGGGCGACGGAGTCGTGCACGGGGATGCCCTCGGTGATGACGACCGCGAGGCCGATTCCGGCGTCGGCGGCTTCCACGACCGCGGCCTTGGTGAAGGCGGGCGGCACGAAGACGACCGTGACGTCGGCACCCGTGCGTTCGATGCCCTCCCGGACCGACCCGAAGACCGGGACGGTGCGGTGGTCGAAGTCCACGGTGCGGCCCGCCTTGCGCGGGTTGACGCCGCCGACGACGTCGGTGCCCGCGGCCAGCATGCGGCGGGTGTGCTTCATGCCCTCGGCTCCGGTCATGCCCTGGACGAGGACCTTGCTCTCCTTGGTGAGGTAGATCGCCATGTCGTCCTGTCTCCTTATCCGGCGGTGGACGCCGCGGTGGCGAGTCGGGCGGCACGGCGGGCGGCGCCGTCCATGGTGGTGGCCTGTTCGACCAGGGGATGCGCGCGTGCGTCGAGCAGGGCCCGGCCCCGCGCGGCGTTGTTGCCGTCGAGGCGTACGACGAGCGGTTTGGTCGGCCGGACCTCGTCGAGGGCGCGGACGATGCCGTCGGCGACCGCGTCGCAGGCGGTGATGCCGCCGAAGACGTTGACGAGGACGGAGTTCACGTCGGGGTCGGAGAGGACGACCGACAGCCCGTCGGCCATGACCCGGGCGGAGGCGCCCCCGCCGATGTCGAGGAAGTTGGCGGGGCGGGCGCCGCAGCCGGCGACCACGTCGAGTGTCGACATGACCAGCCCGGCGCCGTTGCCGATGACGCCCACCTCGCCGTCCAGCTTGACGTAGTTGAGGCCCTTGGCTCCGGCACGGGCTTCCAGGGAGTCGGCGGCGCCCTGCTTCTCCTCGCCCCAACGGGACTGGCGGAAGCGGGCGTTGTCGTCGAGGGTGACCTTGCCGTCGAGGGCCACGATCCGGCCCTCGGCCGTCCTGACCAACGGGTTGACCTCGACGAGGAGGGCGTCCTCGCGGACCAGTACCTTCCACAGCCGCACCAGCGTGTCGACGGTCTGCGGGGGCAGGCCCGCGGCATCGGCGATGCGTACCGCGGTGGCCGTGTGCACGCCCGTGGCGGGGTCGACGGGGATGCGCGCCACGGCCTCGGGCCGCCGGGCGGCGACCTCCTCGATCTCCATGCCGCCCTCCGCGGAGGCGATGGCGAGGAAGCCCCCGGACGCCCGGTCGAGGACGTAGGAGACGTAGAACTCCCGCTCGATGTCGCAGGGTTCGGCCAGCATGACGGTGTCGACCGGGTGTCCCTTGATGTCCATGCCGAGGATGTGCCGCGCCGCCTCCTCGGCCTCGGCGGGGTCGGCGGCGAGCCGCACTCCGCCGGCCTTGCCGCGGCCGCCGGTCTTCACCTGCGCCTTGACGACGGCGCGTCCGCCGAGTGCGCGGGCGATCTCCCGGGCCCGTTCGGGCGAGTCGGTGACCTCGGCCCTCGGGACCACGATCCCGTGTTCCTTGAAGAGTTCCCTTGCCTGGTGTTCGTACAGGTCCATCTCGGCTCCTGACTGAAAGTGCCGCACGCCCCCTGGACACCACCCACCGGATGCGGGATAACAAGCTTCATACAGTATTCGTCGACTGTATGCAATGTACCGCGAGAGCGCCCCAACCCCTCGTGAAGGGACAGGACTTCGCCATGCCCGACGACACCCAGGACGTCATCTCCGGCGGCCACCTCGTTGCCAAGGCACTCAAGGCCGAGGGGGTCGACCGCATCTACACGCTGTGCGGCGGCCACATCATCGACATCTACGACGGCTGCGTCGACGAGGGCATCGAGGTCGTCGACGTACGCCACGAGCAGGTCGCCGCGCACGCCGCCGACGGGTACGCCCGTATCACCGGCAAGCCCGGCTGCGCGGTGGTCACCGCGGGACCGGGCACCACCGACGCCGTCACCGGGGTCGCCAACGCCTTCCGCGCCGAGTCGCCCATGCTGCTGATCGGCGGTCAGGGCGCGCACACCCAGCACAAGATGGGGTCCCTCCAGGACCTGCCGCACGTCGACATGATGACGCCGATCACCAAGTTCGCGGCGACCGTGCCGGACACCGCGCGCGCCGCCGACATGGTGTCGATGGCGTTCCGTGAGTGCTACCACGGCGCGCCGGGTCCGTCCTTCCTGGAGATCCCGCGCGACGTGCTGGACGCCAAGGTGCCGGCGGAGAGGGCGCGGGTGCCGCGGGCCGGGGGCTACCGCGCCTCCACCCGGTCGGCCGGGGACCCGGAGGCCGTCGAGAGGCTCGCCGACCTGCTGGTGCACGCCGAGAAGCCGGCCGTCCTGCTCGGCAGCCAGGTGTGGACGACGCGCGCGACCGAGGCCGCCGTCGAGCTGGTCCGCACGCTGAACGTCCCGGCGTACATGAACGGCGCCGGACGCGGCACCCTGCCGCCGGGCGACCCGCACCACTTCCAGCTGTCCCGCCGCTACGCCTTCTCCAACGCCGACGTGATCGTGATCGTCGGCACGCCCTTCGACTTCCGCATGGGCTACGGCAAGCGGCTCTCCCCCGACGCGACCGTCGTGCAGATCGACCTCGACTACCGCACCGTCGGCAAGAACCGCGACATCGACCTCGGCATCGTCGGCGACGCGGGGCTGGTGCTGAAGTCGGTGACCGAGGCGGCGTCCGGACGGATCAACGGGGGCGCGGCGAAGCGCAAGGAGTGGCTGGACGAGCTGCGCGCGGCCGAACGGACGGCGCTGGACAAGCGGCTGCCGCAGCTCAGGTCGGACGCCTCCCCCATCCACCCGTACCGGCTGGTCAGCGAGATCAACGACTTCCTCACCGAGGACTCGATCTACATCGGCGACGGCGGCGACATCGTCACCTTCTCCGGTCAGGTCGTGCAGCCCAAGTCACCCGGCCACTGGATGGACCCGGGACCGCTCGGCACGCTCGGCGTCGGCGTCCCCTTCGTGCTCGCCGCCAAGCAGGCGCGGCCCGACAAGGAGGTCGTCGCCCTCTTCGGCGACGGCGCCTTCTCGCTCACCGGCTGGGACTTCGAGACCCTGGTGCGCTACGACCTCCCCTTCGTCGGCATCGTCGGTAACAACTCCTCGATGAACCAGATCCGCTACGGCCAGGCCGTCAAGTACGGCAAGGAACGGGAGCGGGTCGGCAACACGCTCGGCGACGTGCCCTACGACGAGTTCGCCCGGATGCTGGGCGGCCACGGCGAGGAGGTCCGCGACCCCGTCGACATCGGCCCCGCGCTGCGCCGGGCCCGCGAGTCCGGCAAGCCGTCCCTGATCAACGTCTGGGTGGACCCGGACGCGTACGCCCCCGGAACCATGAACCAGACGATGTACAAGTGAGGTGAACGCCCATGAACGCGAAAGCTCTTGAGGGCATCCGCGTCCTGGACATGACGCATGTGCAGTCCGGGCCCTCGGCGACCCAACTGCTCGCCTGGCTCGGGGCGGACGTCGTGAAGCTGGAGGCGCCGCACGGCGACATCACGCGCGGGCAGCTGCGCGATCTGCCGGACGTCGACTCCCTCTACTTCACGATGCTCAACTGCAACAAGCGGAGCATCACCCTGAACACCAAGTCCGAGCGCGGCAAGGAGATCCTCACCGAGCTGATCCGGCGCTCGGACGTCATGGTCGAGAACTTCGGACCGGGCGCGGTGGACCGGATGGGCTTCACCTGGGACCGCATCAAGGAGATCAATCCACGGATCGTCTATGCCTCCATCAAGGGGTTCGGCGAGGGCCCGTACACCGCGTTCAAGGCGTACGAGGTCGTCGCGCAGGCCATGGGCGGATCGATGTCCACCACCGGTTTCGAGGACGGGCCGCCGCTGGCGACGGGGGCCCAGATCGGGGACTCGGGCACGGGCGTCCACGTCGTGGCGGGCATCCTCGCCGCCCTCTACCAGCGGGAGCACACCGGACGTGGCCAGCGGGTGAACGTGGCCATGCAGCACGCGGTGCTCAACCTCTGCCGGGTGAAGCTGCGCGACCAGCAGCGCCTGAGCCATGGTCCACTCGCCGAATATCCCAACGAGGACTTCGGCGACGAGGTTCCCAGGTCCGGGAACGCGTCCGGCGGCGGGCAGCCGGGGTGGGCGGTCAAGTGCGCGCCGGGCGGCCCCAACGACTACGTGTACGTCATCGTCCAGCCGGTCGGCTGGCAGCCGCTCAGCGAGCTGATCGGCCGGCCCGAGCTGGCCGACGACCCCGAGTGGGCGACCCCGCGGGCCCGGCTGCCGAAGCTGAACAAGATGTTCCAGCTGATCGAGGAGTGGTCGTCCACCCTGCCCAAGTGGGAGGTGCTGGAGCGGCTGAACGCCCACAACATCCCGTGCGGGCCGATCCTGTCCACGAAGGAGATCATCGAGGACGACTCCCTGGTCGCCAACGAGATGGTCGTCACCGTGCCCCACCCCGAGCGGGGCGAGTTCGTGACCGTCGGCAGCCCGCTGAAGCTCTCGGACTCCCCGGTGCAGGTGACCAGTTCACCGCTGCTCGGCGAGCACAACGAGGAGGTCTACGTCGGCGAGCTGGGCCTCGGCGACGAGGAACTGCGGCTGCTCAAGTCGAGCGGGGTGATCTGACGTGATGGCCGAGGACCGCCTGGCGCGGGTGCGCGGGCTCCTGGACGCCGTACGGGCCGGGGGGCGCACCGCGCTCACCGCTCCCGAGGGCAAGGTACTCGCGGACGCCTACGGGATCGCCGTACCGGGCGAGGAACTGGCGCGGGACGTCGACGAGGCGGTGGCGTGCGCGGCGCGGTTCGGCGGACCGGTGGTGATGAAGATCGTCTCGCCGGACATCCTGCACAAGACCGACGCCGGCGGTGTGGTGGTCGGGGTCGAGGGCGCGGCTGACGTGCGGTCGGCGTTCTGCCGGATCGTCGACAACGCGCGCGCGTACGACGCCTCCGCGCGGATCGAGGGCGTGCAGATCCAGGAGCTGCTGCCGCAGGGGCAGGAGGTCATCGTCGGGGCGGTCACCGACCCGACGTTCGGCAAGGTGGTGGCGTTCGGACTCGGCGGGGTGCTGGTCGAGGTGCTGAAGGACGTCACCTTCCGGCTCGCCCCCGTGGACGCCGACGAGGCGCTGTCCATGCTGGACTCGATCCGGGCGGCCGAAGTGCTGCGCGGGGTGCGTGGGCAGGCCGGGGTGGACCGGTGGGCGGTGGCGGAGCAGATCCGCCGGGTCTCCGAGCTGGTCGCCGACTTCCCGGAGATCGCCGAGGTGGACCTCAACCCCGTGATCGCCACGCCCGAGGGTGCGGTCGCCGCCGACATCAGGGTGATCCTGGCGACCGACACGCCGAAGGAGCGGCGCAGGTACACGCGCGAGGAGATCCTCACCTCGATGCGCCGCCTGATGCAGCCCTCTTCGGTGGCGGTGATCGGCGCGTCGGGCGAGCCGGGGAAGATCGGCAACTCCGTGATGCGCAACCTCGTCGACGGCGGTTTCGCGGGCGAGATCCATCCGGTGAACCCGAAGGCCGATGACATCTTGGGCCGCAAGGCGTACAAGAGTGTCACCGACGTTCCCGGTGAGGTGGATGTGGCGGTCTTCGCGATCCCCGCGCGGTTCGTGGCGGCGGCCCTGGAGGAGGTGGGGCGCAAGCGGATACCCAACGCCGTCCTCATCCCCTCCGGCTTCGCCGAGACCGGTGAGCAGGCGCTCCAGGACGAGATCGTGGCGGTCGCCGAACGGCACGGCATCCGGCTGCTCGGTCCGAACATCTACGGCTACTACTCGACCTGGCAGGACCTGTGCGCCACGTTCTGCACGCCCTACGACGTCAAGGGCGGCGTCGCGCTGACCTCGCAGTCGGGCGGCATCGGCATGGCCATCCTGGGCTTCGCGCGGACCACGAAGACCGGCGTGTCGGCGATCGTGGGCCTGGGCAACAAGTCGGACCTGGACGAGGACGACCTGCTGACCTGGTTCGGCGAGGACCCGCACACCGAGTGCATCGCGATGCATCTGGAGGACCTCAAGGACGGCCGCGCCTTCGTCGAGGCCGCGCGGGCGACCGTGCCGAGGAAGCCGGTCGTGGTGCTCAAGGCGGGCCGTACGGCGGCGGGCGCCAAGGCGGCCGGGTCGCACACCGGGGCACTGGCCGGGGACGACGCCGTGTACGACGACATCCTCCGCCAGGCCGGCGTCATCCGGGCGCCGGGGCTCAACGAGATGCTGGAGTACGCGCGCGCGTTGCCGGTGCTTCCCGCTCCGCAGGGCGACAACGTGGTCATCATCACCGGCGCCGGCGGCAGCGGTGTGCTGCTCTCCGACGCGGTGACGGACAACGGGCTGTCGCTGATGGAGATCCCGCCCGACCTGGACACGGCGTTCCGCGCCTTCATCCCGCCGTTCGGTGCGGCGGGCAACCCGGTGGACATCACCGGGGGCGAGCCGCCGTCGACGTACGAGGCGACGATCCGGCTCGGCCTGGAGGACCCGCGCATCCACGCGCTCGTCCTCGGCTACTGGCACACCATCGTCACGCCTCCCATGGTGTTCGCCGAACTCACCGCGCGCGTGGTGGCCGAGTTCCGCGAACGCGGCGTCGAGAAGCCCGTGGTGGCCTCCCTGGCGGGCGACGTGGAGGTGGAGGAGGCGTGCCAGTACCTCTTCGAGCGCGGCGTCGTGGCGTACCCGTACACGACCGAGAAGCCGGTGGCGGTGCTGGGCGCCAAGTACCGGTGGGCGCGGGCCGCGGGCTTGTTGGGGGGCGGTTCATGACGTGAGACGGCGAGGGGCCGGCCGACGGGTGCGCGTCGGCCGGCCCCGGGGACCCGCGCGCGCACGAAAGGCATTGGACAGGGGGCGCTGGCCAGATCTTTCGACGCTAGGGGTGCAATCGACATGACAACCACCGATGTCACACGGGTCGCCGCCTACCGGGAGGTGACCGACAAGAACGGACGCGTCTACCGCGTGGGCGAGTCCGACATCGACATCATGGGGCGCAAGCGCAAGTGGATGGTGATCCTGCCCTGGATCGGGATGATGGGCATCTCCTCCGCCGAGTACGCGTTCGCGTCCGCCGAGGACACGCTGCACGAGGCCCACCACTGGTCCAGCGGCAGCATCTACTGGATGATGACCGCCTGGGTGTTCTGCCAGGCCGCCGTCGCGTTTCCGGCGGGGCGGCTGCGGGAGAGCGGCAAGCTGGCGGCGCGCTGGGCGATGATGCTGGGGGCGGCCGGCACGCTGCTGGGCTATCTGTCGCTGGCGTTCGCGCCGCACGTCTCGCTCGCCTTCATCGGGTTCGGCGTGTTCAGCGGCATGGGTGCCGGCATGGTGTACGCGACCTGCGTCAACATGGTCGGCAAGTGGTACCCGGAGCGCCGGGGCGGGAAGACCGGCTTCGTCAACGGCGGTTTCGCCTATGGCTCGGTGCCGTTCGTCTTCATCTTCCACGGCTACATGGACACCTCCAACTTCCGCTGGGTGCTGGTCTCGGCGGGTGTCCTGCTCGCCGCGATGGTGGCGGTCGCCGGGTTCTACTTCCGGGACCCGCCGAAGAACTGGTGGCCGGCCGCCATCGACCCGCTGAACCCGCCGGCCGACCCGCGGGCCCGGCGTTCACTGGAGAAGAACCCCCCGGCCGTCAAGCAGTACTCCCCGATGGAGGCCTGGCGGACCGGCCGGGTGGCACTGATGTGGTTCTGTCTCGCCTGCACCTCCGGCGTGAACATCTTCGGCATCGCCTTCCAGGTCGACATCGGCGAGGAGGCGGGCTTCGCGGCCGGGATCGTGGCCACCGCGATGTCGCTCAAGGCGATCGTCAACGGCACCGGGCGCGGCGTCATCGGCTGGCTCTCCGACCTGTACGGCCGCAAGCGGTGCCTGTTGTACGTGTGCGCGATCCTGGGCCTCGCCCAGTTCGGCATCATCTGGTCGGCCGAGATCAAGAACCTGCCGTTGTTCCTGCTCTTCTCCGCCGTCTCCGGTTTCGGCGGCGGGGCCATCTTCCCGATGTTCGCCGCACTGACCGCGGACTACTTCGGGGAGAACAACAACGCCACCAACTACGGGATGGTCTACAGCTCCAAGCTGGTGTCCGGTCTGGGCGCGGGCATGGGTTCCGTGGTGGTCGGCGCCTGGGGCTACAACGGTGCCTTCAGCCTGGCCGGCAGCATCTCGATCTTCGCCGGGTTCGTGGCGCTGTTCCTGCAACCACCGGGACGCCCGAAGGACAAGCGCGTCACTCCGAATCCCCGGCCGCTGGGCGAGGGATGACCTGACGGAGTCTTCTTCGCACGGACCGGGCGGCCCCTCCCCCAGCACGCGGGAGGGGCCGCCCGGTCCGTGCTCCGGGTCAGTGGCGCCGCTTGCGCAGGGCGGCCAGGTTGTCGTAGCTGATCTTGGCCTCCCGCAGGGACTGCGAGGGATCGGTGGCGCTCGGGGAGTTGTCGTCCTCGATCATCGGGTTGTGGTAGTTGCGCTGTCCGACCCGGGAGAAGAACGTCGTGTAGTCGATGACTCCGGTTCCGAAGGGCACCATGTCGTAGCCCATGCCGTTGGTCGTGCTGACCACGCCGTCCTTGGCGTGGAAGAGCGGGTAGCGCCGGTTGTTGCGGACGACCAGGCCGGCCGGGTCGAAGACGTTCTTCCGGGTGGAGCCGTCGTGGGCGGTGTACTCGTGGAACTTGTACTGGGCGACGTGCGCCCAGAAGATGTCCATCTCCAGCCAGACCACCCGCGGGTCGGTGATCTTGAGGAAGTACTCCAGCTTCCTGATGCCGGAGCTGCGGGTCGGCCGGCCCTGGTCGTCCAGCGGGCCGCCGTCGAGCAGGAAGCCGTAGGCGCTGTCGTGGTTGTGGGTGTAGAGCTTGATGCCCTCCCGGTGGGCGATCGCGCCGAGGGCGTTCCACTTGTCGGCGGCCACGTCCCAGTCGGCGCGGTAGGAGCTGCCGGTGGGGTCGCCGCCGGTGCCCATGTGGTCCATGCCGAGGATGTTGGCGATCTCCAGGTGCTTCTTGAAGGTGTCCTTGTCCGCCTGGGTCAGCGGCCAGGAGGACGGGATGAAGCCGTGGTTGCCCTGGGCGCGCAGCCCGTAGTCGTCGAGCCAGCAGCGCAGCAGCCGGGCGCCCTTGACGGACTCCAGGCTGGCGCCGCCGGGCGCGTTGGCGTGCTGGTTGTATCCGGCGAACTCCACCTGCCGGTAGCCGTGCCGGGACAGCTGCTTGAAGACCTCGCGGAAGCCGGAGGGCAGGTCGGAGGCGAGCGGGTCGCGGGCGGTGGCGTCGCGGACGGTGTAGAGGATGATGCCGCGCTTGTCCGCCGGGACGAGGATCTGTCCGTGGCCGTGTCCGTGTCCGTGTCCGTGTCCGTGGTCGTGGTCTCTGCCCCGGTCGTGGGCGAGGGCCGGGGAGGCGCCGAAGACGGGGGCCGCGACGGCTCCGGCCGCCACTGCGGTGCAGGTGCTGAGGAAGCGGCGCCGGTTCACGCCGAGGGCGCGGCGCAGGCTCTCGCCCGGGCCGTCGGCGGACGGGTCGGTGCCGGCGTCGGTGCGGGAGGGGTCGGTGAACGGGGTCACGGATGCCTGCCTTCTGGGTCGTGGCCTGCGCGGATGCGGTTCGGGCGGGCCGTTGTCAGTGCCGTGTGTTTCACTCTCAGTAGTCGGAATTCGGCGGGCGTACCGGGTGGTGCGTCAGCCGAGTCCGGCCAGCCGGAGCAGGAGTTGTTTCACGTCGGTGGCCGCGACGCGGTCTCCGACAGCGCGGGGGGTGGAGCAGATGAGGAGCGGACCGTCGTCGTCGCTCGCGGGGAGGCGGCCGTGGCTGCCTCGAATAGGTGAGGGATCCAGGGGCACGACCGCCATGCGGTAGCGCATGCCGAGCTTCTTGCGGGCCAGGGCGCCGGCCGCCTTGACCTTGACGTAGGGGTCGAGCGGATCCATGAACAGCTCGACCGGGTCGTAGCCGGGTTTGCGATGGATCTCGACGAGCTGCGCGAAGTCGGGCGCGCGGTCGTCGTCGAGCCAGTAGTAGTACGTGAACCAGGCGTCCGGCTCCGCGAGGGCGACCAGTTCGCCGGCGCGGGGGTGGTCGAGGTGCTGGGCCTTCTTGCCCTCGTCGTCGAGGAGTTGCTCGATGCCGGGTAGTCCGTCCAGGGCGGCACGGGTGGCGTCGAGGTCCTCGGGGCGGCGGACGTACACGTGGGCCACCTGGTGGTCGGCGACCGCGAAGGCGCGGGAGGCCATCGGGTCCAGGTACTCCATGCCGTCCTGGGTGTGCACCTCGAGCAGTCCGGCGCGGCGCAGGGCCCGGTTGATGTCCACGGGCCGGCTGACGGGGGTGATGCCGTACTCGGACAGGGCGACGACGGTGCGGCCCTCGGCGCGGGCGTCGTCGAGCAGCGGGGCCAGCGCCGCGTCGAGGTCGGCGGCGGCCTTCAGGGAACGCGGGTCGTCGGGGCCGAAGCGCTGCAGGTCGTAGTCGAGGTGAGGGAGGTAGCAGAGGGTCAGGTCGGGATGCCGGGTGGCCATGATGTGCCGGGTGGCGTCGATGATCCACTGGCTGGAGACCAGGTCCGCGCCGGGTCCCCAGAAGTGGAAGAGGGGGAAGGTGCCGAGCTTGTCGGTGAGTTCGTCGTGCAGGGCCGGGGGCCTGGTGTAGCAGTCGGGTTCCTTGCGGCCGTCGGCGTAGTAGACGGGACGGGGGGTGACGGTGAAGTCGGTGTCGGCGCCCATGGCGTACCACCAGCAGATGTTGGCGACGGTGTAGCCGGGGTGGGCGCGGCGGGCCGCGTCCCAGAGTCGGTCGCCGGTGACGAGTCCGTTGTGCTGGCGCCACAGCAGGACGTCGCCGAGTTCGCGGAAGTACCAGCCGTTGCCGACGATGCCGTGCTCGGCGGGCATGGTGCCGGTCAGGAAGGTGGACTGGGCGGCGCAGGTGACGGCCGGCAGGACGGTGCCGAGCGGCGCGCGGGAGCCGGACTGGCCGAGCTGCTTGAGGTGGGGCATGTGGTCGAGAAGGCGGGGGGTGAGACCGACGACGTCCAGGACGAGAAGGGGGGTCGGTCCGTCGGAGGGGGTGGGTGGGGTCATGGCAGTTCCTTCAGGCCGAGGTCCGTCAACAGGTCGCGGGCGAGGGTCAGCTCGGCGGCGATGCCGTCGGTGAGCTGGGCGCGGGCGCGGGGCCGCAGCTCGGGCGGGAGGGCCTGCCAGGTGTAGGTCTCGACCTCCAGGTGCCGGGTGAGGGGGTGCGGGCCGCCGACGAGCCGGGTCAGCGCGGCCTTGAGCACCGGAAGGGTGGAGGTGAGGGGCGCGGCGGGGGCCGCGTGCAGGGGGACGTGGAAGTGGGCGCGCCAGGGTGCGGTGCCGGGCAGTGGGCCGCCGTCCGCGAGGGCCTCGTCGAGGTCGTCGGTGCCGTGCAGGCCGCCGGAGGGGGTGGTGGTGCGGGTCTGGTGCAGGAAGCGCGGCTCGGCGAAGGCGGCGAGTGCTTCGCGGACCGCGGGGTCGGCGGGGTGTTCGGCGTGCAGTGCGGCGGACAGCTGGGACTTGACGACGGGCACGCGGGCGGCCGTGAGCTCGTCCAGGGCGGTGTGCGGGTCTTCGAAGGAGGTGGCGAGGTGGCAGGTGTCGACGCACACGCCGATGCGGTCGTGGGCGATCGCGGTCAGCGGGGCGATGGCGTCGTGGGTGGTCTCGACGACGCAGCCGGGTTCGGGTTCCAGGCCGATGCGGATGGAGCGGCCGGTCAGGTCCTGGAGCGCGTCGAGGCGTTCGGCGAGGGTGCCGAGGGCGGCGCGTGCCTTGTCGGCGCGGGTTTCGTCGTACGCGGTGCGCCAGGCCAGCGGCAGGGTGGAGATGGTGCCGTCCGTGACGTCGTCGGGCAGCAGTCCGGCGAGGAGACGGGCCAGGGAGGTGGTGTGTTCGAGGCGTTCGGGGTCGGCCCAGTCGGGCTTGTAGACGCGGTACTTGACCTCTTCGGCGCCGAAGCCCTCGTAGGGGAAGCCGTTGAGGGTGACGACCTCCAGGCCGCGCCGGTCGAGTTCGGTGCGCAGGCCGCGCAGGGCGGCGGGGTCGGTGACCAGGGCGTGGGCGGCGTCGCGGGCGAGCCACAGCCCGATGCCGAGGCGGTCGCGGCCCAGGCGTTTGCGGACCGGTTCGCAGTGGTCGCGGAGCTGGGCGAGGACGCCGTCCAGGGTCTCGGCGGGGTGCACGTTGGTGCAGTAGGCGAGGTGGACGGTGGAGCCGTCGGGGTGCCGGAAGCGCATGGCTCACTCCCCGCCGCGCAGAATGGAGTTGCCCTCGTGCGTGGCGTCCCCGGAGGCCACGTCGAGTTCCAGGCGTCCGCTGAGCCCGTAGAAGGCGACGGGGTTGCGCCACAGCACCCGGTCCACGTCGTCCTCGGTGAAGCCCTCGGCGAGCATCAGGTCGCCGACCTTGCGGGTCTTGAGCGGGTCGCTCCTGCCCCAGTCGGCGGCGGAGTTCACGAGGACCTGCTCCGGGCCGTACTCGCGCAGCAGGGCGACCATCCGGGCCTCGTCCATCTTGGTGTCCGGATAGACGGAGAAGCCGAGCCAGGCGCCGCTGTCCTTGGCCTCCTTGACGGTGGTCTCGTTGAGGTGGTCGACCAGGACCCGCTCGGTCGGCAGCGCGGACTCCCGGACCGCGTCCAGGGTGCGGCGCAGGCCGGCGAGCTTGTCGCGGTGCGGGGTGTGCACGAGGGCGGGCAGCCCGTGGTCGGCGGCGAGCTGGAGCTGGGTGGTCAGGGCGGTGTCCTCGGCGGGCGTCATGGAGTCGTAGCCGATCTCGCCGACCGCCACCACCCGGTCCTTGACGAGATAGCGGGGCAGCTCGTCGAGGACGGGCAGGCACCGGGGGTCGTTCGCCTCCTTCGGGTTCAGCGCGATGGTGCAGTGGTGGGCGATGCCGTACTGGGCGGCGCGGAAGGGTTCCCAGCCGAGCAGGGCGTCGAAGTAGTCGCGGAAGGAGTCGGGCGAGGTGCGGGGCTGGCCCAGCCAGAAGGACGGCTCGACGAGGGCGCGGACGCCGGCCGCGTACATGGCCTCGTAGTCGTCGGTGGTCCGGGAGGTCATGTGGATGTGGGGGTCGAAGATGCGCATCAGGACTCCTTGCCGTGGGGGTCGGCCGTACCGGGCGCGGGGCGTCCGGACTCGGTCAGGGCCAGGACGCGGTGCAGGTCTTCGGGGACGGTGCGGTCCGCGGCGGTACGTTCGGCGGCGTAGTCGGCGAGCATCCGGGCGAGTTCGTCGTCGCCGTGGGCCCGGCGGGCGAGGTCCGCCACGCTGTCGACGGGGACCCCCGTGAACAGGCACTTGAGCACGGCGTGCCGCCACTGGTGGGCGTCGAGGTGCCGGGCGGCGTACGGGCCGAGGGCGGCGGCGACGAGCCGGGTGTCGTTGGTGCGCAGGGCGTCCTCGACGAGGGGGAGGGCGTCCGGTCCCGGCACCAGGTGGGGCAGGGCGTGCAGGACGGCGCGGCGTTCGTCGGCGGTGCCCTGGGAGTACACCCGGGTCAGGGCGCCGGTGTCGGCGCGGGCGGCGTGCAGGACGAGGACGCGGGCGGCGTCGGCGTGGGCGGGCCCGCAGCGGCGGCCTGCCTCGGCGAGGCGCAGTTCCCACACCGAGATGGGGCCGTGGGTGCCGGGGTGGGCGGCGGCCTCGTCGAGGGCCTGGTCCAGCCAGGCCCGGGCGGATCCGCCGAGCCGGGTGGCGAGGGCGGCGCGCAGGTCGGCGGGCGGGACGTGGGCGGGGGTGGTGCCCTGGAGGTTCTGCCCGTCGGGGGTGCCGTCCGCGTCCTGGGTGTCGGGGGTGACGTGGGCGGCGTGCGGCTGCGTCATGGTGTGGCTCCCTTCAGTGGGTGGCGGAGGGCTCGCCCGAGCGGTTGGTGCGGGGTGGTGCCGGTGCGGCCCGGCGCAGGAAGGGGAGGGAGCGTTCGGCGAAGTGGGGACCCGCGTGCGAGTGGCGGGGCAGTTCGACGACGGTCAGTCCCTGGTAGCCGGTGGTGGCCAGGGCTTCGAGGACGGGCGGGAAGTCGATCTCGCCGTCACCGAAGGGGAGGTGTTCGTGGACGCCGCGGCGCATGTCCTCGATCTGCACGTGGCGCAGCCAGGGGGCGGCGGCGCGCACGCAGTCGGCGGGCGGGAGCGGTTCGAGGCACTGGCAGTGGCCGATGTCCAGGGTGAGTCCGAGGTGTTCGGGGTCGCCGAGGGTGCGGCGCAGGGTGTGGAAGTCGGCGAGGGTGGCGAGCAGGTGCCCCGGTTCGGGCTCCACCGCGAGGGGGACGCCCGCGGTGGCGGCGGCGTCCAGGACCGGGCCGAGGGCCTCGGCCAGCCGCTTCCAGGCCGTGTCCTCGTCCGTGCCCGCCGGGGGGACGCCGCTGAAGCAGTGCACGGCGTGGGCCCCGAGTTCGGCGGCGACGTCGACGGCGCGTACGAGCAGGCCGGTGCGGCGGGCGCGGTCCTCCGGGTCGGGGTCGAGCAGGGAAGGTCCGTGTTTGCGGCGCGGGTCGAGTACGTAGCGGGCGCCGGTCTCCACGGTGACGCCCAGACCGAGCGTGTCCAGCCGCCGGGCGAGGCGGCGGGTGCGGGCGGCGAGGTCGTCGGCCAGGGGGTCGAGGTGCATGTGGTCGAGGGTCAGGCCGACGCCGTCGTACCCCAGGTCGGCGAGCAGCGCGAGGGCGTCGTCGAGGCGGAGGTCGGCGAGGCCGTTGGTGCCGTAGCCGAAGCGGAGCGGCGGCTGGGTGGCGGTGCCGTCTCCGGTCTCGTTCGGCCCCTGATGCGGGTTCCGGCTCACGTGATGCTCACCTTCCTCATGGCGGACCTCTTCGCGAACCGCCGGCCGGCCGGTGCGAGGGCCGCCACCAGGAGCGACGTGGCCACCGCGCCGGACGCACCGAAGCGGGCGGCGAGCGCTGCCTGGAGCGGGATGGTGGCCCGGATGCCGCCGCCCACGGCGCGTTGGGTGAGCGGGGGTGAGGGGTTGAGCGCGGCGTGGAAGTAGGGGCGGGCGGCCGTCGCGGCGTAGGCGGCGCCCAGGGCGGCCGCGAGGGCGTCGGTGACGGTGGGTGCCGGGTTGGAGCCCGACAGGCCGGGGGCGGCTGCTGCCCGCCGGCCTGCCGGGAGTCGGGTGCGGCGGCGGGCGACCAGGCCGGTCAGCGCCCCCGTCGTCGCGAGGGCGGCGAGCGGGGCCAGGACGGAACCGCCGGTGGTCTCCCGGCGGGAGACGGCCGTGACCGCGAGGGTGTGGCTGCCGAGCAGCGCCGCGGAGGGCAGCGCGGCACGGGTGGCGCCGCCGGTGGCGGCCGCGCCCAGGAGCAGGTCCAGTCCGCGGGCGGCCGCCATGGCCACGGGGCCGGCCGGGGTGTGCTTCAGGGCGAGGTCGTAGGCCCAGACGGTGGCTGCCAGCGGCGCCGCCACCGCGAGCGCGGGACGTCCCGCACCGGCCGCCAGCGCCAGGCCCGCGCCGGTGAGCACCCCGGCGGCGGTCAGGGCGGCGGCGGGGCGGATGCGGCCGGAGGGGAGGGGGCGGTGCGGGCGTTCCGCGGCGTCCTCCGCGCGGTCGGCCCAGTCGTTGAGGGCCATGCCGGCCTCGTACAGGCACAGGGAGGAGCCGATGGCGAGCAGGGTGCGGGGCCCGGGGCGGGCACCGGCCGCCGCCGCGCCGGCCAGGGCGTCGCCGGGGACGGTGAACAGGGCGGGCAGCCGCAGCAGTTCGGCCCAGGCTCCGAGGCGGGCGGACCGCGGGGACGCTTCGGCGGTCGCGGGCGGCGGCCCGGTGGTCCCGGAGGCCGCTCCCGGCACCCCCGATGCTCCGGCCGGCGTCCGCGTCGCCGCGGCCGAGGCTCCCGACGGCCCGGGGGTGTCCCGCGCCGGGGCGGCGGTGCGGCTCATCGCCCGGCCCCGCCTTCGAGGCCGCGGCCGTCGGACCGGAGGGCAACGGCGTCACCGTTCTCCCCGGCTGCACCGTTCTCCCCGCCCTCGCGGCCCTGCCCGTCGGCGGGGGCGCGGTCCGCGTCGTCGCGCAGTCGCCCGGCGAAGCGTTTCAGCTCCCCGTACTGCTCGGCCAGGGCCGACGGGCCGTCCCCCACCGGGTCCTTGAAGAAGAAGCCCAGTTCACCCAGGGGGCCGGACAGGCCCCGCTCGTGGGCGCGGGCGGCCAGCCGGGCCAGATCCAGGACGAGCGGCGCGGCGAGGGACGAGTCGCAGCCCTGCCAGGTGGTCTGGAGGAACATGCGGGCGCCGAGGAAGCCGTCGAAGGCGATGTGGTCCCAGGCGGTCTTCCAGTCGCCGAGCGCGGGCACGTCGTCGATGTGGACCTCGCCCTCGACGGGGGCCCCGAGGGTGTCGGCGAGGACGCGTTCCTTGCCGGCGTTCTTCGCGGCGGCGGCCGCCGGGTCGGCGAGGGCGGCGCCGTCGCCCCCGCCCAGGAGGTTGGTGCCGGACCAGGCCCGCACCGCCAGCGCCCGCTGCGCGAACATCGGGCCGAGCACCGAGCGCAGCAGCGTCTGCCCGGTCTTGCCGTCGCGGCCCGCGTAGGGCAGGCCGCTCGCCTCGGCCGGTGCGGACAGCGCCGGATGGTGCAGGCCGGTCGACGGGGTGAAGTTGACGTACGGGCAGCCGGCCCGCAGCGCGGCGGCCGCGTACAGCGAGCTGGCGGGCAGGGAGCCCCCGGTGGGCGCGGGCTCGGTGGAGGCCACGTTCACGACCACCGTCCGTTCCGCACCCGAGCGGCGCGCGAAGTCGGTGATGTCCGCGGCGAACGCGGCGATCAGCTCCTCCTCGTCGCGGGTGTCGCCGGGCAGGGGGCCGCCGGGGCGGATCTCGCGGTCGGCCGCGGCCAGTTCCGCGTGCACGGCCGAGGGCAGTCCGTGCGGCAGCACGCCGCCGGCGGCCAGGGCCTCGGCCCGCTTGGGCAGGGGGCAGTCCACGGTGTCGTGACCGCCGAAGACGAGGGCCGGGAGGGCGGGGAGTCCCGCGTCGGCGAAGTCGGGGGTCTCGGTGATCATGCCGGTCGGCGGGTGCAGTCCCGCGGTCACGGCGGCGCAGCCCGCCACCACCGTGGTGGCGACGGAGCCGCGGGCTCCGATCAGCCAGACACCGGTACGGGAGCCACGGGAGGAAGCAGAGGGGGACGCGGACATGGGCAGCCTCCTTGTCGAGCGCGTCGTGCACACACGAGCGGTGGTACGGCCGGGGGTTCCGTTCGGGGTGACGGCGGGCGGAGGTCCGGCGTCCTCCGCCCGCCGCCGTTCCGGTCGCCCCTCGGGGCGCCTCCCGCGGGAGGTCACCCCTCAGGGGCGGGTCCGCCCTAGGAGGGCAGTTCCTTGAGCTGGATGTTGCGGAAGGAGACCTGGTCGTCGGCGCCGTGGTTCTGCAGGCCGATGTAGCCGTCGGTCAGGCTCCGCTCGGGGTCCTTGTTGGTGAAGTCGTTGATCTTGACTCCGTTGAGGAACACCTGGAGGCGTTCGCCCTGGACCTTGATCTCGTAGGAGTTCCACTGGCCGGGCGGCCGCAGAACCTGGTCACGGGCCTTGATGTTCGCCGCCTTGAAGGTGTAGATCGCACCGGTGGTGCGGTCCACGGCGTCCGTGGCGTCGATCTGGATCTCGTAGCCCTTGTTGACGGCGGACCAGGGGTCGTCGGAGGCCGGGAAGCCCACGAAGACACCGGAGTTGTCGTCGCCCCGCATCTTCCAGTCGAGCTTGAGCGAGTACGACTTCAGCTCCTTGGCCTGGTACCAGAGCAGCCCCATGCCGCCCTCGGACTCCAGGACGCCGTCCTTGACGTTGAACTTGCCGGGGCCGGCCTGCTTCCAGCCTTCCAGGGTCTGGCCGTTGAAGATGTCCCGGTAGCCCTTGGACGGCTTGCAGTTGGCCTTGACCTGGCCGGTGGCGTACTGCATGCCGCCGAGCAGGTGGCCGCGGAAGGTCTCGTCCGCGTAGGACTCCTTGGTGTGGCCGAGGCCGGTGTAGAAGGAGCGGCCGCCGCCGTAGCTCTGGCACCAGGCGATCGGGTGGTCGCCCTTCATGTTCCCGCCCTGGTAGGTGGTCTCGTCGAGGGTGGCGAGGACCTTGGCCTGCTCACGCGGGTTGGTGCGGTAGTTGTACAGCTCGTCGGTGTGCTCCCAGGTGTCGTCCAGGTGCGCGGTGGCCGGGTGGTCGTGGTCCTCGACGCGGACGGTGGCCTTCTGGATGGCCGGGTGCGAGTCGAAGTAGGCGCCGACGAGGCCGCCGTAGAACTCCCAGTCGTACTCGGTGTCGGCGGCGGCGTGGATGCCCATGTAGCCGCCGCCGTTCTTGACGTAGTTCTCGAACGCCTTCTGCTGGTCGGCGCCCAGTACGTCACCGGTGGTGGACAGGAAGGCGACCGCGTCGTACTTGGCGAGGTTGGCCGTGGTGAACTGTCCGGCCTCCTCGGTCGCGGTGACCGAGATGCCGGCCGGGGTGCCCAGCTCCTTCAGGGCGGCGATGCCCGCCGGGATGGAGTCGTGACGGAAGCCCGCGGTCTTGGAGAAGACCAGGACCTTCTTGCCGGCCTTGAACGGCTCCTTGGAGAACTCGAAGTCGTCGATGTCGAACAGCGCGCCCTCGCCGCCCCTGAAGACCAGGTAGATGTCGGTGGTCTTCTTGGGCAGGGCCCGCAGCGGCACGTCGACGTTCTGGAAGGTCTCCCAGCTGCCGGTCGGCGGGATGTACGCCGAGCCGTGCAGCGGACCGGTGGGCGAGCCGGTGCGCACCTCGACGTAGCCGCCGGCGCCGCCGGAGGAGGCCCGTACGGTCAGCTTCCTCTGCCCGTCGAACTTGTAGGGGGTGAAGGAGATCCAGTCGCCGTCGTTGATGTCGCCGACGGTCTTGCCCCCGTTGGCGCCGGTCTTGTCGATCAGCGACACGCCCTGCTGGGTGGTGAAGTGCTCGGCCTGGCGGTGCGGGGGCTGGATCACGGTGCGGGCGGTGCCGGTCAGGGCCTCCTGACCGTTCGCCCCACCGTCGGTGTAGCTGGCGCCGACGACGCCGTAGATGTTGGCGTTGGGGTCGTGACCGCCGTCGCCCGGCGGCGGGTTGAGGGTGCCCTCACAGCCCATCTCGCTGGTCAGCTCGTGGGCGTGGGAGTCGTGGCCGAGGCTGTAGGCGACCTTGACCTTGGAGCAGTCGATCGTCTCCTCGGGGTCGGTGACCTTCACCTTGAAGGGGATGGGCTCGCCCATGGGCAGCAGGGTGCCGTTGCCCGGGGTCTCGATGACCACCTTGGGCTCGGTGTTGCCGACCACGATCCGGACGCTGGCGTTGCCCGTGTTGCCCTCGGGGTCCTTGGCGGTGAAGGTCGCGGTGTAGGTGCCGACCTTCTTGTACTTGTGGGTGGGCGTGAGCCCCTCACCCTTGGTGCCGTCGCCGAAGTCCCAGCTGTAGGTGAGGTCCGGGGAGTCGGCGTCCTTGGCGGTGGCGGTGAAGGCGACCTTCAGTCCGGCCGCGCCGGAGGTCTTGTTGGCGCTCACCTCGGCGATCGGCGAGAAGCCGTCCGCGGCGTTCTCGATCCGGTACAGGGCGGAGTCCTTGTCGCCCTGGAACCAGGACAGGCCGTAGTCGAGCACGTAGAGCGCGCCGTCGGGGCCGAACTCCATGTCCATGATCTGGGTGCCGGTCCACGGGAAGTCGTTGATCTTCGCGACCGCGCCGTCCTCGGTCTGCTCGATCCGCTTGATCCACCGGCGGCCGAACTCACCGGCGAAGAAGTCCCCGTCGTACTCCTCGGGGAACTTGACGCTGGAGTCGAGCTCGGGGTCGTAGCGGTAGACCGGGCCGCCCATCGGGGACTCGGAGCCGCTGCCGAACTCGGGCACGGAGTCGTCGTCGTAAGGGATCCACGCGGCCTGCGCGGGCGGCAGGTCGGTGAGGCCGGTGTTGTGCGGCGAGGTGTTCTTCGGGGCCGCGCAGTCGAAGGTCTCGCCGGAGGTCTTGGTGGCGAAGTCGTAGTCGACGTACGGGTCGTTGTCGCCGGTGCAGAAGGGCCAGCCGAAGTTGGCGGCCTTGGTGACCTTGGCGAACTCGACCTGTCCGGCCGGACCGCGCTTCGGGTCGGCGGCGCCGGCGTCGGGGCCGTAGTCGCCGACGTAGACCGTGCCGGTCTTCTTGTCGACGCTGATCCGGAACGGGTTGCGGAAGCCCATCGCGTAGATCTCGGGCCGGGTCTTCTCCGTGCCGGGCTCGAAGAGGTTGCCCTCCGGGACGGTGTACGAGCCGTCCTCGGCGACCTTGATGCGCAGCAGCTTGCCGCGCAGGTCGTTGGTGTTGCCGGCGCTGCGGCGGGCGTCGAAGGCCGGGTTGCGGTCGGCGCGCTCGTCGATGGGCGTGTAGCCGTCGGAGGCGAACGGGTTGGTGTCGTCGCCGGTGGAGAGGTAGAGGTTGCCCTCGGCGTCGAAGGCGATGTCGCCGCCGACGTGGCAGCAGGTGCCGCGGGAGGCCGCGACGTCCAGGACCTTCTTCTCGCTGGCCATGTCCAGCGTGCCGTTGGCGTTCAGGACGAAGCGGGAGAGCCGGTTGACGCCGTCGAACGGCTTGAAGTCCTCGGCGGTGCCGTTCTCCGGGGCGTCGCCCGCGGGGGTGTCGAGCGGCGGGGCGTAGTAGAGGTAGATCGCCCGGTTGTTCTCGAAGTCCGGGTCGATGCCTACGCCCTGCAGTCCCTCCTCGTCGTGGTTGTAGACGGGGATCTTGCCGGCGACCTTGGTGACGCCGCCCTGGTCGGTCAGGCGCAGTGTGCCGTCGCGGGCGGTGTGCAGGACGCTGCGGTCCGGGAGCACCGCGAGCGACATCGGCTCGCCCATCTCGGGCTCGCCCTTGGCGAGGGGCACCTGCTGGAACTGCCCCTCGGCGGCGGCCGGCGTCTCGTCGTGCTCCGGGTGGCCGGGGTGGGCGCCGGCGACGGTCGCCGGGGTGCCCACGGCCAGCAGCAGGCCGGTGAACAGGGCGAGGGTGGTGCGGAGCCTGGGGCGCCTGGTGGTGCCGGTGGCTTTGAGTCTGGTTCTGTGCACGAAGTCCCTCCGGGAACGGGTGGGCCGTACGGGATGGGTGCGAAGACGTGCGATGCGGGCGCCGGGGTGCGCCGTCACCCCGGAGACGTGAATGTCCTGAACACTTCAGGGACGGTAACCGCGTTCTTCCGGGGCGAACACCCCTTGGACCGCAGCTGGTTGAACTTTTTCCCAACTCAGGACAAAGCGGGATTCGGGCAGGCCGGACCGGGGACCGGCGGGTGGTCCGGTCCCCGTCCCGGCCTGCGGTCGGGAGCGCGCGATCAGCTGTTGAACGCGGCGTCGAAGGACGCGCTGGGCGGCTCGAAGTCGAAGGCCTTGAGCCGGGTGAGGGCCTCGGGCGCGCCCTGCAGCCGGTCCATGCCGGCGTCCTCCCACTCGACGGAGACGGGCCCCTGGTAGTCGATGGAGCGCAGCATGCGGAAGACGTCCTCCCAGGGGACGTCGCCGTGCCCGGCCGACACGAAGTCCCAGCCGCGCCGGGGGTCGCCCCACGGCAGGTGCGAGCCGAGCCGCCCGTTGCGGCCGTCGAGGCGCTTGCGGGCCTCCTTGCAGTCGACGTGGTAGATGCGGTCGCGGAAGTCCCACAGGAAGCCGACGGGGTCGAGGTCCTGCCACACGAAGTGGGAGGGGTCGAAGTTGAGGCCGAAGGCGGGCCGGTGGCCGACCGCCTCCAGGGCGCGCTGCGTGGTCCAGTAGTCGTAGGCGATCTCGCTGGGGTGCACCTCGTGTGCGAACCGCACGCCCTCGGCGTCGAAGACGTCCAGGATCGGGTTCCAGCGGTCGGCGAAGTCCTGGTAGCCGCGCTCGATCATGGACTCCGGCGCCGGCGGGAACATGGCGACCAGGTGCCAGATCGCCGAGCCGGTGAAGCCGATGACGGTGTCGACGCCGAGCCGGGCGGCGGCGCGTGCGGTGTCCTTGATCTCGGCGGCGGCGCGCTGCCGTACGCCCTCCGCGTCGCCGTCGCCCCAGATGCGGGCGGGCAGGATGGCCTCGTGGCGCTCGTCGATGATGGCGTCGCAGACGGCCTGGCCGACCAGGTGGTTGGAGATGGCCCAGCACTTGAGGCCGTACTTGTC
Source organism: Streptomyces sp. NPDC111628 (assembly GCF_055635195.1). Taxonomy (NCBI): domain Bacteria; kingdom Bacillati; phylum Actinomycetota; class Actinomycetes; order Kitasatosporales; family Streptomycetaceae; genus Streptomyces; species Streptomyces sp. NPDC111628. The sequence goes on along the minus strand of NZ_JBVKBZ010000002.1, from coordinate 220,355 downwards.
GAGCAGCTGGTGCCGGGAGTCCACGTAGGAGGGGTCCGCGAGGGCCTTGTCGACTTCGAAGTGGTCGCCCCAGCAGGCGAGTTCCAGGCCGTCGTAGCCGAAGTCGCGGGCGAGGCGGCAGACCTCCTCCAGCGGCAGGTCCGCCCACTGTCCGGTGAAGAGCGTGAAGTTGCGTGGCATGGCGCTGCCGGCCTCCTCAGGGGGTGATCGGGGTGTAGACGGAGTTCTTCTCGGCGCTCTCCTCCACGGCGGCGAGCACGCGCTGCACCTGCAGCCCGTCCGCGAAGGAGGGTTCGGGGCCCCGGCCTTCGGCGACGGCGTGCACGAGGTCGCGCGCCTGGTGCACGAAGGTGTGCTCGTAGCCGAGTCCGTGGCCCGGCGGCCACCAGGCGTCCAGGTAGGGGTGTTCGGGTTCGGTGACCAGGATCCGGCGGAAGCCGGCGTGCTCCCCGGGCTCGGTGCCGTCGTGGTACGACAGCTCGTTGAGCCGTTCCAGGTCGAAGGCGAGGGAGCCGCGCTCGCCGTTGAGTTCGATGCGCAGGGCGTTCTTGCGGCCGGTGGCGTAGCGGGTGGCCTCGAAGGAGACCAGGGCGCCGGAGGTGAGGCGGCCGGTGAACACGGCGGCGTCGTCGACGGTGACCTGCCCCGTCACCCCGTCCGCCGACCCCGCGGACAGTCCCCGTGGGGCGCCGGCGGGCAGCGGGCGTTCCCGTACGAAGGTCTCGGTGAGGGCGGAGACGCCCGCGATCCGCTCGCCCGACAGGTACTGGGCGAGGTCGACGATGTGGGCGCCCAGGTCGCCGAGCGCCCCCGACCCGGCCAGCTCCTTGCGCAGCCGCCAGGTGAGCGGGGCCTTCGGGTCGACCAGCCAGTCCTGGAGGTAGGTCACCCGCAGATGCCGCAGCCGGCCGACCCGGCCCTCGGCGACCATCCGCCGGGCCAGCGCGGTGGCCGGGACCCGGCGGTAGTTGAAGCCGACCATCGCCAACTGGCCCCGGGCTGTGGCCTCCTCGGCGGCGCGGGTCATCGCCTGCGCCTCCTCGACGGTGTTGGCCAGCGGCTTCTCGCACAGCACGTGCTTTCCGGCGGCGAGCGCGGCCAGCGCGATCTCGGCGTGGCTGTCGCCGGGGGTGCAGATGTCGACGAGGTCGATGTCGTCCCGTTCGACCAGGGTCCGCCAGTCGGTCTCGGTGCTCGCCCAGCCGTGCCGGTCGGCCGCCAGGCGGACGGCGTCGGCGTCCCGCCCGCAGATCGCGGCCATGACCGGGTTCAGCGGCAGGTCGAAGACCCGGCCGGCGGTGCGCCAGCCCTGGGAGTGGGCGGCGCCCATGAAGGCGTAGCCGACCATGCCGACCCGCAGGGGCGGTCTGGTCGAGGACGCCCCCGTCGCCGCCCCGGCACCGGTCCCGGTATCGGTCCCGCTGTCGGTCCCGGCTGCCTCCTCGGCGCCGGCCCCCTCGGGCTGCTGCGGCTGTCCCATGCGGATGTCCTCCTCGTCGTGGTGGCGCGGTGGGGTGGGCCCCGCCCCGGCGGCGGCTGGTCAGGCCGCTGCCGGAGCGGCAGCCCTCACTTGAAGCCCGTGGACATGTACTGGTCGACGTTGTCCTTGTCGACGACGGCCGAGTAGCAGGTGACGGTCGAGGGGATCTCGAACTCGGCCAGACCGCTGACGCCCTTGCCCTGGCCGAGGGCGCGGGCCAGGTCGATCGCGGAGGCGGCCATGGTCGGCGGGTAGAGCACCGTCGCCTTCAGCACGCCGCTGTCGGCCTTGATGGCCTCGAAGGCGGAGAGCGCGCCCGCGCCGCCGACCATCAGGAAGTCGTCGCGTCCGGCCTGCTCGATGGCGCGCAGCGCGCCCACGCCCTGGTCGTCGTCGTGGTTCCACAGGGCGTCGAAGTCCGACTGGGCCTGGAGCAGCTGGGCCATCTTGGCCTGGCCGGACTCGACGGTGAACTCGGCGGCCTGGCGGGCCACCTTCTTGATGTTCGGGTAGTTCTTCAGGCCGTCGTCGAAGCCCTGGGTGCGCTGCTGGGTCAGCTCCAGGTTGTCGATGCCGGCCAGCTCGATGACCCGGGCGTTCGGCTTGTCCTTGAGCTTCTCGCCGATGTAGTGGGCGGCGTTGAGGCCCATGCCGTAGTTGTCGCCGCCGACCCAGCAGCGGTAGGCCTGCGGGCTGTTGAAGATCCGGTCGAGGTTGATGACCGGGATGCCCGCCCGCATCGCCTTCAGGCCGACCTGGGTGAGCGCCTTGCCGTCGGCCGGCAGGATGACCAGGACGTCGACCTTCTTGTTGATGAGGGTCTCGATCTGGCCGATCTGCTGCGCGGTGTCGTTGGAGCCCTCGGTGATCTCCATGGTGATCTCGGAGTACTTCTCGGCGCGCTTCTTCGCCTGGTCGTTGACGGCGTTGAGCCAGCCGTGGTCGGCCTGCGGACCGGCGTAGCCGATGGTGACGGGCTTGCCGGGCTTGTCGTCGGCGGCCGGCTGCGTGTCCGCGGCGGCCTTGTCGTCGCCGTCGTCGGGGTCGTTGCTGGTGCACCCCGTGAGGACGGCACCGGCGGACAGGGCGGCGGCTCCGAAGAGCATCCCTCTGCGACTCGTGAGCTTCGTCATGACGGTGAACCCTTTCCTCAATGCGTGCTTGCGGTACGGCGCTGGACCAGCACGGCGGCGACGATGATCGCGCCCTTGGCGATCTGCTGGACGTCGCTCTGCAGGTTGTTCAGGGCGAAGATGTTGGTGATCGTGGTGAAGATCAGGACACCGAGCACGGAGCCGAGAATGTGGCCCCGGCCGCCGGTCAACAGCGTGCCGCCGATGATCGCGGCGGCGATGGCGTCGAGTTCGTAGAGGTTGCCGTTGGTGTTCTGGCCGGAGCCGGCCAGGACCACCAGCAGGAAGGCGGCGATGCCGCAGCACAGCCCGGAGAGCAGGTAGAGATAGAGCCGCTGGCGACGGACGTCGATGCCGGCCAGCCGGGCGGCCTCCGCGTTGCCGCCGACGGCGACGGTGCGGCGGCCGAAAGTGGTCCGGTTGAGTACCAGCCAGCCGATGACGGTGACCGCCGCGAACACCAGGACCAGCGGCGGGATGCCGAGGACGTAGGCGTCCCGCTCGCCGAGGTCCAGGACACTGGAGACCGTGACGACCTGGGTGCGGCCGTCGGTGATCTGCTCCGCGAAGCCGCGCGCCGAGGCCAGCATGGCGAGGGTGGCGATGAAGGGCACCATCTGGCCGAACGCGATGAGCACCCCGTTGACCAGTCCGCAGCCCAGTCCCACCACGATCGCGGTGAAGAGGATGCCGACGAACCCGTACTCCTGGGTGGCGACCGTGGTCGCCCACACCGAGGCGAGGGCGACGATGGCGCCGACGGACAGGTCGATGCCGCCGGAGACCATGACGAAGGTCATGCCGACGGTGACGACGCCGATCACGGACGCCTGGGTGAGCACCAGTTGCAGGTTGCGGGTGTCGAGGAACGCGTCGGGCTGGGTGATGCCGCCGATGAGGACCAGGGCGGCGAGCACGCCGAGCAGGGTGAGGGTGCGGACGTCGGCGCGGCCCACCCGGACCCGCCAGGCGGGCGGCCCTTCCACCGGTGCCGCCTTGTCGGTGCCGCCCCGTGGCGGGGACACGTGCTGCGTCATGACGCCGGGCTTCCTTCCATCACGAGGTCGAGTACGCGGTGTTCGTCGAGTTCGCGGGCGGGGGCCTCGTGCACGACGCGGCCCTCGCGCAGCACCAGTACGCGGTCGGCGAGGCCCAGCACCTCGGGCACCTCGCTGGAGACCAGCAGGACGGCGAGGCCCTCGTCGGCGAGGCGCCGGATGACGGCGTACAGCTCGGCGCGGGCGCCGACGTCGACGCCGCGGGTGGGTTCGTCGAGCAGCAGGACCCGGCAGCCGCGCAGCAGCCAGCGGGCGAGGACCGCCTTCTGCTGGTTGCCGCCGGACAGGGTGCGCACGGGCACGGCGGGGTTGTCGGGCCGCAGCGACAGCTCGCGGGTCGCCTTGTGGGCGGCGCCGAGTTCGGCGCCGCGGTCGATCCAGCCGCCGCGCGAGAAGCGGGACATGGCGGAGACCGACACGTTGCGGGTGACGGACTCCAGCATCAGCAGGGCCTGGGCCTTGCGTTCCTCGGGGGCGAGACCCAGCCCGGCGCGGACCGCGGCCCGCACGCTGCCGGGCCTGAGCGGCCGCCCGTCGACGAGGACCTGGCCGGTGCTCGCCTTCCGGGCGCCGTAGACCGTCTCCAGGATCTCGGAGCGGCCGGAGCCGACCAGTCCGGCGAGGCCGACGATCTCGCCGGGGCGCACCTCCAGGTCGAGCCGCTCGAACTCCCCCTCCCGGGACAGTCCTTCGACGCTCAGCACGGGTGCGCCGGCGGGCGGTGCGGTGGGCCGGTCCGGGAAGACGTACTCGACGTTGCGGCCGGTCATCAGCGCCACCACCTCGCTGGTCGGCGTCGACTCGGCGGGCAGCCCGCCGGCCACCGCGCGGCCGTCCTTGAGGACGGTGACCCGGTCGCCGATGCGGCGGATCTCCTCCAGGCGGTGCGAGATGTAGACGACGGCGACTCCGTCGGCGGTGAGGTCGGCGACGATGCGGAAGAGGTTGTCGACCTCGTCCGGGTCGAGCGCGGCGGACGGCTCGTCCATGACGATCAGCCGTACGTCGTGCGACAGCGCCCGTGCCATCGACACGATCTGCTGCTGCGCCGCCGACAGGTCGCCGACCAGCCGCCCCGGGTCGACCTCGGGGTGCCCGAGCCGCTTGAGCAGCGCGGCCGTCGACGCCTTGGCCGCCCTGCCCCGTACGACGAAGCCGGCGGCGGTCGGCTCGTGGCCGAGGTGGACGTTCTCGGCGACCGACAGGTGCTCGACCAGGTCGAGTTCCTGGTAGATGGTGGCGATGCCCAGACGCATGGCCGCGATGGGCGAGCGCAGGGTGACCTCCTCGCCGCGCCAGCGGATGGTGCCGGTGTCGGGCTGGTGGGCGCCGGCCAGCACCTTGATGAGGGTGGACTTCCCGGCGCCGTTCTGGCCGAGGAGGCAGTGCACCTCGCCGGCCTGGACGTCGAGGTCGACGCCGTCGAGGGCCCGGACTCCGGGGAACGACTTGGTGATGCCGGACATGCTGAGCAGCGGTGGTTCTGGTGCCATGTGAGGTCCCCTCGGCGGGCGTGCGGGCCGGTGTCAGGGCAGAGCAGAGCAGGGCGTGGTGGTGCGGGGCGTGTGGTGCGGTAGGGAGCAGGGCATAGCGGGGCAGAGCGCCGTGCTGGGTGAAGCTCGGGAGCCGAACGGTGGCTACGCGGGTGAGAACAGGTGGTCGCTGATCAGCCGGGCCGCGCCGATGACTCCGGCGGTGGGGCCCAACTCCCCCAGAACGATGGGCAGGTTGCCGGTCGCCAGGGGCAGCGACTGGCGGTAGACCTGGGTGCGGATCGCGGCGAGCAGGTTGTGGCCGAGGCCGGTCACCCCGCCGCCGATCACCACCAGGCCCGGGTTGAAGAAGCTGACCAGGCCGGCGATGACCTGGCCGGTGCTGCGGCCGCCCTCCCTGATCAGGTCCAGTGCGGTGGCGTCGCCCGCGGCCGCCGCGGCGGCGACGTCGGCGGCGCTGAGGCCCCCGTTCGCCTCCAGCCGGTTCGCCAGCTCGACCGACTGCCCCTGCTCGGCGGCCTCCGTGGCGTCGCGGGCCAGGGCCGCGCCGCTGAAGTGGGCCTCCAGGCAGCCCCGGTTGCCGCAGGCGCACTGGCGTCCGTCGGGCACGGCCTGGATGTGCCCGATGTCGCCCGCGCTGCCGGTCGTACCGCGGTAGACCTCCCCGCCGACGACGATGCCGCAGCCGATGCCGGTACCGATCTTGACGACCAGGAAGTCGTGCTGGGTGCGGGCGACGCCCGCGTGCTGCTCCCCCAGCGCCATCAGGTTCACGTCGTTGTCGACCATGACGGGGCAGCCGAGCTCCTGGCTGAGCGCCTCCCGTACGGGGAAGCCGTCCCAGCCCGGCATGATCGGCGGAGCCACCGGCACGCCCTCGGGGAAGCGGACCGGCCCCGGGACGCCGATGCCGGCGCCGTCGAAGCCCTCCGCGAGCCCGGAGGCGCGCAGCTTCGCGGCCATGGCGAGGACCTGCTCGAAGACCGCGACCGGGCCCTCGCGCACGTCCAGTGGCTGGTTGATGTGCCCGAGGATCTCCAGCTCGGCGTTGGTGACGGCGACGTCGACCGAGGTCGCGCCGATGTCGACTCCGAGGAAACGGAGTTCGGGGTTGAGGCGGACGTTGTGGCTGCGGCGCCCGCCGCGCGAGGCGGCGAGTCCGTCGGCCACGACGAGACCGGTCTCCAGGAGCCGGTCCACCTCGACGGCCAGCTTGGACCTGGAGAGGTCGACCTGGTCGCCCAGCTGGGCACGGGAGTTGGGCCCTCCGTCGCGCAACAGCTGGAGCAGTCGCGCTTGGTGGGCGTTAGCGGGTCGTGCGGTCATGCGTCTCACGAGCCCCTCCCCGCCTCGATCGGCCTTGGGTCCGCCGGTTTCCGGCCACGCCCGTGACGTGCCGGCGTGGCTTGCTTTCGGAGGGAACGTAGCAGTGGGCGCCGGGTGTGGGAAGAAGTCACGCATGAATTGCTGCGAACTTTCTCCACTGAGTGGACAAAGAAGGGTGCGGCACGGGACGGCCCCGGACACGACGAGGCCGTCCGGCGCATGCGCCGGACGGCCGGTGAACCCGCTGCGAACGGGCTGTGACCTTACGATTCTCCGCGGGCGTGGTACGAGCGGCGGGTGTGCTCGGTGTGCTCGCGCATCAGCCGGGTCGCCGCCTGCTCGTCCCGTTCGGTGACGGCGGCGATCAGCCCGCGGTGCTCGATCCAGGACTGACGGCCGCGCTGGCGGGCGACCGGCGTGTAGTACCAGCGGACCCGGCGGTCGACCTGCGCCGCGAGTTCGGCGAGGACGGCGTTGCCCGCCAACTCCATGACCTTGTTGTGGAATCGGGCGTTGCAGGCGACGGCGGCGTCCACGTCCTCGGCGGCGACGGCCCGCTCCCCCTCCTCGCACAGCGCCTCCAGGGCCGCGATGCCGGCGCTGGAGGCGTTGGCCGCGGCGAGCCGGGCCGCCTCGGCCTCCAGGAGCGTACGCACCGTCAGGAGCTGGTCCGCCTCCTCCTCCGTCGGCTCGTGCACGAACGCGCCCTGCGCGGGGCGCAGATCGACCCAGCCCTCGGTGTTGAGCCGCTGCAGCGCCTCGCGCACCGGCTGCCTCGACACCCCGAGGTGACCGGCGAGTTCGCTCTCGACGAGGTGCTGGCCGGGCTGGAGGGCCCGGGTGGTGATGAGTTCGAGCAGCGCCTCGTAGACACGGTCCCGCAGCGGGCCGGGCCGTTCGAGCCTGGGCACCGCGCCCTGCGGCAGTCCTGCGGACAACATCGGTCCCCCCTCGACGGCCGGAACACAACCAGTACGCGAAGTATTGATTGTCTTTCGTCTACAGTCTACGGCGCGCCCGGGCCGGGACGCCGTGGGTGTAGGCCACGTCACATCGGGGGACGGTCCGGGACGTTCAGGGGCAGCGGACGACCTGTCCGGCGTAGGAGAGGTTGCCGCCGAAGCCGAAGAGCAGCACCGGGTCGCCGGTGGTGATCTCGCCCCGCTCCACGAGCTTGGACAGGGCGAGCGGGATGCTCGCCGCGGAGGTGTTGCCGGACTCGACGACGTCGCGGGCGACCACGGCGTTGACGGCGCCGATCTTCGCGGCGAGGGGTTCGATGATGCGCAGGTTGGCCTGGTGCAGGACGACCGCGGCGAGGTCGGCCGGCTCGAGACCGGACCGCTCGCAGGCCTGGCGCGCGATGGCGGGCAGCCGGGTGGTCGCCCAGCGGTACACGCTCTGTCCCTCCTGTGCGAACCGCGGCGGCGTCCCCTCGATGCGGACCGCGTTGCCCATCTCGGGCACCGACCCCCACAGCACGGGCCCGATCCCCGCCTCCTCGCCCGGTGCGCAGGCCTCGACGACGGCGGCCCCCGCCCCGTCCCCGACCAGCACACAGGTGCTGCGGTCGGTCCAGTCGACGACCTCGGACATCTTGTCCGCGCCGACGACCAGCGCCCGGCTCGCGGAACCGGCCCGTACGGCGTGGTCGGCGGTGGCCAGGGCGTGGGTGAAGCCCGCGCACACGACGTTGAGGTCCAGCGCGGCCGGGCCGGGGATGCCGAGGCGGGCCGCGACGCGGGCTGCGGTGTTCGGGGAGCGGTCGATCGCGGTGGAGGTGGCGACCACGACCAGGTCCACGTCGGCGGGGGTCAGCCCGGCCGCCGCGAGCGCCTTCGCGGCGGCGTGGCCGGCCAGCTCGTCGACCGGCTCGTCGGGTCCGGCGATCCGGCGCGTACGAATGCCCACCCGGCTCCTGATCCACTCGTCACTGGTGTCGACCATGCCCGCCAGGTCCTCGTTGGTGAGGATCCGGGCGGGCTGGTAGTGGCCGACGGCGGTGATGCGGGAGCCTTGGTGCATGGGTGGAGTCCTCGCTGCCTCGGGGTACGGGATCCACCAGTGTGATCAGTGACCGACGGGTACGACGGCAGGTGATACGACAGGATTCCGGCGCCCGGCTTGTCGGCTTCGGTCAGCATCCTCAGCCGCCCCGGGCCGTCCCCGGTCACCGGCCCGCGCCCTCACCCGGTGAAGAGCTGGGTCGCCTTCCGCACGAGTTCGTAGAGACCGTAGGCGAGCGGCGCGCCCACCCAGAGCCAGGTGAAGGCGATCAGCGGCCGCCGGTCGGGCGTCCCGGTGGCGTCAGGCGGACTCTGGCTGCGGTCGGGTGACATCGTTGCCCTCCTGCTGCGTCGGGGTGGCGGGTTCGTGGTGCCGGGCGTGGACGGGTCGGACGAGTTCGTTGGCGACGAAGCCGACGACCAGCAGCCCGATCATGATGAGGAACGAGGTGCCGTACAGGGCCGAGCCGTGCCGCCCCGCCTCCTCCTGATGGTCGGCGATCCAGTTCACGATCAGCGGCCCGAGGACACCGGCCAGCGACCAGGCGGTGAGCAGCCGCCCGTGGATCGCCCCGACCTGGTAGGTGCCGAAGAGGTCCTTGAGGTAGGCGGGGGCCGTGGCGAAGCCGCCGCCGTAGAAGGACACGACGACCAGGGCGCACAGGACGAACAGCGGCTTGGAGGAGTCGCCGAACAGTGCGATCAGCGTGTACATCAGCGCGCCGACACCGAGGTAGACGCGATAGATGTTCTTGCGCCCGATCAGGTCGGAGGTGGAGGACCAGCCGAACCGGCCCGCCATGTTGGCCGCCGACAGCAGGGCCACGAACCCGGCGGCGGCGGTCACCGACACCGGTGTGGAGGTGTCGGCGAAGAAGTCCGTGATCATCGGCGCGGCCTTCTCCAGGATGCCGATGCCGGCCGTGACGTTCAGGCAGAGCACGAGCCACAGCAGCCAGAACTGCGGGGTGCGCATGGCCGAACGCGCCGAGACCTGGACCCCTTCGAGCGGGGCGGGCCGGCCGTCCGTCCGCGCCTTGGGCCGCGGCACCCGCACCAGCAGCACGCCGAGCAGCATGAAGACGGCGTAGGTCAGTCCGTGGACGAGGAAGGCGAGGGCGATCCCCGAGCTGTCGGTGCCGAAGGACTTCAGCATCTGCGCCGACCAGGGCGAGGCGATGAGGGCGCCGCCGCCGAAGCCCATGATGGCGATGCCGGTGGCCATGCCCGGCCGGTCCGGGAACCACTTGATCAGCGTCGAGACGGGCGAGATGTAGCCGATGCCCAGGCCGATGCCGCCGACGAAGCCGTAGCCGAGGACGATCAGCCAGTACTGCTCCACCGCCGCGCCGAGCGCGGAGAGCAGGAAGCCGGACGAGAAGCAGATCAGGGCGACGGTCATCGCCCAGCGCGGCCCGTGGCGCTCCACGAGCGTGCCGCCGAACGCGGCCGAGAGCCCGAGCATGACGATGCCGAGCTGGAAGGGCAGCGCGCTCTGCGTGCCGCTGAGGCCGAGCGCGGACTCCAGGGGCGGTTTGAACACGGACCAGGCGTAGGCCTGGCCGATGGAGAGGTGGACCGAGAGAGCGGCCGGGGGAACGAGCCAGCGGCTCCAGCCCGGGGGTGCGACGGGGGGACTCATGGGTCCCCAACCGTAGGCATCCGGAAAGCGCTTGAGAAGACTGTTGAGCGGACAACTACAGAAGCCGATCACTCGACTACAGACCACCACCAGTGCTGCACAAAGCCTTGCCGCCCCAACCTCCATACTGTAGACAATATTTCGTCGACAGACACTTCTCAGTTCCTCCTCGGTATCCCTCGACCGAACGGAGCTCCCCCGCCATGAAAGTCGCAGTCCTCGGCGCCGGGGCGATCGGCGCCTACGTCGGCGCCGCGCTCCACCGTGCGGGCGCCGACGTGCATCTCATCGCCCGTGGACCGCATCTGGCGGCCATGAGGCAGTACGGAGTACGGGTGCGCAGCCCGCGCGGCGACTTCACCGCGCATCCGCACGCCACCGACGACCCGGCCGAAGTCGGCCCGGTCGACTACGTGTTCCTCGGTCTGAAGGCCCACTCGTATGCGGCGTGCGGGCCGCTGATCGAGCCGCTGCTGCACCCGGCCACGGCGGTCGTGGCCGCGCAGAACGGCATCCCCTGGTGGTACTTCCACCGGCACGGCGGCCCGTACGACGGGCGCCGCCTCGAAAGTGTCGACCCGGCCGGCGCGGTCAGTGCGGTGCTCGCGCCCGAACGGGCCATCGGCTGCGTCGTGTACGCGGCCACCGAACTGGAACAGCCCGGCGTCGTACGCCATGTGGAAGGCACCCGGTTCTCGATCGGCGAGCCCGGCCGGGAGGTATCGCCGCGGTGCACGGCGCTCAGCGAGGCGATGCGGTCGGGCGGCCTGAAGTGCCCGGTCGAGCCGGACCTGCGGGGCGACATCTGGCTGAAGCTGCTGGGCAACATCTCCTTCAACCCGATCAGCGCCCTGGTCCGGGCCACCATGCGGCAGATGTGCCTGCACGGCGGCACCCGCGAGGTCATCGAGACCATGATGACCGAGACGCTGGCGGTCGCCGCGGCCCTCGGCTGCGAGGTCGGCGTCTCCATCGAACGCCGGCTCGCGGGCGCCGAGAGGGTCGGCGACCACCGCACCTCCACGCTCCAGGACCTGGAGCGCGGCAAGCCGCTCGAACTCGACGTCCTGCTCGCGGCCGTCGTCGAGCTGGCGGAGATCACCGGGGTCCCGGTGCCCACCCTGCGCACCGTGCACGCCCTGTCCGACCTGCTCGCGCTGAGGAGCGCCGCATGAGGAAACGCGACCGAACCCCCAAGACCTACACCCGACTCACCCACCCCCTGGTCCGGGACTCGCGCGAGGCGCCGTTGCGCAGGGCGACCTGGGAGGAGGCCCTGGACCGCACGGCCCGGGGCCTGACGGCGGCGCGCGGCGCGTTCGGGATGTTCTCCTGCGCGCGGGCGACCAACGAGATGAACTACGTGGCCCAGAAGTTCGCCCGGGTGGTCATGGGCACCCACAACGTCGACTCCTGCAACCGCACCTGTCACGCACCGAGCGTCGCGGGCCTGTCGGCCGCCTTCGGCTCGGGCGGCGGCACCTCCTCCTACGAGGAGATCGAGCACACGGACGTCATCGTGATGTGGGGCTCCAACGCCCGCTTCGCGCACCCGATCTTCTTCCAGCACGTGCTGAAGGGCATACGGGGCGGCGCCCGCATGTACGCGGTGGACCCGCGCCGCACCTCCACCGCCGAGTGGGCGGAGGGCTGGCTCGGCCCGAACGTCGGCACGGACATCCCGCTGGCGCACGCGGTCGGCCGGGAGATCATCCACGCGGGCCTGGCCAACGAGGCGTTCATCGAACGCGCGACGACGGGCTACGACGACTACCGGGCCCTGGTCGAGCCCTGGACCCTCTCCCTCGCCGAGAAGGTGACCGGCGTACCGGCCGCCGCCATCCGCGAGCTGGCGCACGCCTACGCCCGTGCCGAGCGGGCCCAGCTGTGCTGGACCCTCGGCATCACCGAGCACCACAACGGCACGGACAACGTCCGCGCCCTGATCAACCTCTCCCTGCTCACCGGCCACGTCGGCCGCTACGGCTCCGGCCTGCAGCCCCTGCGCGGCCAGAACAACGTGCAGGGCGGCGGCGACATGGGCGCCATCCCCAATCGTCTCCCCGGCTTCCAGGACGTCCTCGACCCCGAGGTCCGCCGGAAGTTCGAGACGGCCTGGGACACGGTGGTCGAGCCGCACCACGGCCTCACCCTGACGGAGATGTTCGAGTCGATGGAGGAGGGCACGCTCCGCGCCGTCTACTGCATCGGCGAGAACCCGGCCCAGTCGGAGGCGGACGCCGAACAGGCGGTACGCCGCCTGCGCGCCCTGGACTTCCTGGTGGTCCAGGACATCTTCCTCACCAAGACCGCGGAACTGGCCGACGTGATCCTCCCGGCCACGGCGGGCTGGGCCGAGACGGAGGGCACCACCACCAACAGCGAGCGACGCGTACAACGCGTCCGCAGGGCGGTGACCCCGCCCGGAGAGGCCCGCGAGGACATCGACATCCTCTGCGACCTCGCCGCCCGCCTGGGCCACGACTGGAAGTACGCCGACGCGGAGGCGGTCTGGAACGAGCTGCGTTCCCTCTCCCCCGACCACCACGGCATGACCTACGCCCGGCTGGAGGAGCACCAGGGCATCCAGTGGCCGTGCCCGAGCACGGAGGAGCTGGAACCGACGTACCTGCACGGCAGGCTGTGGGCCCAGGACCCGGCCGCCCGTGGCCGTCTCGCCCCCTTCGGCATCGTCCGGCACGACCCGCCCGTGGACCTCACCGACGAGCAGTACCCGATCCGGCTGACCACGGGGCGCCGCCTCGACTCCTACAACACGGGGGTGCAGAGCGGCGGTTACGCCTCCCCGCTGCGCCGCGGCGAGTCCGTCGAGCTCTGCCCGGAGGACGCCGAGCGCTACGGGGTGGTGGTCGGCGAGGAGGTCCGGGTCACCTCCCGGCGCGGTTCACTCCTCGCGCCCGTCTGGGTCGACACGGCGCTGCGCCCCGGACTGGCCTTCATGAGCTTCCACTTTCCCGACGAGGTGGACACCAACCAGCTGACCATCGAGGCGAACTGTCCCATCGCCGGGACGGCGGAGTTCAAGGCCTCGGCGATCCGGATCGAGAAGGTGAGCGCCAGTGGACCTGCGCTTCGGTGACAGCAAACCCACGGACGAGGAGCGCGCGGCCGTGGACGCCCTGCTCGGCCCGCCCGAGTCCTCCTGGGAGGGCGCGGACCGCTCCGACGCCGACCTCAGGTGGGCACGCGGCGGCCGTGAGGCCCGGGACCGCCGCGACCAGCTCCTCCCGGCCCTGCACGCGCTCAACGACCGCGTCGGCTGGATCAGCGAGGGCGCCCTGGACTACGTGTGCCGCCGCCTGACCGTCCCGCCGGCCGAGGCCTACGGCGTGGCCACCTTCTACGCCATGTTCTCCGTCCGCCCCCGCCCGGCCACCGTCCTGCACGTCTGCACCGACCTGGCGTGCACGGCGGCGGGTGCGAGTGAGTTGTGCGCGGCCGTGGAGACGCGCCTGGGCCCGGAGAGCGGCGTGAAGGTCGAGCGATCTCCCTGCCTGGGCCTGTGCGAACGGGCCCCGGCAACTTTGACGATCCGGGCGGGCCAATCAGCCCGTCCGGCGTTTGAGGACGAGGCCGTCCAGGCCGAAAGCGGGGGTCCGGGGGCGGCAGCCCCCGGGGACGGGAATGGGAAGGGGCGGCGGGGGCGAAACACCCTCCACGCGACGGCGATATGCGCCCCCGCAACCCCCGACAGGGCGATCGCGGCGGCCACCGCCCCCGAATCCGCCCCCACCGAACCCGCCCCCGAAACCGCCGTCCCCCAGGCCGGCGACCCGAACCTCACCCTCCTCCACCGCATCGGCACCACCGACCCCACCTCCCTGGACGACTACCGCGCCCACGGCGGCTACACCGCCCTCCGCCGCGCCTTCACCCTCGGCCCCGCCGCCGTCATCCGCGAGGTCACCGACGCCGGCCTGGTCGGCCGCGGCGGCGCCGCCTTCCCCACCGGCCGCAAGTGGCAGGCCACGGCCGCCCAGCCCGACCACCCGCACTACCTCGTCTGCAACGCCGACGAATCCGAACCGGGCACCTTCAAGGACCGCGTCCTGATGGAGGGCGACCCGTTCGCCCTGGTCGAGGCCATGACGATCGCGGCCTACGCGACCGGCGCCCACCGGGGCCATCTCTACCTCCGCGGCGAGTACCCCCGCGCCCTCGCCCGCCTCTCCCACGCCATCGAGCAGGCCCGCACCCGCGGCCTGCTCGGCGACGACGTCCTCGGCCAGGGCTACGCCTTCGACATCGAGATCCGGCGCGGCGCCGGCGCGTACATCTGCGGCGAGGAGACGGCCCTGTTCAACTCCATCGAGGGCCACCGCGGCGAGCCCCGCTCCAAGCCGCCGTTCCCGGTCGAGAAGGGCCTGTTCGGCAAACCCACGGTCGAGAACAACGTGGAGACCCTGGTCAACGTCCTCCCCATCCTCACCATGGGGGCCCAGGCGTACGCCGCGATCGGCACCCCGACGTCCACCGGCCCCAAGCTGTTCTGCGTGTCCGGCACGGTGGCCCGCCCCGGCGTCTACGAACTCCCCTTCGGCGCCACGCTCGGCGAACTGCTCACCCTCGCCGGGGTCCGCGACAACCTCCGCGCGGTCCTGCTCGGCGGCGCGGCCGGGGGTTTCGTCCGCCCGGACGAACTCGACATCCCGCTCACCTTCGAAGGCACCCGCGAGGCGGGCACGACCCTGGGCTCCGGCGTCGTCATGGCCTTCGACGACACGGTCCCGCTTCCCCGCCTGCTCCTGCGGATCGCCGAGTTCTTCCGCGACGAGTCGTGCGGTCAGTGCGTGCCGTGCCGGGTGGGCACCGTGCGCCAGGAGGAGGCCCTGCACCGGATCGCCGACCGCACGGGCGCCGCGGCAGCCGACGACATCGCCCTGCTCCGCGAGGTCGGCCGCGCGATGCGGGACGCCTCGATCTGCGGTCTGGGGCAGACCGCGTGGAACGCCGTGGAATCCGCCATCGACCGTCTGGGGGCGTACGAATGACCGCGATACCGCTCGGAGTGCCGCGCCGCCTGGTGGAGTTCACCCTCGACGGGCAGGAGGCCCGGGTCCCGGAAGGGTCCACGATCCTCGACGCCTGCCGGGCCGCCGGGAAGGACGTCCCGACCCTGTGCGAGGGCGACACGCTCACCCCGAAGAACGCCTGCCGGGTCTGCGTGGTGGACGTGGAGGGCGCCAGGACCCTCGCCCCCGCGTGCTCGCGCCGGGCGGAACCGGGCATGGTGGTGCGCACGGACACCGAGCGCGCCCGGCACAGCCGCAAGGTCGTCCTCGAACTCCTCGCCTCCTCGGTCGATCTCTCCACGACCCCCTCGGTCGCCCAGTGGATCAAGGAGTACGAGGCGAAGCCCGACCGCTTCGGCCCGGACGCGGCCCGCGTCGACGAGGAACCGCGCGTCGACAACGACCTCTACGTGCGCGACTACGGCAAGTGCATCCTCTGCTACAAGTGTGTGGACGCCTGTGGCGACCAGTGGCAGAACAGCTTCGCCATCTCCGTCTCCGGCCGCGGCTTCGACGCCCGGATCTCGGTCGAGCACGACGGCCCGCTGACCGATTCCGCGTGCGTGTACTGCGGCAACTGCATCGAGGTGTGCCCCACGGGTGCCCTGTCCTTCAAGTCCGAGTTCGACATGCGGGCGGCGGGCACCTGGGACGAGGATCGGCAGACCGAGACGACGACGGTGTGCGCGTACTGCGGTGTGGGCTGCAACCTCACGCTCCACGTGCAGGACAATGAGATCGTGAAGGTCACCTCTCCGCACGACAATCCGGTGACCCACGGCAACCTGTGCATCAAGGGCCGCTTCGGCTACCAGCACGTACAGAACCGGGACTGACCGGCACACCGACCGGCGCAAGGGGCACGAACATGGGACGAGTCACGGAACGACGCAAGGTCATCCGCATCAGGGACGGAGCGGTCTCCACCCGCCCGGACACGCTCGTCGCCGAGGAACCGCTGGAGATCCGGCTCAACGGCAAGCCCCTCGCCATCACCATGCGCACTCCCGGCGACGACTTCGCGCTGGCGGCGGGCTTCCTGGTGAGCGAGGGCGTGCTGGCCGAGCAGAGCGACCTGCAGAACATCGTGTACTGCGCGGGCGCCACGGTCGACGGTTCCAACACCTACAACGTGGTCGACGTGAAGACCGCTCCCGGCGTGCGGATCCCCGACATCACGCTGGAGCGGAACGTCTACACCACCTCGTCCTGCGGGCTGTGCGGCAAGGCGAGCCTGGACGCGGTGCGCACGACGGCCCGCTGGCCCATCGCCGACACTCCCCCGGTCCGTGTCACCCCGGAGCTGCTGGCCGACCTGCCCGACCGGCTGCGGGCGTCCCAGCGGGTCTTCGACCGGACCGGCGGGCTGCACGCGGCGGCGCTGTTCACCGAGGACGGCGAACTGGTGGACGTACGGGAGGACGTGGGCCGGCACAACGCGGTCGACAAGCTGGTCGGGCGCGCCCTGCAGAACGGGGATCTGCCGCTGTCCCGGTCCGTGCTGCTGGTGTCGGGCCGGGCCTCCTTCGAGCTGGCGCAGAAGGCCGTGATGGCGGGCATCCCGGTGCTGGCCGCGGTGTCGGCGCCGTCCTCGCTGGCCGTGGACCTGGCCGCCGAGACCGGGCTGACGCTGGTGGGCTTCCTGCGCGGCAGCTCCATGAACGTGTACGCGGGTGAGGACCGGGTCGCCCTGCGGGCCGCGGTCGCCCGGGGCTGACCCCACCCCTCCCCGCTGCACGGCGGCGGGGCCCCTGCCGGGCGGGGAGCGCCCCCTGCGCCCCGGGGGCCCCGCCTCGAACCGTCGCCACGGCCGGCGAAGGCGCACGAGGCCGTCACGTCGCGCGGCAACCCCGGGAAGGACGCTCTCCGCCGAGGAGCCGACACGCGGGCAGCGGCGCGGTCCCGGCGAACCCGGCACCCGTCTTGTACTGATGTCCGGGCGAAATGCCCCACCTTCGCCGACCTCCCAGCCGCAGCCGCCCGAAGGGCAGACCGCGCCATGCCGCCTCGACCTCCCCACCCCTTCTGGCTCGCGCTCGCCGCGTCGTGCACGCTCGCCTTGTCGCCTCTGCCCGCGCACGCGCAACCCGGCGACCGAGCCGCCGGTTTCGAGGAGCAGGTGCTCTTCGACGCGGCCCGCGACCCCGGCGGATACGCCTGCTTCCGCATCCCGGCGATCGTGCGCACGACGGACGGCACGCTGCTGGCCTTCGCCGAGGGCCGCGTCCTCGACTGCGCGGACGCCGGTGACATCGACATCGTCCTGAAACGCTCCGCCGACGGCGGACGCACGTGGGGCCCGCTCCAGGTCGTCAACGACGGCGGCGGCGACACCCACGGCAACCCGGCCCCGGTCGTCGACCGCGCGACCGGCCGCGTCCTGCTGCTGGAGACCTACAACGCGGGCCGCACGGACGGCGCCAACTGCGCGGTGCCCTGCGCCCGCACGCCGTACCTCCAGCACAGCGACGACGACGGCCGCACCTGGTCCGCGCCCCGCGACCTGGGCCCCGAGCTCCTGCCGCCCGACTGGAACTCCTGGTACGCCACCGGCCCCGTGCACGGCGTCCAGCTCACCGGCGGCGCCCACCCCGGCCGGCTCGTCGTCGGCGTCAACGCCGAGACCTGGGACGGCGAGCGAAGCGAGATGGGGGTCCCCCCGGCCGGAGGCTGGGGGAGGGTCACCGCCAACCACGCGGCCCTCGTGGTCAGCGACGACGGCGGCGAGCACTGGAGGACCGGCGCCACCGACACCTGGCCCGTCGCCGCCGACGGCACCTTCCGGCAGAAGCCCTCCGAGCTGACCCTCACCGAACGCGCCGACGGTGCGCTCCTGGTCAGCGGCCGGGAGGAGAACGGCACCGACCTCGGCCACCGCACCCAGGCACTCAGCCGGGACGGCGGCGACAGCTTCGCGGCGCCCTTCCGGGCCCTGCCCGACCTGTACGCCCCGCAGGTGCAGGGCGCGGTGCTGCGCCTCGGCGACCGCCTCCTGCTGTCGGCGCCCGCCGACCCCGACCGCCGCCGGACGATGACGGTCCGCTCCTCCTGGGACGGCGGCGCGACCTGGGACGGCGTGGACCGCGGCACGGTCGTCACCCGGGACTGGTCGGGCTACTCGGACCTGGTGTCCGTCGACGACGGCACCGTGGGCCTGCTGTACGAGGGCGGGGCGTCCGACGCCCGGGACGAGATCCGCTTCGCCCGCTTCACCGAGGACTGGCTCGCGCCGCGCCGGCCCGCCGACCCCACCACCCCCGACCTCGCCCCCGGTGCCGCGCCCGCGGCCGTGCTCGGCGGCGCCGGGACGACCGCGGACGGCGCGGTGGGCGGCGCGCTCGCGTTCGACGGCGCGGACGACGCCGTACGACTTCCCCACGACGAGCGGCTGGCGCTCGGCGCGGGGGACTTCACGGCGTCGCTGTGGTTCCGGTACTCGGCGGCCGACGGGGAGCAGCCGCTGCTGTGGATGGGCGGTGTCGGCACTACGCAGCCCCAGGTGTGGCTGCGTGCCGAGCCGGGCGCCGGGCGGGTGCAGGGGCTGATCACCACGCGCGACGGCGCGACGGCGGCGCGCTCGGCGTGGGTGCGCACCGACGGGGCCCACAACGACGGGCGGTGGCACCGTCTGGCGCTGCGCCGCGGTGGGGGCCGGCTCACGCTGTTCCTCGACGGTTCGGCGGCGGCGGACACGGCGGACGTGCCGGGTTCGGTCAGCCGGAACTCGCCCTTCGGCGTGCACGTCGGTGAGCGGATGGACGGCCGGGCCCGCTTCACCGGCGCCGTCGACGACGTACGGGTGTGGGACCGGGCCCTGACGGACGCGGAGATCGCCGCGGGTGCCCCGCCCGCCGCCCTGGCGAGCACCGTCCTGCATCTGCCCCTGGACCGGGTGGACGGGGCGGCCGGGGCGGGCACGGGCGGCTGACCGGCACCGCGCGGGTGCGGACGCCTCAGGCGGAACGGCCGCCGGTGCCGACCGCGGTACGCACCGGGGCGGCGTCCCGATCGGCAGGGAGCGCCTCCGGGTCGCGCGACCGGCGTTTGGCGATCACCGCGCACACCATCAGCTGCATCTGGTGGAAGAGCATCAGCGGCAGCACCGCCAGCGAGGCCTGGGCGCCGAACAGGACGCTCGCCATGGGCAGTCCGGCGGCGAGGGACTTCTTGGACCCGGCGAACTGGATCGCGATGCGGTCCTGGCGCCCGAAGCCGAGACCCTTCGCCCCGTACCAGGTCAGGGCCAGCATCACGGCCAGGAGCACCGCCTGAACGGCCAGCAGCCCGGCCAGTCGCGCCGGGCTCACCTGGTGCCAGATGCCCTGGACCATGCCCTCGCTGAACGCGGTGTAGACGACCAGGAGGATGGAGCCGCGGTCGACGAGCCCGAGCACCTTCTTGTGCCGGGCGACGAAGCCACCGATCCACCGGCGCAGCAACTGCCCGGCCACGAACGGCACCAGCAGTTGCAGCACGATCTCCACCACCGAGTCGGCGGAGAACCCGCCCCCGCTGCTGCCCAGCAGGGCGGCGGCCAGCAGTGGTGTGACGACGATGCCGACCAGCGAGGAGAAGGACCCGGCGCAGATGGCGGCGGGCACGTTGCCGCGGGCGATGGAGGTGAAGGCTATCGACGACTGGATGGTCGACGGGACCAGGGTGAGGAAGAGCAGGCCCTGGTAGAGGGGATCGGTCAGGAGCACCGGGACCAGACCGCGCGACGCGAGGCCGAGCAGCGGGAAGACGACGAAGGTACAGGCCAGCACGGTGACGTGGAGCCGCCAGTGCCGTACGCCGTCCATCGCCTCACGGGTGGAGAGCCGGGCGCCGTAGAGGAAGAAGAGGAAGGCGATCGCGCCGGTGGAGGCGCCGGAGGCGACGTCCGCGCCCGTGCCGCGGGCCGGCAGCAGCGCCGCGAGACCCACCGTGCCGAGCAGCAGCAGGATGTACGGGTCGATCGGCATCCAACGCGGCCAACGCAGGCGTTTCACGGTGCTCCACTTGCTCGCTGCTTGCTCGTACTGCTCGTTCGAGGGGTCACGGGTCCCCGTTCCATCGTGCTCCTCGGTCCGGCGATCGGGAATCCGGCATACCGCTCTGACTGTCATCATGAACAGCGATGACCACCGCTAGGCTGGCGGCATGTACGACCCCTCCCACCTGCGTACGTTCCTGTCGGTGGCCCAGACGCTGAGCTTCACGCAGGCCGCCCGGCGGCTCGGGCTGCGGCAGTCGACGGTGAGCCAGCACGTGCGGCGGCTGGAGGACGCCACCGGGCGGCAGCTGTTCAGCCGGGACACGCACTCCGTGGAGCTGACCGAGGACGGGGAGGCGATGCTCGGGTTCGCGCGCCGGATCCTGGAGGTGCACGAGCAGGCGACGGCCTTCTTCACGGGCACCCGGCTGCGCGGGCGGCTGCGGTTCGGGGCCTCCGAGGACTTCGTGCTGACCCGGCTGCCGGAGATCCTGGAGGCCTTCCGGCACGACCACCCGGAGGTCGACCTGGAGCTGACGGTGGAGCTGTCGGGCACGCTGCACGAGCGGCTGGCGGCCGGGAAGCTGGACCTGGTGCTCGCCAAGCGGCGGCCCGAGGACCCGCGCGGCGAGCCGGTGTGGAGCGACCGGCTGGTGTGGATCGGCGCGGAGCGGCTGCGCCTCGAACCGGACCGCCCGGTGCCGCTCATCGTCTACCCGCCGCCCGGCATCACCCGCGCGCTCGCCCTGGACGCCCTGCAGCGGGAGGGCCGCGCGTGGCACGTCGCGTGCACCAGCGGCAGCCTGAACGGCCTGATCGCCGCCGCCCGCGCGGGCCTGGGCGTGATGGCGCACTCGCGCGGTCTCGTCCCGCCCGGGCTGGTACGGGTGCCGGACCGGGCCGGGCTGCCCGAGCTGGGCGGCGTCGACTTCGTGCTGGTGCACGGCCGGCGCCGCCCCTCGGCGCAGGGCGCGGCCGACGCGCTGGCGGCGGCGATCCTGGCGGGCGGCGACCGGCTGCACCGGCCTCAGCGCACGGGCCTCTGATACGTCAACCGCTTGACGCGACGCAGGAGCGGGGACGCCTCCAGGTGCTGGACGCCCTCCAAGTGGCCGAGCGGTCCGCTCAGGTAGGCGTAGAGGTCGGCGGTGCTGCGGACGACGGCGGTGGCGATGATGTTGGACGGCCCGGCCGTCGCGGCCACGTGGGCGATCTCGTCGTGGGCGGCGAGGGCCTCACCGACCCGGTGGAGGGCGGCGGGGCTGGTGGTGATCCACAGGGCGGCGTCGGTGCGGTAGCCGAGGATGTCGGGGTCGTACTCGACGTCGATGTAGACGGCACCGGAGGCGAGCAGCGCGGCGAGGCGGCGCTTGACGGCGGACTCGGAGCGACCGGTGGCGCGTTGGAGTTCGGGGTAGGTGGCCCGGCCGTCCCGTTCCAGGACGGCGAGCAACGACTCGTCCTCGGGGTCGATGCGGGCCGGTCCCTGCCGGGCGGGATCCGGCTCGGTCCGCAAGGCCGCCACCTGCTCGTCGCTGAGCACGCCGAACTTGCGGAGCCAGCCGCTCGGGCCGCCGTAGAAGCGGTGCAGCATCTGGTGAGCGTGGATCTCCAGCACGCGCGGTGTGCGCGGCAACTTGCCGAGGAGCAGGTCGTCGCGGGCGCCGGGGCTACGCGGCCGGGTTCCGAGGATGACCTCCGTGCCGCCGCTGGCCACCCCGATCCAGTTGGTGTCCGGCCGCTTCGCGAGGGCGTCCGCGATGGCCGGGGAACTGTCCGGCACGCAGCGCAGCCGCAGCGTCCAGTGGTCCTGGCCGAGCCGCTGGGCGTCCCGGACGGCGACCACCCGCAGCCCGCCCTCGGCGCACAGCCTGCGGTATCGGCGGGCGACGGTCTGGTCGGAGACGCCGAGTACCGCCCCGATGCGGCTGAAGGACGCGCGGCCGTTCACTTCCAGCGCGTCGAGCAGCCCCAGGTCGAGTTCGTCGAAGGAGTCGGATTCCATCCGCATGGCGGCCTTTCCTGTCGGCTTCCGTCAGATGGGCGCCGTGAACCGGTGCGATCGGCCGGGCGCGAACCATCGTACGGAGGCAGGCAAAGAGATACGACACGGGAGAGAAGACGGAACATGCGTACATGGGGACCGCTCACGGCGGTGTGCCTGGGGACGTTCATGCTGTTGCTGGACGTGACGATCGCGGTCGTCGCGCTGCCGGACATGGCCCGGGGGCTGCACGCCTCGCTGAGCGATCTGCAATGGGTGATGGACGGCTACGCGCTGGCGCTGGCCGCGCTGCTGCTGGGGCTCGGAGCCGCGGCCGACGTCCTGGGACGGCGCCGGGTGCACGTGGCGGGCGTGGTGCTGTTCGCGGTGGCGTCGCTGCTGTGCGGGCTGGCGACCGGGCCGGGCATGCTGGTCGCCGCGCGCGGGCTGCAGGGGCTGGGCGCGGCGGCGATGTTCGCCACCACGCTGCCGCTGCTCGGCTCGGTCTACCAGGGGCGCCGGCGGTCGATGGCGCTCGGGGTGTGGGGCGCGGTCAGCGGGGCGGCGGCGGCCGTGGGCCCGGTGCTGGGCGGGCTGCTCACCGACGGTCCGGGCTGGCGCTGGATCTTCTGGGTGAACCTGCCGGTGAGCGTGGCGGCGGTCTGGCTGACGCTGCGCGTGGTGCCGGAGTCGCGCGGGGCGGCCGGGCGCCGCGTGGACTGGGCGGGTACGGCCACGTTCGCGGCGTTCGCCGGGGCGGTGACGTACGGGGCGGTGCGGGCCGGGTCGCACGGATGGACGGAGGGCGGCACGCTCGTCTCCTTCGTGCTCGCGGCGGTGGCGCTGGGCGCGTTCGTCGCCGTGGAGCGCCGGGTCGCCGATCCGCTGCTCGACCCGCGGCTGTTCCTGCGCCCCGCGTTCTCGGGCGTGATGCTGGGCGGGCTGGCCTTCAACGCGGCGGCGTTCGGTGTGATGGCGTACACCTCCATATGGCTGCAGACGATGCTGGGGATGAGCCCGGTGCGGGGCGGTCTGGTGTTCGTGTGGCTCTCGCTGGCGTCGTTCGTGGTGGCCGCGGCGGGCGGGCGGCTGCTGCACGGGGTGCCGGCGCGGCTGACCATCGGGGGCGGGCTGCTGCTGATCGCGGCGGGGCAGTTCTGCATGGCGTTCCTGGACGCGGGCTCCAGCGCGTCCGCCCTGGTGCCGGGGCTGCTCCTGGTGGGCGTCGGAACGGGCCTGGTGTCGCCCGGCATCGCGGGCGCGGCGCTGGCCGCGGTCCCGGCGGAGCGGTCCGGAATGGCCGGGGGTGCGGTCAACACCTTCCGCCAGCTCGGGTACGCGCTGGGCATCGCCGTGTTCGGCACGGTGCTGACCTCGCGCATGGAGGACACGCTTCCGCACGACGCGGCGCACGGTCTGGCGGGCGGTGCGGCGGGCGCCCTGCGGGGTGTGTTCGGCGAGCACGCGCTGCGGGCCTCGTTCGCCTCCGGGCTGAACGCGGCCGCGGTGGCCGCGGGCGCGGTCGCGGCGGTCGCCGGGGTGCTGGTGCTCGTCCTGGTCAGGGCCGAACGCGGGGGCCGGAATGCGGGTGTGACGAATTCAGCGCCGCCCGCGCTGAAAGAGGAGGGGACCACTCCGGTAGCCCCGTACCGGCGGTAAGCGGGTCGTACAGATTCGGTGGAGATTAGGGCACCGAACCTTACTCAACCGTCAGGAAACTGTCCGACCCTTCCCCATGTGAGCGCATTTCCTCTCGCTGACCAGCGCGAACATGAGCCCTGCTCCCTTTTGGCGCCCCTCCCGTCCACGCGTCGGGTGGGGTAGCTTTCACCGCGCTGTGCGGGGGCGTCATCGAAAAGCGGGGATCGAAAAGCGGGGAGCGGGGTTTGCGCGAGTTCACCAGTCCTCCGTTGGCGTTGGCACCACCGGTGGGCGGTCTGGCCGACGTCGTCTTCACGCATGCCGAGGAGGATCCGCGGCACATCGCACTCGGCCGCAAGGACGAGGCCGGGCAGTGGCGGGACGTCACCGCCGGTGCCTTCCGCGACGAGGTGCTGGCCCTCGCCAAGGGGCTGCTGGCCCAGGGCATCCGCTTCGGCGACCGGGTCGCCATCATGTCCCGCACCCGCTACGAGTGGACCCTGTTCGACTTCGCCCTGTGGACGATCGGCGCCCAGGTGGTGCCGATCTACCCGACCTCCTCGGCCGAGCAGTGCATGTGGATGCTCTACGACGCCGAGGTGACGGCCGCGGTCGTGGAGCACGAGGACCACGCCATGACGATCGCCACCGTCATCGACCGGCTGCCGCACCTGCGCGGTCTGTGGCAGCTGGACTCCGGAGCCGTGCAGGAGCTGTACGACGCGGGCGCGCACCTCGACGACGAGGTGGTCCACCGGCACCGCAAGGCGGTCACCCCGGAGTCCGTCGCCACCGTCATCTACACCTCGGGCACGACCGGCCGCCCCAAGGGCTGTGTGCTGACGCACGGCAACTTCATGTACGAGGCGGACACCGTCATCGCGCGCTGGGAGCCGGTGTTCCACTCCAAGCGGGGCGACGAGGCGGCGACGCTGCTGTTCCTGCCGCTCGCGCACGTCTTCGGGCGGATGGTGGAGGTCGCGGCGATCCGCGGCCGGGTCCGCTTCGGCCACCAGCCGCAGCTCAACGCCGCGGCACTGCTGCCCGACCTGGCCGCCTTCAGACCGACCTTCATCCTGGCGGTGCCGTACATCTTCGAGAAGGTGTTCAACGCCGCCCGGCGCAAGGCCGAGAAGGAAGGGAAGGCCGGTCCCTTCGAGAAGGCCGTCGACGTGGCCGTGAAGTACGCGGAGGCGGTGGAGACGAAGGCCTGGGGCGACGGCCCCGGCCCGTCGGCGGGCCTGCGGATGCAGCACCAGTTCTTCGACAAGGTCGTCTACTCCAAGGTCCGGGCCGCGATGGGCGGGCGCATCCGCAACGCCATGTCGGGCGGCTCGGCGATGGACCGGCGCCTCGGGCTGTTCTTCGCGGGCGCCGGCGTGCAGATCTACGAGGGCTACGGCCTGACCGAGTCCACGGCGGCCGCCACCGCCAACCCGCCCGAGCGCACCCGCTACGGCACCGTCGGGCAGCCGATACCGGGCATGACCGTGCACATCGCGGACGACGGCGAGATCTGGCTCAACGGCGACAACGTCTTCGAGGGCTACCTGAACAACCCCAAGGCCACCGACGAGACCCTGCACGACGGCTGGCTGGCCACCGGCGACCTCGGTGCCGTGGACGAGGACGGCTACCTCACCATCACCGGCCGCAAGAAGGAGATCCTGGTGACCTCCGGCGGCAAGAGCGTCTCCCCGGGGCTGCTGGAGGAGCGGGTGCGCGACCATCCGCTGGTCAACCAGTGCATCGTCGTCGGCAACGACCGCCCCTACGTCGCCGCCCTCATCACGCTGGACCAGGAGGCGGTCGAGCACTGGCTGACGATGCGCAACAAGCCGCAGATGTCCCCGGCCGACCTGGTGCACGACGCCGACCTGGAGACGGAGGTGCGGCGCGCGGTCGTCGCGGCCAACACGCTGGTGTCCCAGGCCGAGTCGATCCGCACCTTCCGCATCCTCGCCCAGCCGTTCACCGAGGAGCACGGGCTGCTGACCCCCTCGCTGAAGCTGAAGCGCAAGGCCATCGAGAACGCCTACGGCACCGAGGTCGAGGCCCTTTACACAGCGTGAGTTCCACGGTCAGGAATGCGTCCGGGCTCGTGATCGTTGACGATATGAGTACCACCTGACCACAACCGAAGGATCAAGAGCTCGTGAGCAGCAAGGTCCCCCCGATCATCCTGAACAACGGCGTCGAGATGCCCCAGCTGGGCTTCGGCGTCTGGCAGGTGCCGGACGACGAGGCGCAGGACGCCGTCGCCCTGGCCCTGGAGGCCGGGTACCGCAGCATCGACACAGCGGCGATCTACGGCAATGAAGAGGGCACCGGCAGGGCGATCGCCGCCTCCGGTCTGGCCCGCGAGGACCTCTTCGTCACCACCAAGCTCTGGAACAGCGACCAGGGGTACGACTCCACCCTCCGCGCCTTCGACACCTCGATGGCGAAGCTCGGCCTGGAGTACCTCGACCTCTACCTGATCCACTGGCCCATGCCGGTCAGGGAGAAGTACGTCGACACCTACAAGGCGTTCGAGAAGCTCCTGGCCGACGGCCGGGTCCGCGCCATCGGCGTGTCCAACTTCCTGCCGGAGCACCTGGAGCGGCTGACCGCCGAGACGTCGGTGCTCCCGGCCGTCAACCAGATCGAGCTGCACCCCCACCTCCAGCAGCACGCCGCGCGCGAGGTGCACGCGGAGCAGGGCATCGCCACCGAGGCCTGGTCCCCGCTCGGCTCCGGCAAGGGCATCCTGGACATCCCGGCGATCGTGGCGATCGCCCAGAAGCACGGGCGCACCCCGGCCCAGGTCGTGCTGCGCTGGCACCTCCAGCTGGGCAACGTGGTGATCCCGAAGTCCGTGACGCCGTCGCGGATCAAGGAGAACATCGACGTGTTCGGCTTCACCCTGGACACCGAGGACCTCGCGGCGATCAGCGCGCTCAACGAGGACCGGCGGCTGGGCTCGGACCCGGCGGACGTCAACTCCTGAGCGGTGCCACACACGACTGGCCCGGCCGCGCGTGCGGCCGGGCCAGTCGATGTCCGGCCTCAGACCGGCCGTACCGCCGTGTAGACGGTGTGCGCCACCAGTACGAACAGGTCCTGGCGGCGGTGCACGCCCGCCTCGTCGGCGGGGTCGAGCAGCCGGTCCAGGGTGGCGCGGTCCTCGGCGTCGAGCCGCTCGCCGATCCGCTCGCGCAGCCGGGACAGTGACGTGGTGACGTAGTCACGGGCCGCGTCGGAGAGGGGCGCGGGCAGATCGAGCAGGAAGCTGCGGGTGCCGGTGTGCTTCAGTCCGGCGGCCGTCAGCATCGCGGGCCAGTCCTCGGCCTCGGCCACGGCGTCCGGCAGGTCCGCGCGCATCTCGGCGAACGCGTCCTCCTCCACGGCGCGGATCCTGGCCTGCAGCCCGGGGCGCCCGGTCCCGATGTCACGGGGCAGGAACCGGGCCGGCAGTCCGCCCTCCAGGATCGCCAGGGTGCCGCCGGGCGCGAGGTGCCCGCCGAGAGCGGCGAGGGCGGCACGCTGGTCGGGGAGGTGGTGCAGGCTCTGGCTGGCCCACATCAGGTCGGCGGGGTAGTCCAGCTCGGCCAGTGCGCCGGGCAGGTCCCCGGCGAGGGTGCCGAAGCGGTCGCCGAACCCGAGCCGCTCGGCGCGGTCGCGGGCCCGGTCCAGGAGCGGTCCGGCGCCGTCCGCGGCGACCACGCGGGCGCCGGGGAAGGTGTCGGCGAACAGGGACGAGACGACGCCGGGGCCGCTGCCGACGTCGACGATCAGACCGGGCTCCGTGACCTCCCCGGCCAGCCAGGACAGGGCCTGCCGGTACAGCGGCGTGTACAGCTCGGCCTGCGCCTCGAGGTGCGGGGCCATCTCGGACCAGTCGATGTCGGCGTGATCGTGCGTGTGCGTGTGCGTGTGCCCGGGCCCGTGGCCCTGTCCGTGGCCCTGCGCGTCGGCGGAGCCGTGCGGGTCGTGGTGATGGTCGTCGTCGTGATGGTGGTCGTGCGCCATGCCGGTCAGCCTCCCGTTCGCGGTGCCGCCAGGGTGCGACGACTCACCGGCCGGGTGCAACCGGTGTTGCCGCTCCCGCAAAAAAGAGGAGGCCACCGGGGCCCGGCCCGCAAGGACCGGACCCCGGCGGTTCACCCGCGCGGCCTGCGCGGGAATCCGCTCACGACAGGGGCGGGTAGGCGTTCTTCATGAGCTCCTGGAACTGCGCGGAGAACCAGGCCCCGGAGATCGGGGCGTCGGGCAGGGCGCCCGACATGTTGTTGCCGTTGCGCTCGTTGCCCGTGTAGGTGGGGTCGCACATCCGGTCGAAGCCCTTGCCGTCCGGGTTGTCGATCAGCTTGCTGGAGCCGTCGGACTCGCCCGGGGGCTTCATCCACACGTACGCGTCGATCCCGGCGGCGGGGCTGGCCTGCGGACGCTCGCCGAGGCCCGCTCCGGACTGGTTGCACCAGTTGCCGAGGTGGATGCGGCGGTCGTAGCGCCCGCCGTCCACGTAGGTGTTCACGTCGGTCGTCGCGCCCGGTCCGGTGGGCCGGTCGGCACCGCCCCAGCCGTTGCGGGAGGTGTCGATCAGCATGCCGAGGTTCGAGTCGAAGCCGATCGAGACCAGCTTGTCGCGCATGGCCTGGGCGTAGGACAGCTCGTCGGTGTACTGGTTCCAGTCGACCCAGTCGGACTGGCGCACGGAGGTCCCGTTCACCGAGTCCGTGATCTTGAAGTTCTCCTCCTTCAGGGCGCTGTAGTTGGCCGTGTTGACGATGAAGCCGTGCACGTCGTCGAGGGTCGCGCCCTCGGTGGTGGCGGCGGTCTTGAAGATCTCGGCGGAGGGGCCGAAGTTGCTGTCCCAGCCGAGCCAGCCGTGGTGACCGGCGTCGACGTAGTTGTAGACGTTGCCGGCGTCGGCGAGCTTGTTCAGGGCGTAGCCGACGCCCTTCTGGTAGTTGCCGTTGGCCTTCATCACGTCGCAGTTCTCCGTGACGGTCGGCCGCCCGGAGACGTTGGTGATCAGGTTGGGCAGCGAGTCGATCTCGACCGTGGTGACGATCCGGAGGTCCGCGTACTTCGAGTCGGAGAGGATCTCGGCGATCGGGTCGATGTACTCGGTCTTGTACCGGTCGATCTCGGTCGGGCCCAGCTCGCCGTTGGAGGCGAGGGCGGAGCAGTCGCGTCCCGGCAGGTTGTAGATGACCAGCTGGACCACCATCTCGCCGGAGCCCTTCTGCTCCAGCGCCGCGTCCAGGTGGTCGCGCAGGCCCATGCCGCCGTTGGCGCCCTCGATGGCGGCGATCCGGTCGAGCCACACACCGGTCGGCTCGTCGGCGATGCGGTCACCGCCGGGTTCGGCGGCGGCGTGGGCGGACCACTCGGGGTTCACGTACACCTGGGCGCCGTCATAGGGGTTGTCCACCCGGTCGCCCGGACCGGTGGGGTCGGTCGGCGGGTCCGTCGGATCGGTCGGCGGGTCGGTCGGGTCGGTTCCACCGTCGACGTTGCAGGTCACGCCGTTGAGGGTGAAGGTGGCCGGGATCGCGTTGCTGCCGCTGTAGGTGCCCTGGAAGCCGAAGCTCGCCGAACCGCCCGTGGACAGGGTGCCGTTGTAGGACTCGTTGGCCGCGGTGACGGCGGCACCGCTCTGAGTGACCTTCGCGTTCCAGCTGTTGGTGACCTTCTGGCTGCCTGCGTAGGTCCATCCCAGCGACCAGTTGGACGTGGCGGCACCGTTGTTGGTGACGGTCACGGCAGCGGTGAATCCGCTTCCCCAGTCGTTCTGCACCTGGTAGTCGACGGTGCAGGCGGCGGCCGCGGCCCCGGCGCTCGCGGAGTGGGCGGCCAGTGCCGTGCCCGAGGCGCCGGCGACCAGGGTGAGGGCGGCGAGCATCGCGGTTCTGGTACGGGTCATGAGTGCGGGTTCCTTCTTTCGTGGGGGTGCTGCTGTCGTCCCGGGCCGCGCCCGTGCCGGTGCGGCCCGCTGCCGATCGGCATGGGGGTGCCGTCGTGATCGGAGGTCAGGAACGGCCCGCGGGCACGGTGGAACTGCCCGGGGGGTGAGCGATCCGGCACACGGGCCGGCGAGGCGTCGGACACGTAGCGGCCACGGCTGCGGCAACGGCTAAAAGTCCTGAACGCGGGGGGTGGAGCGGGGGGTGGCGCATGAGCGACTCCTTGCAGTTCGGGCGCGCCGTGACGGACGCGTCGACTGGTGGAACCGCTCCCACTGGTGCAGCGAAGGTAGCGCCAAGTGACGGCAAAGAACAGAGGAGTTACCGACTTTCTCCCCGTCGAACCTGTCGAATCTTTTCGACTGTTCACACATCTTGACCGCACCAGGCACCCTCTCCACTATGGGAGCGCTCCCACTGGTTCAAGGCTTGTTGCTCCTCCCCCACCCCCTCCCCGAGCCGCAAGGAGGAACCAGCACCATGCACTCAGGACACAGACCCGGACGCCGCACCGCGCGGCGCTGGTGGACCGCCGTGCTGGCGGCGCTCGCACTCCCTCTCACGATGCTGGGCACAGGTTCAACTCCGGCCCAGGCGGCCGCACTTCAGTGCAGCGTGGACTACAAGACGAACGACTGGGGTGCCGGCTTCACCGCGGAGCTGACGCTGACCAACCACGGCGCGGACGCCATCGACGGCTGGACGCTGACCTACTCCTACGCGGGCAACCAGAAGCTCTCGAACGGCTGGAACGGCACCTGGTCCCAGTCCGGTCAGAACGTCACCGTCAAGGGCGCTTCGTACAACGCGCGGATCGCCGCCGGGGCCGCCGTCTCCACCGGCGGACAGTTCACGTACAGCGGCAGCAACGCCGCGCCGACCGACTTCGCGGTCAACGGCACATCCTGCACCGGCGCGCACCAGCCGCCGATCACCGTGCTGACCAGCCCGGAGGCGGGCGCCGTGTACTCGCGGGGCGAGTCGGTGCCGCTGGCGGCCACGGCCGCCGCCGCCGACGGCGCCACGATCAGCAAGGTGGAGTTCTACGACGACGCCACCCTGCTGGGCACCGACACCAGCTCGCCCTACACGTACTCGGCCTCTGGCTTGACCGTGGGCAGTCATTCCCTGGTGGCGAAGGCCTACGACAGCATGGGTGCCTCCGCGGACTCGACCCCGGTCGGCGTCACGGTGGCCGCGGGTCCGACCGTGGTCGCGTCACCGGGTCAACTGGGCGTCCAGCAGGGCGAGTCGGGGACGTACGAGGTCAAGCTCTCGGAGCAGCCGACGGCGGACGTGACCGTCACGACCACCCGCGCGAGCGGCAACACGGGCCTGACGCTCAGCGGCGGTGCGAGCCTCACCTTCACCCCGTCGAACTGGGACACCGCCCAGCGGGTGACCGTCTCGGCGGACGCCTCCGGCAGCGGCTCGGCGGTCTTCGAGTCGACGGCCCCGGGCCACGGCAAGGCCGCGGTCACCGTGACCGAACTGGCGGCGGCGAAGGACTACGACGCCCGCTTCCTGGAGCTGTACGGCAAGATCACCGACCCGGCGAACGGCTACTTCTCACCGGAGGGCATCCCGTACCACTCGGTGGAGACCCTCATCGTCGAGGCGCCGGACCACGGCCACGAGACCACGTCGGAGGCGTACAGCTACCTGCTGTGGCTCCAGGCCATGTACGGCAAGGTGACCGGCGACTGGTCGAAGTTCAACAACGCCTGGGAGATCATGGAGACGTACATGATCCCCACCCACGCCGACCAGCCGACCAACTCCTCCTACAACGCCTCCAAGCCGGCGACCTACGCGCCCGAGCTGGACACGCCGAACGAGTACCCGGCGCCGCTGGACGGCACCGTGTCGGTGGGCGCGGACCCGATCGCCGGTGAGCTGAAGTCGGCGTACGGCACGGACGACGTGTACGGCATGCACTGGCTCCAGGACGTCGACAACACCTACGGCTACGGCAACTCGCCCGGCAACTGCGAGGCGGGGCCCTCGGACACCGGGCCCTCCTACATCAACACCTTCCAGCGCGGCGCGCAGGAGTCGGTGTGGGAGACGGTGCCGCAGCCGACCTGCGACGCCTTCAAGTACGGCGGAAAGAACGGCTACCTGGACCTCTTCACCGGTGACGCCTCCTACGCCAAGCAGTGGAAGTTCACCAACGCCCCGGACGCCGACGCGCGCGCCGTGCAGGCCGCGTACTGGGCGGACATCTGGGCCGGGGAGCAGGGCAAGAGCGACGAGATCTCCGCGACCCTGGACAAGGCCGCGAAGATGGGCGACTACCTGCGCTACGCCATGTTCGACAAGTACTTCAAGAAGGTCGGCAACTGCGTCGGACCGTCGGCCTGCCCGGCCGGCACCGGCAAGGACTCCTCGCACTACCTGCTGTCCTGGTACTACGCCTGGGGCGGCGCGGTGGACACCTCGGCGGGCTGGGCCTGGCGCATCGGCTCCAGCCACACCCACGGCGGCTACCAGAACCCGCTGGCCGCGTACGCGCTGAGCACCGACGCCGACCTGAAGCCCAAGTCGGCGACCGGCCAGTCCGACTGGGCCAAGTCCCTGGACCGGCAGGTGGAGTTCTACCGCTGGCTGCAGTCCGACGAGGGTGCCATCGCGGGCGGTGCGACCAACAGCTGGGCGGGCCGCTACGCGACGCCGCCGGCCGGTACGCCGACCTTCTACGGCATGTACTACGACGAGAAGCCGGTGTACCACGACCCGCCGTCCAACCAGTGGTTCGGCTTCCAGGCGTGGTCCATGGAGCGGGTCGCCGAGTACTACCAGCAGAGCGGTGACGCCGGTGCCAAGGCGGTCCTGGACAAGTGGGTCGACTGGGCGCTCTCGGAGACGACCGTCAACCCGGACGGCACCTTCCGGATCCCCTCGACGCTCCAGTGGTCGGGCCAGCCCGACACCTGGAACGCCTCGTCCCCGGGCGACAACGGCGACCTGCACGTCGAGGTCGCGGACTACACCAACGACGTCGGTGTGGCGGCGGCGTACGCCAAGACCCTGACGTACTACGCCGACCGCTCGGGCGACACGGAGGCGGCCTCGACCGCCAAGGCGCTGCTCGACGGCATGTGGGAGAACAACCAGGACGCGCTCGGCATCGCCGTCCCGGAGACCCGCGCCGACTACAACCGGTTCGACGACGGGATCTACGTCCCGAGCGGCTGGAGCGGCACCATGCCGAACGGCGACACGGTCGACGCGTCGTCGACCTTCGCCTCGATCCGGTCCTTCTACCAGGACGACCCGGCGTGGTCGAAGATCGAGAGCTATCTCCAGGGCGGTGCCGCGCCCACGTTCACGTACCACCGGTTCTGGGCCCAGGCGGACATAGCCCTCGCCATGGGTTCGTACGCGGAGCTACTGGAATAGCCCCCGCGAAGCGCTCCGCGGGGTGCGCGGGTTGTTCGGCTGCGGGGCGTGGGTGGCTGGTCGCGCTCACGCGGCGGTAGCCGCAAGTCGACACAGCCCCGCGCCCCTGCGGGGCGCTTGACGGCTCCGCGTAATCGGTCTCGTCACCGGACGACGGGACCAACCGACCGGGCGGCCCCTGCCCACGCCTGGGGCCGCCCGGTCCTCGCATGTGTTCTGTTCCTGACGGAAGGACGGTTCCCCACCGTGCGAAGAACCCGGATCCTGACCGTGCTGCTGGCCCTCGCGGCCGGGCTGCTGGCGGGCAGCCCGCCCACCGCGCTGGCCGCGGAGAACCCGCCCGCGGCGGCCTCCGCCGACAGCTACACCTGGAAGAACGCCCGCATCGACGGCGGCGGCTTCGTCCCCGGCATCGTCTTCAACCGGGCCGAGAAGGACCTGGCCTACGCTCGCACCGACATCGGCGGCGCCTACCGCTGGCAGGAGTCGTCGCACACCTGGACACCGCTCCTGGACCACGTCGGCTGGGACGACTGGGGTCACACGGGCGTGGTCAGTGTCGCCTCCGACGCCGTCGATCCCGACCGGGTCTACGCGGCGGTCGGCACGTACACCAACGACTGGGACCCGACGAACGGCGCCGTGCTGCGCTCCGCCGACCGCGGCGCGACCTGGCAGAAGACGGACCTGCCGTTCAAGCTGGGCGGCAACATGCCGGGCCGCGGCATGGGCGAGCGCCTGGCCGTCGACCCGCACGACAACGACGTGCTGTATCTGGGCGCGCCCAGCGGCCACGGACTGTGGCGGTCCACCGACGCGGGCGTCACCTGGTCCGAGGTGACGGCCTTCCCGAACCCCGGCAACTACGCCCAGGACCCGAGCGACACGTCCGGCTACGCCTCCGACAACCAGGGCATCACCTGGGTCACCTTCGACGAGTCGACGGGCGGCGGCGCGGGCACGGCGACACGGACGATCTACGTCGGGGTCGCGGACAAGGAGAACGCGGTCTACCGCTCGACGGACGCGGGCGCCAGCTGGGAGCGGCTGGCCGGGCAGCCCACGGGCTACCTGGCGCACAAGGGCGTGCTGGACGCGGAGAACGGCTACCTGTACCTCGCCTACAGCGACACGGGCGGCCCGTACGACGGCGGCAAGGGCCGGCTGTACCGGTACGCGACGGCGACCGGCACGTGGACGGACATCAGCCCGGCCGCGGAGGCGGACACGTACTACGGCTTCAGCGGCCTGACCGTCGACCGGCAGCACCCGGGGACGGTGATGGCGACCGCGTACAGCTCGTGGTGGCCGGACACGCAGATCTTCCGCTCGACGGACAGCGGCGCGACGTGGTCCCAGGCGTGGAACTACACCTCCTACCCGAACCGCGAGAACCGCTACACGATGGACGTGTCCTCGGCCCCGTGGCTCACCTGGGGCGCCAACCCGACACCGCCCGAGCAGACGCCGAAGCTGGGCTGGATGACGGAGGCGCTGGAGATCGACCCGTTCGACTCGGACCGGATGATGTACGGCACCGGCGCCACCATCTACGGCACGGAAGACCTGACGAACTGGGACGTCGAGGGCGGCACGTTCGCCGTCGAGCCGATGGTGCGCGGCCTGGAGGAGACCGCGGTCAACGACCTGGCCTCTCCCCCGTCCGGTGCCCCGCTGCTCAGCGCCCTGGGTGACATCGGCGGCTTCCGGCACACCAGCCTCACCGAGGTCCCGTCGATGATGTACACCTCGCCGAACTTCACCTCGACGACGAGCCTGGACTTCGCGGAGACCAAGCCGGACGTCGTGGTCCGGGCGGGCAATCTCGACTCCGGTCCGCACATCGCGTTCTCGACGGACAACGGCGCCAACTGGTTCGGCGGCACCGACCCGTCCGGGGTGAGCGGCGGCGGAACGGTCGCGGCGGGCGCGGACGGCAGCCGCTTCCTGTGGAGCCCGGAGGGCACCGGCGTGCAGTACACGACGGGCTTCGGTACGTCCTGGCAGGCGTCGTCCGGCCTCCCGGCGGGCGCGATCGTCGAGTCCGACCGGGTGAACCCCACGACCTTCTACGGCTTCAAGTCCGGGACGTTCTACGTCAGTACGGACGGCGGCGCGACCTTCACCGCCTCGGCGGCGACCGGCCTGCCCGCCGGTGACAGCGTCCGCTTCAAGGCGCTGCCGGGCAAGGAGGGCGACGTCTGGCTGGCCGGCGGGGCGGCGGACGGCCCGTACGGGCTGTGGCACTCGGCGGACGGCGGCGCGAGCTTCGCCAAGCTGGCGAACGTCGACGCGGCGGACACCGTCGGCTTCGGCAAGGCGGCCCCGGGCGCCTCCTACCAGACCCTCTTCGCCAGCGCGGAGATCGGCGGCGTCCGCGGCATCTTCCGCTCCACCGACGCGGGCGCGACCTGGACCCGCGTCAACGACGACGCCCACCAGTGGGGCTGGACCGGCGCCGCCATCACCGGCGACCCGCGGGTGTACGGCCGGGTGTACGTGGCGACCAACGGCCGCGGCGTGATCTACGGCGACACCTCGGACACGGGCGGGGGCACCGATCCGGGTCCCGGGCCCGACCCCACCCCCACCGGCGCCTGCGAGGTGACGTACACCGTCACCAACCAGTGGTCGGGCGGCTTCCAGGCGGACATCGAGCTCACCAACACCGGCACCTCGGCCTGGAACGGCTGGTCCCTCGGCTGGTCCTTCTCCAGCGACCAGCGGGTCACCCAGATGTGGAACGCCGAGCACACCCAGTCGGGTACGACGGTGACGGCGAAGAACGTCGGCTGGAACACCGGTGTGGCGCCGGGCGCCTCGGTGAGCTTCGGCTTCACGGGCAACTGGTCGGGGGCCAACACGGATCCGGATTCGTTCACGCTGGGCGACCGGAGCTGCGAGGTCGGCTGAGCAAAGGGTCGGGGCGTGCACACCGGCAAGTCCGGAGTGCACGCCCCGCCTCTGTTCAGGGGGTGTAGACCGACGGCCGCGGCGCCGTCGGCATCCCGCTTCCGATGAAGAAGCTCGGGTGCGGGGGCTGGTTGTACGCGGTGTTCTGCCACGAGAGGGCCGTGCGGTACTGGGTGTCGTGGAGGAGGGTCGTGATGCGGGTGTCCGTGTCGTAGGGGGTGGAGTAGATGCGCAGGGCCGTGTTGTTCGACGTGCGCCAGACGACCTCCTCGCGCCAGTCGCCGAGGATGTCGCCGGCCAGGACCGGGGTGGCCTTGGTGCCGTTGTTGGAGGCGACGCCGGAGCCGGTGAGCAGGCGGGTGTCGCCCGAGGTGCCGTACTTGTCTATACGGGTGCCGTCGAGGAGTTCGCGCACGGTGTCGCCGTCCCACCAGGACAGGAAGTTGGCGCTGGAGGGCTTGCGGCCGTTCACGACGGTGCCCTTGGGGTTGCGGATGCCGCTCTCGGCGGACGACCAGGACTCGGCGCCCGCGCTGCCCGACCAGATGTCCCCGGAGACACCGCGCCCGTTGTCGCCGCTCGCGCCGGTGGACCAGAGGATCTGGCCCGTGCGCGCGTCCGCCATGTACGACGAGGGCTTCGAGCCGTCCTCGTCGACCTTGAACTCCTCCAGGCCCGCGCGGGACGGGTCGAGGTCACCGACGTGCATGGCGTCGCCGTGGCCGTTCTTCGTGGTCCACAGGGCGTAGCCGTTGTCGTCGACGGCCATCGCGCCGTAGACGATCTCGTCCCGGCCGTCGCCGTCGACGTCCGCGACGGAGAGCTGGTGGTTGCCCTGGCCGTCGTAGCCCTTGCCGCTGTTGGTGGAGGAGTTGGTGTCGAAGGTCCAGCGGCGGGTGAACTGCCCGTTCCGCCAGTCCCAGGCCGCGATCACCGTGCGCGTGTAGTAGCCGCGCGCCATGATCACGGAGGGGCGGGAGCCGTCCAGGTACGCCGTGCCGGCCAGGAAGCGGTCGACGCGGTTGCCGTAGGAGTCGCCCCAGGAGGAGACCGAGCCGCGGGCCGGGACGTAGTCGACGGTGCCCATCGCCTTGCCGGTCCGGCCGTTGAACATGGTGAGGTACTCGGGACCCGAGAGGACGTAGCCGCTGGAGTTCCGGTAGTCGGCCGAGGAGTTGCCGATGACCGCGCCGGTTCCGTCCCTGGTGCCGTCGGCGGTCTTCATGGCGACCTCGGCCTCGCCGTCGCCATCGTAGTCGTACACCTGGAACTGGGTGTAGTGGGCGCCGGAGCGGATGTTGCGGCCCAGGTCGACGCGCCACAGGCGGGTGCCGTCGAGCTTGATGCCGTCGACGATCGTGTTGCCGGTGTAGCCGGACTGGGAGTTGTCCTTGGCGTTGGTCGGCTGCCACTTGAGGACGATGTCGAGCGCGCCGTCGCCGTCGAGGTCGCCGACGGAGGCGTCGTTGGCCTCGTAGGTGTAGGAGACGCCGTCGGGGGTGGTGCCGCCGGACGGCGGGCTGATCGGTACGTCCTTGTAGCCGGCGCGGAACTGGATCGCGTGGACGGAGTCGCCCTGCTCCGTGCCGTTCACGACCGCGCGGACGGTGTAGTCGGCGTGGGAGGGGGCGCCGGAGTGGAAGTAGGTGGTGGAGCCGGTGACGGGGCTGGAGTTGACCTTCGTACCGGCCCGGTAGACGTTGAACGCGACGTTGTCCGGGTCGGTGCCCAGCCAGCGCCAGCTGACCAGGTTCCCGTCGCCGGTGTGGACGCTGACGACACCTCGGTCCAGGGCCTCGACCTGGCGGGCCGTGGCGGCCTCGGCGGTGTCGGGCGCCAGCGTCGTCAGGCCGGCGCCGACGAGCCCGGCGGCGGCGAGGGCCGCGGCCACGGCGAGCGGGCGTCTGCGGTGCGGGTGGGGGGCGTGGGGGCGGGTGTGGGGGTGCCTCACGGGACGAACCTCCTGGCGGGCGAATGGATTCCGCCTCTCAGTCGCCGCCCGGGGCAGCCGGGTTGCCGCCCTCCGCCTACGACTTCGTGAACGCCGCGAGGGTGAAGACGGGGTCGGGTCGGGGCCGGTCCTGGTCCGGCAGGGCGGCCAGGCGTGCGGCGAACTCGTCCGCGAGCGGCTCGTCCGGCGGCAGCGTGACGAACCAGCCGCGCCGCAGGTCGGCGACGGTCCGGCGGGGGCTGCGGCCCTGGCCGTGGCCGGTGAAGCGGGCCCCGCCGGCGGGCACCAGGCCGTACTCGCGGGCGTACGCCTCGACCAGGTGGGCGGCGTCGTGCGCGATGCCGGACGGCCGGGCGGCGAGCACGGCGTCGATGTCGCTGCCCACGTTGTGCGAGGCGCCTT
The DNA here is from genome assembly GCF_055635195.1 of Streptomyces sp. NPDC111628. Lineage (NCBI taxonomy): Bacteria > Bacillati > Actinomycetota > Actinomycetes > Kitasatosporales > Streptomycetaceae > Streptomyces > Streptomyces sp. NPDC111628. The sequence continues at coordinate 181,965 of NZ_JBVKBZ010000002.1, read as the reverse complement.
TGTCGACGGTGGTCACATAGGTCCCGCCGGGTCGCAGCACGCGGGCGCACTCGGCGACGATCGCCCGCACGTTCTCGGCGCCGCCGGCGAGGTGCAGCAGCCACACGCTGGTGACGGCGTCGAACTCGCCCTCGGCGAAGGGCAGTCGGCGGCTGTCGGCGAGGACGACGGCGCCGGGCAGCCGGGCGGCGGCGCGGTGGGCCATGGCGGGGGCGAGGTCGACGCCGGTCACCCGCAGGCCGTCGCGGCCGGCCGCGATCCGCCGGGTGACGATGCCGGTGCCGCAGGCCACGTCGAGCAGCCGGCGGGCCTGCCGCGGCACCAGGCTCAGCACGCCCTCCGCGGCGGCCGCGGCCCGGGGCTCGCCGCCGCGGGAGTCGTCGTACCGTTCCGCTTCCTTGTCGTAGTCGAGCACACCGTCAGTGTGCCCCGTGACCGGCGGCCAGGTCCTCCACCCTGCGGGCGAGCTCGACGTCCTTCTCGGTGACGGCCCCGCCCGCGCTGTGCGTGTGCACCGCGAGGGCGACCGTGTTGTAGCCGAGGGTCAGGTCGGAGTGGTGGTCGAGCTCCTCCTGCACCTGGGCGACGTGGACGACCATCGCGGCCGCCGCGAAGTGCGAGCCGAGCCGGTAGGAGCGGGTGAGACGGCCGGCGTCGAGGGACCAGCCGGGCAGGGTGGCCAGCCGCTCCTCGATCTCCTGCGGCGACAGCGGTTCGACGGGCATGGGCTGCGCTCCTCTCCTGGGCGGGTCCGCCTCAGCCTGCCACAGCGCGGCCGCTCCGGCGCGCCCCGGCGTCGACTACCGTTCGGGGTATGACCGCACTCGTGTCCGGCACCTCCCCCGCCACCGACCGGGGCGTGGGGCCGATGCTGCGTGCCTGGCGGGAGCGGCGGCGGGTCAGCCAGCTGGAGCTGGCACTGCGCGCCGATTCCTCCGCCCGGCACATCAGTTTCGTCGAGACGGGCCGTTCCCGGCCGAGCGAGGAGATGGTGCTGCGCCTCGCCGAGCACCTCGACGTCCCGGTGCGCGAGCGCAACGCGCTGCTGCTCGCGGCCGGTTACGCCCCGCACTACCCGGAGACCCCGCTGGACGACCCCGCGCTCGGCACCCTGCGCGAGGGCATGGAGCGGCTGATCCGGGGCTACGAGCCGTATCCGGCGCTGGTCGTCGACGCGACGTACCGGGTGCTGGCGGCCAACCGGGGGATCGCGATGCTGATGGACGGCGTGGCGGAGCACCTGCTCACGCCGCCGCTGAACGCCATCCGGCTGACGCTGCACCCGGAAGGCCTGGCGCCGCGCATCCGCAACCTGCGCGAGTGGCGCGGGCACCTGCTGGAGCAGATGGAGCGGCAGATCGCCCTGCACCGCTCGCGGCCGCTGCGGGAGCTGTACGACGAGGTGGTCGCCTATCCGGTGCCAAAGACCGCGCCGGGCGCCGAGCCGGACGAACCGGTGCCGTACTTCGCGCTGCCGATGCAGATCGAGCACGAGGGACACGTCCTGTCGTTCATCTCGTCCATCTCCACCTTCAACACCCCGATGGACGTGACGGTCGCCGAGCTGGCCATCGAGACGCTGCTCCCGGCCGACCCGGCGACGGTCAAGTACCTTCAGACGCTGCTGCCCTGATCCTGCCTCAGGGCCCCGTACTGGAGCAGTGCGAACGCGGCGACGACGACGGCCTGGAGCACCGTCCACACCGCCCCGGCCGCGGTGGGCGTGAGCCACAGGGCGAGGGCGGCGAAGCTGACGGCCGCCCAGGCGAGGTTGGCCTCGACGACGGCCCGGACGGCGAGCGCCGGGGGCCGGGGGCGGGCGGCCAGCAGCCCAACACACCCGGCGTACACCGTGAGGAAGGCCCCGAGCGCGAGGAGCAGCCCCGAGTCCGCGCCGAGGTAGCGGCCGAGCGGGCCGGACAGTGCGAGGTAGGCGAGCGCGTTGACGCCGGTCACCGCCGCGTCGAGGGCCAGGAAGCGGCGGAGCATCAGCCGCGGTTCGGCCGTACGGGCGAGTGCGGCAAGCTGGTGCGTGGACATGACGAGTCACCCTCCGTCGGGTCGGAGATGCTGGGGGTCGGGCCGGATCCCGGACCGGAGTGCGCCGGACCGGAACCCGGTGGCTCCACGATCCCGCCCCGGAAGGGCTCGGTCGATTACCCGCCGGGTAATGCGTCCGGTCCGAGAAAGATCCACGAACACCCCTGTGAGACTGACAGAGGAACATGACAGACTGCGATGAGACTTGGGCGCGTTGGGGAGGCGTGGCGTGAGCGAGCGACGGGCCGCACCCACCGTGGGCCAGGTGGTCCTCGGCAGACGGCTGCAGGAACTGCGGGAGAGGGCGGGACTCAAGCGCGAGGAGGCCGCCAAGGTGCTCCGCGTGGCCCCGGCGACCGTGCGGCGCATGGAAATGGCCGAGGTGTCGCTGAAAATACCGTATGTCCAGATACTGCTGACGGCGTACGGAGTCGCCGGTGACGAGGTCGCGGCGTTCGTCGCGCTCGCCGAGGAGGCGAACCAGCCGGGCTGGTGGCAGCGGTACCACGACGTGCTGCCGGACTGGTTCAGCCTGTACGTGAGCCTGGAGGGTGCCGCGCGGATCGTCCGCTCCTACGAGCCGCACTTCGTCCCCGGGCTGCTGCAGACCGAGGACTACGCGCGCTCGGTCCTGGAGGCCGGGACGATCGGAAACGCGGGCGCGGACGCGGTGGAGCGGCACGTGTCCCTGCGCATGGAGCGGCAGCGGCTCCTCGACCGCCCCGACCCGCCCCACCTGTGGGTGGTGATGGACGAGACGGTGCTGAAGCGGCCGGTGAGCATCCACGGCCGGGTGATGCGCGAGCAGCTCGACAAGCTGCTGGAGTTCGCGACCCGGGACCGGGTGACGCTCCAGGTCGCCGAGTTCGAGGACGGGCCGCACCCCGGGACGTACGCGCCGTTCACCCTGTTCCGCTTCGCGGAGCCGGAGCTGCCCGACATGGTCTTCACCGAGTACCTGACGGGCGCCCTGTACCTGGACTCCCGCACCGAGGTCTCGGCGCACCTGGAGGTCCTGGACCACATGACGGCGCGCGCCGCCTCGACCCAGCGCACCGAGAAGGTCCTGCGCGAGTACCGCGAGAACTTCTGACCGGCGACGACCCGCCACCCGGCCCCTGAGGAGACGACACCGCATGACCGGACCCGAGCCCGCGCCCGCCTCCCCGCCCCTCGACACCAGCAGGCCGCACCCGGCCCGGGTCTACGACTGGTGGCTGGGCGGCAAGGACAACTACCCGGTGGACGAGGAGCTGGCCCGCCGGATCCTCGCCGCGGACAGCACGGCGGTACGCGGGGCGCGCGCGAACCGCCGGTTCATGCACCGGGCGGTGCGTACCCTCGCCGAGGCCGGGATCCGCCAGTTCCTGGACATCGGCACCGGCATCCCCACCGAGCCGAACCTGCACCAGGTGGCGCAGGCGGTGGCCCCCGAGTCGCGCGTCGTCTACGCCGACAACGACCCGATCGTCCTCCGGCACGCCGAGGCGCTGCTGCACGGCTCGGCGGAGGGTGCCACCGAGTACGTCCACGCGGACGTCCGGGACCCGGACCTGATCCTGCGGCTGGCGGGCGAGTCCCTGGACTTCGGCCGGCCCGTCGCCCTGTCGCTGGTGGCCCTGACCCACTACCTGGGCGACGCGGCCGACGGCGACGACGTGCACGGCCTGCTCAAGCGGTACAAGGACGTGCTCGCACCGGGCAGCTGCCTGGTCCTCTCGCAGGTCACGCCCGACCTGAACCCGGAGGCGGTGGGAAAGGCCGCGGAGCTGTTCGCCCGCGGCGGCACGCCCTTCCACCCGCGCTCCCTCACCGAGTTCGCGCACTTCTTCGACGGCCTGGAACTGCTGGGCCCCGGCATCATCCCGGTCACCGGCTGGCGGCCGGACCCGGAGGACGTGGCGGCCCAGACGGAGGGCATCGTGCCGGTGTACGCGGGGGTGGCCCGCAAGCCCTGACCCCGGCCCTGCGCGCACACCCCGCCGCTGCCGTCCGGCGGCCCGCCCCTGACCCGTACGGGCGCCGCGAACAGGTGCGCTCCCGCGCCCGGCCCTAGGTTCGTGAACCAGGGCCTGGCGAGCACCCGGGACCGGGTGAGCAAGGGAGCGCACGTGACCGACACGCGGACACCGCCCACCGAGCCGGGCGCGGCGCTGCTGCGCGCGGGACGGTTCTTCCGGCCGGGCACCGCCGCACCCGACCTGCACAGCATCGGACTGGTCGGCGGGCGCGAGGCGGACGCCTTCTACCGGGACCGCTGGAGCCACGACAAGGTCGTGACGTCGACGCACGGCGTGAACTGCACGGGTTCGTGCCGGTGGAACGTGTACGTCAAGGACGGCATCATCACCTGGGAGACCCAGGCCACGGACTATCCGTCGGTCGGCCCCGACCGTCCCGAGTACGAGCCGCGCGGCTGCCCCCGTGGCGCGGCGTTCTCCTGGTACACCTACTCCCCCACCCGCGTGCGCTACCCGTACGTGCGCGGCGTGCTGCTGACGATGTACCGCGAGGCGAAGGCCCGGCTGGAGGACCCGGTGCTGGCCTGGGCCGACATCCAGGGCGACCCGGAGCGGCGCGGGCGCTACCAGCGGGCGCGCGGCAAGGGCGGCCTGGTCCGGGCGAGCTGGGACGAGGCGGTCGAGATGATCGCCGCCGCCCACGTGCACACGATCCGCACCCAGGGCCCCGACCGCATCGCGGGCTTCTCCCCCATCCCCGCCATGTCGATGGTGTCGCACGCGGCGGGCGCCCGCTTCCACTCGCTGATCGGCGCCCCGATGCTGTCGTTCTACGACTGGTACGCCGACCTGCCCGTGGCGTCCCCACAGGTCTTCGGCGACCAGACGGACGTGCCGGAGTCGGGCGACTGGTGGGACGCGGCGTACCTCATCATGTGGGGCACCAACGTGCCGGTGACCCGCACGCCGGACGCGCACTGGATGGCGGAGGCCCGCTACCGGGGTCAGAAGGTGGTCGTGGTCTCGCCCGACTACGCCGACAACACCAAGTTCGCCGACCAGTGGCTGCACCCGCACCCCGGGACGGACGCCGCGCTGGCGATGGCGATGGGGCACGTGGTGCTCAAGGAGTTCTTCGTCGACCGCGTCACCCCGTTCTTCGACGACTACGTACGGCGCTTCACCGACCTGCCGTTCCTGGTGACGCTGACCGAGCGGGACGGGGCGTACGTGCCGGACAAGTTCCTGCGCGCCGCCGACCTGGGGCAGGGCGGCGACGACGCCCGCTGGAAGACGGTCGTCCTGGACGAGGCGACGGGCCGCGCGGTCGTCCCGAACGGCTCGCTGGGCTTCCGCTGGAACGACGCCGACCGGGGGAAGTGGAACCTGGACCTGGGCGACGTACGCCCCCGGCTGAGCCTGCACGGCCACGAGATGGGCTCGGGCGTGGAAGTGCTCCTTCCCCGCTTCGACACCGAGGGCGGCACACACGGGCAGGGACGCGGCGACGTCCTGCGCCGCGGGGTGCCGGCGACGCGCCTCGGCGGGGCGACCGGGCCGCTGGTGACGACGGTCTTCGACCTGATGCTGGCCCAGTACGGCGTGGCCCGGCCGGACCTGCCGGGCGACTGGCCGGCGTCGTACGAGGACGCCGACGCGCCCGCCACCCCGGCCTGGCAGGAGACGCACACCTCGGTCCCGGCGGCGGCCTGCGTGCGCATCGCCCGGGAGTTCGCGCGCACCGCCGAACGCTCCAAGGGCCGCTGCATGATCCTCATGGGCGCGGGCACCAACCACTGGTTCCACTCCGAGACGATCTACCGGGGCTTCCTCGCCCTGCTCCAGCTCACCGGCTGCCAGGGCCGCAACGGCGGCGGCTGGGCGCACTACGTTGGCCAGGAGAAGTGCCGCCCGGTGACCGGCTGGGCATCGCTGGCCGCCGCGTCGGACTGGTCGCGCCCGCCGCGCCAGGCGATCGGCACCGGGTACTGGTACCTGCACACCGACCAGTGGCGCTACGACCGTTTCCGCGCCGACGTCCTCGCCTCGCCGCTGGGCGAGGGGCGGCTGGCCGGGATGGCGGGCGCGGACTGTCTCGCCCTGTCGGCGCGCACCGGCTGGATGCCCTCGTACCCGACCTTCGACCGCAACCCGCTGGAGCTGGGCGAGACCTTCGGCGACCCGGTGGCGAACGCGGTGGCCGAACTGCGGGCGGGAACCCTGAAGTTCGCGGGCGAGGACCCGGACGCGCCCGAGAACTGGCCGCGGATCGTGACCCTGTGGCGGGCCAATCTGCTCGGTTCGTCCGGCAAGGGCGCCGAGTACTTCACCAAGCACCTGCTGGGCACCCAGTCCTCGCTGCGGGCCGAGGAGGCGGCGCCCGGCGAGCGGCCCCGGGACGTGGTCTGGCACGAGGAGGCGCCCGAAGGGAAGCTCGACCTGCTGCTGTCGCTGGACTTCCGGCACACCTCGTCCACGCTGCTGTCCGACGTGGTGCTGCCCGCCGCGACCTGGTACGAGAAGCACGACCTGTCCAGCACGGACATGCACCCCTACGTGCACGCCTTCTCCCCGGCGGTCAGCCCGCCGTGGCAGGCGCGCACCGACTTCGACACCTTCAAGCTCCTCGCGGAGAAACTGAGCGAGCTGGCCAAGGAGCATCTCGGGGTGCGCAAGGACCTGGTGGCGGCGCCGCTCCAGCACGACACCCCGGGCGAGATCGCCCAGCCGGGCGGTGTCGTGCGGGACTGGCGGCGCGGGGAGTGCGAGCCGGAGCCCGGGAAGACCATGCCGAACCTCGTCGTCGTGGAGCGCGACTACACCGCGATCGGGGCGAAGTTCGCGGCGCTGGGCCCGCTGGTGGAGGACAAGGGGCTGCCCGCCAAGGGCATCACCCTGCGGCCGGACGAGGAGGTGGCGCGGCTGCGGGACCTGAACGGCACGGTGCGCGGCGGCCCGGCCGACGGGCGCCCGGCGCTGGACACGGCGGTGAAGGCGGCCAACACCATCCTGTCGCTGTCCGGCACCACCAACGGGCGACTGGCGACCCAGGGTTTCCACACCCTGGAGGCGAAGACCGGGCAGGAGATGGCCCACCTGGCCGCCGAGCACGAGGGCAAGCGCATCACCTACGCCGACACCCAGGCGGCGCCGGTGCCGGTGATCACCTCTCCGGAATGGTCGGGCAGCGAGGCGGGCGGGCGGCGCTACACGGCGTTCACGCTCAACACCGAGCACCTCAAGCCCTGGCACACCCTCACCGGCCGGCAGCACTTCTTCGTCGACCACGACTGGATGCACGAGCTGGGCGAGGCACTGCCCGTGTACCGGCCGCCGCTGGACATGCACCGGCTGTTCGGCGAACCGCGACTCGGTCCCGACGGGCACCGCGAGGTGACGGTCCGCTACCTCACCCCGCACAACAAGTGGTCGATCCACTCCGAGTACCAGGACAACCTGTTCATGCTGGCGCTGTCCCGCGGCGGTCAGACCATCTGGATGTCCGCCGAGGACGCGGCGGCGATCGGGGTCGCGGACGACGACTGGATCGAGGCGGTCAACCGCAACGGCGTGGTGGTGGCCCGCGCGATCGTCTCGCACCGCATGCCGCCCGGCACGGTCTTCATGCACCACGCCCAGGAACGCACGGTCAACGTCCCGCTCACGGAGACGACCGGGAAGCGCGGCGGCGTCCACAACTCACTCACCCGTCTGCTCCTCAAGCCGACCCATCTCATCGGCGGCTACGCCCAGTTGTCCTGGGCGTTCAACTACCTGGGTCCGACGGGCAACCAGCGCGACGAGGTGACGGTGATCCGCCGCCGCTCCCAGGAGGTCGAGTACTGATGCGTCCGATGGCCCAGGTCGCGATGGTCATGAACCTAGACAAGTGCATCGGCTGCCACACCTGTTCGGTCACCTGCAAGCAGGCGTGGACCAACCGGCGGGGCATGGAGTACGTCTGGTTCAACAACGTCGAGACCCGCCCGGGACAGGGCTACCCGCGCCGCTACGAGGACCAGGAGAAGTGGCAGGGCGGCTGGGAGCTGAACCGGCGGGGCGCGCTGCGGCTGAAGGCGGGCGGCCGGTTCAAGAAGCTCGCCGGGATCTTCTCCAACCCGCGGCTCCCGGAGATCAAGGACTACTACGAGCCCTGGACGTACGACTACAAGAACCTCACCGACGCCCCGCTCGGCACCGACTACCCCGTCGCGCGCCCGGTCTCGCAGCTGGACGGCAAACCGATGAAGATCGGCTGGTCCTCGAACTGGGACGACAGCCTGGGCGGTGCCCCCGCCTACGGCGACCTGGACCCCATGGTGGAGCGCACCCGGCAACAGGCCTCGGAGAAGGTGCGGTTCGCGTACGAAGAGACCTTCATGTTCTACCTGCCGCGCATCTGCGAGCACTGCCTGAACCCGTCGTGCGTGGCGTCGTGCCCGTCGGGGGCGATGTACAAGCGCTCGGAGGACGGCATCGTCCTGGTCGACCAGGACCGCTGCCGGGGCTGGCGGATGTGCGTGACCGGCTGCCCGTACAAGAAGGTGTACTTCAACCACCGCACCGGCAAGGCGGAGAAGTGCACCTTCTGCTATCCGCGCATCGAGGTGGGCCAGCCCACCGTCTGCTCGGAGACCTGCGTGGGGCGGCTCAGGTACCTGGGGGTCGTCCTCTACGACGCCGACAAGGTGACCGAGGCCGCCGAGACACCGAACGAACGCGACCTGTACGAGGCGCAGTTGGGTGTCTTCCTCGACCCGGAGGATCCCGGGGTGCGGCGGGCCGCCGAGGAGGCGGGCATCCCGTTCGACTGGATCGAGGCGGCCCGCCGCTCCCCCGTGCACACGCTGGTCAGCAAGTACAGGGTGGCGCTGCCACTGCACCCGGAGTACCGCACGATGCCGATGGTCTGGTACATCCCGCCGCTGTCCCCGGTCGTGGACGCGCTGACCGAGACCGGGCACGACGGCGAGGACGCCGACAACCTCTTCGGCGCCATCGACACGCTGCGCATCCCGCTGGAGTACCTGGCCGAGCTGTTCACGGCCGGCGACACCGGGCCGGTGCGGGCGTCGCTGGAGAAACTCGCCGCGATGCGGGCCCACATGCGGTCGGTCAACCTCGGCGAGGACCCCGACCCGGCCGTCTGCGCGGGCGTCGGCATGCGCCCCGAGGAGATCCAGGAGATGTACCGGCTGCTGGCGATCGCCAAGTACGAGGAGCGGTACGTGATTCCGACGGCGGCCGTCGGGGACGCACACCGGCTGGAGGCGTCCGCGCTGCCGGACACGTGCAGCCTGGACACCGACGGCGGCCCCGGCATGGGCGGCGACGGGCCGTTCGGCCAGGACTCGGGGCGCAAGCGGCTGCCGCTGGTGCCGGTGGAGAACTTCCACATCCTGCGCAGGCGACAGACCGCGGACGACGAGAGGGAGGTCTGATCCGATGCCCGGCTTCGAGGTCCTGTACCAGGCGGCGGCGCTCTGTCTGACGTATCCCGACGACGACTTCCGCGCCCGGCTGCCGCTGCTGCGCGAGGCGGCGCCGCAACTGCGCGGCTTCACCGACCACGCGGCGGCGACCGGGCAGGGTGAACTCCAGGCCCACTATGTCGAGGTCTTCGACTTCAGGAACCGGCACAGCCTGTACCTGAGCTGGTGGACCGACGGCGACACCCGCAACCGCGGGATGTCCCTGGTCCGCTTCAAGGAGCTGTACCGCAGGCACGGCCTGGAGTTCACCGGCGAGGAGCTGCCGGACTTCCTGCCGGCGGTCCTGGAGTTCGTCTCCCGCACCGGGGACATGGGGATGCTCACCGAGCACCGTGACGCCCTGGACCAGCTGCGCGCCCGGCTCACCGCCTTCGGCACGCCCTACGCCTGCGTCCTGGACGCCGTGTGCGCCACCCTGCCGCCCGCACCCACCGGAGCCCGCCGATGAACGTCTTCCTGTGGGGCGTGCTGCCCTACGCCGCCTTCGCGCTGCTGATCGCGGGCCTCGTCTGGCGGCACCGCTACGACCGCTTCGGCTGGACGACCCGCTCCTCGCAGGTCTACGAGTCCAAGCTGCTGAACATCGCCTCGCCGGTCTTCCACTACGGCATCCTCTTCGTGCTCGCCGGCCACCTGATCGGCCTGTTCATCCCGGCGTCCTGGACGCAGTCCATCGGCATCAGCGAGCACGCGTACCACCTGTTCTCGCTCTACGGCGGCACCGTCTCCGGGGTCCTCGCGGTCGCCGGGATCGGCATCCTGATCTACCGGCGCCGCACCAACGCGCCGGTCTTCCGGGCCACCACGGCCAACGACAAGCTCATGTACGTCTTCCTGCTCGGCGCCCTGCTCCTCGGCATGATCGCCAAGCTCTCCGACACCTCCGGCAACGGCTACGACTACCGCAGCACCATCGCCCCGTGGGCGCGCAGCCTGTTCACCCTGAACCCTAAGACGGAGCTGATGGCGGGCGTCCCGGTGCTGTACCACGTGCACGCGGTGGTCGGGATGGTGCTGATCGCCCTGGTGCCCTACACCCGTCTGGTGCACATGTTCAGCGCGCCCCTGCAGTACCTGACCCGGCCGTACGTGGTCTACCGGTCGCGCGACCCCAGGCAGCTGGGGCCGCGCCCGGACCGGCGGGGCTGGGAGCGCGCGGGCTCCTAGCGTCCTGTCCGACTGTCCGGCTAGGCCAGCTTGGCCGACAGGGTGATGGTGGTGCCGGTCAGGGCCTGGCTGACCGGGCAGTTCTTCTTGGCGTCCTCGGCGGCGGCGACGAACGCGTCGTTGTCCAGGCCGGGGACGGTGCCCTCCACGGTGAGGTGGATGCCCTTGATGCCCTCGCCGGGCTGGAAGGTGACGTCGGCGGAGGTGGTGAGCTTGGTGGGCGGGGTGCCGGCGCCGGCCAGGCCGTGCGACAGCGCCATGGAGAAGCAGCTGGAGTGGGCGGCGGCGATCAGCTCTTCGGGGCTGGTCTTGCCGTTCGCCTGCTCGGCGCGCGACGGCCACGACACCGGCTGCTCGCCGATGCCGGACGAGTCGAAGGTGACGACACCGTTGCCCTCGAGCAGGTTGCCTTCCCAGACGGTGTGTGCGGAGCGCGTGGTTGCCACGGCGGTTCCTCTCGAATTCTCTTGCTGTAGCTGGGCGGTGGGAGCCCGGCGGCCGGGCTCCCACCCCCCATCCGATCACACTCCGGCTCAGCTCACCCGGAAGACCGGCCCTCGGGCCGTGAACGGCAGCCGCGCGCCCTGCGGGATCAGGTAGGCGTGTTCGCGCCGCACCCGCAGCGCGTCGCACCAGCCGTCGGTGATGACGAGGACCGGAGCGGTGGGCGGGAAGTCGTCGGCGCGCAGCAGCAGGTCCACGCCGGGCTGCAGGACGGTGCCGCCGCGGCCGTGCACCCGCACCCTCCCGGCGATGTCCGTGACGGGCAGGTACCCGGCGTCGTGGGGCGCGGCGTCGCAGAACACGACCCGGGCGGCGGGCACGTCGCGGGCCTCGGCGTAGGAGGCGATGGCGCCGAGCGCCTTGCCGAGCAGGGTGCGGTCCATGGAGCCGGAGGTGTCCAGGACCACGCCGAAGGTGCAGCGGGCGATCTCCTCCGGGGGGAAGTACCGTCCCGCGCGCGGGATGTCGGGGGTGGCCGCCTGACGCCGCGAGGGGCGGGCGAAGGACCGGACGGGCTCGGGGCGGGGCACGTACTCGTCGAACCAGCGGGCCAGCCGGGCGTCCCAGGGCAGCGGCGGGTGGCTGAGGGCGCGGATCTCCTCGACCAGGCCGCCGGGCAGGAAGCCGCGCCCCTGCTGCTGGTGCAGGTCGAAGCCCTGGGCCAGGCCCCGGCGGTAGAAGCCGTCGAGGTCGACGTGGTCGCGGGGCGAGCCGAGCGGGCCGCCGAGGACGTCGGGGACGCCCTTGCCGCGGAGGGTGGACAGGCGGCGCATGCGGCGCAGGTCGTCGGCGATGCGGTCGTAGACCTCCTCGGCGGAGAGCCCGGCCAGCTCCGGGTCGTGGAGCAGGCCTTCGGGCATGGTGCCGACCTGCATCTCGACGAGCCAGCCGTTGATGACGTAGTCGCAGGCCACGTTGAACAGGTACGGGTCGCGGGTGCCGCAGCGGTCGCCGTGGCGCAGGGCGGCGTGCAGCATCTCGTGGGCCAGGATGAAACGCCATTCCTCGTCGTCGTACCGGCGCAGGGGGTTGACGTAGATCTCCCCCGCCTCGGCGTTGACGGCCGCGACGGAGATGCCGTGGGCGCGGGCCAGTTCGGCGTCGGCGACAAGGGTGATGCCGGAGGCGATGCCGCCGAGGAGGGGGTAGGAGGAGACGAACCAGCTGAGGGCCCGCTGCCAGGGCTGAAGTCGGGTGGGTCCGCCGAGCATGGCGTCGCGGCGGCCGCCCGCGAGGTCGAGGGCGGTGGACATGGTGCGGGTCAGGGCGTGGGCGAAGGCCAGTTGCCAGTCGGGGACCTGCGGGTTCCAGGCGTCCCAGGGGACGAGCAGCTGGTCGGGGTCGCCGCCGGCGGTGCCGCAGTGCTCGTAGGCGGCGGGGATGCCGCCCTCGCGGCGCCAGGCGGCGGCGATGCGCTCCTCGTCGCCGTCGGGGTACGTCGGCGGCAGGTGGTCCGGGGTGCGGCCGACCGGGAAGGTCGCCAGGAAGCGGTTGACGACGGTGCAGCGGGCGGCGAGGTCGTACCGGTCGGGCTGGACGCGCTCGCCATGGGCCGCGGGGACGTGGCCGAAGCCGAGGTGGATCAGGGCGTGGGCGATGGCCCAGGCCCAGTCGGCGGGCTCGGCGTGGCGGGTGGGGTGCAGGTGGACCCGGCGGTCGGAGTCGACCCGGGCGAGGCCCTGCCGGGGCGCGACCCTGCACTCCTCCTCCCGGCACAGCTTGACCTGCATCGCCGCGAGCGCCGGGTTGGCCCAGGCGAGCTGCACGCCCTTGGCGCAGTCCTCGGCGGCGGGGTCCTTCTTCTTCTGCTGCTGCTTCTGCTTGCGGGCGCGGCTCACCGGCGGGCCTCCACCAGCCGGGGCATGTCGCGGGCGGCCTCGACCAGGAACCAGGCGGGCAGCAGCGGGTTGCCGTCGGCGTCGGAGGCGATGACGCTCTGGGCGACCTCGACGGAGATCTCGGCGAGCTGCACGAGCAGCGACTTGGCGCGGTAGGCGGTCTGGCGGCCGTTCGCCGACATGTGCTCCTTGCTCGCGGGCAGTTCCTTGACCAGGCGGCCGCGGAAGGACTCGGCGAGGTAGTAGAGCAGGTCGCGGTCCTGGAGGCGGCTGGGCCAGCGGGCCTCGCCCTTGAGGATCGCCTCGATGCCGAACCGGCTGCGGACGATCTTGACGTAGCCGCAGAAGGCGGTCGCGTGGGCCGGGGTGAGGGTGCCGTGGGCGAGGACCTTCAGGGTCTCCTCGTCGAGGTCCTGGCCGAAGGAGTGCAGGGCATCGGAGAGCATGTGCCAGGAGCGCGGGGTGGAGAACGGCTCCTCGGTCTTGGGCGGCTTGGACCACAGGTGGTCGGGGCGGTCGGTGAGGTGGTCGGTGATCCACGGGTGGATGTCGTGCTCGCCGGCCCACACCAGCCAGTCCTTGGCCGAGGCGTCCAGGTGGACGTGGGTGAGGCGGTTGACCAGTGCGGACGCGATGGGGCGGGCGAGCGCGTTGTCGGTGGCGCGGTTTCCGGCGCCGATGACGAGGGAGCCCTTGGGGAGTTCGTAGTTCCCGATGCGGCGGTCCAGGATGAGCGAGTAGAACGCCTTCTGCACGTCCGGGGTGGCCGCGTTCAGCTCGTCCAGGAAGAGGCAGTACGGCTCGTCGCGGGCGATGGACTCCGGCGGGCAGAACACCGACCGGCCGTCCCGGATCTGCGGGACGCCGATCAGGTCCTCGGGCGCGAGCTGGGTGCCGAGCAGGCTCACACACTCCAGGCCCAGCGAGTCGGCGAAGTTCCTCACCAGGGAGGACTTGCCGATGCCGGGTGCGCCCCACAGGAAGACCGGCCGCACGGTGGCGAGGCCGAGCAGCAGTTCCGGGAGGCGGGCGGGAGTGACGGTGACGGCTGCCTGCACGCAGGGGCTCCTTGGCGGGAGAGGGGTCGGGAGGTGACCGGCCCAGTGTGCGTGTCCGCCGGGGTGCCGCGCAGCCGAATTACGGGGCGCTGGACGTCTCCGCGCGCCGCCTGCGGGCCGCCATCACCGCGTACACGAGCACGCCGGCGAAGAGGAACAGCACGCCCTGGTAGACCGCCGCGTAACCGGCGCCCGCGACCAGCCACAGGGAGAAGGCCGCCGCGACCGACGCGACGACGCCGTCCCGGACCAGGCGGGCCCGGTCGACCTTCTCGCCCTGCCCGGAGAGCAGGTGGAAGAGCTGGGCGGCGGTGGCCAGCAGGTAGGGCACGGTGGCGGTGAAGGTGGTGACGAGGACCAGGACCTCGAAGACCTTCGCCGAGCCGGACGTGTAGTTGTAGACGGTGAGCAGCGAGGCGAGGACGACGGTGACGCCGACGCCGACGGTGGGCACCCCGCGCCGCTTGCGCGCGAACGCGGCCGGGAAGAGGCCGTCCCTGGCCGCCGCGTACGGGGTCTGGGCACTGAGCAGGGTCCAGCCGTTGAGGCAGCCCGTCATCGAGACCAGGGCGGCCAGCGCGACGGCCCAGCCGCCCCAGGCGCCGCCGAACATGGCGTTCACGGCGTCCGAGAAGGGGGCGTCCGAGGTGACCAGGCTCTCGTGGGCGACGGTGCCGAAGACCGAGAGGGTGCCGAGGAGGTAGACGAGGGCGGCGCCCGCGGTGCCGATGACCGTGGCGCGGCCGACGGTGCGCCGGGGGTCCTTGACCTCGCCCGCGCTGACCGCGGCGGACTCCACGCCGAGGTAGGAGAAGAGCAGGATCGCGGCGGCGGCGGAGACCGCGCCGATGCCGCTGGAGCCGCTCGCGTTGAACGGGCCGAGGTTGTCGGCGTCGAAGAAGAACAGCCCGCCGACCGCGACAAGCAGCAGCGGCGCGAACTTCAGCACGGTGGAGACCAGCTGGACGGCGCCCACCCAGCGGGTCCCGGCGAAGTTGGCGAGGGCGGGCAGCCACTGGATGACGAGGGCGGCCAGGCACGCGGTCCAGCGGTGGTCGTTCACCGGGATCAGGACGTCGAGGTAGCCGACGGCGGCGACGGCGAGGGCCGCGTTGGACACCCAGGTGGTGATCCAGTACGCCCAGGCGGCGAGGAAGCCGGCGAAGTCGCCGAAGGCCTCACGGGCGTAGACGTAGGGTCCGCCGGTGCGCGGGTCGCGGGCGGCGAGGCGGCCGAAGACCAGCGCGAGCGCGATGGCGCCGACGGTCAGGACGCCGAAGGCCAGCAGGCTGATGGTGCCGAAGGGGGCGACGGAGGCCGGGAGCAGGAAGATGCCGCCGCCGATGATGTTGCCCATGACCAGGGCGGTGGCGACGGGCAGCCCGAAGCGGCGGGCGTGCCGGGTGCTGTCGGATGCGGGGGCCGCGGGGGTCTCCTGCGGTTCCGGAGCCGGTGGGGGGACGGTCCCGGTGACGTGCATGGGGTGGTGCGCCTCTCATGGAACGGGGTCCGGGATCGCCGGACGCGCCCATGGTCGGGCACGGTCCTGCCTCGTTCCAAATCAGGCGCTTTTATCCTGTACGAACCCCTCTGCGACGGGAAAAGGTGCGCTGCCCGCGACGTTCGGCCGCGAATCGTCCACCGGGTCGACGGGCACCTGCGGGCCGTTCGACTCGCGCAGCCAGCGGCGCAGCACCCGGTGGACGTGTTCGGCGCCGACGATCCGCGCGTCCTCGGCGACCGGCGCGGACAGGACGACCGGCGACAGCAGGAAGGCGCGCGACTGGGCGCCGCCGAGTCCGCCGTGCGAGCCGATCTGCTCCTCGAAGGCGAGGACCTCGCCGTCGGCCGGGTCGTGGAAGGAGTTGACCATGATGTCGGCGGTGTGCGGGAAGGAGTGCGTGCGGCGTACGGCGTCGGCGGCGCCGGGGCCGAAGGGGGCGAGTGGCCCGGGGTCCTGGTCGAGCCGGTCCAGGGGCACCTCGGCGCCTCGCGCGCCGAGCACGACACCGCCGTGTTCCTCGCTGCGCACCAGCAGGAAGCCGATGCCGGGGTGGTTGGCGAGGGTCGGCAGCAGGGCGGGGTGGCGGGCGTCGATCTCCTCGCGGGTCATCCGGTGCGGCACGTCCGGGAAGGAGACCAGGCCCAGGTTGCCGGAGGCCAGCACGATCGGCTCGGAGCGGCGCCCGGTGGGGGTGTCGGCGGGCCGCTGCTGCTCGGCGCCCTCCTCGACGGGGCGGTGCAGGGCGGCCCGTACGGTGTTGCGCGCCTCGGCGCCGCTGCGGGTGCGCCGGGCGCTGCGCGGCACGGGCAGTCCGCAGCCGGCCCGCACCAGGTCGGCGAGGGTCAGGCCGTAGCGGGCGCGGAAGGTCTCGCCGGGGCTCTGGCCGTGGTCGGACAGGAGCACGACCCGGTACGGGCGGGGGGCGTGCTCGGCGACCTTCTCGATCAGGGCGAGGGACCGGTCGAGCCGCTGGAGGACCTTGGCGGCGTCCCGGCCGCCGGGCCCGGAGTGGTGGGCGACCTCGTCGTAGGCCACCAGGTCGGCGTAGACGGCGGTACGGCCCGCGAGCATGTCGCCCATCACGGCGGCGACGACGACGTCGCGTTCGACGACGGTCGCGAAGGCGCGCACGAAGGGGTAGAGGCCGCCGCGGGAGACACGCGGGCGGACCTTGTGGACGCGGGCGCGGGTGGACTGGCCGATCTCCCGGCACACCTCGGCGACGAAGGACATCGCGGTGCGCACGGCGTTGGCCGGGTCGGAGAAGTAGGCGAAGTAGCCGGATCTGGAGCGGGTCTCGCGGCTGCGGCGGCGGGTGGCTATGGACAGCACGAGGGCCTGTTCGTCGGCGCCGCCGCCGAACAGGTTGCCGCGGCTGGCGCCGTCGAGGCTGAGCAGCCCGCCGTCGCCGGTGCGCCGCACGGCGCGGTACTGGAGTTCGGCGGCGCTGGTCGGGCGGTTGCAGACCATGACCTCGCCGCTGTCCTTCTCGTACCAGCGGAACGCGGGGACGTCGTGGTTGCTGCCGTGCAGGATGCCGAGCTGGCTGGCGCCGGTCTGGCTGGACCAGTCGGTGCGCCACTCGGCGAGCCGGTGGGTGGCCGACGCGCCGTCGCGGCCGAGCCAGCGGGCGACGGTGGGCATGGCGCCGCGGTCGACGGCGTCGAGCAGGACGTCGTGGCCGACGCCGTCCAGTTGCAGAAAGACGGTGCCG
Source organism: Streptomyces sp. NPDC111628 (assembly GCF_055635195.1). Classification (NCBI taxonomy): domain Bacteria; kingdom Bacillati; phylum Actinomycetota; class Actinomycetes; order Kitasatosporales; family Streptomycetaceae; genus Streptomyces; species Streptomyces sp. NPDC111628. Next base: position 164,687 of record NZ_JBVKBZ010000002.1, on the reverse strand, counting down.
GGGCCGGCCGGGCAGGGCGGTCCCGATCTGCGGCGGCGGTCGGCGAGGCGGTAGAGGCGGCGGCGGTAGGCGTCGTCGTCGCGCACCGCCAGGGCACCGCCGGTGGCGGAGGCGACGGCGGACATGACGGCGGCCACCACGACCGCCGTCTCGGGGGCGACGCCGCCGCGCCCGGCCGGGTTCACGTCGATCGCGAGGAGCAGCAGTCCGCCGTTGAGGAAGAAGACCAGCAGGCCGAGGACGAGCGCCGGCACCAGGAGCAGCAGGCGGACCATGAGCGGCCAGACCAGGGCGGAGAGCAGGCCGAAGGCACCGGCGCCGACCGCGGCGGTCATGGCGATGTCGGTGGCGCTGTCCCCGTCGGGCGACTGGAGCCGGAAGTCCGGCAGGATCCCGGCGAGCACGAGCATGGTGAGGGTGGACACGGCCCACACCGTGACACTCCGCCCGACCTGACTGGCGACCCGGCGCCAACGCCCTCCACCCACGCTCCGCACACCTCACGTCCCCGGCCCGTCGTCCGTGCGGGCCTTCCCCACCCTGCCACAACGCTCCGGAGTCCCCGTTTGTCCCCCAGGGTCCGGTTCACACCCCGCGGCGGCGGTCAGCGGCCGTCGTACCCGGCCGTCGGCATCGACAGTCTGCGGTGCACACACGCCTTCATCCGGGCGTCGTAGGACGGTTCCGCGTGGCCGACGGTCTCGACGCGGACGCCGCGCCGCGCGCACTCCGCGCTGAAGTCGTCGACGGAGGACAGCGCGCTCTCCAGCACCCGGCGGCTGGGCGCCACGAACAGGTCCTGCCCGGGGCGCACCCCGTCCCACAGGGCGTCGTGGTCGGGCCGCAGACCGCGCACCAGCAGCTGTCTGGCGACGACGTAGCCGTGCTCCGCGGCCCAGCGGGCGCACATGGCGTGCTGGCTGCGGGAGTCGACCAGGAAGGGGTCGTCGTCCAGCTGCTCCAGTGGCGTCAGGCTCGCGATCGCCGTCACCCGCACCGGCCCCATGGTGTCCCCCCTCACCTCCCGTCACCTCCCGTTTTCGCCGCCGACCCTACTCCTGGACGTAGGCTTCGGGGAGTCGCGCGAAGGAGGCAAAGGAGTGCCGGTGGAGCTCACGTGGTGGGGTCACGCCACCTGCACGGTCGAGGATTCGGGCATCCGCGTGCTCACCGATCCTCTGTTCGTCCGCCGGCTGGCCCATCTGCGTCGCAGGCGGGGCGCGGTGCCGCCGCCCGAGGCGTGGCGCGCGGACGTGGCGCTGGTGTCCCATCTGCACGCCGACCACCTGCATGTACCGTCGCTCGCGCGGCTCGCGCCGGGCACGCGCCTGCTCGTGCCCCGGGGCGCACGACGGGCGGTGCCGGGGCTGCGGCGGCTCGGGCACCTGGAGCTGACCGAGGTGGCGCCGGGTGACGAGACGACCGTCGGTGACCTGCGCATACGGGCGGTCCCCGCGCGGCACGACGGGCGGCGACTGCCGGTCGGACGGCACCGCGCCCCCGCGCTCGGCTACGTCGTCGAGGGCGAGGCGCGGACGTACTTCGCCGGGGACACCGGCCTGTTCGACGGCATGGAGCAGGAGGTCGGTCCGGTCGACGTGGCGCTGCTGCCGGTGGGCGGCTGGGGCCCCTACCTGGGCGCGGAACACCTGGACGCGGGGCGGGCGGCCGAGGCGCTGGCGCGGCTGGCGCCGCGTACGGCGGTGCCGGTGCACTACGGCACGTACTGGCCGATCGGGATGGACGCCGTGCGCCCCCACGAGTTCCACACGCCGGGTCAGGAGTTCGTACGCCTGTCGGCGCTGCGCGCGCCGGGCGTGGCGGTGCACCGGCTGGGGCACGGCGAGAGTGTGCGGGTGGAGGTCGCGCGGTGAGCTGGCTGGCGGCCGCGACGCTGGACATACCGACGGAGCCGACGCAGCAGGCGCTCGGCTACCCGTCGCTGTTCCTGCTGGTGCTGATCGGGGCGCTGGTGCCGGTGGTGCCGACGGGTGCGCTGGTGAGTTCGGCGGCGGTGGTCGCGATGCACCAGACGCTGCCGTTCGCCATGCTGATGGTGTTCGCGACGGCGTCGCTGGCCGCGTTCTGCGGGGACATGGCGCTGTACTGGCTGGGCCGGCGCGGGGTGGGCTCGAAGAACGGCTCGCGCTGGCTGGAGGCGATCCGGTCCCGGGCGCCGGAGGACCGGCTGGAGCAGGCGCAGGACAAGCTCGCCGAGCACGACGTCGCGGTGCTGGTGCTCTCCCGGCTGGTGCCGGCGGGCCGGATACCGGTGATGCTGGCCTGTCTGCTGGCCGAGTGGCCGCTGCGCCGCTTCGCCCGGGGCAACCTGCCGGCCTGTCTGGCCTGGGCGGTGACGTACCAGCTGATCGGGATTCTCAGCGGCGCCCTGTTCAGCAAGCCGTGGGAGGGCGTGGCCGTGGCGATCGCGCTGACCGTGCTGGTCAGTGTGGCGCCGGGGGTGTGGCGGCGGTTGCGGGGCCCGGCGAAGGCGTAGGCAGTCGGCGGGCACGGGGGCCGGGGCGGGGGCGGGGAGCGTCACTCGAGCACGCGGGAGGCGCCGATCGGCAGGTCCCACAGGCGTTCGCGGGGCAGGCCCGCCCGCTGCCAGGCGGCGCGTACGCGGGTGAGGGGTTCCAGTACCGGCTCGGCGGAGAGCACGAACGTGCCCCAGTGCATCGGCGCCATGTGGCGCGCGCCGACGTCCTGGGCGGCCCGCACCGCCTCCTCCGGATCGCAGTGCACGTCGCTGAGCCACCAGCGGGGGTCGTAGGCGCCGATGGGGAGCAGGGCGAGGTCGATGCCGGGATAGCGGCGGCCGATCCGGGTGAACCAGTGGCCGTATCCGGTGTCACCGGCGAAGTAGACGCGCCGGCCGTCGGGGTCGGTGAGCACCCAGCCGCCCCACAGGGTGCGGCAGGTGTCGGTGAGGCTGCGCTTGGACCAGTGGTGGGCCGGGACGAAGTCGAACCGGACCCCGTTCAGCTCGGTCGCCTCCCACCAGTCCAGTTCGGTGACCCGGGTGAAGCGGCGGCGGTGGAACCAGCGGCCGAGACCGGCGGGCACCAGGACGGGGGTGTCGCGCGGGAGCCTGCGCAGGGTGGGGGCGTCCAGGTGGTCGTAGTGGTTGTGGCTGACGACGACGGCGTCGACGCGGGGCAGGGCGCTCCAGGGGACGCCGACGGGGGTGACCCGGGGCGGGGTGCCGAGGATCCGGCGGGACCAGACCGGGTCCGTGAGCACGGTGAGGCCGCCGATCCGCACCACCCAGCTGGCGTGCCCGGCCCAGGTGACGGCGACGGTGCGCGCGTCCACCCGGGGCAGCGGGCCGGGGGCGCAGGGCAGCCGGGGGACGTCGGCGAGTCCGGCCGGGCCGGGTCTGACCGCGCCCTCGCGGGCGAATCTCGCGAAGGCCTTCAGACCGGGCAGCGGTGCGGTCAGCCGGTCGTGGAAGGTCCGCGGCCACACCCGGTGCTCGGCCGGCGGCCGGGGGGCGGCGAGCGGCGGGTGGGCGGCGGCCGCGTCGGTGTCCTTGGCGGAGCCGGGGGTGCTCGTGGTCGACCGGGGCTGCTGCGTCATCGAGGGGGCTCCCATCGCTGAGCGTCGCGGAGACCGTCGAAGACCGACCTCAGACCGGTCAACGCGCGTTGCACGTGTGGCAGTTCCAACGGGTCCGGGGACAGGAGGCATGCCGCCCGCCGCTCGTCGGTGCCCGCGTCGAGCAGGGGGCCGGTGGCGAGCCGGACGCGCAGGGCGGGCAGGTCGTCGCCGAAGCGGTGTCCGCCGGGGGCGGGCAGGCCGAGCCGGGCGGTGAGGTAGTCCTCCAGTTCCTGGGCGTCGCCGACACCCTCGGCGCCGAGCGCGTCGCGCAGCGGGCCGAGATCGGCGTAGAGGTGACGCCCTGCCTGCGGGGGGCGGGCGGTGGCGCCCGAGGCGACGACGGCCGCGTGCGCCGCGGCGGCCACGCGCGCGTGCAGGCGTACGGCGGCCGCCCGCCGCGCGGTGACCGGCTCGGGTTCGCCGAGCGCGTACCCGGCGGCGGCGGCGACGGGGGCGGCGACCCGGGCGCCCAGCGCGGTGAGCACGTCGAGCACGCGCGCGTGCAGTCCGTTCCCGGCGGCGGAGGCGGGGAAGCGGGCCACGGCGGCCGGCCAGGCCGGCGGGAGCAGCGCACCGGCCAGGTCGGTGACGACGGTGACCCGCTCGGGCAGCATCTCGGCAGGGCTGAGGAGCACGGTGGCGTGCGGGTCGTGCAGGGTGTCGCGCCAGGTCTCGTCGCTGACCAGGTGCAGTCCCTCGCCGGTGGCGGCCTCGACGGTCTCGTGCAGCAGCTCGGGCGGCGCGACGGTACCGGTGGGGTCGTCGGCGACGGACAGCACCAGCAGGCGGGGGTCGCCACCCTCCGCGCGGACCCGGCGGACGGTCTCCAGCAGGGCGTACGGGTCCGGTACGCCGCCGGACTCGGCGGGCGTCGGTACGTGGAAGACGGGCCGGCCCAGCAGTCGTGCGTACGGTGCCCACCAGGCGGCGCAGGGGCGGGGCACCAGGACGTCGCCGCCCAGCGCGGCGGTCAGCGCGAGGAGCAGGGCGCCCGCGCCGGGTGCGGCGGCGAGGTGGCCGGGGTCGGTGGTCAGGCCGCGCCGGTCCCAGTAGCCGCTCGCCGCGTCCAGGAGGGCGGGGGCGCCGCCCGCAGGTTCACCGCGTGAGCGGCCCGCGGCAGCGGCGAGCACGGCGGACAGTTCGGGCAGCACCGGCAGGCCGTCGTCGGGGAAGTGCGGGCCGTACCGCACGGGACCGTGTCCCACGGCACCGGGACCCGCGCCGGGGCGGCCTGCGGGTTCGTGGCCTCCGGTTTCCGTGGCCGGGCCCTCGGGGTCCGTGCGCCGCATGCCGTACCTCCGCGCGGTCCGTGCCGCCTGTCCGTGCCGTGCCCCGGTCCCGTCGGTCCCGTTCCCGTTCGCGTTCCCGTCGGTCCGGTGCTTCGCTCGCCGCTCGTTGATCCCAGTACCCACCCTGGCGCCCCGCCAAGGCTCCGGCTCCGGTTGCGCGCGTCACAGCCGGACCGGCGCCGGCGCGGGGTCAGCGCTCCCCGTCCTCCCCGCGCAGGCGCAGCCGCAGCCGGTGTGCGGCCGCCCCGCACGCGCCCGCGATCAGGACGCCGCCCACGACCAGGGCGGGCACCGAGTCGCCGAAGGTCCCACCGGCACCGGCCCGCACCCCGTGCTCCGCCGTCGCACCGCCGCAGGACGTGCCCGGGGTGACCGCCGCACCGCGCGAGGCGGTGGGTTCGGGGCACGGGGGCTTGGTGGGGGCGCAGGGCGTGCCGTGCGCGGAGGTCCCCGCGCGTGGGGCGGCGGATTCCCGGCACGCCGGCTCAGCGGCACCCGCACCGGCACCCGCGCCGCTCTCCTCCGGCACGCTCATGGTCGCGCTCCAGGGGTCGCCGTCCTCGCCGCCCGAGGCGTCCGGGCAGGCGCCGTCGACGGTCCAGTCGTCGGTGGCCTCAGCGGCGTCGCCGGTCTCGGCCCAGCCCTCGGTCCCGGCCGAGGGCTCGCTGTCCATGGCGCCTTCGGAGTCCGTGGCGCCCTCCGGGTCCGTGGTGCCCGCTGCGGGCAGCTCGGCGGCGAAGTCCTCGGCGGCGGCTATGCGCGCGGTGCCGCGGTAGGCCGGCCCGGACGCCGTCCCCGCGTCGTCCGCCACCTTCCGCAGCGCGACGGTGCCCTCCTCGAAGGCCGCCGAGGTGGCGTCGAGGCTCGCGGGCGCGGACCCGCCGGTCGGGCCGCACGAGACCGAGACGGTGACGGTGTCGCCGGGGCCTGCGTCCGCCGGGCTGACCTGCGCGGCGGCTTGCCCGGCGGACGGTGGCAGTGCTTCCTCTGCGGACGGCGGGGGCACGGCCGCCGAGTCGTCGGCGGGCGGCGGGACGACGGGTTCCCCCGCCTCTGCGGGGGGCGGCGGGACACCCGGGTCGGCCGCGCCGGCCCCCGCGGAGAGACCGAGGGCGGCACTGGCCAGCACGGCGACGGACAGGGCGCGGGCGGTGCGGCGCATGGGACGGGCTCCTTCGAGCGACGGCTTGCGGGGCACTGCACTCGCGCCCCTCGGCCATCACAGCCCGCCCGGCACGGGGACGCCCGTCACCGTGCTCCGTTCGCGCGAACGGAGCGTCCGGGCGGGTGAGTCCCAGGTTTCACGCCTCCGGACCCGGATCCCGCAGGACCTGCTCCCGCACCCGGTCGCAGCAGCGGGTGATCAGGCGGGAGACGTGCATCTGGGAGATGCCGAGCTGTTCGGCGATACGGCTCTGGGTCATGTCGTCGAAGAAGCGCATGTAGAGGATGGCGCGCTCGCGCGGGGGAAGGGCGGCCAGCCGGTCCTTGACCGCCTCGCGGTCGACGACCGTGTCGAGGGCCGGGTCGGGGGCGCCGAGCGCGTCGCCCAGCGAGTAGCCGTCCTCGCTGCCGGGGAGTTCGGCGTCCAGGGACAGGGCGGTGAAGCTTTCCAGCGCCTCGAGCCCGACCCGGACGTCCTCCTCGCTCAGGTCGGCGCGCTCGGCGATCTCGGCGACGGTGGGCCTGCGGCCCGGGATGGTCTGGGACAGGTCCTGGCCGGCGAAGCGCACGCGGTTGCGCAGTTCCTGGACCCGGCGCGGCACGTGCAGGGTCCACATGTGGTCGCGGAAGTGACGCTTGATCTCGCCGGTGATGGTGGGTACGGCGTAGCTCTCGAAGGCGTTGCCGCGCTCGGGGTCGTACCGGTCGACGGCCTTGACCAGGCCGAGGGCCGCGACCTGGCGCAGGTCCTCGTAGCTCTCGCCGCGGCTGCGGAATCGTCCCGCCAGCCGTTCGGCCATGGGCAGCCAGGCCTCGACGATCCGGTCGCGCAGCGCGTCGTGCTCGGGACCGTCGGGAAGGGTGGCGAGCCGACGGAAGGCGTCGGCGGTGTCGGGGGCGTCGTCGTGCGGGTGCTTCACACTGGCGTGGATCGGCATGGTGCGTCGCAACTCCCTCGGAGCGCGGGGTCCCGTCGTCGCACCGGACGGCAGCCCGGTCGGTGCGGCCCCGCGGATCGCGGCCGGAGGTTCGCAACCTGCGGCTCGCGGGGCGGCGGCACCGTGACGACGACGGGGCCCTTGGTCGGGCGGTCACCGTGGGAGGGCGTCCGGCCCCGGACGGACGCATCCGTGGCGGCGTCGTGCCGCTCCCACGGACGTGCCTCCTGTCCGAAGCACTGACCTTGCGCATGCCCCCTGTGCCCCGCGGCAAACCCCCGGCTTCTCAGCCCTTGCGCGGGCGGTGGAAGCGCACCATGTTGCCGGCCGGGTCGCGGAAGGCGCAGTCGCGGACGCCGTAGGGCTGGTCGACCGGTTCCTGGAGGACCTCGGCGCCCGCGGCGCGGACGTGTTCGAAGGTGGCGTCGACGTCGTCGGTGGCGAGGATGACGCCGCGCAGGTGGCCCTTGGCCAGCAGGTCGGCCATCGCCTGCTGGTCGGCGGCCGAGGCGTTGGGGTCCGCGAGCGGGGGTTCGAGGACGATGTCCACGTCGGGCTGCGCCGGGGAGCCCAGGGTCACCCAGCGCATCCCTTCGTACCCGACGTCGCCCCGGACCTCCAGGCCGAGGACGTCCCGGTAGAAGGCGAGCGCCCGGTCGTGGTCGTCGACGGCTACGAAGCACTGCGAGAGGCTGATGTCCATGCGCGTCACGCTACGGGCGGCGGCGCGGGCGTCGCTTCTCCGTTCCTGACCGACTCGCTCTTGCCGACCGGCGTCCCGCTCCTGACCGACTCGCCGTTCCTGACCGACTCGCCGTTCCTGACCGGCCGGGTGTAGACCTTCGCGACGCAGGCCGGGAGGGCGGCCCCGTCGGCGTGATCGCGGTCCCGGTAGGCGCTCGGACTCTCGCCGACCAGTTCGGTGAACCGCGAGCTGAACGACCCCAGCGAGGTACAGCCGACCGCGAAGCAGACCTCGGTGACGCTCATGTCGCCGCGCCGCAGCAGCGCCATGGCGCGCTCGATGCGGCGCGTCATCAGGTAGCTGTACGGCGTCTCCCCGTAGGCGGCGCGGAAGCTGCGGGAGAAGTGGCCCGCCGACATGAGGGCGACGCGTGCCAGCGCCGGCACGTCGAGCGGCTCGGCGTACTCGCGGTCCATCAGGTCGCGGGCCCGGCGCAGCCGGGCCAGGTCCTCCAGCGTCGTCACCCGACCACGATCCCACAGCACCGGACACCCCCGGTAGCGGTTCCGGCGCCGTGGGCAGGGGGCACGCTCAGGCGCCGACGTAGGCGGCGAGGTGCTCGCCGGTGAGGGTGGAGCGGTCGGCGACGAGGTCGGCGGGGGTGCCCTCGAAGACGATCCGCCCGCCGTCGTGACCGGCGCCGGGGCCGAGGTCGATGATCCAGTCGGCGTGCGCCATGACGGCCTGGTGGTGCTCGATGACGATGACCGACTTGCCGGCGTCGACGAGGCGGTCGAGCAGGCCGAGCAGCTGCTCGACGTCGGCGAGGTGCAGTCCCGTGGTGGGTTCGTCCAGGACGTACACGCCGCCCTTCTCGCCCATGTGGGTGGCCAGCTTCAGCCGCTGCCGCTCGCCGCCGGAGAGGGTGGTGAGCGGCTGGCCGAGGGTGAGGTAGCCGAGGCCGACGTCGGAGAGCCGCTGGAGGATCTTGTGCGCGGCCGGGGTGCGGGCCTGACCGGCGCCGAAGAACTCCTCCGCCTGGTCCACGGACATCGCGAGCACCTCGCTGATGTCCCGGCCGCCGAAGCGGTACTCCAGCACGGCGGGCTGGAACCGCTTGCCCTCGCAGTCCTCGCAGGGCGTGGCGACGCCGGCCATCATGGCCAGGTCGGTGTAGATGACACCGGCGCCGTTGCAGGTGGGGCAGGCGCCCTCGGAGTTGGCGCTGAAGAGGGCCGGCTTCACGCCGTTGGCCTTGGCGAAGGCCTTGCGGATCGGCTCCAGCATTCCGGTGTACGTCGCGGGGTTGCTGCGCCGCGAGCCCTTGATGGGGCTCTGGTCGACCGACACGACGTCGGCACCCGCACCGGCCGGGACCGAACCGTGGATCAGCGAGCTCTTGCCGGAGCCCGCCACGCCGGTGACCACGCAGAGCACGCCGAGCGGCACGTCGACGTCGACACCCTGGAGGTTGTGCGTCCGCGCGTCGCGGATCTCCAGGGCGCCGGTGGGCTTGCGGACCGATCCCTTGAGGACGGCCCGGTCGTCGAGATGGCGGCCGGTGACGGTGTCGGCGGCCCGCAGCTCCTCGACAGTGCCCTCGAAACAGACGGTGCCGCCCGCGGTACCGGCGCCGGGACCGAGGTCGACCACGTGGTCCGCGATCGCGATCGCCTCGGGCTTGTGCTCGACGACGAGGACCGTGTTGCCCTTGTCCCGCAGGCGCAGCAGCAGGTCGTTCATCCGCTGGATGTCGTGCGGATGCAGTCCGACGGTGGGCTCGTCGAAGACGTACGTGGTGTCGGTGAGCGAGGAGCCGAGGTGGCGGATCATCTTGACGCGCTGCGCCTCGCCGCCGGACAGGGTGCCCGCGGGCCGGTCGAGGGAGAGGTAGCCGAGGCCGATCTCCACGAAGGAGTCGAGGGTGTCCCGCAGGGCCGTGAGCAGCGGCGCCACCGAGGGTTCGTCGAGGTCGCGGACCCACTCGGCCAGGTCCCGGATCTCCATCGCGCAGGCGTCGGCGATGCTGATCTTCTTGATCTTCGACGAGCGGGCGCCCTCGCTGAGCCGGGTGCCCTCGCACTCGGGACAGGTGGTGAAGGTGACGGCCCGCTCCACAAAGGCCCTGATGTGGGGCTGCATGGCCTCCTTGTCCTTGGACAGGAAGGACTTCTGGATCTTGGGGATCAGGCCTTCGTAGGTGAGGTTGACGCCGTTGACCTTCACCTTGACCGGCTCGCCGTACAGGAAGTCCCGCAGCTCCTTGTCGGTGTACTCGCGGATCGGCTTGTCCGGGTCGACGAAGCCGGACTGGGCGTACACCTGCACGGTCCACTGGCTGTCCGACTTCCAGCCGGGGATGGTGAAAGCGCCCTCGGCGAGCGACTTGGAGTCGTCGTAGAGCTGGGTGAGGTCGATGTCGGAGACGGTGCCGCGGCCCTCGCAGTTCGTGCACATGCCGCCGGTGCGCTGGAAGGTCGCCTTGACCGCCTTCTTGTTGCCCCGTTCCACGGTGATCGCGCCGCTGGCCCGGACCGAGGCGGTGTTGAAGGAGTACGCGCTGGGCGGGCCGATGTGCGGCTCGCCGAGGCGGCTGAAGAGGATGCGCAGCATCGCGTTGACGTCGGTGGCGGTGCCTACGGTGGAGCGGGGGTCGGCGCCCATCCGCTGCTGGTCCACGATGATGGCGGTGGTGAGGCCGTCCAGGACGTCCACCTCGGGGCGGGCGAGCGTGGGCATGAAGCCCTGGACGAACGCGCTGTAGGTCTCGTTGATCAGCCGCTGCGACTCGGCGGCGATGGTGTTGAACACCAGCGAGCTCTTGCCCGAGCCGGAGACGCCGGTGAACACGGTCAGCCGGCGCTTGGGAAGGTCGATGCTGACGTCCTTGAGGTTGTTCTCGCGGGCGCCGTGCACACGGATCAGATCGTGGCTGTCGGCGACGTGCGACCCGGGTCCCTGCGTGCCCGGCCTCTTGGCGCTGCTCATCGTGTCTCCATCTGTCGGGGGCTCGGTGAAGGTGACGCCCTCAGTGCCTCGGTGGTCACACGCTAGAGGGCGCGCGGCGGCCCGCGCTTCTCGATTACTGATCCGCTCACGGACCGCGGAAATCGGAGCGGACCCGTCCGGATGAATCCGTGTCGGCGCGCGGTGGCCGGGTACGCGGTCGGCACCCCCGAAGGATCTGGAGGGAGACATGCAGCGAGGCAGCGACCGGATGAGCGTCCACCGCGACGACGAGATGAAGCATGAACTGCAGGGTCTGCTCAGGTCCGGGCACCCCACCCGCAGCGAGGAGTGGAACGACCCGGAGCCGGCCGCCGAGGACGATCCGGACGTCATGTACGGGCCGGTGACACCGGGCCGCGGACCGACGTACCTGGAGGCCCTGCGGCTCGAGCTGGCCCGGAACCTGACCCGGGGCAGCTTCCCCGCGGGACCGCGGGAACTGACCCGCACACTGCGCCGCGGCAACGCGCCGGACGCCCTCGTCGAGGGACTGGACCGACTGCCGCACAAGGCGCGCTACGACAACGTCCAGGAGCTGGCGGTGGCCCTCACCGAGAGCGGCCGGCCCGGTCCGCAGGGCGCGTAGGCGCCGGAAGGGAAACCGAAACTCCATGCGCATCGCATTTCTGACCGCGCCCGAGGGCGTGGAGCAGGTGGAACTGACCGAGCCGTGGCGGGCGGCGAAGGACGCGGGACACGAGCCCGTGCTCGTCTCCACGCGGTCCGGCGAGGTCCAGGGCTTCGACCACCTCGACAAGGCGGACACGTTCCCCGTCGACGAGGTGGTGGGCGAGACCTCCGCCGACGCGTTCGGCGGTCTCGTCCTGCCCGGCGGGGTGGCCAACCCGGACTTCCTGCGAACGGACGAGAAGGCCGTGGCGTTCGTCAAGGACTTCTTCACGCAGGGCCGGCCGGTGGCCGCCATCTGCCACGCGCCGTGGACGCTCGTGGAGGCGGACGTGGTGCGCGGCCGCACGATGACCTCGTGGCCCAGTCTGCGGACGGATCTGCGCAACGCGGGCGCCACCTGGGTCGACGAACGGGTCAAGGTCTGCGACGCGGGCGACAGCGTCCTGATCACCAGCCGCAAGCCGGACGACCTCGAGGCGTTCTGCGAGACCTACCTCGCGCAGTTCGCCAAGGCGGCCGGCTGAGGCGGGCCGCCGGGCGACGGGCGGACGGGCCACCGGTGAGGGAGCGCCGGTGGCCCGCCGCCGCGCTCAGCCACCGGGTGCGGCGGCCTGGCCGCAGCCGCGTTCCCGGGCGCCCTCGCGGGTGCGGCCCGGGGCCACCGGGCGCCGGGGGTTGCGGCGCAGCCACTCGCCCTCCAGCCGGGCCATGCGGTCGTTGTGGGCCCGCAGCGCGTCGTTCGAGCCGTACAGCAGGGTGTCGTGGCGCGTGCGGTGGATGGTCTCCAGCTCTTTCATCAGCTGCTGGTCGTCCAGGCGGCCCGGGTCCACTCCGGTCATGGTGTCGTCCCGCGTGTCGTGTTCGTTCATGCGTCCCGGGTACCCGCCCCCGAGCACTACCACCCCCGAGCGGCACCCGGGAGGGCAGCCACATGGATCTCGCGTTTCTGCACCCCCTCTACGAGCACCAGGGACCCTGGGCCTCCGTCTACGTCGACCTCTCCCGGCACACGGAGGACACCCCCCATGAGCGTGAGCTGACGGCCGCCGCGGTGGCCCGGGAGCTGGCGGAGCAGGGCGCGGACGACGCCACCTGCCGGGCGGTGCGGGAGGCGGTGGACGAGCTGCGGCACGCCACCGATCCGCACGGTCGGGCCCTGTTCGCGTGTGCGGGACAGGTGGTCCTCGATCCGGCGCTGGCCCGGCCCCCGTACGGCGGGACCACCGCCGACTGGGCCCCGCTGCCGCACGTCACGCCACTGCTCGACCTGGCCGGCGAGGACCCGGTGTGCGTGGTGGCGTACATCGACCGCAAGGGTGCCGACTTCGAGCTGCGCTCCGCGCTGGGCAGCTCCGACGCGGGCGGCGTGACCGGCAGGCAGTGGCCGGTGCACCGCACGAGCAGCGCGGACTGGTCGGAGCGGCACTTCCAGCTCCGGGTGGAGAACACCTGGGAGCACAACGCGGCGGAGATCGCGGACGCGCTCGCCGTGTGCCAGGAGGAGACCGGCGCCGACCTGGTGATCCTGGTGGGTGACGACCGGGAGCGGCGCTCGGTGCACGAGCGGCTGCCCTCGCGTCTCAAGGAGCGCGTCGCCGAGGCCTCCCGCGGCGCCGGCAGCAGGCTGCTGGACGACGAGGTGGAGGGGCTGCGCGACGACCACGTCCGGGCCCGCGCCCGCGAGGACCTGGACCGGTTCCTGGCCGCCCGGTCCCCGGACGACGAGGGCCGGGCCGGCGCGGCGGAGGGCGTGCCCGCGCTGGTCGAGGCAGCCCGGGAGCACCGCATCGACGAGCTGCTGGTCATCCCGGACGGCCCCGACACGCACCGCGAGGTGTGGATCGGCGAGGACGCCGACCAGGTGGCGGTGCGCCGTACGGAGCTGAAGACGCTCGGCGAGCAGAACTCCTGGTCGGCGCGGGCGGACGACGCCCTGCTGCGGTCGGCGGTGATGACCGGCGCGCCCGCGATCTCGGTGACGCCGGTGCTGCCGCCGGAGACCTCCCAGAAGGCGCCGGTGGGCGGCCTGGGGGCGCTGCTGCGCTGGAAGTGATCTCCCCGGGCGCCCGGGCCCCCGGGTTCCCGGGTCTCCTCCGGAGTCGGAGTCGGAGTCGGAGTCCGGAGTCCGGACGTCAGCGGGCCCGCTCCACCCGCCGTTCGTCCCAGACCGGCTCCGCCGTCTCACGCACCCGGCCGTCGCTGCCGAAGACCAGGTACCGGTCGAAGGAGCGGGCGAACCAGCGGTCGTGGGTGACCGAGAGGACCGTGCCCTCGAAGCCCTCCAGGCCCTCCTGGAGGGCTTCGGCCGACTCCAGGTCGAGGTTGTCGGTGGGCTCGTCGAGGAGCAGGGCGGTGACGCCCTGGAGTTCCAGCAGCAGGATCTGGAAGCGGGCCTGCTGGCCGCCGGAGAGCCGGTCGAAGGCCTGCTCGGCCTGCTGGGTCAGTTCGTAGCGGCGCAGCCGGGACATGGCGGCGCCCCGGTCCTGGGCGTGCTCGGTCCACAGGATGTCCAGGAGGGTGCGGCCCAGCAGCTCGGGGTGGGCGTGGGTCTGCGCGAAGTGGCCGGGCACCACGCGCGCCCCCAGCTTCCAGTTCCCGGTGTGCGCCACGTCGTCTCCGGCCAGCAGCCGCAGGAAGTGCGACTTGCCGGAGCCGTTGGAGCCGAGGACGGCGACCCGTTCGCCGTAGAAGACCTCCAGGTCGAAGGGTTTCATCAGGCCGGTGAGTTCCAGTTGCTCGCAGGTGACGGCGCGGATGCCGGTGCGGCCGCCCTTCAGGCGCATCCTGATGTCCTGCTCGCGCGGCGGCTCGGGCGGCGGTCCGGCCTCCTCGAACTTGCGCAGCCGGGTCTGGGCGGCGGCGTAGCGGGAGGCCATGTCATGGCTGACCGCGGCGGCCTGACGCAGTGTCAGCACCAGTTTCTTCAGCTGGGCGTGCTTCTCGTCCCAGCGGCGGCGCAGTTCCTCGAAGCGGGCGAAGCGTTCGCGGCGGGCCTCGTGGAAGGTGGTGAAACCGCCGCCGTGCACCCAGGCGTCGGCGCCCGCGGGCCCGGGCTCGACCGAGACGATCTTCTCGGCGGCGCGGGCCAGCAGCTCCCGGTCGTGGGAGACGAACAGTACGGTCTTGCGGGTCTCGGCGAGCCGCTCCTCCAGCCAGCGCTTGCCGGGCACGTCGAGGTAGTTGTCCGGCTCGTCGAGCAGCAGCACCTCGTCGGTGCCGCGCAGCAGCGCCTCCAGGACGAGGCGCTTCTGCTCACCCCCGGACAGGGTGCGCACCTGCCGCCACTGGGCCTTGTCGTACGGCATCCCCAGCGCGGCGGTGGTGCACATGTCCCACAGGGTCTCCGCCTCGTACCCCCGCGCCTCGGCCCAGTCGGAGAGCGCCTGCGCGTAGGTCAGCTGGGCGGCCTCGTCGTCCACCGTCATGATCGCGTGCTCGGCGGTGTCGACGGCGCGCGCGGCCTCGCGGATCCGGGGCGGCGCGACGGACACCAGGAGGTCGCGCACGGTCGTCTCGTCGCGCACGGAGCCCACGAACTGGCGCATCACGCCGAGGCCGCCACCGACGGCCACGGTCCCGCCGTGCGGTTTCAGCTCCCCGGCCAGCAGGCGCAGCAGGGTGGTCTTGCCCGCGCCGTTGGGTCCGACGAGGGCCACGACGGCCCCCTCCCCCACCCGGAAGGACACGTCGCCGAGGAGCGCCCTCCCGTCGGGAAGGCAGTACTCCAGGTGCGCGGCTTCGAGGTGACCCATGAGACCGGATTCTGCGGCTCCGGCCGCTCCCCGGGCAAACCCATTTCCGCCGCGGCGCCCGAGCCCCGGGCATGTGGCGCGGACCACGCGCGGACCACCGGCAGGAAACGCCGTCCGCAGGGTAGGCGGGATCCATGAGTCCCGACGTAGACCTCACCGCCGCCACGCCCGGCCCGCACCCCCTCCGCAACGGTTTCCTGCGGCTGGACCAGCGGTCGTTCGAGGCCGTCGCCTCCCGCACCTGGCCGGGCGCGGACCCCCTGCTGCCCCGGTTGAGCCGCGGCGCCAATCACGGGGTGCTGTGGTTCGCGGTGGGCGCCGCCCTGGCCGCGTCGCGCACCCCGCGGGCCCGGCGCGCGGCCGCCCGGGGGATCGCCTCGCTGGGTCTGGCCTCGCTGACGATCAACACCCTGGGCAAGCGCTCGGTGCGGCGCCCCCGTCCGGTACTGGACCCGGTGCCGCTGGTCCGGCAGCTGAAGCGGCAGCCGATCACGACGTCCTTCCCCTCGGGGCACGCCGCGTCGGCCGCGGCGTTCGCGACCGGGGTGGCGCTGGAGTCCCCGGCGTGGGGTGCGGCGGTGGCCCCGGTGGCCGCCGCGGTGGCCCTGTCGCGGGTCTACACGGGCGTCCACTTCCCGAGCGACGTCCTGGCCGGTGCCGCCCTCGGGGCGGGGGCCGCGTTCGCCGTACGGGGTCTGGTGCCGACCCGGGCCCAGCACACCCCGCCGGCCCGGCCGCGCGCCGAGGTGCCCGCGCTGCCGGGGGGCGAGGGGCTCGTGATGGTCGCCAACGTCGGCTCGGGCACCTCGGACCGGGTGCGGGCCCTGTGCGACGCGCTGCCCGACGCGGAGGTCGTGGAGTGCGAGCCCGGGGACGTCCGGGCCGAACTCGAGAAGGCGGCCGGTCATGCCCGGGCGCTCGGCGTGTGCGGCGGCGACGGCACCGTGAACGCCGCGGCCGAGATCGCGCTCCGCCACGGCCTGCCGCTCGCGGTCCTGCCCGGCGGCACGCTCAACCACTTCGCCTACGACCTGGGTGTGGAGGACGTACGGGATCTGTGCGGGGCGCTGGAGCGGGGCGAGGGGGTGCGGGTGGACGTGGGCCGGTTCGCCTCCGGCGGGCGGCGCGGTGTCTTCCTGAACACCTTCAGCCTCGGCGTGTACCCGGAGCTGGTCAACGAGCGGGAGCGCTGGTCGCCCCGGATCGGCGGCTGGCCGGCCGGGGTGCTCGCCGCCGTGCGGGTGCTGCGCGCCGACCGGCACCCGCTGGAGGCCGAGGTGCGCGGCCGCAGGCGCCCGCTGTGGATGCTGTTCGCGGGCAACGGCACGTACCACCGCCGCGGGCTCGCCTCGGGACGCCGGCTCGACCTGGCGGACGGACAGTTGGACGTGCGGGTGGTGCACGGGGGCCGCCGGCCGGCCCTGCGGCTGCTGTCCGCGGCCCTCGCCGGACCGCTGACCCGCTCCCCCGCCCACGCGGCGGTGCAGGTGCCCCGGCTGCGCCTGTCGGGGGTCGCGCCCGGCACGCTGATGGCGTACGACGGCGAGCTGACGGAGACCGAGGGCGACCTGACGCTGGAGAAGCTGCCCGAGGCGCTCACGGTGTACCGGCCGCTGCCCGGCGGCGGCCTGTTCACCTGACACCACGCCCCTCTCCTGACAGCACACTCCTCTCCTGACGCCTCGTCAGTCCACATGGCAAAACGGCGATCTCACCATGCGGCCGGTGGGCGTACCGTGATCACACTGTCGGGAGAGGGGATCGACCATGCCGAAGCCGCATGAGACCGCCGTCTACACGCACGGGCACCACGAGTCCGTGCTGCGCTCGCACACCTGGCGCACCGCCGAGAACTCCGCCGCCTATCTGCTCGGATCCCTGCGGCCCCACATGCGGATCCTGGACATCGGCTGCGGGCCGGGCACCATCACCGCCGACCTGGCGGAACTGGTTGCGGACGGCCACGTCACCGGCGTGGACCGGTCGCCGGAGATCGTGGAGCGGGCCAGGGCCACGGCCGCCGCGCGGGGGCTTGAGAACACCGACTTCGCGGTCGCGGACGTACACGCGCTGGACTACCCGGACGACACCTTCTGCGTGGTCCACGCCCACCAGGTGCTCCAGCACGTGGGTGACCCGGTGCAGGCACTGCGCGAGATGAAGCGGGTCGCGCGCCCGGGCGGGTTCGTCGCCGTCCGTGATTCCGACTACGGGGCCATGACCTGGTACCCCGCGTCCGCGGGCATGGACGACTGGCTGGACCTGTACCACCGGGTGGCCCGCGCCAACGGCGGCGAGCCGGACGCCGGACGCCGGCTGAAGGCCTGGGCGCTCGAGGCGGGATTCACCGACATCACGGCGACCTCGGCCACCTGGACCTTCACCACGCCCGAGGAGCGGGAGTGGTGGAGCGGCCTGTGGGCGGACCGCACCCTGGCGTCGGCGTACGCGGAGCGCGCCACCGAGGGCGGCCATGCGACGCCGGAGGAACTGCGCGCCGTCTCGGCGGCCTGGCGGGACTGGGGAAAACACCCGGAAAGCTGGTTCAGCGTTCTGCACGGAGAGATTCTGTGCCGAAAGGAAGCGTGACCGACGCCTGTTCGGTGAAATCCGGGAAACCAGTACGGCAGGAGGTTCAACATTATGGTTCCGCTTCTGCTCGTACTGCTTCTCGCGATCGTTCTTTTCGGTGTCGGATTCGCGGTGAAGATTCTCTGGTGGATCGCTCTGGCGGTTCTGGTCCTGTGGGTGATCGGTTTCCTGGCCCGCGGGACGACGACCGGCGGCGGCAGGGGCCGCTGGTACCGGTGGTGAACAACCGGTGACGCACGACAGGTGACGCACGACAGGTGACGAGGCTGCTGCCCCGGGAGTACTCACTCCCGGGGCAGCAGCGGTCCCAGCGGCCCGAGGTCCAGGTTCAGGTCCTCGGGCCGCAGTCCGTAGCGGTCACGCAGTTCGGTCATGCGGTCGTCGAGGAGCATCAGGGTGAGCCCGATCCGCTCTTCCTGGTCCTCGCTCAGGTCGCCCTCGTCGACACGGCGCAGCGCCTGGCGTTCCATGAGCTGACGCAGCAGTTCGACGACCGTCAGGACCAGCTTGATCAGATCGCGCTCGACCGTGTCGGGATCGAGGTCGAGGCGGCGCTTGCGGGGCTCGGCGGGTTCGGTCACGTCAGTCCCCGAACGGTGAGGGTACGTTGCGGTTGACCGAGCTGATCAGCGCGTTCAGATCGATGCGGACCAGGTCGACGTCCGCGATGCGCAGCGTGACGTCACCGGTGATGACGACTCCGCCCGCCAGCAGCCGGTCGAGCAGGTCGACCAACGCGATCTCGCGGCGCTCCACGACGGTCACGATCCCGCCTCCTCTGTCTCTCCGGCGAAGGAATAGGCCGCCCACGGACCGGTGAGTTCCACGCGAATTCCGGGGGCGTCGTCCTTCGTACGGTCCACCATTTCGACGAATTCCTCGGATGCGTCGCGGGCCACCAAATAGGCGGCATTGAGAACGTTCCGACCGGCGGCACCGGAAAGGCGGGGGTTCTGCGGCGCGTGCAGCCGGGCGTCGTCGGCCCGGTCGGACAGCGTCGTGTGCAGACCGGTGGCGAACTCCTCGGCCCTGCTCCACAGGTCGTCGTTCGCCCGGGACTGCCGGCGCCGCTGCCGCAGGTAGTCCCGGCCCGAGGCGGGCTTCGGCGCGGGCTGTGCCGACGCGGCCGACCGCTCGGACTCCGCCTGCTGCGCCGGATCCGCCTCGACGTACACCTTCACGCCCCACTCCACCCGGCCGTCCAGCCGGTCGAGTGTGCGCCGGAAGGCCGCCTCGCGCTCCTCCAGCATCACGCGTACGCCGCTGTCGTCCCTGAAGACGGTGGCCAGCCGGAGCGGCAGCGGGGTGGTGACGGCGGTGAGCGCGTCGACCACCTGCTGGTGGGCGCGGGCGGTGGCGGTCAGCCAGTCCAGGTCCTCCAGGTGGTCGCGCAGCGCCTCCTCGCCGAAGTCGGCCTCGGGCACATGGCTGACGACGGCGACCAGGTCGCCGTGCGGCAGCAGCCGGGGCGGGTCGTCCGCCACGCCCGTGAGCTGGGACTGGAGCGCCGCGCCGAAGGGGCGGCAGACGGCGTAGACGTAGCGCAGTCCGGTCACGGCGCCTCCTCCCTCGGTACGCGGCCCGGGTCCAGCTCACGCAGGCGTTCGCGGAGCGCCGCGTTCTCCCGGGTGAGTTCGTCGTGCCGGGCGCGCGAGGACAGTGCGGGGTCGCTCTCCCACCAGTCGATGCCCATCTCCTTGGCCTTGTCGACGGAGGCGACGACGAGCCGCAGCTTGATGGTCAGCAACTCGATGTCGAGCAGGTTGATCTTGATGTCGCCCGCGATCACGACTCCCTTGTCGAGCACCCGTTCCAGGATGTCGGCGAGGTTGGCGCTCTGTCCCTGGCCGTAGGGATCGGGCAGCCGGCTGGGGGTGGTCATCGACGGCTCCCGCCCTCGGCGTCCTCGTACTCGTACTCGTCCTCGACCTCGTCACGGGACGCGTACTCGTCCTCCCCTGCTTCCTTGTCCTCCTCGGGCTCCTCGTACTCGCCCTCCGGTTCTTCCTCGTACTCCTCTTCTGGCTCGCCCTCCGCCTCCTCCTCGTACTCACCCTCGGGCTCCTGCTCCTGCTCCTGCTCCTGCTCCTGCTCCTGCTCCGCCTGCCGGTCCTCTTCCTCCTCCTCGGCGACCGCGTCCTCGTGGCTGCGGACGACCTCGCCGTCGCGGATCTCACCGCGCCAGCCGTCGTCGGCCTCGCCCTTGAAGGTGATGTGGCGGACGTAGTTCTTGAGGTCGAGCCGGGCCCGGCGGCCCTGGGCGCGCCAGATGTTGCCGGTCTTCTCGAACAGGCCCTTCGGGTAGTACTCGATGACCAGGACGACCCGGGTCAGGCTGTCGGCCAGCTCGTGGAAGCTGACGACGCCCTTGGTCGAACCCTTGGCACCCTCCGACGTCCAGGAGATCCGGTCGTCGGGCACCTGCTCGGTGGTCGTCGCCTTCCAGCTGCGGTTGGACCAGAAGACCTTCAGCTGCCAGTCGGAGGACGTGTCGTCGGCGCGGTTCGCGCTCTTGACGCCCTTGGCGAAGGTGCTGAAGTCCTGGTACTGGGTCCACTGGTCGTAAGCGGTGCGGAGCGGCACGCCCACGTCGACGTACTCGATGATGACGGTCGGCTTCTGGCCCCCACCGCCCTTCTTGCGGCCCTTGCCGCCGGTGAGGTTCTTGAAGGCGCCGACCACGTTGTCCTTCACCTTGCCCGCGCCGACCTCGAAGGCGGCCCGCATCGGGCTCTTGCCCTCGGCGAGCTTGCGTCCGCCGTCGAGGGCGAGCTTGGCGAATCCCGGGCTGTTGCCCTCCGCGATGTCGTTGAGCCTGCCGGTGGTCTCGCCGAGCTTGGTGCCGACGCCGGTCAGCAGCCGGGTGGCCTGGGCGGCGAGGTAGTCCTGCACCTCGGCCTTGAGGCGGTCGGCCGCCTCGCTCTGCGCCACGTCGGCCAGCGGGTTCTTCTTCGCGGCCTTTCCCGCCGTGGAGGCCGCGGACCCCAGGGAGTCACTCATCGCTCACCACCGTCCTTCGACCGCCGGGCACCGGCGCCGCGGGCGGCGCTCCTGGCTCCTGCCGTCTTCTTTCCGGCCGCCTTCTTGGCGGGCTGGGCACGCTTGGCCGCCGCCTTCTTCGCGGGGGCCTTGGCGGCGGCCTTCTTCGCGGGCGCCTTCCTGGCCGTCCCGCGCGACTCGGGCGGTGCCTTCTTCGCGGGCCGCGCGCGCCGCGGCGCGGGCCGCTCCTCGGGCTCCTCGGCCTGCTCGGGCTCTTCGGCGTCCTGGTGCTCCTCGGACTCCTCCGGTTCGTCCCGCTCCCTGGCCTCCTCGTACTCCGAGTCCTCCGAGGCCTCGGAGTCGCGGGAGTCGCGGGAGTCGTCGGATCCGGTGCCGGGTGCCCGGGACGCCACGCCGGAGAGCTGGTCGCGCACCTCGGCGGTGCGCCCGTGCAGCCGGTCGGCGAGCGCGTCGATCTGCCGCTCGACCATGGCACCCGAGGCCGCCTTGCCCACGCCCCGCAGGTCGGTGCGCAACTGGTCCCCGATCTCCTTGAACTGCGGGTTGTTCTGCAGTTGGCCGGAGACCAGTTCGGCGATGCCCTTCGGGGTCAGGTTCAGCTTCTTGCCGGCCACCATGGTGCCCACGGCGACCGCCATTTTCAGCTTCTTCGTGCGTCCCAGCAGGTATCCGGCCCCTATGGCGAGGCCCAGTCCCACTCGATTCATGGTGCCGTCCCGTTGCCCAATCCCGCGCTCGTGCGCGTAGCGATCTCCAGCCGGTCCAGGAGCTCGTCCTCCTGTCGGTCGAACTCCTCCTCCGTGATCTCACCGGCCTCCAACTGCTCTTCCAGGCGGGCAAGTTCGGCCCGTACCGTGGCGGGGTCGTAGTAGATCCGCTCGGCCTCCTCCAGCACCTGTCTGATGGCCCAGCCGCTGCCGCGCACCGGTGCGAACGGCAGCAGCAGGACCTCCGAGATCAGTCCCATGTCGTCACCCCGCTCCGGCGTCCGCACCGCCGGCCGCCGTGCCCGCGGGCTCGGCCGGACCGGGCTCGACGAAGCTGTACGGCGGCAGCGGGCCGTTCACGCGGACCTCCAGGTGCGGCATCCCGCCGCGGGCCCGCTCGACGGCGGCCAGGAACTCGTCGGCCGCCTCCCGCTTCACCAGGAACGAGACGTTGCCCAGCCAGCCGGTGGACTCGGGGCCCACGCTCACGGCGTCGGCGGCGGCCTCCAGGGCGCGCTCCAGCGCCGTGGCGTCCGCGGCCTCCTTCTCCTTGACCGCGGCCGCGACCATCTCACCGAGCCGGATCTTCGTCTCGTAGGTCCCGCCACCCGCCTGCCTGTTGGACTCGGCCAGGGCGCGGATCTCCGGGTTCTCGGCCATCACGTGATGCAGTACGGCCTCTTCGACGTGGTTGGCCTTGATGTTGTACTCGACGCGGCCGTCCAGCGCCCCCAGGCGTTCCGCGTAGTGCTCGGCGCGCTCGGCGAGGACTCCGGTGACCGCCTTGTCGTCGGGGGCGACGCTGCCGAAGCGCATGGGCAGCACACAGCCGTCCGCGCCGATCTCGCTCAGCACGTTCTGGTGGGCGAGCAGTTCCCTCCGCTTGGGGCGCAGCCCCTCGGGGGCGTCACTGACGACGGCCGCCAGCTCGCCCTCCTTGAGGATCCGCACCTCGCGCGCCGGGTCACCGACCCCGCCCGTGCCCTCGGGGAGCGAGGGATGCGTGGCGGCGGTGATGCCGTAGACGTACGTACTCACTCCTGCTCCTCCTTCCGGCGCGAGGGCGCGGCCTTGCGGGCCCGCGGACGCGAGGACGTCTCACGCTCGGAGCCGCCGTCGTCCCGGGCCTGCTTGAACGCGTCGGAGATGGTCTCGGCGGCGCCGGACAGCGCCCCCTTGGACTTGCCCCGGGCGCCGGACTCGGTCATCTCGCCGACCAGGTCGGGCAGTCCCGGGTCCTTGCGCGGCCCGGCCTCCAGGTCGAGCCGGTTGCATGCCTCGGCGAAGCGCAGATAGGTGTCCACGCTCGCGACGACGACACGGACGTCGATCTTCAGGATCTCGATGCCGACCAGGGAGACGCGCACGAATGCGTCGATGACGAGCCCCCTGTCCAGAACAAGCTCAAGCACGTCGTAAAGGCCGCTGCTGCCGCCTCCACCGCCGGTCTGTTGTGCCGGTACGACAGTCATGCCAGCTATTCCTCCGTCTGCTCTGTCTGCTCCGTCTGCTCTGTCTTCTCTGTCTTCTCTGTCTCGTCCACGGCCTAGCGGCCGCCGCGGGAGTCGGCCCGACCGCGCTCGTAGCGCCGGGCGCGCCGGTAGCCGGTGAGCTGTCCCTCGGCGTCCAGTTCCACCCGGTAGCTCGCCATCAGGCTCATGGTGTCGGGCACCCGCTCCAGTTCCAGGACCTCGACCTCAAGGGCCCAGCCCTCCTCCGTCTGCTCGAAGGACGACACGGACTCGGCGGTCATGCCGGTGAGCTCCGCGAGCTGGGCTCGCGCCTCGCGCAGAACCTCCATGGGCTTGGGACGCTGCGACTTCTGCGGTGTGTGTGACTCGTGCGAGTCCTGTGACTCGCGTGAACTTCGTTGCGAATCGTGGGATTCGGGCGTCTTCTTGGTGTTGGTCATGGCCACCTCGTCACTCGGGTGGCCGTATGTGTGTTCGCCAAACCTCGTCGAGTTGCGCGAACCGCTCAGCCGTGCGCTGCGTTCAGGCGTGCAGCGCGTTCAGGCGCCGCCGGGCGGGGCCCAGGGCCCGGGGGCGGTTCATGATCCCGGCCCAGGGCCGGCTGCGGGCCTGCTCCACGGCGTCCGCGACGGTCCAGCGGCGGGCGTGCAGGGCCGGGTCGTCCAGCTGGTCCCAGGAGATGGGCGTGGCCACGGGGGCGCCGGGGCGGGCGCGGACGGTGAGCGGGGCGACGGCGGTCTGCGCGTAGGCGTTGCGCTGGATGTCGAGGTAGAGCCGGTCCCCGCGGTCCTTCTTGCGGGCGGCGGTGGTGAGCCGGTCGGGGTGGGCGGCGGCCAGGACGTCGGCGACGGCCCGCGCGAACTCCCGTACGTCGTCGAAGTCCTGCCGGCCGTCCAGCGGCACGACGACGTGCAGCCCCCGGGACCCGGTGGTCATCGGCGCGGAGGGCAGCTTCAGCTCGTCGAGCAGTTCGGCCAGCAGCCGGGCGGCCTCGCGCACCGCCTCGAAGTCGTCTCCGGCCGGGTCGAGGTCGAAGACCATGCGGTCGGGCCGGTCGAGCCGCCCGGTCCGGGACAGCCAGCGGTGCAGGGTGAGCGCGGCCTGGTCGGCGAGGTACACGAGGGTGGCGGAGTCGTCGCACACGGTGTGGCAGACGGTACCGCCCTCCTTGCCGACCTCGACGCGGTCGATCCAGTCCGGGTAGTGCTCCGGGGTGTTCTTCTGCATGAACCGCGGTCCGTCGACGCCGTCCGGATGGCGTTCCAGCATCAGCGGGCGGCCCCGCAGATGCGGCAGCATGAACGGGGCGACGGCACGCTGGTAGTCGACGAGATCGCCCTTGGTGTACTCCTTCGCACCGCCCTCACCGGCCGGGAACAGCACCTTGTCCGGCCGGTGGACCTCCACCGTGTGCCGTCCGGCCCGCACGGTCCGTGCGCCGCCACCCCCGCCGGTGCCGCTCCTGCTCACGGAACGATCGCCTGCTCCACGAGCATCCGCGCGGCCGCCTCGATGGACTCGGCGTCGATCCCCGCGGCGTGGAGTTCCTCCGCCGGGGTCGCGGAGCCCGGCATCGTCGTGACCGCGAGCCGCACCAGCCGGGGCACGGGCCGTCCGTCGCAGAACGCGTCCAGTACGGCGTCGCCGATGCCGCCCTCCCGCCGGTGGTCCTCCACGGTCACCAGGCAGCCGGTCTCCTCGGCGGCCGCGCGCAGGGTGGCCCGGTCGACCGGCTTGACCGAGTACAGGTCGATCACCCGGACCGGGATGCCGTCCGCTCCGAGGGCGTCGGCCGCGGTGAGCGCCTCGTGCAGGGTGACAC
Organism: Streptomyces sp. NPDC111628; assembly: GCF_055635195.1. Lineage (NCBI taxonomy): Bacteria > Bacillati > Actinomycetota > Actinomycetes > Kitasatosporales > Streptomycetaceae > Streptomyces > Streptomyces sp. NPDC111628. Next base: position 140,027 of record NZ_JBVKBZ010000002.1, on the reverse strand, counting down.
CGGCCGCGACGACGGTGAGCCGGTCGGCGTCGGAGGAGCGCAGCACCTTGCTGCCGCCGACGGGGAACTCCTCGTCGGATCCGTAGATCACCTTGCTCTCGCCGCGCGAGGTGCGCAGGTAGCGGATGCCCTCCAGGCCGGCCATCTCGGCGACGAGGCGCGCGGCCTGGTTGGCGTCGCACGGGTAGAGCACGGTCGAGCCGTGGACGGCCCGCATCATGGCGAGGTCCTCCAGGCCCATCTGGCTGGGCCCGTCCTGGCCGATGGCGACGCCCGCGTGGGAGCCGACGAGGTTGATGCCGGCGCCGCTGATCGAGGCCATGCGCACGAAGTCGTAGGCGCGGGTCAGGAAGGCGGCGAAGGTGGTGGCGAACGGTATCCAGCCGCGAGCCGCCATGCCCACCGCGGCGGCGACCATCTGCTGCTCGGCGATGTAGCACTCGAAGTAGCGCTCGGGGTGTTCCTTGGCGAAGAACTCCGCCCGGGTGGAGTCGCCGACCTCGCCGTCGAGGGCGACGACGTCGCCGCGCGCGGTGCCGACCGCGGCGAGCGCCTCCCCGAAGGCGTTGCGGGTGGCGATCTCGTCGCCCCGGTCGTAGCGGGGCAGCTCGGTCTGCCCGGTGCCCGTCGAGCGCAGCGACCGGGCGTCCTCGGGCGCGTGCACCCGCACCGTGATGTCACGGGGACCGCCGAGTTCGGCGACGGCCTCCTCGGCATCGGGCACCGGCTTGCCGTGCTGGCCCTCGCGGTCCTCCACGGCCTCGACGCCCTTGCCCTTGAGGGTGCGGGCGATGATCGCGGTGGGCTGGCCCTTGGTGGAGAGGGCCTCGCCGTAGGCGCGGTCGACGGCGTCGACGTCGTGGCCGTCGATCTCGATGGTGTGCCACTCGAAGGCCCGGAAACGGCGTGCGTAGGCGTCGAGGTCGTGGCCGTGCCGGGTGGGGCCGCGCTGGCCGAGCCGGTTGACGTCGACGATCACGGTGAGGTTGTCGAGGTGCTCGTGCCCGGCGTGCTCGGCGGCCTCCCACACCGATCCCTCGGCCATCTCGCTGTCGCCGCACAGCACCCACACGCGGTAGTCGGTGTGGTCGAGCCGCTTGCCGGACAGCGCGATGCCGACACCCACGGGCAGTCCCTGTCCGAGCGAACCGGTGGCCGTCTCGACCCACGGCAGCCGCTGTGGCGTGGGGTGCCCCTCCAGGCGGCTGCCCAGCTTGCGGAAGGTGAGCAGTTCCTCGTCGTCGATGGCGCCGGCCGCCTTGAAGGCGGAGTAGAGCAGGGGCGAGGCGTGCCCCTTGGAGAGTACGAAGCGGTCGTTGCCGGGGTGGGCGGGGCGCTCGAAGTCGTAGCGGAGGTGGTTGGCCAGCAGTACGGCCATCAGGTCCGCGGCGGACATCGACGACGTCGGGTGCCCGGAGCCCGCGGCGGCGGACGCCCGCACGCTGTCGACGCGCAACTGCTGTCCGAGGTCGACGAGTTCACCGGTGTTCATGAGTCTCCTTCCGCGGCACGTCCGTCGGTTCGCCTGACGGGGCCGGGGGCGATGTCGGGTCCGGGGGGCGGCTGGTTCGCCGGGGGTTCCGGGCCGGGGTCGGTGGGCGGGCCCGCGGACCGGCTCGGTCCGGACGGGGCGGTGGGCCGTTTCCCGGCGGAGCCCGCTCCGGAGGCGCGGGAGGACTTGCCCGGCTTGCCCGAGCCTCCTCGGGCGGGGCGCGGTCCGGCGGCCTCGACGGCGCGGCGCGGCTTGCCGGACGCGCGGGGCGAGCCGGACTGGCCCCCCTTCGCCCGCCCGCCCTGCGACCGGCTCCCGCCGGAGTCACCACCCGGCTGCCCCTTCGCGGGTTCGCCGCCCGGCTGGTTCTTTGCGGGCTCGCCGCCCGGTTGCCGCTTGGCGGGCTCGCCGCCCGGCTGGTTTTTCGCGGGCTCACTGCGCGGTTGCTCGTCGGCGGGCTCGCCGCTCGGCCGGTCCTTCGCCTCGTCGTCCTCGCGGCGCCTCCCTGCGCCCCCGGCGTCCGTCCCGGGCCGCTCAGGACGCCCCGGCACCCGTGCGACCTCCGGCGACGACGACTCCAGCGGCACCGACCAGGACCGTACGAGACCCAGCTGTACGGCCTGGCGGGGCAGCACCGCATCGAGCAGCCAGTCGGCGGCGACCCGCACCCGGTTGCCCGGCATCGCCGCGAGGTGGTAGCCGCGGGTGACCGCACCCGCCGCCGGGCCGGACATCGGCAGGCCGAGCGGGTTGGCCGCGGCCTTGGCGCCGCCGAGGTCCACGACGAACCCCAGATCACGGTGGCGGTAGGTCCGCCGCTGCCCGCGGCCGAGCGAGGCGACGACGTTGTGGGCGCAGACCTTGCCGTGCCGCCAGGCGTGCTGTGCGGTCATCGGCGTGTACTGGCCCGGCTGATTCAGGTCGGGCACCGCCGCCACGTCACCGCAGGCGAACAGCTCGGGACGGCCCGGCACCTGGAGGTGGGGGTCGACGAGCAGCCGGCCGCGTTCCATGGGCAGCCCCAGGGACTCCACCAGCGGGTCGGGCCGCACACCCACGCACCACACGAGTGTGCGGGTGTCGACGGTGGACCCGTCGGTCAGTACGACCCCGTCGTGCGTGGCCTCCTTCACGGAGGTCCCCATCCGCACGTCGACGCCCCGCTGCCGCAGTACGCGCTCGGCGGTGCGGGAGAGCCGTTCGTCCATCTCGGGCATGACCCGCGGCGCCACGTCGAGCAGCATCCAGCGCGGCCGCATGCCGGTCCGCATCGGATGCCTGCGGACCTGCGCGTCGGTGTACATCGCGCCGTGCGCGGCGACCTCGGTGCCGGTGTATCCCGCGCCGACCACGACGAACGTGCACCGCGCGGCGCACTCCGCCCGGTCGTCGGCCGCGGCGGCCAGCTCCACCTGCCGGGTCACGTGGTCGCGCAGGTAGAGCGCCTCCGGCAGCCCGCGGAAGCCGTGGGCGTGCTCGGCGACGCCGGGGATGGGCAGCAGTTTGTTGACGCTGCCCGCGGCGAGCACCAGCCGGTCGTAGGCCAGGGTGCCCTCCTCGCCCTCCGGGCCGGTGTAGCGCACGGTGCGCCCGTCGAGGTCGATGCCGTCGGCCTCGCCGAGCACCAGCCGTACGTGCGGCAGCGTGCCCGACAGGGAGACGCTGACCCGGCGCGGTTCCAGGATTCCGGCGGCGACCTGGGGCAGCAGGGGCAGGTAGAGGAAGTAGTCGGTCGGGTTGAGCAGGGTGATGTCGGCCTGGTGCCGGGTGAGCCGGGACAGGGTGCGGGCCGTCCGGTACCCGGCGAAGCCGGCACCGACGATCACGATGCGGGGTCGGCTCACGGTTCGCCTCCGGGCTGTCGCGTACCTCGTGAGCCTTCCGCGTCCCCTGGGCCGGGGCACCCAAACGTCCGCGAAGACCTCGCGGCACGTCCGCGGGGAAGCCGCCGGGCCGCCGGTTTCCGGCACCTCGCCCGGGTACCCGGCCCCGGACCCACCCCCGCTCCCTGTCCGGAGGCACCCCCTCATGCCCGAGTACGGCTATTTCCTCTCGTGCGAACAGTACGGTCCCGCGGAGCTGATCGAGCAGGCCCGGATGGCCGAGCAGGCCGGTTTCCAGGCACTGTGGATCTCCGACCACTACCACCCCTGGAACGGCGAACAGGGCCAGAGTCCGTTCGTGTGGTCGGTGATCGGCGCGCTGTCCGACGCCGTGTCCCTGCCGATCGAGACGGCGGTGACCTGCCCGACCGTGCGCATCCATCCGGCGGTGGTGGCGCAGGCCGCGGCGACCAGCGCGGTGATGACCGAGGGCCGGTTCCGGCTGGGCGTAGGCACCGGCGAGGCACTGAACGAGCACATCTTCGGCGACGCCTGGCCGGCCGCGCACGTACGCCTGGAGATGCTGGAGGAGGCCATCCTGATCATCCGGCGGCTGCTCACCGGCGAGGAGGTCAACCACGACGGCGCCCACTACACGGTGGAGAACGCCCGTCTGTACACGGTGCCCGACGAGCCGGTCCCGATCGACATCTCGGGCTTCGGCCCGGCGGCGACGAAGCTGGCGGCCCGGGTCGGCGACGGCTACATCACGATGATGCCGGACGCCTCGATGGTGGAGCAGTACCGCAAGGGCGGGGGCGGCGGGAAACTGGTCAGCGGCGGCACCAAGGTCTGCTACGACACCGACAAGGACGCGGCCGTGCGCACCGTGCACCGGCTGTGGGCCAACGAGCAACTGCCCGGCGAGCTGGGTCAGGTGCTGCCGTCGCCGAAGCACTTCGAGCAGGCGCAGACCCTGGTCACCGAGGACATGGTCCGCGACAGCCGGGTGTGCGGCGACGACGTGGACGAGCACGTGGCGGAGCTGAAGCAGTTCGCCGACGCCGGTTTCGACCGGGTCTACGTCAACCAGATCGGCCCGGACCTGCGCGGCTTCTTCGACCTCTACCGCACCAAGGTGCTGCCGCAGCTCCAGCAGAGCGCCTGACGCGCGCGACGGACCGGGGTACGCCCGCACGGATGCCGTCCGTGCGGGCGTACCCCGGTGTGCGGCCGGTCAGCCGCGACCGTGCTTGTGCTCGGGGTCGAGGTCGTCCTGGCGCGGTGCCGCGGGACCGGTGCCGCCCGGTGCGGGTGTGCCCGCCCCCGGGGCGCCGGTCGCGCCGCCCACACCGCCGGGAGCGACGGGTGGCATCGGCGGGTACGGCACGCCGAGTCCGCCCGGGGGCGCGGTGGGCGCGCCGCCGCCGACGACGTGGTCGTGCCCGGCGGTGCCGGGTGCCGGACCCGGGCGCGACGGGTGCGGCCGGGCCGCACCCCGCAGCAGATACGCCACGACGCCCAGGAGGGCGGCCGTGATCAGCGCGGCGGCCCAGCCCGGGAGCGCGAGGGCGAGCGCCAGTCCCACGGCGAGCGCGACGGCGGCGCCCGCGTAGAGGGCGGCGGTGCCGGACGCGGCGTACAGCGTGGCCTTGCGGCGCTGCCTGCGGGTCTGTTCTCGCAGTTCGTCGCGCACGGTCTCGCGTGCCACCTGCGCCAGTTCGTCGACCAGTTGCCTGTCCAGGTGTTCCAAGTGATCCATGCGGTCCATGCGTTGCGGGTACCCGCCGGTCCGGCTTCCATGGCCGGACCGGGAGTGGGCGCCCGGCCGGCCCAACTAGGCTCGTCCGTATGGACATTCTGGGAGCCACACTGCGCATCTACGTCGACGACCTGGACAAGGCGATCCCCTTCTACGAGGGACTGGCCGGCGGCGAGGCCCTCCGCTTCGAACGCGGCGGCGTCCAGGTCGCCGCCATCGGCTGCTTCCTGCTGATGAGCGGGCCCGAGTCCCAACTCGAGGTACTGCGCAAGGTGGCCGCGACGATCGCCGTGTCGGACGTCGAGGAGACCCGTCACGTACTCGGCTCACTGGGCGCCGACATCATCGCCGGCCCGGTCGCCACGCCCGGCGGCCGCAACCTGATCGCCCGGCACCCGGACGGGGCGATCTACGAGTACGTGGACCGGCAGCAGTAGGCTCCCGGGCCGGGCGGGCTCACTCCCCGTCCGGCCGCATCCGGAAGTCATGGCGGGCCGGGAGCGGTGCGTCGTCCAGCCGCGTCCACAGCAGGCCAATGCTCTCGGCGCCCTCCCTCAGGTCGGCGACCTCGAACCCCTCGTCGAACACGGCACGCGCGTCCTCGCGCCGGCCCTCCGCGGCCAGCAACTCGGCCTCGATCAGCCGGAACCGGCCGCGGGCGCCGATCTCGGGGTCCAGCCGCTCCCACACGGCCCGGGCGTCCGCGGTGCGCCCGGCCGCGAGCAGCGCCCCGATCGCCTCCCGGCCCAGGGACGCGGTGACGGCCGCCCACCCTTCGTCCCCCTTCGTCGCGTCGGTGCGGCGTGCGCGCAGGTCGTCGAAGGCCTCCGCATACCGGTCGGCGGCGCGCTCCCGGTGGCCGTCCTCCTGGTCGGCGACGGCGAGGCAGCGCAGCAGCGGCCAGCGGTCCGTGGCGGACTTGAGGCCGCGCTCCCAGCTGCGCACCGCCTGCGCCCGGTCGTCGCCGTGCCACTGGGCGACCCCGAGGTGGTACTCGGCGAGGGGGGTGGCGGCCGTGGTCTCCAGCATGTCCCGCCAGGGCCGGGCGACCAGCGTCGAGCCGGGCGGCTCGTGGTGTTCCGGCTCGGGCAGTGACCCGGCGTGCAACAGCTGAAGCCAGGGCCGCTGTTCCTCGCCGAGGGTGTCCTCCGCGAAGGGCGTGCCGGGCAGCGTCCAGCCGGCCCGCAGCACCTCCAGCGCGCCCCAGCCCGACCCGGTGGCCAGGCGCTCGTCCGGCTCGGTGTCGGCACACGGCCGCCAGGCGGCGTACGCGGCGTCCACGTCGGCCCGCGGCAGGGCCGCCTCCAGCCGCTCCTCGGCCCGGCGCAGCACGGTGTGCCAGTCGCCGTCGGGCTGGGCGTCGAGCGGTCCGTACGCCTCCAGCCAGGACACCTCGCTCTCCGCCTCCAGCTTGACGTGTTCGAGCTGGGTGCGGACCAGTCCGGCCTGGATCTCGCAGTAGCCGCCGGTGCCGGGTTCGGTGAGCCACTCCTGCCAGCGGCGTCCGCCGGGTCCGGTGCCCCACACGAACAGCTTGCGGCCGCGCAGCGCGTCGGTCGAGGTCTGCACCAGCCCGTGGCCGTGCTCGTCGAGCGCGGCGATCCAGCGGCGCCGGCCGTCGGGCACCTCGTAGAAGTAGTCGGCGGCGTGGGTGCTGTTCAGGGGGTACGTCCGGTCGGCGCCGTCGTACTCGGGCACCGGGACCCGGCGGAGCCTGCGCTCGTACCCGAACTGCCAGGCCTCGCCGGCGGGGGCGAGGACGCGGCGGTCCTCGGGGACGGCGATGTTGGACCACCAGTAGGTGGGCGCCGGGCGTTCGTGCGGGTTGCGGATGCGGGCGCCGACATAGAGGAAGTCCGAGCCGTCCGGCAGCCACAGGTCGACCTGGAAGGGCAGGTCGCGCAGCCGCTCCCACTCCCACAGGCGCAGCATCCGGCCGCCGTCGGGGGCGGGGACGAGGGCGGCGTGCACGGGCGAGCAGGACAGGGTGGTGTGGCCGGTGGCGCCGATGTTCCATTCGATGCCGCCGGAGAACCAGGCGCCGTTGAGGGCGAAGTTGGCGGGCTGGAGGACCGGGTTGACGTAGAGCAGTTCGCGGTCGGTCGGCTTGTGGTGCAGGGAGGCGATGCGGCCGCCGAGGGCAGGCAGGACGGTTGCCCGCAGCCGGTCGTTCTCGATGACGAGGGCGTCCAGCCCGCGCGGTTCGCGCTCGCGGCCGTAGCCGTCCCGGACCTGGACGGGCAGCAGGCTGCGCAGGGGCTCGTAGTCGATCTGGCGGGCCATGTCGCGCGGCAGGCCCGCCCGGTCCCGGTCGTCGATGCGGTGGGCCTCGTCCAGGGGGCGCAGCGGCGGCAGGGGGTTGTCCGGCCCCAGCGGCGCGGCGGGCAGGGTCAGTACCTCGCGTCGGATCGTCGTCACGGTTCCCCATGGAAGCCGCTCCCCGGCGCGGTGAACAGGGGTTCCGTAGGCCGGGCCGGGGCGACGTGGCTCACGTTTAATTCCCTGGGACGCGGCGCCGGCGTGGGCTTAGGGTCGGGCGGTCGGCGCGCGTACGAAGGCGAAGGAGAGACGCACGTGAGTGAGCAGCCCGTGAGTGAGCGGCACACCTACCGGGTGATCGTCCGGGGCACCTGGGAGGATTTGACCGAGGATGCCCGTGCCCGGTTGCTCGCCGAGGCGGGCGAGCACGGGATGGCGAGCATGCGGTTCACCGAGGAGGGCTCGCTGTCGTACGAGCCCGCCCCGCTGAAGCACTTCTCGATGCGCTACGTGGTGCTGTCGGACGCGGCGGACGGCGAGGAGATGGCGGGCGCGATCGCGGAGGACCGTGCGGAGGGTGTGCTGCGCGGGCTCGGCTACGGGTTCCGCGATCTGAGGTCCACGGTGACGGACCTCGACACGATGAAGATCAACCGGAAGTCACGGTCTCGGCGGTGATCGCCCAGCGCTGGTGGTCGCGCCAGGCGCCGTCGATGTAGAGCATCCTCGGCGAGAAGCCCTCCAGGTGGAAGCCGCAGGCGCGGGCCAGTGCGATCGAGGCGGCGTTGCCCGGCTGGACGTTGATCTCCAGCCGGTGCAGCCGCATCGGCCCGAACGCGTACCGCACCACGAGGTCCAGCCCCTCGCGCATCAGCCCCCGGCCGGCCGCGTGCGCGAAGGCGCCGTAGCCGAGCGCGCCGCTGAGGAAGCCTCCCTCGACGATGTTGTTGATGTTGACGAACCCGGCGATGGAGCCGCCGTCCGGCACCGGGCCCGCCACCCCGTCCGCCCCGTCCGCCGCCTCCGTGCCCTTCTCGCACACCAGGAAACCTGCCTTGGTGCGGTCCTCGATGAGCCGGCCCGCGTAGGCCTCGTACGCCTGGACGCTGTCCGGCGGGAAGAGCCAGGGGTGGTGCAGGTCCTTGCTCTGCCGTGCCCGGGCGGTGAACTCGGCGGCGTCCGCGTAGGTGAAGTTCCGGATGCCCACGCGCGGGCCCTCGGCGAGGTGGCGGGGCGGGGTGTGCGGCATGGGGTCAGCCTACGACGGCCGGCGCAGCGCGGGCGTCTGAAGCGTCAAGGTGCCCGCGTCCGCGTCGAGTTCCGCCGGTACGCCGAACGGGATGGTGAGGGCCCCCTCGCAGTGCCCGAACCCGAAGTCCTCGACGACCGGCACGCCGAGGCCGCCGAGCCGGTCGGCCAGCAGGGGCCGCAGCCGTTCGTAGGGCTCGCACTTCGCCCACGAGCCGAGCAGCACGCCGCCGACCCCGTCGAGCCAGCCGGAGCGGAGCAACTGCGTGAGGTAGCGGTCGATGCGGTACGTCTCCTCCCCCACGTCCTCGAGGCACAGCAGTCCGCCGCGCGCGGAGGGACGGGCGTGCGGGGTGCCCAGATCGGCGGCGAGCAGGGCGAGGCAGCCGCCCAGGGTGACGCCCCGGGCCCGGCCCGGCACCAGCGGTGTGCCGCCGGAGGTGATCACGCGGACCGTCTCCGGGTCGAACAGGGTGGCCCGCAGGTGCTCCTGTGCCCGGGCGTTCTTGATGAAGTCGATTCCGGCCGCCATCGGCCCGTGCAGGGTGACCAGGCCGAGGCGGGTGGCGAACGCCTCGTGCAGTGCGGTGATGTCGCTGAAGCCGACGAACACCTTGGGACCGGCCGCGCGCATGGCCTCCCAGTCGAGCAGGTCGGCCATGCGCTGGACGCCGTATCCGCCGCGGGCGCACAGCACGGCGTCCACGGCCGGGTCGCACCAGGCGGCCTGGAGGTCGGCGGCCCGGTCGGTGTCGGTGCCCGCGAGGTAGTCGAAGGTGCCGTGCCGGTCCAGGACGTGCGGCGCCACGACTGGGTCGAGGTCCCAGCCGCGCAGCACGTCGAGCCCCGCCTGGAGCCGCTCCTCGGGCACGGGGCCGCTGGGCGCGACGACGGCCACCCGGGCGCCGGGGGCGAGCCCGGCCGGCCGGACCAGCTCCCGGACCCGGCTCATCGGGTCAGCTCCAGGGCCGGGACGCCGGGCGGGGTCAGCCCGAAGACCTGTGCGTAGAGGGAGAGCTCCGCCTCCAGGGCGCGCACCATGGTCTCCGCGCGGCGGAATCCGTGTCCCTCGCCCTCGAAGGCGAGGTAGGCGTGCGGCACGCCGCGGCCCGCCATGCGCTCGAGGAACCGCTCGCACTGCACGGGCGGGCAGATCACGTCGTCCAGTCCCTGGAGCAGCAGGAACGGCGCGGTGACGCGCTCGGCGTGCTCGGCGGGCGACCGCTCGGTGTAGCGGTCGGGGACCTCGGCGTACGGGCCGATCAGACTCTCCAGGTACTGCGACTCGAAGTCGTGGGTCTCGCCGGTCCCCCAGCCGGTCAGGTCGAGGATCGGGTAGCTGATCGTGCCGCAGGCGTAGACGTCGGTGGTGGCCAGCGAGGCGGCGGACGTCCAGCCGCCGGCGCTGCCGCCGCGCACGGCGAGCCGCTCCCGGTCGGCGGTGCCCTCGTCGGCGAGGGCGACGGCGACGGCCGCGCAGTCCTCGACGTCGACCACGCCCCACTGCTCGCGCAGCCGGTTGCGGTACTCCCTGCCGTGGCCGCTGGAACCCCCGTAGTTGACCTCGGCGACACCGATGCCGCGGGAGGTGAAGTAGGCGATCTCCAGGTCGAGGACGAGCGGGGAACGGCTGGTGGGGCCGCCGTGCGCCCAGATGACGTACGGCGGCAGTTCGCCGTCCGGGGCCCGGCAGCCGGGGTTGTGCGGCGGGTAGAGGTGGGTGTGGATCTCGCGTCCGCCCGGTCCCGTGAAGGTGCGGATCCGCGGCCGCGGGTAGAACTCCGGGTCGGTGGCGTCCTCGTGCGGGGCTCCGATCACCCGGGCGCGGCCGGTGCGGGCGTCCAGCTCGACGACCTCGTAGCCGCTGCGGGAGCTCGCGCCGACGGCGACGACCCGCTCCCCGTGCGCGGCGAGGGCGGGCGCGAACTCCGTCCAGGGTCCCGCCGCGTCGACGACCTCGCCGGTCTCGGGGTCGAGTATGCCGAGGACCGCGGCGCCCCGGCCGTGCAGAACCGCGATCAGGCCGCTGTCCAGGGGCGCGAACCAGCGCTGCCCGAGCTTCCACAGCGGCCCGCCGAACTCCTCCTCGCGGGGGCACAGGGGCCGCCCGTCGCGGTAGAGGTTCCACCAGCCGGTGCGGTCGGAGGCGTACAGCAGGGTGCCGTCCGGGGCCCAGTCCGCCTGGGCGATCGACTCCTCGGGCCCGCCGGCGACGGTCCGGGCGTCCTGGAAGGTGCCCTCGGGGCCGACCTCGGCGACGATCAGCTCGGTGCCGTCCCAGGGCATCCGCGGGTGGTCCCAGGCGAGCCAGGCGGCGCGGCTGCCGTCGGGCGAGAGACGGGGTCCGGTGACGAAGCGGTGCCGCTCGGGGGCGAGTTCACGGACCGCGCCCCGGTCGTCGGCCGCGGAGCCGTCCAACGGCACCGCCACCGGCACGCGGCGCAGGTCGGTGGGCCCCTCGCCGGTGAACTCCTCCAGGACGCACCACACCTCGCCGCGCTCGGGACGCGGGTCCGGCTCGATCCAGCGCAGCCCGCCGCCCACCGCGGACAGCGGCGTCAGCGGACGCGGCTCGCCGCCGCCCGGGGTGAAGGCGTACAGCCGCTGGTCGGCGAAGTTCACGAAGACCACCAGCGGACCGGCGTCGGTCGTGGCCGCGCCCCAGGGCCGGCCGCCGTACTCGATGACGCGGCTGCGCACGTTCCACGGCGCGGGCAGCACCGGTTCCTCGGTGCCGTCGGCGTGCCGCCGCACCAGGGTGCGCCGCCCGCCCTCGGTGGGCCGGGGCGCGGTCCACCACACCTCGTCACCGACGAAGCCGACGTCGTCGGGCCGTCCGTCGTGTGCGGCGGCGAGGGCCGCGTCGACGGGCGAGGGCCACGATCCGTACGAAAGAGTCGGCACTGACTCCCCCACTTCTCCTCCAGCTGCTTGCTCGTCCGGGCGGTGCCCGGGTCTTTACGCCGTGCGCAGGAAACGGTCCAGGACACGGACTCCGAAGTGCAGCGCCTCGACCGGGACCCGTTCGTCCACGCCGTGGAAGAGGGCCTGGTAGTCGAAGCCCTCGGGCAGCTTCAGCGGCGCGAACCCGTATCCGGTGATGCCGAGCCGGGAGAACTGCTTGGCGTCGGTGCCCCCGGACATGCAGTACGGCACGACGTGCCCCTCGGGCGCGAACTCCTCCACGGCCGCACGCATCCGGGCGTACGTCGGCGAGTCCACCGGCGCCTGCAGGGCCACCTCTCGGTGGACGAACTCCCAGTCCACGTCCGGCCCGGTCAGCCGGTCGAGGGTGCTGCGGAACTCGTCCTCGCCGCCGTACAGGAACCGCCCGTCGACGTGGGCGACGGCCTCTCCCGGGATGACGTTGACCTTGTACCCGGCGTCCAGCATGGTCGGGTTGCTGCTGTTGCGGACGGTGGACTCGACCAGCTTGCCCGCCTGGCCGAGCTTGTCCAGCAGGGCGTCGACGTCACTCAGGTCGGTCTCGATGCCGTAGACGGCGGCGATCTCGGTCAGGGCCGCGCGCACGGTCGGAGTCAGGCGCAGCGGCCACTCGTGGGCGCCGATACGGGTGATCGCGGCGGCGAGCCGGGTGATCGCGTTCTGACGGTTCACCTTCGAACCGTGCCCGGCACGCCCTCGCGCGGTGAGCTTGAGCCAGCCCGTACCCCGCTCACCTGCGGCGATGGGATAGAACTGCCGCCCGGCCCCGTCGTGGAAGGTGAACGCCCCGGACTCGCTGACGCCCTCGGTGCAGCCCTCGAACAGGGCGGCGTGCCGGTCGGCGAGGAAGCCGGAGCCGTCCTCGGCGCTGGCCTCCTCGTCCGCGGTGAAGGCGATCACCACGTCCCGCCGGGGTCGTACGCCCCGCCGGGCCCAGTCGCGGACGACGGCGAGGATCATCGCGTCCATGTTCTTCATGTCGACCGCGCCGCGCCCCCAGACGACGCCGTCGCGGATCTCCCCGGAGAACGGGTGCACGCTCCAGTCGGCGGCCTCGGCGGGCACCACGTCCAGGTGACCGTGGACCAGCAGCGCGTCGGCCGACGGGTCGGTGCCCTCGATGCGGGCCACGACGTTGGTGCGGCCCTCGGTCCGCTCCAGCAGCGTGGGCTCGATCCCGGCCTCGGCGAGCCGCGCGGCGGCGTACTCGGCGGCGGGCCGCTCCTGGCAGTCGCCGCCGCCGCGGTTGGTGGTGTCGATCCGGATCAGCTCGGAGGTGAACCGGACGACCTCGTCCAGCGCCTGCTCGCCCGTGTCCGGTCCGGTCCCCGTGTGCTCAGCCATACTGCTCCTCCACCGCCGCCGAGACGATCGTGGTGACCGCCTTGAACGTCCGGATCGCCTCGAACATCGTGTCCTGGGTGTACGCCACCTTCCGCTCCCCGACCTGCGCCACACCGGGCACCACGGTCGCGGCCGCCGCCAGGTGCTCGGCGTCGAACTCCAGGGCGAGGGTGAACGGTCCGCCGCTCACCGGCTCGTGCCGCACCGCGAGCGCGGCGGCCTCCTTGGCCGCGGCCCGGATGTCGGCGGCGGTTCTGGCCGGGGTGCGGCACACGGCCGCGTACCGCGACACATGGTCCTTGACCGCGACCTTGCGCGCCTCGGGCGCGTACCCGAGCGCGTCCTCGCAGGCCACGTCGTCGCCCGTGACCAGCACCACGGGCACTCCGTACTCGGCGACCACGTGGGCGTTGAGCAGACCCTCACTGGCCCGTACGTCGTTCAGCCAGACGCCGGTGAGCTGGTTGGCGAGGTAGGTGTGCGCGAGGACGCCCTCCATGCCGGCGCCCGCGTGGTATCCGATGAACGCGATGCCGTCCACGTCCCCGTGCTGGACGCCCTCCACCATGGACAGCGCCTTGTGCCGCCCGGTCAGCATCTCCGTGCGCTCGTCGAGCCGCTCCAGGAGGAGGTTGCGCATGCTCCAGTGCGCCTCGTTGACCAGCACCTCGTCGGCTCCGCCGTCGAAGAAGCCCAGCACGGCCGCGTTCACGTCCGAGGTGAACATCGACCGGCACCGCTCCCACTGCGGTGTCCCCGGCAGCACGTCGGCCGGCCAGGTGACGCCGGTGGCGCCTTCCATGTCGGCACTGATGAGGATCTTCATGTGGCGTCACGTTACGCGCTCACGCCGAGCCTCAGCCAGGCCTGTGGATAACTCTCACCGGTCCATACCAATAATGAGTCGGCCCTGGTCAGACGCGACCTCACGCGGGCCGGCCGGCCACCACCCACGTCGACGGCAGCTCGATGCGGGTGCCGTCCGTCGTGTACTCCGTGGTGACCAGCGGGAGTTCACCGCTCGCCAGGACGGTGAGGCCTGCCGCGCGGAGATGCTCGGGCACCGCCGCGTCGGGGACGGCGCCGGGGGTCAGACCGTGGCGCAGGACGGGGGCGAGTTTGGCGGGCGGCCCGGCGGGGCCCTGGGCCAGGCCCATCAGGACGGTCTTGGCCGCCTGGGAGGGCTCGACCAGGAAGGCGCGGCCGCGTTCACCGAGGAGCGCGGCGAGGGCATCGGCCAGGGGCTGCCGGTCGTCGGGCTCGCACTGGTGCAGGACGCCCCGGACGTAGACGTTGGCGTCGCCCAGCTCCGCGTGCAGGGCCTCCGCCTCGGCCTTGTCGGCGGCGTCCAGTTGCCGGTACGCGGCCAGTCCGGCCGGGTCGGCGTCGCGGGCGTGGGCGAGGGCGGCGGTGGCGAGGTCGGCGCCGACGACGTGCGGGAAGCGTTCGGCGAAGTAGCGGGTCTGGGTGCCGTTGCCGCAGCCCAGGTCGATCAGCGGCAGGGCGGGGTCGGTCAGGTGCGGCTCGAAGTGGGCCAGGTGACGGCCTGCGGTCAGCGTCGGCTCCGCGTCCCAGAACACCGCCCCCCGGTCCCCGGAGGCCTCGTTCCAGAAGCCCTCCCAGGCGTCCCGGTACCGACTCGTCACGCTCATGCCCGTCTCCCCAGGTGCGACGACGTACGACCCGCCGACGACGGGTCCGTACGGTGTATCGCGCCCGGCGCACGGCCACAAGCGCCGGGCGCATTCCTTCACCGGTAGTTCGCGCCGGGCGGATCCGGCCGCCGGGCCCGATCGGGTAACTTGCAGACGGTCGGCCCGGTCCGGGCGACGCGGGCGGCAACGGGGGCGGGGGGGGACGGCATGGGGGTCGGAAGGTATCGGGACATCGAGGTCGCGGACATGCCACCGGCGGTCGCCGCCGTCCTGGGTGTGCTTCTCCTGGCCCTCTTCTGCGGCCTCATCTGGTACTTGACCAGGCTGGACCATACGAAGCTCAGGGACCCGCGGGCTCGTGCGCGGGCCGAGCGGCGCAAGAAGAGCCGACGCCGGCAGCGCGAACTGCGCACCCGCCGCGAGTCCCTGCAGCGCAAGGCGGCGCGGCGCTCCCGCTAGCGGTGCCGGGCGGGCAGTGTCAGCTCGAACCAGACCGTCTTGCCCGCGCCGGTGCGGCTGGCGCCCCATTCGCGGGCGAGGGTGCTGACGACGCGCAGACCGCGCCCGGTCTCGTCGCCGGGGCCCGCGCTCTTGAGGGTGGGCAGTTCGTGGTCGTCGTCGTCGACCTCGCACAGCAGCGTGTCGGCGCGCACCAGGCGCAGTGCGACGGGGCGGGCGTGGGAGTGCCGTACGGCGTTGGTGACGAGTTCGCTGACCATCAGCTCGGCGGGGGCCGCCAGCTTCGGCAGCCCCCAGTCGTGGAGTTGCTCGCGGACCGCCGCGCGGGCGCGGCCCACCTCCGCCGGGTCGCGGGCGAGGCGCCACTCGGCGACGGCGTCGGGCTCGATGCCGGTCAGCCGGGCCATCAGCAGGGCGACGTCGTCCTTGCGGCCGCCGCCGGTGCCCAGGGCCCGGATGATGGTGTCGCAGGCGTCGTCCATGGACGCGGCCGGGTGGGCGGCGGACTCGCAGAGGGTGGCGAGGCCGACGCCGATGTCCTCGCCGCGCACCTCCACCAGGCCGTCGGTGCACATCACCAGCCGGTCGCCGGGCGCCACCGGGACCCGCACCGACTCGAAGGGCACCCCTCCGACGCCGATCGGCGCCCCCGTCGGCAGGTCGATCAGCTCGCTGGCGCCGTCCTCGGCACGGACCAGGACGGGCGGGATGTGCCCGGCGTTGGCGAGGTGCAGTTCCCCGGCGATGGGGTCGTACACGGCGTACAGGCAGGTCGCGAGGTGGGTGTCGCCGAGCCGCTGGGCGAGGTCGTCGAGGTTGCGCAGGAGCTGGGCCGGGGGCAGGTCGAGGCCGGCCATGGTCTGGACGGCGGTGCGCAACTGGCCCATCATCGCCGCCGAGTTGAGACCGTGCCCCATGACGTCGCCGACGACGAGGGCGGTGCGGGCGCCGGGCAGCTTGACCGCGTCGAACCAGTCGCCGCCGACCCTGCCGAGCAGCGTGCCCGGCAGGTAGCGGGTGGCGACGTCGCAGCCGGCCAGGCGCGCGGGGATGTGCGGGAGCATGCTGTCCTGGAGCGTCTCGGCGACGTTCTCCTGGTGGGTGTACATGCGCGCGTTGTCCAGGACGAGGCCCGCGCGGGCGGCGAGTTCGGCGCCGGTGACGCGGTCCATGTCGTTGAAGACGGGGCGCTCGGGGTGCCGGAGCAGGATCATGAAGCCGAGGACGACGGTGCGTGCCTTCAGCGGCACCAGCAGCATCGAGCGGCCCGTGATGAGCGGCCGGATGTCCCGCTTCTCGAACTGGGAGGCGATGGCGTGGCCCATCTCCTCGGTGATGCGGGGCACCAGGACCGGCTCGCCGGTGGTCATGCACTGGAAGAAGGGGGTGTGCGCCGGGAAGGGCATGGCCTCGCCGACCGGTACGACGTCGTCCCAGCGGCCGGGTTCGTCGGTGTGTTCCAGGGCGACCCGGTGCCACATCGTCGTCGTGTCGGGCACGCCGTCGGGGAAGCCCTCGCCGGCGACGACCTGCTCCCGCAGATAGGTGCCGGCGACGTCGGTGAAGCGCGGGACGACCGCCCGGCTGACCTCGACGATGGTCCGGGAGAGGTCGAGCGAGGTGCCGATCGCGCCGCTGACCTCGTTGAGGAACTCCAGGCGTTCGCGGACCGCGGCGTACTCCAGGTCCTCGGCCTCGTCCCGCAGCTCGTCCGGCACCGGTTCCCCGGCCGCCAGCGCCCGCGCGGCCCGTTCGCGGCGCGCCCGGCGCTCGGCCCGCCGGGGCACGCCCCAGTCGGGGGTGACGGGCACCCGGTCGTGCTGGCTGAACTCCAGGACGGGATAGCCCAGTTCGAGGACCTGCGCGACGATGCGGGCGCTCTCGCCGACGCTCATGCTGGGCAGGATCTCGGGGAGTCGGCGGGAGAGTTCGTCGGCGCCGGGGAAGTCGGTGTGCAGGGCGAATCCGGGGGCGATCCGCTCGACGACGGCCGGCCCGGCGCTGTCGTCGGCCCCGTCGGCGTAGTTCCGCCGCAGCCCGTCCGTGTCGGCGGCCAGCACGAGCAGCCGCTCCGGACCGGGTCCCACCAGGGGGTAGGCCCACCAGAGCACGTCGACGCGGTCGTCGGCCCGCACGGTCAGCCGGGCGCGGCCCGCGGCGGGGTAGGACAGCCGCCCGTCGAGGGAGGACTCCAGGCCGGGCCCCAGGCTGTCGCAGGCGGTGTACGACCGGTAGGAGTAGTCGTCGTGCTCGGCGCCGTCCGGCTCCGTGTCCTCGGGGAGCACGCCCGAGACGGGCAGCAGATCGGGGGCGGGCCGTCCGATCGCCTCTTCCTTGGACAGGGCGAACAGCCGCCGTGCACCACGGCTCCAGTGGGAGACCAGCCCGTCGCGGTCCACCACGACGACGGCCAGCGGGACGCGGCCCGTCACGGGGTCGGCCGGCACGGTGTCGGGTCCGGCACGGTGGCCGGGAGGTGCGTCCCGCTCGGTGCCATGGTCCATGGCGTCAGGCCCTCTCTGCCCACGGCTCCGCAAGATCTGTGTCGCCGGCACCACCGTACGGGGGTGGCCGGTGACCATGTGCGGCAACGGGGGAATTGGTGGCGCGCGAACACACCGGCGCGCGCCCGCACGCCGGTGTGCCGGTCTCAGTCCTCGTGGCCGAGCTGCAGGTCACGCTCCGTCCGGCCGCCGCCGGCCACCTGGAGCACGGTCGCGACCGGCGGGTAGCCGGCCGCGATGACGGTGTACTCGCCGGACGACAGGTCCACGAACCGGAACGTGCCGTCCGGGCCGGTGGTGAGGGTGTCCACCACGTTGCCCGCGGCGTCGAGCAGCGTCACGCGCGCGTCCTCCACGGCCCGCCCGCCACTGGCCCGCACGGTGCCGCGCAGCACGGCGCCGCCGGCCAGCTCGACGTCCTGGCGGGTCTCCCGGGCGGCCTGGACGCTGACCGGCAGCGCGGCCGGGCGGAAGGCGGGGGCGCTGGCGGCGAGGGTGTACTCGCCTGCCACCAGCTCCGAGATGACGTAGCCGCCCTCGCGGCCGCTGCGGGTGGTGGCGACGACCTCGCCGTGGACGTTGGTGAGGGTGACGGTCGCGTCGCGTACGGGGCTTCCGTCGGCGGTCATGACGCTGCCCGCGAGACGTCCGGCGCCGCCGAGGACCACGTCGAGTTCCACCGGGCGTTCGCCGACCGTCACCGAGACCGCCTGCGGCTGGTGGCCGCCGGCCGCGGCGATCAGGACGTACGCCCCGGAGCCCGGCGTGGCCAGCGCGTACCGTCCGTCGTCGCCGCTGGCGCCCCGGCCGATCTGCTGTCCGCCGACGTCGATGAGGGTGAGCGCCGCGCGGGGCACGACGGTGCCGTCGGGGTGCTGCACCGTGCCGCAGACGGGGATGCCGCCGGCGTAGGGCGACCGGGCCGGCGGGACCTGGGCGGCCGGCTGTGGCTGCGGGGCGTGCTGTGCGTGCTGTGCGGTCTCCGGGTCGGTGACGGGGGCGTTGTGGGACACCAGGGGTTTCTCCTTGAGGAAGAGGGCGATGAGGAGCCCGAGGACGAGCACCGGCACCAGGTAGAGGAAGATCCGCGGCATGGCGTCGGCGTAGGCCCCGATGTAGGCGTCGCGCAGCGCCGGGGGCAGGGAGTGGACGAGCTGGGGGGTGATGGCCTCGGCGTCGGGGAGGTCGACTCCCGCTTCGGCGGGGATCCGGTCGGCCAGGGCGTCGGTGAGCCGGCCCGCGAAGAGGGTGCCGAAGACGGCCGCGCCGACGCTGCCGCCGATCTGCCGGAAGTAGTTGTTGGCGCTGGTGGCGGTGCCCAGGTCGGTGGGGCGCACCGAGTTCTGGACGGCGAGGACCAGGACGGGCATGACCAGGCCGATGCCGGCGCCGAGGACGGCCATCCAGATGCTGTAGTGCAGCCGGGACGTGTCGGTGCCGAGGCGGGAGAGCAGCCACATGCCGAGGACGGACAGCGCGCTGCCGAGGATCGGGTGGATCCGGTAGTGACCGGTACGGCTGATGAGCTGTCCGGAGATGATCGAGGCGAGGACGACACCGCCCATCATCGGCAGCATCAGCAGGCCGGACTCGGTGGCGCTGGCGCCGTCGACCATCTGCAGGAAGGTCGGCAGGTAGCTGGCGGCGCCGAACAGGGCGACGCCGACGACGAGGCCGACCAGGGCGGTGACGTTGAAGATGGAGTCCCGGAACAGGCGCAGCGGGATCAGCGGTTCGGGCGCAAAGTGCTCGGCGACCAGGAAGAGCAGGGTGGCCGCGACCGCACCGGCGCCGAGGCCGAGAATGACCTCCGAGCCCCACTCGTACTCGGTGCCGCCCCAGCTGGTGAGCAGCACCAGGCAGGTGGAGGCGGCCGCGAGCAGCAGGGCGCCGAGGATGTCGAGGCGCGGCTTGACCCGCGGCCTGGGCAGCTTCAGGACGAGGGCGACGACGGCCATGGTGAGCAGGCCGAAGGGCACGTTGATGTAGAAGCACCAGCGCCAGGAGAGGTGGTCGGTGAAGTAGCCGCCCAAAAGCGGGCCCGCGACCGAGGCGAGGCCGAAGGCGGCGCCGATCAGGCCCATGTACCGGCCGCGTTCCCGTGGCGGCACGATGTCCGCGATGATCGCCTGGACGCCGATCATCAGGCCGCCCGCGCCGACGCCCTGCACCGCGCGGAAGGCGATCAGCTGGTCCATGGTCTGCGCGCGTCCGGCCAGCGCGGAGCCGACGACGAAGACCAGGATGGCGAACTGGAAGACGCCCTTGCGGCCGAAGAGGTCGCCGAGCTTGCCGTAGATCGGCAGTCCGACGGTCGAGGTGAGCAGGTACGCGGTGATCGCCCAGGACATCTTGTCCAGGCCGTGCAGCTCACCGACGATCTTCGGCAGCGCGGTGGCGACGATCATCTGCTCCAGGGCGGCGAGCAGCAGCGCCAGCATCAGCCCGACGAAGACCAGTCGCACCCGGCGTGGGCTCAGCCCGGCGTCCCGCGCCCCGTCCGGCCCGGGAACGGGAGGCCCAGGGGGTGCCTGGGCTGCGACGACCGGTTCGTCCTGTGCGGGATCCCTTACCGGGTCCTGCACCAGAGTGATCCCGCCCACGTACCGCTCCCCTCGTCACACCTGCTCACATTTGCCGCCTGAGGCGACAACTGCGAACAAGTGCGACGAGTTACGGACGTACGGCGGGTTCGCACGGAGATCACTCGAACCGGTGAGGCGGCCAACGGCCGCCCGGTGCCTGCCCTTTGGCTACTTCTCGACCTCGGCGGCGAGCTTGGCGAGCAGGGCGTCGTAGATCCGGGCGAGGCCCTTGGGGGCGAAGGTCTTCTCGAAGAAACCGCCGACGCCGCCCGCGCCCTGCCAGGTGGTGAGCACGACGACCCGGGACTTGCCCTCGCCCGCCGGGGTGACCCGCCAGGTGGTGACCATGGAGGAGTTGCGGTCCTTCTCGACCAGCTCGCCGTCGGTCGGCTCGGTGACCTCCAGCAGGCAGTCGCGGATGCGCTTGCTGGTGGCCTGGAGCTTCCAGTGCACGAGGGTGCCCTCGCCGTCGCCGCCCTCCCGGACCTCGTACTCGCTGAAGTGCTCGGGCAGCAGCTTCTCGCGAGTACCGCTGTAGTCGGCGAGGGTGTCGAACACCGTCTCCGCGTCCGCTGCGACGATCCGCTCCGTCGTCGCCTCGACCTGCGCCATCGGGTTCCTCCAGGGCCTGGTTCTCGGGTTCGGGGCAAGCCAACCACCCCGCCGCCCGGCCACCAAATCGGGGGGCGCGAAGCGGCCCCGCACGACTCGTCCGCACGACTCGTCCACACGATTCGTCCGCACGATCAAGGGAACAAGTGTTCTATTGTGGCGGCAGTGCTACCGAGGAGGCCTCAATGCGCTGGGAGAACCTCACGGACTCCGACCACGCCCGGGCGGCGGACACCGCGCTGTTCGGCGCGGGCGCCGTCGTCACCCGCACGTTCGACACGCCCGAGTTCAGAGGCATCACCTTCCACGAGGTGCGGGCCCGCTCGATCCTGAACCGGGTACCGGGGGCCTCGCGCATGCCGTTCGAGTGGACGGTGAACCCCTACCGGGGCTGCACGCACGCGTGCGTGTACTGCTTCGCGCGCAAGACGCACAGCTACCTGGACCTCGACACGGGGCTCGGCTTCGACTCCCAGATCGTCGTCAAGGTGAACGCGCCCGAGCTGCTGCGCCGCCAGCTGGCCTCGCGCCGCTGGCAGGGGGAACACGTCGCGATGGGCACCAACGTCGACTGCTACCAGCGCGCGGAGGGCCGCTACCGGTTGATGCCGGGCATCATCGAGGCCCTCACCGAGCGGGCGAACCCGTTCTCGATCCTCACCAAGGGCACGCTGATCCTGCGCGACCTGGACCTGCTGACGCGGGCGGCGCGGGCGACGGACGTGGGCATCTCGGTCTCGGTCGGCTTCACCGACGCGGAGCTGTGGCGCACCGTGGAGCCGGGCACCCCGGTCCCGGAGCGCCGGCTCGAGGTCGTCCGGGCGTTCGGCGAGCGCGGCATCGGCTGCGGGGTGCTGATGGCACCGGTCATCCCCTTCCTCGGCGACGAACCGGCCCAGCTCAGGGCCACCGTACGCGCCATCGCCGCCGCCGGTGCCACGTCGGTCACACCCCTGGTGCTGCACCTGCGTCCGGGGGCCCGCGAGTGGTTCATGGCCTGGCTCGGCCGGCACCACCCGCACCTGGTCCGCCGGTACGAACGGCTGTACGCGGACGGCGCCTACGCGCCGAAGTGGTACCAGCGCAGGATCACGCGCCAGGTGCACGACCTGGCCCGCGAGTACGGCATCGGTCCCGCGCGCGCGGGGATGCCGCGAAGGGTCGCGGAGCCGGAGGAGCACGCGCGTCCGGCCGGACCCACGCCCCCGGAGCCGGTGCAACTGTCCCTCATCTGACAGCCTTCGGGTGCGCGCTCCGGTCGAAGAAGTCGGCCCCGCCCAGAGTGAAAGGGATCCTCCATGACCTACGGCTGCATCGCTTCGATGAAGACCCGGCCCGGCTTCCGCGACGAGGTGGTCTCCCTTCTCCTGAGCGCCACCGACGGCCTGCGGGACGCCGGATGCGAGCTCTATCTCGTGGGTCTGTCCGACGACGACGAGACGACGATCTGGGTGACCGAGGTGTGGCGGACCCGGGAGCATCACGACGCTTCGCTGGAACTGCCCGAGGCGAAGGACGCGATCGGCCGGGCCATGCCGATGCTGACGGGAGAGTTCACCAAGCAGGAGATGTCGGTCGCGGGTGGGCTCGGGATCTGGGCTCGGGCTCCAAGCTCGGGCTCTGACGGCACCGTGAGCTGAGCCCCTCCGAGCGGCCGAGTAAGAGCATTGGAGCGCATCTTCCGACCCAATCGGGTCAAGTATGGACAGGTCTCGTTCTTCCGAAGGCGCTCCCCGGGACGATCCGGCGAGGACCGCGACCCGCGCGGACCGCAGCCCCGCCGTCCTGGGAGTCCTGGGAGAACGCCATGAGACAACGCGCAGCCGTGCTGTGCGGCGCCGCCGTCATCGCCGCCGGGACCGTCACCGCCGTCCCCGCCGACGCGAGCGCACCACGGCCCACGCACCCGGCGCCCGCGGCGCCCGCGGCGGGCCTGCACTGGGAGAAGTGCGCCACGGAGGACTACCCGACGCTCCAGTGCGCGTCCTTGAAGGTGACGCTCGACCACGCACGCCCGCGCGGGAGGCAGATCACGCTGGCACTGTCCCGCGTCCCGCACACCTCCAGGACGTACCAGGGCCCCCTGCTGGTGAATCCCGGCGGTCCCGGAGGCAGCGGGCTGACGCTCGCCGGGTTCGTGGCGTCGTCGCTGCCCGCGAAGGTGGCCGCCCAGTACGACGTCATCGGCTTCGACCCGCGCGGCGTGGGCAGGAGCACTCCCGCGCTGGACTGTCTGCCGGGCCACTTCGACCCGGTGCGGCCCGACTCGCTGCCGGACACGCCGGACGTCGAGCAGGCCAACCTCGCGCGCGCGAAGTCCTTCGCCGACGCCTGCGGCGAGAAGTACGCGGACGTGCTGCCGTACATCGACACGGTCGACGCGGCGCGGGACGTCGACGCGATCCGCGCGGCGCTCGGCTCGGCGAAGCTCAACTACTTCGGCTACTCGTACGGCACCTACCTGGGCGCCGTCTACGCCAAGCTCTACCCGGACCGGGTGCGGCGGCTGGTCCTGGACTCCGTCGTCGGACCGGACGACGTCTGGTACGACGCCAACCTCAACCAGGACCTCGCCTTCAACGACCGCCACCGGGCGTTCCTGGCCTGGATCGCCGAGCACGACGCGGCCTACGGCCTGGGCAGTGACCCCGAGCGGGTCGAGGCCGCCTGGTACGCCATGCGGACGGCGCTCGCGAAGCGGCCGGCCGGCGGGAAGGTCGGCGCCTCCGAGCTGGAGGACACCTACATGCCCGGCGGGTACTACAACGGCTACTGGCCCTACCTGGCCGAGGCGTTCGCCGCCTACGTCAAGGACGAGGACACCGGCCCGCTGGTCGAGGCGTACGAGAACTTCGGTGCCCCGGACGCCTCCGGGGGCAACGGCTACAGCGTCTACACCGCGGTGCAGTGCCGCGACGCCGCCTGGCCGCGGGACTGGGACGAGTGGCGGGACGACAGCTGGGACCTGTACGAGAAGGCACCCTTCATGGTGTGGAACAACGCCTGGTACAACGCGCCGTGCGCGTTCTGGCCCACGGGGTCCGGGCAGCCGGTGGACGTCGCCAACGGCGAGCTGCCCCCGGTCCTGCTGTTCCAGGCGACCGGTGACGCGGCCACGCCGTACGAGGGCGGCGTCGCCGCGCACCGGCTGCTGCGCGACTCCGCCCTCGTCGTCGAGGAGGGCGGCGGGAACCACGGCATCACGCTGAGCGGGAACGACTGCCTGGACGAGCACCTGGCCGCCTACCTGACCGACGGAACGGTGCCGCGCGGCGACGGTGGCGAGGCGGACGCGGTGTGCCCGGCTCTGCCGGACCCGAAGCCGCTGGAGTCCAAGGCGGCTTCCACGTCCTCGCGGGGTTCGACCCTGCACGGGCTGCTGGGCTTCCGCGGCTAGCCGTCCCGTTGCCGCACGTCGGCCGCACCCCGTCGGCGGCGTTGTCAGTGGCGTGGTCCACGATGGACGCATGAGTGAACTGACCAGGATCCCGGCCCCCGAGGGCGTCGCGCCCGCCGCGCAGTACACCCATGTCGTCCTCGGCACCGGGCGGTTCGTGGCCGTCTCGGGGCAGCTCGCCCTGGACGAGGACGGCAGGGTGGTCGGCGAGGGCGACCCCGCGGCCCAGGCCCGCCAGGTCTTCGAGAACCTGCGCCGGTGCCTGGCCTCGGCCGGAGCGGCCTTCGACGACGTGGTGAAGCTGACCTTCTTCGTCACGGACATGGCCCACATGGGCGCGATCCGCGCCGCCCGCGCCGAGCACATACCCGACGACCGGCTGCCGGCCGCCTCCGCGGTGCAGGTGGCCGGGCTGGTCCGGCCGGAGTTCCTCATGGAGATCGAGGCGTTCGCGGTCGTGGCGCCGTGAGCGGTCCGCAGGCGCCCGTGCGGGTGCGGGAGATGGCCCTCGCGGACTGCGACCGGGTGTCCCGGATCCGGGTCCGGGGCTGGCAGAGCGCCTACCGGGGCCTGGTGCCGCAGCCGTACCTCGACGCGATGGACGCCGCCGCCGACGCCGAGCGCCGCCGCTCCCTGTTCGCCCGGCCCCCGGTGGGCTTGGTGAACCTGGTCGCCGAGGACGAGGGCGGCGAGGTCGTCGGCTGGGCCTGTCACGGTCCCTACCGGGAGGGCGAGGCGCGCACCGCGGACGCCGAGTTGTACGCCCTCTACGTCGACACCGCACGGTTCGGGGCGGGCATCGGCCGCGCCCTCGTCGGGGAGTCGGTAAGCCGGTGCCGGGCCGCCGGGCACGCGCGCATGCTCCTGTGGGTGCTCCAGGGCAACACCCGCGCCCGGCGCTTCTACGAGCGGGCGGGATTCCGCCCCGACGGAGCCGAGGAGCCCTTCGAGGTGGAGGGCGTCGCGGTGCCCGAGGTCCGCTACGCCCGCGCGCTGGACGGCTGACGGCCCGTCACCGCGCGGCACCGGCCCGTCGTCGCCCGGGGCACCGGCCCACCGCTCACCGCTGCCCCGGGATGCCCCCCAGTGCCCGCACCGCCGCCTCCGCCAGCGCCGGATGGGCGAGGGCGTCGTTCAGGACGGGGCCGGCCCGGTCGTCGCCGAGGGCACCGAGTCCCTCGACGCAGGCGAGCGCGACGCGCCGGTAGGGGTCGTGCGGGCGCAGCCGCCGCTCCAGGGTGGTGATCAGCGCGGGCACCGCCTCGGGGGCCCGCAGTTCGACCAGCAGCCGTACCGGGTGCAGGGCGTAGGCGACCCGCAGTTCGTTGGTGGCGAGGGCCGCGGCCGCGCGGGCGGTCCGCGGGTCGCCGAGGCGGGCCAGGGCGTACGCGGCCGAGGCACAGCGGGGCGGGTCGCGGTGGTTCAGCAGGAGCACGAGCGACTCGAAGGCCCGCCGGTCCCCCGCCACCCCGAGCCGGAAGGCGGCCAGTTCCCGGGCCCACAGCGGGTGTCCGGGTTCGGTGAGCACGGCGGCCAGCTCGTCCTGGTCCCCGGTCGCCACGAGCCGGTCGTACACCGCCGCGGCCCCCGGCACGCCCGACGCCGCCGACTCGGCCCGTAAGCGCTCCGTGAGCGCTCGCAACTCTTCGTCCATGACACCGAGGTTAGGGGCGTCACACCCCGTCTGGGACGTACATCACGAACGTCGGGGGCTGGCGCGCTCGTTACCCGCGGGTTAACCTCAGACGAGCGGGTCACCCACCCGCAGCAACTCCTCACGGTGGTCTGGTGACGCAACCACCGGGAGGGCAGTCGGTCCGGTACCTCGGGTACCGCATCAGGACTCGGCCTCGGGACAGGGCCGGTCACAGGTCGCCGAGCGGGCGTGTGCACGCCCCTACGACGGCACCGGGCGTGTGCGCGAGTAGGCCCGGCAGCACCCGCACTCCCTTCCTTCTCCTCTTCTCACGCACCCGGTGCGCCCCACGGCCCACCCGGGCGTGTTCCCGTCGTCACCCCTCATTCCTGGAGTCCCGCGATGGCCACTCCCCTGTCCGACACCCCTCTGTCCCCGCTCCGCACCGTCGCCGTCGTCGGCCTCGGCACCATGGGCACCGGCATCGCCGAGGTCCTGGCCGGAGCCGGCCGCGAGGTCATCGGCATCGACGTCAGCGAGGCGCAGGCCGTCAAGGCGGTCGCCGCGCTGGAGTCCTCCACCGCCCGTGCCGTCGAGCGCGGGCGCCTGACCGGGCAGGAGCGTGCCGACGCCCTGGGCCGCGTCCGCACCTCCACCGACCTGCGGGCGGCCGCCGACGCCGACCTGGTGATCGAGGTCGTGCCGGAGTCGTACGAGATCAAGCAGCGGGTCTTCAGGGAGCTGGACGGGATCGTGCGTCCGGAGGCGATCCTGGCGACCGGCACCAACGCGCTGTCCGTCACGCGGCTGGCCGCGGACTCGGCCCGTCCGGAGCGGGTGCTCGGTCTGCACTTCTTCAACCCGGCGCCGGCGATGAAGCTGGTCGAGGTCGTCTCCTCGGTGCTGACCGCGCCCGCCGCCGTCACGGCCGTCACCGACCTCGCCCTGGACCTCGGCAAGGAGCCGGTCGCGGTCGGGGACCGGCCCGGCTTCGTCGCGGACGGGCTGCTGTTCGGCTACCTCAACCAGGCCGCCGCGATGTACGAGGCGAACTACGCCTCCCGCGAGGACATCGACGCCGCGATGCGGCTCGGCTGCGGCCTGCCGATGGGGCCGCTGGCCCTGCTCGACCTGGTGGGCGTGGACACCGCGCGCACGGTCCTGGAGGCCATGTACGCCGCCTCCCGGGACCGGCTGCACGCCCCCGCGCCGATCCTCAGACAGCTCAGCGAGGCGGGCCTGACGGGCCGCAAGGCGGGGCGCGGCTTCTACACCTACGAGGCGCCGGGCAGCGCGGTCGTCGTGCCGGACGCGCTGACCCCGGCCGGGGACGGCGCCCCGGTCGCCGGGCGGCCGGTCCGCGCGGTGGGCGTGGCGGGTTCGGGCACCATGGCGTCCGGCATCGCCGAGGTGTTCGCCAAGGCCGGGTACGAGGTCGTGCTGGCCGCGCGCAGCGCGGAGAAGGCGCGGACGGCCAAGGCCCGGATCGGGAAGTCCCTGTCCCGGTCGGTCGACAAGGGACGGATGACCGCCGAGGCCGCCGCGCAGACGCTGGATCTGATCACTCCGACGGGCACGTACGACGACTTCGCCGACGTCGACCTGGCCGTGGAGGCCGTCGCCGAGGACCTGGAGGTCAAGCGGCAGCTGTTCGGCACGCTGGACAAGGTCTGCAAGCCCGGCGCGGTGCTGGCCACCACCACGTCCTCGCTGCCGGTCGTCGCCTGCGCCCGCGCCACCTCGCGCCCGCAGGACGTGATCGGCATGCACTTCTTCAACCCGGCCCCGGCGATGAAGCTGGTCGAGGTGGTCCGCACGGTGCTGACCGCCGACGACGTGCACGCCACCGTCCACGAGGTCTGCGCCAAGGTGCGCAAGCACGCCGTGGACTGCGGCGACCGGGCCGGGTTCATCGTGAACGCGCTGCTGTTCCCGTACCTCAACAACGCGGTCAAGATGGTGCAGGAGCACTACGCGACCCTCGACGACATCGACGCGGCGATGAAGCTGGGCGGCGGTTACCCCATGGGCCCGTTCGAGCTGCTCGACGTGGTCGGACTCGACGTGTCGCTCGCCATCGAGAAGGTGCTGCACCGGGAGTTCCGCGACCCGGGCCTCGCACCGGCGCCGCTTCTCGAGCACCTGGTGGCCGCGGGCTGCCTCGGCCGCAAGACGGGCCGCGGTTTCCGCGAGCATGCCCGCCGCTGAGCCGCCGGGCGACTGGCCGCGGTCCGAGGAGGACTGGGGCGGACTGCTCGATCCGGCCGGGTCTCCCCCGCCCCACGCGGGCGGGGGAATCCCCGGTCACGCGCATGATTGCGCCCGCATGCAGTACGTTCGGGTCATGTCCCAGCCCGCCAAGTCCTCACGTACCTCAGCCACGTCCGACGCGCCGGAGAGCGCGGCCGGCAGCCGAGCCGCCGCCCAGCGGCTCAAAATGCGCCGGGAGCTGGCGGCGGCGGCGATGGAGCTGTTCGCGACCAAGGGGTACGAGGCGACCACCGTCGACGAGATCGCGGCCCAGGCCGGGGTCGCCCGCCGCACCTTCTTCCGCCACTTCCGCTCCAAGGAAGAGGCGATCTTCCCGGACCACGACGACACGCTGGTGCGGGCCGAGGCGGTGCTCAACGCGGCGCCCGCGCACGAGCATCCGCTCGACACGGTGTGCCGCGGCATCAAGGAAGTCATGAAGATGTACGCGGCCCGGCCGGAGATCTCGGTCGCCCGCTACAAGCTGACGCGCGAGGTGCCCACCCTGCGCGAGGCGGAGATCGCGTCGGTGGCCCGTTACGAGCGGCTGTTCACCCGCTATCTGCTCGGCCACTTCGACGAGCACGCGCACGACGACGACGCCAACGACGACCCGCTGCTCGCCGAGGTCGCGGCCTCCGCCGTGGTGACGGCGCACAACCACGTGCTGCGGCGCTGGCTGCGGGCCGACGGGCAGGGCGACGTCGAGGCCGAGCTGGACCACGCCTTCTCGATCGTGCGGAAGACCTTCGGCACGGGCATCGGGGCGGGCCGCGGCACGGCCTCCACCGCCCGTCCCGCCGCCTCCTCGGCCTCCGTGCAGGGCGAGGTGCTCGTGACGGTGGCGCGCACCGACGCGCCGCTGCACGAGGTCATGCGCACCATCGAGCAGGCGCTCAAGGAGCGCTGACCGCCCCTCCGCACCGTTCCGCGCTGTGACGACGGCCACCCACCGGGTGGCCGTTTTTGCATGTCGGCGCCCCTTTTTCCGCTTCGGCGGGGGATGATTCGATCGATCATCGCTCATCTGTCACGTAAAGAATTCATCTGAGAAGAGTTTCTGGCACTCAGTGCCTTGCGGGGTGACACGCGGTGTCATACGTTGAAGGTGTTCGGGCTGTCCCCGCACCTCATCCCCTGCGCGTCCGAACGCCTGCGTCACAGGCACACACCCTCACCTCAGCAGCACCGACGTAACCCTCAGCGCCCCTCCCTCAGGGCGCTCACCGCCGGAGGCAACACCGTGACCGTGAAGGACATCCTGGACGCGATCCAGTCGCCCGACTCCACGCCGGCCGACATCGCCGCACTGCCGCTCCCCGAGTCGTACCGCGCGATCACCGTGCACAAGGACGAGACGGAGATGTTCGCGGGCCTCGAGACCCGCGACAAGGACCCCCGCAAGTCGATCCACCTGGACGACGTGCCGGTGCCCGAGCTGGGCCCCGGCGAGGCCCTGGTGGCCGTGATGGCCTCCTCGGTCAACTACAACTCGGTGTGGACCTCGATCTTCGAGCCGCTGTCCACCTTCGGGTTCCTGGAGCGCTACGGCCGGGTCAGTGACCTCGCCAAGCGCCACGACCTGCCGTACCACGTCATCGGCTCCGACCTCGCCGGTGTCGTCCTGCGCACCGGTCCGGGCGTCAACGCCTGGCAGGCGGGCGACGAGGTCGTCGCGCACTGCCTCTCCGTGGAGCTGGAGTCCTCCGACGGCCACAACGACACGATGCTCGACCCCGAGCAGCGCATCTGGGGCTTCGAGACCAACTTCGGCGGCCTCGCCGAGATCGCGCTGGTCAAGTCCAACCAGCTGATGCCGAAGCCGGACCACCTGAGCTGGGAGGAGGCCGCCGCTCCCGGCCTGGTCAACTCCACCGCATACCGCCAGCTCGTCTCCCGCAACGGCGCCGGCATGAAGCAGGGCGACAACGTCCTCATCTGGGGCGCCAGCGGCGGACTCGGCTCCTACGCCACCCAGTTCGCCCTCGCCGGCGGCGCCAACCCGATCTGCGTCGTCTCCAGCGACCAGAAGGCGGACATCTGCCGGGCGATGGGCGCCGACGCGATCATCGACCGCAACGCCGAGGGCTACCGGTTCTGGAAGGATGAGAACACCCAGGACCCGAAGGAGTGGAAGCGCTTCGGCAAGCGCATCCGCGAACTCACCGGCGGCGAGGACATCGACATCGTCTTCGAGCACCCCGGCCGCGAGACCTTCGGCGCCTCGGTCTTCGTCACCCGCAAGGGCGGCACCATCACCACCTGCGCCTCGACCTCGGGCTACATGCACGAGTACGACAACCGCTACCTGTGGATGTCCCTGAAGCGCATCATCGGCTCCCACTTCGCCAACTACCGCGAGGCCTGGGAGGCCAACCGCCTCATCGCCAAGGGAAAGATCCACCCGACCTTGTCCAAGGTGTACTCCCTGGAGGACACCGGCCAGGCCGCCTACGACGTCCACCGCAACCTCCACCAGGGCAAGGTCGGCGTGCTGTGCCTGGCGCCCGAGGAGGGCCTGGGCGTGCGCGACCACGACAAGCGCGCCCAGCACCTCGACGCCATCAACCGCTTCCGGAACATCTGAGGAGCGCCACGTGACTGAGCGTCAGAAGGACCGGCCGTGGCTCATGCGCACCTATGCCGGTCACTCCACGGCCGAGGCGTCCAACGAGCTGTACCGGCGCAACCTCGCCAAGGGGCAGACGGGTCTGTCGGTCGCCTTCGACCTGCCGACCCAGACCGGCTACGACTCCGACCACATCCTCGCCCGCGGCGAGGTCGGCCGGGTCGGCGTGCCGATAGCGCACCTCGGTGACATGCGCCGGCTGTTCCAGGACATCCCCCTGGAGCAGATGAACACCTCGATGACCATCAACGCCACGGCCATGTGGCTGCTGGCGCTCTACCAGGTCGTCGCGGAGGAGCAGGGTGCGGACATCACCGAGCTCCAGGGCACGACCCAGAACGACATCGTCAAGGAGTACCTGTCCCGGGGCACGCACGTCTTCCCCCCGGGACCGTCGCTCCGCCTGACGACCGACATGATCGCGTACACGGTCTCCCACCTGCCGAAGTGGAACCCGATCAACATCTGCAGCTACCACCTGCAGGAGGCGGGCGCCACGCCGGTGCAGGAGATCGCGTACGCGATGTCCACCGCGATCGCCGTGCTCGACGCGGTGCGCGACAGCGGTCAGGTGCCGCAGGAGCGCATGGGTGACGTGGTCGGCCGCATCTCCTTCTTCGTGAACGCGGGCGTGCGCTTCGTCGAGGAGATGTGCAAGATGCGCGCCTTCGGCCGCATCTGGGACCGCGTCACGCGCGAGCGCTACGGCATCGAGAACCCCAAGCACCGCCGCTTCCGCTACGGCGTCCAGGTCAACTCCCTGGGCCTGACCGAGGCGCAGCCGGAGAACAACGTCCAGCGGATCGTGCTGGAGATGCTGGCGGTCACCCTCTCCAAGGACGCACGCGCGCGTGCCGTGCAGTTGCCGGCCTGGAACGAGGCGCTGGGCCTGCCGCGCCCCTGGGACCAGCAGTGGTCGCTGCGCATCCAGCAGGTGCTGGCGCACGAGAGCGACCTGCTGGAGTACGAGGACCTCTTCGAGGGCTCGAAGGTGGTCGAGGCGAAGGTCGAGGAGCTGGTCGAGGCGGCGTTCGCGGAGATCGACCGCATCCAGGAGATGGGCGGCGCGATGGCCGCCGTGGAGTCCGGTTACCTCAAGTCGCAGCTGGTCGCCTCGCACGCCGAACGCCGGGCCCGTATCGAGTCCGGCGAGGAGAAGATCATCGGTGTCAACGCCTTCGAGGGCACCGAGCCCAACCCGCTGACCGCCGACCTGGACACCGCGATCCAGACGGTGGACCCGGCGGTGGAGGCCCGCGTCGTCGCCTCGCTGCAGAACTGGCGCGACACCCGCTACCAGCCGCCCTTCAACCACCCGCGCCCCTGCAAGGCGCTGGAGAAGCTGAAGGAGGCCGCGCGCGGCACCGGCAACCTCATGGAGGCCACCCTGGAGTGCGCCCGGGCCGGCGCCACGACCGGCGAGTGGGCCGGGGCGCTGCGCGAGGTCTTCGGCGAGTTCCGGGCGCCGACCGGCGTGTCCTCGGCGCCGGTCGCGGTCACCGCCGAGGAGGGTTCGGCCCTCTCCGAGGTGCGCCGCAAGGTGGAGCTGACGGCCAAGGAGATGGAGGTCGGCAAGCTCCGCTTCCTGGTCGGCAAGCCCGGCCTGGACGGCCACTCCAACGGCGCCGAGCAGATCGCCGTGCGGGCCCGCGACGCCGGGTTCGAGGTGGTCTACCAGGGCATCAGGCTCACCCCCGAGCAGATCGTGGACGCCGCTCTCGCGGAGGACGTGCACGCGGTGGGCCTGTCCATCCTCTCCGGCTCGCACGCGCAACTGGTGCCGGACGTGCTCGAACGGCTCCGTGTGGCCGGTGCCACAGACATCCCGGTGATCGCCGGTGGCATCATCCCGAACGGTGACGCCGAGGAACTGCGGGCCGCGGGAGTGGCCGCGGTCTTCACCCCGAAGGACTTCGACATCACCGGCATCATCGGCCGGATCGTCGACGAGATCCGGTACGCGAACAAGCTCGACCCCCTGGAGGTCCCCGCATGACGACCGTCAACCGCCTTCGCCCGCGCCGCTCCTGTCTGGCGGTCCCGGGAAGCAACCCCCGCTTCCTGGAGAAGGCCCAGGGCCTCCCGGCGGACCAGGTCTTCCTCGACCTGGAGGACGCCTGCGCGCCGCTCGCCAAGCCGGAGGCGCGGCACACCATCGTCAAGTTCCTCAACGAGGGCGACTGGACCGGCAAGACCCGCGTCGTGCGCGTCAACGACTGGACGACCGAGTGGACGTACCGGGACGTCGTGACGGTGGTGGAGGGCGCGGGCCCGAACCTGGACTGCATCATGCTGCCGAAGGTCCAGGACGCCCAGCAGGTCGTCGCGCTCGACCTCCTCCTCACCCAGATCGAGAAGACGATGGGCTTCGAGGTCGGCCGGATCGGCATCGAGGCGCAGATCGAGAACGCGCAGGGTCTCAACAACGTCAACGAGATCGCCCAGGCGAGCCCGCGCGTGGAGACCATCATCTTCGGCCCGGCCGACTTCATGGCGTCCATCAACATGAAGTCCCTGGTCGTGGGCGAGCAGCCGCCCGGCTACCCGGCGGACGCCTACCACTACATCCTGATGAAGATCCTGATGGCCGCCCGTGCCAACAACCTCCAGGCGATCGACGGCCCCTACCTCCAGATCCGCAACGTCGACGGCTACCGCGAGGTCGCGCAGCGCGCCGCCGCCCTCGGCTTCGACGGCAAGTGGGTGCTGCACCCGGGCCAGGTCGAGGCGTCCAACGAGATCTTCTCGCCCTCCCAGGAGGACTACGACCACGCCGAGCTGATCCTGGACGCGTACGACTACTACACGTCCGAGGCGGGCGGCAAGAAGGGCTCGGCGATGCTCGGCGACGAGATGATCGACGAGGCCAGCCGCAAGATGGCGCTGGTCGTCTCCGGCAAGGGGCGTGCGGCCGGCATGCGGCGCACCAGCAAGTTCGAGATCCCGGAGGGCTGAGCGCGATGCAGTTCGGACGCACCTACGAGGAGTTCGAGGTCGGGGCGACGTACAAGCACTGGCCCGGGAAGACGGTCACGGAGTACGACGACCACCTGTTCTGCCTCCTCACCATGAACCACCACCCGCTCCACATGGACACCAACTACGCCGAGAAGACCACGGACTTCGGCAGGAACGTGGTGGTGGGCAACTACATCTACTCACTCCTGCTCGGCATGTCCGTCCCGGACGTCTCCGGCAAGGCGATCGCCAACCTGGAGATCGAGTCGCTCAAGCACGTGGCGCCGACCTTCCACGGCGACACGGTCTACGGCCAGACGACCGTGCTCGACAAGTGGCCGTCCAAGTCGAAGAACGACCGCGGGATCGTGCACGTGGAGACCAAGGGCTACAAGCAGGACGGCACCCTGGTCTGCGTCTTCCGCCGCAAGGTGATGGTGCCGACCGAGACATACATCAAGGAGCGCGGCGGCGAGCAGCCCGGCCGGCCCGAGCTGAAGGAACAGGGGAAGTAGAGATGAGCCGCCTCGCCCAGACCCACGGCCTCACGGACGTCCAGCGGGAGATCCTCTCGACCGTCCGCGACTTCGTGGACAAGGAGATCATCCCGGTCGCCACCGAGCTGGAGCACCGGGACGAGTACCCGCAGGACATCGTGGACGGGCTGAAGGAACTCGGCCTGTTCGGCCTGATGATTCCCGAGGAGTACGGGGGCCTGGGCGAGTCGCTCCTGACCTACGCCCTGTGCGTGGAGGAGATCGCCCGGGGCTGGATGTCGGTGTCCGGCATCATCAACACGCACTTCATCGTGGCGTACATGCTCAAGCAGCACGGCACGCAGGAGCAGAAGGACCACTTCCTGCCCCGCATGGCCGCGGGCGACATCCGGGGCGCCTTCTCGATGTCCGAGCCGGCGCTGGGCTCCGACGTCTCGGCGATCTCCTCGAAGGCCGTGCAGGACGGCGAGGAGTACGTCCTGAACGGCCAGAAGATGTGGCTGACGAACGGCGGTACGTCGTCGCTGGTGGCCGTCCTGGTCCGGAGTGACGAGGGTCACCCCGAGGGGACGGCCCCGCACAAGTCGATGACGACCTTCCTGGTGGAGAAGGAGCCCGGTTTCGGCGAGGTCCGCCCGGGTCTGACCATCCCCGGCAAGATCGACAAGATGGGCTACAAGGGTGTCGACACCACCGAGCTCATCATGGACGGCCTGCGCATTCCGGCCAATCGGGTGCTCGGCGGCGTCACCGGTCGAGGTTTTTACCAAATGATGGACGGCGTCGAGGTCGGCCGCGTCAACGTGGCGGCCCGTGGCTGCGGCGTCGCTCAGCGTGCCTTCGAACTCGGTGTCCAGTACGCCCAGCAGCGTCACACTTTCGGCAAGCAGATCGCCCAGCACCAGGCCATCCAGTTCAAGCTCGCGGAGATGGCTACCAAGGTGGAGGCGGCGCATGCGATGATGGTGAACGCTGCGCGCAAAAAGGACTCGGGCGAACGAAACGACCTGGAAGCGGGGATGGCCAAGTACCTCGCCTCCGAGTACTGCAAGGAGGTCGTGGAGGACGCCTTCCGGATCCACGGCGGGTACGGCTTCTCCAAGGAGTACGAGATCGAGCGCCTCTACCGCGAGGCGCCGATGCTGCTCATCGGTGAAGGCACCGCCGAGATCCAGAAAATGATCATCGGCCGCCGACTGCTCGAAGAGTATCGATTCCAGGGTTAGATGTCCGGATACGGGGTGTTTTCTTGGAGAAGAAGGTCACACCCCGTAGGCAGTGTTCGGCCGCCGACTCAGCTTCCTGGCTTACCCAGTTGCGGCGCGGAGCCGCTACGATCGCCGGAAAGCCGCCGTCCCCCGTCATAGCGCGGCATCATCCGCTACGAAGGTCATCCATGCCCCACAGCCAAACCTCTGCACCTCGCGACAGCCTCGCCGGCGTACGCCTCGCGCGCGGAGCCTCGCCGTGGCTTCTGCCGACCGTCGCCACCGCAGCCGTCAGCCTCCTGCGGGCCCGCCGTTCGGGCGCCGCCAAGGCCGTCGCCGTCCCCGCCACCGCGCTCGCGGCGGGGATGCTGTGGTTCTTCCGCGACCCCGAGCGCGAGATCACCCAGGGCCGGGTCGTCTCGCCCGCCGACGGTGTGGTGCAGAGCATCATGCCGTGGAAGGACGGCCGCACCCGCGTCGCGATCTTCATGAGCCCGCTCAACGTCCACGTCAACCGCGCCCCGCTGTCGGGCACGGTGACGTCGGTCGAGCACGTGCCGGGCGGCTTCGTTCCCGCTTTCAACAAGGAGAGCGAGAACAACGAGCGCGTCGTGTGGCACTTCGACACCGAGCTCGGCGACATCGAGATGATCCAGATCGCCGGCGCGGTGGCCCGCCGTATCGTCCCGTACGTGCCGCAGGGCACCAAGGTCGAGCAGGGCGAGCGGGTCGGTCTGATCCGCTTCGGCTCCCGCGTCGACCTGTACCTGCCGGAGGGTGTGGAGGTCGACGTCGAGGTGGGTCAGAAGACGGTGGCTGGGGTGACTCGAATTGACCGTGATTGATCCACAGACCCAGGCCGGATGGGTGCCGGAGGCCGACGAGGTGGACGACGAGGAGGAGATGCCGCTCTCGCTCCGCCTGTCGATAGCGGACACGCTCACGCTCGGCAACGCCACGTGCGGCTTCATGGCGGTGTACTTCACCACCACCGGCATCCTGATCCCGCACCTCATGGGCAG
Source organism: Streptomyces sp. NPDC111628 (assembly GCF_055635195.1). Lineage (NCBI taxonomy): Bacteria > Bacillati > Actinomycetota > Actinomycetes > Kitasatosporales > Streptomycetaceae > Streptomyces > Streptomyces sp. NPDC111628. The sequence goes on along the minus strand of NZ_JBVKBZ010000002.1, from coordinate 103,741 downwards.
CGACGAGTCGGGCATGGCCCGGCACAGCGCGGCCACGGCGGTCATCCTGATGCTGTGCGCGGCGATCTTCGACCTGTTCGACGGTCTGGTCGCCCGCAAGCTGCGGTCCTCGCCGATGGGCGCGGAGCTGGACAACCTCTCCGACCTGATCAGCTTCGGCCTCGCGCCGGCCTACTTCGTCCTCGTCTACGGCATGGTCGCGGACGACGCCTACCAGCGGGTGGCGGCGGTGGGGGCGATCGTGGTGCTGCTGGCGGTGGTGCTGAGGCTTGCACGGTTCTCCTGCGTCACGGTCAAGGACGGCACGTTCCAGGGCATGCCGTCGCCCTTCGGGGCGCTGACGGTGGTGTCGATCGTGCTGCTGGAGCTGCCCTTCGTGGCGACGCTGCTGGCGATCCTCGGGACGGCCTGGCTGATGGTGAGCCGGGTCGAGTACCCGAAGCCGCGGGGGCGGCTCGCGGTGGCGATGCTGTCCTGGATCGTCCTGTCGATGGGGCTGCTGGCCGGCTGGGCGTTCGACGCGCCGAGCGGGCAGCTGCTGCTGCAGACGGGGTGCGCGTTGCAGTTGGTGATGGGGGCGGTGATCCCCCTGTTCGCCACCGCTCGCAGGGTGAACAACTTCCGTGACAATCGGCGGGAGGCGCGGGCGGCGCAATTGCCGTAGCGCTCCGCTGGGTGGGGCCCCGGACCCGGGTCGGGTTCGGGGCCCTTCTGTTTGCGCGCGCCCGGCGCCGGTGTAGGCGTCCCTGGGGGCTCCGCCCCCAGACCCCCCACCCACCGCCCGACTCGGTGGGTTGAAAGGGTGCCCGCGCCCCTCAGCCCGTCCGGCGTTTGAGGACGAGGCCCGTTCAGGGCCGAAACGGGGGTCCTACGCGACGAAGTCCCGCGCGACGGCCTCCGCCACCCGCTCCAGAATGGGCCCCGCATCCGCGATGCACTTCGCGACGTCCGGCTCCACATCCGTCAGCGGATACGCCCGCCGGATCCCCGCCCGCCCCAGCGTCTCCGCCGGCAGCGCGAGGCGCCCGCACACCGCGACGACCTCCTTGCCCGCGGCCCGAGCCGCCGCCGCGACACCCGCCGGTGCCTTCCCGTGCAGGGTCTGCTCGTCCAGCGAGCCCTCCCCGGTGATCACCAGGTCCGCCCGCTCCAGCGCCGGCGCGAAGCCCAGCACGTCCAGCATCACCTCGATGCCCGGCCGGAACCGCGCGCCCAGCAGCATCGCCCCGAAGCCGATGCCGCCCGCCGCCCCCGCGCCCGGCGACGCGGCGTACTCGGCGGCCCGCGCGCCCACACCCTCCGTCCGCTCCAGCACCTTCGCGAAGTGCGCGAGGGCCGCGTCCAGGGCCGTCACGTCGTCCGGCGAGGCACCCTTCTGCGGCCCGTAGACCGCCGGGGCGCCCTTCGGCCCGGTCAGCGGATTGTCGACGTCGCTGGCGAGCACCAGCTCCACGTCGGGCAGGCGGGGGTCCAGGCCCGACAGATCGGCCGAGGCCAGGCCCGCGAGGCCGCCTCCGCCGGGCGCGACCGGCTCGCCGTCCGCGTCCAGGAACCGCGCGCCCAGCGCGGCCAGCATCCCGGCGCCGCCGTCCGTGGTGGCGCTGCCGCCGACCCCGAACACGATCGTCCGCGCGCCCGCGTCCAGCGCGGCCCGCAGCAGTTCGCCCGAGCCGCACGTGGACGAGGTCAGCGGCGCGAGGACGCCCTCCGGGAGCCGCTGGAGGCCGCTGGCCTCGGCCATCTCCACGACGGCGGTGTCCCCGCGCAGCGCGTACGCCGCCGTCACCTCGTCGCCGAGGGGACCGGCGACCCGTACCTCCCGGCGTTCGAACCCGGCCGCGACCGCGGCGGCCACCGTGCCGTCGCCGCCGTCGGCGACGGGCAGCGCCTCGACCAGGACGTCCGGCACGACGCGGCGCAGTCCGGCCGTGACCCGCTCGGCGACCTCGACGGCCGTCAGCGAGCCCTTGAACTTGTCCGCGGCGACGAGTACCCGGCGGGTCCCGTCCACAGCAGCGTCAGCCACCTTGCTCTCCCCTTGCTCTTCGGGCCTTGCGCACGTCAAGGCAGTCGCGCCGCTGCGACCCTAACCGGAGGACGCCCGCGCCGTCATGCCCTGCCCACACCGTGGAACCTGCCGTGCACCCGCCCCGGGAGTGCGCCGGGCCCGGGGCCGGGCCGCTCGTTAGGCTTCCGGGATGACCACTGCTGACTACGCCACCTACATCGCCGGTCTGCCCCGCGTCCTCGCCGGTGCCGCCGCGGTCTTCCGGGACGCCGCGGGGCGCGTGCTGCTCGTCGAGCCCAACTACCGCGAGGGGTGGGCGCTGCCGGGCGGGACCATCGAGTCCGACGACGGAGAGACCCCGCGGCGGGGCGCGTGGCGGGAGACCCTGGAGGAGATCGGCCTCGACGTGCGGATCGGCCGGCTGCTGGCGGTGGACTGGTCGGTCGGGGCGGGCAGGCCGCCGATCGTGGCCTACATGTACGACGGCGGGGTCCTGTCGGAGGACGACCTCAAGAGGATCCGGCTGCAGGAGGAGGAGCTGCTGTCCTGGCGGCTGGTGCCGCGCGAGGAACTCGGCGACCATCTGCTCGGTTCCCTGCACGGCCGGGTGCTGGCCGCGCTGGACGTACTGGCGGACGGCTCCGGCACGGCCGAACTGGTCGACGGCGTACGGGTCGACCGATAACCCTTCGCCGACGGCACCCCGGCGCCCTACCCTCGACCGCATGACCGGTCAGCCTCTCGTCGCCATCCTCAGCGGTGCCGGCGTCTCCACCGACTCCGGCATTCCCGACTACCGCGGTCCGAACGGGCTGTGGCGGCGCGACCCGGAGGCCGAGAAGCTCGTCACGTACGAGTACTACATGGGCGATCCGGAGATCAGGCGGCGCTCCTGGCTGATGCGGCGCGACACCGCGGCGCTGCACGCCGAGCCGAACGCGGCGCACCGCGCGGTGGCCGACCTGGAGCGGCGCGGGGTACCGGTCCGGGTGATCACGCAGAACGTGGACGGACTGCACCAGCTCGCCGGGGTCTCCGCCCGCAAGGTCCTCGAACTGCACGGCACCGCGCGCGCCTACGTGTGCACCGGCTGCGGGGCCCGGGGGCCGATGGCGGACGCGCTGGCCCGGATCGAGGCCGGTGAGGCCGACCCGCCGTGTCTGGAGTGCGGCGGCATTCTGAAGTCGGCGACCGTGATGTTCGGCGAGCGCCTCGACCCGGTGGTGCTGGGCGAGGCGGTCGCGATCAGCAAGGCGTGCCAGGTGTTCGTCGCGGTCGGCACCAGTCTCCAGGTGGAGCCCGCCGCCGGACTGGCCGGCGTCGCCGTCGAGCACGGGGCCCGGCTGGTCGTCGTGAACGCCGAGCCGACGCCCTACGACGAGCTGGCCGACGAGGTGGTCCGGGAGCCGATCGGCTCAGCCCTGCCCGAGCTGCTGCACGGGCTGGGCTGAGGCTGGGCCGGGCCGCGGCGGCGGCGGCGGCGGTCGACCGGAAGCCTGAGGCCCGTCAGAACAGGGCGTCGGCGAGGCGGTCGACCTGGTCGGGGTCGGAGGACCAGCAGTAGAGCACGACCTCGTCGGCGCCGATGTCCCGGAAGGCGTCGACGGCGGCGCGGATCTCCCGCGCGGTGGTGAGCAGGCCCTTGGTCATGTACTCGGCGCGCCCGGTGAAGGCGTAGTAGTCGCGGAGGTTCTGCCGGGCCCGCTCCACCGTGTCGTCGGGGCCGAGCGCGACGCTCGCCTGGGCGACCAGGCGCGGCCGGCCCGGGCGGTCGTGCTTCCGCCAGACCTCCTCGACCTGGCGGAACAGGCCGCTCATGTGCGCGGCGGGCAGCGCGGCGCCGAGGAAGCCGTCGCCGAACCGGCCGACCCGTTCCAGGGCGGCCGGGGCGAAGCCGCCGAACAGCACACGCGGTCCGCCGGGCGTGGCGGGGCGGGGTCCGATGGGGCCGATGTCCCGGCCGTAGGGCCCGCCGTCCCAGGTGCGGCGCAGCAGGGTCATCTGCTCGTCGAGGCGGCGGCCCCGGCGGTGGAGGTCGATGCCGGCGGCGAGGCAGTCGTCGGCCCGCCCGCCGACTCCGATGCCGAGGGTGAAGCGGCCGCCCGACAGCCGGTCGAGGGTCGCGGTCTGCTTGGCGAGCAGCGCGGTGTTGTGGACGGGGGCGATCAGCACCTCGGTCTGCAGACGGATGCGGGAGGTGGCGCCGGCGAGGGTCGCGAGGGTGACCAGGGGCTCGGGGTTGTCGTAGACGAGCCGGTCGAGCAGGCCGAGGGTGCTGAAGGGGAGCGCGTCGGCGCGCCGTGCCCAGGTCAGCAGCAGGGCGGGGTCGTCGACGGGCAGGCCGAGGCCGATGTGCGGGCGGTGCGTGGAATGCATGGGTGCGGTCCTCCGGAGGGCATGCCGAAACAGTGGCGCCGCCCCTCCGTGGTCCCGGGCTGCTGTGCGCGGGCCTGCTCCCCATCTGCGGCATCGTTCGGGAGAGCGTGGTCTTCAGAGTCCGGTGAGCGTAACGGGCCCCGCGGCGGGCGGGCAACGCGTTTTCGCCCGGAGCCCGCGAGGCTAGAACAGGGCCTCCGGTCCCGCCGACCCGCGTTCGAAGTCCAGCAGCCGCTGCTTGCGCTCCAGGCCGCCGCCGTAGCCGGTGAGGCCGCCGCTCGCGCCGATGACGCGGTGGCAGGGGACGATGATGCCGATCGGGTTGCGGCCGTTGGCGAGGCCCACGGCGCGGGAGGCGGCCGGGTTGCCGAGGGCGGCGGCGAGTTCGCCGTAGGTGCGGGTCTCGCCGTACGGGATCTTCCGGAGCTGGGCCCAGACCGTGCGCTGGAACGGGGTGCCGTTCAGCCGCAGGCCGAGGGTGAAGTCCTTCAGTTCGCCGGTGAAGTAGGCCTCCAGCTGCTCCTCGGTCTCGGCGAAGGGGCGTTCGTCGCGTGCGCCGAAGGTCTCCTCCGCCGGGCGGTGGCGCTGGTCGGTCATGTAGAGGCCGCACAGGGCGCCGTCCTCGGCGACGAGGGTGAGTGCGCCGTAGGGGCTGTCGATCACGGTGTGCTGTTTCACGGCTTTGCTCCGGCTCCTCGGGCGGGCTTGATCGGGCTCGAACGGGCTCATACGGGCAGGAAGTTGATCGGGTGGTCGTCGGTCGCCCACAGGTACTGGACGGCGTACGCCCGCCAGGGCCGCCAGGCCGCCGCGCGGGCGGTGAGCGCGGCCGGGGTGGAGGGCAGGCCCAGTTCGGCGGCGGCGCGGCGGATGCCGAGGTCGGTGGGGAGGAAGGCGTCGGGGTCGCCGAGGGCGCGCATGGCGATGACGTCGGCGGTCCAGGGGCCGAAGCCGGGGAGGGCGAGGAGCCGGGCGCGGGTCTCGGCCCAGTCGCTCTCGACGCCCGGGTTGACGGAGCCGTCGGCCAGGTGGGCGACCAGGGTGGTGAAGGTGGTCCGGCGGGTTCTGGGCATCGCCAGGGTCTCCGGGTCCACCGCCGCCAGCGCCCCGGTCGACGGGAAGAGGTGGGTGAGGCCGCCCTCGGGGTCGTCCACCGGGTCGCCGTGGGCGGTGACCAGGCGGGCGGCGTGGGTGCGGGCGGCGGCGGTGGAGACCTGCTGGCCGAGCACGGCCCGTACCGCGAACTCCGCCTCGTCCACCGTGCGGGGGACGCGCCGGCCGGGGGCCTTGTCGACGAGCGGCGCGAGCAGCGGGTCGGCGCGCAGCTGGTCGTCGATCGCCGTCGGGTCGGCGTCCAGGTCGAGCAGGCGCCGGCAGCGGCTGATGGCGACGGTCAGGTCGCGCAGATCGCTGAGGGTGAGGCGGCAGGCGATGTGGTCGGGGTTCGGGGTGAGGGCCACGATGCCGTGACCGTACGGGAGGCGCAGGGTGCGCCGGTACGCGCCGTCCCGCCACTCCTCCACGCCGGGTACGGCGGTGGCGGCGAGGTGACCGAAGAGGTTGTCGGGGTTGAGCGGGGTGCGGAAGGGGAGACGGAGGGACAGGGCTCCGGGGGCGGTGGGGGCGGTGCGGTTCCTGGGGGCGCGGGTGCGCAGTTCGCTCGGGGAGAGGGCGTAGACCTCGCGGACCGTGTCGTTGAAGGCGCGGATGGAGGCGAAACCGGCCGCGAAGGCGATGTCCGCCATGGGCAGCGGGGTGGTCTCGATCAGCAGCCGTGCGGTCTGGGCGCGCTGTGCGCGGGCGAGCGCGAGGGGGCCCGCGCCCAGTTCGGCCAGGAGCTGGCGTTCCACCTGGCGGGTGCTGTAGCCGAGGCGGGCCGCGAGGCCGGGCACGCCCTCGCGGTCCACGACGCCGTCGGCGATCAGGCGCATGGCGCGGGCCGTGAGGTCGGCGCGCAGGTTCCACTCGGGCGAGCCGGGGCTGGTGTCCGGGCGGCAGCGCTTGCACGCCCGGAACCCGGCCTGCTGGCAGGCCGCCGCGCTCGGGTAGAAGGTCATGTTCTCGGGCTTGGGCGGCACCACGGGGCAACTGGGCCGGCAGTAGATGCGGGTCGTCAGGACGGCCGTGAAGAACCAGCCGTCGAACCGCGCGTCCTTCGACCGGACGGCGCGCACGCAGCGCTCGGTGTCGGTGTGCATTCCCGTCTGCATGCGTCCAGGATGGTGCACCGGCCGGTCCGGGGCTGGCGGGAATCCGACATGGACGTGACGCGTGCTGGGGCTCCGCGGATCACTCCGGGCGCCATGCCGACTCGCGCAGCAGCCGCAGGCCGTTCAGGCCGACCAGCACGGTCGAGCCCTCGTGGCCCGCGACACCGAGCGGCAGCGGGAGGTGGCCGATCAGGTCCCACAGGACGAGGACGGTGATGAAGACCCCGGCGACGGCCAGGTTCTGGACGACCAGGCCGCGGGCCCGCCGGGAAAGGTCCACGACGGCGGGTACGGCCGTCAGCTCGTCGCGCACGACCACCGCGTCGGCGGTCTCCAGGGCCAGGTCGGAACCGGCCCGGCCCATGGCGACCCCGGCGTGTGCGGCGGCCAGTGCGGGGGCGTCGTTGACGCCGTCGCCGACGAAGAGCACCCGGCGGCCGCTCCGCTCCTGTTCCCGTACGGCCTCGACCTTGCCCTCGGGCAGCAGTCCGGCGCGGACGTCGGTGATGCCGGTCGCGTCGGCCACGCGGGCGGCGGCGGCCGCGTGGTCGCCGGTGAGCAGGGTGGGGGCGGTGCCGGTGAGGGCGGTGAGCCGGGCGGTGGCCCGGGCGGCGTCGGCGCGCAGGCGGTCGGTGAGGGCGAGGGTGCCCAGGAGGGTGCCGTCGCGGGTGACGCGGACGGTGGTCTCGGCGCCGTCGGGGGTGTCCGCGCGGCCGACGTGCACCGTGCGGCCGTCGATCACGGCCGTCACGCCGCGGCCGGGAGCCGCCGTGAAGTCGTCGGCGGACGCGATGTGCAGTCCCCGGGCGCGGGCGGCGGCCACGATCGCGCGGGCCAGGGGGTGTTCGCTGGGGTGCTCGGCCGCGGCGGCGAGGGCGAGGAGGGCGTCCTCGTCGACGTCGCCACCGGCCAAGGGAGTGACCGCGGTCACTTCGGGAGTGCCCTCGGTGAGGGTGCCGGTCTTGTCGAGGGCGGCGGTGTCGATCTCGCCGAGGCGTTCCATGGCGATCGCCGACTTGACCAGGACGCCGTGCCGGCCGGCGTTGGCGATGGCGGAGAGCAGCGGCGGCATCGTCGCCAGGACGACCGCGCACGGGGAGGCGACGATCATGAAGGTCATGGCGCGCAGCAGGGCGTCCGTGAGGTCGGCACCGAGGGCGAGGGGGATGCCGAAGACCGCGAGGGTGGCGACGACGACGCCGACCGAGTAGCGCTGTTCGATCTTCTCGATGAACAGCTGGGTCGGCGCCTTGGTGCGGGACGCCTCCTCGACCAGGGTGACGATCCTGGCGATGACGGAGTCGGCCGGGTCGCGTCCGACGCGGACGCGCAGGGCCCCGGTGCCGTTGAGGGTGCCGGCGAAGACGTCGTCGCCGGTGCGTTTGAGGACGGGCAGGGACTCGCCGGTGATGGTGGCCTGGTCGACCTCTCCGGTGCCCTCGACGACCGTGCCGTCGGCGCCGATCCGTTCTCCCGGCCGGACCAGGACCAGGTCGCCGACGGCGAGGTCGGCGGCCGGGACGGTCTCCTCGCCGCCTTCTCGCAGCCGGGTCGCGGTGGTGGGCGCGAGGTCGAGCAGGCCGCGCACGGAGTCGGCGGTGCGGGCGGTGGCCAGGGCCTCCAGGGCGCCGGAGGTGGCGAAGATGACGATCAGCAGGGCGCCGTCGAGGACCTGCCCGATGGCCGCCGCGCCGAGCGCCGCGACGATCATCAGCAGGTCGACGTCCAGGGTCTTCTCGCGCAGCGCCCGCAGCCCTTCGAGCGCGGGCTCCCAGCCGCCGGCGGCGTACGCGACCGCGTACAGCGGGCCGTACGTCCAGGCGGGTGCGGAGCCGAGGTCGAGGGGCAGGGCCGCGAGGAAGGCGACGAGGGAGACGAGCGCCCAGCGGGCCTCGGGCAGGGCGAGGACGCGGGTGCGGCGGCGGGGCGGCGCCGCGGCTGCGGGCGCGCTCCGCGGAGCTGGGGCGAGGGTGGTGGACACGCGTCACACCATACAGGAACACATGAAGACTCATTCATTCGTTCATTAATTCATCCGTTCATGTGTCTCGGGGAATCCTCCAGGGGGGTGCGTAAGATGACCGCATGGGTCACGGAGCCGCCACCACCGCGCAGGACGCCGCCGAGCGGGTGCGCCTGGACGCGGACAACGTCGCGAAGGTCGCCACGACCCTCCAGGCCCTGTCCACCCCGTCCCGGCTGCTGATCCTCGCCCGGCTGCGCGAAGGGCCGCTGCCCGCCACCGAGTTGGCGGCGGAGGTCGGCATGGAGCAGTCGGCCTGCTCGCACCAGCTGCGGCTGCTGCGCAACCTCGGTCTGGTGGTCGGCGAGCGCAAGGGCCGTTCGGTGGTGTACGCCCTGCACGACGACCATGTCGCCGGGCTGCTCGACCAGGCCGTCTACCACGTGGAGCACCTGCGGCTGGGGATCAGCGACGCCGCCGGCTGACGGCGCCGCTCCCCCGCTCCCTGCCGCTACTCCGTCGCCGTCGGCCGCCGTGAGGCGCGCGTCGCGTCACGCACGTCGGTGAGCGGGCGCAGCCGGTAGGTGTAGGCGTAGTCCCGGTCGGCGAAGAGCTTGAACTCGTCGTGGGTGTGCGCGCCCCAGCTGTTGTCGCCGCCGACGCCCATCTGCCGGTGGTTCAGGCGCAGGACGACCTCGTCCCTCGGGGTGAGCTGGTAGTCGTGCCGCACGCCGGCCGACAGGTCCTCCGGCGTGAAGTACGACGCGTTGGCCTCCAGCAGGGGTTCTCCGGAGGCGAGCAGGCCCACGCCGTGGCGGTCGGTGAGGGCGATCCAGCGGACGTCGGTCTTGTTCCCGTTCTCCTGCGGGCGGATGTACGGCGTCCACTGCTCGGCGACGGTCCCGGAGTAGAGGCCGACGTCCGTGCCGTCGTTGCGGTCCCAGTGGTTCTCCTCGGGGCCGCGGCCGTACCAGTGCACGCGGTCCAGGCCGCGCGGCAGGAACAGCATCGTGCCGACCTCGGGGATGTAGGGCAGGTTCGCGGCGCCGGGGTGCAGCGTGTTGTCGACCTTGATCTCGCCGTTGCCGAACACGGTGTAGGTGGTGCTGTATGCGGACTCCACCGACGTGGGCAGCGTGCCGGTGACCTTGATCTCGACGGCCCGGTCGCCGAGCGCGCGCACCGCGACGTCGGTGACCTTGCGGCCGGCGCCCGCGTCGCGCCAGGTCTGGTTGCGGGTGTGCTGGCCGTTGCCCTTGTCGTTGTCGGTGGGCGCGCGCCAGAAGCCCGGCACGGGACCGGAGGTGATCAGCCGGGTGCCCCTCGCCTCGTAGGAGGTGATGGTGCCGGTGCTCTTGTCGACGGTGACCGAGAAGCCCTTGCCGGTGATCCGGACGTCCTGGGCGCGGTCCTCGTGGCGCAGGGCCGGGACGCCCGCCAGGCGGGCCGGGGTGACGGCGGGGGCGTCGGTCCCGACGGGTAGCTGCTGCCGGGCCACCTCGAAGCCCGCCTTCGCCCAGGGGGTGGACTCCTTGGTGGTGAAGGAGAGTTGGAGGAAGTACTCGGCGCCCGGGTCGGGGCGGCCCGACAGCCGGACGGGGACGGTGATGTCCTTGCTGGAGCGCGGTGCCACGTCCAGTTGGTCCCGGGTCAGCTTCCCGCGCCGTACGACCTCGCCGTCGGCGACGAGTTCCCACTGGCCGTCGAATTCGCGGAGGCGGGTGAAGAGGTACTCGTTGGTGAGGGTGACGGCACCGGGGCCGCCGCCGGGGGTGCGGGTGGCGTTGATCGCCTGGTAGATGCGCTTGACCTCGGCGGCCTTGCCGGTGTGTCCGCGGTCGGCGGTGACGATGCCGTCCGCGACGAAGGCGCCGTCGTTGGGGTTGTCGCCCCAGTCGCCGCCGTAGGCGAGGAACGTCTTGTCCCGGGGCCGCCGCGTCGAGGTCTTCACCGTGGCGGCGTCGAACCAGAACCGCACGCCGTCGTCGCCGGGACCGCGGCTCTCGGAGGCCAGTTCGGCGGCGCCGAGGGCGCGGGCGTAGACGCGCGCGCGGCGGACGGTGCCGCTGAACTCCCGTACCTGGTTGTCGGCGTCGGTGGCGAGGGCGAGGGGCGCCGTGTTGCTGCTGGGGCGCCGGTCGGTGGTGCGGGTGGCCCGTTCGACGCCGTCGACGTAGAGGGTCAGGGTCCCGGCGTCCGCGTCGAAGACACCCGCGAGGTGGTGCTCGCGGCCGGTCCAGTCGTCCGGCACGGTCCAGTTCGCGGTGATCCACTGGCCGTCGGAGTGGATGAAGAACTCCAGGGTCCGGCCGTTCTGCTTGAGCGCGTACTGGGTGTCGCCCTTGGCGAGGATCGGCTGGTGGTAGCCCGTCACGTGCGGGGTGACCCAGGCCTCCAGGGTCAGTGAGCCGGTGAGGTCGAGGCTGTCGTCGCGCTCGAAGACGGTGATGCCGGACAGGCCCTTGTCGCGGTCGAGGGTGCCGCGGGTGGCGAGGATCTCGCCGCGCAGCCCGGCGGGCCCGGCCTCGGTGAGCAGGGTGCGGGCGGGGACGGGCGTGTAGAGGGACTGGTCGACGAAGTCCCAGATCCAGCCGCCCTGGAGGACGTCGTACCGGCGGACGATGTCCCAGTACTTCTTGAAGTTGCCGGTGGAGTTCCCCATCGAGTGGGCGTACTCGATCATGACGTACGGCCGGGTGTCGGCGGTGTCCCTGGCGCGCTGTTCGACGCGCTGCGGGCTGTCGTACATCTCCGAGCGGATGTCGCTGACGCCGGGGCGGTCGTCGCCCTCGTACTGGATGACGCGGGTGTCGTCGTAGGAGCGGATCCAGTCGTGCATGGCGGTGAAGGTGGAGCCGCCGCCCGCCTCGTTGCCCAGCGACCAGACGACGACCGAGGCGTGGTTCTTGTCGCGGTGCACCATGTTCTGGGCGCGGGCCACGCAGGCGGCGGTCCAGTCGGGGTGGTCGCCGGGGTACTCGTCGCGGATGCCGTGGGTCTCCAGGTTGGTCTCGTCGACGAGGTAGAGGCCGTACTCGTCGGCCAGTTCCAGCCAGTACGGGTTGTTGGGGTAGTGCGAGGTGCGGACGCTGTTGATGTTCATCCGCTTGATGATCCTGATGTCCTCGACCATGTCCTCGCGGGTGAGCGCGGTGCCGCGGGAGGGGTGCATCTCGTGGCGGTTGGTGCCGCGGAAGGACACCGGCTCGCCGTTGATCCGCATCAGCCCGTCCTTGAGCGCGAACTCGCGGAAGCCCACCCGGTGCGACAGCGTCTCCGTCACCTTGCCCGCCGGGTCCCTGAGGCGCAGTACGGCCGTGTAGAGGTTCGGGTGCTCGGCCGACCAGAGCCGGGGCTTCGGCACGGCCTTCGCGGCCCGCACGGTGACGTCCTCGCCCGCGCGGGCCCCGCCGACGTCGACGGGCTGCTGCAACGGCCGGGACCAGACGACGTGCCCGCGCGCGTCGTACAGCTGGGTCTCGACGGTGTAGCGGCCGGTGCCGCCCTCGCCGTACGCCCGCACACTCGCGGTGACGGCCAGTTCGGCGCCGGTGTAGGTGGCGTCGAGCGGGGTGTCCAGCTTGAAGTCGCGCAGGTGCACGGCCGGGGTGGAGTAGAGGTGGACCGAGCGGAAGATGCCGCTCAGCCGGATCATGTCCTGGTCCTCCATCCAGTCGCCGTCGGAGTAGCGGTAGACCTCGACGGCGATCTGGTTGGTGCCCGGCTTGAGGAGGTCGGTGACGTCGTACTCGGAGGGTGTGTAGGAGTCCTCGTCGTAGCCGGCCAGTTCGCCGTTGATCCAGACGTAGTGCGCGGACTTGACGCCCTCGAAGTGGAGGAAGGTGCGGCGGCCCTTCCAGTCCCGGGGGACGGTGAAGGTGCGCCGGTACTGGCCGACCGGGTTGTAGCGGGTCGGCGCGGCGGGCGGCTGCGGATCCTCGCCGAGGCCGTTGGGGCCCCAGTACGGGTAGGTGATGTTCAGGTAGATGGGGAAGTCGTGGCCGTGCAGCTGCCACACGGAGGGCACCGGGATGGTCTCCCAGTCGCCGTCGTCCACGTCGGTGCGGTGGAAGTCGGCGTCCCGGTCCTCGGGGCGGTCGGCGTAGGCGAACTTCCAGGTGCCGTCCAGGCTCAGCCGGTAGGGCGAGCGGGCGCGGTCACCGTCGATGGCCTGCTCGACGTCCTCGTACGGCGTGAGTGTGGCGTGCGGCGGTTGGGTGCCGAGCCGGAAGACGCCGAAGTCGTTCCACTCCGGGGACTCGTCGGCCGCCGCCCGTCGCACCGCCGCCTGGGCCGTGAGGGGCGACGCGGACAGCGTGAGGGCGCCGAGGACGGCGGCACCGCCCTCCAGGAGACGGCGGCGGCTGACGACCGGGCGGGGTCGGCTGGGCTGGGGGGCCGGGGATTCGGCGGGTGACACGGGCGAGTGCGGCATGACCGTGGCCTTCCGTGGGCTTCGGGGGCGGCTCAACGCACGGTGCTGTGAGAGCAGTTGCCGTGGTGGTGGAACACAACTGCCGGTGACGCGGCGACTACTGAGTCACGGGTCACCCTAGAACCCGAACACAACCGAATCAATTACCCCGTCGGAGTTTGTTTGTTCCTGGTGGACATGGGGGTCTTCGGGGCGGCCGGTCACTTGACCTGGGCCGTCGGGGCACCCAGGTCTGCCCCTGGGGCTCCTGACGGTGACCGGATCAGCGCGTAACGTCCCCCTGTGAGCCTGTGGACTTCCCTGGAGCCCGCGTCCGCGACCGTGGACCCCGGCAGTAGTACGCGCGTACGCCTGCGGGTGCGTAACACCGGAGACGTGGTGGACGAGTACCGGTTCGAGCCGGTCGGGGACATGGCGCCCTGGACGACGGTCGAGCCGCAGACGCTGCGCCTGTATCCGGGCACGACCGGCACCGTGGAGCTGACCTTCGCCCCGCCGCGCACGCCGGACGCGGTGGCGGGCCCCCATCCGTACGCGGTGCGGATCACGCCGACGGAGCACCCGGACGCGGTGACCGTCCCGGAGGGCAACCTGACGATCACGGCGTTCTCCGAGGTGCGGGCGGAGTTGGTGCCGCACACGGTGAAGGGGCGGTTCCGTGGTCGGCCGCGGCTGGCGGTGGACAACCTCGGCAACACGAAGGTGACGGCGTCGGTCACCGGCAGCGACACCGGCGACCACCTCTCGTACGAGATCCGGCCCTCGAACGTGCAGATCGAGCCGGGGCGTGCGGCGTTCGTCGAGACGACGCTCAAGCCGCGGCAGATCACCTGGTTCGGGGCGAAGCAGGAACGGCCGTACAAGCTGGCGGTGCGCCGGTCGGGGGTGGATCCGACCGATGTCGAGGGGACCTACGTCCAGCGCGGCTTCCTGCCCCGCTGGCTGGCGACGTTCCTGGGCATCGCGGTGGCGCTGGCCCTTGCCTTCGTGATGATCTGGATCGCCTACAAGCCGCAGGTCCGCACCAGTGCCACCGAGCAGACCCAGCAGGCGGGTGCCGCGCTCGCGCCCAGTCCCAGCGCCACCCCGGAGCTGCTGCCCAGCACCGCCGGGTCCGCGCCGGCCGAGCAGCCGCAGGCGCAGCAGCCGGCCACCCGGGAGCCGAAGGACGACGGCGCAGGCGGTGGCGGAGGGGCGCCGGCTCCCGAGAAGCGCGAGCAGCCCGAGAAGGAGACGTCGGGCGGGGGCGGCGGCGACGAGAAGCCGGAGGCCGAGGCGCCGGAGCCCGTCGCCCCCGGCACGACCATCTACGGCCACGCCTCGAACCGCTGCATCGAGGTGGCGGGCCACAAGTGGCGGGACGGTGCGCCGTTGCAGATCGCGGACTGCACCGGCAAGAACTGGCAGAAGTGGGACTTCCGTCCCGACGGCACGATCCGCTCGTTGGGCCTGTGCATGGACGCGACCTGGGGCGGCACGGCCAACGGCACGGTGGTCCAGGTGGCGGTGTGCAGCGGCAACCCGGCACAGCAGTTCATCCTGGCCGGCCCCCGGGACCTGGTCAACGTGCAGGCCAACAAGTGCGTGGACGTCGTCGACGAGAAGACGGGCAACGGCGCCAGGCTCCAGCTCTGGGAGTGCAGCGGCCGCGACAACCAGAAGTGGAGCACGCGCTGACGGACCCGGGGAGGGGAGCGGGTCAGCGCTCTGCCCGGGAACCCAGGGACGCCCACTCGACGGTGCGGTCGCACCAGCGGCCGAGGAGGACCCGGTCGTGGCCGACGGCCAGCAGACCCGCGCCGGTCGCGGCCCGGTAGTCCTCCACGACCCGCACCAGGGCGGCCGTGGTCGAGGCGTCGAGCATCGCCGTCATCTCGTCGCACACCAGCCAGCGCGGGCGCAGCACCAGGGCGCGAGCCAGACAGGCGCGCTGCAACTGGCCGTCGCTGACCTCGTGCGGGCGCCGGGTCAGCAGGTCGGCGGTCAGGCCCACGGTCGCGGACAGGTCCGCGACACGGTCGGCGGCGCCCTCCCGGCGGCCGGTGGCGCGCAGCGGCTCGGCGATCAGGTCGGCCAGCGGCAGCCGGGGGTCCGCGGAGAGCCGGGCCTGCTGGAAGACGACGCCGAAGGCGGTGCGCTGTTCCCGGGGAGCGCGGTGCCGCCAGCGCCGTACGGGGGTGCCGTCGAGGTGCAGCGCTCCGGCGTCGGGTTGGTGCAGCAGGGCCGCGACGCGGGCGAGGGTGGACTTGCCGCAGCCGCTGGGGCCGAGCAGGCCGACCGCCTCTCCCGGCGCGACGGACAGGGACACGTCCCGGAACACGGGAGTGTTCCTGGCGTATCCGGCGGTGACGGTGCGCAGTTCAAGCACGGTCGGCGGCCTCCGTGAGCTTGGCGTGCGGGTGGTGGCAGGCCACCGTGTGGCGCAGCGGGGGCAGGTCGGCACAGGCGTCGGTGGCCCGGTCGCAGCGGGCGGCGAAGGCGCAGCCGCCCGGGAGGGCGCCGAGTTCGGGCGGCAGGCCGGGGATGGGGGTGAAGGCCCGGTCGGGCAGCGCGTCGAGCAGGCCGCGGCTGTAGGGGTGGCGTGGGCCGGGGGTGCCGAAGAAGGCGCCGGCGTCGGCGAGTTCGACGATGCGCCCGGCGTACATCACGGCGATGCGGTCGGCGATGCGTGCGGCGGCGGCCAGGTCGTGGGTGATCATCAGCAGGGCGCGGCCCTCGGTGTCGCGCCGGGCGCCCTTGCCTTCGACGTTGTCGACGTTGTCGACATGTCGCCGCAGTTCGTCCACGGTGCGGTCCACCAGGTCCCGGTCGAGCCCGGTGGTCGGCTCGTCGGCGAGCAGCAGCGGGGCGTCGCCGACCAGGGCGAGGGCGGTGGCGGCGCGCTGGGCGAGGCCGCCGGAGAGTTCGTGCGGATGGTGGTCGAGGTGGTCCGCGGGGAACGCGGCGCGCTCGGCGGCGGTCTCCGCGGCCTCGCGCAGGGCCGTGCGTCCGCC
Source organism: Streptomyces sp. NPDC111628 (assembly GCF_055635195.1). Lineage (NCBI taxonomy): Bacteria > Bacillati > Actinomycetota > Actinomycetes > Kitasatosporales > Streptomycetaceae > Streptomyces > Streptomyces sp. NPDC111628. The sequence goes on along the minus strand of NZ_JBVKBZ010000002.1, from coordinate 87,756 downwards.
GCGGACGCCGGTGAGTTCCGCGACGGTCTCCTCCAGTTGCGAGCGGACGGTGCGGACCGGGGTGAGGTGGGCGGCGGGGCTCTGCGGGACCAGGCCGATCAGCCGTCCCCGCACCGTGCGGGCGAAGGTCCGCTCGTCCGCGGCGAGCAGGTCCAGGTCGCCGAGGAGCGCGCGGCCCGCGGTCTGCGCGTTGCCGGGCAGCAGGCCGAGCAGGGCGGAGGCGAGGACGGACTTGCCGCAGCCGCTCTCGCCGATCAGGGCCAGGCACTCGCCGGGCGCCACGTCGAAGTGGGCGTCGGTGACGGCGGCGACCCGGCGCCCGCCCGGCATCAGGAACCGCACCGACAGTCCGCGCACCGACAGCACGGGGGCTCGCCCGGTCACAGCATCAGCTCCGATCGGCGGCGGGGGTTGATCCGCTCCCGCCAGGCGCCGGCGAGCCCGGCGACGGCGAGGGTGGGCACGATGATGAACAGGCCGGGGAAGAGGGTGGGCCACCACTGCCCGGCCAGCAGTGAACCCCGCGCCTCCTGGATCAGGTTGCCGAGGCTCGCGGTGTGGGTGGGCAGTCCGAGGCCGAGGAAGGACAGCGCCGACTCGTGCCACATGGCGTGCGGCACCATCAGTACGGCGGCCAGCGCGGCCTGCGGCAGCACGCCCGGCAGCAGGTGCCGCACGGTCACCCGCCACCGGGACGCGCCGCCGGAGACGGCCGCGTCGATGTGGGGACGGGCGCGCAGGGACAGCACCTCGGCGCGGACGATGCGCGCGGTGGACAGCCAGTGGGTGAGCGCGACGGAGGCCACCACCGGCCAGACGCCCGGCCGGAACATCGCGACGATGAAGATGCCCATCAGCAGGTGGGGCACGGAGGAGAGGGCGTCGACGACCCGCATGACGCCCCGGTCGACCCAGCCGCCGAGGGCACCGGCGGTGGCGCCCACGGCGGTGCCGACGACCGTCGCGGTCAGTGCCGCCGCCACCCCGACGAGCAGCGAGACGCGCAGGCCGTACACGCAGCGCAGCAGCAGGTCGCGGCCGACGTCGTCGGTGCCGAACGGGTGCTGGAGACCGGGGGGTTGCAGTTTGGCGGCCAGGTCGACGGCCTGCTGGTCGAGTTGCACCAGCGGCGGCACGAGCAGCACGGCGAGCACGGTCACGGTCAGCAGCACGGCGGAGGTGCGCAGGCGCAGGGTGCGGGTGGAGCGGCGGTCGCCGCCGCGGGAGCGCCAGGCCGGGCCGTCGGGCTCCGGGCGGTGTGTCTTGTCGGCCGTGATCTCAGCCATGCACATCACATCTCACTGAGCTTCACCCTCGGGTCGAACAGTCCGTAGAGCAGGTCGGCCAGCAGGTTGCCGGCGAGTACGGCGGCGGTGGCGAGGACGGTCAGGGCGGCGAGCAGCGGAAAGTCGACGGCGGTGGCGGCCTCGACGGTGGCCGCGGCGATGCCCGGCCAACTGAAGACGCTCTCCACCAGCAGGGCGCCGGTGATGAGTTCGGGTACGCGGGAGCCGATCAGGGTCAGCACGGGCAGCAGCCCCGAGCGCAGCGCGTGTCCGACCAGGACGGTGCCCTCCCCCAGTCCGCGGGCCCGGGCGCCGCGCACCGGGTCCTCCGCGAGCGCGTCGCCGACGCCCTGGCGCACGTAGAGGGTGAACCAGGGCAGTTGGGAGACGGCGAGCACACCGGCGGGCAGCACGATGTGGCCCGCGACCTGTCCCGGGGTGACCTGTTCGCTGGCGGTGTCGGTCAGACCGCCGGCGGGCAGCACGTCCCACTGGAGGGCGAACAGCCACACGGCGAGCAGCGCGATCCAGAAGACCGGCGCCGCCTCCAGGGTGTACGCGAGGGAGGTGACCGCCCGGTCGAGCACCGAGCCGGGCCGGCGGGCGGCCAGCACGCCGAGGAGCGTGCCCAGGGTGACGGCGACGGCGAAGGCGACGGCGCACAACAGCGCGGACCAGACGAGCCGTTCACCGATGACCTGCGTCACCGGCTGCCGCAGCACGCTGGAGTGGCCGAGGTCGCCGGTGAGCGCGGAGGTCAGCCAGTGCCACCAGCGGACCACGAAGGACTCGTCCACCCCGAGGTTCTCGCGCAGCCGGTCCAGGGTCTCCTGGTCGGCGCCGAGCGCGGCGGTGCCGGCGTACGCCTTGACGGGGTCGAAGGGTGAGGCGGCGGCGATGGCGAACACGCCGAAGGTGACGACGAGGACGACGGGCACGGCGAACAGCGCCCGCCGCCCCGCCAGCCGTGCCATCGCGCCCCAGGGCAGCCGTCGGGCCGAGCGGATCACCTCTTCGGCTGCCAGTCCTCGATGTTCCACCAGGGCCCGCTGGCGAAGCCGTGCTCGTGCGGCTCCAGTTGGGTGGTCAGCCCGTCCCAGCGGTCGGCGAGGACGTAGAGGTGGTCGATGTGGGTGAGGAAGGTGTATCCGGGGTCCGCCACGAGCGCCTTCTGGATCTTCTCGTAGGCGGCGGCGCGTACCTTCGGGTCCTGGCTGCGGCGCCCGGCGTCGAGCGCCTCGTCGACCGTCTTGTTGTCGTAGCCGGCCATGTTGTTGAAGCCGTCGTTCGCGAGCGAGGAGTGCAGCAGGGTGTAGAGGCCGAAGTCGGGGTCGCCGACGCTGCCGAAGCCCGCGAGGACCGCGTCGGTCTTCATCCGCGGCTCGATGACCTCCGAGGTGGCGCCCTCGACCTTCACCTCGATGCCGGCCTTCTTGGCGTCGGAGGCGTAGGCGAGCGCGTGGTCCTGGCGGACCTTGTCGCCGGAGGGGTAGTAGAGGGTGAAGGACGCGCGCCGGCCGTCCTTGGCGCGGATGCCGCCGGAGCCGGGCTGCCACCCGGCCTCGTCCAGGATCCGCCCGGCCTCGGCGGGGTCGTGCGGGCGCTCGATGCCCCGCTCGTACCAGGCGTCGTCGACGGGCAGCGGCCCATACGCCGGCCGGCCCGCGCCGTCGAGGATCTTGTCGACCATGGCCTGCCGGTCCACTGCGGCGTCCAGGGCCCTGCGGATCGCACGGTCGCCGGTGACCCGGCCGGCCGTGGGCAGCGTGACGGCCCGGAAGTCGTAGGACCTGGCCCGGTACGTGCGCCTGCCGTCGTCCTTCTCGAAGGTGGCGGCGAGGTTGGGCGGCAGGACGGCGCCGTCGAGGTCGCCGGAGCGCAGCCGGGTGGCGCGTACGTTGTCGTCGGCGATGACGGCCATGGTGAACGACTTCACCGCGGGCTGCTCGCCCCAGTAGTGCGGGTTGGCCTTGAAGCCGAGCTTCTCGCCCTTGCTCCAACTGGTGAGCACATACGGTCCGGTGCCGACCGGCTCGGTGTTGAAGTCGCCGGTGTTGGGGTCCTGCTTCCCCGCGACGTGCTCGGGCACGATGGGCAGGACGGTGCGGGCGGCGAAGGGTGCGTAGGGGTACTTGAGGGTGAAGACGACGGTGTCGTCCCCGCTCGCGCGGACGTCCTCGACGGCGTCGAGTTCGCTGCGGGCGGTGTTGTTGGTCTTCTCGTCGAGGACGGTGCGGTACGTGTAGACGACGTCCTCGGCCGTCAACGCTTCGCCGTCGCTGAACCTCACGCCCTCGCGCAGGGTGTACGTGTACGTCCGGCCGTCGTCGGTGACCTTCGGCAGCGCGGTGGCGAGGGCGGGCTTCAGCTCCAGGTCGGTGTCGCGGGCGAGCAGCCCGTCGAAGATCTTGGAGTTTCCGTCCTTGCCGTATCCGAGCAGCGGGCTGAGGGTGTCCGGTTCCGAGGCCACGCCTATCACGACGGATTCGGCCGCCTCGGCGTCGCCGTCCCCTCCCCCGCCCGGCGCGGAGCAGGCGGTCGCACCGGCGGCGAACGCCACCGCGACGGCGGCACTCCGTATCGGAAGGTTCCGGTCGGTCCGACGGGTCCAACGGGTCCGACGGGCTGTCATGTCTCCCCCACGCTTGTTGTTGATGCGTGGCTATTGCACATCACTCGCAATAAAGCGTCAAGCCAGGTGGGGAGGGGCCGGCGAAACGGGGATGGCCGGGACCGGCCGGGGCACCGGCGGCGCTCAGCCCACCCGCGCCGCGAACGCCTCGTACGCGCGGGCGTCGAAGAGGACGAAGCGGACCTCGACCACCGATGTCCCGGTGGTCGCCACCGTCTCGACGGCGATGCGGGCCGCGTCGTCCATCGGCCAGCGGTAGACGCCGGTGGAGATGGCGGGGAAAGCCACCGTACGGGCACCCAACTCGTCGGCGGTGCGCAGGGATTCGCGGTAGCAGGAGGCGAGGAGGCCGGAGCGGTCCTCGGTGGCCGACCAGACCGGGCCGACCGTGTGGATCACCCAGCGTGCGTCCAGGTCGCCCGCGGTGGTGGCGACCGCCCGGCCGGTGGGCAGGCCCTTGCCGAGGTGGCCCGCGCGGAGCGTGCGGCACTCCGCCAGGATCGCGGGGCCGCCGCGCCGGTGGATGGCGCCGTCGACGCCGCCTCCGCCGAGGAGGGAGGAGTTGGCGGCGTTGACGATCGCGTCGGCGCTCTCGCGGCTGATGTCGCCCTGGACGAGGGTGATGTCGGTCATGTCTGCCTCAGCCTGCGCCAGACGGCCTTCGCCGCGTTGTGGCCCGACATGCCGTGGACACCGGGGCCGGGCGGGGTGGCCGACGAGCAGATGAACACGGCCGGGTGCGGGGTCGAGTACGGGAACAGGGAGATCTTGGGGCGCAGGAGCAGTTGCAGGCCGGAGACCGCGCCGGAGGAGATGTCGCCGCCGACGTAGTTGGCGTTGCGGGCGGCGAGTTCGGGCGGTCCCGCGGTGGCTCGGGCGAGGACGCGGTCGCGGAAGCCGGGGGCGAAGCGCTCCAGTTGGCGTTCCATGGCGTCGGTGAGGTCGCCGCTCCAGCCGTTGGGGACGTGGCCGTAGGCCCAGAAGACGTGCTTGCCGGCCGGGGCGCGGGTCGGGTCGGCGACGCTGGGCTGCACGGTGATCAGGAACGGCCGCTCGGGTGCGCGGTCCGTGCCGGAGGCGGCGTGCAGGGCGGCGCCGATCTCCGTGCTGTCGGCGCCGATCTGCACGGTGCCCGCGCTGCGGGGCTCCTCGGCCGTCCACGGGACGGGGCCGTCCAGCGCGTAGTCGATCTTGAAGACGCCGGGGCCGTAACGGTAGTTCGCGTAGTGGCTGCCGAGACCGGCGATGCGGGCCAGGGCCGTGGGCGAGGTGTCGAAGACGTAGGCCCGCGCGGGCGGCAGGTCGTCCAGGCGTTTGACCTCGTAGTCCGTGTGGACGGCACCGCCGAGATCCTGGAGGTACGCGGTGAGGGCGTCGGAGATGGACTGGGAGCCGCCGCGGGCCACGGGCCAGCCGCGGGCGTGCGCGGCCAGGGCGAAGACCAGGCCTATGGCGCCGGTGGCGAAGCCGCCGAGCGGGGCCATGACGTGCGCGACGAGCCCGGCGAAGAGGGTCTTGGCCTTCTCGTCGCGGAAGCGGCGCATCAGCCACGTCGACGGGGGCAGACCGACCAGACCGAACCGGGCCAGGGTGACCGGGTCGCGGGGCAGCGCGGTCAGCGGCAGGGACATGAAGTCCCGGGCCAGCGTGTCCCACCTGGGCAGGAAGCGCTCGACCAGCCTGCGGTACGGACCGGCGTCACGCGCTCCGAAGGAGGCGGCGGTCTCGCCGACCGAGCGGGACAGCACGGCGGCCGAGCCGTCGAGGAAGGGGTGCGCCATGGGCAGCCCGGGGTGCAGCCACTGAAGGCCGTACCGCTCCAGGGGCAGGTCGCGGAAGGCGGGCGAGTTGATACCGAGCGGGTGCGCGGCCGAGCACGGGTCGTGCCGGAAGCCGGGCAGGGTCAGCTCCTCCGTGCGCGCGCCGCCGCCCACGGTGCCCCGCGCCTCGAACACGGCGACCGAGAAGCCGCGGCGGGCCAGCTCCACGGCGGCGGTCAGTCCGTTCGGCCCCGCACCCACTACGACCGCATCGAGCATCGACGGCACCTTCGGACCCCTTCGTCAGCCGATGGCCACTGGGGATCAGGATATGCCCGGGGTCCGACAGCGCACGGTCGCGGGTGGGCCGGGCCGCACGCCGGGGTTCAGGCCGCCGCCGCGGCGCGGAACGTGCTGGGGCTCTGGCCCCGGTGGCGTTTGAAGGCTGCGCTGAAGCCGAAGGCGTCGGCATAGCCGACGGACCTGGCGATCCGGGCGATGCTGAGGTCGGTGTCGATCAGCAGTGCCTCGGCGTCGGCCATCCGGCATTCGGTGAGGTAGGCGAGCGGCGGGCGGCCCATCAGCTCGGTGAAGCGCTTGGCGAACAGCGCCCGGGAGACGCCCGCCCGACCGGCGAGCGACGCGACCGTCCAGGACTGGGCGGGCCGGTCGTGGAAGGCCTGAAGGGCGGGGGCGAGGACCGGGTCGGCCAGACCGCGGTACCAGCCGGGCGCGTCGGCACCGGCCTGGTCGAACCAGTTGCGCAGCGTGCAGACCAGGGCCCAGTCGAGGAGCCGGTCCATCAGCGCCTGGGACCCGGCCGAGAGCCGGGCGGCGTCGGCCGCGGCCGTCTCCAGCCAGGCACAGACCTCGACGTCCTCGTTGATGACCAGGACGGGCGGCAGGGTGCGCAGGAGCCGTTCGTGGCGGTGGCCCGAGGCGCGGTAGGCGCCCACGATCAGCGCCGTCGCCCCGTCCGGATCGGTGCCCCAGCGGATGCCGCCGAGGTCCTGGGCGGTGCACTCGGGATCCGCGGTGAAGCACGCGATCTCGTACTCGGTGTGCGGGTGGTCGACCGTGGCCGGCCGGTCGGCGAGAAGGAACGGCGCGGGGCCGCGGACGAGGGCGGTGTCGCCCACGCCGACCGCCCGTCGGGTGCCGTCGGGCAGCAGCAGGGTGCCGCCGCCGCGCAGCACGCTGACCATGGTGAGCGGTGCGCCGTCGGTGAAGCGGATGGTCCAGGGCGCCGTCAGTACGGCGTGGCTGACGACCGAGCCCTCGGCCCGGATGCCGCTCAGCAGTGAGCTCAGGGGATCCACGCCGGCCATCGTAGACGATCTCTTATGTTTCCAAGAGTTTCTCCCATGGATCATCCATGCGGCCCGGACTGTACTGGACTCGTCGCACTGACCGAGACCAGCCGGGAGACCCCGTGACGCAGCACAGCAGCAGCAACGCCAGGACCGCCCTCGTGGTCGTCGCGCACCACCGCGCCGACTCCCTCACCGCGCACACGGCCCGTCGTACCGCCGAGCGGCTCGAGGCCGCCGGATACCGCGTCGACCTGCTCGACCTGCACGCCGAGGGTTTCGATCCGCGGATGAACACGGCGGACCAGCCGGACTGGGGCGACCGGGAGAAGGCGTACTCGGACGAGGCGCACGCCCACATGCGGCGCGTACTCGACGCCGACGTGGTCGTCGCCGTCTTCCCGGTGTACTGGCAGAGTGTGCCCGCCCTCCTCAAGGGATGGATCGACCGCGTGTGGAACTACGGCTTCGCCTACGGCCGCAGCAAGCCGCGCCTGGCGGGCAAGCGCATGCTCTGGCTGGGCCTGGCCGGTGCCACCGCCGACGATCCGATCACCGAGGCGATGCACTCCCTGCTGGAGACCAACCTCAGCGAGGGCATCGCCTACTACTGCGGCTTCTCCCACTCGGCCGTCGGTCTGCTCACCGACGCCGAGGAGCGCCCGCAGCGCGTCGACGCCGAGGGCAGCCTGCTGGTCGGCGACGCGGTCGAGGGGGCCGAGCGGGAGGCGCAGTACGCCGACTTCGACCGTCGTGCGCGGGAGGCGGTGGAGAAGTTCCTCGCCGCGGAGGGGGTGGCGGCCTGACGGCGGGAGCCCCGCGCGGCGCGACCGGTGCGGGCCCGGTCGTCACAGGTCGAGCTGGTACTCCAGGGCCCGGTGCGTGGGGGCGTAGCCGAGCGCGTCGTTGATGCGGCGCATGTGCGTGTTGCTGTCGGCCGTGTCGGTGACCAGACCGGTGAGGTCGGGGTGCTGGGCGCGGGCGAGGCGGATCGACTCGGCCTTCATCCAGCGGCCGAGGCCGTGGCCCCGGTGCTCGGGCAGCACACCGGTGCCGTAGTGCAGCCCGTCGCCCTTGCCGTCGCCCGGCACGACGAACTCCGAGAAGCCCGCGATCGAGCCGTCCGCCTCGTCGAGGACGGCCACCGTGGTGAGCTGCTCCCCGCGGTCGGCGACGGCCCGGGCGGCGGCCAGGACCCGCTCGACGTCCCAGGCCACCACGCCGTAGTCGGTGTCGTCCATCGGCATGTCGTCCATCGCGCGGCGCGAGTCGGCGAAGGTCCCGGCCAGGTCGTCCGGGACGGTGCCGCGCCAGGACACCAACCGGTAGCCGGGGTGCGGCCGCCCGACGATCGCGTCGGTCTCCTCGGCCCGGCCGCCGCCCGTCCCGCTCAGGTCGAGCCGGGCGTACGTCAGGGCCAGCACCCTGCGGAAGCCGCTCGCGGCGAGGAAGTGGTCGCCGGGCGTGTCCGCGTCGGCCTGCGCCACGACCGACCGCCGGCCGGCCTCCCGCGCGGCGGCCACCGCCGAGCCGAGGAGCCGCGACCCGACCCGTCTGCGCCGCTCCGCCGGATGCACGTGCAGCGTCAGCTCCGCCAGGTGGTCCTGCCCTTCGCGGGTGAACACCCGCAGGAACGCGTGCCCGAGCGGACCGCCGTCGTCCCCGCAGGCCAGCCAGGCCAGGCGATGGGCGGAGGGGGTGCGGGCGGGGTCGGTGAGAGCGGTGACGTGCAGGGACAAGGTGACTCCGGTCGGTCGGCGACGGCTGCCTGGACCGACAGTCGACCACGCGACGGGCCGCCGGGGCACCGGATTTACCGGGCGGCGGCCGACGCTCCCCGGGGGATCAGGCCTCGCCCGACAGCAGTGCCACCACCTGCCGGGCCGTGGCCGCGTCGCGGGCGGCGGTGAACGGCAGTTCGTTGCCCCCGGTGATGCGGAAGGGCTCGCCGGTGCGGGTCAGGTGGGTGCCGCCCGCCTCCTCGACCAGGAGGAGTCCGGCCGCGTGGTCCCACGCCGCTTCCCAGGAGAAGGCGGTGGCGTCGGACTCGCCGCGGGCGACGGCCAGGTACTCCAGGCCCGCGGAGCCGCAGGGGCGGGGGGCCACACCCGGGGTGCGCAGGGCGAGCAGGTCGCGCTTCTGCTCGTCCGTCGTGTAGTCCGGGTGCGACGTGGCCACCCGCAGGTCCCGGCCGGGCTCGGGCGGCCCCGCGTACAGCCGCCCTCCGTCCAGGAAGGCGCCCCCTCCGCGTACGGCCGTGGCGAGCCGGTCGTCGGCCGGGGCGTAGGTCCAGGAGGCGTGCACGACGCCGCGGTGGGCGAGCGCCACCAGCGTGCAGAAGCCCTCCTCGCCGCGCACGAACTGCCGGGTCCCGTCGACCGGGTCGACGATCCACACCGGGGCCTCGCCGCGTATCGCCCCGTACGACGCCGGGTTCGCGTGCACCGCCTCCTCGCCGACCACCACCGAGCCGGGCAGCAGGCGGGGCAGGGCCTCCGTGAGGTACAGCTCCGCCTTTCGGTCGGCGTCCGTCACCAGGTCGTGCGGGCCCGCCTTCTGGTCGACCTCGTGTGCCGCGAGCCGGCGCCAGCGCGGCATGATCTCCTGCGCGGCCGCCTTGCGGACGGCCTCCTCCACGTCGTCGCTGTGCCGGGCGAGAAACTCGTCGATGGTTTCGTTGTCCTCGATCATGACTCCATGAGAGCACGCGCCACTGACAATCCCCACCCGGGTGGTGTACTCCGGGTGGAATCGGCACGAACATCGGGTGCACGCGCGTGCGTGCCGGTCAGCGGCCCACGGCGTACCCCTGCATGCCGCGCGGGTTCGCCGCCGCCGACAGCACGCCCGTCTCCGGGTCCCGGGCGACGGCGCACAGCCGGCCCTCCGACCACGCCTCCCCCACCGTCACGTCGTGCCCGCGGCGCCGCAGCTCCTCGACGACCTCGGCCGGCATGCGGGACTCCACGGTGACCGAGCCCGCCCGCATGCCGCGCGGGAAGAAGGAACCGGGGAAGCTGTCGTTGTGCCAGTTCGGGGCGTCGATCGCGCCCTGGAGGTCGAGACCGCCGCGCACCCGCGCGCGCAGCGCGACCGCGAGGAAGAAGTGTGTCTGCCACTGGTCCTGCTGGTCGCCGCCGGGGGTGCCGAAGGCCATGACCGGTACTCCGTCGCGCAGGGCGATGGAGGGCGTGAGCGTGGTGCGCGGGCGACGGCCCGGCGTGAGCGAGTTGGGCAGGCCCTCCTCCAGCCAGGTCATCTGGAGCCGGGTGCCGAGCGGGAAGCCCAGTTCGGGCACGACGGGGTTGGACTGGAGCCAGCCGCCGCTGGGCGTGGCCGAGACCATGTTGCCCCAGCGGTCCACGATGTCGAGGTGGCAGGTGTCGCCGCGGGTGCCGCCGTCGGCGGCGACGTCCGGCTCCCCGGGCACCGGGGACTTCGGGCTCTTGGCGACCGTCGGTTCACCGACGCCGAGGGCGTCGAGGCCCTCGCCCTCCACGGCGGCGACGAGCGCGTGGGCAGCGAGCCGCGGGACGCGCCCGCCCGGGGCGCCGGGACGCAGTTCGAAGGAGGCCTTGTCGCCGACGAGTCGCCGCCGCGCCGCGTTGTACTCGGGCGACAGCAGCTCGTCGAGCGGTACGCGGTCCGCGCCGTCGGCGTCGCCGTACCAGGCCTCCCGGTCGGCCATGGCGAGCTTGCAGCCCTCGACCAGCAGGTGGACGTAGTCGGCACCGCCGTGGCCGGGCAGTTCGGGCGGGAGCAGCGCCAACTGCTGGAGCAGGACGGGTCCCTGGCTCCACGGTCCGGCCTTGCACAGGGTCCAGCCGTTCCAGTCGTACGTCGCCGGGGCCTCGTAGTGCGCCGACCAGCCGGCCAGGTCGGCGGCGGTGAGGGTGCCGGTGTGGCGTTCGCCGCTGGTGTCCAGGGTGGGCCGCCCGGCCTGCCGCACGAGGGCCTCGGCGACGAACCCGGAGCGCCAGATCTCCCGCGCGGCGTCGATCTCCGCCTCCCGGTCCCCCTTGGGGCCGGCCGCGCCGGTGGCCTCGGCGAGCAGCCGCTTCCAGGTGGCGGCCAGGGCCGGGTTGCGCAGCAGCTCGCCCGGGCGGGGCGGACGGCCGCCGGGCAGGTAGACCTCGGCGGAGGACGTCCACTCCGTCTCGAACAGCTCCCGGACGGTCTCGACGGTCTCCGCGACGCGCTCCACGGGAGCGTGCCCGTGCTCGGCGTAGCCGACGGCGTACTTCAGCACGTCTGCAAGTGACTTGGTGCCGTGGTCGCGCAGCAGGAGCAGCCAGGCGTCGAAGGCCCCGGGCACGGCGGCGGCGAGCGGTCCGGTGCCGGGGACGAGGTCGAGACCGAGCCCCTTGTAGTGCGCCACCGTGGCCCCCGCCGGGGCCACACCCTGCCCGCACAGCACCCGCACCTCGCCCTCCGCCGGCGCGAGCATGATCGGCACCTCCCCGGCGGGCCCGTTGAGGTGCGGTTCGACGACGTGCAGCACGAAGGCCCCGGCGACGGCGGCGTCGTAGGCGTTGCCCCCGTCCTCCAGTACGGCCATGGCCGACTGGGAGGCCAGCCAGTGGGTGGAGGACACCATGCCGAAGGTGCCCTGGAGGGTGGGACGGGTCGTGAACATGGGGCCTCTCACCTCGCTGTGTACGTGTCGCGGCCCAGGGGGATGGGCGCTCAGGACGGGGCCTGGGGAGAATCTGCGGAGTTTGCGCCGGCGGCCTCCTTCTCCCGTTCCCCCGGAAGGCTATCGATCGCCCTGCGCCCCTTCTTCCCCGCCTCCGGCACGAAGTGGGCGTAGTGGTCGAGGGTGATGGCCGGGGACGAATGCGCCAACTACTTTGCGAGGGTCACGACCGACTCCCCTGCATCGAGGACGAGCGGCGCATACGGGCGGTGGGTCGGCGCAGGCCGGCAAGTTCGTCGACGTAGCGAGTGGGGTGCCGAGGAAGAGGTCGGCCCGGCCGTGGACGGTCTCGGGCGTGGCGAGACGGCAGGTCCATGCGCCGGAAAGGCCGTCGGGGTCGCGTTCCGACGTGCGGCTCCGAGCCCGCCGCGGGATTGCTTGGTCCATGACGTGCGGGCCCACTGCACCGCTGTCTCGACGAGCCTGGTCCCGCGGCATGCCGGTAGCCGGCCGCTGCTCCGTTTCCGCGGGGGCCGTCCGTGACAGGCCGCGCCGGGCACCGACGGCGCGGGCGTGCCCAAGTAGTCCTGGGCAAGGTCGGGTTGGCCGAGGCGGTCCGAGAGTACAGCGATCCGGCAGAGGCTCTGTGGCGTAACACGTACGCCGGTTAACCTGCTCTCCACACACGTGCGGTCTAAAAGGTCCTAACAAAGGCGTTGGACGTGGCGGTGGGTGATCAGGCAGACGGCGAGGCCGAGGAAGGCTTCGTGGATGTCGTCGCGTCGTTCCCAGCGGATACGCAGGCGGCGGAAGCCGTGGAGCCAGGCGGATGGGTGGGCCGCGCAGCGAGGTTCTCGCCGGGGCGAGTCCCTTTCCGCGCGGCCTCCCGCCGAACCGGACATGACGGTTTCCCTGTCATCCGGCTCTCCAATGATTACGGCGTGAATGGTTTGACAGACCGTTCTGAGTGGATTCGGTCGTGGCAGGTATCGCATGCCACGACAGTCTTGCGCTCGCGTCCCGTAGGCGATCCCACGTTCGTCTCTGCTTGTACGTTCTAGTGCTGTGACCGGAAACGATCACCGGGTAAATGCCGCGTGCTGCTTGATCGGTTCCGTAGACTCGGCCGCCATGGAAGCATCGTTGTCCTTCGTCCATCACCTGGGCGTGTTTGCTTCAGACTTCGAGGCGGGTGAGCGGTTTTACACCGCTGCGTTGGAGCCGCTTGGAATCAGCGCCTGCTATCGGGCCGACGGCGTGGCCGAGTATTGGCATCCGAAGCGGGACACGCCGTCGCTGTCTCTGGAGCGTGCAGAAAAGGTGACTGTCGCCACCAGGGGGATGCACATCGCGTTCACGGCGGGCAGCCGGGACGCGGTGGATGCCTTTCATGTGGCTGCGGTGGCGGCCGGGGGCACATCCTGGCACGCTCCTCGCTCATGGAGCGAGTACCGCGCCTATTGTTCGTTCGTCAGCGATCCGGACGGCAACAACATCGAAGCCGTTCACAAGGAGATCCCGTAGCGGTCGTCGAACGCTCACACGCCTGGATCATGCACGCCCGCCGCCACGCGCGCGACTGCGAACGGCTCATCCAACACTCGGAATCGCTCATCACCTGGGCCGCGATCACCATCATGACCAGGCGAATCACCCGCCGAAGCTCCCGCAGAAGCGGCCAGCCGGCATCCCGCGAAGCCCAGCAGAACTGATCGTTCTCAAGGTCAGCCATCACCTTGGTCCTGACCTGGCCGGAAATACGGCCCTGAGCACCACCGTCCCACCGGCGACGAAGCCTGTCAGCGACTACCTGCACCAGGCGTCGGGGCAGCACCAGTTCGAATCCTGAGCCGTCAGATCCTGGCCTCAGTCCTCGTCAACTTCGATCGGAGAGAACCCGACGCCGCTGCAGTTTTCACAGACCTCTCCGTCCCGCTCTCCGCTGCCGTGACACCAACCACAGAGGCCATCGTGCCAGGTCGTCCCATCCAGGGCATGATGCGGCCGCGGATAGTGAGTATCCGGAAGAAGACACTCCACCCGCGAGTTGGCATGACGACGACCGCACATGTCAGTGCCAGGTCGACGACGTTGACTCTCCTGAATGATTGCCCTCCGTCACCGGTCCGCCGGATCGCCCCTGGAAACTGTCAGAAGCCAACCTACTCTTCCCGCTTCGCCAGCCGTTCGCCGTCCACCCCTGGCAAGTCTCGGACTCCAAGGAATCTCCCCTGCCAGCGCAAGAGGCCCACCAACCGACGACTCCCAACCTGGGCCGACGCCGGCGGAGGGATCGAAAACAGGCACCTAAGCAGCTTCGGTAATCGGCCGTCCGCCCCAGCGGGTGCCCTTCTCGCTGCGGACGCGAGCACGCTCCTTCCGCTGGGCGGCCAGTACGTCGGGATGGCGGGCATTCTTGTTGCGCCAGCACAGGTAGGCGTGCAGGGCCCGGGTCTGTGTGGTGTCGTTGCGGTGGTGGGAGTTGGCGACGGTGAACTGCCGCAGCGGCCCGAAGTGGGCCTCGATCGGGTTGGCCAGGACGCGTAGGTCGGGGTGAAGCAGAGCTCGACTCGGTTCTTCGTCGCCCCGGCGCGGATCTTCGCTCCCTTGTGGGCGGAGAGGTTGTCCAGGATGACGTAGATCGGGGCGCCGTCCGGGCGGGCCGCGCGGATCGACTTCAGTGCGGCCAGGGTGTCGTCGGCACCCTTCTTGCGGCGGTTGACACCCCAGAGCGTGTCGTCGCCGATGGCGTAACAGCCGTGGAAGTAGCGCACTCCGTGGGTGCGGTGGTAGGTCGCCGGGTGCCGCTCAGAGCGTCCCTGCTCGGCCCAGCACGACCCGGCGGTGGGCCGGATGCCGAGCGGACCGAACTCGTCGAACGCGAAGACGCGGTCCGGGAAGCGCTTCAGGACATGGTCGATGCGGTCAAGCTTGGCGTCACGGTCGGGGTCTGGGGACTCCTTCCAGGTCTTGGCGCGCTGGAAGGTGATGCCGCGGCGGGCGAGCAGGCACCGTAATGCCTCGCGGCCGATGCGGATCACGCGGCCGTGGACGCGGCGCAGGTAGGCGGCGAGTTTACGGATGGACCAGCGGGTGAAGGGCTGGCCGAGCTTGGTGGGGCGGGTGGCGGCCGTCTGGATGACGAAGTCCTCGTCGTCATCGCTGAGCAGGCGGGGACGGCCTCCCGCCCACTGAGGGTCCAGGCAGGCCAGGCCGATCTCGTTGAATCGGTGGATCACGTCCCGGACGGTGTCCTCGTCGGCCTGGACCAGCTTCGCGATCACCGGGACCCTGCTTCTGCCGGCCGAGGCCAGCAGCATCATCGCGCGCCGGTAGCGCACCGAGTTGGTGCTGCCGCGGCGCACGATCTGCTGCAGCTTCTGCCCCTCCTGGTCGGTCAACCTGCGCACACGGACAGGCTCTGCCACCTCACCCCCAACAGTCGGATCCGATGTCCCCGTGCACCCAACAGCTGCAGCCGCCGACCCGGCAAACCTTCCCGGTCAGAGCACTAGCGCGACGTAGGCGTCCCACTCATCTCCTTGAATGCCCTCGCTGGGCATCGCTCCACGTTCCGGAGGTGCACCGGATAACGATCGAGTCCAATGCAGAGCGTGGCGCCGGCTTCAGTCGTCTTTCCGGCGGATGAAAGCTTGCATCTTCTGGAGATTGGGCTTCAAACAATCCAGTCTTCGCCATACCGCGCGGGCCGCCCAGCACACCGTCTCCGACAACTGAGCCCGGTCACTGGTTTTCTGACATGCTGTTGTCCCCTTCACCTTTCGGATCCAGGTAAGTCATCCGGCCCAGAAACCTCGTTCCGAGTTCCTCCCGGCTGAACCGGGGATACAAACAGAGCGCCTCGTGGCGCACGTCGTGCGCTCGACAATGTAGCGGAACATGCCCAGGCCGGTGCCGTGCGGCTCGCCCCGTCTCGCGATCACGGGGCGGATCCCGCGCTGCCAGAGCAGGCGGCGGTACTTGTCGTGGTCGTAACCGCGGTCGGCCAGCAGCGCGTCGGGGCGCCGGCGAGGTCTGCCGACCCGGCCCGCGACGGCGGGAATCTTGTCGAGCAGCGGCTCGAGTTGGGTGACGTCTTTGCGGTTGCCGCCGGTCAGTGACACCGCGAGCGGGATGCCCTGTCCGTCGACGATGAGGTGGTGCTTGCTGCCCGGCCGTGCGCGGTCGACCGGGCTCGGACCGCTTTTGGGCCCCGTCGCGCCGCACGGACGTGCGAGGAGTCGATCACCGCCCGTTCCCAGTCCAGCTGGTTCGTCGAGCGCAGCTCGTTCAGCAGCAGCTGGTGGAGCTGGTCCCAGACGCCGGCCTCGTTCCAGGCCGCAAGGCGCCGCCAGCAGGTCATGCCCGAGCCGAAGCCGAGTTCCTGGGGCAGGTACTCCCACTGGATGCCGGTGTGCAGGACGAAGAGGATGCCGCACAGGGCCTGGCGGTCCGGCACCCGCGGTCTGCCCTCGGCCTTCTTCGGACCCGGCTTCGGCAGCAACGGCTCGATAAGCGACCACAGTTCATCCGACACGATCCACGGCCGCGACTGACGGTTTCCCATGCCCAGACGTACGAGCAGAGAGGCCGACAGACTCATGATCAGCAGCTTTTTGTTAGAGCCAGTAAGGGATGTCCCGCAAAGATCAGTTTGCGCATTCGGCCCCAAGACGTGTTCGAGATGTGGTCATGCCCGGGGTGTTCTGCCCCGGGCTCGCGGCCTGTCAGGCGGCCGTCCCGCCCGCGTTGCGGATCAGTCGCTGGAGCACCTTCAGCGTGGTGACGTAGTCTGCGTCGTCGATGCCCTCGTGGAGGACGGCGACGATCGAGGGCGCGAGGCCGGCAATGTCGACGCGGGCCTGTTCTCCCTCTGTGGTGAGCCACAGCCGTTTCTCGGCGTCCCGGGTCAACCAGCCGCGCTCCAGCATCACTTCGGCCTCCGCCGCCAGATCGTCCTCGGGCCGGATGTAGGAGGCCATGGCCTGCCGCAGCTCGGGCAGGGTCATCCCCTCTCCGTCAGGCGAGATGTCGTTCTTCGACAGGTTGCGCAGCAGCCAGAACTGGGGCTGGGTGTAGCCCTTTTCGGCCTGCCGGGCCCGTATGTACGCGATGAGCGCCTCGTAGGCGACACCGGTCCAGTACGCGGCGGGCTGGCTGGCGAGTTCGGCGTCGGAGAGCTGCTGGGTCGTCATGGAAGGTCCCCTCCCAGTACTTCAGTGTGGAGCCCGCACACCGTGCAGGTCATGCGAAGAACGTAGGACCGCAAGTGCGGTTGAGGTCAAGTGAGTGATCTGGATCCTGGAAGGCTGCCTGTCGCACCTGATCGCAGGTGGGACGACCTTCCGGTGGCTAGCGTGATCACGGCATTGGAACCGTCATGGATAGCCCCGTTTGCCGGGCTGAGCCCGCGCCGCTTCAGCAAGTTAGTGACGGCCGTACGCCGCGAAACTGCGGCCGGCGGACATCGCGGCCGACCGTGGAGCCTGTCGCTGGAGGACCGGATCTTGCTGGTCGTTGTGTACTGGCGCACCAACTTGACGATGCGACAGCTCGCGCCGCTGTTCGGTGTCTCGAAATCAGCGGCCTACCGGATCATCGACCACCTCGGCCCGCTCCTCGCGCTCCAGTCGCGCCGGCGGTTCGCGAAGGCCACCGTGCTCGTTGTGGACGGCACCCTCGTGCCCACCCGCGACCACGCGATCGCCGAGCAGTCGAAGAACTACCGCTACTCCACCAACCACCAGGTCGTCATCGACGCCGACACCCGCCTGGCCGTCGTGGTCGGCCGGCCCCTGCCCGGCAACCGCAACGACTGCCGAGCCTGGGAGGAATCGGGGGCGAAGGACGCCGTCGGCAAGACGATGACCATCGCGGACGGCGGCTATCCGGGCACCGGCCTGGTCATGCCGCACCGCTGCGCGAAGGGACAGGCCGAACTCCCGCGCTGGAAGCGGGAACACAATCGTTCCCACAAGCAGGTCCGTGCCCGCGTCGAGCACGTTTTCGCCCGGATGAAGAGCTGGAAGATCCTGCGTGACTGCCGCCTCAAAGGCGACGGCATCCACCACGCCATGCTCGGCATCGCCCGCCTGCACAACCTCGCCCTTGCAGGCTGAGAGAAGCGCCCGACCCACGGGGACCCGCATCGGCACGGCGGACGGTTCCCGCGCGGACGGCCCTTTCCCGCTCCTCCCGGCGCCGTCGCGGTCCGCGGTCAGTGGTCAGTGGTAAGTGGTCAGTGGTCCACGGGGCGGGGCGCCGGGCCCTCGGCCGGTACGCAGGCGGGATCCTCGTCCTCGCGCGCGAGCTGCTGCACCAGCCCGCGGAAGCCGGGGCACTGGGTGAAGTCCTCCGCCCGGCAGTCCAGGGCGTGCTCGATCAGCGTCCGTGACGCCACGATCTCCTTGATCCGTCTCTCCAGCTCGGCATGCTGCCTGCGCAGCAGCGACCGTCGCTCGTCCGGGCTGGGGGCGTCCAGTACGGCGCGCAACTGCTCCAGGCTGAAACCGGCG
Source organism: Streptomyces sp. NPDC111628 (assembly GCF_055635195.1). Lineage (NCBI taxonomy): Bacteria > Bacillati > Actinomycetota > Actinomycetes > Kitasatosporales > Streptomycetaceae > Streptomyces > Streptomyces sp. NPDC111628. Next base: position 69,617 of record NZ_JBVKBZ010000002.1, on the reverse strand, counting down.
GCCTTGCCCCGCACGATCATCGCGACCCGTGCGATGTGACGCGAGGTGTAGCGGCGACGGCCGTTGACCCGCTCCGCGGGCGGCAGCAGGCCCGTGGCGTCCCAGTGCCGCAGGACGTGCGCGCGCAGCCCGAACCGCTGGGCCAGCTCGCCGATGGTCATGGATTGCTCGTCCGTGCTTGACTTCATGTTGACATTAACTTGCAGAGTTGGGTTCAGGTCAAGCGGACCGAGAGGCCTCGGGACGAGTACGGAGCGAAAGGACGGTATCGAGCATGCTGGACACGATCATCATCGGCGGCGGCCCCGCCGGAACGTCCGCGACGCTGACCCTGGGACGAGCCCACCGCACGGTGCTGCTCGCCGACAGCGGCCAGGGGCGCAACGCTCCCGCGGAGGCCGTGCACAACTTCATCACCCATGACGGAACGCCGCCGGAGCGCCTGCGGGAGCAGGGCGCGGAGAACCTGAGCCACTACCCGACGGTCGAGCGGCGCGCGACCGAGGTCTCCTCGGTGCGCCGCGTGGGTGAGGACCACTTCGAGGTCGACCTCGCGGACGGCGGCACGGCCGAGGCGCGCCGGCTGCTGCTCGCCACCGGCCTGCGCGACGAGCTGCCCGACCTGCCCGGCACGGCCGAGCTGTGGGGCAGGTCGGCGTTTCACTGCCCGTACTGCCACGGATACGAGGCCAGCGACTCCCGGATAGCGGTGCTCGGAGCCGGCCCGGAGCGGGTCCGCCTGGCCCTGCACCTGAGCCGTTTCACCGACACCATGGCCCTGTGCACCGGTGGCGAGCCGCTCGACCCCGTGATGCAGATCGTCCTGGAGGCCAACCGCATCGCCGTCCACACCAAGGCGGCGGTCCGGCTGGAGGGCGCGGGCGACCGGCTGCGCCACATCGTCTTCGAGGACGGCACCTCCCTGGAGCGGGACGCCGTCTTCATCAAGACCACCCTGCGTCAGCGGGCACCCTTCGCCGAGCAGCTCGGCTGCGTCCTCTTCCCGGACGCCTGCGTCGAGGTCAACGAGTTCGGCCAGACCAGCGTCCCGGGCGTGTACGCCGCCGGCGACATGGCCCGCCGGGCCACCGTGCCGGTCCCGCTCGCCGCCGTCGTCGCGGCCGCCGCCAGCGGAACCGTGGCCGGCACGGTCATCGACCAGGACCTGGTGAGCGTCGACTTCAAACTTCCCAACCCGTTCGCGCCTGGGAGGGCCTGACCGGACATGTCCGAAAGCACCCCTACCCCCACCGGCGACCCGTCCGCCGGCCCGGCGGCGGACGCCGCTCCGGGCCCGGCGCACCGGAGCAACGTTCCCCTCGCGACGGCCGGTCTCGTTCTCGGCATCCTGCTGTCCGTACTGGACCAGACGGTCGTCGCCATCGCCCTGCCGGACATCACCGCGGACATCGGCGGAGCCGCCTCCTTCAGCTGGGTCGTCACGGCCTACGTCCTGGCCTCCACGGCGACCGGCACCCTCTACGGCAGGGTCAGCGACCGCTACGGCCGCCGCAACGTGTTCATCGCCGCCGTCGTCCTGTTCTGCGTGGCCTCGCTGCTCTGCGGGATGGCCCAGAGCATGCCGCAGCTGATCGCCGCCCGGGTGCTCCAGGGCATCGGAGCGGGCGCGCTCTTCGTCATTCCCACCGTCGCCCTGTCCGAGTTGTATCCGCAGCACCTGCGCGGCAAGGTGCAGGGCGCCACCGGCGCCGTCTTCGCACTGGCCAGTGTCGGTGGCCCGCTGGTCGGCGGGGTGGTCACGGACTCGTTCGGCTGGCGCTGGATCTTCTTCGTCAACATCCCGCTCGGCATCCTGTCCATCGCCCTGTGCGCCTACGCGCTGCGGCTGCCCAGGGCGGCCGCCCGGGACCGGGTGGACCTGGCGGGTTCGCTGCTGCTCATCGGCGCCGTGGTCAGCCTGCTCATGATCACCGAGTGGGGCGGACGCGAGTACGACTGGGCGTCCGGCCAGATCGCCGGGCTGACGGCGGCGTTCCTCGCGCTCGTCGCGCTGTTCGTGTGGTGGGAGGGCCGGGCCCGCAACCCGCTGCTGCCGCTGCGGCTGTTCACCAACCGCACCCTGCGCCTCACCCTGCCGGCCACGGCCGTCCTCGGGATGCTCCTGTACGGCTCCATCGTGTTCATGCCGACCTTCCTCCAGGCGGCGTACGACATGAGCGCCACCGAGGCGGGGCTGGCGCTCAACCCGTACTTCATCCCGTTCGTGGTGGTCTCCGCCGTCGCGGGCGGCAAGGCGGGCGCCAGCGGTCGCTTCAAGCCGTACCTGCTCACCGGGGCCGTGGTACTGGTCGTGTCCTTCCTGCTGCTGAGCCTGGTCGACGCGGACAGTCCGTACGTCCTGGTGGCGGCCGAGATGGCGGTGCTGGGCTGCGGATTCGGCCTGCTGATGCAGAACCTGGTCGTGGTCAGCCAGAACGCCGCGGCACCGCCGGACCTCGCCGCGACCACCGCCGCCAACCTGTCCATCCGCGGCCTGGGCATGGCCATCGGTGTCGCCCTCTTCGGCAGCCTGCTCGCCCGGGAGACCGGTGAGGGCCCGGTCACCCCCGAGGCCACCGCCACCGCGATCCCGGAGGTGTTCGTCTGGGGCGTGCCGGTCGCGGCCCTGCTGGTCCTCCTGATCATGCTGCTGCCCCGTCCCAAACCCGCCGGATCGGGCCAGGAGCAGACCTCCGGGTCGGCCGCCGTGCCGGGGCCCGGCACCGCCTGAACAAGCCATCCCCCTCCCCCCCTGCCCCGGGGCGCGCACCGCGCGCCCCGGGGCTCCACCCCTGAACAGCGGGAGCGCCCCCCATGATGCGTACCGTCCTCGCCGCCGCCCACCGCTCACTGCACCGGATCGCCGAGCACCGGCATCCTTCCCCGCACCGGGGCACCGGTCCGGACCCGGGCGGGATGGGCATCAGCGGCGAGGCGTACGACCGGCTCTCCGGCAGGCTCCTGAGCGGCCTGTACCGGCACGCCGCCACGGAGACGTGCCGGGCCCCCCGGGCAGGGGTCGCCGTCGACATCGGCACCGGCCCGGGCAGACTGCTCCTGCGCGTCGCCCGCAGCCGCCCCGACCTCACCCTGCACGGCGTGGACATCTCGCCGTCGATGGTGCGCCGGGCGCGGTCCAACGCCGAGCGGTACGGGCTCGGGGACCGGATCACCGTGCACCTCGCCGACGGCACCGGGCTGCCGTTGCCCGACGCGTGCGCCGACGTGGTGGTCTCGACCCTCAGCATGCACCACTGGTCCGACACGCACGCCACCGTCGCGGAGGCGGCCCGCGTGCTGCGTCCCGGCGGCCGGCTCGTGGTCTTCGACTTCCGCTCCGTGTCCGACGCGCCACTGCGGCAGGGTGTGGCGGCCCGCCCCGAGTTCCGCGGCCAGCAGGTGAGCCGTTCCCTCGTCACCGGAGCGCCCTGGCTGCCCTTCCCCCTCTTCGCCCGCCTGACCGTGCGGTCGGGGGTGCCGGGCGAAGGGGGCGACTGACGTGGCGGCGAGGCCCGAGTCTCCTACGGGGTCACCCCGAACTGCGCCACCGCCGAGTAGTCCATGACGTCCCAGTGCTCGGCGATCAGCCCGTCCTGCAACCGCAGCAGGTCCGCGGTGTGCAGCCGCACCTCCCGGCCGCTGGAGGCCTCGTGGCCCCGCCAGAGGCAGAAGACCGCGACCCGGTCGCCCTCGGCGACCACCTGCGTGATCTCCCCGGTCAGATCGGGGGCCAGGGCGAACAGCCCGGCGAAGAAGTCCTTCATACCCTGAAGGCCGGTCCCGGACTGCGCCGCGAAGGGGTTGTGCTGGATGTAGTCCTGCCGGTAGAAGTCGTCCGCGCGTTCCAGCCGGTGCTGCTGCATGATCTCTTCCCAGACCGTCAGCACCGTCCGTGTGTTGGCCTGCTCGGTTTCGCCGGCGTTCGGGTCGGGCTTGCCCGCGGGCTGCGTCTGGTCGCCCGCGGGCAGTCCGAACCGGGTCAGCCCGGACTGGTCGACGACGCTCCAGTGCTCGGCGATCTGCCCGTTCGTCACCCGGTACAGGTTCGCGGTCCGCAGGGACAACTCCTGGTCCGAGCCCGAGAGATGACCGGTCCAGTGCAGGAACACCATCACCCGGTCGTTCTGCGTCACCATGTGCTCGATGCGGACCTGGGCGTCGGAGAAGGCGATGAACATGGCCCCCACCCGGTTGCGCAGGGCGTCGACCCCCACCTCGCCCTCGCCCCCGTGGTTGAGGATGTCCGGCGCGTAGAACTCCGGCATGCGATCGAGGCGGTTCGCGTTGTACACCTCGGCGTACAACCGCTCGATGTGCCGCGCGCTCTCACTGCGCTTGGTCTCGGTCATGTCGCCCTCCCGGCGCTTGCCCCTGCGATGGGTCCCGTGGTGGACAGCCCGTTCCGCGCCCGAGTGCGGGCGCGGGCGCGGAAAATCCCATGCAGGTACTCTGTGGCCGCCCTCGCGCAGCCCGGCACCCTCCTTGGGCCCCCGCACGTGAGGTGCCCGAACGACCAGTACTGGGCTGCGGCGGCCCGGCCCGGGGCCCGGCAGGACTCCGGTCACGCTCCGGGGTGGAGGCCGCCCGACCCGGACCCGGGCAGGGAGTCGAGCTCCGGGGCCAGCAGTTCGGCGACCGTCTGGCGGCGGCGGATCAGGCGGGTCTCGGCGCCGTCGACCAGGACCTCGGGGATGAGCGGCCGGGAGTTGTAGGTGGACGACATGCTCGCGCCGTAGGCGCCGGTGTCGTGGAAGACCACCAGGTCGCCGACGTCGGTGCGGGGCAGCGGCACCGGTTCCACGTCCCCGCCCTCGACCTGGGTGAAGACGTCCCCCGACTCGCACAGCGGTCCGGCCAGGACGGTGTCGCGGGCGTCGGAGGCGCGGGGGTTGCCGTCGGCGTCGAGCACCGAGACGCGGTGGTTGCTGCCGTACATCGCGGGCCGCATCAGGTCGTTGAACCCGGCGTCGACCAGGACGAAGTAGTTGCTGCCCACGGGCTTGTGGGCCCGCACCTCGGCGGCCAGGACGCCGGAGCCGGCCACCAGGAAGCGTCCGGGCTCGATCTCCAGCCGCACCGGGTGGCCGAGTTCGGAGACCAGCTCCCGGCGGGCGGCGTCCCAGAGTTCGAAGTAGCGGTCGGTGTCGATCTCCGGGTCGCCCGGTGTGTACGGCACGGAGAGGCCGCCGCCGGCGGAGATGGCGCGGATGTCCCGCCCGGCCATCCTGACCTGCTTGACCATGGTCTCGCAGACCGACTCCAGGTGGCCGTAGTCCACCCCGGAGCCGATGTGCATGTGCAGGCCGACCAGGTCGAGCCCGTGCCGGTCGACCAGTGCGAGGCTCTCTTCGAGGTGCTCGTGCCAGATGCCGTGCTTGCTGTGCTCGCCGCCGGTGTTGGTCTTGCGGCTGTGGCCGTGCCCGAAGCCCGGGTTGATCCGGATCCACACCGGGTGACCGGGGGCCGCCCGGCCCACCTGGTCCAGCATCTGCGGGGAGCCCGCGTTGACGGGGATGCCCAGCTCGACCACCCGGCGCAGCGTGGAACGGTTCAGCAGGTCGGCGGTGAAGACGATCGGCTCGTCGTCCCCGCCGACCCGGTAGCCGGCCGCGAGCGCCCGCTCGATCTCGCCCTCCGACACGGCGTCGACGTGGACGCCCTCCTCCCGCATCAGGCGCAGGATGTGCAGGTTGGAGCAGGCCTTCTGCGCGTAGCGGATGACGTCGAAGCGGCGCAGCCGGTCGATCTGGGCGCGGATCGTCCCGGCGTCGTACAGCCACAGCGGCGTGCCGTGCTCGGCGGCCGCGGCGGCGAGCCGGGGGCCGTCCAGGGTGCCGGGCAGGCCGGGCTGCTCGGCGGAGGAAGGGGCGGATGGGGAGGTCATGGTCAGTCCTTCTCGCCGATCATCAGGGCAATACCGAGATCTTCTTCCAAACGGCGCAAGATCTGCTCGGCCGTCCGAACCACGGACGGATGGTCCGGCCCGCGCAGCATGAAGCGGGCCACGATCTGTCCGGCGGCCACCGTGCGGCCGGGTCCGGTGCCGTAGCTGTCGAAGCCGACGACCTCCAGGACGCCGGGCCGCTCGGCGATCCACTCCAGTGACGCGCCGGGTGCGAGGGTGCCGCCGTCGCGGGCCATCACCTTGCGCCCGCCGACGCAGCCGTCGAGCGTGCCGGGCAGGGGCACCTCGGCGCCGGGTTCCAGGATCGCCAGCAGTCCGGAGAAGATGTCGGTGCCGGTGGCGTGCCGGTAGATGGTGGGCAGGGCGCCGCCCATCACCCGGGGGTTGACCTCGACCAGCACCGGCCCGCGCCCGGTCACCATGATCTCCAGGTGGAAGACGCCCAGGTCCAGGCCGATCGCCCGGCACACGTCGGCGGCGTAGGCGACGCAGGCCTCGGTCTGTTCCCCGGACAGCGCCGCGGGGATGTAGGAGCCCAGCTCCACCACCTCGTCCTCGGCCCAGCGGAACCGCCCGGACACCGCGAAGGGGAAGAACTTCCCGTCCCTTGCGCCCAGTTCGACCGAGACCAGGGTGCCGACCAGGTACTCCTCGACGAGGATGCCGCGGGTGAACTGCTCGTGCCACTGCACGGGCACCGCGTCCAGTCCGGTCAGCACCCCGCGGCAGCCGGCGGCGGCCTCGGCGGGATTGGTGGCCACGTAGGAGAGCAGGCTGTCCGCGCCCGACGGCGGCTTGAGGATCACCGGGTAGCCGATCTCCTCCGCCGCGGCCAGCGCCGCCTCCTCGGTCTCGGCCAGCGCGTGGCGCGCGGAGGCGAGCCCGGCCCTGTCCAGCGCGGCCCGGCACCGGTCCTTGCGGCGGGCGGTGAGGACGCCCTCGGTCGCCGTGCCGCGCAGGCCCAGCTCCCGGCAGGCGACGGCGACGGCCTCGGCGCTCAGCTCCAGCTGGGCGGTGACCACGTCGATGGGGTCGGCCGCGTGGCGGTCGGCCAGGGCCCGGGTGACGGTCTCGGCGTCCGTGGTGACCAAGTTGTCGACGAGGTGGTCCACCGAGCCGACGATCCGCAGGTTCTTCTCGGTGGGCGGATAGAACGGGTCGGCGGACTGGAGGTAGGTCACCCGGTGACCGGCCTCCTTGGCCAGCCGAATGGCTTCGAGCGCGGCGGGGTTGGAGTCGACGAACGCGATGTGCATGGGTTCTGCCTAGGGTCGCGGGAGGGGGAGGGCCGGGGCGGCGCGGGCCGCCCGGGCGGTGGTCGAAGCGGTGCGGTCGATGCGGTGTGCTCAGAGGGTGACGGGCAGGAGGTCGGCCAGGTCCGGCACGGTGCCCTGCGCCGCGGCCGTGTACCGGGCCTCGATGGCGGCGGCGAGGCCGGGCACCAGGGGCGCGGCATGCTCGGCGGCGGCCCGGAGACCGGCGACGGCGAGCCCGGGGTCGTCCGGCGCCCTGGCGGCGAGCAGCGTGAGCAGGTTCGCGGTGGTCTCGGCGGCCTGCCGCATCGAGAAGGTCTCCAGCGTGTAGGCCCGCCGCATCCGGTCGCGGTAGCGGTCCAGGAGCGCCTCGGTCCTCGGCCCGGCCGCCGCCACGGGCCGCCCGGTGTGCGGGGCCAGGGCCGCCGCGACGCTCTGGAGCGGCTGGTGCAGCCGGGTGCGTACGGTGTCCAGGAAGTCCGCCTCGGTGAAGTTGGCGGGCTGGTGCTCCGGGTTGCCGAGCGCGAGGTGGAAACGCACGTTGTCCGCGCCGTACTTGCCCACCAGGTCGCGGGCCCAGACGAGGTGGCGGCGGCTGGTGGAGAACTTGGCCCCGTCCAGGTGGTAGAACTCGTTGGTCACGATCGCGGCCGGCTCGGTCAGCCCCCCGTGCGCGAAGGTGAGCCCGAGGTGGGCGAAGGCGAAGTAGAACGTGTTGTCGTAGCCGAGGAACTGCACGAGTTCGAAGCCCGAGCCCGCCGCCCACACGCCGGGCGGCGTCGCGGGGCTGCGGCGGGCCCGCGCGGCCTCCGCCATGTGCCTCAGGCCCGGCAGCATCTCGGCCCAGACGTTGAAGACCTGGCCGTCGAAGCCGTCGATGCCGACCGGGATGCCCCAGTCCGCCGGGTAGCTGACCGGGAAGTCGGGCAGCGGCCGGGAGAGCATCTCGTCGACGAAGCGCAGCACGTGCGGGCGCATCGTGGCCCGCCGGGCGCGGTAGAACTCGGTGAACTGCTCCCGGTACTCCTCCAGCGGCAGGACCAGGATCTCCGTCTCGCGCGGCTGGGTGGTGGTGGAGGAGGCGGCGGGCCCGGCGCCGGTGCTGGTGGGGAAGAGCAGGGAGTCGACGTCGTTGGGGTGGCCGCAGTTCTCGCAGATCGCCCCGCAGGTGCCGACCAGGCACTCGGGGCAGTACCCGGTGGCGAAGGCCTCCAGGAGGTAGCGGCCGGTCCGCCCGCAGTACGGGAAGGTCCAGGTGCGGGTCTTGAGCCGGCCCGCCCGGTGCAGGCCGGTGAAGAACTCCCGCACCTCGGCGCGGTAGGCGTCGTCGGGGCTGGTGAACGCGTCGATGTCGATGCCGGCGAGTTCCAGCGTGCCGACGATCTCGCGGTTGCAGCGCGCCGCCAGCTCCACCGGGTCCAGGCCCAGCCGCTCGGCCGTGGTGACCACGTACGTCTGGTGGTCGTCGCCGCCGGACGCGTACAGGACGGTGTGTCCCAGCATCCGCTGGGCGCGGCTGAACACGTCGGCGCCCAGGTAGGGCCCGGAGAGGTGACCGAGGTGCAGGTCGCCGTTGGTGGTGGGGGGTGTGGCGGTGACCAGGAAGCGGCGCGGGGCCGGTGTCATCGGTCCTCCCCGTGGGCGTGTCCGGCGGCCGGGGCGGCGCCGAAGGGGCCGAGGGACCAGACCGACACCATCTCCAACTCCTCGGTGTCCGAGGCGTTCTCGAAGTGGTGGCGCTGGTGGGAGCCGACCACCAGGGCGTCGCCCGCGGCGATCCGCGTACGCTCCCCGTCGACCTCGGCGTGGCCGCTGCCGCGCACCACGTAGAAGTGCTCGTGGTCCTCGTGGGAGTGCGGGGTGGTGGCCGTGCCGGGCGGGACGGTACACACGCCCATGCCGGTGTCCGAGGGTCCGCTGGACTCCCAGGGCAGGATGCGGCGGAACGCGCAGCCGTACTCCTCCTTGACGAGGGCGTCGGCCCGCCGCTGGATCCGGATGCCGCTCATGCGTGGACTCCTTCGAACAGTGGGGTGGCGAGGTCTTGGTGGCCGGCGGCCGGGGTGTCGAGGACGGCGTCGAGGATGTCTCCGGCGCGGTGGGCGAGCAGCGACAGCAGGGTGCTGGTCAGGCCGTGGGTGTGTTCGGCGGCGCCGTGCAGGAAGATCCGCGGTGCGAAGCCCCCGTCGGTGCGTACCGAGTAGTCGCGGTCGACGAGCAGTTCGCCGTCCGCGTCCCTGAGCAGGTACGGGTCGACGCCGGTCAGCAGGCCGCGCGCCTCGCGGAAGTCGTAGCCGGTGGCCAGTACGACCGCGTCGTGGCGCTCGCCGCGTTCCTCGCCGGTGAGCAGGTCGCGCAGGGTGGCGGTGACCAGGCCGTCGTCGGCGCGGGCACCGGTCAGTTCGGTGAACCGGCTCAGGTGCAGCCGCTGTCCGCCGTGCACCTGCTGGTCGTAGAGGAGTTCGGCGACGGCGGTGATGTCCTCGTCGTCGACGGCGGCGTAGTTGGTGGCCTTCAGCTCCGTGAGGATGCCGCGGCGGCGTTCGGGTCCGGCGCCGTGGAACAGGTCGACGGAGGCCGGGTCGAAGATGGCGTTGGCCAGGGCGCTGCTGTTGGCGGGCATCAGCGCGAATCCCCGGTGCGCCAGGGTGACGTCCGCCGCCGGGAACTCGCCGGCCAGGTACTGGAAGATCTCCGCGGCGCTCTGTCCGGCGCCCACCACCAGGAAGCGGTAGGGCAGTTCGCGGCCGCGGTCGTGGAAGGGCCGGATGCCGCCCAGGAAGGAGCTGCTGTGCAGGACGGTGCCGTGCCGGAGGGTGCCCGGCTCGACGCCTGGCGGGACGATCGGGGTGCCGCCGGGGGCCAGCGACACGTGGTCGGCGGAGACGGTGTGCCGGGTGCCGTCCGGGCCGCGGTGGTCCACCTCCAGGCGGGTGACCCGTCCGTCGGGGCCGGTCACCGGGCGGATCGCCTCGGCGGTGCTGCCGTAGGTGACGTAGTCGGCGAGCCGGCCGGCCGCCCAGCGGAAGTAGTCGACGTACTCGCGCCGGGTCGGGTTGAGGGTGCCCAGGTTGAGGAAGGGTTCCAGTCTGCCTTTGGACACCAGGTAGTTGGCGAAGCTGTACGGGCTGGTCGGGTCCCTGGGGGTCACCAGGTCCTTCAGGAAGGCGACCTGCATGCGGGCGCCGGGCAGCAGCATGTCGGGGTGCCAGGAGAAGGCGTCCCTGGACTCCAGGAAGTGCAGGGAGGTCCCGGCGGCGGCCGGGCCGGCCGAGGCGTGCAGCGCGCTCATGGACAGGTGCGAGGGGCCGAAGCCGACGCCGAGCAGCCGGTGGTGCGGGTGTCCCCCGCGCGGGGCAGTGGTCATGGTGTTCCTCTCCGCCGGTCAGCCGGCCTGGACGGCGGGGCCGGTGCGGTCGTCGTCCAGCGGCCGGTAGTGGGCGTAGAACTTCTTGGTGGGCTCCAGGACCTCCCAGGTGCCGGTGAATCCGGCGGGGACGACGATGGTGTCGCCGGGGACGAAGGTGCGGGCGTTGCCGTCGTCGTCGGCGATGACCACCCGGCCGTGGAGCATGTGGTAGAACTCGTCCTCCTCGTACACCGCGCGGAACTTGCCCGGGGTGCTCTCCCAGATGCCCGAGGTGAAGGCCCCGTCGGGGCTGGTGAAGTGCAGGGTGTTGGTGATGGCCAGCTCGCCGGAGATCCAGCGGTCCGGTCCCTTGCGCACCTGGCGCACGTTCTCCGGCTCGGACTCGCCGAGGACCACGATGTCCTTGATCGTTCTGCTCGTCATGCCGATCCCTTCGCTGTACGGGTGTGAAAGAGTTCCGCGAGCCGCCGGGCGGCACCGTCGCGGACCACGGAGTAGTGCGTCTCGGGCAGGGGGGCGATCCGCGCGCCGGGCGGGACGAGACCGGCCGGGTGCAGGTGCAGCGGCGTCAGGCCCCCGAAGGCGTCCGGTCGTTCCCGCTCGGCCGGTACGACCAGGAGCGGGCAGTCCTGCGGCAGGGGCCGGGGGCGGTGGTCGAGCAGCAGCCGGTACAGGGCGCGGTACTGCTCGTAGAGGCCGCGCAGGGACTCGCCCGGCTCCTGGGGCAGGTGGGTCGCGGCGAGGTGTCCGAAGGGGTCCGGGTGGCCGGCGGGCACGGCGATCGCCGCGGCGCCGTCCCGCTGTCCGAGGTAGTCGGTGAAGAACCCCGCCGCGGCGGCCCGTTCGTCCAGGTCCGCCCCGTCGGCGGCGGCCACGAAGCTGTCGATGAGGGTCAGTGAGAGGGGCTGGAAGAGGTCGGTGCGGCGGGCGGTCTCCGCGGCGAGGACGCCGCCCATCGACCAGCCGAGGAGGTGGACGGGGCGCCCCAGCGTCGCGACCGCCCGCGCGTACTCCTCAGCCAGTTCGGGCAGGGTCGCGGGGAGCCGGCCGGTGGGCGGGGCCTGCAACCCGTACACCGCGTAGGGGGCGGGCAGCGCGTCGATCAGGGCGCGGTAGCCGAGGAGGTGTCCGCCCACCGGGTGGACCAGGACCACCGCCGCCCCGTCGCCGGGTCTGACCTGCACGAGCGGGGTGTCGACGCGCTGGTCGAGCAGCGCGTCCTGCTGCGCGACGGTGCTCGCCTCGAAGAGGCTGGACAGCGGCAGCCGGACGCCGAACTCCTCCTCGATCCGGCGGACCAGGCGCACCGCGGAGACCGAGCTGCCGCCGCTGGCGAAGAAGTCGTCGTCGACCGACCGGACGGCCGTGCCGCACACCTCCTGCCACAGCCGGGCCAGCGCCGACTCCCGCTCGGTGCGCGGCGCGCGGCCGGACGCGGCGCCCCGGTCTGTGTGCCCTGCGCCGTCCCCGGTCCCCGCCGCGTGTTCCTCGGCGAGGGCGAGGAGGGCACGGGCGTCGCGCTTGCCGTTGGCGGTCAGCGGGAGGGCGGGGACGGTGTGGAAGGAGCTGGGCACCGCGTACGAGGGCAGGGTGGTGCCCAGCCGGGCGCGCAGCGCCGCGGGACCCGGGAGCCGCTCGCCGTCGGTGCCCGGACGGCCGGGTTCCTCGGCGACGAGGAAGGCGATGAGGCGGGCGGCGGCACCGGTGCCGGTGACGACACAGGCCGCGGCCCGGACGCCGGGCTGCGCCGTCAGCTGCTGCTCGACCTCCAGGAGGTCCACCCGGTAGCCACGCACCTTGGCCTGGCTGTCGAGGCGGCCGAGGAACTCCAGGGTGCCGTCGGGCCGGTAGCGGGCGTGGTCGCCGGTGCGGTACAGGCGCTCGCCGGTCCGGGGGTGGGTGGGGAAGCGGGCGGCGGTCAGTTCGGGCTGCCCGTAGTACGCCGTGGCCAGGCCGTCACCGGCGATGAAGAGTTCGCCGGGCACCCAGTGGGGCACGTCCGCGAAGCCCGCGTCCGCGTCGAGGACGTGGTAGCGCTGGTTGGCCAGGGGCAGCCCGTACGGCACCGACTTCCAGGACGGGTCGATCCGGTCCACGACGTGGTAGTTGGACCAGATGGACGCCTCGGTGGCGCCGCCCAGGGCTACCACCTCGGCCTTGGGCGCGGCCCGCCGGACGCGGTCGGGCAGGCCGAGCGGGATCCAGTCGCCGCTGAGCAGGACCAGCCGCAGCCCGCCCAGGACGTCGGCGGCGCGTTCGTCGCCGAGGTGGTCGAGGAGCATGTCGAGGAGCGCCGGGACGGTGTTCCAGACGGTGGCGCCGCTGTGCCGCACCCAGTGTGCCCACAAATCGGGGTCGGGGCGGGCGGCGCAGGGCGGCACGACGGCGGTGGCGCCTGCGCACAGGGCGCCGAACAGGTCGAAGGCCGAGAGGTCGAAGTGCAGCTCGGACAGCGACAGCAGCCGGTCGTCCGGGCCGACGCCGAAGCGCTCCACCATGTCCTGGACGGTGTTGAGCAGCCCGCCGTGCGGAATCGCGACGCCCTTGGGGGTGCCGGTGGAGCCCGAGGTGAAGATGACGTACGCGAGGTCGTCGGAGGCGGGCACCGGCAGCGGCAGCGGCTCGCCGGGGTACCCCGGGGCGTCGAGGGCGAGTGTCTGCACGGGCCGTTCCAGCTCCGCGAGGAGCCGTGCCCCCTCGGCGTCGGCCAGCACCCTGCCGATGCCGTGCCGGGTGAGCAGCGCGTCGAGCCGGGCGGGCGGCCAGTCGACGCCGAGCGGCACGTAGGCGCCGCCGGCCGCGACGACCGAGAGCGCGGCGAGGTACTGGCCGGGGCTCTTGCGCGCCAGCACGCCGACGAGTTCGCCGGGTGCCGCCCCGGAGGCGGTCAGCGCGGCGGCCGTACGCCCCACCCGGTCCGCGGCCTCGCGGTAGGTGGTCGTCCCGTCCGCACCGTGGAGGACGACGCGGTCGGGGGTGCGCGCGGCGCCCTCGCGCAGCCCGTCCAGGACCCCGCCGCCCGGGAGGTCGTGCGCGGTGCGGTTGGCGGCGGTACGCGCGGCCAGCAGTACCTCGGGCAGCGGCGGCGGGTGCGGGGCCGCCCAGGGGGCGTCGTCCCCGGCCAGGCGGCGCAGCACGTCGGCGTGGGCCGCCGCGAGCTCGTCCACCAGGCCCTCGGGGAAGGCCTCGGCCACGTGGTCGAAGGTGCAGACGAGTTCCCCGTCCTCCTCGGAGACCTGGTGGTCGAGGAGGACCTGCGGGGTGTGCATGGACTTGAAGACCAGTTCCCACCCCTCGGCCCGCAGGTGCGGGGGCAGCGCGTCGGACGCCGCGTCGTCGAGTCCCGAGGCGAAGACGAACGGGCTGCCGACCGCGGCCCCGGGGCTCTCCCGGCGGGCCCGGCGGGCCACCTCCACCCCGGACAGCCAGGTGTGCGGCAGGTCCGCCATCAGCCGCCGTTGCAGGGCCCCGGCGCGCTCGGCGAAGGTGCCGCCGGTGCCGTCGCACTCCAGCAGCAGCGTGCTGCCGAAGTTCCCCACGCACGCGGCCGGTGCCGGGTCGGTGCTGTTCGGGTCGGTGCCGTTCGGGCCAGTGCCGTTCGGGTCGGCCGCCAGCATGGCGCGGGTGGCGACGAGGACGGTGAGGGTGAAGGAGGGCCGGCCCGACCAGCGGCGCAGCACCTCGGCGTAGGCGGCGCACAGCACGGAGTTGGCCGACAGGCCGGCACCGCGGGCCCGCTCGCGCAGCGCCGCCCAGACGGGCGCGGGCAGCCGGTGACGGACTCGGGCGAACCGGGCCCGGGCCGGGCGGGGCAGGGTCGGCGGGGTCGGCGGTCCCGGCAGGGTGGGCGTCCGGCGCTGCCAGTGGGCGACCGCGTTGCGGTGGGCCTGGCTGTCTCGGTGGGCGTGGAGGGCCTCGGTGTACCGGGCGAAGTACCCGGGCTCCACGGGAGGGTCGGCGAACGCCCGCCCCTCGTAGGCGTCGGCCAGGTCGCGGCAGAGCAGCCCGATGGAGCGGGCGTCCAGGACGAACAGCCGCAGGCACAGCAGGACGAAGGTGGTGCCCCGGGCGGAGTAGACCGCGCAGCCCAGTTGGGGGCCGTCCGCCAGGCCGGGCAGGAGCGCGGCCGCCGTCTCCCCTTCCCGGTGGAAGGCCGCGCGGGCTTCGGCGGCGTCGAGGTGGCTCCAGTCGACCAGGGCCGGGCCCCAGCCGTCGTCGAGCGGGACGACCCGCTGGCGGCCGTCCGGGCCGACCGCCGCGCGGAGCATCTCGTGCCGGGTGAGGACCGTGCGCAGCGCGCCGCGCCAGCGTCCGGTGTCGAGGCCCGGGACCTCGAAGCCGTGCGCGATGTAGGCCGGGGTGGCCAGTTCGGGGAAGTCCGACTCGCCGACCTGGTAGGCGCTCTGGAGGTCGGTCACCGGGAAGGGGCGCCCGGACGGCCGGGGCTCCGGGTCCGCGGCGGCGACCCGGGGGCCGGGCAGGCCGGGGTGGGCGGTGATCGCCGCGAGGACCGGCTCCTTCGCGGCCGTGAGGCGGTCGAGGAGCTGCCGGGGCGCCTCCGGTGGAGCGTCGACGGACAGTCTGCCGCGGCGGGAGCGCACCGTGACGCCCTGCTCCGCCAGTTCGCGAAGGAGCGCGAGCGTGTCCCGCTCCCCCGCACCCCGTTGTGTGTCTTCCACCTCGCCGTACCCTTCCGACCTGCGTCCGTCGTCGCCCCTGTGGTGGCCCCGCCCGCGACGGGGCCACCGCCTTCGTCCGGGTGCCGTTACCGTCCGGTGCCGCCGTCCCCGGCCCCGTCCGCGTCGCCGTCCCCGGCCCCGTCCTCGTCCCCGTCCGCGGCGAGCCGGTGGACGGTGCCGTCCTCGGCGAACAGCTCGCTCAGTTCGAAGTCGAAGCCCTCCGCCTGGGCGAGGGCCACCAGCCGCATGGCCGCCAGCGAGGACCCGCCCAGCGCCAGGAACGGCGTGTGGACGTCGACCTGTTCGACCTGGAGGACCTGCGCCCAGATCGCGGCCAGCGCGATCTCGTCCTCGGTGGTGGGGGCCGTGGTGACCCCGGCGGTCGCGGCGGTGCCGCGGGCCGGGAACAGTGCCCGCGCACCGGTGTCCGCGGGCCGGATTTCGGCCGCCGGGCCGGGCCGGTTCGCCGCGATGTGCTCGGCGAGCTTGCCCACCGGGGTCGTGCCGCCGTCGGCGATGGCCTCCAGGACACCGCGGAAGGCGCCCAGGATGCGCTCCACCGACTCCGCGTCGAAGAACGCCAGGTCGTACTTGACCTGGAAGAAGAGCTGCTCCTCGGGCATCGCCTCGATGGCGAAGGGGTAGTTGGTCCAGCCGACGTAGCGCTCCTGGCGCACGTCGAGGCCGCCGCGGCCGGTCCAGCCGGTGCCCCGGGGGAAGTTCTCGAAGATCAGCAGCGACTCGAACAGGGGCTGGCCGCTGGGCAGGTCGGTGCGCTGCTGGATCAGCGGCAGCGGGTAGTGGTCGTGGGAGCGGGCGGCGACCTGGGTGCGCTGGATCTGCTGCAGCCAGCGGCCGACGGGCTGCTCGGGCTCCAGGTTCACCCGCATCGGGAGGCTGTTGATGAAGATGCCGACGATGTCCTCGACCCCGGCCAGCCCCACCGGGCGGTGGGTGATGGTGATGCCGAAGCAGACGTCGTCCTGGCCGCTGCACCCGCCCACGACCACGGCCCAGGCGCCCTGCACCAGGGAGTTCAGGGTCAGCTGGTTGGCGCGGCCGTACGCGAGCAGCCGCTCGGTCAGCTCCTCGCCGAGGTCGAGGCGGGCCTCGGCGTGCATCTCCTGCGAGCTGGCGGAGAGGCCGAGCTGCGCGGAGCGGCCGATGACGGTCGGACGGCGGAAGCCGGCCAGCCGCTCCAGCCAGTAGTCCCGGGCGCCCTCGATGTCCTCGTGCTCCAGGAAGGACACGTAGTCGCCGAAGGAACGCGTCGGGCGCAGCTCGGGCAGCCGTCCTTCGAGACCGGAGTGGTAGATCTCCAGGGAGTCGCGCAACAGGACGAAGAGCGACCACGCGTCGAGGATCAGATGGTGGTAGCTCATCACCAGCTTGTAGGTGGTGGCGCCGAGCCGGACCATGGTCAACCGGAACAGCGGTGCCCGGTCGTAGGGGAAGCCGCGGCGGCGGTCGTCGTCGAGGTAGCGCTCCAGCAGCTCCTTCTGCTCCGCCTCGGTGCGGTCGGACCAGTCCAGGACGGTCCAGCCCAGCTCGGCGGTGCGCTGCACGGCCTGGAGCGGTTCGGACAGGCCCTTGGTCGCGATCCAGACCCGCAGGATCTCGTGCCGGTCGACGACCTGCTGCCAGGCCCGGTGGTACGCGTCGAGGTCGACCTCGCCGTCGACCGCGTACAGGAACTGCTCGAAGTAGACGCCGGAGTCCGGGTCGAGCAGCGAGTGGAACAGCATGCCCTTCTGCATCTCGGTGAGCGGGTACACCGTCTCGATGCCGTCGGGGTCGGCGGCGGCCGCGCGCACCGCGGCCAGGTCCTCCTCGGCGAGAGTGAAGCCCGGCGCGTCGAAGGAGCCGGACGGGGCGGGGCCGGTGTCGCCCTGTGCCGCCATGAAAGCGGCGGTCTCGGCGATGGTGGGGGTGGCGAAGACCTGGGTGGCGCTCAGGCCGATGCCGTCGCGGTTGGCCTTGGCACTGATCAGGAAGCCCTGGATGGAGTCGCCGCCCAGTGCGAAGAAGTTGTCGTGGATGCCGACGGCGGGCAGGTCGAGGGTCTCGGCCCACAGCGCGCACAGGTAGCTTTCGACCTCGTTGCGCGCGGCCGTGTAGTCCTCGGCCAGTTCCAGGTGGGCGCCCGGCAGTTCGTGCAGGGAGCGGCGGTCGACCTTGCCGTTGTGGGTGAGCGGGATCGCGTCGATGACGGTGAAGGCGGCCGGGACCATGTAGTACGGCAGCCGGTCGGTCAGGTGGGCGCGGATCGCGGCGGCGGTGGGCGGCTCCCCGTCGCAGGTCAGGTGGGCGACCAGCCGCTGGTGTCCGCCCGCGCCGCGCAGCCCGGAGGCGACGGCGCCGGTGACGCCGGGGACCTCGAGCAGCCGGGCCTCGACCTCGCCCAGCTCGACCCGGTAGCCGGCGATCTTGACCTGGTCGTCCATCCTGCCGAGGAGTTCGAGGCGGCCGTCCTCGGACTGCCGGGCCAGGTCGCCGGTGCGAAACACCCGGCCGTCGTCGGTGTCGGCGAACTTCTCGGCGGTGAGCCGGGGCAGCCGGTCGTAGCCCTCGGCCATGCCCACGCCGGCCAGGCACAGCTCACCCGTCTCGCCCGGCGGGACCGGGGTGAGGTCGGCGTCGAGGACCCGGGGGGTCAGCTCGGCGGGGTGGCCGACCGGCACGAAGCCGTCGTACACGGCGCCGGGCAGGCACTCCCAGTAGGTGCTGTAGAGGGCTTCGGTGAGTCCGTAGACGTTGAACAGCCGGGCGGGCAGGCCGGTGGCGAAGTACTTCTCCGGCAGCGCGCCGGGCATCACGTCGCTGCTGCAGAAGACGTACTTCAGGGAGGTGTTGGCGGCGAAGCCGGGGTTCTCCAGGATGCCGGAGAGCAGCGCCGGGACGACCATCAGCGTCGTCACGGAGCCGCTGTTGATCAGTTCGACCAGCCGGTCGGGGTCCTTGTGGTCGCCCGGCGGGACGATGACCACGGTGCCGCCGGAGAGCACCGGCCAGAACACCTCGCGGACCAGGTTGGTGATGCTGAGGGTGGTGCGCAGCAGCTGGCGGTCGCCCGGTTCGAGCGGGAAGGTGCGCTGGAGCCAGCGCTGGCCGCTGAGCAGGGCCCGGTGCGTGAGCATCACGCCCTTGGGGGTGCCGGTGGAACCGGAGGTGTAGAAGATGAACGCCAGGGCGTCCGGGGCGAGTTCGACCGGGTCGGTGAGCGGTTCGGGGGTCTCGTCGAGCAGGTCCTCGACGGCGAGCTGCCGGGTGCCTTCGGGCGCGGGCCCGTCGAGGAGGGCGCGCTCGGTGACGACGATCGCGGCGCCCGAGTACTCCAGGATGGTGGCGCGGCGCTCGGCGGGGTCCTCCGGGTCGACCGGGACGCAGACGCCGCCGGCGCGGAGGATGCCGAAGAGCGCGGGGAGCAGCGCGAGGGAGCGCGACATGTGCAGTCCGACCCGGCTGCCCGGCCGGACGCCGCGGGCCACGAGGACCGCGGCGATCCGGTCCGCCTCCGTCTCCACCTGGCCGTAGGTGGCCGACGAGTCCGAGAGGAGGGCTGCCGTGCGGGTCGGGGCCGAGGCGGCCTGCGCCGTGAGCAGGTCATGCAGGAACGACATGCGTGGACACCATTTCCGTGTGGTCGGTGCGGACTGCGGTAGGGAAGGCGGTACGAGGGGGTGGGCGCCGGGAGGTCCGGCGGACCCGTCAGTCCCGCGCGGCGCGGGACGCGTCCGCCCGTGGGCCGGACAGGTCGGCGGATGCCCCGTCCGGGACGTCGGTGAGCGCTGGTTCCTGTCGGTCCGGGTCCGGTCGGCTGATGCCCACCGCACCCGGAGCGTGGTCGGGTCGCCCGGCGGAAGCCTCGGCGACGACGTCCGCCGAGGCATCGGCGGGCCCGTCGGCACCCGCACCGATCCGCGCGGGCGCGTCGGGAGACGGCGCTTCGGCAGCCGACGCTTCGAGGGCCGGCGCTTCGAACGCCGAGGCTTCGGCGCCCGGCGCGTCGAGGACCGGCAGGTCGGGCACCGGCGCTTCAGCGGCCGACGCTGTGAGAACCGGCGCTTCGGCAGCCGACGCTTCGGCACCCGGCGCGTTGAGGACCGGGGCGTTGAGGACCGGCGCGTCAGCCACCGGCGCTTCGCCCGCCGTCCGCGGTCGGGGCGGGGGCAGCAGGGCCGCCGCGAGCAGGGGCAGGGCGCCCGCGGTCAGGAAGACCCAGGTGGTGCCGGCCGTGGCGGCGAGGGTGCCGCCGAACAGCGAGCCGAACGGGATGACGCCCCAGGTCAGCCAGCGATAGGCGGCGTTGACCCGGCCGAACAGGGGCAGCGGGATGGTCGCCTGGCGGTAGGAGACCACCGCCACGTTCCAGACCATGGACACCAGCCCGTAGACGAACAGTCCCAGGGCGACGACGGGCACCGCGGGCACGGCCAGGGTGAGGAAGCAGACGCCGAGCAGCGGCGCGCCGAACCGCATGACCGGCCCGTCGCCGACCGCCCTGAGGATCCGTCCGGTCATCGGTCCGGCGAGGACGCTGCCGACCGCGAGGCAGGTGAGCAGCAGCCCGTACCCGGTCTCGGAGAGGCCGAGCCGTCCAGGGCGCACCGCCCACAGCGGCAGCATGGTCAGGCACATCGAGTAGGACAGGTTGTTGACGGCGGCGGCCGTCGCAAGCCGGGCGAGGTCACCCCGTCCGCGGAAGTAGCGCAGCCCCTCGCCGAGTTCGGCGACCAGGGATCCGAGCGACGACCGGCGCCCGCCCGCCCGGACCGGTTCGGGTGCCGGCCGGGCGTGGCTCGCCGCCGCCTGCTCGACGGCCGCGGGCAGCAGTCCCAGCGCCCAGACGGTGACCACGTACAGGGCGACCACGACGGCGAGTCCGCCGCCGGAGCCCAGCGCCACCACGTAGCCGCCGAGGGCCGGACCGATCAGCTGCGCGAGGAACATCTGGGTGGACTGCAGGGAGGCGTTGGCCTTGGGAAGCTGCCCCACCGGGACCAGCCGGGGCAGCTGGGACTGGGCGGCCACGTCGACGAAGATGCCCGCGCAGCCGATGAGGAAGGCGGTGACGACCAGCGCCCACAGGGGCAGCCGGTCGGTGGCGGCCAGGGCGCACATGACGGCCACCAGCGGCAGCCGGACCGCCGACGCCCAGCGCATGACGCTGCGGGGCGGGTACCGGTCGGCCAGCACCCCGGCGGGCAGGGTGGCGATGAGCCAGGGCAGCCGGACGGCGAGGCCGACCGCACCGACCGCGACCGCGGAGCGGCTGATCCCCAGGGCCAGCAGCGGGACCGCGATCTTGTAGATGCCGTCCGCGAGGTCCGAGGAGACCACGGCGGACTGGAAGAGCCGGAACGGCGGGCCGAGCCGCTCCTTGCCGGGGGTGTCCCGTCCCCTCCGGGTGGCACTCAACATCGGTCCACCAGCACCACGGAGCTCATCAGGGCGCCGTGGTGGGCGTTGAGGACCGGCCCGCCGCCGGGGACGCCGTGCCGTACCAGCACGCCCGAGGGCGCGCCGCCGAACAGGAACGGGCCGACGACGAAGGGCACTTCGGCGTGTTCCACGGCACCGGTGTCCTGGTCCTGGAAGTCCAGCGCGAGCCGGTCCGGCGTCACATGGGTCTGCAGGATGTGGCGTCCGGTCCGTCGGGCGTCCTCCAGCGCGTGGCGCCACTCCTCGTCCCGGACCTCGGGGCCGAGGACCACGCCACCGCCGCCGTAGCCGCCGACGGGCTTGAGGACCAGCTCCGTACGGTGGGCCAGGGCGTGCCGCAGCAGTGTGTCGCCGTCGGGGCCGGGCGCGGGGAACAGGGCCGTCCAGGGCAGGTGACGCTCGATCAGCCGCTGGTCGTCCTCGGGCAGCGCGTCCTTGTCCGCCCAGAGCCAGGCCATCGTGGTCTTGTCGCTGAGCAGCCAGGTCGCCTCGGACGTGTGCATCCGCACCCGGCCGGCTCGCACGGAGCGGACCAGGGCGTCCAGTCCGCGGCTCGGCGGCTGGTCGAAGCTGAGGAAGAGCCGGAACACGGCGTCCACCCGCTGCCCGTCGAGCAGCAGGACGTCGTCCTCGCCGGTCTCCAGCCGGTCCATCGGGCAGGCGACGGTCTCCATGCCGTGCCGTCGGCCGCTCTCGCACATCGGGGCCAGCCAGGCGAGAAAGGCGTCGGGGTCCTCGAGTCCGGGTGCCGCGCCCTTGCTGAACACGGGAATGGCGACCCGCGATCCCTCCGAAAGGCCCAGTGACGTACGGATTTCGGCGAAACGGGAATCCACGGCGGACGGCGGGGCGTCGATACGGTCCCCGCCGGGAAGCGGACGATAGAGATCGCAAAATCGCGCGGCGAGAAGATCGGCCTGGAGTGTGCCGCCGAGCGCACCGTCGATATTGAATTCGACGAACCGGGGGACGCCGGACCGGTAGACGATGTCGGGGCGCGCGGCGACGAGCAGGTGGGTGCCGAGCAGCTCCGTGCGCGACAGCAGCGGGGTGTCGGCCTCGTCCACCTCCAGCACGTCCTGGAGTTCGCCGACGGTGGTGGCTCTGCGACGGCAGGCGTCGAGGATCAACCGCATCAGACGTGCGGAAACGCGGCCCAGTTCGTCGTAGTGGCTCCGGTCGACGAAGCTCGGGCGCACCGGGCGCCAGGTTCCCTTGGAGCCGCTGATTCCGTCGTGGACGCTCCGCGCGCCGGTGACCGAACGGGCCAGGGCGCTTTCACGGAAGGACGGGGTGAGTTCACTCCAGATGTCGAACGAACGACGCGATGAACCGAGATTGTTCTCCATGCCCCCCCGCATGTCCTGATGCCGCTTTCGCATTTCGCACAGGGGGTTTCCGCGTCCCCCCAGCCGCTGGAGCGGAACACTATCGCCACGGCGCCGACACCGATTCGGCGCGCCGGAAGATGCCTCTCCGGTACGGAGTCCGGGGCGAAGAAAACCCGCGCCGCACGCACGGGTCCGCGGACATCTTGCCGACGGGTCGCGCGCAATCGGCAAATACCACTACGTGGACACCGGGTGGCGGCGGCCCGGGTCCACGGCGCTCGCGGCCGGGTGAACCCCTGTACGAACTCCGTTTCCCCGTTGTATGACTTCTCCCTATGTGATGGCGGAGGGTTCACCCGGAGCGCACGCTTCGGAAGCCGCTTGACAACGTTGTCCAACAGGGAAGGGTCCGTGCTCGTCATGCCCGACAGATCCAAGAGACCGCCGATACGGTCGTCCAGTCCACGGGCCGCCCTGCGGGCCGCCGTCGCGGCGGTACTCGCCGGGGCACTCGGCCTGGCCGCGCTGACGGGCGGCGGCACCGCCGTCGCCGTGCCCGTCACGAAGGCCTCGCCGTCGGCCGGTGAGACGACCGGCGGAACGGACTACACGAAGCTCGTCGACCCGTTCGTGTCCACCGCGGGCGACGACGGCAACGACCTTCCCGGCGCCCAGGCACCGCACAGCCTGGCCAAGGTCAACCCGATGACGACCCCGGGCCGCAACCACTCGGGGTACGACTACAACGAGGACCACATCGCCGGGTTCACCGCCACGAACCTGGACGGTGTGGGCGGTTCGGGCGGCGGCGGCGACCTGCTGGTCGTCCCGACCTCGCAGCAGTACGACAGCCGCCCGGCCACGAGCACCTACGCGCATCCCTACAGCCACGACGACGAGAGCGCGTCGCCCGGCTCCTACCGGGTGGGGCTCGGGTCCCCCGCCGGAACGATCGACGCCGAGATGACGGCGACGACCCGCACGGCGCTCGAACGGTACCGATTCCCCGCGGGAGCCCGGCCGCAGCTCGTCCTCGACCTCGCCAACAACTTCACCAGCCGCACCCGCGCGACCCTGGACGCGACGCGGCTGAAGGACGGGACGACCGCGATCAGCGGCCTGGTCGCCGGGTCGTTCAACGGCGCCTCGTACCGCCTGTACTACTACGCCACCACGAACGTCCCCGTGACCTCGCTGCGCACCTGGGGCGACGACGGCGCGCTGGGCGACGCGACGGCGCGGGACGGCACCGACACCGGCGCCGTCCTCGGGTTCGACCCGGCCGACGGCGACGACGTCGAACTGCGCGTCACGCTGTCGCCGATCAGCGCCGAACAGGCGGCCACCGACCAGCACAAGGAGGTCGCGGGCCGCACCTTCGAGGAGGTGCGCGCGCAGACGAAGGCGGACTGGAACCGCACGCTCGGCGCCGTCGCGGTGAAGGCCTCGAAGAAGGCCGATCCGGACTCGACGCTCACCAAGCAGTTCTACACGCACCTGTACCGCATGTACGCGCTGCCGGTGAACGCCACCAGCACCAGCGGCACGTACCGCGGCGTCGACGGCGCGGTGCACGAGGCGAACGGCTTCACGTACTACGACGGCTGGTCCACCTGGGACGACTTCCGCAAGTACTCGGTCGAGGCCTACATCGACCCGGCGACCTACCGGGACATGGTGCAGTCCGCGGTCGTCCTCTTCGCCGACGCGCACGCCGCGGGCAAGAGCCTCGGCAGCCTCACCCACTCGGTGCCGACGGTGCGCTGGGAGCGCTCGGCCGTGGTGATCGCCGACGCCCTGTCGAAGGGGTTCAAGGACTTCGACCGGCTCGACGAGGCGTACCCGGCGCTGAAGTCGTACACCGGCTACTACACCGGGACGCAGCTGCGGCAGGGCTACATCGCCGGTGACCCCGGCACGACGGTCCAGCGGGGCTACGACCAGTGGGCGCTGTCCGTCATCGCGGACGCGCTCGGCGAGGACGCGGACGCCGAGAAGCTGCGCGAGCAGGCGACGATGGCGACCGACAACCTGGTCAAGCCCGGCGCCTGGACCGCGCCCGACGGCACCGAGGTGGGTCTGCTCACCCCGCGCGACGGCGAGGGCGACTGGCAGCAGGCCGACTACGAGAAGTTCGAGGAGGCCAGGCTCTACCAGGGCACGCTCTGGCAGTACCACTGGTACGACGCGTACGACATGGGCGGCCTCATCGAGGCCATGGGCGGCGAGAAGGCCGGCCGGGCCGCGATCCGGCACATGTTCGGCGAGGACTCCGACGCCGACGACGGCTCGACCATGCTGCACTCCAACGCCAACGAGATCGACCTCCAGGCCCCCTACCTCTTCAACTACGTCGGCGAGCCGAGCCTGACGCAGAAGTGGGTGCGCGCCATCTACACCGGTGAGACCTGGAACCGGTACATCGCGACGGGCTCCACGAACGAGGCGCCCAGCTCCGGCGGCGAGTTCAGGCCGCCGGTGAAGACCAAGGCCTACGAACTGGCCCCGGACGGCTTCCTGCCGACCATGGACAACGACGCCGGCACCATGTCGACCATGTTCGTCGCCGCCGCCCTCGGGCTGTTCCCGGTGACCGCGGGCTCCAGCCAGTTCCAGATCGGCAGCCCGTTCTTCGACTCCACGACGATCACTTACGCGGGCGGCGCCGAGTTCACCGTCGAGGCCGACGGGGTCTCGCCGCACAACTACTACGTGCAGAGCGCCGCGCTGAACGGCAAGCGGTTCTCGAACACGTGGCTCGACTACTCCCAGATCGTGGCCGGCGGCACCCTGAAGTTCGACATGGGCTCCAAGCCGTCGTCCTGGGGCGCCCGCACCGAGCCCGCGTACTCGCTGAACACCGACTCGGGCGACGGCGACGACGGCGACGGACCGGGCAGGGGCACGACCGTCGTCTCGGCCCGCCCGGAGACCGTCGGCACCGCCGCCGACGGCACCGTCGACGCGAGCGTCGAACTCCGCCTGTCCGGCAGGGCGTCGTTCGCCGCGCGGAAGGGCACCAGCCTCACCCGGACCGGCGCGGCGAGCGTGACCGGCCTCCCGGACGGTGTCACGGCGGACCTCCGGGTCACCGGCAGACGCACCGCGTCGCTGAAGCTCACCGGCACCACCAGGACCGACGCGCGCTTCGGCATCACCTTCCGCGACCGGGCCTTCCCGCACGGCATACCGGCCTCCACGGTGACCGGCACCGGCGTCTCCGTGACCGACCCGCTGCTCGTCTCGGCCGCGGCCGTGCACCGGGCCAGCCTCGCCGCCCTCGTGGACGAGGCGTCCCTGGTGCGCGAGGGCAACTACTCCGACGGCTCCTACGGCATCTTCCGCACGGCGCTGGAACGGGCCCGGACCGTCCTCGCGGACTCCGCCTCCCCCACCGGCACGCTGATGGCGGCGCACGACGCGCTGCGCTCCGCCGTCGACGCACTCACCCTGGACGAGGGCGGTTACGCCGTCCTCCAGGCCGAGGACCCCGACCGGATGGAGGGGCCCAGCCTCGTCAAGGAGGCCTTTCACTCGGACGGCGACCTCGGGGGCGTCACCGAGGGGGCCTGGGAGCAGTACACGAACCTCGACTTCGGCGGGGTCGCCCCGCGGAGCGTCTCCGTGCGCTACGCCAACTCGCAGGCCGCGACGGCGGACCCGAGCAGCGTGGACATCCACGCCGGGGACGCCGACGGCCCCGTCGTCGCCACCGTCTCCCTGCCCGGGACCGGCGGCTGGCAGTACTACACGACCGTACAGGCGGCGGTCTCCGACCCGGAGGCCCTGCTGGAGGCGGCGAGCGCGACCTTCGTGTTCCACGCCCCTTCGAGGCAGCAGTGGGTGTCGAACTTCGACTGGTACCAGTTCTCGCCCGAAGCGGCCCCCTCGTCCTCCCCGATCACGACACTTGCCACGCTCACCACGGCCAACGCCACGTCCACCGGAGACGGTTCACTCCCGCTGAAGCTCTCGGGCGGCGTCTTCGAGAACGTGACGAACGGCGCGTGGGCCGAGTGGCGGGACACCGGTCTCGGTGACGGCGCCGACACCGTCACCGTCAGCTACGACAAGCCCCGCTCCCGCGCGGCGTCGGACTCGCACATCGAACTGCGCCTGGGGGCGAAGGACGGCCCGACGGCCGTCGACGTCCCGCTCGACTACACCGGCTCGGGCTGGGGCACCGTGGCGTCCACGAGCGTGCGGCTCGACCCGGACGTCTTCGAGGGCACGCAGGACGTCTATGCCGTCTTCGTCTCCAGCACCCAGACCGACGCACAGCCCTACGTCGCCAACGTCCACTCGCTCACCCTGACGCGGCAGGCGGACGCCCCGGTGGTGTTCGACGCCACGGCCTTCGAGGGCAACAGCGGCGGC
This sequence comes from Streptomyces sp. NPDC111628, assembly GCF_055635195.1. Classification (NCBI taxonomy): domain Bacteria; kingdom Bacillati; phylum Actinomycetota; class Actinomycetes; order Kitasatosporales; family Streptomycetaceae; genus Streptomyces; species Streptomyces sp. NPDC111628. The sequence continues at coordinate 43,260 of NZ_JBVKBZ010000002.1, read as the reverse complement.
GGGCTCAAGAGCGAACCGGCCACCTGGAGCGACGCGGGTTCCGCCACCAGCCTCGGCGGCACCTACGACGGAGCCTGGCTCGACTACGGGGACGTCGACTTCGGCGACTCGCCCAAGAACACCGTCACGCTCACCTACGTCAACAACTCCGCGCGCTGCGGCACCGGTTCCGCCGTCCAGCTCTACCTGGACTCCTTCGACCCGGACGCCCCCGGCACGCCGTACGCGACCGTCCCGCTGCCGGTCACCGGCAGCTCGTGGTCGTCGGGCGGGACGACCAGCCTGACCCTGCCGGAGGCGATCACCGGCACGCACGCCGTGCACCTGCGGCTGACCACCAACGCGGACTCCTCGCACCCCTACGTCGCCAACCTCGGCCAGGTCACCTTCGACCACGTCGAGGCGCCCGCGCAGACGGACCTGTCCGCGCTGCGGAAGGCGGTCGACCAGTACGAGGACCTGGCCGAGGACGCGGACCGGTACGGCACGATCGACTTCGGGGTGTTCCGGCGCGAACTCGCCGCCGCCCGCGACCTCCTCGGTGCAAAGGACGCGACGCAGCTCGAGGCCGACCTGCGGACCCGGAGCCTGACCCTGGCCGCGAACCAGCTGGTGCCGCTGCCGAGACTGAGGCTGGAGAGCCTGGTCGCCACGGCGTCCGCCCTCGGCAACGAGCGCTATACGGACGCCTCGTGGACGGCGTTCACCACGGCGCTCACCGCGGCGAAGACGGCCGTGGCGGACGAGGCGGCGACGGACCGCACCCTCACCGAACGGTACGCGGACCTCGACCGCGCCAGGTCCTCGCTCACCACCAAGCGCAGGACGGTGCCGGCCGCGCCCGACGCGGTGTCCGCGGCCCCCTCCGGCACCAGCGTGAAGGTCACCTGGTCCGCACCGGAGGACGACGGCGGTTCGCCGGTCACCGGCTACGAGATCACGCTGAGCGGCGGCCACCAGGTCGAGATCGCCGATCCGGACAGCCGGAGCACGGTGTTCACCCGGCTGAAGGACGGCACGTCGTACACGGCGCGGGTCCGCGCGGTGAACGCCCTCGGCGACTCCCCCTGGAGCGCGACGACACAGCCCGCCGTCACGGGCGACAACAGGCCCCAGGCCCCGACCGTCACGGGTGTGGTCACCGACGGCGACCGGGTCCGGGTGAACTGGCGGCCGGCCGGCGACGGCGGCTTCCCGCTCGTGGGCTACACCGTGGCCCTCGACGACGGAACCACCGCGCACGTCTCCGGCACCACCTCCACCGCGCTGCTCACGTCGGCCGGCGGGGCGAAGGCCCACACCGCCACCGTGACCGCGGTGACCCGGGCGGGCAGCTCGGACGACCCCGGGGCGGAGGTCTCCACGGCCTCGGCCGTGTCCGCCGGCTCGCCCGCCTCGGCCACCGACCCGGCGGACTACGAGCCGTCCCCCTTCCCGGACGACACGCTCGACGCCACGTACGCCTCGGACGCGTGGCCCGAGACCGGGGACGGAACCGACTGGTTCACCCACCTGCTCTCCGGTTTCGACGACCTCGGCCCCGCCACACTCGGCGCCAACAAGGAGCTGCCCGCGGGCACCCCGCTCGGCGCCGAGAACGACAGGATCACCGTGAGCGTCAACAACGCGGCGACGCGGCAGCAGGTAGACCGGGCCGAGGTGGACGCGTCGAACAGCGCCACCGTCACGATGGCCGACGGCCTCGGCTCCCGGCTCGGCCCACTGTACGGCGAAGCCCTGAAGGCGGGCCGACTGCCCAAGACCAGCGCGCTGTTCGCCCGCGTCAACGAGAACCTCGACACCCACGACGCGGCGAAGAACCACTACCAGTACCTGCGCCCGTACGTGCGGCTCGGCTTCGCCGGGGACGGCGGGGCGGTCTACGAGTCGCAGGACAGCTCGTACAGCGGCCTCGCGGGACAGGGCTCGTACCCGAGCGGTCACACCTACGGCGGCTACGAGGCCGGGACGATCCTCGCCACGCTGCTGCCCGACCTGGCGCCGTCGATCCTGGCGCGCAGCTCGGAGTACGGGGACAACCGGATCGTCCTCGGGTTCCACTACCCGCTCGACGTCATGGGCGGCCGCATCACGGCCCAGGCCACGGTGGCGCACCGCTGGGCGGACCCGGAGTTCGCGAAGCTGCTCGGCCAGGCACACACCGAGATCGAGAACGTGCTGCTCGCGCGGTGCGAGGAGGAGGGCTACGGCGACACCCTCACGGACTGCGCGGGCGACCCCTACGCCGGGCTGAGCACGGCTCAGCAGGTCGACCGGTACACCCAGCGGCTGACCTACGGGTTCTCCCGCACCGGGCGGGCCGGGCAGGCCCTCGACGCGCCGTCCGACGCGGCGGCGCTGCTGATCACGGCCTTCCCGGACCTCACCGCGGAACAGCGCACCCAGGTCCTGGAGCAGACCGCGACGGACTCCGGGTACCCGCTCGATCTCACCGGGTCCGGCGGGCCGGGCTGGCAGCGGATCAACCTGGCGGCGGCGATGGCGGCGGACGTGGTCGTGAACGCCGACGGTTCGGTCACGGTGACCAACTTCTCGGACGCGACCGAGGCCAGTGTGGCCGACGCCTCCGCGATCACCGTCGGGGGCGTGGCGCTCGACGGGTTCGATCCGGAGGTGAGCACGTACGTCGTGGACTGGCCGAAGCGCGGGCGGGTCCCGGCCGTCGGTGCCGTGACGGCGGCGTCGGGTGCGCGGGTGAAGGTGGTCCAAGGCAGCTCCACCGTCTCGTCCTCGCAGCGTGGCTTCACCACCCGCACCATCAGGGTGACCTCGGCCAACGGCGCGTACACCCGCACCTACACGGTCGGTTTCCGGCCGACGGAGCGGCATCCGCACCGGCCGGGCGCGCTCTGGGACACCGGCGGCGGGACGGCCGGTGGCAGTGGTGGTGTCGGTGACGGTGGCGGTCTCTGGACGCCGGCACGCGAGTGGGAGCACACCGTGGGATGACCGCGGGGCAACCCCGGTGGACCGCCGTCGGCACGGTACGTCCGTGCCGGCGGCGGTCCGTCGTTCTCACGTCGGGGTCGGCTCCTCGGCGCGCGGTCCGTTGCCCTCCCGGGCGCGGCGCAGGGCGTCCTCGTCGGTGCGGGCGTCGTAGCCGACCAGCCGGGGCAGGGCGGCGGTGAGCAGTCCCACGGCCGCGACACAGGCCACGCCGCCGGTCCAGATCGCCGGGCGGGCGCCGGTCCAGCCGGCCATCGCGCCCGCGCGGACCTGGCCGAGCTGCGGTCCGATGCTGTAGGAGAGGACCTCGATGCCCGCGAGGCGGCCGCGCAGCCGGTCGGGGATGGTCTGGTTCCAGATGGTGGTGCGGCCCAGGCCGCTGAGCATGTCCCCGGCGCCCGCCAGCGCGAGGCAGGCCAGTACGAGCCAGATCTGCGAGGTCCAGCCGGCCGCCGCGACGGCCAGTCCCCAGCCGGTGGCGCCGCACACCACCAGCAGGCCGTGGCGCCGGGTCCGGGACACCCAGCCGCTGGTCAGGCTGACCACCAGGGAGCCGACGGCGCCCGCCGAGTACATCAGGCCCAGCGCCCAGTCGGCGTCCAGCTCGTCGGCGAGGAACGGGAAAATGGTGTTCGGGAACGCGAACAGCATCGCCGCCAGGTCGATCGCGTACGTGCCCAGCAGCACCGGCCTTGACCAGGCATACCGGGCGCCCTCGGCGATCCCGCGCAGGGACGGCCGGGCCGCGTGCTCGGCGGGCGGTACGGGCGAGAGCCCGCGGCACATCAGGACCGAGGCGCAGAAGCAGACCACCGTGGTGGTGTAGGCGGGGACGTTGCCCGCGTAGGCGACCACGAGCCCCGCCAGGGCGGGTCCGGCGATGGCGCCGGCCTGCCAGCGCAGGGCGTTCAGGGCCGCGGCGGCGGCCAGTTGGTCGTGCGGCACGATCCGGGCCAGCAGTGAGTCCAGGGCGGGGCGTTGCAGTCCGGCGAGTGCGGCAACCCCGCCGGCGACCACGTACAGCGGCCAGAGCAGGGGGCTGGGCAGCAGCGCGTTCACGAGCAGGACGGCCGCGAGGAGTCCCAGGCCCGCCTCGGTGAGCACGATGACCCTGCGCCGGTCCACGGCGTCGGCGAGCGCCCCGCCGTAGAGGCCGAAGACCACCAGGGGTACCAGTTCGACGGCGCCCATCACGCCGACGGCCAGTGGGGAGCCGGTCAGTTCCTTGATCTGGAGCGGCAGCGCGATCAGCGCCATCACGCTTCCGACGTAGGTGACCAGCCCCTGGACCCACAGGAGCCGGAAGTCGCGGGAGGAGCGCCAGGGCGCGAGGTCGGGCAGCAGCGCGGTGAGCTTCGAGGTCATGACCTTGCTCCGCCGTCCCCGGTGGCGGCCGCGGTGGCGGTCGTGTGGTGGCGTCCGATCGGCAGGACGAGGGGTTTGCCGGAGACCGGGTCCTCGATGACGCGGCTCTCCATGCCGTACACGGAGCGCACCGTGTCCTCGGTCATGACGTCCCGGGTGGATCCGGCCGCGTGCAGCCCGCCGGAGGCGAGGGCGATGAGCCGGTCCGCGTAGCGCGCGGCGAGCTTGAGGTCGTGCAGGACCATGACGACGGTGGTGCCGCGGGTCCGGTTGAGGTCGGTGAGCAGGTCGAGGACGGTGATGCCCTCGGGGGTGACCGGCGACTGGGGCAACAGGCCCAGGGTGCGGGCGAGTTCCTTGGCCGGGGTCCGGTGCACCTCCTTGCCGTCCAGGACGACACGGTCGCCGTAGCCGAGGGTGAGGGCCTCGGTGGACAGGGTGTGGGACGCGGTCACAGTGAGCCTCCGGCCCGGTTGGTGCGGACGATCAGGTAGACGAGGCAGGGGGCGCCGAGGACGCCGGTGACGACGCCCACGGGATGGCGGGTGTCGAAGGCGTACTGGCCGGTGAAGTCGGCGACGAGGACGAGCAGGGCGCCGACCAGTCCCGCGGGGACCAGCAGGGATCCGCCGGTGCCGACCAGCCGGGCGGCGATCGGTGTTCTCATCGACCCGGTGTTCACTTTCAGGGAGGAGGGCACAGGGAGTCGGACAGAGCCAGTCAGGACAGCCGGCCAGGACCGAGCCGGTTAGGTAAGGCTTACCTGAACTCGCTCGCTCAGACTAAGCAGCCCGCGCACCCGTAGCAATCGAGCCTTCTCGACAGCGCTTGTAGCGATCGGGACACGGTGTGGACCGGCGCCGCCCGTCCTCAGCGCGCCCGGAACCGGCCCGGAGTGGTCCCCGTCGTGCGCCGGAACGCCGCTCCGAAGGCGCTCGCCGAGCGGTAGCCCACCGCGTCGGCCACCACGTCGACCTCGAACCCGCGCGCCAGCAGCCGCACGGCGTGCTGTGCCCGTACCGAGGCGACCCAGCGGGCGAAGCTCGTGCCCGTCTCGGTGCGGAAGGCGCGGGTCAGGGTGCGCTCGCTACGGCCGAGGGCGGTGGCCCAGCCGGTCAGGGTGCGCTGGTCGGAGGGGTCGGCCCGGACCGCTTCCACGATCGGCCGCAGCAGCGCGGACGTGGGCAGCTGCACCAGCAGCGCCCTGGGTGAGGGCCGCAGGACGTCCAGCACCACGGCCTCGGTGACGTCCCGGGAACGCGACGGCAGTTCCGGCTCCCCCAGCCGGTCCAGGAGCAGCCTCAGCAGGGGGGTGATGTCCACGGCCACCGGCTCGTCGGGCAGCGCCGAGACCGTGCCGTGCCGGAAGAAGTGGGCGCGGTAGGAGGTGCCGGCGACGGCGGAGGCCGAGTGGAGCTGCCCCGCCGGCATCCACAGGCCGAGCGTCGGTGTGATGCACCAGACCTGGGAGCCGACCACGGCGGTGGACGCGCCGTGGGCGTTCCAGAGCAGTTCGTGCCACGGGTGGGAGTGCTCGTTCCAGGTCGTGTCGGCGGCCACGACCTCCTCGTACGCCTTGATCACGAACGAGACGTCCACCTCGCCGGCGGCGAGCGCCGGCAGTTCCCTGGTGACACGCATGCGGCCCAGGCTAACCGGCGGGTGCCGCCGTCCCGCCCGGCCGCTACGTGCCGGTGCGGGCCGGAAATGGGTGTGCGAACCGATGGACTCCCCCGGCGCACGTCGCGGACGCTGCTGCGGTGCCCCTGTTCTGGAGAATCTCGCTGTTCAACTCGGTGGTGCTGGTCGCGGCGACCGCGTTGCTGCTGGGACCGGTCACCGTGTCGACGCCCGTCCTGCTCACGGAGGCCGCGATCCTCACGGTGGGCCTGGTGGTCATACTGATCGCCAACGTCCTGCTGCTGCGGATCGGTCTCGGGCCGCTGCGCCAGCTCGCGCGGGCCATGACCACGACCGATCTGCTGCGGCCGCGGGTCCGCCCGAAGGTCGACGGCGACGGCGAGATCGCCGAGCTGATCACCACCTTCAACACCATGCTCGACCGGCTGGAGGCCGAACGCGCCCTGAGCGCCGCCCGCACGCTGAGCGCGCAGGAGTCGGAGCGCCACCGGGTCGCCCAGGAGCTGTACGACGAGGTGGGGCAGACCCTCGCCGCCGTGCTGCTGGATCTCAAGCGGGTCGCGGACCAGGCGCCCGACGAGGTGCGTGAACAGCTCTCGCAGGTGCAGGAGACGACCCGGGCCAGCCTGGACGAGATCCGCCGCATCGCCCGCCGGCTGCTTCCGGGTGTCCTGGAGGAGCTGGGCCTGGGCAGCGCCCTGAGGTCGCTCTCGGACGAGTTCACCGGCCCTTCGCTGACCGTGCGCCACGACATCGCCTCCGGCCTGCCCCGTCTGGGCGACAACGCCGACCTGGTGCTCTACCGGGTCGCCCAGGAGGGCCTCACCAACGCGGCCCGGCACTCCGGGGCCCGCCTGGTGACGCTGTCCCTGGAGCGGACCGGTGACGCCGTCCGGCTGCGGGTACGGGACGACGGCCGGGGCTTCGACGACTCGGGCGGGGCCGCCGAGGGCGCCGGGATCCGGGGTATGCGGGAGCGCGCCCTGCTGATCGGCGCCGACCTGGTCGTCGGCCCGGCGCGCGGGGGCGGCACCGAGGTGCGCCTGACCGTGCCCGTCGGCGACCGGGTCGCCGACCGGGTGGCCTGACCGCCCGGACCGGGGGAAGGGCGGAGCGCGGCGCGGAAGGGCGGGAACACACCGGCCGGGCACGCTGTTGTCTCCCGATGCGGAACGGAGGCGGAACGGTGCACGGTGAATACAAGATCCCCGGCGGCAAGCTGGTCGTCGTGGACGTGGAGGCCGAGGACGGCGTGCTGCGGCACGTGCGTGTGGCGGGCGACTTCTTCCTGGAGCCGGACGAGGCGCTGGACGCCGTGAACCGCGCGCTGGAGGGCGCCCCGGCGGACACGGACGCGACGGGACTCGCCGCGCGGATCGACGCGGCCGTGCCCGAGGGCACCGTCATGTACGGGCTGACCTCGGAGGGCGTCGGCATCGCCGTGCGCCGCGCGCTGGCGCACGCCACGGACTGGACGGACTACGACTGGCAGCTCATCCACGAGGGACCCGAGTCCCCCGCCCTGCACATGGCCCTCGACGAGGTGCTGACCGCCGAGGTCGCCGCGGGCCGGCGGCCGCCGACGCTCAGGGTGTGGGAGTGGGGCGCCCCGGCGGTGATCATCGGCAGTTTCCAGTCGCTGCGCAACGAGGTGGACGCCGAGGGCGCCGCCCGGCACGGCATCGAGGTGGTGCGCCGCATCTCCGGGGGCGGCGCGATGTTCGTCGAGCCCGGCAACACGATCACCTACTCCCTGTCCGTGCCGGAGGCGCTGGTGCAGGGCCTCTCCTTCCAGGACAGCTACGCCTATCTCGACGACTGGGTGCTCGGCGCGCTCGGCGAGATGGGCATCCGTGCCTGGTACCAGCCGCTGAACGACATCGCCACCGACCAGGGCAAGATCGCGGGCGCCGCGCAGAAGCGGGTCGTGGGGCCCGGGGGCGGTCCCGGCGCCGTACTGCACCACGTGACCATGTCGTACGACATCGACGCGGACAAGATGCTCCAGGTGCTGCGGATCGGGCGGGAGAAGATGTCCGACAAGGGCACGAAGTCGGCGAAGAAGCGGGTGGACCCGCTGCGCCGGCAGACGGGGCTGGCGCGCGAGGCCGTGATCGAGCGGATGATCTCCTCCTTCGGCGGGCGGTACGGGCTGAGCCAGGGCAAGGTGACGGACGAGGAGCTGACCCGGGCCCGGGAGTTGGCCCGCGCCAAGTTCTCCTCCGCCGAGTGGACCGCCCGGGTGCCCTGAGGCTCCCGGCGTCCCCTAGGTCGTGCCGCGCACCGCGACCAGGCCCGACTCGTAGGCGAACACCACGAGTTGGGCCCGGTCGCGGGCGCCCAGCTTGGTCATCGCGCGGCTGATGTGCGTCTTGGCCGTCAGCGGGCTGATCACCATGTGGGCGGCGATCTCCTCGTTGCTCAGGCCGCGCGCCGCGAGCGCGGTGACCTCGCGTTCCCGGCGGGTGAGGGCGTCCAGGCCGGGTGCGGTGGACCGGTCCGGGGGCCGGGCGACGAACTCGCCGATCAGGGTGCGGGTGACCGACGGGGAGAGCAGGGCCTCGCCGTGCGCCACCACGTCGATGGCCTGGAGCAGGTCGGCGGGCTCGGTGTCCTTGAGGAGGAAGCCGCTGGCTCCCGCCCGCAGCGCCTCGAAGACGTACTCGTCGAGCCCGTAGTTGGTGAGGATGACGACCCGTACGGCGGCGAGGGCCGGGTCGGCGGCGATGCGACGGGTCGCCTCGATGCCCGACATCACCGGCATCTGTACGTCGACCAGGGCCACGTCGGGCACCTGGGCGCGCACCAGCGCCACCCCCTGTTCCCCGTCGGCTGCCTCGCCGACCACCTCGATGCCCTCCTCGGCGTCGAGCAGCGCCCGGAAACCGGCCCGCATCAGCGCCTGGTCGTCGACGAGCGCGACCCGGACGACGCCGCTCATACCGTCTCCCCCAGCGGGAGCCGTGCGCGCACCGAGAAGCCGCCCTCCGCGCGCGGGGCGGCGCGCAGGGTGCCGCCGAGGGCGCTGACGCGTTCCTGCATGCCGGTCAGGCCGGTGCCGGGCACCGGCGGGCGGGCCGGATCGGCGGCCCCGTCGTCGTCCACGCCTATCGTCAGCTCCCTCACGAGCTCCGCCTCGTGCGCCGTGCCGTAGTCGATGCGGACCCGCACCTTCGCCGGTCCGGCGTGCCGCGCCGCGTTGGTCAGGGCCTCCTGCACGATGCGGTAGGCGGCCCGGTCGACGGCCCGGGGCAGCGGGCGCTCGTCCCCGGTGACCGTGAGGTCGACGGCGAGCCCCGCCGCACGGGCCCGCTCGACGAGCAGGGCCGGGGTGCCGGCCGGTTCGTCGGCCCGCAGCACCTGGAGGGCGGAGCGCAGCTCGCGCATCGCCTCGCCACTGGCCTCCTGGATGGCGAGCAGCGCGGGCGGCACCTCGTCGCCGCGTTTGCGGGCGAGGTGGACGGCTACGCCCGCCTGGAGCTTGACGATGGAGATGCTGTGCGTCAGCGAGTCGTGCAACTCCCGGGCGATCCGCAGCCGTTCCTCCCCGGCGCGGCGCAGGGCCGCCTCCTCCCTGGTGCGCTCCGCCTCCAGGGCACGCTGTTCGGTCTGGCGCAGGTACGCCTGCCAGTTCCGGTCGGCGAGACCGGTCACCACGGCGCACAGGAACCAGCCGGCGAGCAGTCCGGCCCGCTCGGCCGCGTGCTGCGTGCCCGGGCCGGTGGCCACGTACCCGGCGAGGAACACGGCACCGCCGGCCGCCGCGACGCCCCGGTGGCCGACCCGGGCCGCGGTGTGCACGGCGCCCAGGACGGGCAGGGCGGACAGCGGGCCGGGGTGCGCGTGCACGACGTACGCCGTGCCGAGGACGGTGGCGGCGGCCAGCACCGCGCGCGGGGCGGCGCGGTGGAAGGCGAGGGCCGCCGAGGCGAGGACGACGAGCACGTGGTCGAGTGCCGTGGTGTCGTCGTCGAAGGCGGCGACCGCCGTGCCGAGGGCGCCGACGACGGCCGCGAGGACCACGTCGGCGAGCCGTCCGCGATCGATCTGACGCCCACTCATGCCCGCACCCTATGCGCCCTGGCCGACCGTCGCGTCGGCCCTGTGGACGGCTTGCGGACTACTCCCGGCGAAGTAGTCCGCCGCCCGTCCGGCCCCGGCGGCGCAGTGCCCACTGCATCCGCCCGTACGACGACCCCGGGCGCCCCGGCGGCGCACTCTGCTGTCCATGCCCACCCCCTTCCGTCACACCGAACCGCTGCCCCCGAAGGCGGCCACCGGCCAGGTCGCCGAGGTCTACGCACAGGCCGCGCGGGACTTCGGCATTCCCGAACCCGCCCCGTTCGTGGCCCTTTCCTCCGCGCCCGCGCTCGTCGCCCCGGCCTGGGCGCTGATGCGCGAGTCCCTGCTCGCCGGTCCCGGCGACCGCACCGGCAAGGAGGTCGCCGCCTTCGGGGTGTCGCAGGCCAACAAGTGCCGGTTCTGCGTGGACGCGCACACCATGCTGCTGCACGCCACCGGCGACCACGCCCTGGCCGAACGGCTGGCCAGGGGGCAGGAGCCGGCGGACGAGCGGCACGTGCGCGTACTCGACTGGGCGCGACGCACCCGCGTTCCGGGAGCGGCGCGCGAGCCCTACCCGTTCCCGTCCGAGGAGGCTCCCGGCTACCTCGGCACCGTGCTGGCCTTCCACTTCATCAACCGCGTCGTGTCGTCCCTGGTGACGGAGACGCTGCTGCCGGCCGGCGCGCAACGGCTGCGCCCGGTGCGGAGCCTGGCGGGCCGGTCGCTGTCCCGTACCGTACGGCGAACCGCCGTGCCCGGTGCTTCCCTTCCCCTGCTGGACGACCCCGGCCGGGGACCGGCGTGGGCGGCGGGGACACCGGTCGGCCCGGCGTACGCGGCCCTGTGCGCCACCGCCCCGATGGGCGCCGGCCTCCTCGAAGCGGACGACCAGGACCTGGTACGCGGCACGCTGCGCGACTGGGACGGCTCGCACCCTCCCCGCATGCCGGACCCGTTTCCCGACCGGCGGGAGCGGCCCGGCGCACGGCTGGCGCTGCTGGTCGCGCTCGCGCCCTACCGGATCACGGACGCGGACGTCGCGGCGTGGCGCCGGCCCGAGCACACCGACCACTGCCTGGTGCACCTCGTCGCGTACGGCGCGTTCGCCGCCGTGGACCGCATCGAGACGGCCCTGACCGCCCCGGCCGCTCGGCCCGGCGATCGGGAGACCTCATGACCGTCGTCACCGGCTCCCGCCGGGAGCCCGGTTCCGACGCGGTCCGGGACGCCGCCGACTTCCTGCTGTCGCGCTACCCGGGCCGTCCCCTGCCCGCCGGACGGCTCGCCGGACCGGAGGCGGCGCCGCTCGTTCGTCTGCGTCACCGCACGGCCACGCACCGAGTTCGCCCTTCCGCACCACGGGGACTCGTGTGACACTGGCGTCCCGTCCGCAGTGCGGGCACCCTCCGCACCGTCCCCCACGAGAAGTGCGCCGTGCGTTCTCTTCCTCTGCCGCTCGCCCTGACCGCCCGTCTGGCGCCGGTCGCCGTGCTCGCCACGGCCGGCTGGGCGCTGTCGTCCGGGCCGGACACGTCACCTGCGGCGAAGGAGAAGACGCCGCCCGACACCACGAACAGATCGGCCTCCGCACCGGCGACGGAGGCGGCGACGAAGACGTACGCCACCGCACCGGCGCCGTGCGAGAGCCTGGCCGACAAGACGGTCACCTCGCTGGTGCCGGGCGCCAAGGCGGCCGGCAAGGAGATCCCGTCCACGGACACCAAGGTGCGCCGCACCTGTTCCTGGAACGCGCTCAAGGGATACGACTACCGCTGGCTCGACGTCTCCTTCGAGGTGATGGCGACGGACGAGGCGGCCCAGAAGTCGTACAAGGAGCGCGTCGCCGACCGCAGCGGCGGCGGCGACGTCCCGGGCCTCGGCGACGACGCCTACTCCGTCGTCAACCTCACCACCGAGGACAAGCAGCAGACCCGCGAGGGCACGGTGCTGATCCGCGCCGCCAACGCCCTGGTGATGATCACCTACAACGGCAGCGACTTCGAGTCGAAGAAGGCCCCCGGTACGACCGAGATCAACAAGGGTGCCATCAAGGCGGCCAAGGAGGCCGTGGCCGCCTTGCAGAACGGCTAGGACCGCGCGGCGGGACCGGCGGTCTCGGCTCCCGGCCGGGTCGCGGGCAGCAGCATCAGGGCCAGGTAGAGCGCCAGGGACGTGCCCAGGCCGACCGCCCAGCCGTAGTCGGCCAGCGGTTCGAGGAAGGGGACGGGGCGGCCGTCGACCAGGGGGTGGAAGTCGGCGCCGCCGATGGCCAGGACGCCGCCGACGACGAAGGCCAGCACCGCACGCCAGTTCCAGCCTCCGTCGTACCAGTAGCGCCCACCCCTGCGGTACAGGTCGACGAGGTGCAGCCGGGCGCGGCGCAGGATCCAGTAGTCGGCGATGAGGATGCCGGCCACGGTGCCGAGCAGCCCGCCGACCAGGCCGAGCCAGGTGAAGATGTAGCCCTGCGGGTCGGAGTACAGCTTCCACGGGAAGATCAGTACCGCCAGGACGGACGTGATGAGGGCGCCCGCCCGGAAACTGACCTTGCGCGGTGCGACGTTGGAGAAGTCGAAGGCCGGTGAGACCAGGTTGGCGGCGATGTTCACGGACAGGGTCGCCACCAGGACGGTCACCAGGGCGAAGAGCAGGCCGACCACGTTGTCGGTCTTCGCGGCGAGTTGGACCGGGTCCCAGATCGGTTCGCCGTACACGGCCTGGCTACCGGAGGTGACCATGACGGAGAGGAAGGCGAACAGGGTCATCGTCGTGGGCAGGCCGAGGGCCTGGCCGCGGGTCTGGGCCTTCTGGCTCTTGCCGTAGCGGGTGAAGTCCGGGATGTTGAGGGACAGGGTGGACCAGAAGCCGATCATGCCCATCAGGGACGGCCAGAACAGCTTCCAGAAGTCGCCGCCCCAGCCCAGCTTCGAGGGCTGGTCGAAGAGCGGGCCGAAGCCGCCCGCCTTGTCGGCCATCCACCACAGCATCACGAAGGCGCCGACGAGGACGAAGGGCGCGGCCCAGTTCTCGAAACGGCGGATGGTCTCCATGCCGCGGTAGATGATGGCGACCTGGATCGCCCAGAAGATCGCGAAGGACAGCCACATGGTCCAGGCGTAGCCGCCGACCGTCGCGGCGCCGGTCCAGCCGTCGCCGATCAGCTTGCCGGCCAGGAAGTAGATCGCCTCGCCGCCGATCCAGGTCTGGATGCCGAACCAGCCGCACGCCACCAACGCCCGTACGACGGCGGGCAGGTTGGCGCCCCGTACACCGAAGGAGGCGCGGGCGAACACCGGGAAGGGGATGCCGTACTTGGGTCCGGCGTGCCCGGTGAGCAGCATCGGGGCGAGCACGATCAGGTTGGCCAGGGCGATGGTGAACACCGCCTGCTTCCAGTCCATGCCGACCGCGATGAGACCGGAGGCGAGCGTCCAGGAGGCCGTGTTGTGGGCCATGCCGACCCACAGGGCGGAGAAGTTGTACGTGGTCCAGGTGCGCTTGCCGACGGGGACCGGCAGCAGGTCCTCGTTGGCGTAGCGGCCGCCCGGCGGCGGGGAGCCCGGGGCGAGCTCCACGCGCCCGTCGGGGAGGGTGACTTGGGCGGACGGCGGTATGGCCGTGGGCGCGGTGTCGGTCATGGGCAGGCCAATCATGCGGTGGGACGGGAGAGGCCGTGCGGGCGGTGCCGAGGAGGGTGCGCGGGTGCGCCCCGCCGGCCCGCCCCGGGTGCGGGGCGGGCCGGGTGGCTCAGGCGTTGACGGCCGGGATGACCTGGGTGCCGTAGGTGTCGATCACGGCTTCCCGCGCGTCGTGCATGTCGTACAGCGCGAACTGGTCGACGCCGAGGGCGCGCAGGGCGGTCAGCTTCTCGATGTGCTTCTCGACCGGCCCGATCAGGCAGAACCGGTCGACGATCTCGTCCGGCACGAACTGCGTGTCCGGGTTGCCGCTGCGCCCGTGGTGGGCGTAGTCGTAGCCCTCGCGGGCCTTGATGTAGTCGGTGAGTTCGTCGGGCACGGCACCGGTGTGGGCGCCGTACTTGGCGACCAGGTCGGCGACGTGGTTGCCGACCATGCCGCCGAACCAGCGGCACTGTTCGCGCGCGTGGGCGAGCGCCTCGGGCGAGTCGTCGGCGGTGACGTAAGCCGGGGCGGCAACGCAGACCGTCACTTCCGAGGGGTCGCGTCCGGCGGCCTCGGCGGCGTCCCGGACGGCCTTGACCATGTACTCGGTGAGGTAGAGGTCGGCGAGTTGGAGGATGAAGCCGTCGGCCTCCTCGCCGGTCATCTTCAGGGCCTTGGGACCGTACGCGGCCATCCACACGGGGACTTCGGCGCCGGGCTTGGTCCAGGGGAAGCGGACGACGGTGCCGCCGCCGAGGTCGGCCTCCTCTCCCCTGCCCAGCGCACGGATGACCCTGATGGCTTCGCTTATGCGGGCGAGGGTGTTGGGCTTGCGTCCTGCTACCCGCATCGCGGAGTCGCCGCGGCCGATGCCGCAGACGGTGCGGTTGCCGAACATGTCGTTGAGGGTGGCGAAGGTGGAGGCGGTCACCTCCCAGGTGCGGGTGCCCGGGTTGGTGACCATCGGGCCGATCTTCAGTGTGCTGGTGTTGGCCAGGACCTGGCTGTAGATCACGAACGGCTCCTGCCACAGCACGGCGGAGTCGAAGGTCCAGCCGTGGCTGAAGCCGTTGCGCTCGGCCCGTTGCATCAGCTCCACGACGCGGGAGGCCGGCGGGTCGGTCTGCAGGACGAGTCCGAAGTCCATGGGCACCACTCCTAGTTCAGGTACTGACAGGTGGCGCGCGGGGTGTAGGCGCCGTGGCCCTTGCGCCCGGTGTACTCCCGCTCGGTGACGACCGGTTCGCCGCGCGAGAGCACGGTCTCCACCCGGCCGGTGATCCGCCGGCCCTCGTACGCCGAGTAGTCGACGTTCATGTGGTGGGTCTCGGCGGAGAGGACCTGCTCGGCGTGCGGGTCGTAGACGACGATGTCGGCGTCGGCTCCGGGCGCGATGGTGCCCTTCTTCGGGTACAGGCCGAACATGCGGGCCGGGGTGGCGCAGGCGATCTCGATCCAGCGGCGGCGGCCGATGTGCCCGTCGACGACGGCCTGGTGGAGCAGGTCCATGCGGTTCTCGACGCCCGGCATCCCGTTGGGGATCTTGGAGAAGTCGCCGCGGCCCAGCTCCTTCTGACCGGTGAAGCAGAAGGGGCAGTGGTCGGTGGAGACCACCTGGAGGTCGTTGGTCCTGAGCCCCCGCCACAGCGCCGCCTGGTGTTCCTTCGGCCTGAGCGGCGTGCTGCACACGTACTTGGCGCCCTCGAAGCCGGGCTCGGCGAGGTTGTCGGTGGACAGGAACAGGTACTGCGGGCAGGTCTCGCCGAAGACGGGGAGGCCGTCGTCGCGGGCCCGGGTCAGCTCGGCCACGGCCTCCGTCGCGGAGACGTGCACGACGTACAGCGGCGCCCCGGCGACCTGGGCGAGCCGGATGGCGCGGTGGGTCGCCTCGGCCTCCAGCAGGGCCTTGCGGACCTCGCCGTGGAAGCGGGGGTCGGTCTCGCCGCGGGCGAGGGCCTGCTCGACGAGGACGTCGATGGCGATGCCGTTCTCGGCGTGCATCATGATCAGGCCGCCGTTCTCGGCGGCGCGCTGCATGGCGCGCAGGATCTGGCCGTCGTCGGAGTAGAAGACGCCGGGGTAGGCCATGAACTGCTTGAAGGAGGTCACTCCCTCCTCCACCAGCAGGTCCATCTCCTTGAGCGTCTCCTGGTTCACGTCGGAGACGATCATGTGGAAGCCGTAGTCGATCGCGCAGTTGCCCTCGGCCTTGGCATGCCAGGCGTCCAGGCCCTCGCGCAGGGAGTGCCCGACGCTCTGGATGGCGAAGTCGACGATGGTGGTGGTGCCGCCCCAGGCGGCGGCGCGGGTGCCGGTCTCGAAGGTGTCGGCGGCGTAGGTGCCGCCGAAGGGCATCTCCATGTGGGTGTGTCCGTCGACGCCGCCCGGGACGACGTACTTGCCGCTCGCGTCGATGACGTTCTCGGCGGTGAACGCCTCGGCCGCCGGGGTGCCGGTCGCGGCGAGGGCGGCGACGCGTCCGTCCTCGATCAGGACGTCGGCGTGGATCTCGTCGGAGGCGGTGATGACGAGGCCGCCGCGAATTGCCGTACGGCTCATGGGGTCGCTCCTCGTTGTGGGTGAGTGACGGTTGTGGAGGGCTGGTCGCGCCCGCGCGGCGGTAGCCGCAATCGAGCACGGCCCCGCGCCCCTTAGGTCGTCTACGGAGCCGTCAGTGGTTCATATGACCCCGGCGCGCGGTCGCGGTAGAACTGCCAGCGGTCGCGGACCTCGCGCAGCTTGCCCATGTCGAGGTCGCGGACGACGAGTTCGGTCTCCTTGTCGCTCGCCACCTCGCCGACGAACTGCGCCTCGGGGTCGACGAAGTAGGAGGTGCCGTAGAAGTCGTTGTCCCCGTACTCCTCGACGCCGACGCGGTTGATGGCGCCGACGAAGTACTCGTTGGCGACGGCGGCCGCGGGCTGCTCCAGTTGCCACAGGTAGCCGGAGAGGCCGCGGGAGGTGGCCGACGGGTTGAAGACGATCTCGGCGCCTTCCAGGCCCAGCGCCCGCCAGCCCTCCGGGAAGTGCCGGTCGTAGCAGATGTAGACGCCGACCTTGCCGACGGCGGTGTCGAAGACGGGCCAGCCGGAGTTGCCGGGGCGGAAGTAGAACTTCTCCCAGAAGCCGCGGACCTGCGGGATGTGCGTCTTGCGGTACTTGCCGAGGTAGGAGCCGTCGGCGTCGATGACGGCGGCCGTGTTGTAGAGGACGCCGGGCTGCTCCTCCTCGTACATCGGGAGCACCAGGACGATGCCGTGCTCGCGGGCGAGCCGTTGGAAGCGCTCGACGATCGGGCCGTCGGGGACGCGCTCGGCGTACGCGTAGAACTCGGGGTCCTGGACCTGGCAGAAGTACGGTCCGTAGAACAGCTCCTGGAAGCACATGACCTGTGCGCCCTGGGCGGCGGCGTCGCGCACCGCCTGCTCGTGGACCTGGATCATCGATTCCTTGTCGCCCGTCCAGGCGGTCTGGAAGAGCGCGGCACGGATCACTCGGCTCATATTCGGCCTCCACTCGCTCGAATCGCTCGCTGTGGCGCTCGGTGTGGCGCTCGGTGTACGGCGAGACTAGGGACCGGCGGTGGCCGAAATGAGTGGCACGGTGTCACGTCTGCGGGGGTCGGGCATTGCACGGTGTCACCCCTGCTGTGCGTCGTGGGCGAGGAGCGCGATGTGCACGGAGGCCGCCTGCTCGAAGTCGTCGAGGTCGACGCCGAGGCGGCCCTGTATGGCTTCGAGACGCCGGTAGAGGGCGGGCCGGGAGACGTGGTGGAGCTGGGCGGTGCGGGACTTGTTGCGGCCGGTGGCGAGGTAGGTGCGCAGCACGGGCAGCAGGTCCTGGTCGGGGCCGCGCAGGAGTCCGTCCAGCTCGCGTTCGGCGAAGGACTGCACGTGCGGGTCGTCGCGCAGCAGCCGCACCAGGCCGCGCAGGTGGATGTCGCGCAGCCGCACGACCGGCGGCAGGTCCAGGGCGGCGGCCGCGGAGTCGGCGACCGCGTCGGCGACGTGCTGGGCCTCGCGCAGCCCGGCGGGTACGTCGGTCCAGTCGGCGCGGGCGTCGGCGGCGGCGACCACGGCGTGGGAGTTGTCCGGTTCCGCACGCAGCCGGGTCGCGAAGTGGGCGGTGAGCGCCCTGGCGTCCTGGTCGGGGGCGAGGCTGAGCAGGACGGCGACGTGATCGTCGGCGAGGTGGGCGGCGAGGCCGGGCAGGCCGAGGCGCCGCAGCACCCGGGCCGGCCGGGCGGGCTCCCGCTCGCGGACGACGAGGGGGACGAAGACGCGCCGGTTGACGGGCAGCCCGGCGGCGCGGGCCCGGGACAGCAGTTGCCGTGCCGGTACCGCCCCGCTGACCAGGTCGGTGAGCAGGCTCCGCGCGGACTGCTCCTCCCAGGAGTCCCAGGAGTCCCGTGGGCCCGCGGAAATGCCCGCCTGCGTGCCGTCACCGGCGAGCATGCGGTGCAGGACGATCGCCTCGGCCGCGCGGTCGGCGAGCAGGCGTCCGGCGGCCCGCTCGCCCCGGTAGCCGCACAGCACCAGGCGCCCCCAGCTCTCGCCCCGGCAGGTCAGTTCGGCGCGCACCCAGCCGTCGGCGGACCCCGCACCGGCCTGGCGGGCGATGCGCTCCCAGTCCCGCAGTACGTCGTCGACGGCGGCCCGCTCCCCCGCCGTGGCGAGGACCCGGTGGGCGAGGTTGGTGACGACGACCGGGCAGCCGGCGTGCCGGGCCACCTCGTCGAGCAGGCGCTGCACCGGGGCGCCCGCGGTGATCAGGCCGGTCAGCTCGGTGCGTACGGCCTCGGAGAGGCTGACGGCGGCGAACTTGCGACGCAGCAGCCGGGACTGCACCTCCTCGGTCAGTTCGGCGAAGGGGAAGGGCCGGTGCAGGACGACCATGGGCAGCCCGCAGCGCTCGGCCGCGCTGCGCATCACCTCGGGCGGGGCGGGGAAGGCGCGGCCGAGGCCGAGCACGACGGCGGCGGCCTCGGCACGGTCCAGCGAACGGATGTACTCGCCCTGCCGGTCCTCGTCACCGGCGAGCAGCACGCCGGTGGTGAGGACCATCTCGCCGCCGCTGAGCATCACGCCGACGTCGGCGGCCTCGGCGACGTGCACCCAGCGCACGGGCCGGTCGAGGCGGTGCGCTCCGGCCACCACCTCGGGCTGTCCCGCCCGCACCCGTTCGAGGCCGAGGACCTGACGGACCGACAGGGCGGGTTCCCAGGGCTGCTGGGCCGGGGTCGGGGTGGTCGTGGTCATGGCGGCCTCTCCTGGGCTCGTCACGCGGCGATCAGGCGATCAGATGCTCCGCAGGGCGCGTTCGAGGATCGCGGCGCCCTCCTCGGCCTCCGCGACGGTGAGGGACATCGGCGGGGCGATGCGCAGGACGCTGGTGCTGTGGCCGCCGCCCTTGCCGACGAGCAGCCCGCCGGCGCGGGCCTCCTCCAGTACGGTGGACGCCGCCTCGGGGGCGGCCTCGTCGGTGCCGGGCCGGGTCAGCTCCACGCCGATCATCAGACCGCGCCCGCGTACCTCGCGCACGTGCGGCACCTGGGCGGCGACGGCGCGCAGCCGTTCGATGAGCAGTCCGCCGACGCGCCGGGCGTTGCCCTGGAGGTCGTGCTCCAGGAGGTGGTTGAGGTTGGCGAGGCCCGCGGCCATGGTGACCTGGGTGCCGCCGAAGGTGGAGATGCTGTTGGCGTCCAGGCAGTTCATGATCTCGGCACGGGCGACGACCCCGCCGATCGACATGCCGTTGCCGATGCCCTTGGCGAAGGTGACGATGTCCGGCGGGCCGCTCCTTCCGTGCGCCTGCCAGCCCCAGAAGTGCTCGCCGGTGCGGCCCCAGCCGGTCTGCACCTCGTCGGAGATCCACAGGATGCCCCGCTCGTGCAGCACCTCGCGGAAGGCGGCGTACAGGCCGTCGGGCGGGGAGGTGAAGCCGCCGACGCCCTGCACGGGTTCGGCGATCAGGGCGGCGGGGGCGCGAGTGTGGCCGAGCAGGTCCAACAGGTCGGCGACGCAGGCGTCGATGAAGTCCCGGTCGTCCAGGTCCGCGTAGGGCCCGCGGGTGCGGACGCCGCCGTGCACGTACAGGGTCTGGAGCGGGGACAGCGAGGTCGGGGACCAGCCGCGGTTGCCGGTGATGCCGACCGCGCTGAAGGAGCGGCCGTGGTAGCTGTTGCGCATCGCCAGGATCGCGTTGCTGCGGCGGTGGGCCGTGGCGAGCAGCAGGGCGGTGTCGTTGGCCTCGGTGCCCGAGGTGGTCAAGAAGACGCGGGCGTCGGGGATGCCGGACAGCTGGGCGACGCGCTCGGCGAGGTCGACCATCGGCCGGTTGAGGTAGAGGGTCGAGGAGTGGACGATCCGCCCGGCCTGCTCGGCGACGGCCTTGGTGACCTCGGGCAGGGCGTGCGCGGTCATCGTGGTGAGGATGCCGCCGAAGAAGTCGAGGTACTTGTTTCCGGCGGCGTCCCAGACGTGCCGGCCCTCGCCGTGGGTGATCTCCAGCGGGTCCTCGTAGTAGAGGGCGAGCCAGTCGGGCAGGACGGCGCGGTGGCGGGCGAAGAGGTCACGGGTCACGGCCGCACCAGCCCCTCGTAGGCGTCGGGTCGGCGGTCGCGGTAGAAGGCCCACTGCTGCCGTACCTCGTCGATGAGGTCGAAGTCCAGGTCCCGGACGACGAGTTCCTCCTTGCTGTCGCTGGCCGTCTCGCCGACGAACTGTCCGCGCGGGTCCACGAAGTACGACGTGCCGTAGAAGTCGTTGTCGCCGTACTCCTCGACGCCGACGCGGTTGATGGCGGCGACGAAGTACTCGTTGGCGACGGCCGCGGCGGGCTGTTCGAGCTGCCACAGATGGGCGGAGAGGCCGCGGTGGGTGGCCGACGGGTTGTAGACGAGCTGGGCGCCGCCGAGGCCGAGTTGGCGCCAGCCCTCCGGGAAGTGCCGGTCGTAGCAGATGTAGACGCCGACCTTGCCGACGGCGGTGTCGAAGACGGGCCAGCCGAGATTGCCGGGGCGGAAGTAGAACTTCTCCCAGAAGCCCTTGACCTGCGGGATGTGGTGCTTGCGGTAGGTACCGAGGACGGTGCCGTCGGCGTCGATCACGGCCGCGGTGTTGTAGTAGAAGCCGGACTGCTCGACCTCGAAGACGGGGACGACGATCACCATGCCGGTCTCGCGGGCCAGTGCCTGCATGCGGCGGGTCGTGGGTCCGTCGGGGACGGGTTCGGCCCAGCGGTAGTGCTCGGGGTCCTGGACCTGGCAGAAGTAGGGGGCGTTGAAGACTTCCTGGAACCCGATGACCTTGGCACCCCGCCGGGCGGCCTCGCGGGCGTGCTCCTCGTGTTTCGCCACCATGGACTCGGTGTCGCCGGTCCAGGTGGCCTGGACGAGAGCGGCACGTACGACGTTGGCCATGAGCTGCTCCTTCGACACGACGTCAGAGCCTCTACGCCCGTAGAGCAGGCCGTAGAGGGACGAACGTAAGCCTGGCCGGACGGGCTTGCCAAGACCATCGTCGTCAAGGCGCGGTGTCGATCACGTTTCGCACTCCTGTGGGTGAGTGCCGCCGCCTCAGGCCGGCACGGGCGCGCACCTGCCCACCAGCTCGTCCATGGACAGCCCCAGCGCGCCGGCCAGCGCGGCCACCGTGAAGAACGCCGGGGTGGGTGCCCGGCCGGTCTCGATCTTGCGCAGGGTCTCGGCGGAGATTCCGGCCTGGGCGGCCACCGCCGTCATGCTCCGCTCACCGCGGGCCGCGCGCAGCAGGCGGCCGAGCTGCTCGCCGCGCTCGCGCTCTTCGGGGGTCAGGGGGGTGCGTACCATGCCGTCATTCTAATACCGGTTTCCCGTACCGGCCCCGGGGCGTCGCATGGCGCGAATCCAATTCAAATACCGGTATAGTAATTGGCATGGTGGAACTGAAGACGGACACATCGATCGACGCCATGCACGCGGCCGGACAGGTCGTCGCGCGCGCCCTGACCGCCGTGCAGCAGGCCGCGGACGTGGGCGTGTCCCTGCTGGAGCTGGACGCGGTGGCGCACGAGGTGCTGCGGGAGGCGGGCGCGGGCTCGCCGTTCCTCGGGTACCGGCCCTCCTTCGCGCCGACGCCCTTCCCGGGCGTCATCTGCGCCTCGGTGAACGACGCGATCGTGCACGGCATCCCGGACGGCTACCGGTTGCGGGACGGAGACCTCGTCTCCATCGACTGCGGCGCCCTCCTGGACGGCTGGGCCGGCGACTCGGCGCTCAGCTTCGTGGTGGGCACCCCGCGCCCGGCCGACCTGACGCTGGTCGAGGCCGCGGAGCGGGCGCTGGAGGCGGGGATCGGGGCGGCCGTGGTCGGCAACCGCATCGGCGACATGGCACACGCCATCGGCACGGTGTGCCGGTCGGCCGGCTACGGGATCATGGAGGACTTCGGCGGCCACGGCATCGGCCGGCACATGCACGAGGACCCGGGGGTGCCCAACGAGGGCCGCCCGGGACGCGGGCTCCCGCTGCGGCACGGCATGGTCCTCGCCATCGAGCCCATGCTGATCGCCGGCGGCCGGGACGACTACCACGCGGCCCCCGACGGCTGGACCCTGCGCACCAACGACGGCTCCCGGGCGGCGCACGTGGAGCACACGGTGGCGATCACGGACGGCGGCCCGCGCGTCCTGACGTCGAGGGACGGCCTCTGAGAGACGACGCGGGCGGGGCGGGGCCCTCGGCCCCGCCCGGGTTCCCGGCATGCCCGGTGGAACAGAACGTGTCATGTTGGGCATGACCGTACGTCTGCCGGGTTACCCGGCCCCCGGCACGTCGATCAGCGATGCAGCGGAGGTCCGTACACCATGACCAGCGGCTACATGGGCCCGGAGGGCGACCCGTTCGCGGAATTCCTGGCGCGCTTCTTCGGCGGGCCCAAGCCCCGTCAGATCGACATCGGCCGGCTGCTCAGCCAGCCCGCCCGGGAGCTGGTGCGCGGCGCCGCCCAGTACGCGGCCGAGCACGGCAGCCGGGACCTGGACACCGAGCACCTGCTGCGGGCCGCGCTGTCCACCGAGCCGACCCGGGGGCTGCTCAGCCGGGCCGGCGCCGACCCCGACTCACTGGCCTCGCAGATCGACGAGCGGACCGGCCCGGTGCAGCACCCGCCGGGCGAGGTCCCGCCGCCCACGTCGCTCTCGCTCACCCCGGCCGTCAAGCGTGCCCTGCTGGACGCGCACGAGCTGGCCCGCTCCACCGGCACCGGGTACATCGGCCCGGAGCACGTGCTCAGCGCCCTGGCCGCCAATCCGGACTCGGCCGCCGGGCACATCCTGAACGCGGCCCGGTTCGCGCCCTCGAACCTGCCCACGGAGACGCCGGAGGCCGCGAAGGGCCGGGCCGAGAGCGCCCGGACCACGAACACGCCGACCCTCGACAAGTACGGCCGCGACCTCACCGATCTGGCCCAGCAGGGCCGGATCGACCCGGTGATCGGGCGCGAGGAGGAGATCGAGCAGACCGTCGAGGTGCTCTCCCGGCGCGGCAAGAACAACCCCGTCCTGATCGGTGACGCCGGCGTCGGCAAGACCGCGATCGTGGAGGGTCTCGCCCAGCGCATCACCGACGCCGACGTGCCCGACGTGCTGATCGGGCGCCGGGTGGTCTCGCTGGACCTGACCGGGGTGGTCGCGGGCACCCGCTACCGGGGCGACTTCGAGGAGCGGATGAACAACATCGTGGGCGAGATCCGCGCCCACTCCGACGAGCTGATCATCTTCATCGACGAGCTGCACACCGTCGTCGGCGCGGGAGGGGGCGGCGAGAGCGGGTCGATGGACGCAGGGAACATCCTCAAGCCGGCCCTGGCCCGCGGCGAGCTGCACATCGTGGGCGCCACCACGCTGGAGGAGTACCGCAGGATCGAGAAGGACGCGGCCCTCGCCCGCCGCTTCCAGCCGATCCTGGTGCCGGAGCCCACCACCGCCGACGCGATCGAGATCCTGCGCGGCCTGCGCGACCGCTACGAGGCCCATCACCAGGTCCGCTACACCGACGAGGCACTGGTCGCGGCCGTGGAGATGTCCGACCGCTATCTCACCGACCGGCGGCTGCCCGACAAGGCCATCGACCTGATCGACCAGGCGGGCGCCCGCGTACGGCTCCAGTCCCGCACCAAGGGCACCGACGTGCGCGCCCTGGAGCGCGAGGTCGACCAGCTGGTCCGGGACAAGGACCAGGCGGTCGCGGACGAGCAGTACGAGCAGGCGACCCAGCTGCGCGACCGGATCGTGGAGCTGAAGCAGCGGATCACCGAGGCCACCGGCGACGGACAGGCCGACGAGGGGCTCGACCTGGTCGTGGACACCGAGTCCATCGCCGAGGTGGTCTCCCGGCAGACCGGCATTCCGGTCAGCAGCCTCACCCAGGAGGAGAAGGACCGCCTGCTGGGTCTGGAGTCCCACCTGCACGAACGGGTCGTCGGCCAGGACGAGGCGGTACGGGTCGTCTCCGACGCCGTGCTGCGCTCCCGCGCCGGGCTGTCCAGTCCGGACCGGCCCATCGGCAGCTTCCTCTTCCTCGGCCCGACCGGCGTCGGCAAGACGGAGCTGGCCCGGGCGCTGGCCGAGGCGCTGTTCGGCAGCGAGGACCGGATGGTGCGCCTCGACATGAGCGAGTACCAGGAGCGCCACACCGTCAGCCGACTGGTCGGCGCCCCGCCCGGCTACGTCGGGCACGAGGAGGCCGGTCAGCTCACCGAGGTGGTGCGCCGGCACCCCTACTCGCTGCTCCTGCTGGACGAGGTGGAGAAGGCGCACCCCGACGTCTTCAACATCCTGCTCCAGGTCCTGGACGACGGGCGGCTGACCGACTCGCAGGGCCGGACGGTGGACTTCTCCAACACGGTCGTCGTGATGACCAGCAACCTGGGCTCCGACGTGATCACCCGGCGCGGCGCCGGGATCGGCTTCGGCTCGGGCGGCGCGGAGGCGGACGAGGAGGCGCGGCGCGAGCAGGTGCTGCGTCCGCTGCGGGAGCACTTCCGGCCCGAGTTCCTCAACCGCGTCGACGAGATCGTGGTCTTCCGTCAGCTCAGCGGCGAGCAGCTGCGGCAGATCACCAGCCTGCTCCTGGAGCAGACCCGTCGCATGGTGCACGCGCAGGGCATCGTCGTCGACTTCACCGACGCGGCCGTGGACTGGCTCGCCGAGCGCGGCTACCAGCCCGAGTACGGCGCCCGGCCGCTGCGCCGCACCATCCAGCGCGAGGTGGACAACGAGCTGTCCCGGCTGCTCCTGGACGGCCGGGTGACGGAGGGCGGCCGGGTGACGGTCGACGTCGAGGACGGGCGGCTTGCGTTCCGCACGCCCGAACGGCGACCCGCCCCCGAACTGTGACCCTCGGCGCTCAGCGAGTGGGCCGTACCACCATCGCCGAGCCGCCACCGCGCCGTTCCTTCTCGGCGGCGGCCAGCCACCTGCCGTTCGCCAGTCGCTGTACGGCGGTCGCGGCGCCGATCTCGGGGTTGAGCTTGAAGGAGTGCCCGAGTGCCTCCAGCTCCGCCCGGGTGCCGCTGTCGTAGAGGCCCGGTTCCAGCTCGGTCTGCGCGGCGTTGCGCTGGCTGGCGCGCGGCGCGGCGATCGCGTCGACGAGCGGGAGTCCGCGGTCGAGGAAACCGGTGAGGGTCTGGAGCACGGTGGTGATGATGGTGGCGCCGCCGGGCGAGCCGAGGGCCACCACCGGCTTGTGGTGCCGGTCCAGGACGATCGTCGGGGCGATCGAGGAACGGGGGCGCTTGCCGGGACCGGGCAGGTTCGGGTCGTGGACGGCCGGGTTGGCCGGGGCGAAGGAGAAGTCCGTCAGCTCGTTGTTGAGCAGGAAGCCGCGCCCCGGCACGGTGATGCCGCTGCCGCCGGTCTGCTCGATGGTGAGCGTGTAGGCGACGACGTTGCCCCACTTGTCGGCCACCGTGAGGTGCGTGGTGTTCTCGCCCTCGTACGTCGTCGGCGCCGCGGTGCCGCCGCCCGCGCAGGGGGCGGGGTGCCTCGGGTCACCGGGGGCGAGGGGGCTGGTGAGCACCGCGTCGTCCTTGATCAGGCACGCGCGCGAGTCGGCGTACCGCTGGGACAGCAGCTGCTTCGCCGGTACGTCCTCGAAGGCGGGGTCGCCGACCCAGCGCCCGCGGTCCGCGAACGCGATGCGGCTGGCCTCGATGTAGCGGTGCAGGTAGCCGGCCTTGTCCGCGGTGGAGAGGTCGGTGCGCTCCAGGATGTTGAGGGCCTCGCCGACGGTGGTGCCGCCGGAGGAGGAGGGCGCGATGGAGTACACGTTCAGGCCGCGGTAGGAGGTCTTCGTGGGCGCCTGGAGCTTGGCCTGGTAGGCCGCGAGGTCCTTGGCGGACAGGTCGCCGGGACGGGCGTTCCAGCCCGAGTCCGGGTCGACGGGCGGCTTGTTGACGGTGTCGACGATGTCCTCGCCCAGTTCGCCGTGGTAGATCGCGCCGACGCCCTCGCGGCCGAGTTCCTTGTACGTGCGTGCCAGGTCGGGGTTCTTGAACGTGGAGCCGACGGCCGGGAGTTCACCGCCCGGCAGGAACAGCTCGGCGGTGTCGGGGAAGTAGCGGAACCGCTGCTCGTTGGCGGCGGTCTGGGAGCGGAAGGTCCCGTCGACGGTGAAGCCGTGCCGGGCCAGGCGTTCGGCGGGCTTCAGCACGGAGGAGAGCTTGCGGCTGCCCCACCGGTCGAGGGCGGTCTGCCAGGTCGCGGGGGTGCCCGGGGTGCCGACGGCGAGGCCGCTGGTGACGGCGTCGGCGAAGGCCAGCGGCTCGCCGTTCTCCGTGAAGAGCTTCTCGTCGGCGGTGAGCGGCGCGGTCTCGCGGCCGTCGATGGTGCGCACCGTGCGGGACCTGGCGTCGTAGTAGACGAAGTAGCCGCCGCCTCCCACCCCCGCGGAGTAGGGCTCGGTGACACCGAGCGCGGCGGCGGTGGCCACGGCGGCGTCGACGGCGTTGCCGCCCTTGCGGAGCACCTCGATGCCGGCGGCGGAGGCGTCCTGGTCGACACTGGCGACCGCGCCGCCGTACCCGACGGCGACGGGGGTCTTGGCAGCGGTGGGCCCGCTCGGGGCGGCGGGCGCGCTCCGGTGCGTGGGCGGCGCCGCCGCTCCTACCGAGACCACCACGGCGGCCGAGACCGCCAGGACCGTGAGATTCCGCGCGACAGGACGACGCATCCGCACCTCCAGGGAGAGCCCGTTCGGGCAGCCTAAGGCATCACCACGGCCGCGTCGGGGCTCTTCGCCACGGAAGTCCGAACACCGTCCGCGGCCCCCTCGGAGTCGGCATCACACTCCGCGATCGCCCGATCACAAAGGAAGCCGGGATCTGCCGATCTTGCCTCTTCTAGATGCTTTTATTACCAATTCTTTGCCTAGACGTAACTAGACTCGGTGATGAATCTGTGAAGTTATTCGGAGGGGCTGGTAACGCGGGGGCAAGGGGGCCTCCGGAGCCTCGTCGCCGGTGACCACCGGTGACACAGCGACTTACGCACATGAGTTAAACGGGGGAAACAATTGCTTGCGGAACGTCATGCCCAGATCGAGCGGCTATGCGCAGCGCTCGAGGGCTCCGCGGGAAGCACCGGCGATCTCGGCGTCATCACGGGTGGGGTCGCCTGCGGTAAAACCGAACTACTTGACGTGGTGTCACGGCGCCTTGGAAGCACCGGCATTCGCGTCCTCAGGGCGACCTGCTCGCCGGCGGAACAAGCACTTCCGTATGGGATGATCGACCAACTGTTCCGCGGACTCGCGCTGGCCGGGGAACTGCCGATCATGTCGGAAGAAATCCGGAAGGAAAGGGAATCGGAAACTCCTTCCCTCAGACTTCTGCATTTCTTCTACGAAGTGCTGACCATTTTGACGGCACAGCATCCTGTGCTGCTGAGTGTGGACGGTATTGAATATGCCGACGAACACTCCCTGCATTGCCTGCTTTACCTCTACCGCCGGATTCGCACCGCACCGGCGTCGATTCTTGTCACGCATACGACGAAAGCCGAAACGCACACGCCCGCGCCGCTCGACGAACTGCTTCATCAGGCACGCGTGGCACGGGTCACCGTCGGCCCGCTCACCGTCGACGGGGTCGCCCAGCTGCTGCGGGGACTGCCCGAGGGCACCGACCGGGCGGCCCGTGACGTCTGGTCGCTCACCGGGGGCAACCCCCTGCTGGTGCGTGCCCTGCTCCAGGACCTCGCGGCCGGTCCCGTGCCCGCGGCCGGTGAACCGCCCTCGATCGGCGAGGGCTTCGTGCATGCCGCGCTCACCTGTGTGCACCGTTGCGGCCCGAACGCGCTGCGGGTGGCGCAGGGGCTCGCGGTCCTCGACGGCCAGGGCTCCGACGAAGTGCTCGCCCGTCTCCTGCGGCTGGACGCACCGGCCACCGAACGGGCGGTCAGGACACTCACCGAGACCGGTCTCGTCTCCCGGCACACGCTTCGTCACCGCGAGGTGCGCTGCGCCGTGCTGGACCGGCTGCCTCCCGCCGAGCTGGAGGAGCTGCACCGCCGGGCGGCCTGCCTGCTCTACCACGAGGGTGTGCAGCCGGTGGAACTGGCCGAGCACCTGCTCAAGGCCGACCTGCCCGGTGAGCCGTGGGCGAGCCGGGTGCTGGCCGATGCCGGCCGGCAGGCGCTGCGCAGTGACCGGCCGGCACTGGCGGTGCGCTGCCTCAAGCGTGCCGGGGAGGTCCTGAAGGACGACCGGGAGCGACTGGTCGTCAACGTCCAGCTGGCGGAGACGCTCTGGCGGGTCAAACCGTCCGCCGCCACGCGGCAGCTGCGCACGCTGGCCGCGCCGGCCCGCGAGGGGCGGATCCCGGCGTCCAACGCGCTGTCCCTCGTGCCACGCATGCTGTGGCACGGTATGACGGACGAGGCGGTGAGCGCGCTGCGCAACGTCGAACGGACCGCGTCGGACGAACCCGACCTGCCGTTCCACCTCATGAACACCTGGCTGTGGATCCAGTCCACCTACCCGGGTGTCGCCGGGCTGGCGGACGGTCCCGCCGAGTCGCCGGACGCGCAACTCGCCGTGCCCTACAGCATGCACGCCGACGCGCACCGGGCCCTGGGCGGGCTGGCCGCCGTGCTCCGGGGCGAACGGGACGAGGCGATCACCCGCGCGGCCGGGCAGGTGCTCCAGAACGTCCGCCTCACCGATCACACCGTCGAGCTGCTGACGGCCGCGATCTCGGCGCTGATCTACAGCGACCATCTCTCCCTCGCCGGGGAGTGGTGCCGGCAGCTGGACGCCGAGATCACCAGCCGGGAGTCGGCCACCTGGCGGGCGATCCTCGGTTCCCTGCTCGCCCTGGTCGAACTGCGCCGGGGCGAACTGGCCGCCGCGGCACGGCTGTCGCAGGCCAGCCTGTCGCTCCTGCCGCCGGACAGCTGGGGTGTCGGGATCGGCCTGCCGCTGGCCACCGGGATCAGCGCGGCCATCGGCATGGGCGACCGCGACACGGCTCGCCGCCTGGTCGCGCACCCCGTACCCGAACAGCTGTTCGATACCCGCTTCGGCCTCCACTATCTGGCGGCCCGGGCCCAGTACCACAACGCCGACGGCAAGCCCCAGGCCGCGCTCGCGGACTTCCTCGCGTGCGGGGAGCGGATGCGCTCCTGGCGGATGGACTCGGACGCACTCGTGCCCTGGCGGCTCGGCGCGGCGGAGACGTGGCTGCGGATGAACAACCAGAGCCGGGCCGCGCAGTTGGTGGAGGAGCACCTCTCGGCGTCCGAGGCCGGGCGTCCCGCCTCGCATGCGGCCGCACTGCGTGTCCTCGCCACCACCAAGGCGCTCAAGGAGCGTCAGGAACTGCTGCACCGGGCCCTGGACGTCCTCCAGGGCAGCGACGACCGTCACGAGCTGGCCAGGGTGCTGGCGGACTTGGGGCACGTGCACCAGCACCTCGGCAATCCCGGCAAGGCCAGGACGTTCGCGCGGCGGGCCTGGCGCGTCGCCAAGGACTGCGGGGCGGAGACGCTTCAGCGGTCGTTGCACTGGGCCGAGCAGCGGCCGGGACCGCCCGCCGAGCGCCCGGAGCAGGGGCCCGCGGAGGGCGTCGACTCGCTGACCGAGGCCGAGCACCGGGTGGCCACGCTGGCGGCGCACGGGCACACGAACCGGGAGATCGCCACCCGGCTGTTCATTACGGTCAGCACCGTCGAGCAGCACCTGACCCGGGTGTACCGCAAGCTCGACGTGCGCCACCGGCAGGACCTGCCCTCCGGCCGGGTCTTCGACGAGGCGGACCGGCGGCGCACCGCCTGCACCGCCTGACCGGGCCGGCCCCGGCTCCGACGGGCCGCCCGGCCCGTCGGCCGCCGGGGCTCAGCCGCCGGCGGGGTCCCCGTCGTCGGCGGGCGGCCGGACGTACAGCAGCACGTCGGAGATGATGTTGACCACCTCGGTCGCGCACTCCTGGAGGACCAGGCGTTCGCCGGGCAGGATCCGCAGGTCGAACTCACCCGTCGTGTGCCGCCGCCACGCCCGCGCCTGCTCGATGGTGGTCCCGGGGTCCCTGTCCCCGACCAGAACGGTGAGCGGACACCGCACCGCGGCACCCGCTTCGCACCGGTACGTCTCGGCGGCCCGGTGTTCGGCCCGCAGGGCCGACAGCACGGCGTCGCCCTGCTCCGGTCCCTTGATGAACACGGCATCGGCACCGGCCGGCAGGAGCGCTTCGGGTTCCGCCCCGCCGCCCTCCGAGCGGGCCCGCTCGTCACGGAGCACGGCGGGCGCCCTGCGCCCGGAGACCACGAGCGCCGTGGGGTCCGGGCCCGCGCCACGTTCCAGAAGCCTGGCCAGTTCGAAGGCGACCACCGCGCCCATGCCGTGCCCGAACAGGGCGTACGGCCAGTCCAGATGCCCCTCCAGCGCCTGGAGCAGGTCCGCGGCGAGCCCGTGGACGTCCGCCGTGGTCCGCTCGTCGCCGCGGTCCTGGCGCCCCGGGTACTGGACGCACCGCGTCGCCACCGAGGGCGGCAGGGCGGAGGAGAGGGCGAAGAAGCTGTTCGCGGACTCCCCGGCCGCGGGGAGGCAGATCAGCCGGACCCCGTCGTCGGCCGACTCGTGGAACGCCCGGATCCACCGGTCGTACGCGTCGGCTGTGGCCGTCAAGGCGAGACCTCCGACCTCTCCGCGCGCCTCACTGCGGCGGATTCCCGTGCTTCCTGCTGGGCAGCGGAGCGTGCTTGGTGCGGAGCATGGCCAGCGTGGCGATGAGCCTGGAGCGGGTTTCGCCCGGTTCGACGACGTCGTCGACCAGGCCGCGCTCGGCCGCGTAGTAGGGGTGCATCAACTGCTCGCGGTAGCGGGCGACAAGGGTGCGCCTGGCCTCCTCCGGGTCGGGGGCGGCCTCGATCTCCCGGCGGAAGATGACGTTGGCCGCGCCCTCCGCGCCCATGACGGCGATCTCGTTGCCGGGCCAGGCGAGGGACACGTCGGTGCCGATGGACCGGGAGTCCATCACGATGTAGGCGCCGCCATAGGCCTTGCGCAGGATCACCTGGACGCGGGGGACGGTGGCGTTGCAGTAGGCGTACAGGAGTTTCGCGCCGTGCCGGATGATGCCCCGGTGCTCCTGGTCGACACCCGGCAGGAAGCCCGGCACGTCCACGAGGGTGACCAGCGGGATGTTGAAGGAGTCGCACATGGTGACGAAGCGTGCGGCCTTCTCGCTGGCCTCAAGGTCGAGCACCCCGGCGAGGTGGGCGGGCTGGTTGGCGACGATGCCGACCACCTGGCCGTCCAGCCTGGCCAGCGCGCAGACGACGTTCGGTGCCCAGCGCTCGTGGACCTCGAAGAACTCCTCGTCGTCGACGATCTCCGTGATGACCCGGCGCATGTCGTAGGAGCGCTGCGGGTCGGCCGGCACGATGTCCGTGAGCGCGTCGGTCCTGCGGTCCGCGGGGTCGTCGGCGAGCACCGCCGGTGGCATCTCGCGGTTGTTGGAGGGCAGCAGCGAGAGCAGGTAGCGGACGTCCTCGATGCAGTCCGCCTCGTTGTCGTGGGCGAACGAGGCCACCCCCGAGCGTTCCGCATGGGTGTCGGCGCCGCCGAGCGCGTCGTGGGTGATGCTCTCACCGGTCACGGCCTGGACCACGTCGGGACCCGTGATGAACATCTGGGCCGTGCCGCGCACCATGAACACGAAGTCGGTGAGGGCCGGTGAGTAGGCCGCCCCTCCGGCGCAGGGTCCCAGGACGACGCTGATCTGCGGCAGGACGCCGGAGTTGCGGACGTTGCGCTGGAAGATGCCGCCGTATCCGGCGAGCGCCGAGACGCCCTCCTGGATCCGGGCACCGGCCCCGTCGCACAGCCCGACGATCGGCGCCCCGGCCTTCTCGGCCAGGTCCATCACCTTGTGGATCTTCTCGGCGTGCGCCTCGCCGAGTGCGCCGCCGAAGATGCGGAAGTCGTGGGCGTAGACGAAGACGGTCCGTCCGTGCACCAGGCCCCAGCCGGTGACGACGCCGTCGCTGAGCGGGCGCCGGTGCTCCAGGCCGAAGCCGGTCGCCCGGTGCCGGCGCAGCCCCTCGATCTCCTGGAAGCTGCCCTTGTCGAAGAGCAGTTCGATCCGTTCGCGGACGGTCAGCTTGCCGCGGGCCCACTGGCTCTCGGTCGCCTGCCTGCTGGGGCCGCGTTCGAGCTCCTCGCGCATCTCCAGCAGGCGCGCGTTCGCCGATTCCGGTTCGGCGGGGGCCGTCGGCCCGGGCGCCGGATCCGCCGACGGCAGATCCGGACGCTCATCGACTACGGTCATTCCGGTTCATCCTTCAGATGAGTAGATGTCGATGTCTCCGCTCGCGGTGGCGACCCTGACGTCGAGCTCGCCGTCCCCGGCGGCGGTCCCGCCCGCGACATCGCCGCCGATGGTCCCGCTGGAGCTGTGCAGGTCCGTCCGCACCCGGTACCCCTGCCGCACGCCGACGCTCACCGAGCCGGACGCCGAACGGACGTCGACCGAGCGGCCGCCGGCGGAGCGGATCGTCACCGCGCCCGACTCCGCCCTGACCCGGACGTCGCCGTCGGCGCGGCCGATCGCGGTCGGGCCGCTGGAGTTCACGACGTCGACGTCCGCACCTGCCCGCTCAATCTCCACCCGGCCGGATCCGGTCTCCGCCTTGACGGTGCCGTCCGCGCCGTGGACGACGATGTCGCCCGATCCGGTCCGCAGGTCGAGGCCGTCGCCGCGGTCCACCTCGACGTCGCCCGAGCCGAGGTCGGCGACGACCGCGCCCGCGGCGCCGGTGACGCTCAACTCCCCGCTGCCGGCGGTGCACTCCACCGTGGAGCCCTCCGGCACGCCGACGCTGATCCGCACCGCGGTGGCCCGCCGCGGCCAGGACGCCTTGCCGGCCTCCACCCGGAGCACACCGTCGGTGAACGTGACCACCGGGGCCTCCCGCAGGGCCGGCCCGCCGGGCTTCTCGGCACCGACGTCGACGGTCGCCGCACCGGGCCGGACGCTCACCGTGCAGCTGCCGCGCTGGAAGTTGATCCTCGCCACGAGCGGGGTGCTGACGTCGAACGAATGCATCGGGAACTCCTCGGTCGGGTACGGCGGCTCCGGCGTCACCAGGTGACGGGAAGCCCTGCCAGGCGGCGCATCACGAATCCGCTCGCCAGGGATATTTGATCCTCCGGGACGGCCAGCGCCAAGTCCGGCATCCTGCGCAGCACCGTGCCGACCCCGGTCTGGAGCTCGATCCGGGCGAGCCGCGCGCCGACGCAGTAGTGCGGGCCGAAGCCGAAGCTCACGTGGGGCACGGCCGTGTCGCGCGTGGTGTCGAGGACCTGCGGGTTCTCGAACGCCTCCTCGTCGCGGTTGGCGGAGACCAGGCAGGCCAGCACGGCCTCGCCCTTGCGGATCACTGCGTCGCCGATCGTGACGTCCTCGGTGGCGATCGCCGGGTTGGTGCCGGTGGACGTCATCGGGGTGAAGCGGAGCAGTTCCTCCACGGCTCCGGGCACCCGGTCGGGGTGGGCGACGAGGTAGGCCAGTTGCTCGGGGTGACGCAGCAACACGTAGAGCATGCCGCAGAGTTCCGACGAGGTGGTCTCGTACCCGGCCACCACCATGGTGACCGCGTTGATGATGATCTCCATGTCGGTGAGCCGGTCGTCGCCCTCGCGGACGTCGAGCAGCGCGCTCAGCAGGTCGTCGCCGCGCTCGGCCTGCCGCCGTCCGAGCAACTCGAAGAAGTAGACGCCGAGTTGCTGGCCGGTGCCGGTGGCGACCATGTCGTGCACGAGGTCCTTGAAGCGGCCGTACTCGTCGTCGGGGACGCCGAACAGGGCGGCGAGCACCCGCAGCGGCAGCTCCAGGCCGAACTTCTCCACGAGGTCGCCGGGTGCCCCCTGCGCGATGATCTCGTCGACGAGCTCGTCGGCCACGGCGGCGACCTCGGGTGCCAGGTCCTCGGCTCGCTTGTTCGTCATGGCCTTGTTGAGCAGCTTGCGCACCCTGGTGTGGCGAGGCGGGTCCATCGTCACGACGACGTCCAGCGCGGCCATCGCCTGCCGGGTGTAACGGGGGGCGTCGGGATCGGCGGTGGCCTCGCGGCTGAACCGCGGGTCGCCGAGGACCTTCTTGACCTCGGCCATGCGGGTGGCCAGCCAGGCCTCGTCGCCGTGGGGCACGGTGACACGGGCCATTCCGCTGCGCTTTCGGAGCAGTTCGTACTCCGGCTCGATCTCCATGACGGCGTGCTCTGCGAACGGAAAGGACAGGGGTGTGCCCGTCTCGCTGTCCATTTTCACTTCCCTTGTCGGCGCCATCGGGGCCCTCACGGTAGAGCGGCCCGTCGCGCGGTGCCGAGGATCCGGCGACAAGACAGGGGGCTGTAGGGGGACGGTCAAGGGTAGGCGGGGCGGCGTCGGGGTGGTGGGGTGAGTCCGTCGGAGGCAGGCGACCAACCGGAGGAACAATGCACCGATATCGTTCATCGTCCCGGGCCGGGCGGTCACGATGAAGGTCACCATCGTCGGAGCCGGGATCGGCGGTCTCGCGCTCGCGCGCGAGGCGATCGCGGCGGGCCACGAAGTGACGGTCCACGAGAAGGCCGACCGGTTGCGCACCGGGGGCGCCGCGCTCATCCTCTGGCCCAACGGCACCGGCATCCTGGAGCACATGGGCGTGCGGGCCGCCACGGGCGACAACCGTCTGGACAGCTTCGACACGCTGTTCCACGACGCGGCCCTCGCCAGCCGGCTGCGGCTCAGCAAGATCGCCGAGAAGACCGGTTCTCCGGCGTTCGGCATCCCGCGGGGCCGGCTGATCGCCGAACTCGCGGACGGGCTGCCCCCGGAGATCTTCCGGTTCGGCAAGGAGTGCTCCGGTGTGGAGTCCTGGGGCGAGGGCGGCACGGACCCCGTGGTCACCTTCACCGACGGGACCACCGCCGGCGGTGACGTGGTCGTCGCCGCGGACGGCCACCGCTCGGCGATCCGCCGCGCCCTGGTCGGTGACGGCCTCGCGGACGCCGAACACACCGGCTACGCCACCTGGTACGGGATGACCAAGCTGGTCGACCACCCGTGGCACAACCAGGTGCTCGGCATGCACGGGCCGGGCGGCTTCTGCATGCTGTTCCCGGTCGACGGGCTGCTGATGTGGGTGTTCGCGGTCCCGTGGCAGCAGGGTGAGACGGCCCCGCCCGGCGCGGTGGGCGGCGTGTCGCGGACGCGTCCCGACGCGGACGGCGATCCGTCCCCGCTGGAGAACCTCCGGGCGCGGTTCGGCGACTGGGCCGAGCCGGTGCCGCAGGTTCTGGCCAATCTCTCGGACGACGAGATCGACATGTACCCGCATGTGATACACCAGGTTCCGCAGTCGTGGGGCCGGGGGAAGGTGACGATGCTTGGCGATGCCGTGCATGCCGTCCCGCCGACCCTCGGACAGGGCGTCAACCAGACCCTCGAAGACGTGTGGTCGCTCGGCCGACTGCTCGCCGACCCGAAGGGCCGCGAGGGCGCGGAACTGCTGCGCGCCTACGAGAAGGCACGCGGCGCCCAGGTGGCCTCGTTCTCCAAGACCGCGCGGCGCCTTGAGGGCAACACCGCCCCGTCGCCCTTCATGCGGCACACCAAAGGCAAGTTCCCCTTCACGACCTTCTGGTTCTGGTGGGTCAAGCGCCTCAGCAACTACCTCAGGTAAGGAATCGGACATGCACGCTGGAGTACTCCACACCTTCGGCCAGGCACCGGTCTACGAGCAGTATCCCGACCCGGAGCCCGGGGAGAACGAGGTGCTGGTGCAGATGGGCGCCGCCGCGCTGAACCGCATCGACCGCGCCCTGGCGAGCGGTTCGCACTACGCCAGCCCCGAGAAGCTGCCGCACGTTCCCGGCAACGACGGCATCGGCCGCCTGGAGGACGGCAGCAGGGTGTGGTTCGCCATGCCCCGCGACCCCTACGGCACCTACGCCGAGCGCACCGTCGTCCCGTCGTACATGTGCGCCCCGGTGCCCGAGGGACTCGACGACGTCACCGCGGCGGCGCTGGTCAACCCCGGCATGGCGGCGTGGATGCCGCTCCAGTGGCGCGGCGAGCTCAAGCCCGACCAGACGGTACTGGTGCTCGGCGCGACCGGTGTGTGCGGGCGGCTGGCGGTGCAGATCGCCAAGCTCCTGGGGGCCGGCCGGGTGGTGGCCGCGGGCCGGGACCCCAAGGCCCTGGAGGAGGTTGCCGCGTTGGGCGCCGACGCCACCGTGGACCTCAGGCTGACCGGGGACGAGCTGGCCGAGGCGTTCGCGCGGGAGGCCGAGGGCGGCGGGTACCAGGTCGTGGTCGACTACGTCTGGGGCGCCCCGACCGAGGCGCTGCTGACGGCGCTGACCCAGAAGCGACTGGGCGCCTCCGACGGCGAGACCCGGCTGGTGCAGGTCGGCGACGGCGCGGGGCCGTCGATCAGCCTGTCGGCGCACGCGTTGCGCAGCACGGCCCTGACGATCTCCGGCTTCGGCGGCATGGCTCCCTTCGAGGTGCAGGCCGAGGTCTGGGGCAAGCTGATGAACAGCGGCGCCGAGGGCAAGATCTCCATCGGCACGGAGGCGGTTCCGCTGGCCGACATCGAGAAGGCCTGGAACCGGGGCGACCGGGACGGCCGCCGCCTCGTCGTCGTTCCCTGACCCGACCCGCGCGCCAACAGCCGAGAGCGGCCAGTGACTTCACTGGCCGCTCTCGCCGTTCCGGGACCGGCCCCGGGCCCCCACCGGTCGGCGGGGGCCCGCACGGCCCGCGGGTCGGCGGTGGCCCGCAACGATCCGCACGCGTCGGCGGTGGCCGGTGGGCTTCCCCGGTCACCGCCGCCATACCTCGCGCGGGCTCGTCGGTCCTCAGTCCTTGACCGCGGAGAAGTACAGGAACGTACCGGGGCCGGACAGGTCCACGACCCGCATGCCGGCCTCCTCGATCCAGGCGCGCAGCTCGTCGGGGTCGATGAGCCGGCACATCAGAGCCTGCTCGTGCCGCGCCTGGAAGAAGCGGTAGACCGGGTCCGCGTCCGGCCGGAAGGTCAGCCCGGTGAAGCTGCCGCCCCGGCGCAGACAACGCCCGGCCTCGGCGACGACGGCCTTGGGATCCATCAGCGCCTGGAGCGCGTTCCAGCAGGTGAGGGCGCCGACCGAGCCGTCGGCGAACGGCAGGCCCAGGGCGTTGGCGCGGACCGCGAGCACCTCCGGCAGCGCCTGCTGGAGCTGGGCGAGCGAGGGCCCCGACAGGTCCGTGGCGACGACCCGGCCGGGGTCGACGAGCTCGGCGAGCAGCCTGGTCCAGCGTCCCGCGCCCGCCGCGATGTCGACGATCGGGCCGTCGGCCGGGGCGACGTGCTCGGCCATGTAGGCGTGCTCGTCGGCCACGGTCACCCGGGCGTCCCAGTTGCGGCCCATGACCCGCAGGAACGCCGGGCGCAGACCGTCCTCGTAGCGCGGCACGTGGACCGGGTCACGCAGCATGTACTCGATCATGCCCATGTCGATGCTGCACGGCATGTCGAGGTAGCCCTCGTCGGTGCCGAAGCGGGTGTCGCAGCTTTCGCAGACGACGGCGGCGTCACCGGGCTCGACGCGCAGCGCCCCCCGGCAGTCGGGGCAGGCGAAGGCCTCGGCGTGCGCCCCGAGCGGCCCGGCCGGCGGGCGCACGCCGGTGAGCGGCGCGGCCTCGGGAGCGGTCTCCGTGTCGGCGCCGACGATGCGGCCCGCTATCGCCCCGAGTGCCTTGGCCCCGGAGTAGCCCAGCAGCATCCGGGTGTCGTTGTTGAAGATGCTGACGCCGAACTCCTCGGGCACGTCCGGCATCCACATGGCGTCGATGGAGGCTTCCTCGTCACTGAGCGCCCAGACCGTCGGCGCCGGCCACTGACGGCCGTAGCCCGGGTTCGCGGGGTCGCGTTCGGTGAGGCAGCGACGCAGCCTGGCGTGGTCCGTCTCGGCGAGGTCCAGCCCGTCGGCGACTTCGAGGACCGCGGCGCGGTGCTCGGGGAAGTGCGCCACGAGGTAGAGCAGCGCCTGGGTGAACGCCTGGTCGGCCCGCCGCTCGGCCAGCAGCCGCAGGTACAGGTCGAGGCCCTCCCCGACCTCGCTCCGTGCCGCTGCGGCAGCGGGCCCGAGGTCGTCGGCAGGCTCGGCCAGCACACCGAGCAGAACGGCCAGGAGCGCCGCGGGAGCGCCCTCGGAAGCGGCCAGCCCGTCGCGCAGGAGGGGCACCGCGCCCGCGGCTGCCGGGGTGGGCGTGCCCTCCCAGACCAGCGCGGTCAGCGCACGGAACGCGCTGTCCCGGCCCGCGTCGTCCGCGGTGAGCAAGCAGTCCAGCGCCTCCTTGAGCGAGGTGGTCTGGAGGTCGGGGGCTGCGGTCATGGGTGTGTCACCTTTCGGTCGGGGCTTGTTCACTGGTTTCGGGCGCCGAGCCAGTCGCGGACGGCCTGTCCGGTGGCGTCGGCGTGCTCTTCGAGCAGGGTGAAGTGGTCACCGGGGACGGTGGCCTCGTCGTGCGGCAGGTCCCAGTAGGCGGCGACACCGCGGGCCACGTCGTCGGCCTTGACCAGCAGAGTGGGGGCCGAGATCGGCTCCGGGTGCCAGTCGAGGAAGATCCGGGTGTAGGCGCCCATGGCGGTCAGCCGGCAGTCGTCGATGAGGGCGAACATGCCGTCACGGGCCAGCGTGCCGCGCATCATCTCGAACAGTGCCTGCTCGTCGGCGCTGCTGGGGTAGGTGTCCAGGAGCACGACACCCATGGGCCGGTGGCCGTCGGCCTCCAGCCGGGCGGCGACCGCGTGCGCGGCCCAGCCTCCGGCGGACCGTCCGACGATCACCGCGGGCCGGTCGCCCGTGACGGCCTTGACCGCCTCGGCCTGCACCCGGACGAAGGCGTCCAGCGAGTCCGGGATGGTCTCGTCCGGCAGGAACCCGGGATGGGCGAGCGCCACCACCTCCAGCCCCTCGCCGAGGCCGACGGCCAGCCGCGCGTACTCCTGGGGGCCGGATATCGCGCTGAAGGCCGGCAGGCACACGAGCACCGGACCGTGGTCCGACTGGCTGTAGCGTACGGGCACCGGAAGCTTCGGCAGGTCGGCCGCACCGGTGTAGACGTCCCGGAACTTCGAGGCCACGAACAGCATTTCCATGCCCTCCCGGATCCGGTCGTCCTGACAGGCCCGGAGGAACAGCGCGGTCAGACCGGACGGGGACGCCTCCTGCGTCTGCTCCGCCCCGGCGGATCCGTCGCTCATGAAGTCGCCGAAGCGGTCGGCGAGATGCCCCGCGATCGCCTCGGGCGTGGGCAGGTCGAACGCGATGGTCGCGGCCAGCCGCAGGCCCGTCCTGGCGACCAGGCGGTTGCGCAGCTCGACACCGGTGAGGGAGTCGAAGCCCAGCTCCTGGAAGCTGTGGTCCAACGCGATGTCGGTGGCGGCCGCGTGCCCGAGCACCTCGGCGACCTGGCCGCGCACGAGTTCGCCGAGCGCGGTGACGCGCTCCTCGTGCGACAGCCGCGTCAGGGTGCGCACCAGCGCGTCGACGTCCTGGACCGCGGCGGCACGGCGCCCCGCGGTGCGTACCAGACCGCGCAGCAGCGGCGGCACCTCGCCGTCGGCGGCCGCGTGCCGCAGCGCGGCCAGGTCGAGGGCGGTGACAACCGGCGTCGCGTCGGGTCCCGGGACCACGCGGTCCAGGAGCTCCAGTCCGTCGGCCACCGTCAGGGCCCGCATCCCGGACCTGGCGATACGCCGCTGGTCCGACTCGCCGAGCCCGGACCCCATCCCCTCGGACTCCCACAGCCCCCAGGCGATCGAGGTCGCGGGCAGGCCCTCGGCCCTGCGGCGGGCGGCGAGCGCGTCCAAGTAGGCGTTCGCGGCGGCGTAGTTGGCCTGCCCGGGGTTGCCGAAGACGCCGGCCGCGGACGAGAACAGGACGAAGGCCCGGAGGCCGAGGTCCCGCGTCAGCTCGTGCAGATACCAGGCGGCGTCCGCCTTGGGACGGGCCACGGCGGCGAGCCGCTCGGGGGTCAGCGACGACACCAGCGCGTCGTCGGTGACACCCGCGGCGTGCAGCACAGCCGTCCAGGGCCGTCCGGCGATCAGTTCCGCGGTGGCCGCGCGGTCACCGAGGTCGGCCGCCACGACCGCGGCCGTGCAGCCCAGTCCGGCCAGCTCCGCGACCAGTTCCGCCGCGCCGGGCGCATCGCTTCCCCGGCGACCGGCCAGCACCAGCTCCTTGACGCCGTGCCGCACCGCCAGATGACGGGCCACGCTGCGCCCGAGCGACCCGGTACCACCGGTGATCAGCACCGGGCCGGTGCCGTAGACGTCGGCGTCGGCAGCGGCAGCGGCAGCGGCAGCGGCATTGGCGTCGGCATCGGCGTCGGCCCCCGACTCGGAGTCGGTGGTGGCCTCGGCCCGGGCGAGGCGGGCGGCCAGGACGGTGCCGACGCGGATCGCCGTCTGGGGCTCGTCCAGGGCCAGCGC
Organism: Streptomyces sp. NPDC111628; assembly: GCF_055635195.1. Taxonomy (NCBI): domain Bacteria; kingdom Bacillati; phylum Actinomycetota; class Actinomycetes; order Kitasatosporales; family Streptomycetaceae; genus Streptomyces; species Streptomyces sp. NPDC111628. The sequence continues at coordinate 2,594 of NZ_JBVKBZ010000002.1, read as the reverse complement.
GCTCTCGACGGGGACGGAACCGTCGGTGTCGACGAGAACAAAGACCCCCGGGTGCTCGGACTGGGCCGAGCGCACCAGACCCCAGACCGCGGCGAGTGCCAGGTCGGTGGCGCGGTCATCGCCGTCGACCGCTACGGCACCGGTGGTCACGAAGGCCAGACGCGCACCGAGCGCGCGGTCCGCACCGAGCCAGTCCTGGATCTCGCCGAGCACGTGCACCGTCGCGGCGTGCACGGCCTCGGGACCGTCACCCCGGGCTTCGAGACGAACGACCGTGACGTCGCTCCGCTCACGCGTCGTGGTGGACGCGCCTGCCGGGACCCACCGGACACCGAAGACGCTGTCACGCTGCCCGGACCGGGCCACGACCGTGCTGGGGGCGACGACGGCACGCAGGTCGAGCCGCTCGACCGTCAGTACGGGGGCGCCGGAGAGGTCGAACAGCGTCAGTGCGACCGAGGTCGGGCCGAGCGGGACGATCCGGACACGCACCGCGGTCGCGCCGGTCGCCGCCAAGGTCACGCCCTGCCAGGAGAACGGCAACAGGGTCGAGGTCCCACCACCCATGGCATCCGAGAAGCCGATGGCGTGCAACGCCGCGTCGAGCAGGGCCGGGTGGGCGTCGAAGCCGGTCACCCCGACACCGGTGGGCAGCTCGATCTCCGCGTAGATCTCCTCGCCCGACCTGTGGACGGCCCGCAGTCCGCGGAAGGACGCCCCGTAGGAGAGCCCGACGGAGGCCAGTACTTCGTACCAGCCCTCCGTGTCGAGGGGCTCCGCGCCCGGCACGGGCCAGGTGAACCGCTCGGCGGGCGGCGTGGCTCCCCGGGACAGTTCCGCGCTCGCGTGCCGCTGCCAGCTCTCCTCTCCGGCCGGCCGCGAGTGGAAGGCAACCGTGTGACGTCCTTCGCCGGAGGCGGTGACGACGGCCTGGAACTCAACGGTCCCTGTCGCGGGGACCACGAGTGGAGCCTCGATCAGCAACTCGTCCACCCGGTCGGCGCCCACCTCGTCACCCGCGCGCAGGGCGAGGTCGACGAAGGCCGCCCCGGGCAGGATCGCGGCGCCCATGACGACGTGGTCGGCAAGCCAGGGGTGAGCGGCGAGCGACAGCCCGCCCGACAGAGTGACGGTGTCATCGCCCGCGATCCGGACGACGGCGCCGAGCAGGGGATGCCCGGAGCTGCGCAGACCCAGTCCGGCGGCATCGCCTGCGGCGGCGGGGGCGTCGAGCCAGTAGCGCTGGCGTTGGAAGGGGTAGGTCGGCAGGTCGACGGGGCGGGCTCCGGTGTACTGGGTGGCCCAGTCGAGTTCGATGCCGGAGGTCCACAGGGTGGCCAGGGCGGTGACGAAGGTGTCGGTCTCGTCCTGCCCCTTGCGCAGGCACGGCGCCAGCACCGGCTCGTCGTCGCGGATGCCCGCGACCAGGGCGGTCAGTACGGCGTCGGGGCCGACCTCCATCCACGTGGATACGTCTGTAGCGGCGTCTACGGCGTCAAGGAAGCGGACCGGTTCGCGGACCTGCTGGACCCAGTACTCCGGGTCCGACCAGCCAAACCCGCACGCGGCGGTGGCCTCGTACCGCATCGACGGCTCGCCGAACTCCACCGACTCCAGCACGGCACGGAAGTCGTCCAGCATGGGCTCCATCAGCGTGGAGTGGAAAGCATGGCTGACGTTGAGACGCTTGCCGTCCAGACCTTCCAGCGCATCGAGAGGCCCTGACACCACAACCGACGCCGGGCCGTTGACCGCAGCGAGACCCACCCCAAGACGACCCTCGATCGCGGCGCGCGCGTCGCTCTCGCTCATCCGCAGGGCAACCATGCCGCCACCCTCGGGCAGCGCGTCCATCAGCCGGCCCCGCGCCGCCACCACCCGGCAGGCGTCCTGCAACGACCACACACCCGCCACGTGCGCAGCCGCCAGCTCACCCACCGAATGACCGATCAGCACATCCGGCCGCACACCCCACGACTCCAGCAACCGGAACAACGCCACCTCAACCGCGAACAACGCAGCCTGCGCATGCACCGTCCGGTCCAGCAGCTCGTCGTCCCACACCTCAAGACCGGCGCACACCTCGTCAAACGCTGTGGCAAAGACAGGGAACTTCGCATACAGCTCACGGCCCATGCCGATTCGCTGCGCACCCTGACCCGTGAACAACGCGGCCAGACCACCGCCACGCACCGACCCGCGCACGTCCCCGCCCGGCCACACCACCGCACGATGGTCAAACCGAGAACGCGACACCAGCGAGAGCCCGACATCCGCAGCCGGAGCGTCGGCTTCGCCCAGCGCCTGCACCAACTGAACAACGGCCTCGGGGGACTTGGCCGACACGGGCCATGGAGTCACTGGCAGAGCGACGGGCACCGGCGTGCTCGGGCGGTCGTGAGGCGCTTGTTCGAGGATGAGGTGGGCGTTGGTGCCGCTGATCCCGAACGAGGAGACACCCGCCCGACGCGGGCGACCCGTCTCCGGCCACTCCACCGTCTCCGTCAGCAGCCGCACCTCACCCGAAGCCCAGTCCACATGCGGCGACGGCTCCTCCGCATGCAGCGTCTTCGGCAGCACACCATGCCGCATCG